>NZ_JANFNH010000024.1 GCF_024436055.1 Streptantibioticus rubrisoli | reverse complement strand
GGGCGGGGGGGTGGGAAAATCACGCGTTGTACACGTCCGCAGCCTTCGGTTCCGCTGCCTGGACCTGCCCGCTGAGTACCAGCGAGCGGTTGGTGAACTTCTCCGTGTCCACCCCGTTCTCCTGCAGAACGGAAATCGCCGCCGCGTTGACCGCGCGCAGCACCGGAGTTGCCGCGCGCAACGCGTCGTCCGCCATGAACCGGTGCTTCCACGGCTTGTCCGCCCACGCGTGCCGCAGCCCGAAAGGTTCGGGCAAGGTCAGCTGGCCGCCGAGGAAGTCCAGGATCGGCGGGAACCAGGTGAACGGCGCGCGCGCCGCGAGCCGTACCACCTCACCGGCGTCCACCAAAGGCAGGTGCACGGTCTTGGTCTCCCAGAACTTGACGGTCTTGGAGACTTCCTTGGTCTTCGGTGAAGGCCCGCCCATGAAAAGCGAGTTCACCGGCCCGAGCGCGTGCCCGGTCACCTCGATCCGCAGGGTGTAGTGCAGCACGGTCACCGTTATCAGCAGGTTGATCACCAACTGCCCGTCCCACAGCACGAACTGCACACCGAGGTAGTGCCGGTTGCCGCTGCCGAACTGCTGCTCGTTGCAGATCCGTTGTATCTCGAAGTCCTTGACGGTGAAGCCCTCGACCTCGGCGCCGGTGGGTCGGCTGACCTCCTTGGCACCCTCGCCGACCGGTGCCACGATCCAGTGCCGTATGGTCGGCTTCGGGAAGCCGCCGGTGTGCAGTGGACCGCGTTCCAGATCGCGCAGCCGGTCCTGGATGGCCTTGATCACGTCCCAGCTGCGGAACGGGTGGATGTCGGTGCCGGGCCGCGGCTCGAGCTCCTCCGCCAACTGCCACACGCCCCACCGCGACCCCATGCCCAAGATGCCCTTGGGACCCGCGTAGAAGACCACGTTGCTGGCCTGTTCGGTGGCCAGCGCCACCAGCGACTGCCGCATCGACTCGGCCTTGGTCTGGTTGGGGTGCTGCGGCACCGCCTCCGGGATCCTGGCGCCGACCCCGCCGCCGCCGAGCAGCGACGCCCAGCGCTCCCGCAGGTCCACCGCGGTCTTCTCGCAGATCCGCTTGGCGATGTACCAGCCGAGCACCGGCACCAGCAGCATGGTCCGCATGTACAGCCCGAAGAACCCGGTCACCGGCGGCCGCCACAGCAGCAGCGCGGCCAGCGCCACCACCACCGCGAGCACCAGGCCGCCCAGCGAGCTGACCCGGCCCGCCAACTTGGTGAGGGTACGCCGCAGTTGGAACGCGCCGAGCCAGATCAGCACACCGGGCAGGAACAGCAGCCCGCACACACCCATCACCACGGTCAACCGGACGTCGCGCTGCTGCCGGATCCGGTTGGCCGCCAGGCAGTGCACCACGACGGTCTGCGGGTCCATGCCGAACGACTGCACGGTCTCCTTGCGCGCGCCGCCCAGCATCCGCACCTGTACGGCACGGGCGAACGCCTCACCCAGATTCGGCTCGAAGAGGGACAACTTCGGTTTTGTGACTCCCGCTTCGGGGTTGATCTTCACCAGGTCCTCGACCGGCCCGTCCCGGTACGCGGCGGAGGACAGCGCCTGAGTGGCGGCGGTCTCCCCACCCATGCCGGTGAGCGGCACCTGAGCGCCCGGGCTGAAGTCGAACTCCACGCCGGAGAAAGACACTTCCGCCCCCAAATCCCTCACCCGGCGGCCCGGGGCGGGCCGCCAACTACCGTCATGGCGAATCGGATTGGCACACCGTCCGATCTACGAGCACAGCGTATCCGGACGGTGACCAACCCGTCAGTGTCGCGTCGCGGAAGACGTCTTCCGGGGTGCGTGGTACGGGAGTTACCTGCTCTGCTCCTGCTCCTCCTGGATCTTGGCGGCCAGTTGTGGCGGCATCGGCTCATGCCGGGCGTACGAGCGGTTGAACCGGCCGGTTCCGTGCGAGATCGACCGCAGGTCGATCGCGTACCGCCCGATCTCGATCTCCGGTACCTCCGCGCGCACCAACGTCCGCCCGGCGCCCGCCGGTTCGGTGCCCAGCACCCGGCCCCTGCGTCCGGCGAGGTCGCTCATCACCGGTCCCACGTACTCGTCGGAGACCAGCACCTGCACCTCGGAGACCGGCTCCAGCAGATGGATACGGGCCTCCTTGGCGGCCTCGCGCAGCGCCAGCGCGCCCGCGGTCTGGAAGGCGGCGTCCGAGGAGTCCACCGAGTGCGCCTTGCCGTCGAGCAGGGTGACCCGGATGTCCACCACCGGGTAACCGGCGGCCACGCCCTTGGCGGCCTGCGCGCGGACACCCTTTTCCACCGAAGGGATGAACTGCCGGGGCACCGCGCCGCCGACCACCTTGTCCACGAACTCGATGCCCGAGCCCACCGGCAGCGGCTCCACCTCGATCTCGCAGATCGCGAACTGCCCGTGCCCGCCGGACTGTTTGACGTGCCGACCGCGCCCGGCCGCCTTCCCGCCGAACGTCTCGCGCAGCGACACCTTGTACGGCACCGCGTCCACCTGCACCCCGTACCGGCCGCGCAGCCGTTCCAGCGCCACGTCGACATGGGCCTCGCCCAGGCACCACAGCACCACCTGGTGGGTGTCCTGGTTCTGCTCCAGGCGCATCGTCGGATCCTCGGCGACCAGCCGGGCCAGGCCCTGCGACAGCTTGTCCTCGTCGGCCTTGCTGTGCGCCTCGATCGCCACCGGCAGCAGGGGATCCGGCATCACCCACGGCTCCATCAGCAGCGGGTCATCCTTGGCGGACAGGGTGTCGCCGGTCTCCGCGCGGTTCAGCTTCGCCACGCACACCAGATCGCCCGCGACCGCCCTGGGCACCGGGCGCTGGACCTTGCCGAACGGCGAGGACAGCGCGCCCACCCGCTCGTCCACGTCGTGGTCCTCGTGCCCGCGGTCCGCCAGACCGTGCCCGGAGACGTGCACCGTCTCATCGGGCCGCAGCGTCCCGGAGAAGACCCGGACCAGGCTGAGCCTGCCCACATAGGGGTCGGAGGAGGTCTTGACCACCTCGGCGACCAGCGGCCCGTCCGGGTCGCAGGTCAGCGGCGGCCGCGGCGCGCCCTGCGGGGTGGTCACCGCGGGCGCCTCCCGCTCCGTCGGGGTCGGGAAGCCGCCGGTGATCAGCTCCAGCAGCTCCAGGGTGCCCAGGCCCTGCCGGGCGCCCTCGGCCGGTGGGGCGGCGGCCAGCACCGGGTGGAAGGTGCCGCGGGCCACGGCCCGCTCCAGGTCCTCGATGAGGGTCTTGAAGTCGATCTCCTCGCCGCCGAGGTAGCGGTCCATCAGGGTCTCGTCCTCGCTCTCGGCGATGATCCCCTCGATGAGCCGGTTGCGCGCCTGGGCGATTAGGGGCAGGTGCTCGGGGTCCGGGTCGCGCTCGACGCGTTCGCCCGAGGAGTAGTCGTAGATCCGCTGCGACAGCAGCCCGATCAGGCCCGCGACCGGAGTGTGGCCGTCGGCGGTCTCCTCGCCGTACAGCGGCAGGTACAGCGGCAGCACCGCGTCCGGATCGTCACCGCCGAAGACCCGCTGGCAGATGGCGGTCAGCTCGTCGAAGTCGGCGCGCGCGTTGTCCAGGTGGGTCACCACCACCGCGCGCGGCATGCCGACCGCCGCGCACTCCTCCCACACCATCCGGGTGGCGCCGTCCACGCCGTCGGCGGCCGAGACGACGAAGAGGGCCGCGTCCGCGGCGCGCAGACCGGCCCTCAACTCCCCGACGAAATCAGCGTATCCGGGGGTGTCCAACAGATTGATCTTGAGGTTGCCCCAGGCCACCGGGACCAGGGACAACTGCACGGAACGCTGCTGCCGGTGCTCGATCTCGTCGAAGTCGGAGACCGTCGTGCCCTCCTCGACCCGGCCGCACCGGTTCATCGCCCCACCGGCCAGCGCCAGCGCCTCCGCCAGCGTCGTCTTGCCCGCTCCGCTGTGGCCGACCAGCACCACGTTCCGCAATCCTTCGGGCCGGTCGGCCGCCGGTGCGCCTCCGGCGGCTCCAGCATGTGCGTCTCGCCTGTCGCCCATCGCTTGCCTCCAGTCACTGCGTGGTGACCGCCCTCGCCAAACCCGCGGCTCATGAGGGCAGGGGTGGCATCCCTGCAGGCGCGAACGCGAAGGCCACGGGACTGATCAGGCGGCTGCGTGGCGCCCGCGGTCCTTCGACCTTCCCACGCCCTTTGGTTTGCGTCCATACGTCGTACCCCCGCCCGTAGCGGACGGGTGCCTGTGACCGGCCGCACTCGGCGCCTGGCTACGATGGGGCCGCCGGGGCCGAAAGGGCCATGCCGGTACCACTGACTTGTCGGGAAGGCCATGCTGAACAAGTACGCGCGTGCTTTCTTCACGCGTGTCCTCACACCGTTCGCCGCACTGCTGCTGCGTCTGGGCGTCAGTCCGGACGCGGTCACCCTCGTCGGTACGGGGGGCGTGGTCGCGGGTGCGCTGGCCTTCTATCCCAGGGGCGAGTTCTTCTGGGGCACCGTCGTCATCACCCTGTTCGTCTTCTCCGACCTGGTCGACGGCAACATGGCCCGGCAACTGGGCCGCTCCAGCCGGTGGGGGGCGTTCCTGGACTCCACGCTGGACCGGGTGGCGGACGCGGCGATCTTCGGTGGGCTCGCGCTGTGGTACGCCGGTGGCGGGCACAGCCTGGTGCTGTCCGCGGTGAGCATCTTCTGCCTGGCCAGCGGCCAGATCGTGTCGTACACCAAGGCGCGCGGCGAGGCCATCGGGCTGCCGGTGAACGTCAACGGGCTGGTGGAGCGCGCGGAGCGACTGGTGATCTCGCTGGTGGCCTGCGGCTTCTCCGGGCTGCACGAGTTCGGCGTGCCGGGCATCCAGGTGCTGCTGCCGATCGCGCTGTGGATCGTGGCCGCGGGCAGCCTGGTGACCATGGTGCAGCGGGTGGTGACCGTGCGCCGCGAGGCCGCCGAGGCCGACGCCGCGGCCCGCGAGGGGGAGGAGAGCACGGCGTGAAGGAAAAGCTCACCGACGCGCTATACGGCGCCGGGTGGACCGCGGTCAAACGGCTGCCGGAGCCCGCGGCGGACGCGCTGGGCAGGCGCATAGCCGATCTGACCTGGCGCAGGCGCGGCAAGGGCGTGCTGCGCCTGGAGGCCAACCTCGCGCGGGTGGTGCCGGATGCCACCCCCGAGCGGCTGGCCGAACTGTCCCGCGCCGGTATGCGCTCCTACCTGCGGTACTGGATGGAGTCCTTCCGGCTTCCGGCGTGGAGCAAGCAGCGCATCAGGGACGGTTTCGAGCCCAAGGACGTCCATCTGCTCGAAGAGGCCCTCGCGGCGGGCAACGGCGTGATCCTCGCCCTGCCGCACATGGGCAACTACGACCTGGCGGGCGCCTGGGTGACCACCAAGCTCGGCGTACCGTTCACCACCGTCGCCGAGCGGCTCAAGCCCGAGACGCTCTACGACCGGTTCGTCGCCTATCGCGAGGGCCTGGGCATGGAGGTGCTGCCGCACACCGGCGGCGCCGCGTTCGGCACCCTGGCCCGGCGGCTGCGCGGCGGGGGCCTGGTCTGCCTGGTCGCCGACCGCGATCTGTCGGCCTCCGGAATCGAGGTCTCGTTCTTCGGAGATACCGCCCGGATGCCCGCCGGACCTGCGATGCTGTCGGTACAGACCGGCGCACCGCTACTGCCGGTCACCCTCTGGTACGACGAGTCGGCGGTCATGCGCGGGCAGGTGCATGCGGCGATCGAGGTGCCGCAGGACGGGACCCGGAGCGAGAAGGCCAGGGCGATGACCCAGCGGATGGCCGACGCCTTCGCCTCGGGTATCGCCGAGCACCCGGAGCACTGGCACATGCTGCAGCGGCTGTGGCTCGCGGACCTGGAACCGCGCCCTGACACCGCCGCGCGGCGGTCCGACGGCTCCGGAACGGAGAAGTCTTGAGGATCGGGATCGTCTGCCCGTACTCCTGGGATGTCCCCGGCGGCGTGCAGTTCCACATCCGTGATCTCGCCGAGCACCTGATCGGTCTCGGCCACCAGGTCTCGGTGCTCGCCCCGGCCGACGACGACACCCCGTTGCCCGGATACGTCGTCTCCGCCGGGCGGGCGGTGCCGGTGCCGTACAACGGCTCGGTGGCCCGGCTCAACTTCGGCTTCCTGTCCGCCGCGCGGGTGCGGCGCTGGCTGCACGACGGCGCGTTCGACGTGATCCACATCCACGAGCCAGCCTCGCCCTCGCTGGGCCTGCTGTCCTGCTGGGCGGCGCAGGGGCCGATCGTGGCGACGTTCCACACCTCCAACCCCCGCTCGCGGGCGATGATCGCCGCCTACCCGATCCTGCAACCGGCGCTGGAGAAGATCTCCGCGCGGATCGCGGTGAGCGAGTACGCGCGGCGCACGCTCGTCGAGCACCTCGGCGGTGATGCCGTGGTGATCCCCAACGGCGTCGACGTCGACTTCTTCGCGAAGGCCGAGCCCAAGCCGGAATGGCAAGGGGAAGGGGCGCGTAGCTCCTTCGAGGGCGGTGGTGGGCGACGGGAGGACAGCGCAGCGGCCCGCAGGGCCTCCGTTGAGGGTGGTGGTGGGCGACGGGAGGACAGCGCAGCGGCCCGCAGGGCCTCCGTTGAGGGTGGTGGTGGGCGACGGGAGGGAGAAACGATTGGCTTCATCGGGCGGATCGATGAGCCGCGCAAGGGGCTTCCCACGTTGATGCGGGCGCTGCCGAAGATCCTTCAGGCCCGGCCGAAGACCAGGTTGCTGGTCGCCGGGCGCGGCGACGAGGAGGAGGCGGTCGACGCACTGCCCGAATCCATGCGCGACCGCGTGGAGTTCCTCGGCATGGTCAGCGACGAGGACAAGGCCCGGATGCTGCGCAGCGTGGACCTGTACGTGGCACCGAACACCGGCGGCGAGAGCTTCGGCATCATCCTGGTCGAGGCGATGTCGGCGGGTGCGCCGGTGCTGGCCAGTGATCTGGACGCATTCCGGCAGGTGCTGGACGGGGGAGCGGCGGGCGAGCTGTTCCCCGTCGAGGACGCGGATGCGCTGGCCGCCTCGGCGGTGCGGTTGCTCGGCGACCGTGAACGGCTCGCCGAGCTACGGGAGTTGGGCAGCAGGCACGTGCGGCGGTTCGACTGGTCGACGGTCGGGGCGGAGATCCTGTCGGTCTACGAGATGGTGACGGACGGCGCCGCGTCGGTGGCGCCGGACGAACGGACGGGACTTCGGGCGCGGTTGGGCTTGGCTCGCGACTGACGCTCCGCGGGGGTTCGCGCTGACTTTCCCACCCACCCGCGCGGAACCCGTAGGCTTGCAGCCCGTGACGTTCACCCTGATCTGGATCGCGGCCGCAATCATCCTGCTGGGCATCTACCTCAGTTGGACCGCCGGCCGGTTGGACCGCCTGCACGCCCGGATCGACGCCGCGCGCGCCGCGCTGGACGCACAACTCCTGCGCCGCGCTTCCGTGGCGCAGGAGTTGGCGACGTCGGGCATCCTCGATCCGGCCGCCTCGATCGTCCTGTACCAGACCGCGCACGCGGCCCGGCAGGCGGAGGACGAGCAGCGCGAGGTCGCCGAGAGCGAGCTGAGCCAGACGCTGCGCGCGGTCTTCGCCGAGCCCGACACCGTACAGGCGGTGCGCGAGGCACCGGGCGGCCCGGAGGCGGTGGGCGAACTGACCGCGGCGGTGCGCCGCACCCCCATGGCCCGGCGGTTCCACAACGACGCGGTGCGCGCGGCGCGCGCACTGCGCAGGCAGCGCGCGGTCCGCTGGTTCCGGCTGGCCGGGCACGCCCCGTTCCCGCTGGCCTTCGAGATGGACGACGAGCCGCCGCAGGCCCTGACCGCGGAGGGAGTGAGCCGCTGACCGCCGGTCCCAGGCCAACCGTCGCCCGCGCAGCGGTGGAAAACGGGCCACCGGGTGGCGATTGGCCCTTGTTCTCACGGCGGTACCTCGGGTTTTGTCAGTTCCGTAGCGGCGGACCGGCCGAAGTGGACCTGAGGGCAGGTCCAGGACCGATCCGCGCGGTCCTACGATGGGCCTATCGCACACGTATCTCAACGAGTGAGGTCAATCTTGTCCACCACGCCCGCCAGCACCACTGCCAGCCCCGAGACCGGCACCGCGCGCGTCAAGCGCGGCATGGCCGAGCAGCTCAAGGGCGGTGTGATCATGGATGTGGTCACCCCGGAGCAGGCCAAGATCGCCGAGGACGCCGGTGCCGTCGCGGTCATGGCGCTTGAGCGGGTGCCCGCCGACATCCGCAAGGACGGCGGCGTGGCCCGCATGTCCGACCCCGACATGATCGAGGGCATCATCAACGCGGTGTCGATCCCGGTCATGGCCAAGTCCCGGATCGGCCACTTCGTCGAGGCCCAGGTGCTGCAGGCGCTGGGCGTGGACTACATCGACGAGTCCGAGGTCCTCACCCCCGCCGACGAGGTCAACCACAGCGACAAGTGGTCCTTCACCACGCCCTTCGTGTGCGGTGCGACCAACCTGGGCGAGGCGCTGCGCCGGATCTCCGAGGGCGCGGCCATGATCCGCTCCAAGGGCGAGGCGGGCACCGGCAACGTGGTCGAGGCGGTGCGCCACCTGCGGCAGATCAAGGGCGACATCGCCCGGCTGCGCGGCCTGGACAACCACGAGCTGTACGCCGCCGCCAAGGAGCTGCGCGCCCCGTACGAGCTGGTCAAGGAGGTCGCCGAGCTCGGCAAGCTGCCCGTCGTGCTGTTCAGCGCGGGCGGCGTGGCCACCCCGGCGGACGCCGCGCTGATGATGCAGCTCGGCGCGGAAGGCGTCTTCGTCGGCTCCGGCATCTTCAAGTCCGGCGACCCGGCCCAGCGCGCCGCCGCGATCGTGAAGGCCACCACCTTCTACGACGACCCGAAGGTGATCGCCGATGTCTCCCGCGGCCTGGGCGAGGCCATGGTCGGCATCAACTGCGACACCCTCCCGGAGACCGAGCGCTACGCCAACCGCGGCTGGTAACCGGCCAGTTGACCCACCGAGGGCCGGGTCACCGCGCGGTGACCCGGCCGCATCAGGCCGAGAAACGTTCCGAAAGGTCCCGTTGTGCCCAGTACCCCCACCGTCGGAGTGCTCGCCCTCCAGGGCGATGTGCGTGAGCACACCGCCGCGCTGGAGGCCGCCGGTGTCCAGACCTGCCCGGTGCGCCGCCCCGAGGAACTCGACGCGGTGCACGGCCTGGTGATCCCGGGCGGCGAGTCCACCACCATGTCGAACCTGGCCATCGCCTTCGGCCTGCTGGAACCGCTGCGCGCCCGGATACGCGGTGGAATGCCCGCCTACGGCTCCTGCGCGGGCATGATCATGCTCGCCGACAAGATCCTCGACGGCCGGGACGACCAGGAGACCGTCGGGGGCATCGACATGACCGTGCGCCGCAACGCCTTCGGCCGCCAGAACGAGTCCTTCGAGGCGGCCGTGGAGATCGCGGGCATCGATGGCGGGCCCTGCGAGGGCGTCTTCATCCGCGCCCCCTGGGTCGAGTCGGTGGGCGCCGGGGTCGAGGTGCTCGCGACGCTGCCGGACGAGACGATCGTCGCGGTGCGCCAGGGCAACCTGCTGGCCACCTCCTTCCACCCCGAACTGACCGGCGACCACCGGGTGCACGCCTTTTTCGCGGGCCTGGTACGGCAGTCGGGGTGAAAAGACGGACCGCGTGATCCCGGTAGGATCACAAGTGTTCGTTAGTAGTTTGGTGACGTGAAGGAGACAGGCGGATGTCCGGCCACTCTAAATGGGCTACGACGAAGCACAAGAAGGCCGTGATTGATGCCAAGCGCGGCAAACTCTTCGCGAAGCTGATCAAGAACATCGAGGTCGCGGCCCGGATGGGCGGCGCCGACCTGGACGGCAACCCGACGCTCTACGACGCCGTGCAGAAGGCAAAGAAGAGCTCGGTCCCGAACAAGAACATCGACAGCGCGATCAAGCGCGGTGCGGGCCTGGAAGCCGGCGGTGCCGACTACCAGACCATCATGTACGAGGGCTACGGCCCGAACGGTGTCGCCGTGCTCATCGAGTGCCTCACCGACAACCGCAACCGCGCCGCCTCCGAGGTACGCGTCGCAATGACCCGCAACGGCGGCTCGATGGCCGACCCGGGCTCGGTGTCCTACCTGTTCAACCGCAAGGGCGTGGTGATCGTCCCGAAGAACGGGCTGACCGAGGACGACGTGCTCGGCGCCGTGCTCGACGCGGGAGCCGAGGAGGTCAACGACCTGGGCGAGTCCTTCGAGGTGATCAGCGAGGCCACCGACCTGGTCGCGGTGCGCACCGCTCTCCAGCAGCAGGGCATCGACTACGACTCCGCCGACGCCAACTTCCTTCCCACCATGCAGGTCGAGCTGGACGAGGAGGGCGCGCGCAAGATCTTCAAGCTGGTCGACGCGCTGGAGGACAGTGACGACGTGCAGAACGTCTTCGCCAACTTCGACGTCCCGGACGAGATCATCGAGAAGATCGAGGCCTGAGACCCCTGACGGGGGGCCGGTGGGAGAACACCCCCACCGGCCCCCCGTCGTTGTCAGTGGCACCCGATAGCCTCCGAGGAACAGCTGATCGACTGCGTGAAGGGAGGGGCGCGGTGCGTGTGCTCGGCGTGGACCCGGGACTGACCCGCTGCGGCATCGGCGTGGTGGACGGCGCCCCCGGAAAACCACTGCGCATGGCGGGAGTCGGCGTGGTCCGCACCCCGGCGGACGCGGACATCGGCGAGCGCCTGGTGCTGATCGAACGCGGCATAGAGTCCTGGCTCGACGAACACCGGCCGCAGTTCGTGGCGGTGGAGCGGGTGTTCAGCCAGCACAACGTGCGCACCGTGATGGGCACCGCGCAGGCCAGCGCCGTCGCCCTGCTGTGCGCCTCGCGTCGCGGCCTGCCCGTCGCACTGCACACCCCCAGCGAGGTCAAAGCCGCCGTCACCGGCAGCGGCCGGGCCGAGAAGGCCCAGGTCGGCGCCATGGTGACCCGGCTGCTACGGCTTGACGCACCGCCCAAGCCCGCCGACGCCGCGGACGCGCTGGCGCTGGCCATCTGCCATATCTGGCGCGGCACGGCCAGCGACCGGCTGCGCCAGGCCGTCGCCGCCCAGCGGCTCCGCACTCCGAGAGGAACCGCATGATCGCCTTTGTCAGTGGGCCGGTAGCGGCCCTGTCGCCGGACACCGCGGTGGTGGAGGTCGGCGGTGTGGGGATGTCCGTGCAGTGCACGCCCGGCACCCTGGCCGCACTGCGGGTGGGGGAGCGGGCGAGACTCGCCACCTCGCTGGTGGTGCGGGAGGACTCGCTCACCCTCTACGGCTTCGCCGACGACGACGAGCGCCAGGTCTTCGAACTCCTGCAGACGGCAAGCGGAGTTGGCCCCCGGCTCGCCCAGGCCATGCTCGCCGTCCACTCGCCCGACGCCCTGCGCCTCGCCGTCGCCAGGGACGACGAGAAGGCGCTCACCGCCGTCCCCGGCATCGGCAAGAAGGGCGCCCAACGGCTGCTGCTGGAGCTCAAGGACCGCCTCGGCGCCCCCCTCGGCACCGGCACCACCCCCACCCCCGCCGCCACCGCGCCCCCACCGTGGCGGGACCAACTCCACGCCGCCCTGGTCGGGTTGGGCTACCAGCCCCGCCAGGCCGACGAGGCCGTCGCCGCCGTCGCACCCGAGGCGGAGGCCGACGGCGGCACACCCAACGTGTCGGCGCTGCTGCGTTCCGCCCTGAAGACCCTGGGCCGCGCCCGCTGAACGCTCCGCTGGGAGTGCGGCGGTGCCGTCGATCGTCCGCAGCGCCACTGCGGCTGGTCGCGCCCACGCGGCGGAGCCGCACATGAACACAGCCCCGCGCCCCTGTAGGGCGCTGCCGCACCGCAGCGGACTCGGCCCGACCCGCTTGGCTCGCCGAACCGCATCAAGTCCGCCCCGACGAAGGACAGATCCACCCATGACCTGGGACGACCCGGTACCCGAGACCGACCAGCGGCTGGTCGCCGCAGCCGCCGACGGAGAGGAGCGAGCCGTCGAGGCCGCCCTGCGGCCGAAGGACCTCGGCGAGTTCATCGGTCAGGAGCGGGTCCGCGAACAGCTCGACCTGGTGCTCAAGGCGGCCCGCCAGCGCGGCGGCACCGCCGACCACGTACTGCTCTCCGGCGCGCCGGGTCTCGGCAAGACCACCCTGTCGATGATCATCGCCGCCGAGATGGGCGCCCCGATCCGGATCACCTCGGGCCCCGCCATCCAGCATGCGGGCGACCTGGCGGCGATCCTCTCCTCGCTCACCGAGGGCGAGGTGCTCTTCCTCGACGAGATCCACCGGATGTCCCGGCCCGCCGAGGAGATGCTCTACATGGCGATGGAGGACTTCCGGGTCGACGTGGTCGTCGGCAAGGGCCCCGGTGCCACCGCCATCCCGCTGGAGCTGCCGCCGTTCACCCTGGTCGGCGCCACCACCAGGGCGGGGCTGCTGCCGCCGCCGCTGCGCGACCGGTTCGGCTTCACCGGCCACATGGAGTTCTACGCGCCCGCCGAACTGGAGCGGGTGGTGCGCCGCTCCGCCGACCTGCTCGACGTGAGCATCGACCCCGACGGAGCCGCCGAGATCGCCGGACGCTCCCGTGGCACGCCCCGGATCGCCAACCGCCTGTTGCGCCGGGTCCGCGACTACGCCCAGGTCAAGGCGGACGGCGTGATCACCCGCGAGATCGCGGCGCAGGCGCTCGACGTGTACGAGGTGGACCTGCGCGGCCTCGACCGGTTGGACCGCGCGGTGCTGGACGCCCTGTTGCGGCTGTTCGGCGGCGGGCCGGTGGGGCTGTCGACACTGGCGGTCGCGGTGGGGGAGGAGAGGGAGACGGTGGAGGAGGTGGCTGAGCCATTTCTGGTGCGCGAGGGGCTGCTGGCGCGTACGCCACGTGGCCGGATCGCTACTCCCGCCGCCTGGGCCCACCTGGGGCTGGTGCCGCCGCAGCAGGCGAATCCGCCCGGCCAGCAGGGGTTGTTCGGCCAGTGACCGCGCGGGGGACTCGCCGCTTTCGGAACCTGCGTGTAATGCTGGTCGTTGTTCCCAAGGTGCGGCGGGTTCGCCTAGACTCCGCCGATGCCCTCCCCTCCGGGACGGCATCCGCACACCCCCATCCCGTAGACCAGGCCGCACCCACGTGGCCGCGCGAAGGAAATCCCCCAGGCCGTGAACATCGCCACGCTTCTCCCCTTCATCCTGATCATCGGCGTCATGCTGCTCATGACCCGCTCGGCCAAGAACAAGCAGCGCCAGGCCGCCGAGATGCGCAACCAGATGCAGCCCGGCTCGGGCGTGCGGACCATCGGCGGCATGATCGCCCGTGTCAAGGAGGTCCGGGACACGACCGTCCTGCTGGAGGTCGCGCCGGGTGTCCACTCGCTGTACGCCAAGAACGCCGTCGGCGCGGTGCTGAGCGACGAGGAGTACGACAGCCTCGTCAACAACGACGTTCCGCTGACCTTCGACGAGCACCCCGGCGTTGACGGCACCCCGGTCGTCGAGTCCACCGACGAGCCCGCGGCCGCCGCCGAGTCCCAGGACGAGGACGCCGTCAGCCTGGACAAGGCCGCTGCCACCGACGGCGAGGGCACGGACGCCGAGCACACCAAGGACACCGTGCGCGACGCCGACACGGCCAAGGACACCAAGGACAGCGGCAAGTAAGTCGCGGGTCCGGGGCCTAGGCTGAAGGCCCTGCGTCCAGTACGTCCGGTACGTCCTCACTACTTTCGTGGCCGTTCCGCGACGCCGATGCCGACGCGGAAACGGTTGGACAGGGAGAAACGAGAAGGTGGCAGCACCCAAGAAGGGGCGCAGGTCGCCGGGGGCCCACGGGTACCCCGGCCGCGCGCTGGCCGTGATCCTGGTGGCCCTGGTCGCGCTCACCGGCGCCATGTTCGCCTCCGGGCACACCAAGCCGCGGCTGGGCATCGACCTGGCCGGTGGCACCGAGATCACGCTGACCGCGAAGAACACCCCGGGCCAGGCCAACGCGATCAACAAGGCCAACATGGACACCGCGGTCAACATCATCAACAAGCGGGTCAACGGTCTGGGTGTCTCAGAGGCCGAGGTGCAGACCCAGGGCGATCGCAACATCATCGTCGACATCCCCCGGGGCACCAACACCGACCAGGCGGTGAAGCAGGTCGGCACCACCGCGCAGTTGTTCTTCCGCACGGTGATCACGGAGGCCAACAACACCCCGGGCGGCAACAAGCCCTCGCCGACTCCCTCCGGCAAGCCGTCGTCCGCCCCGTCGAGCGCGGCCCACAACGGCGCCGGAGCCAAGTCCGCCTCCCCGTCGCCCAGCTCCACCACCCAGGGCCGGGCGGTCACCGACGCCCTGAAGGCGGCCGCGTCCAGCAGCCCCAAGGCGGCCGCGTCGGCCACCCCCTCGGCCAGCCCGTCGACGGCCGCCACGCCGCCGCCCACCCCCGCCGCCAACGTGCCGCCGCAGGTGCAGAAGCAGTTCAATGCGCTGGACTGCTCCAACCCCACGCAGATGGCGAACGCCGGGCTCGGCGCCAAGCCGACCGACACCACCGTCGCGTGCAGCCAGGACGGCAAGACCAAGTACATCCTCGGCCCCTCCCAGGTCGACGGTAAGCAGGTCACCGGCGCCAAGTCGGTCTACGACACCCAGTCCGGCGAGGGCTGGATCGTCACGCTGGAGTTCAGCTCCGCGGGCGGCAAGAAGTTCGCCGACGTCACCGGCCAGCTCGCCAAGCAGCAGCCGCCGAACAACCAGTTCGCCATCGTGCTGGACAACCAGGTCGTCTCGGCGCCCTCGGTCTCCCAGCCGATCACCGGCGGATCGGCCCAGATCTACGGCAACTTCACCCAGCAGTCCTCCGAGGACCTGGCCAACGTGCTGTCGTACGGCGCGCTGCCGCTGTCCTTCTCCACCTCGGACGTCACCACCGTCTCCCCGGCGCTCGGCAGTGAGCAGCTGCACGGCGGACTGATCGCCGGTGCGTTCGGCCTGGCGCTGGTGGTCCTCTACCTGCTGGCGTACTACCGCGGCCTGAGCTTCGTCGCCGTGGTCAGCCTGGTGGTCTCCGCCGCGCTCACCTACACGATCATGACGCTGCTCGGCCCGGCGATCGGCTTCGCGCTGAACCTGCCCGCGGTCTGCGGTGCCATCGTCGCGATCGGCATCACGGCGGACTCGTTCATCGTCTACTTCGAGCGGATCCGTGACGAACTGCGCGGCGGCCGCAGCCTCGCCCCGGCGGTCCAGCGGGCCTGGCCGCGGGCTCGGCGCACCATCCTGGTGTCCGACTTCGTGTCGTTCCTCGCCGCCGCCGTGCTGTTCGTCTGCTCGGTCGGCAAGGTGCAGGGCTTCGCCTTCACCCTGGGCCTGACCACCCTGCTCGACGTGGTCGTGGTCTACCTGTTCACCAAGCCGCTGATGACGATCCTGGCGCGCCGCAGGTTCTACGCGCAGGGCCACCCCTGGTCCGGGCTGAACCCGAAGAGCCTGGGCGTCCAGGCACCGCTGCGCCGCGGCCGTCGCACCGCCCGCCCCGAAGCCAAGGAGGCCTGATGTCCCGGCTCGGCAATCTCGGTCACCGTCTGCACCGGGGCGAGGTCTCCTACGACTTCGTCGGCAAGCGCAAGCTCTGGTACGGCGTCTCCATCGTCATCACCCTGGTGGCGATCATCGGCCTCGCGGTCAACGGCCTGAACAAGGGCATCGAGTTCTCCGGCGGCGCGGTCTTCACCACGCCCAAGACCTCGGTGTCCACCGCCGACGCGCAGGCCAAGACCCAGAGCGTCATTCCCGGACACCACGACGTCATCGCCCAGTCGCTCGGCACCGGCGGCCTTCGGATCCAGGTCAGCGGCATCGACAGCGCCACCGCGGGCACGGTCAAGCAGGGCCTCGCCAAGGAACTGAACGTCGACCCCAACTCCATCTCCCCGCAGGTGGTCGGCCCGAGCTGGGGGCAGGAGATCTCCCAGAAGGCCGAACTGGGCCTGGTCATCTTCATGGTGCTGGTGGTGCTCTACCTCGCCGTCGCCTTCGAGTGGCGGATGGCGATCTCCGCACTGGTCGCCCTGATCCACGACCTGACGATCACCATCGGCGTGTACGCGATCGTCGGCTTCGAGGTCACCCCGGGTACGGTCATCGGTCTGCTGACCATCCTCGGTTACTCGCTCTACGACACCGTGGTGGTCTTCGACGGTCTGAAGGAGACCACCAAGGGCATCACCAGCCAAACCCGCTTCAACTACAGCGAGTTGGCCAACCGCAGCCTCAACCAGACCCTGGTGCGCTCCATCAACACCACCGTGGTCGCCCTGCTGCCGGTCGCCGCGCTGCTGTTCGTCGGCGGCGGGCTGCTCGGCGCGGGCATGCTCAACGACATCGCGCTGGCGCTGTTCGTCGGTCTGGCGGCCGGTGCCTACTCCTCGATCTTCATCGCCACCCCGCTGGTCGCCTCCCTCAAGGAGCGCACCCCGGAGATGCGGGCGCTCGCCAAGCGGGTCAAGGCCAAGCGCGCCGCGGCCGAGGCCAAGGGCGAGGAGCCGCAGGACGCGGTGCCCGGGGACGGCGAGGACGACGAGCCGGTCGAGGCGGCCGCCACGGCCACCGTCGGCGGTCAGCGCCGCCAGCCCACCGCACGCTCCCGCGGCCGTGGCCGCCCGTCCGGCAAGCGCCGCTGAGCGAGGAGAAGCACCAGTGACCACGGCGGACACCGCCTCATCCAGCCTGCGCGAACTGCTGCTCAGCCGGATCCGCGACGTGCCGGACTACCCGAAGCCGGGCGTGATGTTCAAGGACATCACGCCGCTGCTCGCCGACCCGGCCGCGTTCGGCGCACTGACCGACGCCCTGGCGTCGCTGTGCGTACGCCTTGAGGCCGACAAGGTCGTCGGCCTGGAAGCCCGCGGCTTCATACTCGCCGCCCCCGCGGCGGCCAAGGCGCAGATCGGCTTCGTCCCCGTACGCAAGGCGGGCAAGCTGCCCGGCAGCACGCTGCGGCAGGGGTACGAGCTGGAGTACGGCACCGCGGAGATCGAGGTCCACTCGGACGCCTTCGCACCGGGTGACCGGGTCCTCGTCATCGATGACGTGCTGGCCACCGGCGGCACCGCCGAGGCCTCGCTGGACCTGGTCCGGCGCGCGGGCGCCGAGGTGGCGGGCGTGGCGGTGCTGATGGAACTCGGCTTCCTGGCCGGCCGCACCCGACTCGCCCCGGCCCTGGCGGGGGCGCCCCTGGAGGCGCTCGTCGTCGTCTGACGCCAGCCGCGCGGTGGAGGCGGGTTCCCGATCGCGGTAGCCCGCCTCCACGCGTGTGGGGGCGCTGCGGGCAGCCGTCGCACGCGGTCATGGCCGACACACCGATACCATGGGAGTCCGACCCGTATCGGGGCCGGACCCGCTTGAGGAGTGCCCTTGCCAGACGAGGCCCAGCCGCTCACCGCCAGGGGCGGAAACGACACGCCGCGGTCCGCGCCGACCTCCTCCGGGAAGGCCGCGGACGGCACGCTTGCCCGGAAGTCGCCCGACGTCAGCGGCGCTCGGACCGCCAAGCCCGCCCCGGGCACGGCACCGGCGCGCTCCGGCGGCTCCTCCAACCGGGTACGGGCCCGGCTCGCACGACTGGGCGTACAGCGCTCCAGCCCGTACAACCCGGTGCTGGAACCGCTGCTGCGGATCGTGCGCAGCAACGATCCGAAGATCGACTCCTCCGGGCTGCGGCAGATCGAGCGGGCCTACCAGGTCGCCGAGCGCTGGCACCGCGGCCAGAAGCGCAAGAGCGGCGACCCGTACATCACCCACCCGCTCGCCGTCACCACCATCCTCGCCGAGCTGGGCATGGACCCGGCGACGCTGATGGCCGGACTGCTGCACGACACCGTCGAGGACACCGAGTACGGCCTGGACACGCTGCGCCGGGACTTCGGCGAGCAGGTCGCGCTGCTGGTGGACGGCGTCACCAAGCTGGACAAGGTCAAGTTCGGCGAGGCCGCGCAGGCCGAGACGGTGCGCAAGATGGTCGTCGCCATGGCCAAGGACCCGCGCGTGCTGGTCATCAAGCTCGCCGACCGGCTGCACAACATGCGCACCATGCGCTACCTCAAGCGGGAGAAGCAGGAGAAGAAGGCCCGCGAGACGCTGGAGATCTACGCCCCGCTGGCGCACCGGCTGGGCATGAACACCATCAAGTGGGAGCTGGAGGACCTCGCCTTCGCGATCCTCTACCCCAAGATGTACGACGAGATCGTCCGGCTGGTCGCCGAGCGCGCCCCCAAGCGCGACGAGTACCTGGCGGTCGTCACCGACCAGGTGCAGCAGGACCTGCGCGCCGCCCGGATCAAGGCCACCGTCACCGGCCGCCCGAAGCACTACTACAGCGTCTACCAGAAGATGATCGTGCGGGGCCGGGACTTCGCCGAGATCTACGACCTGGTGGGCATCCGCGTCCTCGTCGACACCGTCCGCGACTGCTACGCGGCACTGGGCACCATCCACGCGCGGTGGAACCCGGTTCCCGGGCGGTTCAAGGACTACATCGCGATGCCCAAGTTCAACATGTACCAGTCGTTGCACACGACGGTCATCGGGCCCAGCGGCAAGCCGGTCGAGATCCAGATCCGCACCTTCGACATGCACCGCCGCGCCGAGTACGGCATCGCCGCGCACTGGAAGTACAAGCAGGAGGCGGTCGCCGGTGCCTCCAAGGTGCGCACCGACAGCCCCAAGGCGGCCAAGTCGGACGACGCCGTCAACGACATGGCCTGGCTGCGGCAGTTGCTCGACTGGCAGAAGGAGACCGAGGACCCGGGCGAGTTCCTGGAGTCGCTGCGCTTCGACCTGTCCCGCAACGAGGTCTTCGTCTTCACCCCCAAGGGCGATGTCATAGCGCTGCCCGCCGGTGCCACCCCGGTGGACTTCGCCTACGCGGTGCACACCGAGGTGGGCCACCGCACCATCGGGGCCCGGGTCAACGGCCGCCTGGTGCCGTTGGAGTCGACGCTGGACAACGGCGACCTGGTCGAGGTCTTCACCTCCAAGGCGCCGGGCGCCGCGCCGTCCCGGGACTGGCTGGGCTTCGTCAAGTCGCCGCGCGCCCGCAACAAGATCCGTGCCTGGTTCTCCAAGGAGCGCCGCGAGGAGGCCATCGAGCAGGGCAAGGAAGCCATCGCCCGGGCGATGCGCAAGCAGAACCTGCCGATCCAGCGGGTGCTCACCGGTGACTCGCTGGTCACCCTGGCACACGAGATGCGCTACCCCGACATATCGGCGCTGTACGCGGCGATCGGCGAGGGGCACATCACCGCGCAGTCCGTGGTGCACAAGCTTGTTGAGGCGCTCGGTGGCGAGGAGGGGGCGACCGAGGACATTGCCGAGGTCACCACGCCGTCCCGTAGCCGCGCCAAGCGGCGGACCGCCGCCGACCCCGGTGTCATCGTCAAGGGCGAGCGGGACGTGTGGGTGAAGCTGTCCCGGTGCTGTACGCCGGTGCCGGGCGATCCCATCATCGGCTTCGTCACCCGGGGCAATGGGGTCTCGGTGCACCGGGCGGACTGCGTCAACGTGGACTCGCTGTCCCAGCAGCCCGAACGGATCATCGAGGTCGAGTGGGCGCCGACCCAGTCGTCGGTCTTCCTGGTGGCCATCCAGGTCGAGGCGTTGGACCGGTCGCGGTTGCTCTCGGATGTGACGCGCGTGCTGTCCGACCAGCATGTCAACATCCTGTCGGCGGCTGTTCAGACCTCGCGCGACCGGGTCGCGACCTCCCGCTTCACCTTCGAGATGGGCGATCCCAAGCACCTCGGGCATGTCCTGAAGGCGGTACGGGGTGTGGAGGGCGTCTACGACGTGTACCGGGTCACGTCGGGGCGGGCGCGGTAGTTCCTTTCAACTGGGGGCTTCGCCCCCAGGCCCCCTTTGTCCTCAAACGCCGGACGGGCTTTATAAACAAGCCCGTCCGGCGTTTGAGGACGACGCGCGTCAGCGCGGACGCGCGGACGCGCACTAGCCGCCGAACTCCTGAAGGCCCTTGAGGGCCTGGTCCAGGAGTGCCTGGCGGCCCTCCAACTCCTTGGCGAGCTTGTCGGCCTTGGCCGCGTTACCCGCTGCCCGCGCAGCGTCAATCTGCTGCTTCAACTTGTCGACCGCGGCCTGGAGTTGACCGGTGAGACCTTCCGCGCGTGCCCGCGCCTCCGGGTTGGTGCGACGCCACTCCGCCTCCTCGGCATCCTGAATGGCACGTTCCACCGCGTGCATCCGGGCCTCGATCTTCGGGCGGGCCTCCCGCGGCACATGGCCGATGGCCTCCCACCGCTCGTTGATCGACCTGAAGGCGGCCCGCGCCGCCTTCAGGTCCGTCACCGGCAGCAGCTTCTCCGCCTCGATCGCCAACTCCTCCTTCAGCGCGAGGTTTTCGCGCTGCTCGGAGTCGCGCTCGGCGAACACCTCGGCCCGGGCGGCGAAGAAGACGTCCTGCGCGCCGCGGAAGCGGTTCCACAGCTCGTCCTCAGCCTCCCGCTGCGCCCGGCCCGCGGCCTTCCACTCCGCCATCAGCTCGCGGTAGCGGGCAGCCGTGGGACCCCAGTCGGTGGAGTCGGACAGCGCCTCCGCCTCCTGGACCAGCTTCTCCTTGAGCTGCCGGGCCTCCTCGCGCTGCGCGTCGAGCGAGGCGAAGTGCGCCTTGCGGCGCTTGGAGAAGACGGAACGGGCGTGACTGAACCGGTGCCACAGCTCGTCGTCGGTCTTGCGGTCCAGCCGCGGCAGGCTCTTCCAGGTGTCCACCAGCGCGCGCAGCCGCTCACCGGCGTTGCGCCACTGTTCGCTGGTGGCCAGCTGCTCCGCCTCCGCGACCAGGTTCTCCTTGGCGGTCCGCGCCTCGTCCGCCGCCTTGGCCTTGGCCGCCTTGCGCTCCTCACGGCGCGCCTCGACCAGCTCCACCAGGGCGTCCAGACGCTTGCTGAGCGCGTCCAGATCGCCGACCGCGTGCCCCTCGTCCACCGTGGCCCGCAGGTGCTCGATCGCGGTCATGGCGTCCTTGGTGGACAGGTCGGTGGTACGCACCCGGCGTTCGAGGAGGCCGATTTCGACGACGAGCCCGTCGTACTTGCGCTTGAAATAGGCCAGCGCCTCGTCGGGAGAGCCCGCCTGCCACGAACCGACAACCCGCTCACCGTCGGCCGTCCGCACGTACACGGTCCCCGTCTCGTCGACGCGTCCCCATGGGTCGCTGCTCACAGCGCCTCCTCCACGTGATGCCCGGCCCGTCCAGCGGTGCTCGGGCATCGTCCACAGTTTCCTCCGGCCGGACCTCGCCCTGGCCGCTCCGACGTGCTGCTGATGGTGCGTGCGACCGCATCCGGTTTCCACGGGGGCGGCTGCCGTCGGCGCAGGCGCCCGCTGTGCGGTCCCCGGCCGCTCCGAAGACCGACCGTCACCTTGTACAACGCCAACATAGGCGAACCGCGCCCCGGCTGTCCGCATCCCGCACGACCGGAATTCACGACTGCGTGACGGTCGCCTTGTTGATCACCACGGTGGCGTTGGGCTTGCCGTCGCCCGGGTTGTTGGAATCGTCCTCGCCCGCGCCGGCGATCTTCTGCAGCACCTTCATGCCGTCGGCGTCAATGCTGCCGAACGGGGTGTACGAGGCGGGCAGCGGGCTGTCCTTGTAGACCAGGAAGAACTGGCTGCCGCCGGTGTGCGGCTGGCCGGTGTTCGCCATGGCGACGGTGCCCGCCGGGTAGGTGCCCTTGGCGATCGCGGGGTCCTTGAGGTTCTCGTCCGGCAGCGTGTAGCCGGGGCCGCCCTGGCCGGAGCCCGTGGGGTCGCCGCACTGCAGCACATAGATGTTGCTGGTGGTCAGCCGGTGGCACCTGGTGTGGTCGAAGTAGCCCTGGTCGGCCAGGAACTTGAAGGAGTTCACGGTGTGCGGGGCGCCCGCCGCGTCCAGCTTCAGCTTGATGTCACCGCAGGTGGTGCCGAGGTCCATGGTGTACGTGGCGTGGCTATCGATGGACATCGATGGCTCGGACTTCCACTGCTTGGTGCCGGGGGAGCCCGCGGCGGGCTTGGCGCACGGGTCAGGCGCCTTGCTGGTGGGCGTCGCGGACGCGGTGCTGGCCGCGTCGGCGGTGGTCTTCTTGTCGCCGCCCAGTCCGGTGGAGGCCCAGGCCGCGGCGCCCGCCGCCACGACGACGGCGACCACACCGGCGATCGCCGCGTTGCGCTTGCGCGCCCTGCTGCGCTGCTGGGTGCGGCGCTGCTGCTGGCGCAGGTACTTCTCGCGGGCGAGTTGGCGCCGCCGCTGATCCTTGCTGACCACTTCTGCTTCTCCCGGGTTTGCCGTGGCGCTAGCCGTTGCCGCTTCGGTCTGCTGCGGTGACGATACGGGACCCGTACGAGACCCGCGACGATACGGGTTCGCTTGTGCCGTACCGCCGCCGGTAGGCTCGTCGTCTGCAGAAACCTGCTGCGTAGACCGACGCGGACGACAGAAGGACGATCGTGCTCATTGCCGGGTTCCCCGCCGGGGCCTGGGGGACCAACTGCTATCTGGTCGCCCCCGCCGCCGGTGAGGAGTGCGTGATCATCGACCCGGGCCATGAAGCGGCCCCGGGCGTTGAGGAGACCATCGCCAAGCACCGGCTCAAGCCGGTGGCCGTCGTCCTCACCCACGGCCATCTCGACCACGTCGCCTCCGTCGTTCCGGTGTGCGGCGCCCATGGCGTGCCCGCCTGGATCCACCCCGAGGACCGCTACATGATGAGCGACCCGGAGAAGGCGCTGGGCATGTCCATCGGCCAGCAGCTGATGGGCGAGCTGACGGTGGGGGAGCCCGACGACGTACGGGAGCTGACCGACGGCTCGGCGCTGTCCCTGGCCGGACTGGAGCTGACCGTCGCGCACGCTCCCGGCCATACCAGGGGGTCAGTGACCTTCCGGCTGCCCGAGACGGCGGACATCCCGCCGGTGCTGTTCTCGGGTGACCTGCTGTTCGCCGGCTCCATCGGACGCACCGACCTGCCCGGCGGCTCGCACGCCGAGATCCTTGAGTCGCTGGCCCGGGTGTGCCTGCCGCTCGACGACTCGACCGTGGTGCTGTCCGGCCACGGCCCCCAGACCACCATCGGCCGCGAACGCGCCACCAACCCGTACCTACGCGAGGTGGCCCGTGGCCTCGGAGCCGACACCACGGCTCCGCGACGAGGATTGTGACGACTCTTCCGTTGAGTACCTTTACCGCCCCCAAGGGCACGTACGACCTGATCCCGCCGGACTCCTCCGTGTTCCTCGCGGTACGCGAGGCGATCTCCGCGCCGCTCAAGCGCGCCGGGTACGGCTACATCGAGACCCCCGGCTTCGAGTCGGTGGAACTCTTCTCCCGCGGTGTGGGCGAGTCCACCGACATCGTGACCAAGGAGATGTACACCCTCACCACCAAGGGCGGCGACGAGCTGGCGCTGCGCCCCGAGGGCACCGCCTCCGTGCTGCGCGCCGCGCTGGAGGCCAACCTGCACAAGCTCGGCAACCTGCCGGTCAAGCTGTGGTACTCCGGTTCGTACTACCGCTACGAGCGCCCGCAGAAGGGCCGTTACCGGCACTTCTCGCAGGTCGGGGCGGAGGCGCTGGGCGCCGAGGACCCGGCGCTCGACGCCGAGTTGATCATCCTGGCCAATGACGCCTACCGCTCGCTGGGCCTGCGCAACTTCCGCCTGCTGCTCAACTCGCTGGGCGACAAGGAGTGCCGCCCGGTCTACCGCGCCGCGCTCCAGGAGTTCCTGCGCGGTCTCGACCTGGACGAGGACACCCGGCGCCGGGTGGAGATCAACCCGCTGCGGGTGCTGGACGACAAGCGCGAGTCGGTGCAGAAGCAGTTGACCGGCGCCCCGATGATGCGCGACCACCTGTGCGAGGCGTGCAAGGCGTACCACGAGCAGGTGCGCGAGCTGCTGACCGCCGCGGGCGTGGCGTTCGAGGACGACCCCAAGCTGGTGCGCGGCCTGGACTACTACACCAGGACCACCTTCGAGTTCGTGCACGACGGCCTCGGCTCGCAGTCCGCGGTCGGCGGTGGCGGCCGCTACGACGGCCTGTCCGAGATGATCGGCGGCCCGGCGCTGCCGTCGGTGGGCTGGGCGCTGGGCGTGGACCGCACCGTACTGGCGCTGAAGGCCGAGGGCGTCGAGCTCGAACTGCCCGCACACACCGAGGTGTTCGCGGTGCCGCTGGGCGAGGAGGCGCGGCGGGCACTGTTCTCGCTCGTCACCGAACTGCGTCGGCAGGGCGTGGCGACGGACTTCGCGTACGGCGGCAAGGGCCTGAAGAACGCGATGAAGTCGGCCAACCGGTCCGGCGCCCGGTTCGCGGTGGTCGCCGGTGAGCGCGACCTCGCCGAGGGCGCCGTGCAGCTGAAGGACCTGGCCAGTGGCGAGCAGACCGCGGTGCCGCTGGACGGGCTGGTGGCCGCGGTCCGCGAGCGGCTCGGCCGGAGCTGAACCGGGGTTCGAGTCCGTACGTAGCGACAAGGGGGACCGGATATGCGCCGTCCGGTCCCCCGCCCGTCAAGCCGGGGCCGCCCGACGTCACTCGACGGTTACGCTCCGCCGGGGTACACCCTGGGGCACAATGAGGCACCCTGGAACAGGCGACCACCACGGACACGGGGACAGAAGGCGGTATGACGACATCGACGCTTGACGAGGCCCGCACCGGCGAGGGAGAGCGGACGACGGCACTGATCGGAGCGGGCCGGGCCCTCGGTGTGCTGCTCGTGGTCTGCGGTGTGCTGGGCCTGATCGCCTCCTGGTACATCACCCTGGATGAGTTCGAGCTCTACAAGAACCCCAACTTCGTCCCCGGCTGCAGCCTCAATCCGATCATTTCCTGCGGCAACATCATGAAGAGCGCCCAGGCGAAGGCCTTCGGCTTCCCGAACCCGATGATCGGCCTGGTCGCCTACCCGGTGGTGATCTGCGTCGGCATGGCGGTGCTCTCCGGCGCCCGCTTCCGCCGCTGGTTCTGGCTCGGCCTGCAGGCGGGCACGCTCTTCGGCGTCGGCTTCGTGACGTGGCTGCAGTACGAGTCGCTCTACTCGATCGGCTCGCTGTGCCCGTGGTGCATGCTCGCCTGGGGCGCCACCATCGCCGCCTTCTGGTACACGCTGGTGCACAACATCAAGCACCGGATCATCCCGGTGCCGCAGGGGCCGCGCTCGGCGGTGCTGGAGTTCCACTGGGCGGTACCGGTGCTGTGGTACGGCGTGATCCTGATGCTGATCCTGACCCGCTGGTGGTCGTACTGGAGCACGCTGATCTAGGCGGGTCCCCGGGGCACCCCCCGGGTTCGGTGCTCTCGGCCGCGGCCGGGGGCTGTCAGAGGGTTGCCCTAGGCTTCTTCGCGTGGAAGCCGACCTGTTCACCGCAGCCGCAGAGGAACGCCAGGAGAGGGAGCCGGGCGTCAGTCCGCTCGCCGTGCGGATGCGCCCGCGCACCCTCGACGAGGTGGTGGGCCAGCGGCACCTGCTCAAGACCGGCTCGCCGCTGCGCCGTCTCGTGGGTGAGGGCGGCGGCGGTCCGGCCGGTCCCGCCTCGGTGATCCTGTGGGGGCCGCCCGGCACCGGTAAGACCACGTTGGCGTATGTGGTCAGCCATGCCACCAACCGGCGGTTCGTGGAACTTTCGGCGATCACCGCTGGCGTCAAGGAGGTCCGCGCCGCCATCGACAGCGCCAAGCGCGAGTCGGGCGGGTACGGACGCGAGACGCTGCTGTTCCTGGACGAGATCCACCGCTTCAGCAAGGCCCAACAGGACTCGCTGCTCCCGGCGGTGGAGAACCGCTGGGTGACGCTGATCGCCGCCACCACCGAGAACCCCTACTTCTCGGTGATCTCCCCGCTGCTGTCCCGCTCGCTGCTGCTCACTCTCGAAGCGCTCACCGACGACGACCTTCGCGGCCTGCTGCGCCGGGCGCTGGCCGATCCGCGCGGCCTGGCGGGCGCCGTCACCCTGCCCGAGGACTCCGAGGCGCACCTGCTGCGGATCGCGGGCGGCGACGCCCGGCGCGCGCTCACCGCGCTGGAGGCGGGGGCGGGCTCGGCGATCGCCAAGGGCGAGCCGGAGATCACCCTGGAGACGCTGGAAGCGGCCGTGGACCGGGCCGCGGTGAAGTACGACCGCGCCGGTGACCAGCACTACGACGTGGCCAGCGCCCTGATCAAGTCCATCAGGGGCTCCGATGTGGACGCCGCCCTGCACTATCTGGCCCGCATGATCGAGGCGGGTGAGGACCCGCGGTTCATCGCCCGGCGGCTGATGATCTCGGCCAGCGAGGACATCGGCCTGGCGGATCCCACGGCCCTGCAGACCGCGGTCGCCGCCGCCCAGGCGGTGCAGATGATCGGCTTCCCGGAAGCGCGGATCACCCTGTCCCAGGCCACCATCGCGCTGGCGCTCGCCCCCAAGTCCAACGCCGCCTACCTGGCGATAGACGCGGCGCTGGGCGATGTCCGCAAGGGCCTGGCGGGACCGGTCCCGCCGCATCTGCGGGACAGCCACTACAAGGGCGCGGGCAAGCTCGGCCACGGCGAGGGCTACCAGTATCCGCACGACCTGCCGGGCGCCATCGCCGCCCAGCAGTACGCCCCGGACGAGGTGCACGGCAGGCGCTACTACGAGCCCACGCGTTACGGCGCGGAGGCGCGGTACGCGGATGTGCTGGACCGGGTCCGGGGCAGGCTGTCGGGGGAGTGAATGACCCGGATCAGGACGGGAGTTGCTGCCGGTACCGCTCCAGGGCGGGTGCGGTCTTGGTGGCGATGAACTCGGTGATCCGGTAGTCGGCGACGCCCGCGATGGCGAACGGGTCGGTGGCGACCAGTGCTTCGACGGTGGCCCGGTCCGGCGCCACCGCGATCAGCACGCCGCCGTCCCGGGGCTGCTTGCGGCCCGAGGCGATGACGACGCCATCGGCGTACTGCTTGTCCAGCCAGGCGACGTGGTCGGCGAGCGCGGCGTCGACGCGGTCCAGCGGTGCGGTGTAGGTCAGTTCGACGACAAACATGATCGGCACACTACTCCTCGCCCCGCGGCTGTCCGGCGGCGTCCCGTGCGCTGTCGAACAACGCGTGCATCGTGCGCCGCAGTTCACCGTGGTCGGCCACCGGCGTGGGGAAGTCGAAGCGCGCGTCGAAGACGTGGCCGTCCCCGCCGAACCGCACCCGCAGTCCGAACCGGTCGAGCGCCACCGGGACCGCGCCGCCCGGTGCCGCGCAGCGTCCGTCCCGCCCGCTGACCAACGCGCACAACCAGTCGAGTTGGCCGCCGTGCGCGGCGGCGAGGTGCTGGAGCAGTTCGGCCTCCTGGGCGGCGAACGGATCGGGCAGAGCGGCGGCGAACTCGTCCGGCTCGACCGGGTCCGCGCCCCACAGGTCCTCCACCGCCGCCTCGCCGACCTCAAGCCGTAGCCGTGCCGGGCGTCCGTCGCGGAGCGGGGTGAGCCAGCCGGCCACCCAGGCGCGGGCCCGGACCCGGTGGGCGACCGCGACCGGGGCGACATCCGTGATCTCCAGCACAGCGCTGAGCTCGTCCGCCTCGGCGTGCGTGGCGGCGCGCACCGCGGGGGAGTTGGGCGGCAGGCACAGGACGACGTCGCCTTCCTCGGTCACCGTGCGCTCGGACGGCACCATGTCCAGCGGATCGGCGCCGTCCAGGCCGGGAATGACGAGCAGGGCCGACGAGTTACCCTCGACGAGAGTTCGCAGGCGCTCCGCTGCCGTCGGCATCGTGAGCGCGTTTTCCTCTTCGGGACGCGGCTGACTATGCCCCTCACCGGCCACCGCTGTGGTGTGCTCCGCGCTGGGCGGCATGGGGTTCCCGGGTCGATTCATGCGATCTCCTCAGCTAAGGTAAGCCTCACCTAACTTACATGGAGGTCTGGAGAACGTGAACCAGTCGCGTCCCAAGGTCAAGAAGTCCCGCGCGCTCGGCATAGCGCTGACCCCGAAGGCCGTGAAGTACTTCGAGGCGCGCCCCTACCCGCCGGGACAGCACGGTCGCGGCCGCAAGCAGAGCAGTGACTACAAGGTTCGGCTGCTGGAGAAGCAGCGGCTGCGCGCCCAGTACGACATCAGCGAGACGCAGATGCGGCGCGCCTACGACCGTGCCCGCAAGGTCGAGGGCAAGACCGGTGACGCGCTGATCATCGAGCTGGAGCGGCGCCTTGACGCGCTCGTGCTGCGGGCCGGGCTCGCCCGCACGATCTACCAGGCCCGCCAGATGGTGGTGCACGGTCACATCGAGGTGAACGGTCGCAAGGTGGACCGTCCCTCCTTCCGGGTCCGCCCGGACGACGTGGTGCGGGTGCGGGAGCGCTCACGCGCCAAGACCCCGTTCCTGGTGGCCCGCGAGGGCGGCTGGGCGGCCGACGGTGAGACCCCCAAGTACCTGGAGGTCAACCTGGACGCGCTGGCCTTCCGCCTGGACCGCGACCCGAACCGCCGTGAGATTCCGGTGGTCTGCGACGAGCAGTTGGTCGTCGAGTACTACGCCCGCTGACCTACGGTCATCTGGGCAACCCGGTTCCCCCGGGGGCTCCGCCCCCGGGCCCGTTTCAGGGGCTGCGCCCCCGGCCCCCTTTCTGGGGCTGCGTCCCGGGCCCTGTTTCTGGGGCTGCGCCCCCGGCCCCCTTTCTGGGGCTGCGTCCCGGGCCCTGTTTCCGGGGCTGCGCCCTGACCCCCTTGGTGGGCTTGGGGTTTGGGGTCTGGACCCGCGATGGGCCCTGGGGCTCCGTGCGCGGACGGACGCCTTGCCTTCGCCCTGAAGGGGCGCGGGGAACTGCGCGACCAGCGACGATGGTGCCGCACACGAGCGACGGCACATCGCCGCACCACCCCCAGCGGAGCGCCTACGCCGCGTTGAGGGCTGCGAGTGCCCGCAGAGCCTTCGTGCGGGCCTCCTCGTTGGTGCCCGGCTGGGCCAGGGCGCGGTCCAGCCAGAACCGTCCCTCCGGCAGGAGGCCGCGGGCGATCCAGTAAAAGGAGAGGCTGCCCGCCAGGTACTGGCCGATGTGCGGGTCGGCCGCCCGCTCCAGGGCGTACCCCAGGGCGAGCCGCAGATTCCGCAGGTTGCGGGCGATCCGTGCCGCCGCCTCCGCCCGCCCGGGCCCGGACCAGTCCAGCTCACAGGAGGTGGCCAGGCCCAGGTACCAGTCCCGGTGCCGCCGCCGCAGCCGCTCGGTGTCACCCAGTACCTCCAGCCACCCGGCGCCGTACTCCCGTACCGCTTCCGGCATCCGATGGCGCTCACCGTGCCGGACGACCACGGAGTACGCCACCAGCTCCGCCACCGTCTCCCGTACCTGCTCCGCGGGCAGCCCCGAGCCAGCGCACACGTACTCCACCGCGTCCAGGTCGAACTCCCCGGCGAAGACCGACAGTCGGGCCCACAGCAGCCGCTGCGCCGGGGTGCACAGCTCATGGCTCCAGCCGATCGCCGTGCGCAGCGCCGTGCGTTCCCCGCCCGCCAGCAGCCGGAACCGCTCGGCGAGCCGGTCCGCGATCCGCTCCACGGGCAGCGTCCGCAGCCGTGCCGCGGCCAGTTCCAGGGCGAGCGGCAGGCCGTCCAGCAGACGGCACAGTTCGTCGACCGCCGCCCGGTCGGCACCGGTGAGCGCGAACGGCGGTGCGACCGCCGCCCGCCGCGTGAACAGCCGTACCGCCTCGCCCGGCTCCAGCGGGCCGAGCGGCAGTATGGACTCGCCCTCGACGCCCAGCGGGCGGCGCGCGGTGGCCAGGATCCGCAACCCCGGCGCGCGGCGCAGCAACTCGTCGGCGAGTGCCGCGCACTCGGCGACCAGGTACTCGCAGCCGTCGAGCACCAGCAGCAGCTCACGGTCGGCGAGGTGCTCGGCCAGAACCGCCAGCGCCGGGCGGCCGGAGCGGTCGGTGACCGCGAGCGCCTCCAGCACCGCGTACTCCACGATCCGGCCGTCCCGGACCGTGGACAGCTCCACCAACCGCACGCCATCGCAGAACCGATCCTGCGCGCCCACCCGTCGCCCACCACCACCCTCCACGGAGGCCCTGCGGGCCGCTGCGCTGTTCTCCCGTCGCCCACCACCACCCTCAACGGAGGCCCTGCGGGCCGCTGCGCTGTTCTCCCGTCGCCCGCCACCGCCCGCCACGGAGGCCCTGCGGGCCGCTGCGCTGTTCTCCCGTCGCCCGCCACCGCCCTCAACCGAGGCTCCATCAGCCGCTGCCGCCCCTGCGGCGGTGAGTGCCAGCCGGGTCTTGCCGACCCCGCCGGTCCCCGTCACCGTCACCAGTCGGGACCGGTCCAACAGGCCCCGCAGCGCCAGGAGTTCGGCCTCGCGGCCCACCAGCCGGTCCGACTCGGCGGGCAGGCCGAAGGAACCGAAGGGGAAAGCGTCGTCAGCGGGATCACCGAACGGGGCACCGTGCTGCATGGGGCACGGAGCGTACTGGGATGAGAGCGGAGCGTGCAATTCCAGCTGTGGGTCGCCAGCCGGGTTCGATGACCGCAGGGAATCCGGTGTTCGCGACGCGCCCGCCCAGCGGGAATGCGGTACGAACAGCCGACCCTGGCGCGGTAGGGTCGGTACCCTGCCGCCCGAGCACGGCGGACCGTGCCAGGTGTGACCCCGGAACCCATCCGACCTCCCGGACCGTCCCGCCCCGCCCGCTGCGAGCGGCTGCCGACCGACGTGAACCAAAGGAGCGCGGAGCAGTGTCCGGTGGAGAGGTGGCCGGCCTCATCGTGGCCGTCTTCTGGGCGATCCTGGTGTCCTTCCTCGCCGTTGTGCTGGTTAGGCTGGCACAGACGCTGAAGCAGGCCACCCGGCTGGTCGCCGACGTCACTGAACAGGCCGTCCCGCTGCTCGGCGAGGCCACCGCGGCGGTGCGCTCCGCGCACACCCAGCTCGACCGGGTGGACACCATCACCGCCGACGTCCAGGAGGTCACCGCCAACGCCTCGGCGCTGTCCTCCACGGTCGCCACCACCTTCGGCGGGCCGCTGGTGAAGGTCGCCGCGTTCGGCTACGGAGTTCGCCGCGCCGTCGGCCTGCGAGGGCGCGAGGAAGACGGCGGCAAGCGGTCCCGCAAGGACACCGCGCGCGGCAACGTGATCGTCGGCGCCGCGATCCCGGCGGGCCGCCGCGGGTCGCGCCGCACCCGAGGGAAGGGCTGATACCAGATGTTCCGCCGCCTGTTCTGGTTCGTCACCGGACTCACCGCCGGGGTGTGGGCGACCAACAAGGTCCATCGGGCCGCCCGCCGCCTCACTCCCGAGGGCCTGGCCGCGACCGCGACGGACAAGGCCCTCGAACTCGGCGGCCGGGCACGGCAGTTCGCCAAGGACGTCCGCGCCGGAATGTCCGAGCGCGAATCGGAGCTGAACAACCTACTGGGGCTGGACGCCCCGCACGCAGAACTCCCCGGGCAACGCCCGGAGATCGCCTACCAGCGGGACGCCCGCATGCCGCAGACGCGCCCCGTGTACGAGCAGAAAGAAGGCCACTGATGGAGTCGGCAGAAATCCGCAGGCGCTGGCTGCGCTTCTTCGAGGAGCGCGGGCACACGGTCGTGCCGTCCGCGTCGCTCATCGCGGACGACCCGACGCTGCTGCTCGTCCCCGCGGGCATGGTCCCGTTCAAGCCGTACTTCCTCGGTGAGGTCAAGCCGCCCTTCCCGCGCGCCACCAGCGTGCAGAAGTGTGTGCGCACCCCGGACATCGAAGAGGTCGGCAAGACCACCCGGCACGGCACGTTCTTCCAGATGTGCGGCAACTTCTCCTTCGGCGACTACTTCAAGGAAGGCGCCATCAAGCTCGCCTGGGAGCTGCTCACCACCTCCCAGGAGGACGGCGGCTACGGACTGGAGCCGGAGAAGCTCTGGATCACCGTCTACCAGGAGGACGACGAGGCCGAGCGCATCTGGCGTGAGGTGATCGGCGTTCCTGCCGAGCGCATCCAGCGCCTTGGCATGGGACCGAACTTCTGGTCCATGGGCGTGCCCGGCCCCTGCGGCCCCTGCTCCGAGATCAACTACGACCGCGGCCCGGAGTTCGGCGTCGAGGGCGGCCCGGCCGTCAACGACGAGCGGTACGTGGAGATCTGGAACCTGGTCTTCATGCAGTACGAGCGAGGCGAGGGCTCCGGCAAGGAGGACTTCCCGATCCTCGGCGACCTGCCCAACAAGAACATCGACACAGGCCTCGGCCTGGAACGCCTGGCGATGATCCTGCAGGGCGTGCAGAACATGTACGAGATCGACACCTCGCGCATGATCATCGACAAGGCTACCGAGCTGACCGGAGTCCACTACGGCGCCGCACACAGCTCCGACGTGTCGCTGCGCGTCGTGGCCGACCACATCCGCACCTCGGTGATGCTCATCGGCGACGGTGTCACCCCCGGCAACGAGGGCCGCGGCTACGTGCTGCGCCGCATCATGCGGCGCGCCATCCGCAACATGCGGTTGCTCGGCGCCGTGCAGCCCACCGTCGGTGAGCTGGTCGACACCGTGATCAAGGCCATGAGCCCGCAGTACCCGGAGCTGGCCGAGGACCGCAAGCGCATCGAGACCGTCGCCCTCGCCGAGGAGAACGCCTTCCTCAAGACGCTCAAGGCGGGCACCAACATCCTCGACACCGCGGTCACCGAGACCAAGGCCGCGGGCGGCAGCGTGCTCCCCGGCGACAAGGCGTTCCTGCTCCACGACACCTGGGGCTTCCCCATCGACCTCACCCTGGAGATGGCCGCCGAGCAGGGCCTTTCCGTGGACGAGGAGGGCTTCCGCCGCCTGATGAAGGAGCAGCGGGAGCGCGCCAAGGCCGACGCCAAGGCCAAGAAGACCGGCCACGCCGACCTGTCCGCCTACCGCGAGGTGGCCGACACCTCCGGCAGCACCGTGTTCACCGGCTACACCGACTACGAGGGCGAGGCCACGGTCGTCGGCCTGCTGGTCGACGGCATCCCGTCGCCCGCCGCGGTGGAGGGCGACGAGGTCGAGGTCGTCCTGGACCGCACTCCGTTCTACGCCGAGGGCGGCGGCCAGCTCGCCGACACCGGCCGGATCCGGCTGGACTCCGGCGCGGTGGTCGAGGTGCGCGACGTCCAGCAGCCGGTACTGGGCGTCTCGGTGCACAAGGGCGTCGTCCAGGTCGGCGAGGTGACCGTCGGTGCCGGTGCCTACGCCGCCATCGACCTGACCCGCCGCCGGGCCATCGCCCGCGCCCACAGCGCCACCCACCTCACCCACCAGGCGCTGCGCGACGCCCTGGGCCCGACCGCCGCCCAGGCCGGTTCGGAGAACTCCCCGGGCCGCTTCCGCTTCGACTTCGGCTCGCCGGCCGCGGTCCCCGGTACCGTGCTGAGCGACGTCGAGCAGAAGATCAACGAGGTGCTCGCCCGTGAACTCGACGTCACCGCCGAGGTGATGAGCATGGCCGAGGCCAAGAAGCAGGGCGCCATCGCCGAGTTCGGCGAGAAGTACGGCGAGCGGGTGCGCGTGGTCACCATCGGCGACTTCTCCAAGGAGCTGTGCGGCGGCACCCATGTGCACAACACCGCCCAGCTCGGACTGGTCAAGCTGCTCGGCGAGTCGTCCATCGGCTCCGGGGTGCGCCGGGTCGAGGCGCTGGTGGGCGCCGACGCCTACAAGTTCCTGGCCCGTGAGCACACCGTGGTCTCCCAGCTCACCGAGCTGGTCAAGGGCCGACCGGAGGAACTGCCCGACAGGATCTCCGGCATGCTCAGCAAGCTGCGCGAGGCCGAGAAGGAGATCGAGAAGTACCGCGCCGAGAAGGTGCTCCAAGCCGCGGCCGGGCTCGCCCAGGGCGCCGAGGACGTCAAGGGCATCGCCCTGGTCACCGGCACCGTCCCGGACGGAACCGGCGCCGACGACCTGCGCAAGCTGGTCCTGGACGTACGGCAGCGGATCACCGGCGGCCGCCCGGCCGTCGTGGCGCTGTTCACCGTCGCCAACGGCCGCCCGCTGACCGTCATCGCCACCAACGAGGCGGCCCGCGAACGCGGCGTCAAGGCCGGTGAGTTGGTGCGGGCGGCCGCCAAGACCCTCGGCGGCGGAGGCGGCGGCAAGCCGGACATCGCCCAGGGCGGCGGCCAGAACCCGCAGGCCGTCGGCGAGGCCATCGAGGCGGTGCGCCGACTGGTCGCCGAGCAGGCCTGAGCCGGACTGACGGAGGAAGAGACGATGCGACGCGGCAGGCGGATCGCCGTCGATGTCGGGGACGCCCGGATCGGGGTCGCCTCATGCGACCCCGACGGGCTGATCGCCACACCCGTGGAGACCGTTCCCGGCCGCGACGTGCAGGCGGCCCGCCGCCGCATCGCGGCCATCGTCGAGGAGTACGAGCCCATCGAGGTCGTCATCGGGCTGCCTCGCTCCCTCAGCGGGGGCGAGGGCCCGGCGGCGGCCAAGGCCCGTGGTTTCGCAACCGAGTTTGCGAAAATCATCACACCCGTGCCGGTCCGGCTGGTGGACGAGCGGATGTCGACCGTCACCGCCACCCATGGCCTTCGGGCCTCCGGGGTAAAGGCCAAGAAGGGCCGCTCAGTTGTGGACCAGGCCGCCGCGGTGGTCATCCTGCAGAGCGCGTTGGAGACCGAGCGGGTCTCCGGCAGGCCGCCCGGCGAGACCGTCGAAGTGGTCATCTGATCGCGATACGGTAACGTTCCGCGCCGGAGCACGCGGCCAGCGCCACGAGCGCCAGCCACGTGCCGCCTCGCGATTCAGGAGACACATGACCGACTACGGCCGAAGCCCCGGTCCCGAACCGTGGCACCCCGACGACCCCCTCTACGGGGACCAGGGGTGGGACCGTGGTCAGACCGGGCACGGCGGCTGGGACCAGTACGGCAACCCGGTACCGCAGCAGCCGTATCCGGACGCCCAGCACTACCCGGGCCAGCAGCAGTACCCGCAGGCGCCGTACCCCGGCCAGCAGTACGCGGATCCGGGGTACGCCGACCCGCACTACGCGGGGGGCCAGCAGTACCCGCAGCAGCCGCACTGGGATGGCCAGCAGCAGTACGACTGGTCGGGGCAGCACACGGTGCCCACCCACGACGGATACGCGGTGGGCGTTGCTGAAACGTATGGCCAGCCGCCAGCCCAGGCCGACCCCTACGGCCACGGCGGATACGTACCCCAGCAGCCCGCCCCGCAGTCCGAACCCGAACAGACCGCGGAATGGGCCGCGTTCCACGAGGAGGCCGAGGAGCCCGAGCGGCATCCGTTCTTCACCGGCACCTCGCTCGCGGACTACCAGGAAGACGAACGCGAGCGCTTCGTCGCCAACGACGACGATGACGACGAGTACGAGGACGAGCCGGACGACGAGCGCAACACGCGCAAGGGCAAGAAGAAGCGCAGCGGCTGCGCCGTCCTGGTCGCGCTGTTGGTGCTCGTCGGGCTCGTCGGAGGCGTCGGCTACGGCGGGTACTGGTACTGGCAACGGCACTTCGCCGCCGCGCCCGACTTCTCCGGGGACGGAACGGGCGACGTGCAGGTGGTGATCCCCAACGGCGCGACGCTCGCCCAGATGGGCAACATCCTCAAGCGGAACGACGTCGTCAAGAGCGTCGACGCCTTCACCAAGGCGGCGGGCGGCAAGCCCCTCCAGGGCGGCGTCTACATGCTGCACAAGGAGATGTCGGCCGCCGCCGCGGTCGCCATGATGCTCAACCCCAGCAGCCAGAACGCGCTGATCATCCCCGAGGGCTCGCGCGCCACCCGGATCTACCAGGCCATCGACCAGAAGCTCGGCCTGCCGTCCGGCACCACGGAGAACGCCGCCAAGGGCGCCGACCTGGGACTGCCGTCCTACGCGAACGGCAACCCCGAGGGCTTCCTGTTCCCGATGCGCTACAGCATCGGCAAGTCCACCAAACCCGTGGACTTCCTCAAGCAGATGGTCCAGCAGGCCGAGGCGGAGTACGGCAAGGACGACCTCGAAGCCCAGGCCGCCAAGGTGGGCAAGACACCGTACGAGGTCATCATCATCGCCAGCCTGATCCAGGCCGAGGCCCAGGAACGGCAGGACTTCTACAAGGTCTCACGGGTGATCTACAACCGCCTCGACCAGAACATGGCGTTGGGCTTCGACTCCACGATCAACTACGCCAAGGGCCGCTCCACGCTGAACACCACCAACAGCGACACCAAGTTCAACTCGCCGTACAACACCTATCTGCACAAGGGCCTGCCGCCCGGGCCGATCGACAACCCCGGCCACCTGGCGATCGACGCCGCGCTCCACCCGGCCGACGGCAACTGGCTGTACTTTGTCACCGTCAAGCCGGGGGACACCCGGTTCACCAACGACTACGCGGAGCACCAGCGCAACGTCGCGGAATTCAACAAGTACCAGCGGGAGCACGGCGGTTGATGAACTCGGCAAGGGCGGCTCGGCCCCACCGCGCGGCGGTCCTCGGATCGCCCATCGCCCACTCGCTCTCCCCGGTGCTGCACCGTGCCGCGTACCAGGCCCTGGGGCTTGAGGGCTGGGAGTACGGACGGCATGAGGTGGACGAGGCGGCCCTGCCCGGATTCCTCGCCTCCATCGCGGACGACGAGAAGCCCTGGGCCGGGCTGTCGCTGACCATGCCGCTCAAGCGCGCGGTGATTCCGCTGCTGGACGAGATCAGCGACACCGCGGCCTCCGTGGAGGCCGTCAACACCGTGGTCTTCACCGAGGACGGGCGGCGCGCCGGGGAGAACACCGACATTCCCGGCATGGTCGCCGCCCTTGCGGAACGCGGTGTGGGCCAGGTCGACTCCGCGGCGATCCTGGGCGCCGGAGCCACCGCCTCCTCCGCGCTGGCCGCGCTCGCCGGGATCTGCTCGGCCGAGGTCACCGCGTATGTGCGCAGCGAGGCGCGGGCCGCCGAGATGCGGCAGTGGGGGGAGCGACTCGGCGTGGCCGTGCGCACCCGGGACTGGTCGGACGCGGCGGACGCCTTCACCGCCCCACTGGTGATCGCCACCACCCCCGCGGGAGCCACCGACGCGCTCGCCGCCCAGGTGCCGGAGCAGCCCGGCGCGCTGTTCGACGTGCTCTACGAGCCGTGGCCGACGCCGCTGGCCGCGGCCTGGGCGGAACGCGGCGGCGCGGTGGTGGGCGGTCTTGACCTGCTGGTGCACCAGGCCGTGCTCCAGGTCGAGCTGATGACCGGCCGCAGTCCGGCACCCCTCGCGGCGATGCGGGCGGCCGGGGAGGCGGCGCTCGCCGCACGCTGAGGCGGTGCCCGTTCAGCGGTGTCCGGTCAACGGACTGGTGCCCGGCTTGTCGGTGTCCCGTGGGAGGATCGGATCCGAGGACGTTCGCGGTTCGAGACTTCCGGCGGGCACAGGAGAGAGGGAACACCGTTGAGTAGGTTGCGCTGGTTGACGGCGGGGGAGTCGCACGGTCCAGCCCTGGTGGCGACACTGGAGGGGCTGCCTGCGGGGGTGCCGGTGACGACGGAGATGGTGGCGGACGCCCTGGCCCGCCGGCGGCTGGGGTACGGCCGCGGCGCCCGGATGAAGTTCGAGCGGGACGAGGTCACGTTCCTCGGCGGCGTGCGGCACGGCCTCACCCTCGGCTCGCCGGTGGCGATCATGGTGGGGAACACCGAGTGGCCCAAGTGGGAGAAGGTCATGGCGGCCGACCCGGTCGACCCGGCCGAGCTCGCCGAACTGGCCCGCAACGCCCCGCTGACCAGGCCGCGCCCGGGCCACGCCGATCTGGCGGGCATGCAGAAGTACGGCTTCGACGAGGCCCGTCCGGTGCTGGAGCGGGCCTCGGCACGGGAGACCGCGGCCCGCGTGGCGCTGGGCACGGTGGCCCGGTCGTACCTGAAGGAGACCACCGGCATCGAGATCGTCTCGCACGTCGTGGAGTTGGGCGCCGCCAAGGCGCCGTACGGCGTCTACCCCAAGCCCGCCGACGTCGAGCGGCTGGACGCCGACCCGGTGCGCTGCCTGGACGCCGCCGCCAGCGAGGCGATGGTGGCCGAGATCGACCAGGCCCACAAGGACGGCGATACTCTCGGCGGTGTGGTCGAGGTCCTGGCCTACGGCGTGCCGGTGGGCCTGGGGTCGCACGTTCACTGGGACCGCCGCCTGGACGCCCGGCTGGCCGCCGCGCTGATGGGCATCCAGGCCATCAAGGGCGTGGAGGTCGGCGACGGCTTCGAGTTGGCCCGGGTGCCCGGCTCGAAGGCGCACGACGAGATCCTGCCCACCGAGGACGGAATCCGGCGCGCCTCGGGCCGCTCCGGCGGCACGGAGGGTGGGCTCACCACCGGTGAACTGCTGCGGGTGCGCGCCGCGATGAAGCCGATCGCCACCGTTCCGCGGGCGCTGGCCACGGTGGACGTCAGCACCGGTGAGGCCGCCCAGGCGCACCACCAGCGGTCCGATGTCTGCGCGGTGCCCGCCGCGGGGATCGTGGCCGAGGCCATGGTCGCGCTGGTACTGGCGGACGCCGTCGCCGAGAAGTTCGGCGGCGACTCGGTGGCCGAAACCCGCCGCAACGTGACCGGGTACCTCGAGAATCTGGCGATCCGGTGATGGAAGGACCCGTCGTCGTCCTGGTGGGGCCGCCCGGGGCGGGCAAGTCCACCATCGGCCGGTTGCTCGCCGAGCGGCTGGGCACCACGTACCGGGACACCGACGCCGACATCGAGGCCGCACAGGGGCGAGCCATCTCGGACATCTTCGTCGAGGACGGCGAGCCGTACTTCCGGGAGCTGGAGCGCAGCGCCGTGCGCACCGCACTCGCCGAGCACTCCGGGGTGCTCTCCCTCGGCGGCGGTTCGATCATGGACGACGGCACCCGGGAGGCGCTGCGCGGACGGCCGGTGGTCTTCCTCGACGTGAACCTGTCCACCGCCGTGCACCGGGTGGGGCTCGACGCGCCCCGGCCACTGCTGGCGGTCAACCCCCGTAAGCAGTGGCGGGAGTTGATGGAGCGCCGCCGTCCGCTGTACACCGAGGTCGCCCGGGCCGTCGTGGCGACCGATGACCGTACCCCGCAGGACGTCGCCGACCAGGTCCTCGACGTACTGGAGCTGAGGAAGGCATGAACGACACACCCACGCGCATCCAGGTCGGCGGCACAGCGGGCAGCGCCCCTTACGAAGTGCTGGTCGGCCGCCAACTGCTCGGCGAACTCCCCGGGTTGATCGGCCGCGACGCCAAGCGCGTCGCGGTGCTGCACCCCGAGGCGCTGTCCGCCACCGGTGAGGCGGTCCGCGCCGACCTCGCGGAGCAGGGGTACGAGGCGATCGCCGTCCAGCTGCCGAACGCCGAGGAGGCCAAGTCCGCCGAGGTGGCCGCGTACTGCTGGAGCGTGCTCGGCCAGACTCACTTCACCCGTACCGATGTGATCGTCGGGGTCGGTGGCGGCGCCACCACCGACCTGGCCGGATTCGTCGCCGCCACCTGGTTGCGCGGCGTGCGGTGGATCGCGGTGCCGACCACGGTGCTGGCGATGGTGGACGCGGCGGTCGGCGGCAAGACCGGCATCAACACCGCCGAGGGCAAGAACCTGGTGGGCGCCTTCCATCCGCCCGCCGGGGTGCTCTGCGACCTGGCCTGCCTGGAGTCGCTGCCGGTCAACGACTACGTCAGCGGGCTCGCCGAGATCATCAAGGCGGGGTTCATCGCCGACCCGGTGATCCTCGATCTGATCGAGGCCGATCCGCAGGCCGCCCGCAGCCCGCAGGGCCAGCACACCGCGGAGTTGATAGAGCGGTCGATCCGGGTGAAGGCCGAGGTGGTCTCGCAGGACCTGAAGGAGTCCGGGCTGCGGGAGATCCTCAACTACGGCCATACGCTGGCCCACGCCATCGAGAAGAACGAGCGGTACAGCTGGCGGCACGGCGCCGCGGTCTCGGTCGGCATGGTATTCGCGGCCGAACTCGGCCGACTGGCGGGCCGGTTGGACGACGCCACCGCCGACCGGCACCGCGCGGTGCTCTCCTCGGTGGGGCTGCCGCTGACCTACAAGGGCGACCAGTGGCCCAGGCTGCTGGAGACCATGAAGGTCGACAAGAAGTCACGCGGTGACCGGCTGCGCTTCATCGTGCTGAACGGTCTGGCCAAGCCCGCCGTGCTGGAGGCGCCCGACCCGGCCCTGCTGCTCGCGGCATACGCGGAGGTGGCCAAGTGACCCGTGCCGTCTATGTGTTGAACGGGCCGAACCTGGGCCGGCTGGGCAGCCGTGAGCCGGATGTGTACGGCTCCACCTCCTATGCCGGGCTGGTCGAGGAGTGCACCGCCCTCGGCAAGGAACTCGGCTTCGACGTGGAGGTCCGGGAGACCAACGACGAGGGGGAGATGATCCGTTGGCTGCACGAGGCCGCCGATGGATCGATTCCGGTCGTTCTCAACCCCGGGGCGTTCACCCACTACTCGTACGGGATGCGGGACGCGGCGGCGCAGCGCACCGCGCCGCTGATCGAGGTGCACATCTCCAACCCGTACTCGCGTGAGGAGTTCCGCCACAATTCGGTCATCGCGGCGGTGGCCAGCGGCACCATCGCCGGATTCGGCATCGGCTCGTACCGGTTGGCGCTGCGCGCGCTCGCTGACGAACTGTCGGCCTGAACGGGTTCCCGACCTGCTCCGGGCACCTTGGCCGTCCGCTGGTCGTTCACACAACTACGGCCAGGGGCGGTACGGTTCGGTGTCGGACCGGTCATCGCGCCGGTCTGACACAGTTCCGATCGGCACGAGACGGAGTGCGCCGATATGCAGCATGCTGTGGGGGTGCCGCTGCCACCGCCTCACGGGGGTGCCGCTGGCTGGATCCCCCCGGCCCCGCAGGGACGGCCCGGTCCGGGACCGGTGCCCCAGGAGCCGCCCGTGCCCCCGCCGTGGCCCGCACCGCCGGGCGCGGTCCCCGGCCCTGCTCCGGCGGCCACCACCGGGCACTTCCCGCTGCCTCCGGCCGCCATGGCGCTGCCGTCGGCCCCCTCGTACGCGCCGGTGGCGGTGCTGCTCATCGGTCCGGCGGGGGCGGGGAAGACCACCGTCGCGCGGTACTGGGCCGACCACCGGGGTGCGGCCACCGCGCACATCAGCCTGGACGACGTGCGGGAGTGGGTGCGGTCCGGGTTCGCCGATCCCCAGTCCGGCTGGAACGAGCACTCCGAGGCGCAGTACCGGCTCGCCCGGCGGACCTGCGGGTTCTCCGCCCGTAACTTCCTGGCCAACGGCATCTCCTGCATCATCGACGACGCGGTCTTCCCGGACCGGCCGGTGGTCGGCCTCGGTGGCTGGAAACGCCACGTCGGGCCGGGGCTGCTGCCGGTGGTGCTGCTGCCGGGCCTGGAGGTCGTCCTGGCCCGCAACGCGGAGCGCACCGGCAACCGCCGCCTCTCCGACGAGGAGGTGGCCCGCATCCACGGCCGCATGGCGGGTTGGTACGGGTCGGGCCTGCCCATCATCGACAACTCCCAGCTGGACGTTCCGAGCACGGCGCAGGCGCTGGACCGGGTGGTCACCCGCACCCTCACCGGCCGTTAGATTGAGCGTTCGGTGCGCCTTCCCGGGCCGGGACGGCGAGCCGCGGGCCCCTTCGGGCCTCGGTCGGGTCCCGGGTGGGACCCGTCCGGACGTGGTCCGGAGGTCCGAACGGCGAGTGTTGCGTACGCTCGGCACATGTCCGAGGTGCACGCCGCCCGCCGGATGCGGCTACGGGAGCGGTGCGCGGCGGCCGGATCCGCCGCGGCGCTGGTTTCCCGACCCGCCAACATCCGCTATCTGACCGGTTGGGCTCCGTCCGGCGCCGTACTGATGCTGGCGCCGGCGGAGGACGTGCTGGTGCACCGCCGCCGGGCGTACGGGGAGCCGGGCGAGGGCACCCCGCCGGACGACCTGCGCCGGGTGACGCTGCCCGCGCCGGACGGCGACCCCGCGGTGGCCGCGGCGGACCTCGCTCCGGGCCTGGGCGCCGACAGCCTGGCGGTGGAGGAGCACCATCTGACCGTCGCCCGGCACCGGGCCATCGCCTCGGTCGCGCCGGGCCTGCGCCTGCTCGACCTGAGCCAGGCCGTCGAGCAGCTGCGGCTGGTCAAGGACGAGGAGGAGATCGCCTGTCTGCGGATCGCCGCCGAGATCACCGACCAGGCGCTGGGCGAGCTGCTGGAGTCCATCCTGGTCGGCCGCACCGAGCGGCATCTCGCACTGGAACTGGAGCGCAGGCTCGCCGACCACGGCGCGGACGGCCCCGCGTTCCCCACCTACGTCGGCACCGGCCCGCACTCCGGCGCCGCCCGGCACCGCCCCACCGACCGCCGGGTCGAGGAGGGCGACTTCCTCACCGTCTGCCTCGGCGCCTGCTACCGCGGCTACCGCTGCGAGGTCGGCCGAACCTTCGTCATCGGCGCCGCGCCCGCGAACTGGCAGATCGACCTGTACGACGTGGTGTTCGACGCCCAGCGCGCCGGCCGCGAGGCCCTGGCACCGGGCGCCGCCTGCCGGGAGGTGGACCTCGCGGCGCGGCGGGTGCTGGAGCGGGCGGGCCATGGCGAGGCCGCCGGATCGTGGACCGGACACGGCGTGGGACTCGAAATCGACGAGGACCCTCGGCTCACCCCCGCAGCCATGGGTAAACTGGACGCTTGTGTGCCGGTCACCGTCGAACCGGGGGTCCACTTCCCGGACCGGGGCGGTGTCCGGATCGACGACACACTCGTCGTACGCCCCACGGCGGACGGCGGGCCCGAGCTACTCACCATCACGACCAAGGAACTGCTCGCCTTGTAGCGGGCGCTTTCTGGTTTCCGATGCAGCACTCTCAGGAGATTCCGCGACCGTGGCCACCACGAACGACCTCAAGAACGGCATGGTGCTCAAGCTCGACGGCGACCAGCTCTGGTCCGTCGTCGAGTTCCAGCACGTCAAGCCGGGCAAGGGCCCTGCCTTCGTCCGTACCAAGCTCAAGAACGTGCTCTCCGGCAAGGTCGTCGACAAGACCTTCAACGCCGGCGTGAAGGTCGAGACGGCCACCGTCGACAAGCGCACGATGCAGTTCTCGTACATGGACGGCGAGTACTTCGTCTTCATGGACATGGACACCTACGACCAGCTGCACGTCGACCGCAAGTCGGTCGGTGACGCCGCCAACTTCCTGCTCGAAGGCTTCGAGGCCACCGTCGCCCAGCATGAGGGCGAGGTCCTCTACGTCGAGCTTCCGGCCGCCGTCGAGCTGACCGTCAAGCACACCGAGCCCGGCGTGCAGGGCGACCGTTCCACCGGCGGCACCAAGCCCGCCACCCTGGAGACCGACTACGAGATCCAGGTCCCGCTGTTCATCACCACCGGTGAGAAGATCAAGGTCGACACCCGCTCGGGTGACTACCTCGGCCGGGTGAACAGCTAACCGTGGCTGCCCGTACGAAGGCCCGAAAGCGCGCTTTCCAGATCCTCTTCGAGGCGGACCAGCGCGGTGCCGCGCCCAAGACCGTCATGGCGGACTGGATCCGGCTCGCCCGGACCGACGACCGGCAGCCGCCGGTCACCGAGTACACGATGCGGCTCGTCGAGGGGTACCAGGACCACGCGGCCCGGGTCGACGAGCTGATCGCCACCTACGCGGTGGGCTGGACCATGGACCGGATGCCCGCCGTGGACCGCAATGTGCTGCGGCTCGGCGCGTACGAGCTGCTCTGGGAGGACGAGATCCCGGACGCGGTCGTGCTGGACGAGGCGGTGCAGCTCGTCAAGGAGTTCTCCACCGACGAGTCGCCGTCCTTCGTCAACGGTCTGCTGGCCCGGCTGAAGGATCTCAAGCCGACGCTCCGCATCCAGTGACGCGTTGAACGAACCGAGAAGGCCCGGAACACTCACTGTTCCGGGCCTTCTGTACTGCTGTGCTCAGTGGGACGTTTCTGCACCACAGGTGCCGGATAGCACCGGTGGGGCTCAGCCCTCCTCGGGTTGCACCGCCCGACGCGCGTCGGCGTCCAGTACGCCCCAGCCGATCAGTTGCTCGGTGAGCACCGAGGGCGACTGGTCGTAGATGACGGCGAGGGTGCGCAGGTCGTCCTGGCGGATCGAGAGCACCTTGCCGTTGTAGTCGCCGCGCTGGCTCTGGATGGTCGCGGCGTACCGCTGGAGCGGACCCGCCTTCTCGGAGGGCACCTGGGCCAGCCGCTCAAGGTCGAGTACGAGCTTCGGCGGCGGCTCAGCGGCGCCACCGGGCGCGCTGCCGGGCAGCAGCTCCTGCACCGGGACCCCGTAGAAGTCGGCCAGCTCGGCAAGCCGCTGCACGGTCACCGCACGGTCGCCACGCTCGTAGGAGCCGACGACGACGGCCTTCCAGCGGCCCTGGGACTTCTCCTCAACGCCGTGGAGGGAGAGTCCCTGCTGCGTGCGGATCGCCCGGAGTTTCGCTCCGAGCTGTTTGGCGTAATCGCTGGACATAAGGCTCCCCGGATGGACACTTGGTAACTCACTGTGAGGTTACGCAGCGTAATTTGGCTTCGTCAAGCGGAACAGTTCCGGTTGACCCCCGGAAAAGGTCGCCCGCCCAGGCCTGGTACGGTTACTGCGTACCTCTGACGTCCTTTAATGCCCGTCCCGTGAGGCGGGGAAGGAGGTCTCACGACCCATGGTCGACGACCGCTCCACACCGGTGCGCCCAGTCCTGGAAGCGCCGGACATCGCACGGGTGCTCACCCGTATCGCCCACGAGATCGTCGAGCGCGCCAAGGGCGCCGACGACGTGGTGCTGCTCGGCATCCCGACCCGCGGGGTCTTCCTCGCCCGCAGGCTCGCCGACAAGCTCGCCGAGATCACCGGCCGCAAGACGCCGGTCGGCGCCCTCGACATCACCATGTACCGCGACGACCTGCGGCTCGGCCCGGCCCGCGCGCTCGCCCGCACCGACATCCCGGGCGACGGCATCGACGGGCGCCTGGTCGTCCTCGTCGACGACGTGCTGTTCTCCGGCCGCACCATCCGCGCGGCCCTCGACGCGCTCAACGACATCGGCCGCCCGCGCGCCGTGCAGCTCGCCGTGCTGGTCGACCGCGGCCACCGCCAGCTGCCGATCCGCGCCGACTACGTGGGCAAGAACCTGCCGACCTCGCTCCGCGAGACCGTCAAGGTCCAGCTGGCCGAGAACGACGGCCGGGACTGCGTTCTGCTGGGCGTCAAGCCCGGCTCGCACGACGAATAAGGGCACACCCGCCGCCGCGCCCGGACGCACCCGTACCGCCGGGCCCGCGCGCCCCGCAGCCCTGCCGCATATCCGTACATTCCGGAGTGAACCCGATGAAGCGCCACCTCATCTCGGCCGCCGACCTCACCCGTGACGACGCGCTACTGATCCTCGACACCGCGGAGGAGATGGCCCGCGTCGCCAACCGCCCGATCAAGAAGCTGCCCACGCTGCGCGGCCGTACCGTCGTCAACCTCTTCTTCGAGGACTCCACCCGCACCCGGATCTCCTTCGAAGCCGCCGCCAAACGGCTCTCGGCGGACGTCATCAACTTCTCCGCCAAGGGCTCCTCGGTCTCCAAGGGCGAGTCGCTGAAGGACACCGCGCTCACCCTGGAGGCGATGGGCGCCGACGCCGTCGTCATCCGGCACCACGCCTCCGGCGCCCCGCACCGCCTGGCCACCTCCGGCTGGATCAACGGCTCGGTGGTCAACGCGGGCGACGGCACCCATGAGCACCCCACCCAGGCCCTGCTGGACGCCTTCACCATGCGCCGCCACCTCGCCGGCGCCCCCGACGGCGGCCCCACCCACCACAAGGGCCCCGGCGACGGCACCGGACGCGACCTCGCCGGACGCCGGATCACCATCGTCGGCGACGTGCTGCACAGCCGGGTCGCCCGGTCCAACGTCCACCTGCTCAACACACTGGGGGCCGAGGTCACCCTGGTCGCGCCGCCCACCCTGCTGCCGATCGGGGTGGAGACCTGGCCCTGCGAGGTCAGCTACGACCTCGACTCCGTGCTCGCCAAGTCCGACGCCGTGATGATGCTGCGGGTGCAGAACGAGCGGATGAACGCCGCGTTCTTCCCCACCGAGCGCGAGTACGCCCGCCGCTACGGGCTGGACGCCACACGCATGGCCGCGCTGCCGGGGCACGCCATCGTGATGCACCCCGGCCCGATGAACCGCGGCATGGAGATCACCGCCGAGGTGGCCGACTCCGAGCGCTGCACCGCCGTCGAGCAGGTCGGCAATGGCGTGAGCGTCCGGATGGCCGTGCTCTACCTGCTGCTCGGCGGCAACGAGCCAGCCCTGTCCGAGAACCGCACCGAGGAGAACAAGTGACGACCAGCAAGACCCTGATCCGCGGCGCGAAGGTACTCGGCGGCGAACCGCAGGACGTGCTGATCGACGGCGAGACCATCGCAGCCGTCGGCAGCGGGCTGGCCGCGGACGGCGCCACCGTCGTCGAGGCGGACGGCAAGGTGCTGCTGCCGGGCCTGGTCGACCTGCACACCCATCTGCGCGAGCCCGGCCGTGAGGACTCCGAGACGGTGCTGACCGGCACCCGCGCCGCCGCCGTCGGCGGCTACACCGCCGTGCACGCCATGGCCAACACCTTCCCGGTGGCCGACACCGCCGGTGTGGTGGAGCAGGTCTGGCGGCTCGGCAGGGAGTCCGGCTACTGCGACGTACAGCCGGTCGGCGCGGTCACCGTCGGCCTTGAGGGCAAGAAGCTCGCCGAACTGGGCGCGATGCACGACTCCGCGGCGGGGGTGCGGGTCTTCTCCGACGACGGCAAGTGCGTGGACGACGCCGTGATCATGCGGCGCGCCCTGGAGTACGTGAAGGCCTTCGACGGCGTCATCGCCCAGCACGCGCAGGAACCCCGGCTCACCGAGGGCGCCCAGATGAACGAGGGCACCGTCTCCGCCGAACTCGGCCTGCGCGGCTGGCCCGCGGTCGCCGAGGAGTCGATCATCGCCCGTGACGTGCTGCTCGCCGCGCACGTCGGCTCCCGGGTGCACATCTGCCACCTGTCCACCGCCGGTTCGGTGGAGCTGGTGCGCTGGGCGAAGTCCAAGGGCTGGCAGGTCACCGCCGAGGTCACCCCGCACCACCTGCTGCTCACCGACGAGTTGGTGCGCTCGTACAACCCGGTCTACAAGGTGAACCCGCCGCTGCGCACCGAGGCCGACGTGATGGCGCTGCGCGAGGCACTGGCGGACGGGACGATCGACTGCGTCGCCACCGACCACGCCCCGCACCCGCACGAGGACAAGGACTGCGAGTGGTCCGCCGCCGCCATGGGCATGATCGGCCTGGAGACCGCGCTGTCCGTCGTCCAGCACACGATGGTCGACACCGGACTGCTGGACTGGGCCCAGGTCGCCGACCGGATGTCGTTCCGCCCGGCGGCCATCGGACGCCTCGACGGCCACGGCCGGCCGATCGCCGCCGGTGAGCCCGCCAACCTCACGCTGGTCGATCCGGCATACCGTGGTGTGGTGAACCCCGCCGGCTTCGCCTCCCGCAGCCGCAACACCCCGTACCAGGGGCTTCAGCTGCCGGGTCAGGTGACCGCCACCTTCCTGCGGGGCAAGGCGACGGTCATGGACGGGAAGCTCACGTGAACGCGACAACGTACGTAACGCAGGCCGCTGACAAGCACTCCGCGCAGGTCACCGACCTCGGCGACCGGCTGCTGTGGGTCCTCGCGCTGCTGGCCCTCATCGCCCTCGTCTACTGGCTGATGTGGCGCGCCTGGCACAAGCGGGCCGCCCGCCAGTCGGACCTGCCCGAGCTGCCGACGATCCCGGCCGACCTCGGCGAAGGCGGCGAGCCGCCGCTGCTGGCCCACCCGTCGCCCACCACCACCCTCAACGGAGGCGGCGAGCCGCCGCTGCTGGCCCACCCGTCGCCCACCACCACCCTCAACGGAGGCGGCGAGCCGCCGCTGCTGACCATGTCCGGCCGCTACCACGCCAGCACCACCGCCGGTGACTGGCTGGACCGGATCGCCGCGCGCGGCCTGGGCACCCGCAGCCTGGTCGAGCTGACCCTCACCGAGCAGGGCGTGGCGGTACGCCGACCGGCCGCCGCCGACTTCTTCATCCCGGCCGAGGCGCTGCGCGGCGCCCGGCTGGACAAGGGCATCGCGGGCAAGGTCGTCCCCGACGGAGGGCTGCTGGTGATCACCTGGCAGCACGGCGACCGGCTGATCGACTCCGGCTTCCGCTCCGAGCACCCCGCCGAGCACCCCGCGTGGGTCACCGCACTGAGCAACCTGAACACGAGCAAGGAAGGCGCACGATGACCACCTCCACCAGGGGAGACCGGATCCCCGCCGTACTCGTCCTGGAGGACGGCCGCACCTTCCGCGGCCGTGCCTACGGGGCGGTGGGGGAGACCTTCGGTGAGGCGGTGTTCTCCACCGGCATGACCGGCTACCAGGAGACGCTGACCGACCCCTCGTACCACCGCCAGGTCGTGGTCATGACCGCGCCGCACGTGGGCAACACCGGCGTCAACGACGAGGACCCGGAGTCCAAGCGCATCTGGGTCTCCGGCTATGTGGTCCGCGACCCGGCCCGGGTCTCCTCCAACTGGCGCGCCCAGCGCTCCCTCGACGAGGAACTGACCGCCCAGGGCGTGGTCGGCATCAGCGGCATCGACACCCGCGCGCTCACCCGGCACCTGCGTGAGCGCGGCGCGATGCGGGTCGGCATCTTCTCCGGCCAGGCGATCGCCGACGAAGCGGTTCTGCTGGCCAAGGTGCAGGCGTCCCCGCAGATGAAGGGCGCCGACCTGGCCGCCGAGGTGGCCACCACCGAGCCGTACGTCATCCCGGCGGTCGGCACCAGGAAGCTCACCGTCGCCGCCGTCGACCTCGGCATCAAGGCGATGACCCCGCAGCGGATGGCCGAACGCGGCATCGAGGTGCACGTACTGCCCGCCACCGCCACGCTCGACGACATCTACGCGGTGCGCCCGGACGGCGTGTTCTTCTCCAACGGCCCGGGTGACCCGGCCACCGCCGACCACCAGATGACCGTACTGCGGGGCGTGTTGGAGCGCGGTACGCCGTTCTTCGGCATCTGCTTCGGCAACCAGATCCTCGGCCGGGCGCTCGGCTTCGGCACGTACAAGCTCAAGTACGGTCACCGCGGCATCAACCAGCCGGTGCAGGACCGTTCCACCGGCAAGGTCGAGGTGACCGCGCACAACCACGGCTTCGCCGTGGACGCGCCGCTCGACCGCGACTCCGAGACCCCGTACGGGCGGGTGAGGGTCTCCCACGTGTGCCTCAACGACGATGTCGTCGAGGGCCTGGAGTGCCTCGACACCCCCGCGTTCAGCGTCCAGTACCACCCCGAAGCAGCCGCAGGTCCGCACGACGCCGCCTACCTGTTCGACCGCTTCGTCTCCCTGATGGAGGGCCAGCGTGCCTAAGCGCACCGACATCCAGTCCGTCCTGGTCATCGGCTCCGGCCCGATCGTCATCGGCCAGGCGGCCGAGTTCGACTACTCCGGAACCCAGGCCTGCCGGGTGCTCAAGTCCGAGGGCCTGCGGGTCATCCTGGTCAACTCCAACCCGGCGACGATCATGACCGACCCGGAGATCGCCGACGCCACCTATGTGGAGCCGATCACCCCGGAGTTCGTCGAGAAGATCATCGCCAAGGAGCGTCCGGACGCGCTGCTGCCCACCCTGGGTGGCCAGACGGCGCTGAACACCGCCATCTCCCTGCACGAGCAGGGGGTGTTGGACAAGTACGGCGTCGAGTTGATCGGCGCGAACGTCGAGGCGATCCACAAGGGCGAGGACCGCGACCAGTTCAAGACCGTCGTCGAGGCGGTCAACGCCAAGATCGGTCACGGTGAGTCCGCCCGCTCGGTGATCTGCCACACCATGGAGGAGGTGCTGGCCGGTGTCGAGCGGCTCGGCGGCTACCCGGTGGTGGTGCGCCCGTCGTTCACCATGGGCGGCGCCGGTTCCGGCTTCGCGCACGACGAGGACGAGCTGCGCCGGATCGCCGGTCAGGGGCTGACGCTCTCGCCGACCACCGAGGTGCTCCTCGAGGAGTCCATCCTGGGGTGGAAGGAGTACGAGCTGGAGCTGATGCGCGACAAGCACGACAACGTCGTGGTCGTCTGCTCCATCGAGAACTTCGACCCGATGGGCGTGCACACCGGCGACTCCATCACCGTCGCCCCGGCGATGACGCTCACCGACCGCGAGTACCAGATCCTGCGGGACGTCGGCATCGCCGTCATCCGCGAGGTCGGCGTCGACACCGGTGGCTGCAACATCCAGTTCGCCGTCAACCCGGAGGACGGCCGGGTCATCGTCATCGAGATGAACCCGCGGGTCTCCCGCTCCTCGGCGCTGGCCTCCAAGGCTACCGGCTTCCCGATCGCCAAGATCGCCGCCCGGCTGGCCATCGGCTACACCCTGGACGAGATCCCCAACGACATCACCGAGCAGACCCCGGCGTCCTTCGAGCCGACGCTGGACTACGTGGTCGTCAAGGTGCCGCGGTTCGCGTTCGAGAAGTTCCCGGCCGCCGACGCCACGCTGACCACCACCATGAAGTCGGTGGGCGAGGCGATGGCGATCGGCCGCAACTTCCCCGAGGCGCTGAACAAGGCGCTGCGGTCGCTGGAGAAGAAGGGCTCGCAGTTCAGCTTCGTCGGCGACCCGGGCGACAAGGGCCAACTGCTGGCCGCCGCCCGGCTTCCCACCGACGGCCGGATCAACACCGTGATGCGGGCGATCCGGGCCGGCGCCACCGCGCGCGAGGTGTTCGAGGCGACCCGCATCGACCCGTGGTTCGTCGACCAGCTCTTCCTGATCAAGGAGATCGCCGACGAACTCGCCGCCGCCGACCGGCTGGGCCCCGAGCTGCTGGCCGAGGCCAAGCGGTACGGGTTCTCCGACGCCCAGATCGCCGAGATCCGCGGCCTGCGCGAGGAGGTCGTGCGCGAGGTACGGCACACCCTCGGCGTGCGCCCGGTCTACAAGACGGTCGACACCTGCGCCGCCGAGTTCGCCGCCAAGACCCCGTACTTCTACTCGTCCTACGACGAGGAGTCCGAGGTCGCCCCGCGCGAGAAGCCCGCGGTGATCATCCTGGGGTCCGGGCCCAACCGCATCGGCCAGGGCATCGAGTTCGACTACTCCTGCGTCCACGCCTCGTTCGCGCTGTCCGCGGCGGGCTACGAGACCGTGATGGTCAACTGCAACCCGGAGACGGTCTCCACCGACTACGACACCTCCGACCGGCTGTACTTCGAGCCGCTGACGTTGGAGGACGTGCTGGAGATCGTCCACGCCGAGCAGCAGGCGGGCCCGATCGCCGGTGTCATCGTGCAGTTGGGCGGCCAGACCCCGCTGGGCCTGGCGCAGGCGCTGAAGGACAACGGCGTGCCCATCGTGGGCACTTCACCGGAAGCGATCCATCTCGCCGAGGACCGCGGCGCGTTCGGCCGGGTGCTCACCGAGGCCGGACTGCCCGCGCCGAAGCACGGCACCGCCACCACCTTCGAGCAGGCCAAGGCCATCGCCGACGAGATCGGCTACCCGGTGCTGGTCCGCCCCTCGTACGTGCTCGGCGGCCGGGGCATGGAGATCGTCTACGACGAGGCGCGGCTGTCCGCGTACATCGCCGAGTCCACCGAGATCAGCCCGGACCGGCCGGTGCTGGTCGACCGGTTCCTCGACGACGCCATCGAGATCGACGTCGACGCGCTCTACGACGGCACCGAGCTGTACCTCGGCGGTGTGATGGAGCACATCGAGGAGGCCGGAATCCACTCCGGCGACTCCGCGTGCGCACTGCCGCCGATGACGCTGGGCGGCTACGACATCAAGCGGCTGCGCGCCTCAACCGAGGCCATCGCCAAGGGCGTTGGGGTCCGCGGGCTGATCAACATCCAGTTCGCGCTGGCCGGGGACATCCTCTACGTCCTGGAGGCCAACCCGCGCGCCTCGCGCACCGTCCCGTTCACCTCCAAGGCGACCGCGGTACCGCTGGCCAAGGCAGCCGCCCGGATCTCGCTGGGCGCCACCATCGCCGAACTGCGCGCCGAGGGCATCCTGCCCAGCAGCGGCGACGGCGGCACCCTGCCGCTGGACGCGCCCATCTCCGTCAAGGAAGCGGTGCTGCCGTGGTCCCGGTTCCGGGACGCCTCCGGACGCGGGGTGGACACCATCCTCGGCCCGGAGATGCGCTCCACCGGCGAGGTCATGGGCATCGACGCGGTCTTCGGCACCGCCTACGCCAAGTCCCAGGCCGCCGCCTACGGCGCGCTGCCCACCAAGGGGCGGGCGTTCATCTCGATCGCCAACCGCGACAAGCGGGCCATGATCTTCCCGGCCCGCGCGCTGGTCGACCACGGCTTCGAGCTGCTGGCCACCTCCGGCACCGCCGAGGTGCTGCGGCGCAACGGCATCGAGGCCACCGTGGTGCGCAAGCAGAGCGAGGGCACCGGACCGAACGGCGAGCCCACGATCGTGCAGCTCATCCATGACGCCCGGGTCGACCTGATCGTCAACACCCCCTACGGCACCGGCGGCCGCCTCGACGGCTACGACATCCGTACCGCCGCGGTCGCCCGCGGCGTGCCCTGCCTGACCACCGTGCAGGCACTGGCCGCGGCCGTACAGGGCATCGACGCCCTGGGCGGCGACGAGGTCGGCGTACGGTCGCTGCAGGAGCACGCGGCGCATCTGACCGCGGCCCGCGCGAAGTAGCCGAACGCCGGGGTCGTGCCCCCGTGCCGTCCTCGCGGCACGGGGGCACAACCCCGGCACGCGCAGCCGCAACCTCCAACTCCCGCCCCACCGGCCGCAGTTGCCCAACCGCAGAAGGCCCGCTCCCATGTACCCCCTGTTCTTCAGACTCTTCTTCACCCGGCTCGACCCGGAGCGGGCGCACCATCTGGCCTTCGGCTGGATCCGCGGCGTAGCGCGGATCCCGGTGCTCCGTACGTTCGTCGCCGCCGCGCTCGCGCCGCGCCACCCGCAGTTGCGCACCGAGGTGTTCGGCAGGCGGATGCACGGGCCGTTCGGGCTCGCCGCCGGGTTCGACAAGAACGCGACCGGCATCGACGGCATGGCGATGCTCGGCTTCGACCACGTCGAGATCGGCACCGTCACCGCCCAGCCGCAGCCCGGCAACCCCAAGAAGCGGCTGTTCCGGCTGGTCAAGGACCGCGCCCTGATCAACCGGATGGGTTTCAACAACGACGGCTCGGCCGCCGTCGCCGCCCGGCTGGCCGCCCGCAAGGCGGTCTTCAAGCCGGTGCTCGGCGTCAACATCGGCAAGACCAAGGTCGTCCCCGAGGCGGAGGCCGTCGCCGACTACGTGACGTCCACCGAGCGGCTGGCCCGGTACGCCGACTACCTCGTGGTCAACGTCTCCTCGCCCAACACCCCCGGACTGCGCGACCTGCAGGCCGTCGAGCACCTGCGCCCGCTGCTCAGCGCGGTGCGCCAGGCCGCCGACCGCACCGTCACCGACCGGCGGGTACCGCTGCTGGTGAAGATCGCACCCGACCTGGCGGACGAGGACATCGACGCGGTCGCCGACCTCGCGGTCGAACTCGGCCTGGACGGCATCATCGCCACCAACACCACGATCGGCCGGGAAGGGCTGAAGACCGACTCGGCGACCGTCGAGGCCATCGGCGCGGGCGGGCTGTCCGGCGCGCCGCTCAAGGCCCGCTCGCTTGAGGTGCTGCGCAGGCTCTACGCGCGGGTCGGCGACCGGATCACGCTGGTCGGCGTCGGGGGCATCGAGACCGCGGACGACGCCTGGGAGCGGATCCTGGCGGGCGCCTCGCTGGTCCAGGGCTACAGCGCCTTCATCTACCAGGGCCCCTTCTGGTGCCGGGCGATCCACAAGGGACTGGCCGAACGCCTCAAGGCCAGTCCGTACCCCACCCTCGCCGCCGCTGTCGGCGCCGACGTCAAGGAGCAGTCCGAATGACCCTCGAACCGTTCGGCGCCCGGCTGCGGCGCGCCATGGACACCCGTGGCCCGCTGTGCGTGGGGATCGACCCGCACGCCTCCCTGCTGGAGGCGTGGGGCCTGGCCGACGACCCGGCGGGCCTGGAGCGCTTCTGCCGGACCGCGGTGGAGGCGCTGGCCGACCGGGTGGCGGTGCTCAAGCCGCAGTCCGCGTTCTTCGAGCGGTTCGGCTCGCGGGGGGTCGCGGTGCTGGAGCGCACGGTGGCCGACGCGCGGGCGGCTGGCGCGCTGGTGCTGATGGACGCCAAGCGCGGTGACATCGGCTCCACCATGGCCGCGTACGCCGCCACCTATCTCGACCCGGCGAGCCCGCTGTTCAGCGACGCGGTGACGGTCAGCCCGTACCTGGGCTTCGGGTCGCTGCGCCCCGCGGTGGACCTGGCCCGTGCCTCCGGCACCGGAATCTTCGCGCTGGCGCTCACCTCGAACCCGGAGGGCGCCGAGGTGCAGCGGGCGACCGGCGCGGACGGCAGCACGGTGGCCGCGACGGTTCTCGGCCATCTGCGCGCGCAGAACGCGGGCGAGCAGCCGCTGGGCTCGTTCGGCGCGGTCGTCGGCGCGACCCTGGGCGCGACGGTCGCCGAGGCCGGGATCGACCTCGACACCGGCGGGCCGCTGCTCGCCCCCGGCATCGGCGCGCAGGGCGCGACCCCCGCGGATCTGCCCGCGGTCTTCGGATCCGCGCTGCGCAACGTGCTGCCGAGCGTCAGCCGGGACGTGCTGCGGCACGGGCCGGACACCGCGGCGCTGCGCGCGGCGGCCGAGCGGATCACCGGCGAGGTACGGACGGTGGTGGGCGGCTGAGGGCGAAGGGGGCGGAACGTGGCCTCACGGATACCCAACGCAGTCATAGGCAGACAAGCCCTGTCCGATATGCCCGAAAAGTACCGCGAGATCAAGTCTGACCTGGACTTTTCGCCTGTTCTCGCTGACGGGAGCGGGTTCGCCCGCTAGTCTCCGACAGGAGAACGCAAGGAAGCGCGTTGCTCGTTGCTCTGTAGGTGTGGAGCAACTAGGTTCCTCACCGGTCCGTATCCGACAGTTCTACATCCGAGGTGACGTAGGCGTGGCTCTACCGCCCCTTACCCCTGAACAGCGCGCTGCCGCGCTAGAGAAGGCCGCCGCGGCTCGCCGGGAGCGCGCCGAGGTCAAGAATCGTCTCAAGCACTCCGGGGCCTCCCTCCACGAGGTCATCAAGCAGGGGCAGGAGAACGATGTCATCGGCAAGATGAAGGTTTCCGCGCTGCTCGAGTCCCTGCCCGGCGTGGGCAAGGTCCGCGCCAAGCAGCTCATGGAGCGGCTCGGCATCTCCGAGAGCCGTCGGGTGCGGGGTCTCGGCTCCAACCAGATCGCCGCTCTGGAGCGTGAGTTCGGCAGCACCGGCGCCTGACGTTCAACCGGCGTTTTCCGCATGGCCGGGGAACCGGGATAATCGCTCCATGAGCGATGCGGTCCCCCGGGGGGAAACCCCCGAACCCCCGGCCAGGCAACCCCGGCTGACCGTGCTCTCCGGCCCCTCCGGGGTCGGCAAGAGCACGGTCGTCGGCTACCTGCGCAAGGTCCACCCCGAAGTCTGGCTGTCGGTCTCGGTCACCACCCGCAAGCCCCGCCCGGGCGAACGGGACGGCGTGCAGTACCACTTCGTCGACGATGACCAGTTCGACAAGCTGATCGCCAACGGCGAACTGCTGGAGTGGGCGGAGTTCGCGGGCAACCGCTACGGGACCCCGCGCCAGGCCGTGCTGGAACACCTCGAAGCCGGTGTTCCGGTACTGCTTGAGATCGATCTCCAGGGTGCCCGGCAGGTCCGGCAGACCATGCCGGAGGCCCGGCTGGTCTTCCTCGCCCCGCCGAGCTGGGAGGAACTGGTCCGCCGGCTCACCGGCCGCGGCACCGAGTCGCCCGAGGTGATCGAGCGGCGACTGTCCGTGGCCCGGGTGGAACTCGCCGCGGAGTCCGAGTTCGACGTCACCCTGGTCAACACCTCAGTCGAGGACGTCGTCCGCGAACTGCTAGCCTTGATGACGGTCCGCTGAGCCGGGCTGAGCTGGGGCGGCTCGCGAGATCCGCTCCAGAAGGTCTCCATCAGGGTCCCCGCCAGAGGATCTAAACCACAAAGAGGGATAGGTAGAGAGTGTCCTCTTCCATCGCCACGCCCGAGGGCATCATCAACCCGCCGATCGACGAGCTGCTCGAAGCCACCGACTCGAAGTACAGCCTGGTGATCTACGCGGCCAAGCGTGCCCGCCAGATCAACGCGTACTACTCGCAGCTCGGTGAGGGCCTGCTGGAGTACGTCGGCCCGCTCGTGGACACCCACGTGCACGAGAAGCCGCTGTCGATCGCGCTGCGCGAGATCAACGCGGGTCTGCTGACCTCCGAGGCCGTCGACACGCCGGCCCACTGACAGCACAGGCAACACCGACACCAGGCCCGGCGGCGCAGCTGCCGGGCCTGTCGTCTGATCCGGGGCGGGTCTCCGGCGGGCGCAGTATGGAGACGGGTATCCGTTCGGCCGGGAGAGGTGTATGGGCAGGCCACAGGTCGTCCTGGGGGTGAGCGGCGGCATCGCCGCGTACAAGGCGTGCGAACTCCTGCGGCGGTTGACCGAGTCCGGGCACGACGTGCGCGTGGTGCCCACCGACTCGGCGCTGCACTTCGTGGGGGAGGCCACCTGGGCCGCGCTGTCCGGCAACCCGGTCTCCACCCGCGTCTGGGACGCCGTGAGCGAGGTCCCGCACGTACGGATCGGCCAGCACGCCGACCTCGTCGTGGTCGCCCCGGCCACCGCCGACATGCTCGCCAAGGCCGCCCACGGCCTCGCCGACGACCTGCTCACCAACACCCTGCTCACCGCCCGCTGCCCGGTGGTCTTCGCCCCCGCCATGCACACCGAGATGTGGGAGCACCCCGCCACCCAGGAGAACGTCGCCACCCTGCGCCGTCGCGGCGCGGTCGTGATCGAACCGGCCGTCGGACGGCTCACCGGCGTGGACACCGGCAAGGGGCGGCTGCCCGAGCCCGGCGAGATCTTCGAGGTCTGCCAGCGGGTACTGGCCCGGGGCGCGGCGGCCGCCGCCGACCTGGCCGGACGGCATGTGGTGATCAGCGCCGGAGGCACCCGCGAGCCGCTGGACCCGGTGCGCTTCCTGGGCAACCGCTCCTCCGGCAAGCAGGGCTACGCCCTCGCCCGTACCGCCGTGGCCCGCGGCGCGCGGGTCACCCTGGTCGTCGCCAACACCGGGCTCGCCGACCCGGCCGGGGCGGACGTGGTCCGCGTCGAGACCGCCCAGCAGCTGCACGAGGCGGTCTTCAAGGCCGCGGCCGACGCCGACGCGGTGGTGATGGCGGCGGCGGTCGCCGACTTCCGGCCCGCACGGTACGCCGCGGGCAAGATCAAGAAGAAGGACGGCGAGGAACCCGCACCGCTGGAGCTGGTGCGCAATCCGGACATCCTCGCCGAGCTGTCCGCGGCCCGCCCGAAGCCCGGCCAGGTCGTGGTGGGCTTCGCCGCCGAAACCGACGACGTTCTGGCGAACGGCCTCGCCAAACTCACTCGTAAGGGTTGCGATCTGCTGGTCGTCAACGAGGTCGGCGAGCACAAGACCTTCGGCTCCGAGCAGAACGAGGCCGTGGTGCTCGCCCCTGACGGCACCCGGACCCCGGTGCCGTACGGTCCCAAGGAGGCGCTCGCCGACGTGGTGTGGGACCTGGTGCTCCAGCGCTGGTGAGGCGTTGGGTGGGGCCCCGGTGGGCCGCGCCACGCCGAGGTGGGCGGGCCGACGGGTGAACGTGCTGTGGCGGAGCGGTCAACTCCGCCCGGAATTCTCCCGTCCGGTGAGCGTTGGGGCGTATCGTCATGGCGTTCGGGAGAGTGTCGCAGGTCACGATGGATACAAAGATCCGGATACCGCGCCTATTTCCTCGACACGACCGATAAACTGGCGGTGGTCCGACGGGCGCAGCCCCGGTCGGACCGCCCGTATCAGCCAGCAGCCGCTGCAACCCCAGGGAGCGATGTGTCCCGCCGCCTGTTCACCTCGGAGTCGGTTACCGAGGGTCACCCTGACAAGATCGCTGACCAGATCAGCGACACGATCCTCGACGCCCTGCTGAAGGAGGACCCGACCTCCCGCGTCGCCGTCGAGACGTTGATCACCACCGGTCTGGTGCACGTCGCCGGGGAGGTGACGACCAAGGGCTACGCCGACGTGGCGACCCTGGTCCGCAACACCGTCCTCGGGATCGGTTACGACAGCTCGAAGAAGGGCTTCGACGGCGCCTCCTGTGGCGTGTCGGTGTCCATTGGCGCGCAGTCCCCGGACATCGCCCAGGGTGTCGACTCCGCGTACGAGAACCGGGTCGAGGGCGACGACGACGAGCTGGACCGGCAGGGCGCCGGTGACCAGGGCCTGATGTTCGGGTACGCGTGCGACGAGACCCCCGAGCTGATGCCGCTGCCGATCACGCTGGCGCACCGGCTGTCCAAGCGCCTTACCGACGTCCGCAAGAACGGCACCATCCCCTACCTGCGTCCGGACGGCAAGACCCAGGTCACCATCGAGTACGACGGCGACAAGGCGGTCCGCCTGGACACCGTCGTCGTCTCCTCGCAGCACGCCTCCGACATCGACCTCGACTCGCTGCTGGCCCCCGACATCCGGGAGTTCGTGGTCGAGCCGGAGCTGAAGGCCCTGCTGGACTCCGGCATCAAGCTGGACACCGACGGCTACCGCCTGCTGGTCAACCCCACCGGCCGTTTCGAGATCGGTGGCCCGATGGGTGACGCGGGCCTGACCGGCCGCAAGATCATCATCGACACCTACGGCGGCATGTCCCGGCACGGCGGCGGCGCCTTCTCCGGCAAGGACCCGTCCAAGGTGGACCGCTCGGCCGCCTACGCGATGCGCTGGGTCGCCAAGAACGTGGTGGCCGCGGGCCTCGCCTCGCGCTGCGAGGTCCAGGTCGCCTACGCGATCGGCAAGGCCGAACCGGTCGGCCTGTTCGTGGAGACCTTCGGCACCGCCAAGGTCGACGTGGAGAAGATCGAGCACGCCATCGGCGAGGTCTTCGACCTGCGCCCGGCCGCCATCATCCGCGACCTCGACCTGCTCCGCCCGATCTACGCCCAGACCGCCGCCTACGGCCACTTCGGCCGCGAGCTGCCGGACTTCACCTGGGAGCGCACCGACCGCGTGGACGAACTCCGCGCGGCCGTGGGGCTGTAAGCAGCCGCCGCCCGAACCACGCCGCGGCCCCGGACCATCGCGGTCCGGGGCCGCACCGCGTCCGGCGGGCATTGTCGTACCCGTCTGGTAGTTATGAGGACGTGAGCAGCGAGAACGAGCGCCCGGAGCAGGGCCCGACGGGTGGGGCCGGGGAGCAGCTCGCGCTGATCCGGGAGACGGTGCGCAAGGCCGAGGAGCCGCGGGCCAAGCCGCGTAGCTGGCGCGCGGCGAAGCTGGCGTCGGGGTTGCCGGTGGCCCGGGTGCTGGTGGACAAGGGGCTGATCCACCTCGACCAGTTCTTCGACTACTCGGTGCCCGAGCCGATGGACGAGCAGGCCCAGCCGGGCGTGCGGGTCCGGGTGCGGTTCGGCGCCCGGGTGGTCAGGGGCCGCCGGGAAGGCGGGGAGCTGCACGACGGGTTCGTCGTGGCCCGGCTCCCCGAGAGCGACTACCGCGGACCGCTCGCGCCGTTGGCCCAAGTGCTGTCCCCGGAACCGGTGTTGGGCCCGGAACTGCTGCGGCTGTGCCGGGCGGTGGCCGACCGGTACGCGGGAGCGCTGGCCGATGTGGTGCAGTTGGCGGTGCCGCCCAGGCACGCCCGCGCGGAGAGCCGGGCGGTTCCGCAAGCGCCCGCACCGCCCGCGAAGCCCGACCCCGGTAGCTGGGCGCGGTACGCCACCGGACCCGGCTTCCTGGACGCGCTCGCCACCGGGGCCAACCCGCGCGCGGTGTGGACCGCGTTGCCGGGACCGCACTGGCCCGACGAACTCGCCCGTGCTCTCGCCGCCACGCTGGCCTCCGGGCGCGGCGCGCTGGCGGTGCTGCCCGACGGCCGGGCGGTGGCCCGGGTCGACGCCGCCCTCACCGCGCTGCTGGGGGAGGGCCACCATGTCGTGCTCACCGCCGACAGCGGCCCCGAGGAGCGGTACCGGCGATGGCTCGCCGTCAACCGGGGCGCGGTGCGCGGCGTCATCGGCACCCGCGCCGCGATGTTCGCCCCCGTGGCCGACCTCGGCCTCGTCGCGCTGTGGGACGACGGCGACTCCAGCCACGCCGAACCACACGCGCCGCAGCCGCACGCCCGCGACGTCCTGCTGCTGCGCGCCACCGACGAGCAGGCCGCCTTCCTGCTCGGCGGTCTCTCGGTGACCGCCGAGGGCGCCCAACTCGTCGACAGCCGTTGGGCGTTGCCGCTCACCGCACCCCGGGAGCAGGTGCGCGCCGCCGCGCCACTGGTGCGTACCGTCGGCGACGGGGACCAGGCGCGGGACGCGGCGGCGCGTGCCGCCCGGCTGCCCAGCCTGGCCTGGCAGGTCACCCGGGACGCGCTGCTGCGCGGACCGGTGCTGGTGCAGGTGCCGCGCCGTGGCTATGTGCCCCGGCTGGCCTGTGAACGCTGCCGCGAACCCGCCCGCTGCGCCCGGTGCGCCGGACCGTTGGAGCTGGCCGAGTCAGGGGCGCTGCACTGCGCGTGGTGTGGTCGGCCGGAGGCCGCCTGGCACTGCCGGGAGTGCGCCGGAACCCGGCTGCGCGCCCAGGTGGTCGGCGCCCGGCGCACCGCCGACGAGTTGGGCCGCGCCTTCCCCAAGGTGCCGGTGCGTACCTCAGGGCGGGACGCGGTGCTGGCCCGGGTTCCGGACCAGCCCGCGCTGGTCATCTGCACGCCGGGCGCGGAACCGGTGGCGGACGGCGGCTACGCGGCGGCGCTGCTGCTCGACGGCTGGGCGCTGCTGAACCGCCCCGACCTACGCGCGGGCGAGGAGGCGCTGCGCCGCTGGCTGACCGCCGCCGCGCTGGTCCGCCCGGCCGCCGAGGGCGGCACGGTGGTGGTGCTCGCCGAGCCCGGGCTGCGCCCGGTGCAGGCGCTGGTGCGCTGGGACCCGGCCGGGTACGCGGTACGGGAACTGGCGGAGCGGGCGGAGCTGGGCTTTCCGCCGGTGTCCCGGATGGCGTCGGTGACCGGCACCGCGGCGGCGGTCAGCGATCTGCTGGAGAACGCCCAACTACCGGACGACACCGACCGGTTGGGCCCGGTTCCGGTCCCGGTCGCGCCACCCGGCCGCCCGAGGCGGATGGCGGACCCGCCGCCCGGCGAGCGGTGGGAGCGGATGCTGCTGCGGGTGCCGCCGGGCAGCGGCGGCTCGCTGGCCACGGCGCTCAAGACGGCCCAGGTGGCGCGGATGGCCCGTAAGCACTTCGAACCCGTTCGGGTGCGGATGGATCCGCCGGACATCGGCTGAACCGCCCCGGCGTGTCGGCGTCGTGGGGCGGCGTGCCGTCGGTCGTCAGCCGTTGCGCGGCCCCGGCAGCGCGCCGGGGAACGCCTCGTCCCGTAGCGCCGGACCGCCGGACGGCGCCGCGCCCATCGGCACCGAGCGCGCGGCCGGAACCGTACGGGTGGCGCTGGCGCCGGTACCGCGCTCGTCCTCGCCGCCCGTCGCCGCGGCCCGGCGGGTGCCGTAGCGGCGGTGTACGGCCTGTTTGGTCACCCCGAGCGCCGACCCCACCGCGTCCCAGGAGAACCCCAGCGACCGGTCGAAGTCGACGGCCGCGGTGACCAGGGTCTCAACGCTGTCCCGCAGTTCCTGTGCGAGCCGTACGGTTGGCGCCGGGGCCCGGCCGTAAACGACGAATCCGGCGGCGGGTCCGCTGCGCCTCGGGCGGTAGACATTGCCCAACTGGGCGGTGAGGGTGCGCAGCGCGTCCACCTGCCGGCGGACCCGCTCGATGTCCCGCACGAGAAGGTGCAGACTGGCCCGTGCCTGGGCGTCGTGGGTTGCGTGGTCGGCCATGAACAAGCCTCTCGAACCGGCGATGCTGTGAGTGTGTCGGGTTGCGAACGGGCCGCTCGCGACCCGTTTTCGGTCAATCTGTCTTGACCAACGCGTCACCGGCCCATCGGGTCACGCTCCAGGAGCGTGAGTGGACACGGAAGAGGCGCACGTCATTCCGTACGCCCCCGAATCCGCCGGTGCGCCGACGCCCATAGACTGGGAGGCCGCTTGAGTTGCCCGCCGACGGGAGTCCGCCCTGTGTCCGTGATGCCGATCCATCTTTTCGGCGATCCGGTGCTGCGCATGAAGGCGCAGCCGGTCACCGTCTTCGACAAGGAACTGCGCACGCTCGTCAAGGACCTCACCGACACCATGCTCGACGCGCCGGGCGCGGGCCTGGCGGCGCCCCAACTCGGCGTGTCCCTGCGGGTGTTCACCTACCATGTGGACGGCGAACTCGGGCATCTGGTCAACCCCGACCTGACGCTCACCGACGAGGAGCAGGACGGCCCCGAGGGCTGTCTGTCGCTGCCCGGCCTGCGGTTCGACTGCAAGCGGGCGTACGGAGTGGTCGCCAAGGGCTTCAACATGTACGGCGATCCGGTCACCGTCCAGGGCACCCAACTGCTCGCCCGCTGCATCCAGCACGAGACCGACCACCTCGACGGCATCATCTTCATCGACCGGCTCGACCCCGAGCAGCGCAAGGCGGCGATGAAGGCCATCCGGGAGGCCGAATGGGCGGGCGAGCCCGCGCCGCAGGTCCGGATCTCCCCGCACAGCACGTTCGGCCGGGCCCGCTGACCTTCCCGTTCCACGCTCCTCCCCGAAAGGCACCGCACCCCGATGAGGCTTGTCTTCGCCGGCACCCCCGAAGTCGCCGTCCCCGCGCTGGAGGCGCTGCTGGCGTCCGAGCGGCACGAGGTGGCCGCCGTCGTCACCCGGCCCGACGCCCCCGCGGGCCGCGGCCGCAAGCTGGTGGCCAGCCCGGTCGCGCAGCGCGCGCAGGAGGCCGGGATCGAGGTGCTCAAGCCGAACCGGCCGCGCGACGAGGACTTCCTCGACCGGCTGCGGGAGATCGCCCCCGACTGCTGCCCGGTCGTGGCGTACGGCGCCCTGCTGCCCAAGGCGGCGCTCGACATCCCCGCGCACGGCTGGGTCAACCTGCACTTCTCGCTGCTGCCCGCGTGGCGCGGCGCGGCCCCGGTGCAGCACGCCGTGCTGGCGGGCGACGAGGTGACCGGGGCGTCCACCTTCCAGATCGAGGAGGGGCTGGACTCCGGCCCGGTCTACGGCGTGATCACCGAGACGGTGCGTCCCGACGACACCAGCGGCGCGCTGCTGGACCGGCTGGCCCGCTCCGGCGCCGGACTGCTGGCGGCCACCATGGACGGCATCGAGGACGGCACGCTGAAGCCCCGGCCGCAGCCCACCGAGGGCGTCACGCTGGCCCCGAAGATCACCGTTGACGACGCCCGCGTCGACTGGACCGCGCCCGCGCTGCGGGTGGACCGGGTGGTCCGGGCCTGCACGCCCGCGCCCGGGGCGTGGACCCTGTTCCACGGTGAGCGGCTCAAGCTCGCGGCGCCGGTGAGACCGCTGCCGGACCGCACCGATCTCCGGCTCGCGCCGGGGGAGTTGGCGGTGACCAAGTCCGCGGTGTACGCGGGCACCGGCTCGTATCCGGTGGAGCTGACGGAGGTGCGGCCGCAGGGCAAGAAGCGGATGGCCGCCGCCGACTGGGCGCGCGGCGTCCGGATCGCTTCCGGGGAACGGTTCGACGCCTGACGCCGCGGCGGGTGCGGGGGCGCGGGGCGGTTTCCGGGCTGGCGCCGACCCTGTGGCCTGCTCGTATGGCCGTCAGGCCGTAGGCTGGGGACGCCCGCCGGACAGGTGGGCCGCAGACAGCTGATTCCGGAGCACCTTCCCGTATGAACTCCCGCCCCCGCCGCCCGCAGGGCAAGGCACCGTACCGTCGTCCCAGGCCCGATCCGGTGCGCAGGCTCGCCTACGACGTGCTGCGCGCCGTGGACGAGCGTGACGCGTACGCCAACCTCGTCCTGCCCGCCATGCTGCGGGACGCCGAGCGCGGCTCCGCGGGCTTCGACCGGCGGGACTCGGCGCTGGCCACCGAGTTGGTCTACGGGACGCTGCGCCGCCAGGGCACGTACGACGCGATCATCGCGGCCTGTGTGGACCGGCCGTTGCGCGAGGTGGATCCGCCGGTGCTGGACGTGCTGAGCCTTGGCGCGCACCAACTGCTCGGCACCCGCATCCCGCCGCACGCCGCGGTCTCGGCCACCGTCGAACTGGCCAGGGACGTGGTGGGCGACGGCCGTTCCCGGTTCGTCAACGCGGTGCTGCGCAAGATCGCCGCCGATGATCTCGACGGCTGGCTGGACCGGGTGGCGCCGCCGTACGACGAGGACCCCGAGAACCACCTCGCCGTGGTGCACTCGCACCCCCGGTGGGTGGTCTCCGCGCTGTGGGACGCGCTCGGCGGCGGACGCGAGGACATCGAGGAGCTGCTGGCGGCGGACAACGAGCGGCCCGAGGTGACCCTGGTCGCCCGGCCGGGTCGGTGCACCACCGCCGAACTGGCCGAGGAGACCGGGGCGGACGGCGAGCCGGGCCGCTGGTCCCCGTACGCGATCCGGCTCGCCGACGGCGGCGACCCGGCGGCACTGGACGCGGTACGCGACGGCGCGGCCGGGGTGCAGGACGAGGGCAGCCAACTCGTCGCGCTCGCGCTGGCGGGCGCCCCACTGGACGGCCCCGACCGCCGCTGGCTGGACGGCTGCGCGGGCCCCGGCGGCAAGGCGGCGCTGCTGGCCGCACTCGCCGCGGAGCGCGGCGCGGCACTGCTGGCCGCCGAGAAGCAGCCGCACCGCGCCCGGCTGGTGGCCCGCGCGCTGGATGGCAACCCCGGCCCCTACCAGGTGATCACCGCCGACGGCACCCGACCGGCGTGGCCGCGGGGGGTGTTCGACCGGGTGCTGATGGACGTGCCGTGCACCGGCCTTGGCGCGCTGCGCCGCCGCCCCGAGGCCCGGTGGCGGCGCCGCCCGGAGGACGTGGCCGGATTCGGGCCGCTGCAGCGGGAGTTGCTGCGCACCGCGCTGCGTTCGGTGCGGGTCGGCGGCGTCGTGGGGTACGCGACCTGCTCACCGCACCTCGCCGAGACCCGGGCCGTGGTGGACGACGTACTGCGCGCGGCACCGGAGGGCGCCGAACTGATCGACGCCCGGCCGCTGTTGCCCGGCGTACCGCACCTCGGCGACGGTCCCGACATCCAGCTGTGGCCGCATCTGCACGGCACGGACGCGATGTACCTCGCTCTGCTGCGCCGGACCGGCTGACGGGGGCGCTGCGCCGGACCGGCTGACGGGGGGCGCCCGAAGCGGCCCGGCGCCGGGGGCGCCATACTGGGCGCATGCGTGCGCAGATCAACCCGAGCATCCTTTCCGCCGACTTCGCCCGGCTCGCCGACGAGGCGCAGGCCGTGGCGGGAGCCGACTGGCTGCATGTCGACGTGATGGACAACCACTTCGTGCCCAACCTGACGCTCGGTGTTCCCGTGGTGGAATCGCTGCGCAAGGCGACCGACACCCCGCTGGACTGCCATCTGATGATCGAGGACCCGGACCGCTGGGCGCCGCAGTACGTGGAGGCGGGCGCGGGCTCGGTGACCTTCCACGTCGAGGCGGCCGCGGCGCCGGTCCGGCTGGCCCGGGAGATCCGGGCCAAGGGCGCCAGGGCGTCGATGGCGCTCAAGCCCGCCACGCCGATCGAGCCGTACGAGGACCTGCTTCCGGAACTCGACATGCTGCTGGTGATGACGGTGGAGCCGGGCTTCGGCGGCCAGGCGTTCCTGGACATCATGCTGCCGAAGATCCGCCGGACCCGGGAGCTGATCGCCAAGCACGGCCTTGAGCTGTGGCTCCAGGTGGACGGTGGGGTGTCCGAGTCCACCATCGAGCGGTGCGCGGAGGCGGGCGCCGACGTGTTCGTGGCGGGCTCCGCGGTGTACGGGGCGGACGATCCGGCGGCGGCGGTGCGGGCGCTGCGGGAGAAGGCCGAGTCGACCTTCGCCACGGCGCCGTGGGCCTGCGGCCACTGAACGCGAGGGGGAACGGAACCGTTAACTCCGCTGGGCGTCGCGGCTCCCAGCGCCGTGTTCCGTTCACCTCACTCCCGTAGATTGCGGAAGAGATCGTGATTCCGGGAAAAGTCCCGGCGGCCGGAGGGCGCGCCGCGCCTCGCCATCTGCAAAGATGAGCATGTTGGCAATCAAATGAGCACTGGGGAGGCTGACGTGACCACTGGCCGCTCATCCGTCCGCATGGGGCCCGCCGAGATGGTGCAGGCGGCGGCGATGGCCCGCCGCTTCTACCTGGAGGGCAAGTCCAAGATCCAGATCGCGGAGGAGTTCGGCGTCAGCCGCTTCAAGGTCGCCCGGGTGCTGGAGTCGGCGCTCGAACGCGATCTGGTACGCATCGAGATCCGCGTCCCGGCCGAACTGGACGCCGAGCGCTCCGACGCACTGCGCGCCCGGTACGGGTTGCGCAACGCCGTCGTGGTGGAGTCGCCGGAGGGGCAGGCCAGCGACGCCCCCGACCCGGAGAACCTCGGGGCGGTGGCCGCCGGGCTGCTCGGTGAACTGGTCAACGAGGGCGATGTGCTGGGCCTGGCCTGGGGGCGCTCCATCATCACCATGGCCAACGCGCTCGACCGGCTGCCGCCGTGCACGGTCGTCCAGTTGACCGGCGTGTACGACGCCGGTACCGCGGAGCGCGGCTCGGTCGAGGCGGTCCGCCGGGCCGCCGCCGTCTCCGGTGGCGAGGCGCATCCGATGTACGCGCCCATGGTGCTGCCCGACGCGGCCACCGCGGCCGCGCTGCGCAAGCAGACCGGTATCGCGGCGGCCATGAGCTACTTCGACAAGGTCACCGTCGCCGTGGTGTCCATCGGCTCCTGGGAGCCGCGCGTCTCCACGGTGTACGACGCGCTGTCCGACGCCGAGCGCAAGCACTACGCGGACCTGGGCGTGGCCGCCGAGATGTCCTCGCATCTGTTCGACGCGGACGGCCGCCGGGTCGGCCGGGACCTGCGGGAGCGCTGCATCACGGTGGACGCGGACCGGCTGCGCCGGGTGCCCGAAGTCGTCGCTATCGCCGGAGGGATGCGCAAGGCCCAGGCGGTCGGCGCGGTGCTGCGGTCCGGGCTGGTCACCAGCCTGGTGACGGACACCGCTGCCGCGGACCATCTGCTCAACCACCAGTCCCCCGGGCCGCGCCCGGCCCTGGAGCGCGCCGACCCCGGCGAGGCGTGAGCCCTTCCTGCGGAGGCTTCGGTCGGGGTCGCGCCCGGTTCGGCACCGCCGGGCCACGCCGCGCTGGTTGCTCGCCGCTGCGCGGCGGGGTTGATCTGGGGGCGAGCCCCCAGGAAATGGCGCCCCGGAGCGAGAACCGCCGCCGTGGCGCCCAGGCACGATGGCGGGGACCCGGCGGTGCCGAACTCACCGTGGTCGCAAGCCCGCACGACGCTTGCCGCCCAAACAATTCCGCCGCCGTGGCGCCCGGCCACGATGGCGGAGACCCGGCGGTGCCGAACCCGCCGCAACTCCAACGCCCGCCCCGTTATGGCAGCATCGCCCCATGCGCCGCCGCACGTTGCGATTCCTCCCCGCCCTGCTGGCCTGCCTGCTGCTCGCCCTCGCCGGCTGCACCGCGGCCAAACACCCGGCCGCCCCGCGCCCGAGCGGAACCCGCGGAACGCACGGTCTGCCGACCATCCCGGCAAGCCAGTTGCCTCCAGAGGCACGGCACACCCTCCAACTCATCGCCGCCGGAGGCCCCTTCCCGTACCCCAAGGACGGCGTGGTGTTCGGCAACTACGAGAACGCGCTGCCGCGGGAGCGCCGCGGCTACTACCACGAGTACACCGTGCCCACCCCCGGCGCCCGCGACCGCGGCGCCCGTCGCATCGTCACCGGCGCCGGGCATGAGACGTACTACACCGATGACCACTACCGGACCTTCAAGGAGGTGACGGACGTTGACCACGCCCGTACCTGAGGAGCTGTCAACTCTGTTGGCCCGCACCGGAGTCGTTCACTGGAGCCAGGACCGCCCCACCGCCGACCTGCTGGCCGCCGCCGAGCGGACCGGTCGCCGGGCGTACTCCGTGGAACTCCAGGGAGTAGCGGACAAGGCCGGGTTCATGGCGCGCTGCGCCGCCGCGCTGAAGCTGCCGGACTGGTTCGGCGCCAACTGGGACGCGCTGTACGACTGCCTGACCGACCCGGACGTACTACCCGCCGACGGCGGCCGCGTACTGGTGGTCACCGGCTGGCACGGCTACGCGGCGGCCGCGCCGGAAGACTGGCGCACCGCGCTCGGCGTCCTCGGCGACGCCGCCGACTACTGGGCGAAGACGGACACCCAGTTCCTGGCGGTGCTGGTCGAACCGGAGCTCACAGCCCCGGCGCACCCCACACCGGGAACCAGCGGCTGAGGTCCTCCTCGACCCGAAGGTCGTTCGCGATCATCGCCTTGACCTGCAACTCCAGCGCGTTGTCCCGCCGTTCGCCGCCGCGCGGCGCGAACGGGTAGAACGTACCGCGCTTGTAGAGGTAGACCAGCGCCAGCGAACGCCCCTCGGTGTCCCGGAAGCCGACCAGCGAGCACAGCAGTTGCGGGCCGAACCCGCCGCCCTCCAGCACCGAGTTGACCGCGTGCAGATCGGTGACCAGGCCCGTCACATCGTCCGGCGAGTGCCGGGAGAGCAGCCAGGTGTAGCCGTAGGAGTCCCGGCTGAACTCCACCGGAAGCCCGCCGTCCTCCTTGGCGCCGGCGTCCAGCAGGCCCTGCACCTCCTGCTTCAACTGGGCGAAGGCACCGCCCTCGACGGCGGCGAAGCACACCGACCCCTCGCCGGTCGGGGTGAACCCGGCGGCCGCGGCCAGCGTCACGGCGGCCGACGGAAGTCCGAACAACTGGTCGAGATCGGGCTTGACCGGCTTGCTGCGGCCGAGCAGGGTGTCAAGGAATCCCACGGGCGGTCAGCTCCTCGAAGGGGTGCGGGGGTCTCCCCGGCGGGTGCGGTGGTGGGTCGGCCTCGGTTCAGCCTCGGTTCAGTCGCGACTCAGCCGCGGTTCAGCTCGGCGGAGATCCGCCCAAGCTGCTCCAGCCGCTGCTCCAGCGTCGGGTGGGTGGAGAGCAGGTTGGACAGGCTCTCCTTGGAGGCGATCGCCGGGGCGAAGTAGAAGGCGTTGAACGGTTCCGCCTTGCGCAGGTCCTCGGTGGGGATGCGGGCCATCTGGCCGGTCACCTTGGTCAGCGCGGAGGCGAGCGCGGACGGCCGCCCGGTCAGCTGCGCGGCCGCGCGGTCCGCGGACAACTCGCGGTAGCGGGAGAGCATCCGGGTCAGCAGGAAGCTGATCGCGTACACCACGGCGCTCACCAGCGGGATGAGCAGCGCGACGATGGCCGCGTTCTGGTTGTTGCCACGCGAGCGGAAGCCGCCCCACAGGCCGATCCGGGTGATCACCCCGGCCAGCACGCCGAGGAAGGACGCGATGGTCATCACCGCGACGTCCTTGTGCGCGACGTGCGACAGCTCATGGGCCAGCACGCCCTCCAGTTCCTCCGGCTCCAGCCGCCGCAGCAGTCCGGTGGTCGCGCAGATCACCGCGTTGTCGGCGTTGCGGCCGGTGGCGAAGGCGTTGGGCACGTCGGACTGGGCGACGGCCACCCGCGGCTTGGGCATGTCGGCCAGCGCGCACAGCCGGTCGACCGTGCCGTGCAGCTGCGGATACTCCTCGGGCGTGACCTCGCGCGCCCCCATGCTGAACGCGGCGATCTTGTCGCTGAACCAGAACTGGGCGATGAACAGGCCGCCGGCGATGATCACGATCAGTGGCCAGGCGCCCCGCAGCAGCACCAGCAGCACACCGACGAACACCACGTACAGCAGGCCGATGAAGAACATGGTGATGACCATGCGGCTGGCCAGACCCCGATCCGGGGCGAAGCGAGTGCGGTTCATGTTCCCCTCCCGGGGCTCCCAAGGCCCGGCCGCACGGCCGGAAGGCGCCTCACTGCGTCACTACGATTGTCGCTCCACTGCCTGTGGAACCGACCTGGGCGGTCGGTTGGTTCCCGTGGGCGCTCAGATCATGCCCCAAGCGGCACCGCTGGATCCGGGAGGTTCCTCCAAAGGGGGTTTGCTCTTCCGGCATGCAAAAATGAAGTACGTGCGTTTCCTCAATGATTCTCAGCCGCCGTACGACCTGACGTACGACGACGTGTTCATGGTTCCCAGCCGCTCCGCCGTGGGCTCCCGGCAGGGCGTGGACCTGTCCTCCCCGGACGGGACCGGAACCACCATCCCCCTCGTGGTCGCCAACATGACCGCGATCGCCGGTCGCCGCATGGCCGAGACGGTGGCCCGCCGCGGCGGTCTGGCCGTCATTCCGCAGGACATCCCGATCGAGGTGGTGACCGAGGTCATCTCCTGGGTGAAGCAGCGGCACCTGGTGCTGGACACCCCGATCGTGCTCGCCCCGCACAGCACGGTCGCCGACGCCATCTCGCTGCTGCCCAAGCGGGCGCACGGCGCGGGCGTGGTGGTCGAGGACGGCCGCCCGGTGGGCGTCGTCACCGAGTCCGACCTGTCCGGGGTGGACCGTTTCACCCAGCTGTCCGAGGTGATGTCCAAGGACCTGCTGGTCTTCGACGCGGACATCGACCCGCGTGAGGCGTTCAACCGCCTGGAGGAAGCCCACCGCAAGCTCGCCCCCGCGGTCGACAAGGACGGCAGGCTGGCGGGCATCCTGACCCGCAAGGGCGCACTGCGCGCCACCTTGTACACCCCCGCCACCGACGCCGACGGAAGGCTGCGGATCGCCGCCGCCGTGGGCATCAACGGCGATGTGGCGGGCAAGGCCAAGCAGCTGCTGGACGCCGGTGTGGACACGCTGGTGATCGACACCGCGCACGGCCACCAGGAGTCGATGGTCTCCGCCATCAAGGCGGTGCGCGCGCTCGACCCGCAGGTGCCGATCGTGGCGGGCAACATCGTCGCCGCCGAGGGCGTCCGCGACCTGATCGAGGCCGGGGCCGACATCGTCAAGGTCGGTGTGGGCCCGGGCGCGATGTGCACCACCCGCATGATGACCGGCGTGGGCCGCCCGCAGTTCTCCGCCGTGCTGGAGTGCGCCGCCGAGGCGCGCAGGTACGGCAAGCACGTATGGGCCGACGGCGGTGTGCGGCACCCGCGTGACGTGGCGATGGCGCTGGCCGCCGGCGCGTCCAACGTGATGATCGGCTCGTGGTTCGCCGGGACCTACGAGTCGCCGGGTGACCTCCAGCACACCGCGGACGGCCGCCCGTACAAGGAGAGTTTCGGCATGGCGTCGGCCCGCGCGGTGCGCAACCGCACCAGCGAGGAGTCCGGGTACGACCGGGCCCGCAAGGCGCTGTTCGAGGAGGGCATCTCGACCTCGCGGATGTTCCTCGACCCGGCCCGGCCGGGCGTTGAGGACCTGATCGACTCGATCATCGCGGGCGTGCGCAGCTCCTGCACCTACGCGGGCGCGGGCTCGCTGGAGGAGTTCCACCAGAAGGCGGTCGTCGGCGTGCAGTCCGCTTCCGGATACGCCGAGGGCAAGCCTTTGCACTCCAGCTGGCAGTAGTCGCACCACATCGGCAGCAGGCCCCGTACGGACCGCCGCTCGGCGGGCCGTACGGGGCCTTGGCTATATGCCGCAAAACACCCGAGCGCAACGAACAGCCGAAAGCGGCTAACGATCATGCGGCCACCCCGGGTCAGGCGCAACGTTTTTTTGCATATATGCAATGGTCACGCATTATGGACACAGCGCCCGGGCTCCTAGAGTCGTGGGCCGTACGTGGAGCAGCGGGGACCCCCGGCTCGGCGGTCCCCCTCGATCGAGGGCATGCCTGTCATCGGCATGCCCTTCGCCTGGTCGGCCGCGCGGGTCGCCGCCGCCCAGAGCCGCTGACGATGATGGAGCCCACGTGGTGGAACCCGGCACGACGCCGATAGCCCCTGCCCGGACGACCGACGCCGGACCGCCTCCAGCCGGACGGCCGTCCGGCCTCGGTGCCGCCGTGATGCGTCGCAAGCCGGTGGAGCGACTGGTCGCCGAGGGCGGCCAGGGCGAGGGCGGTCAGCTCAAGCGCTCGCTGAGCATGTGGCAGCTCACCATGATCAGCATCGGTGCCACCCTGGGCACCGGCATCTTCGTGGTGCTCGGCGAGGCGGTGCCCAAGGCCGGTCCCGCCGTGGTGGTCTCCTTCGTCATCGCCGGTCTGACCGCGCTGTTCTCCGCGCTGTCCTACGCCGAGCTGGCCGGCACCATCCCGGTCTCCGGCTCCTCGTACTCCTACGCCTACGCGACGATGGGCGAGCTGATCGCCTGGATCTGCGGCTGGTGTCTGATCCTTGAATACGGCGTGTCGGTCGCCGCAGTCGCGGTGGGCTGGGGGCAGTACCTCAACGAGCTGCTCAGCGGCACCATCGGGCTCACCATTCCCGGCTGGATGGCCAACCCGCCGGGCCAGGGCGGCTATCTGAACATCCCCGCGCTGCTCGTGGTGCTGCTGGCCATGGGCTTCCTGCTGGGCGGCGCCAAGGAGAGCGCCCGGGCCAACACCATCATGGTCGTGGTGAAGATCGCCTCGCTGATCCTCTTCTGCGCCGTGGCGTTCACCGGTATCCGCGCCGGTAACTACAAGCCGTTCATGCCGCTCGGCCTCGGTGGTGTCAGCGCCGCGGGCGCCTCGCTGTTCTTCTCCTACATCGGCTTCGACGCCGCCTCCACCGCGGGCGAGGAGGCCAAGAACCCCAAGCGGGACCTGCCGCGGGCGATCATGCTCTCGCTGCTGATCGTCACCGCGCTGTACTGCCTGGTCGCGCTGGTGGCGGTGGGCGCCATGCCGTGGAAGAACTTCGCGAACGCCGACGCCGCCCTCGCCCAGATCATGAAGGACGTCACCGGCCAGAGCTTCTGGTCCGTACTGCTGGCCGCGGGCGCCGTCATCGCCATCGCCAGCGTGGTGCTGACCGTGATGTACGGCCAGACCCGGATCCTGTTCTCGATGTCCCGGGACGGGCTGGTGCCCAAGCTGTTCGCGAGGGTCAGCCCGAAGTCCGGCATTCCGGTCGCCAACACCGTGATCGTCTCGCTGTTCTGCGGTGTGCTGGCCGCCGTGGTCCCGCTGGGCGCGCTGGCCGACGCCACCAGCATCGGCACGCTCTTCGCCTTCGCGCTGGTCAACGCGGCCGTCATCGTGCTGCGCAGGACGCGCCCCGACATGCCGCGCAGCTTCAAGGTGGCCTTCTCACCGGTCACCCCGGCGATCGGCTTCGTGCTGTGCCTGTGGATGATGGGTAGCTTCGAAAAGATCACCTGGGAGTACTTCGGTGGCTGGATGATCGTCGGAATCGTGCTGTACTTCGCGTACGGCATGCGCCGCTCCCAGCTGGCCCGAGAGGCCCCCGCCCGAGCAGAGAAGTGAACCACCCGCCTTGCGACTGAACGATCTCGACGAACGCATCGTGCACGCCCTCGCCGAGGACGCCCGCCGCTCCTACGCCGACATCGGCGCCGAAGTCGGCCTGTCCGCCCCCGCGGTCAAGCGCCGGGTGGACCGGCTGCTGGCGGCGGGCGCCATCACCGGCTTCACGGTACGGGTCGACCCGGCGGCGCTCGGCTGGGAGACCGAGGCGTTCGTCGAGATCTACTGCCGCCACAACACCTCGCCCGAGGACATCCGGCGCGGCCTGACCCGCTACCCGGAGGTGGCGGCGGCCTCCACCGTCACCGGCGAGGCGGACGCCCTGGTGCAGATCTACGCCTCCGACGTACGCCACTTCGAGCGCGTCCTGGAGCGCATCGCTGGCGAACCCTTCGTCGAGCGCACCAAGTCCGTGCTGGTGCTCTCGCCACTGCTGCGCCGCTACAGCGCCGGTTCGCCCACCTAGGCGACACCTAGCCCGTCTTCCCGCACCGCGGCCCGCCGCCGACGACGGCGACAGCGCCGCCGACGGCGCCGGCACACGGGTGGGCGGGTGGGCAAACCCCCCACACGCCAGCGCGAGCGAACCCGCCTCGCAACCCCCAAACGCGAGCCCCCGCGCCCCCGCCGGATACGGTGGTCACACCATGGATGACTCGCAGCCCAAACCTGCCCCCGCCGCTCCGGTCACTTCCGCCGCGAGCGCGGCGGCCGCGCATGAGACCGGTCCGACTCTCCTGGTCAAGATCTTCGGCAAGGACCGCCCCGGCATCACCGCCGGCCTGTTCGACACCCTCGCCGCCTTCGGCGTGGACGTCATCGACATCGAGCAGGTGGTCACCCGAGGCCGCATAGTGCTCTGCGTACTGATCACCGCGCCCACCGGCGGCCCGGGTACGGAGGGCGACCTCCGCGCCACCGTGCACAGTTGGGCCGAATCGATCAAGATGCAGGCCGAGATCATCTCGGGCATCGGCGACAACCGCCCCCGCGCGGCGGGCCGTTCGCACGTGACCGTGCTCGGCCACCCGCTGACCGCGGAGTCCGCGGCCGCCATAGCGGCCAGGATCACCGAGGTCGGGGGCAACATCGACCGTATCTTCCGACTCGCCAAGTACCCGGTGACCGCCGTGGAGTTGACGGTCTCCGGCGCGCCCACCGACGAGCTGCGCACGGCGCTCGCGCTGGAGGCGGCGCACCGCGGTGTGGACGTGGCCGTGGTCGCGTCCGGTCTGCACCGCAGGGCGCAGCGGCTGATCGTGATGGACGTGGACTCCACCGTCATCCAGGACGAGGTGATCGAACTCTTCGCCGCCCACGCGGGCTGTGAGGAGAAGGTCGCCGAGGTGACGGCCGCCGCGATGCGCGGGGAACTCGACTTCACCGAGTCACTGCACGCCCGGGTGGCGCTGCTGGAGGGCCTGGACGCCTCGGTGGTGGACAAGGTCCGCGCCGAGGTACGGCTGACCCCGGGCGCCCGTACGCTCATCCGTACCCTCAAGCGGCTCGGCTACCAGGTCGGCATCGTCTCCGGCGGCTTCACCCAGGTCACCGACGAGCTCAAGGAGCGGCTCGGCCTTGACTTCGCCGCCGCGAACACCCTGGAGATCGTGGACGGCAAGCTCACCGGCCGGGTGACCGGCGAGGTGGTGGACCGGGCGGGCAAGGCCCGGCTGCTGCGCCGCTTCGCGGCGGAGGCAGGCGTTCCGCTTGCTCAGACGGTGGCGGTCGGCGATGGCGCCAATGATCTCGACATGCTCAACGCAGCGGGCCTCGGGGTCGCCTTCAACGCCAAGCCGGTGGTCCGGCAGGCCGCCGACACCGCGGTCAACGTGCCGTTCCTGGACACGGTGCTGTACCTGCTGGGCATCACCCGCGAGGAGATCGAGGCCGCCGACCTGCACATCGAGGCGTAGCCCCGCCCCCCGGCCACACAACCGAGTGCGCCCCCGGCCCAGCGCGGGGAGGCGCACTCCTCACATCTCAGGCTCGCCGAACATCCCGGCTTCGCCGAGCCCAGAGCCCTCAGCTCCCCGGCTCACGGAGTCGTCTGGGGCTGGTGGAGTCCGGGGCTGGCGGAGTCCGGGGCTGGCGGAGTCCGGGACGCTCTCAGGGCCGCGGGGCCCAGAACTCCACCAGGCGCCCGACGCCGTGCTCCACGGACTTCCACGATCCGGTGAAGGTCAGCACGGCGATCGCCGAGGTCGGGAAGCCGGTTCTGCTCATCCGTGTCAGCGCGTCCCCCTCCACCGTGCCCGCGAGGGCGTCGGCGAGCGCGTGCATCCCGGGGTTGTGCCCCACCAGCATCAGGTCGACGATCTCTTCGGGGGTCTCGTTGATCACCGCGATGAGTTCGCCGAGGCTGGCCTCGTAGAGCCGCTCCTCGTAGACGGTCTTGGGGCGTTGGGGCAGTTCGTGCGCGACCAGCTTCCAGGTCTCGCGGGTACGGACCACCGGTGAGCAGAGGGTGAGATCGGGCATGATGCGCGTTCCGGCAAGCCACACTCCGGCGGCGGGCGCTTCCTTGCGTCCGCGTTCGGCGAGCGGCCGGTCCCGGTCGGGCACGTCGGGCCAGTCGGCCTTGGCGTGCCGGAGGAGAATGATCCTTCGGGGCGTTGCGTCGCTCATGCCCATCAGCTTCGCAGAAATCTCGGCGTCGGGCGCGGGAGTGCGTACGGTCAGAACAGGTGCGACAGCAGTCGCGGCAGCAGGTCGGCGAGCCGCCCAAGCAGCTCTTCCAACGGCTGCGCGGGCACCGCTGAGGCGGCGTGCGCTGGGTCGGCGACCAGGGCCAGCAGCCCGGCGAAGGCGATGGCGGGCAGGGCCACCGCCCACCACGGCAGTCTCGTCGCCACCCGGCTGGCGCGTGGACGCGCTGACCTCGGCTGGGTATGGATGGCCGCCATGGAAACCGCCTCCCGGGTCGCGTGGCGTAGTGCTCGCTATCTGTGCGCACCGCGCGCTCCGCCCGGTGCACTGACGACGTTACGCAGCCGCGGCGGCCCAACCCATCAGGCAGCCCACCCAGTTGACCCTGACCCTGACCCCCTAGGGGAGGTGGGGACAGCCCCACCCCGGCCCCTGACCCGGGCGGTCGGGGGCGCCGGTCATCCGTAGTTGGCGGCGATGGAAGCGATCACGGCGACGACGGCGGGCACCCCGAGCATCAGGCCGAGGACCAGCAGGAGCTTCTTCTGCGGCTGCGGAGGATTCGGTTCGAGCACTGGCATGCGGCCAAGTGTCGCACCACTTCCTGGCCGCCCGTGGCACGGGTCCCGCGGCGGGGTGTCAGCCGTCCGCTCGCGCCTCGTCCTCTATGTGACGGCCGCGCCCGGCGAACAGGCCCGCGATGATCTGCGGCACCATGAGCCCGGCCATCAACGCGATGGGCAGCCCCCAGCCGCCGGACCGCTGGTAGAGCGTGCCGACCAGGATCGGCCCGGGTATCGAGAGCAGATAGCCGACGCTCTGCGCGAAGGCCGACAGCCGCACCACCCCGGGGCCGCTGCGCGACCGCATGCCGATCATGGTGAGCGCCAGCGGGAAGGCGCAGTTCGCCACCCCGAGCATCAGTGCCCAGGCCAGCGGCGCCGCCCCCGGGGCGAGCCACAACCCCGCGTACCCCACCAGTCCGAACGCGGCCAGGACCACCACCAGCCCGCCCTGGTGCCGCATCCGCCCGGCGACCGCGGGCAGCACGAAGGACAGCGGCACGCCCATGACCATGGTGACGGCGAGCAGCACCCCCGCCGTGCTCGCCGAGACCCCGGCGTCACGGAAGATCTGCGGCAACCAGCCCATGGTGATGTAGGCACCGGTGGCCTGCAGTCCGAAGTAGCAGGCGAGCGCCCAGGCGGTGGGACTGCGGGTGATGCGTATCGCCTGGGCCCGCGGTGCGGGCGTCGCGCTGGCCGGGACGCCGCTCGACCGGTCGCGGACCAGTGCGAGCCAGGGCAGGACGGCGATCGCCGCGAACGCCGCCCATACGCCCAGGCCGAGGCGCCAACTGCCGCCCAGGGTATGGGTGATGGGGACGGTGACCGCCGCGGCTATCGCGGTGCCGAGCGCGAGCGCCATGGAGTACAGACCGGTCATCTGGCCGATGCGGTCCGGGAAGTACTGCTTGACGATGACCGGCATCAGCACGTTGCCCACCGCGATGCCCGCCAGCCCGAGGGCGCTGGCGGCGAGGAACGCGGGTGTCCCTCCGGCCAGCGGCCGCAGCAGCAGCCCGGCGGTGATGGCCGCCATCCCGGCGCACACCACCGCGCCGGGCCCGAAGCGGCGGGCGAGCCGTGGCGCGGCGACGCCGAAGACGGCGAAGCACAAGGCGGGCACCGAGGTGAGCAGTCCGGCGACGGTGCCGCTCATGTGCAGGCCGCCGCGGACCTCCTCCAGCAGGGCGCCGAGGCTGGCGATCGCCGGTCGCAGGTTGAGCGCGGCGGCGATCATGCCGATGACCACGAGTCGCCGCGTCCAGGTGGCCAGGGGCTCGCCGACCGCCGGTCTGCCGACGGCCACCGCCGCTTCCCGTCGTTCTCGGGTCAGGGTCTCGTCATCACGCATGGGACCATCATAGAATCATTGGATGATTGCCTGTCCACTGGTTTCCCCGGCTCCGTGTCCGCGAGCCGCGCGAGGAGAGTCATGCCGCTGACCACGCCCCGGCGTTCCGCCCTGGTCGACCTGGTGATCGCCCAGCTGCGGACGCAGATCACCTCCGGTGAATGGCCGGTCGGCTCCCGCATCCCCACCGAGCCCGAACTGGTCGAGCAACTCGGCGTCGCCCGCAACACCGTCCGCGAGGCGGTGCGCGCGCTGGCGCACAACGGGCTGCTGGACATCCGGCAGGGTTCCGGCACGTATGTGCTGGCCACCAGCGAGCTGGCCGGGGTGATGCAGCGCCGCTTCGCCGACGCCGACCGGGACCAACTCGCCGAGGTCCGCGGCGTGCTGGAGGCGGCGGCCGCCCGGCTCGCCGCGCGGCGCCGTACCCAACGCGATCTGTCGCAGTTGGACAAAGCGCTGGACCGCCGGGAGCGGGCGTGGCAGTCCGGCCACAGCGAGGCGTTCGTGGACGCCGACGCCGCACTGCACCTGGCGGTGGTGGCCTCGGCACACAACGAGGTGCTCACCGAGATGTACGCCGACCTCGGCCAGGTGCTGCGCGACCTGATCAGGGCCGACGTCGGCGAGGAACTGCGCCCGGAGAACTACGTGGAGCACGGCGCCCTGGTCGAGGCGATCCGCGCCGGAGACGGCGAACGGGCCGCGGCCCAGGCGGGCGCCTACCCCCTGGGCTGCCGCACCCAGGGCTACCGCCACGGCGGCTGAACGACACACCGCGGGCACGACGAGAGCCCCGGCCCGCCCGAAGGCGGAACCGGGGCTGAGGGTGAAGCGTCGGTGTCAGGCGCCCATCATGTGCACGCCGCCGTCGACGTGCACGATCTCGCCGGTGGTCTTGGGGAAGAAGTCCGACAGCAGACCGACGACACCGCGGCCCGCGGGCTCCGGGTCGGTCAGGTCCCAGCCGATCGGGGCACGGTGGTTCCACACGTCCGCCAGCTCCTCGAAGCCCGGGATGGACTTGGCGGCCATCGACTTGATCGGGCCCGCGGAGATCAGGTTGCAGCGCACGTTCTTCGCGCCCAGGTCACGCGCCAGGTAGCGGTTGGTGGACTCCAGGGCCGCCTTGGCCACGCCCATCCAGTCGTACTTCGGCCAGGCGATCTGCGCGTCGAAGGTGAGGCCGACGACCGAGCCGCCGCGCGGCATCAGCGGCAGGCAGGCCATGGTCAGCGACTTCAGGGAGTACGCCGAGACGTGCACGGCGGTGGAGACGTCCTCCCAGGTCGCCTCAAGGAAGTTGAAGGCGCCCTGCGGGCCGAAGGCGATGGAGTGCACGATGCCGTCCAGGCCGACGCCCTCACCAAGGTGTTCACGCACCTTGTCGGCGAGGCCGTCGAGGTGCTCCTGGTTGGTCACGTCCAGCTCGATCACCGGGGCGGGCTTGGGCAGCCGCTTGGCGATCCGCTCCACCAGGGAGAGCCGGCCGAAGCCGGTGAGGATGACCTCGGCGCCCTCCTCCTGTGCCACTTTCGCCGCCTGGAAGGCGATCGAGGACTCGGTCAGGACACCCGTGACCAGGACGCGCTTGCCAGCGAGGATTCCACTCATATCGATCAGTGACCCATGCCCAATCCGCCGTCGACAGGCACGACGGCTCCGGTGATGTACGCGGCGTCCTCGGAGGACAGGAAGCGCACAGTGGAGGCGATCTCCTCGGGCTGTGCGTACCGGCCCAGCGGGACCCCGCCGAGGATGGCCGCCCGCTGCTCGTCGGAGAGCGCCCGGGTCATGTCGGTGTCGACGAAGCCGGGGGCGACGACATTGACGGTGATGTTCCGGGAGCCCAGCTCGCGGGCGAGGGAACGGCCGAAGCCGACCAGGGCGGCCTTGGAGGCGGCGTAGTTGGCCTGGCCCGCGGAACCGAGCAGTCCGACCACGGAGGAGACCAGCACGATGCGGCCCTTGCGGGCGCGCAGCATCCCGCGCGCGGCACGCTTGACGACCCGGAAGGTACCGGTGAGGTTGGTGTCGACGACGGAGGTGAAGTCCTCCTCGGACATCCGCAGCAGCAACTGGTCACGGGTGACACCGGCGTTGGCCACCAGCACCTCGACCGCGCCCTGCTTGTCCTCGACTTCCTTGTAGGCCTGCTCGACCTGCTCGGGATCGGTGATGTCGCACCGCACCGCGAGGACGCCCAGCTCGCTGAGGACGGCCGGTGGCTCGCCGGTCCGGTAGGTGATGGCGACCTTGTCTCCTGCCTGCGCGAAGGCACGGGCGATGGCGAGGCCGATGCCCCGATTGCCTCCGGTGACGAGAACCGAGCGGCTCAACGGCCCACCCTTTCGTTTAGTCGTCTGTGCGCTATGAAACCTATCGGCCGCGGGTCGGCCGCGGAGAATCGGCCTCCCACAGGGGCTGGCGGCCGTCGCTGTCGGATCCCTACATAAGTCCCGGCGCCAGCCGATTGTCACAGCGGCGTGATTCACTGCGAACACGACACAGGAAGGCCTCATGGGAAGGGGGAGCCGTCATGCCCCAGGAGATCGACGAGTCGTTTCTGGCGCTGCCGCTACGGGCGTTGGCGGACGCGGCGCTGGCGCGCGCCCGGGCGCTGGGCGCGGAGCACGCCGACTTCCGGTTCGAGCGGGTGCGGGAGGCCTCCTGGCGGCTGCGCGACGCCCGGCTGTCCGGCACCTCGGACACCACGGACACCGGGTACGCGGTCCGGGTGGTGCACGGCGGGGCGTGGGGTTTCGCCTCCGGCGTGGAGCTGACGATGGACGCGGCGGCCCGGGTGGCTGGCCAGGCGGTGGCGATGGCCAAGCTGTCCGCGAAGGTCACCGCGGCGGCCGGTTCCGGCGCGCAGGACAGGGTGGAGCTGGCCGCCGAGCCGGTGCACGCCGACCGTACGTGGGTGTCGTCGTACGAGGTGAACCCGTTCCACGTACCGGACAAGGAGAAGGTCGAGCTGCTGGCCGAGTGGAGCGGTCGGCTGCTGGCCGCCGAGGGCGTCTCGCACGCGGACGCCGCACTGCTGACCGTCCAGGAGAACAAGTTCTACGCGGACACCGCGGGCACCACGACCACCCAGCAACGGGTGCGGCTGCACCCGGAGTTGACGGCCGTCGCGGTGGACGAGCGCTCCGGTGAGTTCGACTCGATGCGCACCCTGGCGCCGCCGGTGGGCCGCGGCTGGGAGTACCTGACCGGCACCGGCTGGGACTGGGACGCCGAACTCGCCGCGATGCCCGCGCTGCTGGCCGAGAAGATGCGCGCCCCCAGCGTCGAGGCCGGGACGTACGACCTGGTCATCGACCCGTCCAACCTGTGGCTGACGATCCACGAGTCGATCGGGCACGCCACCGAACTGGACCGCGCGCTGGGCTACGAGGCGGCGTACGCGGGCACCTCGTTCGCCACCTTCGACCAGTTGGGCACGCTGAAGTACGGCTCCGAGGTCATGAACGTGACCGGGGACCGCACGGCGGAGCACGGCCTGGCCACCATCGGGTACGACGACGAGGGCGTGGCCGCGCAGTCCTGGGACCTGGTCAGGGACGGTGTGCTGGTCGGCTACCAGATGGACCGGCGGATCGCCAAACGGTGCGGCTTCGAGCGCTCCAACGGCTGCGCGCACGCCGACTCCCCCTCCCATGTGCCGGTGCAGCGGATGGCGAACGTCTCACTGCGCCCGGCGGAGGGCGGGCCGTCGACGCGGGAGCTGATCGGCCAGGTGGAGCGGGGGCTGTACCTGGTGGGCGACCGGTCGTGGTCCATCGACCAGCAGCGATACAACTTTCAATTCACCGCACAGCGGGCGTTTCGCATCAAGAACGGCCAACTCGCCGGTCAGGTGAAGGACTTCGCCTATCAGGCGACCACCACCGACTTCTGGGGCGCGTTGGAAGCGGTCGGCGGCCCGCAGACGTATGTGCTGGGCGGCGCGGTCAACTGCGGTAAGGCGCAGCCCGGCCAGGTCGCGTCGGTCAGCCATGGCTGTCCTTCGGCGCTGTTCCGTGGCGTCACCATCCTCAACACCGCGCAGGAGGCAGGGCGATGAGCGTCCGGCAGACCGCTCCGCACGAGATCGTCGAGCGGGCCCTGGAGTTGTCCAGGGCCGACGGCTGTGTGGTCATCGCTGACGAGGAGTCGAGCGCCAACCTGCGCTGGGCGCGCAACGCGCTCACCACCAACGGCGTGACCCGCGGCCGCACCCTTACCGTGATCGCCACCGTGGACGGTGCGCGGGGCACCGCCTCCGGAGTGGTGTCCCGATCGGCGGTCACCGCACGGGAGTTGGAGCCGCTGGTGCGCGCGGCGGAGGCGGCGGCGCGCGAGGCGGGCCCGGCGGAGGACGCACAGCCGCTGGTCGGCGCGGGCGCGGTGGCGGCCGACTTCACCGAGGCGCCTACCGAGACCTCCCCGGAGGTGTTCGCGGCGTTCGCGCCCGCGCTGGGCGAGTCGTTCGCCGCGGCCCGGGCGGGCGGCCGTGAGCTGTACGGCTTCGCGTACCACTCGATGGTCTCCAGCTATCTGGGCAGCTCGACCGGCCTGCGGCTGCGCCACGACCAGCCGACCGGCACGCTGGAGCTGAACGCCAAGTCCCCGGACGGCACCCGTTCGGCCTGGTCGGGGGCGGCCACCCGTGACTTCGCGGACGTCGACCCGCTGGCGATGGACGCGGGTCTCGCTCGGCGGCTGGAGTGGGCGGGCCGCAGGGTGGAGCTGCCAGCCGGCCGGTACGAGACGCTGCTGCCGCCGAGCGCGGTGGCCGATCTGTTCGTCTACCAGCTGTGGTCCTCGGGCGCCCGGGACGCGGCCGAGGGCCGTACGGTCTTCAGTCGGCCGGGCGGCGGTACGCGGGTTGGCGAGAAGCTCACCGAACTGCCGGTGAGCCTCTACAGCGATCCGCGCGAGCCCGGTCTTGAGGCGGCGCCGTTCGTCCTGGCGCACGCCTCGGGTGACGAGGCGTCGGTCTTCGACAACGGGCTGCCGCTGGAGCGCACCGAGTGGGTGCGCGACGGGGTGCTGGACCGGCTGATCGCCACCCGGCACGCGGCACGGCTGACCGGTCTGCCGGTGGCCCCGGCGGTGGACAACCTGGTGCTGGACGCCGGTGGCGGCAAGTCGCTGGACGAGTTGGTGGCCAGCACCAAGCGGGGGCTGCTGCTGACCTGCCTGTGGTACATCCGCGAGGTGGATCCGGCGACGCTGCTGCTGACCGGGCTGACCAGGGACGGTGTCTACCTGGTGGAGAACGGCGAGGTCACCGCGGCGGTGAACAACTTCCGCTTCAACGAGTCCCCGGTGGACGTGCTGGGCCGGGCGACGGAGGCCGGGCGCACCGAGCGCACCCTGCCGCGGGAGTGGGGCGACTACTTCCCCCGCACGGCGGCCCCGGCGCTGCGGGTCCCTGACTTCAACATGAGCTCGGTCAGCCCCGGGGTGTGACGCCGGGTGGACGGACGGCCCGGCCCGGCTGGTCTTCCCGCCAGGGCCTCGGGTCGTCCGTTCGGCGCAGCTCACACGCCCCGAACGGGTCAGCCCCGGTCTCGTAGCGAGCGCAGCCGCGGCGTAACGTGTGAAGTGTCCGGACAGGGGAGGTTCCGGCATATCCAACAGGTGGTGGAACGTGATGCGGAACCACAGCAGTGCCGGGGTCTACCGGATCACGGGGGCTCGAGCCGGGCTGACCGAGGACGTGAAAGGGCGGCAGCGCCGCTATGTGATCTCGATGTCGATCCGCACGGTCTGCTTCCTGCTCGCCATCTGCCTGTGGCACGTACAGACGGTGCTGGCGGCGATCGCGCTGGTCCTGGGGGGCGTACTGCCGTATATCGCGGTGGTTATCGCCAATGCGGGACGGGAGAACACCCCGTCGCTGCCGTCCACGTACCTGTCGCATCCGCCGCGTCCGATGCTGGACCGGGGCCCGGCGCCGGACCCGAGGACCCCGGAGAAGGCCGAGCCAGCGGCCGGGGCGGAAGCCGGGGAGGAGCCCCGGCGCGAGCGGGCGAGCTGACCTGCGCGCTTGCCGGAAGCTCAAGAAAAGCTCAGATCAATCACGTCGTTCCGGTGCCATGGCGGGGTGGGTGCGTGACATACTTCGTAGGCGCTCCGCATCCCCCGTCGGAGCGACGGACCGACGCCGGGCGGCTCCCCCCGTGGCTGCCCGGCGTCGTCTCTTTTCCGGCCTTTCCAGCGAACACGCAAGGGTTCGCGGTGGGTTCACCGAGCGTTGAGGGTTCGAAGAAGACCATGGAGCACGTCGCGGCCGAGACGCCGATCTGTTCGGCCAAGGGTTGCCGGGCGGCGGCGGTGTGGGTGATCGCCTGGAACAACCCGAAGGTCCATACGCCCGAGCGGCGCAAGACCTGGCTGGCGTGTGAGGAGCACCGCGAGCACCTGTCGTCGTTCCTGGGGATGCGCGGCTTCCTCAAGGACGTGGTCAAGCTCGGGGACTGGGACTTCTCTCGCGAATCCTGACCGGCGGGTGCCGCCCCCGCTCCGGTTCGCTAGCGCCCTGAAGGGGCTCGGGGCTGTGTTCATGTGCGGCTCCGCCGCGTGGGCGCGACCAGCCACCACGGCGCCGCAGACGATCGAGGGCAAAATCGTCGCACCCCCCAGCGGAGCGCTCAGCCGCCGATCGCGGACATCGGGCGCTGCGGCTGGAGGAAGGACGGGTCGTCCAGGCCGGAGCCCGCTTTCTTGCCCCACATCGCGGCGCGCCACAGTTCGGCGATGCGCTCGTCCGGCTCGCCTGAGCGCAGTGCGGTGCGCAGATCGGTTTCCTCGCGGGCGAACAGGCAGTTGCGCACCTGGCCGTCCGCGGTGAGCCGGGTGCGGTCGCAGGCGCGGCAGAACGGCCGGGTGACGGAGGCGATCACGCCGACCTTGGCCGGGCCGCCGTTGACCAGCCAGCGTTCGGCGGGCGCGGAGCCGCGGACCGAGGACTCCTCGGGGGTCAGGGTGAAGTGCGCGGTCAGCTGCCGCAGGATCTCCTCGGCGGTCACCATGTTGGCGCGCTGCCAGCCGTGTTGGGGGTCGAGCGGCATCTGTTCTATGAAGCGCAGTTCGTAGTCGTGCCGTATGGCCCAGTCGAGCAGGGCGGGCGCCTCGTCGTCGTTGAGGTCGCGCATCAGCACGCTGTTGATCTTCACTGGGGTGAGGCCGACGTCGTGTGCGGCAGCCATCCCGGCGATGACGTCCTCGTGCCGGTTGCGCCGGGTGAGCCGCTGGAAGACCTCGGGCCGCAGGGTGTCCAGTGAGACGTTGACCCGGTCCAGGCCCGCGTCACGCAGCGCCCGGGCGGTTCTGGCCAGGCCGATGCCGTTGGTGGTGAGGGAGAGCCGGGGGCGCGGTTCGAGGGCGGCGCAGCGCTCCACGATGCCGACGAGGCCGGGCCGCAGCAGCGGTTCGCCACCGGTGAAGCGGACCTCGGTGACGCCGAGTTCGGTGACCGCGAGCCGGACCAGCCGGACGATCTCGTCGTCGGTGAGCAGTTCGGGCTTGGCCAGCCACTGCAGGCCCTCTTCCGGCATGCAGTACGTACAGCGGAGGTTGCACCGGTCGGTGAGCGAGACCCGCAGGTCGGTGGCGACCCGGCCGTAGGTGTCGAGCAGCACGGTGACGCCTCCCCTCCTGGGCACTCGGTGCGCCCGTGGCTATCAAGCCTAGATCGTCGGTCAGGGTACGCGACCACCAGCCGATTGCAACAGTTTGTTGAAACGGTGGTGGTGCCCAGCTCAGCGGTGCCGCGACAGCGCGAGTGACAGGCCGGTACCGGTAACGCTCCGGTTCGTTCTACACGGCGTGAGCGCGTCGCCGAGCACCCCACCGCCAGGGCCGGACAAACGACCGTACGGAACCGTCCGGCTGGCCGCTCCCGTGCCCCCGGCCGCGCCCCGCAGACCCGTACCGCCGGTATCCGGCAGGTGGTACGGGCCGCGGGTGGTCATACCGCTGCTGAGCATCGAGACGCTGCGCGGCATCCGGTAGCTCAGGGCCGCACCAGGACCTTCAGCGCGGTGCGCTCGTCCATCGCGCGGTAGCCGGACGGGACGCCGTCCAGGTCGACGGTGAGGTCGAAGACGGGCGACGGATCGATCGCGCCGCTCAGCACGTCGGGGAGCAGCTCCGCGATGTACGTGCGCACCGGGGCGACGCCACCGCGCAGCGCGATGTTCCGCCCGAACATCACGCCGAGGTCAAGCCCGGTGCCGCTGCCGTGCGGTACGCCGACGTAGCCGATCGCGCCGCCGTCCCGGGCGATGCCGACGGCGGTGCGCATCGACTGCTCGGTGCCGACCGCCTCGATCACCGAGTGGGCGCCCTGGCCGCCGGTCAGTTCGCGCACCGCCTCGACGGCCGCCTCGCCGCGCTCGGCGACCACGTCGGTGGCGCCGAACCTCCTGGCCAGGTCGGTGCGGTCCTGGTGGCGGCCGAGCGCGATGATGCGCTCCGCGCCGAGCCGCTTCGCCGCCACCACACCGCACAGCCCGACGGCGCCGTCACCGACCACCGCCACGGTGGCGCCGGGCCGCACGCCCGCACCGACCGCCGCGTGGTGGCCGGTGCCGAGCACGTCGGAGAGGGTGAGCAGCGCGGCCAGCAGCCGGTCGTCGCCGACCGCGTCCGAGGGCAGGGCGACGAGGGTCGCGTCGGCGAACGGCACCCGGACGTACTCGCCCTGGCCGCCGTCCGAGCCCGGGGCGCCCCAGAAGCCGCCGGCCGGGCACGAGGTGGTCAAACCCTCGGCGCAGTAGTCGCAGGAGCCGTCGGACCAGACGAAGGGCGCGACGACCAGGTCTCCCGCCCGCAGTCCGGAGACGTGCGAGCCGGTCTCCTCCACAACTCCCAGGAATTCATGGCCTGTTCGCTGCCCGGGCTCCCGCGCGGTCTCACCCCGGTACGCCCACAGGTCGCTGCCGCAGATGCAGGCGCGCAGCACGCGCACCACGGCGTCGCCCGGTTCCTTGATGACGGGGTCGGGCACCTCCTCCACGCGTATGTCGTTCGGGGCATGGATGACGGTGGCGCGCATGGGTGGTCCTCAATCTCTACCGGTGTTACCGGCTGTCCAACGCCGCCCGGCGCCCCGGGCATTCCCGTCCGGCCCACCGCTCACCCCCGCAAGGAAACTGAGCGCCATTCACCCCTGGCGGTGCACCCGTCCGTCACTGTCAGTGCCGCCCCCTATCCTCAATGACCATGCTGGAGAACCAAACGGACCGCACGGCCGCGACCGAGCCCCCCTCCCCGTGGCCGACCGCCTACCCGCAGGGCTACGCGGTGGTGGACGTGGAGACCACCGGGCTGGGCCGGGACGACCGGATAGTGTCGGCGGCCGTCTACCGGCTGGACGCGCAGGGCGAGGTGCAGGACCACTGGTACTCGCCGGTCAACCCGCAGCGCGATCCCGGGCCGGTGTGGATCCACGGACTGACCAGCGAGGTGCTCGCCGACGCCCCGCTGTTCCGGGACATCGCCGACGAACTGGCCGAGCGGCTCTCCGGCCGGGTGCTGGTCGCCCACAACGCCGTCTTCGACTGGTCGATGCTGGCCCGCGAGTACGCCCGCGCCGACCACCGGGCCCCGGTCGAGCAGCGGTTGTGCACCATCATGCTCTCCAAGCAGTTGCGACTGCCGTTGCCCAACCACCGGTTGGAGTCCCTGGCCGCGCACTACGGGGTGGTGCAGCAGCGGGCGCACCACGCCCTCGATGACGCCCGGGTGCTGGCCGAGGCGTTCCGGCCGAGCCTGCACCTGGCGGCGGCCAGCGGGCTACCGCTGCCGCTGCACGCCTGCCGCCCGCTCACCGAGTGGTCGCCGACCGGCGGGCCGCTGCGCTCGGCCGGTTATCCGCCGACCAGTTGGCGGCACTCACGCAAGCGACCGCCGTGCCCGTACCCCAACCCGGGCCGTCTGCTGCCTGATGGGCCGCTGATACAGGGCATGCGGGTCGCCTTCTCGGGTGATACGACCGTGGACCGCGAGCTGTTGGAGGACCGGGCCACCGAAGCCGGGCTGCATGTGGCGTCCAGCGTCTCCCGGCTCACCTCCCTGCTGGTCACCAACGACCCCGGCTCCCCCGCCGGAAAGGTGGTCAACGCCCGGCGGTTCGGCACCCCGGTGGTGGACGAGGCACGGTTCCGGGAGCTGCTGGAGGACGTGGCCCGGGCCGAGGGGTGACGGCGGATAGGCCGTACGGGCGGAGTCGCCACGACCCGCCAGCCGCAGCGTTGTCCGGGCGGCGCGGCGCCCGCACTCTGGCCGCATGGGACATTGCGAGGTCTGCGGTAACGAGTACTCCATGACGTTCGAGGTGCACGCACAGGGTGGCGCGGTGCACGTCTTCGACTGCTTCGAGTGCGCCATCCACCGTATGGCGCCGATCTGCGAGCACTGCAGGGTGCAGGTCGTCGGCCATGGCGTCGAGGCTGACGGCCGCCAGTTCTGCAGCGCGCACTGCGCCAAGGCCGAAGGGGTCCAGGGCATCGTCGACCGGGTCGGCGCCCCCACGGCGTGACCCCACGGTGATCACCCCACGACGGAGATGTACCGTCGTGGGGTGTACCGCTTCCTGCTGTCAAGACAATGGGTGATCCTCACCCTCGTCGGCCTGGTCCTGATGCCCACCATGGTGGAGCTGGGCCTGTGGCAGATGCACCGGCACGAGAGCCAGGCCCGGCAGAACTCCGAGATCGCCCGCAGCCTGAACGCTCCCGCGGTCCCCGTGGAGAAGCTCACCGCGCCGGGCGCCCAGGTGCCCTCGCGGGACAACTTCCGCAAGGTGACGGCCACCGGGCACTACGATCCGGCGCACCAGGTCGTGGTCCGGCACCGCACCTCGGCTGACGGTTCCACCATCGGGTACTACCTGGTCACCCCGCTGATCATGGCCGACGGCAAGGCCGTACTGGTCAACCGCGGCTGGATCGCCGCCCCGCAGTACGGTGACGGCGTCTCGTTCCCGCCGGTCCCGAGCACCCCGTCCGGCGAGATCACGGCCACCGGCCGGATCCGGCCGGACGAGACCACCGCCAGCACCAGCATCCGCGACAAGGCCGGGCTGCCCGCCCGGCAGATCATGCTGATCAACAGCTCGAAGCTGGCCGGATCCGTCACCGAGCCACTGCTCGGTGGCTACCTTGAGCTGACCGGCACCTCCCCCAAGCCGTCCGGTGACCAGCCCGAGCCGGTCCCGGCCCCGACGCCCGGTGACAGCGGCGGCTGGTACAGCCCGCCGCACCTGGCCTACGCCTGGCAGTGGTGGCTGTTCGTGGTCATGGTCCCGGTGGGCTGGTTCATCCTGGTGCGCCGCGAGGTCAGGGACCAGCGCAGGGCCCGGGCGGAGGCGGAGCGGGCCGCGGCCGAACCCGCTGAGGCGTCCGCGCGGGCCTGACCCCGGCAGGGCGGCGCCCCACCGCCTTTCGAGCGCGCCCCGCATGGTCCAATGACGCCATGGATCTCGGGCTCAAGGACAGGGTGTACGTGCTCACCGGTGCCACCCGGGGGCTGGGCTTCGCCGTCGCCCGCGAGTTGGTCGCCGACGGTGCCAGGGTGGTGGTCAGTGGGCGCAAGGAGGAGTCGGTCGACGCGGCCGTCGAAGCGCTCGGCGGCAAGCGGCGGGCGTTCGGCGTGGTCGCGGACAACGCCGACCCGGACGGCCCGCAGCGGCTGATCAACGCCGCCCGCGAGCGCTTCGGCCGCTTCGACGGGGTGCTGGTCAGCGTCGGCGGACCGCCCGCCGGCCCGGCCACCGCGATCGACGACGACCAGTGGCGGGCGGCGTTCGAGACGGTCTTCCTGGGCGCGGTACGCATCGCCCGGACCGCCGCGGCCGAACTGGGCTCCGGCGGGGTCATCGGCTTCGTGCTGTCCGGCTCGGTGCACGAGCCGATCCCGGGCCTGGTGGTCTCCAACGGGCTGCGGCCGGGGCTGGCGGGCGTGGCCAAGACCATGGCCGACGAGCTGGGGCCGCGCGGCATCCGGGTCCTGGGGCTGCTCCCGGCCCGGATCGACACCGACCGGGTACGGGAACTGGACGCGCTCGACGGTGACCCGCAGGCCGCCCGCGCCCGGCACAGCGCGTCGATTCCGCTGCGCCGCTACGGCACTCCGGAGGAGTTCGGCAAGACCGCGGCGTTCCTGCTGTCGCCTGCCGCGTCCTATCTGACCGGCATCATGGTCCCCGTGGACGGCGGCCACCGACGCGGTTTCTGACGGTACGTCAATTACCAGTGGCCAGCAGGCGCCGGTGGCGCTACGCGTCCCGCTGGGAGTGCGGCGATGTGCCGTCGATCGTCCGCGGCGCCGTGGTGGCTGGTCGCGCCCACGCGGCGGAGCCGCACATGAACACAGCCCCGCGCCCCCTCCGGAGCGCGGCGGACTTCGCCCGCCCTGCTTGGCGCGCGG
>NZ_JANFNH010000023.1 GCF_024436055.1 Streptantibioticus rubrisoli | reverse complement strand
GGGGGTGGGGGGTGGGGCCCCCCGCCCCTCGGGTCGTCTCAGGTGTGTACCCGCACCTGCTGCGGGCGGACGACGCGCTCGTCCATGACGTAGCCGTGCCGCACGATTTCCGCGACCTGCCCGGCGAGCTCCGGGCTGGGCGCGGGTACGGCCGCGAGCGCTTCCTGGAGCGCTGGGTCGAACGGTCCGGCCTGGGCGGGCAGCCGCCGCATGCCGTACTTCTCCAGGATCGTCAGTAGTTCGGCGGCCACCGAGTCCGCCAGTCCGCCGCTGCCGTCGGCGGACCGCTCCACCCGGTCCAGCAGCAGGACCAGGTCGTACAGGAGCGGCTGGACGGTGCGTCCTTCTGCTGCTCGCCGGTGGTGTTCGAGCTCGGCGTGCAGGGCGTCCGCGGTGCGGCGCGCCTCACGGTCGTTCAGCAGTCTGCGCCGGAACTGGTCGTTCAGTGTGGCGAGTTCCTCGCGAACCCCGTCCACGGCATCGGCGACGACGGCGAGCGGGTCCGGTACGGACGCCGGGGGCGCGTCGGGCGCGGCTCGCGGTGGTGTGGGTGGCGTTGTCAACGAGGGCTCCCATTGGGTGGATTGAGAGAAGCGGCGGGCAGTTTGCGGCGGGTGTGCCACCAGCGGGGCTTCCACCCCATCCAGGCAGGCAGGGCGAAGACGGCGAGGAAGGCGAGCCAACCGACCAGCGTGCTGTCGAAGAGTCCGTTCACCACGAGGCAGGCGATCACGACGAAGACCATGCTCCGCCGCCCCTTCCATGTCTTCCCCATCGCGTGGACCGCCTGGGCCCGCGTGCTGGCGAGCCCCTCGCACAGCGCCTGGTCGGTGGGCTGGACGGCCAGCGCCTGATCGACGATGGGCAGGATGCGCTGTGCGGCGTCGGCGGAGGCGATCACATGCTGTCTGGCCTGCGGACTCCACACCTTCGCGCCCTCCGCGCGCAGCGCCCAGATCCGGGCGATCTGGTTGCGTACGCCTTGGTGTCCCGGCTGCTCGGCGAGGCACTGCTCGTAGTGCTGAAGCGCCTCGTCGTACCGTGCCGCCGCGTACAGCGCGTCGGCCGCCTCGACATGGCGCTCGGTGGTGGGATCCAGTTGCCAGGCCTTCAACCGCCAGTCGCTGGCCACTCGCTGGTTGCCCTGCTGGGCGTGGGCGGAACCGATCAGGGTGTGGGTGAGCGGATCGTCCGGGGCGAGTTCGAGAGCCTGGCGCAGCTCGTGCAGGGCGTCGCCGGTGTTTCCGGCGTCGAGGTTGAGCGCCCCCAACAGCCGCCAGGCCAGCGGATTGCGCTCGTCGTGGTGGACGGCCTGCCGGGCCTGGTAGAGGGCGGCGTCGATGTTGCCCTTGTCCGCCTCCTCGAACGCCTTGGCCAGCCAGTCGCGGGTGGCGTGCGGAGGCTGGGGCGGCGGTGTCCGCGGCGGTGGCTCGGTCGAGGGCTGGTCCTGCGTCCGCGCGCGCCGCTGGTCGTACGCCGCGCGCCGGGCGCGGTCGAGCAACTCCGTGCGGGCCTGGGCGATCAGCGCGACCTTGTCCTCCGCCTCGCGGCGCTTGTCCGCGCTGGGGGCACGGCTGGCCCGTGCGCCCCAGGTGCGCTGCTGGCCGTCGAGGAGCTTGCCGATCTCCTCGGCGGTGGCGTTCTCCGCGATGCCGAACTCGGCGTAGTAGTCGATGAATTGACTGTTCACGTGGCGGCTCCGCCGATCACAGGGCCGTGGTGCGTGCCACGCGGTCGGTCAGCTCGGCCAGCTCCTGGGAGCCGAGGTTGCCGGGGCGCTCGATCTCGAACTCCCCGAGCCACTTGCCCGAGGTGAGGTCCTTCACCTCGACATGGATGATCCCGTCCACGTCGTAGGAGTAGAACACCTCGAACGGCGCGCCCACCGGATACGGCGGAATGTCCAGGGTGCTCTCCCCGACGGTGGTGACGAAGTCGAGGTCCTCGTCATCGCCCTCGGTCACCGCCACCCGCAGCCTGGTCTGCTGGTCGGCGAGGGTGCGGAAGACGTCGCTCTTCCTGGCTGGCACCGTGGTGTTCCGCGGCACGATGACGGCGTTGTACTGGCGGCCGTGGTCGTCGGCGTCGGTGGCGACCATCCCCAGGGACTGCGAGGTGACGTCCTTGATGGACTTCACCCGGCCCTTGGTGAGCCGGGCCAGCCCGTCACCCGGCGAGGACGTCACATCGGCGCCAGCGCCGACGTACTTGCGCTTCTCGGCGGCCTGTTGGGCCCGGACCTGTGCGTCCAGCCCGACCAGCGCCGCGCCGAGCGCGACGACCTCGTCCTGGTTGATGCCGCGCTCGGGTTCCCTGCCGGACAACCGCTGCACGAGGGCGTGCACCATCGGCATCCGGGTCGATCCGCCGACCAGCAGCACTCGGTCGATGCCGTCCCAGGACAGTTTGGCCTCCTCCAGCACCCCCTCGGTGATGACCCGGGTGCGGTCCAGCAGATGCGCGGTGATCTCCTCGAACTTCTCCCGGGTGACCCGGATCTGCTCGTGCCGACCGTCAGCCGAGAGCACCACCACGGCCTGCGGCGCGTTGGACAGTGTTCGCTTGGCGATCTCGGCCTTGTCGCGCAGTTCCGCGAGCAGCGCTCCGTCGTCCGTGAGGTCGCGGCCGCCAGCCGCCATGAAGGTCTGGTTGAGGTGCTCCATCAGCGCACCGTCCCAGTCGAACCCGCCGAGGTTGCGGTCGCCGTCGGTGGCGATCACGTCGTACTCGCCGTCCTCGACGCGCATCACCGTCACGTCGAAGGTGCCGCCGCCGAGGTCGTAGACGAGTACGGTGCCGATCTCGGCGGTGTCCTCGGCCCGCTCGATGCCGTACGCCAGGGCCGCCGCGGTCGGCTCGTTGACGATGCGCAGTACGTCAAGTCCGGCGATCCGCCCGGCGTCCTTGGTGGCGTTCCGCCGCGCGTCGTCGAAGTAGGCGGGCACGGTGATGACGGCCTGGTCGACGGTTTCGCCGAGCATCATCTCCGCGTCCTCCTTGAGCCGCTTGAGGACCAGGGCGGATATCTCCTCGGGGCGGAACGGAACGCCGGACTCCGAGGTGTAGACCGGGTTCGGCTCGCCCATGTACCGCTTGACGAACTGCACGACGTGGTCGGGAGCGGTGGCCGCCGACCGCTTCGCCTGGGAACCGACGATGACGGTCTCGCCCTGGAACATGACGACGGACGGGGTGATGTTCTCCCCTTCGCGGTTGCGGACGATGGCGGCGCTGCCTCCCGCGTCCGCTACGGCGACCGCGGAGTATGTCGTGCCCAGGTCGATGCCGACTACGCGTGACACTCAAGTCCCCCTGAGAGGCTGTGGGTTGGAATAGACGCCCATCATGGCGCATGGCGGGGGAGCGGCGCAGGGGAGATCGGTTGGGGGGTGGGGCGGGGCGGGGTGTCAGTGCGGCGAAGTGCGGATCTCCCCCACCGATCCGGCTGATCCGACTGATTCCCCTCATCGGGCGGCTCGACGGCCGGGGAACGCGGCTGTTGAGGCGGCGACGGACGCGTCACTCTGGCGGCAAGATACGGCCGCGCGAAAGCGATGACCCTGGCGTGGTCGTGACGACCACGCCAGGGTCACTCGGCGCGCTCATACATGCCGTCAAGGCGGGGGAGTTCGACGGTCTCCGATAGGAGGCGAGATCTCTCGCCTCACCCTGTCGGGTGACCTGCACGTCCTTCTCGAGCCCGTCAGGCTGACTACTTCCTAGCGTGGCGGTGTCGCTTGTGCCGCACGGGCACACCTGCCCAAACTTGAGGAGGAGGTGCTTCGCGCCATGACCGCTCTCGCCCACGCGGCTCCGATGGAGGTGCCTGAGGCCATGCCCCCCGCCACGTTGGATGAGGCCCTGTGGCAGGCGTGGAAATCCATGGAACTCCCCGAGGGCTTCCGCGCCGAGATCGTCGAGGGGTTCATCGAGGTGTCGCCGACCGGACGTTCCCGTCATGCCCAGACCGTCAACCGGTTGCGTCGGGCCTTGGAGAGGCATCTGGGCGACGGCGAATACGCGGTGCACCACGACTGGAACGTCATCCGCGGTCTGAAGGCATGGGTTCCGGACCTGTTCATCGCGCCGGAGGACGACGAGGAATTCGTCACCGAGGATGGCCTGGGGTTTGTTGATTCCGCTGTCAGGCTCGTCGTTGAGGTCGTCTCTCCTGGCTACGAGAATCAGCAGCGCGACCGGGTCCGCAAGCGTCGGGCCTACGCCGGGGCGGGTATCCCCGTGTACGTCATCGTGGATGACTTCGACAACCACGGGACCGTCACCATCCTCACCTCACCATCGCCGGAGGAGGGGATCTACGCGGCCGAGTCCCGTACGCCGTACGGCACGGAGGTGCAGATTCCCGAGGGCCCGGCGAAGGGTTTCGCGATCGGCAAGTCCATCACCGGGCCAAGCCGTTCGTGACATCGGCTGCCCGTCGGGGCCGTGATCGTCGAAGGACGCGGCGAGCTTTCTGCCCGACGAGCCCCTGCTGATCGTGGAAGTGATCTCCCGGTCGAACGGGGATACCGACCGGGTGATCATGTGCTGACGGTACGCACAGTGCCGGGCTCCGCTCTACCTGCTGGTGGACCGGCGGGAGCGCAGTTGGACGCTGTACTCGAAGCCAGGCGGGCTCGGCTACGAATCCGCGGACGGGCCGTACCCGTTCGGGACGCCGATCCGGTTGCCGGAGCCGTTCGGGGGCACGGTCGACAGCGGTGGTTTCTGAGCCGGTGGCCTCAGCCAACCCGCCCCATCGCTGAGGTGAGGGCGATCTCGATCGCCACCCGGGCGGGGTTGGGCTGTGTCTTGCGCTGGTAGCGCTCCTCGTAGCGGCGGACCGCCTCCGCGATGGCGGAGGGGTCGGTGCGGACCGTTGCCACGCCCTCCAGGGTGGCCCAGCGGCCCTTGTCGATCTGGCAGAGGGCGACGCGGGCGCCGGACGGTCCGGCGGCCAGGATGTTGTGGACCTTGCGGCTGGTCTTGCGGGTGATGACGCGGGCCAGGCCCGTTTCCGGGTCGTATGTGGCGCCCACCGCGACGACGTGGGGGGTGCCGTCGGGGCGGGGGGTGGTCAGCGTGCAGTAGTGCGGTTCCCGCCAGAAGGCTTCGAAGGCCGCGCCTGGCTCTCGGGGGTTGATCGGCATTCGGTGATTTTCGCATCCGGTCCTCGCGCGGGGCCTCGGTCCGGGTCCGATCAAAGGCTGGCGGCTAATCTTGAGTCCGAGCGACTCAAGTTGTCTTACACTTGTTGCGGCAGGACGATGGCGACGCCACAGAGGAGGTCCGCGCACGTGAACGCAGAGCTGACCAACAAGAGCCAGGAGGCGCTCAGCGGCGCCAACAGCCGGGCGGTGTCCGCGGGGCATGCGGACCTGGTCCCGGCGCACCTGCTCGTCTCGCTGCTGGAGCAGCCGGAGAACGACAACGTCAAGGACCTGCTGGCCGCCGTGGGCGCCGATCCGGACGCACTGCTCAAGGGCGCGAGGGCCCAGCTGGACGCCCTGCCCACGGTGCAGGGCTCCACCGTCGCCCCGCCGCAGGCGAGCCGTGACCTGCTCGCGGTGATCGCCGACGCCTCGCAGCGCGCCAAGGAACTGGGCGACGCCTATGTGTCGACCGAGCACCTGCTGATCGGGCTCGCCGCCAAGGGCGGCCCCACCGCCGAACTACTGGACCGCCAGGGCGCCACGGCCGCGGAGCTGCTGGACGCCTTCGAGACCGCCCGCGGAGGCGCCCGCGTGACCACTCCTGACCCGGAGGCCACCTACAAGGCCCTGGAGAAGTACGGCACCGACTTCACCGCCATCGCCCGTGAGGGCAAGCTGGACCCGGTCATCGGCCGGGACAACGAGATCCGGCGGGTCATCCAGGTGCTCTCCCGCCGTACCAAGAACAACCCGGTGCTGATCGGCGAGCCGGGCGTCGGCAAGACCGCCGTGGTCGAGGGGCTCGCCCAGCGGATAGTGAAGGGTGATGTGCCCGGCGCGCTCAAGGGCAAGCGGCTGGTCCAGCTGGACCTGGGCGCCATGGTCGCGGGCGCGAAGTACCGTGGTGAGTTCGAGGAGCGGCTCAAGGCCGTGCTGGCCGAGATCAAGGAGAGCGACGGCCAGATCATCACGTTCATCGACGAGCTGCACACCGTCGTGGGTGCGGGCGCCGGTGGGGACTCGGCGATGGACGCGGGCAACATGCTCAAGCCGATGCTCGCCCGCGGTGAGCTGCGGATGGTCGGCGCGACCACGCTGGACGAGTACCGGGAGCGGATCGAGAAGGACCCGGCGCTGGAGCGCCGCTTCCAGCAGGTGATGGTGGCCGAACCGAGCGTGCAGGACACCATCGCCATCCTGCGCGGCCTCAAGCCGCGCTACGAGGCGCACCACGAGGTGCGGATCGCCGACTCCGCGCTGGTGGCCGCCGCCAACCTCTCGCACCGCTACATCACCTCGCGCTTCCTGCCCGACAAGGCCATCGACCTGGTCGACGAGGCCGCCTCCCGGCTGCACATGGAGGTCGACTCCTCCCCGGTGGAGATCGACGAACTCCAGCGCGCCGTCGACCGGTTGCGGATGGAGGAGGAGTCGCTGCTGGCGACCTCCGGGGCCAAGGACAAGAAGGCCAAGAAGCAGGCCGAGAAGGAGGAGGCGCTCGCGCCGGACGCCCGTGAGCGGCTGGACGCGCTGCGCAGGCAGCGGGAGGAGAAGGAGGAGGAGCTGCGCGGGCTCACCGCGAAGTGGAACAAGGAGCGTGAGGTCCACAACCGCGTCGGTGAGCTGAAGAAGCGGCTGGATGAGCTGGAGAGCGAGTTCCAGCGGGCCGAGCTGAAGGCCCCGGAGACCGGCGACTGGGTCACCCCCGGCCGGATCAGGACCGAGCAGATTCCGCAGACCGAGAAGGAGCTGGCCGAGGCGATCGAGGCGCAGCGGCAGCTGGAGGGCATGGTCGGTGAGGAGGTCACCCCGGACGACATCGCCCAGGTGGTCGCCTCGTGGACCGGCATCCCGGCCGGACGGCTGCTGGAGGGCGAGACCCGCAAGCTGCTGCGCATGGAGGAGGAGCTGGGCAAGCGGCTGATCGGGCAGAGTGAGGCGGTCTCCGCGGTGTCGGACGCGGTGCGCCGGTCGCGTTCCGGCATCGCCGACCCGGACCGGCCGACGGGCTCCTTCCTGTTCCTCGGCCCGACCGGTGTCGGCAAGACCGAGCTGGCCAAGGCGCTGGCCGACTTCCTGTTCGACGACGAGCGGGCGATGGTCCGCATCGACATGAGCGAGTACGGCGAGAAGCACTCGGTGGCCCGGCTGGTCGGCGCCCCGCCCGGCTACGTCGGCTACGAGGAGGGCGGCCAGCTCACCGAGGCGGTGCGGCGGCGGCCGTACACGGTGGTGCTGCTGGACGAGGTGGAGAAGGCGCACCCGGAGGTCTTCGACGTGCTGCTGCAGGTGCTGGACGACGGTCGGCTGACCGACGGCCAGGGGCGGACGGTTGACTTCCGCAACACCATCCTCATCCTCACCTCCAACCTCGGCTCACAGTTCCTGGTGAACCCCGAGCTGTCCGAGGCGCGCAAGCGCGATGCCGTACTGGAGACCGTTCGGGAGTCCTTCAAGCCGGAGTTCCTCAACCGGCTGGACGACATCGTCGTCTTCCACTCGCTCACCGAGGACGAGTTGGGCCGGATCGCCGGGCTCCAGCTGAACAGGCTGCGCGACCGCCTCAAGGACCGCCGCCTGGAGCTGGACGTCTCCGACGAGGCCCTGGCCTGGCTGGCCCGGGAGGGCAACGACCCGGCCTACGGCGCGCGGCCGCTGCGCCGCCTGGTGCAGACCGCCATCGGCGACCGGCTGGCCAAGGCGATCCTCGCCGGCGAGGTGCACGACGGCGACACCGTCCGTGTGGACCGCGAGGGTGAAGGGTTGACCGTGCGGCCGCTCCGATGAGGGCGGGGCTTGCCATACCCGGGCCGGGATGGGGGAGGATGGCGGCAATCGTCGCGAAGGGAACCACACGGTGAGCATTGACCCGTCCTCCATCCCGAACTTCGGCCAAGGCCCGTCCAACCAGCCACCGGCCGGGCCGCCGGGTGGAGGCGTGATCCGGCCGAACCAGGACCTGGTCAAGCAGTTGCTGGACCAGATGGAGCTGAAGTACGTGGTGGACGAGGAGGGAGACCTCGCCGCGCCGTGGGAGGACTTCCGCACGTACTTCATGTTCCGCGGTGAGGGGGAGCAGGAGGTCTTCGCGGTCCGTACCTTCTACGACCGCGCGTACTCCATCGAGGACAAGAACAAGCTGTTGGAGATCGCCGACGGCTGGAACCGGCAGACGCTGTGGCCGAAGGTGTACTCGCACACCCACGACGACGGCTCGGTGCGGCTGATCGGCGAGGCCCAGATGCTGCTGGGGCTCGGCGTCGGCCTGGAGCACTTCGTGTCGTCCACGGTCAGCTGGGTGCGGGCGTCGGTCGACTTCGACCGATGGGTCACCGAGCAGCTCGGGCTGGAGAAGGACGCAGAGTCCGACGGCGGTGAGGACGAAGGCGACGAGGACTGAGCCCTCGTTGACCAAACGGACGCCGCGGCGGGGAGCTGACCCCTGCCGCGGCGTCCGTCTCGTCAGCGCCCGCTCACAGCGCCAGCGGCGCGATGGTGAGCAGATACGTTCCGTAGAAGAACGAGAACCCGGCCAGTGAGATGACCGCCACCCACGCGGTGCGCGGCCTGGCTCTGGCGAGCGCGATCGCGGCCGGGATCAGCAGCGGGAACGCGGGCATCAGGAACCGCGGCTTGCACTGGAAGAAGCCCGCGCCGCCGATGCCGATCAGCATCAGCACCCCGCAGTACGCCAGCAGCGCCACCGGGATCCGGTCGGTGATGCACAGCGCCAGCAGGATCACCGCGGCGGCCACGATGGCCGCGGCCACGTAGTACGCGAAGTAGTCGGTGCCGGTGACCAGGTGCTTGAAGAACCGCAGCGCGCTCCAGCCGAAGTCGAACCGCGAACCCCAGCGCGCCTGGACCTTGAAGTAGCCCTTGATGTCACCGGTCTGCCAGCCGACCCACAGCACGTACCCGAACCAGCCCAGCGGCGCGATCGCCGCCCCGATCCAGGCCCGCCAGTCCACCGGCTTGCCCGCCCTGCGGCGCCGCCAGTAGTCCATGGCCACGCCCGCCACCACCGCGGCGGCCACCGCGACGCCGTTGGGCCGGGTGCAGCCCGCCAGGGCGGCCAGCACGCCCGCGTACAGCCAGCGGCGGGTCAGCACGGCGTACAGCGACCAGGCGGCCAGCGCGGTCATCACCGGCTCGGTGTACGCCATGGTCTGGATGATCGCGTGCGGCAGCAGCCCGTAGAGCAGTACCAGGGCGATGCCGACCCGGCGGCTGTACAGCCGCGCGCCGATCAGGTAGATCGCCCACACCGACAGCAGCGTGGCGGTCCAGGCGACCAGGATCGCGACGTTGATGATGCCGATCGGGATGATGTACGAGACCACCCGCACGGTCATCGGATACAGCGGGAAGAACGCCAGGTCGTTGTAGAGGATGGTGTGCTGGGTGGCGGACGGGATCAGCGTGCCGTAGCCGTACTCGGCCACCCGGAAGTACCAGCGCGCGTCCCAGGCCAGGCCCAGGATGCTGCGCGGATGCTGGCCCGCGTACCAGGCGTAGGCGGACAGGAACAGCAGGCCGGTGGCCCGCACCGCCGCGTACACCATGAGCGCGGGTGCCGCGCGCCGCAGCGAGGCCCTCGCCCGCTCAAGGCGGGAGCGGACCTCGGGTCTCGGGGCGGTGGATCCCCCCGCCGCAGCACGAGGAGGGGTCGAGACCGGCTCGGCCGTATACACCTGTTCCGCTCCTCCCGGGGCGTCCGTTCATCGGCACCGTACTTGACGACAAGCCTGAATCACTCTGTTCTTGCCTTGCGCGCATTGTCGGGTTGTACGGGTCCGCCGTGCCGAGTAGCGCAGCAATCCACCCCCACGGGTGAAAGACGACCGAAAGTCAGGATGGGTTGCCTCAGGAGCGTAGCTGCTTCAGACGCGAGATCGCATCGTTGAGCACCTCTGTTCGCTTGCAGAACGCGAAGCGTACGTAGGGAGTTCCCCTTTCCTTCGCGTCGTAGAACACCGCGTTGGGGATCGCGACCACCCCGCAACGTTCCGGCAGGGAGCGGCAGAAGTCGAATCCGTCGGTTGCGCCGAGTGGGCGAATGTCCGTGGTCACGAAGTACGTGCCAGCCGGGCGGAAGACCCCGAAACCAGCCTCCCGCAGGCCGTCCGCCAGCAGGTCGCGCTTTGCCCGCAGGTCGGCGGCAAGATCGTGGAAATAGCTGGTTGGCAGCCGCAACGCCTCGGCCACGGCGTATTGGAACGGACCGCCCGAGACGTACGTGAGAAATTGCTTCGCCGTTCGCACGGCGTTCACCAGATCGTGTGATGCGGTGACCCATCCCACCTTCCAGCCGGTGAACGAAAACGTCTTGCCGGCGGAAGAGATGGTCACGGTTCGGTTGCGCATTCCTGTGAATGTGCTGAGCGGCAGGTGTTCGCCGTCGAAGACCAGGTGTTCGTACACCTCATCGGTGATCACCAGAAGATCGCGTTCCACCGCCAGTTCGGCGATGGCGGCCAGTTCGGCACGGGTCAGTACGGTGCCGGTCGGATTGTGCGGCGTGTTGAGCAGGATTAGCCGGGTGCGGTCGGTGACCGCGGCGCGCAGCTCGTCCAGGTCCAGCACGAACCGCGATCCGTCCGGGCGCAGCGTGACCGGCACCCGGGTGCCGCCCGCCATCGCGATGCACGCGGCGTACGAGTCGTAGTACGGCTCCAGCGCTATCACCTCGTCGCCCGGCTCGACCAGCGCGAGCAGCGCGGCCGCGATCGCCTCCGTGGCGCCCGCGGTCACCAGCACCTCGGTGTCCGGGTCGAACTCCAGGCCGTACCGGTCGCGCTGGTGCTCGGCGATGGCGGTGCGCAGCTCGGGCACGCCGGGGCCCGGCGGGTACTGGTTGCCGCGGCCGTCCCGCAGCGCCCGTACCGCCGCCTCGCGCACCGCCTCGGGGCCGTCGGTGTCGGGGAAGCCCTGGCCCAGGTTGATGGACCCGGTGCGGGCGGCGAGCGCGGACATCTCCGCGAAGATCGTCGTGCCGAAACCGTCGAGGCGCCGATTGAGCAGAGGCCGAGTCATGCCAGCTATCCTCCGGCGAACCTCTGGACTTCCTCAACTCCCCATTACCGGCGCGCCGTCGCGGGCATGAACCGGGGCACAGCGAAGCGCCTCGTTTCGGGGGAGTTCGGGGGAGCCGGGGAAAGTGAGGTGGGCGGTATGCCCTACCTGGTGGGACTGATCATCTGTGCGTGCATCGCGTTCATGGTGATCGCGGCCATCGCGTCGGCCACCCGGCCGGATCTCGACGCCGCGGCACCGCGCCCGGAGCGCGCACCGGCCAGCGGCGGCTCATCCGACGGGGCGTCAGGCGCGCGGTAGCCGAAGACCGGCCACAACTGCGGGTGGTCTTTGCCGCTTCGCATATGCCGCACGAGCGGATGTGGTGAACACCTGAACAGGTACGTGCCCGTGGGGATGTAAACCGCACCTGAATGGGTAAAACCGCTACGCGCACTACGAAATTCATGATTCCGTATTGATTCCCGGACCCCCCGTGGACACGGACCGGCGGACGTCCCCCTGGGTCGGTCCTCCACTACATGCCCTCCCGCGCGCCCCCGCGAGGGAGCAGGGGACGGCCTGGCCCACCCGCCCTGCGTGAACCCTCCCGTGCTTGCGGAGCCGACCCATGCTCACGACCCTAGAAACCGCCTATATCGACACCCGTGCCGGGGACCTCGCATGGCGGCTCGGCAAGGAGCCGCTGCCCGCGCTCGCCGTCGTCAACCTGGAACTCGACCTGGGGCGCCGCCGTTCGCGTACCGCTGGAGATTGCCGAATTCAGGTGCAGATGCGGCTGCTTGGCGCCTCCCACCAAGTGCTGCTCAACGCCCCCGACGGCTGTTGTTCGGAGACCGTGGCCTGTATGCCGGGCAGCAGGACCCCGCTGCCGCTGGGCGTCGCGGAGCGCGTCGGGGACTGGGAGTACGAGTTCGCGGCGCGCGTGGAGACGCTCTCGCGCGGCTCGTTCGCGGGCCGCGCCCAGGAGTTGCTGGCGTTGGTCGCCGACCATCCGCACGGGCTCGCCGGGCGCTTCCCCGGCGACCCCAACGCCTTCACCGCGATGCTGGTGCAGCGGGACCCGGACGGCGCGGGCGAGGTGCACTGGCGCACCTGGCACGCCTACCCGATGGAGGGACGGCTGGTGACCACGAGGTCACGGGTGACGGGGTTGCGGTGAAGGCGCCTTCGCCGGGCGTTGCGCGGGGCGCGGCCCGGATTGCGACTGACCGTCAACGCGCCGTCCGCGACGCCCAATTGCACCCCTGTGGGTGACCGGGGCGACGCGCAGAGTGACGTAGCGTGCACTCATGATCGACGTGCCCCCGTCCCTTGCCCGGTTGCCGGTCTCGGTCAGCCTCGGGCGTGCGCTGGTGCTTGGCTCGGTCTTCGTCTGCGCCGCCTGTGGACTGGTCTACGAACTCGAACTCGTCGCGCTCGCCTCGTACTTGGTGGGCGACTCGGTCACCCAGGCGTCCGTCGTGCTGTCCGTGATGGTGTTCGCGATGGGGGTCGGCTCGCTGCTCGCCAAGAGCATCCGGTGCCGGGCCGCCGTCGGCTTCGCGCTCATCGAGTCGCTGCTCGCGCTGGTCGGCGGGCTGTCCGCGATGGCGCTCTACGCGAGCTTCGCCTGGCTCGGCCAGTGCGGCTCGGCGATCACGGTGTTCGCCTTCGCGATCGGGCTGCTGATAGGCGCCGAGGTGCCGTTGCTGATGACGCTCATCCAGCGGATCAGACGGCAGGACGCGGGCGGCGCGGTGGCCGAGCTGTTCGCCGCCGACTACGTGGGCGCGCTGGTCGGCGGGCTCGCCTTCCCGTTCGTGCTGCTGCCGTTCCTCGGGCAGGTGACCGGTGTGCTGCTGACCGGGGCGGTGAACGCGGGGGCTGGCGCGGCGACGGTGCTCGGGCTGTTCCGGCGGGACCTCAGTGGACGGGCGCGCGGCTGGCTGATGGGGGTGAACGTCGCGGTGCTGGTGGTGCTGGCCACCGCCGCGGTGTTCGCCGGGCCCTTCGAGCGGGCCGCGCGGCAGGCGGTCTACGGGGGCGACGTACGGCTGGCGGTGCGCACGGACGTGCAGGAGGTGGTGCTCACCGGCTCGCCCGCGGGGCGCCCGCTGCGGTTATTCCTGGACGGGCGGCTGTCGGACTCCGGGCGCGACGAGTACCGGTACCACGAGGCGCTGGTCCACCCCGCGATGGCCGGGCCGCACCGGCGGGTGTTGATCCTCGGCGGCGGTGACGGGCTGGCGCTGCGCGAGGTGCTGCGGTACGCGGACGTGGCGTCGGTGACGCTGGTGGACGTGGACGCCCAGCTGGTGGAACTGGCGCGCCATGACCCCGGGCTGAGCGCGCTGAACCGTCACTCCTTCGCCGACCCGCGGGTCGAGGTGGTGACCGCGGACGCCTTCGACTGGTTGTGGGAGCGGCGGCGGCTCGGTGCGTACGATGTGGTGATCGAGGACCTGCCGGATCCGCGCATCTCCCGTAGCGCCAAGCTGTACTCGCAGGAGTTCTACGGGTTGGCGGCGGCCGATCTGGCGCCCGGCGGCCGTCTCGCGGTGCACGCGGGGTGCGGGCCGCGGTTCTGGACCGTGGACGCGACGGTCCGCTCGGCGGGGTTGCGCACCACGCCTTACTGGCTCCCGGCGGGCGACTTCCTGCTGGCCGCCCGCACCCCCGTCGCCGCCCGCCTGGCCGCGCCCCGCCTACGCTCCCTCACGCCCGCCGCGCTACGGCACGCCGTCCAGACGGCAGCCCTGTCCCGCCCGCCCGCCTCTCTTCCGCCTTCCACGCTGATGCGCCCGCGATATGGCGGGTGAGCCCTCCGCCGCGACGGCGCGCAATCCGCGCGGCGCAGCCCGGCGGTGAGAAGCGACCGTCCCCCCGGGGTATCGGGGCCGAGCCCCGTGGTCGGTGCTGGGGGCGGAGCCCCGTCAAGGGCGGGCGGGTGGGAGAACGGGGCGACCGGGACCACGCCGGGACGCTGCCCATGTCCGCAGCGTCCCGGTAGGCTCCAGCGGTATGGAGCACGAGTCATACGTCCCATTTCCGGTCGAGACCGTGCGGCGAGCACTGAGCGACCCCGACCGGGTCGCCCGGTGCGTCTCCGCCCTGCAGCGCGACGCGGCCGCCGCCGTGCCCGGCGGCATCGCGGGGCGGCTGCGGCTGCGCATCGGAGGCTCCACCATCACGTACCGCGGCAGCCTGCGGATCGCCGCCTGTGACGGCGGCTTCGAGATCGAGGGCGAGGGCGCCGAAGCCCGCGGCGGCGGCGCGGTCAAGCTGGCCCTGGTCATCGGGCTCGATCCGGAGGGCAACGGCACCCGGCTCGGTTTCTCCGGCGCCGTGCAGGCCGAGGGGCGGCTGACCGAGTTCGACCAGCCGACCGTGGAGGCCTCCGGCCGCCGCCTGCTGGATCGTTTCGTTTCCGACCTCACAACGGATCTGGAAGCCGAACCGCCCGCCGAGTTCGCCCCGCCCGCGCAGGAGGCCTCCGCACAGGGCGTGCTGCTGCCGGACGTGATCGACGTCGAGGACGCTGACGACGCCGTGGACGCCGAGGAGCTGGAGCTCGCCGAGTTGCCCGAACCCGCCGACGGCGAAGAGGAGTTGGAGCTGGTCGAGGTCGATGTGCCGGAGACCCCCGCCGGTCTGGAGGACGAGCCGCGTCCGCGTACCGACGCACCCGCCGAGGCCGCGCACGCCCGCCGCACCATGATCGGCCGCAGCGCGGAGGAGGTCGACCACGCGCCGCCGCGCGGCCGCTACGCCCCGGTGCCCGCACCGGCCACCAGCACGACCAGCGACACCCTGCGCTGGGCCGCACCGGCCGCCGCCGCACTGCTCGCGTCCGCCGTGGTGGTCGGCCGGGTACTGCGGCGCCGTCGCTGAACGGCGCCGTACAAGCCCTAGATTCGTGCGCATGCACCAGACATCAGAATCGGTCCGGCTCATCGCCGGTGACGTCGAACTGACCGTGCGGCCCGAGGCGGGCTGCGGTATCAGCAGTCTGCGCGTCGGCGGTACCGAACTGCTGCGGCAGGGGCCGCGTTACGGCTCGTTCGTCATGGTCCCGTGGTGCGGCCGCACCGAGAACGGCCGATTCCGCAACGGCGGAGTGACTCACCAACTGCCCATCAACGCCGCCCCGCACGCCATCCACGGCACCGGCCGCGACGCGACCTGGACGCGGTCCACGCAAGACGAGCGCACCGCCTCGTTCTACTACGACCTCACCGACCCCTGGCCGTACGCGGGCCGCGTCACCCAGGTCATCGAGCTCGCCGAGAACGAGCTGCGGCTCACCCTGGGAGTGGAGACCGCCGAGGTGTCCTTCCCGGCGCAGGCGGGCTGGCACCCGTGGTTCCTGCGCAACCTCGGCGCGGGCGGCCAGGACGCCACCATCGGCTTCGCGCCCGCCTGGCAGGAGGAGCGCGGCGACAACCACCTGCCGACCGGGCGCCGGATCGACCCCAAGCCCGGCCCGTGGGACGACTGCTTCGGCATGCCGGACGGCGTCGACGTGACCCTGACCTGGCCCGGTGAGCTGCGGGTCAAGGTGACCAGCCCGGCCGAGTGGGTGGTGGTCTACGACGAGCAGCCGGAGGCGATCTGCGTCGAGCCGCAGTCCGGCCCGCCGAACGGTCTCAACACGCATCCGCGGCTGGTCACCCCGATCGACCCGCTGGAGATCACGACGGTCTGGGCGTGGGAACGGCTCGGCTAGTCTCATGGGCATGACTGACGCCCGTGACGCCCTGCTGCAGCAGATCAAGGACAAGGCCGTGGTGCACGGCAAGGTGACGCTCTCCTCCGGCAAGGAGGCCGACTACTACGTCGACCTGCGCCGGATCACCCTCGATGGTGAGGCGGCTCCGCTGGTCGGTCAGGTGATGCTGGACCTGACCGCCGACCTCGACTACGACGCGGTGGGCGGGCTGACCCTCGGCGCCGACCCGGTCGCCACCTCGATGCTGCACGCCGCCGCGGCGCGCGGGCGCAGGCTGGACGCGTTCGTGGTCCGCAAGACCGGCAAGGCGCACGGCCTGCAGCGGCGGGTGGAGGGTCCGGACGTCAAGGGGCGCCGGGTGCTGGCGGTCGAGGACACCTCCACCACCGGCGGCTCGGTGCTGACCGCGGTCGAGGCGCTGCGCGAGGAGGGCGCCGAGGTGGTCGGTGTCGCGGTCATCGTGGAGCGCGGTGCGGCCGGGGCCATCGCCGAGACCGGGCTGCCGTACCTCCAGGCGTACAGCCTGGCCGACCTCGGCCTGGAGTGATCGTCGCAGCACGCCTGTGACCTGCGCTTATCTGTGAGGGGTGGCTGTTTCACGTGAAACAGCCACCCCTCACGCGTAAGACGGCCACCCTCACGCCACAGTTTCTGCGAGCTGAAGGCTCTCATTTGAGGGTGGTGGTGGGCGACGGGCGGGGTTTCTGCGAGCTGAAGGCTCTCATTTGAGGGTGGTGGTGGGCGACGGGCGGGTGTGATAGCTGCCGTATGGAGGTTGGACGGGAGTCTGCGAAGATGAGGGCGACGATGACGTCGCCAACGTCAGTACGACCCGCGGACCCCCAAGGAGCGGACACATGCCCATCGCAACCCCCGAGGTCTACAACGAGATGCTCGACCGGGCGAAGGCAGGCAAGTTCGCCTACCCGGCCATCAACGTGACCTCGTCGCAGACGCTGCACGCCGCGCTGCGCGGCCTCGCCGAGGCGGAGAGCGACGGCATCATCCAGATCTCCACCGGTGGCGCGGAGTTCCTGGGCGGTCAGTACAGCAAGGACATGGTGACCGGCGCGGTCGCGCTGGCCGAGTTCGCGCACATCGTCGCGGAGAAGTACCCGGTCAACGTCGCGCTGCACACCGACCACTGCCCCAAGGACAAGCTGGACGGCTACGTCCGTCCGCTGCTGGCCATCTCCCAGGAGCGGGTGGCCAAGGGCCTCAACCCGCTGTTCCAGTCCCACATGTGGGACGGCTCGGCGGAGATCCTCAACGACAACCTCGCCATCGCGCAGGAGCTGCTGGCCGAGGCGGTCAAGGCGAAGATCGTCCTCGAGGTCGAGATCACCCCGACCGGTGGCGAGGAGGACGGTGTCTCCCACGAGATCAACGACAAGCTGTACACCTCCGTGTCGGACGGCATCCGGACCGCCGAGGCGCTCGGCCTGGGCGAGAAGGGGCGGTACCTGCTCGCCGCGTCGTTCGGCAACGTGCACGGCGTGTACAAGCCGGGCAACGTCGTGCTGCGGCCGTCGATCCTGAAGGAACTGCAGATCGCGGTGGGCGAGAAGTTCGGCAAGGCCAGCCCGTTCGACTTCGTCTTCCACGGTGGTTCCGGCTCGACGATCGAGGAGATCAACGAGGCGCTGGACAACGGCGTGGTGAAGATGAACATCGACACCGACACGCAGTACGCGTTCACGCGGCCGGTGGCGGCGCACATGTTCAAGAACTACGACGGTGTGCTGAAGGTCGACGGCGAGGTCGGTAACAAGAAGACCTACGACCCGCGTACCTGGGGCAAGCTGGCCGAGGAGGGCATGGCCGCGCGCGTCGGCGTGGCCGCGCAGAACCTGCGGTCCGCGGGCAACAAGCTGAAGTAACGCGTGTTTGGGGGGTTCCGCCCCCACCCCCCTTCTGGCGCTTCGTCCCCGGTGGGGAGTGCAGCCTTTCTCCCCGGCCGCTCGCGGCCGGGGAGCAGGCAGACTGGGGGTATGGCCATTCATGAGAACCTGCTCGGGGGGCCGCCCCCGACCCATCTGCCCGACGATCCGGAGCCGCGGGAACTGCTCGCCTCGGGGACCTCGCCGACGGATGTCGCCGCGAAGTACCCCGCATCCTCCCTGGCCTGGGCGCAGCTCGCCGATGACGCCTTCGAGGCGGGCCGGGTGGTGGAGTCGTACGCCTACGCCCGCACCGGATACCACCGCGGCCTGGACGCACTGCGCCGCAACGGCTGGAAGGGCCATGGGCCGGTGCCCTGGGAGCACGAGCCCAACCGCGGCTTCCTACGCGCCCTGCACGCCCTCAGCCGCGCCGCCCAGGCGATCGGCGAGGACGACGAGCACGAGCGCTGCGCCACCTTCCTGCGCGAGTCCTCCCCGACGGCGGCCGACACGCTGACGTGATCGGCACAGCCTGATCCGCCGGGCCTGATCCGCTCGGCCCGAGCCACACCACGAGACCTGCCCGGCCCCGGCCGCCGGGCAGGTCTTGCCGTAGCCCGGCCCTTCCCCGCATGATGCGCATGGGCCAGCGGCACGTCGACCGTGTGTGCGGGCCCGAGGGGACCGGAGCTCCGATGCCGAACAGGAAGGAGCGGACCGCTACCCGGTAGCGCGGATCAAGGAGACAGCGATGTCCCAGCACCCCGAGCCGGACGGAGTCGGCCCGGACACCCCGAATCTGGACTTCGAGGGCACCACCCCGTACGACGACTACGTGAAGGCCGACGTCCTCACCCATCTGCAGCACCCGCTCTCCGACGACCCGGGTGAGATGGTCTTCCTGGTGACCACCCAGGTCATGGAGCTGTGGTTCACCGTCATCGTCCACGAATGGCAGACCGCCGCCACGGCGCTGCGCCAGGACGACCTGCCGACGGCGCTGGCGGCGCTGCGCCGCAGCACCTACGAGCTGGAGTCGCTGAACGCGTCCTGGAAGCCGCTGGCCCACCTGACGCCCGCCCAGTTCAACTCGTACCGCGGCGCGCTCGGCGAGGGGTCCGGGTTCCAGTCGGCGATGTACCGCCGCCTTGAGTTCCTGCTCGGCGAGAAGTCCGGCTCGATGCTGGTCCCGCACCGCGGCGCGCCGCGCGCGCACGCCGAACTGGAGAAGGCGCTGCAGGAACCCAGCCTGTACGACGAGGTGTTGGGCTACCTGGCCCGCCGCGGCCACGCCGTGCCCGCCGCGGCGCTCAACCGCGACCCGGCCCAGCGCTACGAGGCCGACCCGGACGTGGAACGCGTCTGGCAGCGGATATACGCGGGGCCACAGGACACCCCGGAGATGCGGCTCGGCGAGGCGCTGACCGAGGTCGCGGAACTGGTGTGGCGCTGGCGCAACGACCATCTGGTGGCCACCCGGCGTGCGATGGGCGCCAAGCAGGGCACCGGCGGCTCGGCGGGCGTGGCATGGCTGGAGAAGCGCGCCCGCAAGAACGTCTTCCCCGAGTTGTGGACGGCCCGCAGCCATGTCTGACGACCTGCTGAGCCGGGCCGAACGGCTCGACGCCGACGACCAACTGGCCAAGATCCGCGACCGGTTCGCCCTGGACACCCCACCCGATCAGGCGGCTGGCGCCGCGGAGGTCTACCTGGACGGCAACTCGCTCGGTGCGCTGCCGCACGGCGTGTCCGCCCGGCTGAAGGACGTGGTGGAGCGGGAGTGGGGGCGGCTGCGCATCCGCTCCTGGGACGAGAGCGGCTGGTGGACCGCGCCGGAGCGGGTCGGCGACCGGATCGCCCCGCTGATCGGCGCCGCGCCGGGCCAGGTGGTGGTCGGCGACTCCACCAGCGTCAACGTCTTCAAGGCGCTGGTCGCCGCGGTGCGCATGGCGCCGCAGGACCGGGACGAGGTGCTGGTCGACGCGGCCACCTTCCCGACCGACGGCTACATCGCGGCGTCGGCGGCACGGATGACCGGCCGCACGGTGCGCCCGGTGCCCGCCGCCGACATGGCGGCCGAGGTCGGGCCGCGTACCGCCGTGGCGCTGGTCAACCACGTCGACTACCGCACCGGACGGCTGCACGACATGTCCGGCACCACCGCCGCCGCGCACGCCGCGGGCGCGCTGGTGGTGTGGGACCTGTGCCACAGCGCCGGGGCGCTGCCGGTAGGGCTGGACGCGGACGGCGTGGACCTGGCCGTCGGCTGTACGTACAAGTACCTCAACGGCGGCCCGGGCGCGCCCGCCTACCTCTACGTCCGCCGGGAACTGCAACCGCGGTTCGACTCCCCGCTGCCCGGCTGGAACTCGCACGCCGACCCGTTCGGCATGCGGCCCGACTACCAACCGGCGGACGGGGCGCTACGCGGCAGGGTCGGTACCCCGGAGATCTTGTCAATGCTCGCGCTGGAGGCGGCACTTGAGGCGTGGGACGGGGTGTCGATCGAGGACGTTCGGCGCAAGAGCCTGGCGCTGACCGACTTCTTCCTGGAGTGCGTGGCCGCTGAAGTGCCGGACGGACTGGTCGAGTCGATCACGCCCGCCGACCACGCGCTGCGCGGCAGCCAGGTCTCGCTGCGCTGCGAGCGCGCGGGCGAGGTGATGGCGGGGCTGATCGAACGCGGCGTGGTGGGCGACTTCCGGCGCCCCGATGTGCTGCGGTTCGGTTTCACCCCGCTGTACACCCGGTACGTGGACGCGCTGCGCGCGGCGCGCACGCTCGCGGACGTGCTGCGATGAGGCCGCAGGACGAGGAGGCGGCGCTGTTGGCGCTGCCGCCCGCCGCGGCGGAGGACAGCCGCGCGTACGGGCCGCACCCCTCGCAGGTCATCGACTACTACGGGGTGGGCGGCGGGCGTCGGCTCACCGTGCTGCACGGCGGCTTCTGGCGGGAGGCGTACGACCGCGCCCATCTGTCGCCGCTGGCCGCGGAGTTGGCGCGGTGCGGGTACGCGGTGGCGCTGGCCGAGTACCGGCGGGTCGGCGGGGGCGGCGGTTGGCCCGCGACGTTCGACGACGTGGCCCAGGCGGTGGAGACCGCCTGGGACGGCGCGGAACACGTGGTGCTGGGCCACTCGGCGGGCGGTCAGCTCGCCCTGTGGGCGGCCGCGCGGGGCGGGGTCAGCGGGGTGGTGGCGGTGTCGCCGGTCGCGGATCTCGGGTACGCGCGGGAGTTGCGGCTCAGTGACGGCGCCGTCGATGAACTCATCGGCGCCGAGGGTGATCTGGCGGCCGTCGATCCGGTGCGGCTGCCGCCGCTCGGCGTTCCGGCGGTGCTTGTGCACGGTACGGCGGACGTTGACGTTCCCGTCGAGGTCTCACGCCGGTACGCGGGCGTCGCTGGCGCGCGGCTGCGTGAGTTGCCGGACGTCGGCCATTACGCGCCGCTGATTCCGGGGTCCGCGGCGTTTCCGGAGCTGCTGGCGGCGCTGGCCGAGGTGGAGGGTCACGACGTACCGCCCGGCGGTGCCGAAGCAGCCGCGACCCAAGCACCCGTACCGCGTAGCAAGGAGTGACCCGCGATGGAGTTCGATCCCCGGTCGCCCGAGTTCGTCGCTGACCCGTATCCCGCGTACAGGCGGCTGAGGGAGAGCGGGCGGGCGATCTGGTACGAGCCGACGGGCCAGTGGCTGGTCCCGCACTACGCGGACGTCAGCGCCTGTCTGCGGGACCGCCGCCTCGGGCGGACGTATCTGCACCGCTTCACGCACGAGGAGTTCGGGCGCACTCCGCCGCCCGCCGAGCACGAACCGTTCCATGTGCTCAACGACAACGGGATGCTCGACCTGGAGGCCCCGGACCACACCCGGATCCGGCGGCTGGTGGCCAAGGCCTTCACCCCGGCGACGGTACGCGGTCTGACCCCCACCATCGAGAGGCTGGCCGCCGAACTCGTCGCCGACCTGTGCGCCGACGGCGGCGGTGACCTGCTGGCCAGGGTGGCGGAACCGCTGCCGGTGGCCGTCATCGCCGAGATGCTGGGCATACCGGCCGCCGACCGGGGGTTGCTGCGTCCCTGGTCGGCGGCGATCTGCGGGATGTACGAGCTGAATCCGGACGAGGCGACGGCGACCGCCGCGGTCCGCGCGAGCGTCGAGTTCTCCGCGTACCTGCGGGAGTTGATCGCCGCACGGCGCAGGGACCCGGGCGAGGACCTGATCAGCGCGCTGATCGCCGCGTACGACGAGGGGGACCGGCTCTCCGAGCAGGAGATGATCTCCACCTGTGTGCTGCTGCTGAACGCCGGTCATGAGGCGACCGTCAACACCACCGCGAACGGCTGGTGGACCCTGCTGCGCCACCCCGACCAGCTTGAACTGCTGCGCAAGGACCCCCAGTTGCTGCCCACGGCCATCGAGGAGCTGTTGCGGTACGACACCCCGTTGCAGCTGTTCGAGCGCTGGGTGCTGGACGACATCGAGATCGGTGGTACCACCATCCCGCGCGGCAGCGAGGTCGCGTTGCTGTTCGGCTCGGCGCACCGGGACCCGGCCCGCTTCGCCGACCCCGACCGGCTGGACCTGGCCCGCGCCGACAACCCGCATCTGGCGTTCGGCGCGGGCATCCACTACTGCCTGGGCGCACCGCTGGCCCGGATCGAACTGGCCGCGTCCTTCGGGCAGTTGCTGCGTTCGGCACCGGGCCTGCGGCTGGTGCGGGAACCGGAGTGGAAGCCGGGCTATGTCATCCGGGGGCTACGGGAGCTGCTGGTCGAGGTCTGAGACCGGTCACCCGAGGTCGCGGCCAGGGCCTCCGGCGGTTTACCGGTTGGGGTTGCGGTGGGTTGGGGGATGAGCGGCTAACGCGGCACCGTCAGCCGCCACGCGTCGGCCTGGACCGTCCAGGTCCGGGTGCGCACCGGGCCGGTCGGCGACTCGTCGGCGTGGTAGCGGAAGTCCCGGCCGGAGATCGTCACCGCCTGCGCGCGCACCCGCAGCGGGCGGCCGGAGGCATGCTGGACGCAGACGTCGGCCAGACCGCCGGTCGGGGAGCGCACCGACACCTCGTGCACCGGACGGTCCAGGTCGGCCAGCACCACCCCGTCCGCCTCCACCCGCAGCCAGTGGCCCGGCGTCTGGCCGGGGCCGCCGGTCAGGGTGCGCAACAGCGAACGGGCGCCGCGCTCAAGCCAGTTGCCCCGGGACGCCGGTGCGGCGCGGCACGGGATCCGCAGCGCGCCCAGCACGATCCCGCCGCTCTCGTCCCGCAGCAGGTCCAGATCGCGCACCGCCCCGTTCAGCGCCGCCCGGGCCGCGGCCACCGTGGACGCCGGTACCCCGAGCCGCCGTGACAGCGCCAGCGCGGAGCGCTGGCCGACCGGCACCATGGACAGCGCCGCGTCGCTCAGCGCACCCTCCCGATGCAGCAACCGCACGGTGCGCAGCAGGGCGTGGTCGTCGCCGATCACCACCGGGCGGCGGCGGCCGCGATGCGCCAGCGCTCGACGCAGTTCCTCGGCGTCGTCCGGAAGACAGATCTTCAGCGACGACGCGCCCGCCCGCAGGACGTCCTTCGCGATACGCACCGATTCACCGTCCAACGTGCGGGCCGCGGGGTCGATGACCACCAGCAGCGGAAGCCCGGCCGAGGCTTGAGCCGACACCTTCGTCCTTCCTCAGGTAAAATCTCGGTGCAAGAGCCCCTTGCGCCTTTGCGCCAGGGGCTTCGTCTATTCCGGGGCACCGGTTCGACGGCTCTTACGCACGTTGGACATGCCCCGCCCGGAAGGGGTGTACGCCTGTGCCCGCACTTGTGCTGCTCGGTGCTCAGTGGGGTGACGAGGGCAAGGGAAAGGCCACCGACCTGCTCGGCGGCTCGGTTGACTACGTGGTCCGCTACCAGGGCGGCAACAACGCCGGTCACACGGTGGTCGTCGGCGACCAGAAGTACGCGCTGCACCTGCTCCCGTCCGGGATCCTCTCCCCGGGGTGCACCCCCGTCATCGGCAACGGAGTCGTCGTGGACCCGGCGGTCCTGCTTTCCGAGCTGAGCGGGCTCCAGGCGCGTGGCGTGGACACCTCCAAGCTTCTGATCAGCGGCAATGCCCATCTGATCACCCCGTACCACCAGACCCTGGACAAGGTCACCGAGCGCTTCCTGGGCAAGCGCAAGATCGGTACCACCGGTCGGGGCATCGGCCCGGCCTACGCCGACAAGATCAACCGGGTCGGCATCCGGGTGCAGGACCTGTTCGACGAGTCGATCCTGCGGCAGAAGGTGGAGGCCGCGCTGAACGACAAGAACCAGGTGCTGGTCAAGATCTTCAACCGCCGGGCGATCTCCGCCGAGAAGGTGGTCGAGGAGTACCTGGGCTACGCGGAGCAGATCCGCGACTACGTCGCCGACACCACCCTGGTGCTGAACCGGGCGCTGGACGAGGACAAGGTCGTGCTGCTGGAGGGCGGCCAGGGCACGCTGCTCGACGTGGACCACGGCACGTACCCGTTCGTCACCTCGTCCAACCCGACCTCCGGCGGTGCCTGCACCGGTTCCGGTATCGGCCCGACCCGGATCTCCCGCACCATCGGCATCCTCAAGGCCTACACCACCCGGGTCGGCGCGGGTCCGTTCCCGACCGAGCTGTTCGACGAGGACGGCGAGAAGCTGCGCATCATCGGCGGCGAGCGGGGCGTCACCACCGGCCGCGACCGCCGCTGCGGCTGGTTCGACGCGGTGATCGCCCGGTACGCCACCCGGGTCAACGGACTCACCGACTTCTTCCTCACCAAGCTCGACGTGCTCACCGGCTGGGAGGAGATCCCGGTCTGCGTGGCGTACGAGATCGACGGCCAGCGGGTCGAGGAACTCCCGTACAGCCAGACGGACTTCCACCACGCCAAGCCGGTCTACGAGACGCTGCCGGGCTGGAACGAGGACATCACCAAGGCCAAGTCCTTCGACGACCTGCCGAAGAACGCCAAGGCGTATGTGAAGGCGCTGGAGGAGATGTCCGGCGCTCCGATCTCCGCGATCGGCGTGGGTCCGGGCCGGGACGAGACGATCCAGATCAACCCGTTCATCTAGGCCGCTAGGCCGCTAGGCGCTGCCGACCTGTGCTTCGGCCACTTCCGTTGACAACGTGTCGAGGGGAGTGGCCGAAGCCATACAGGCTGGTCGTTCCGGCCTGAACAGGTGGCTCCCTACGCTGGGCGGCATGGCCCACCCCGTTGATGTTCCCGTAGACCCCGAGCGCGGCGCCGCCGTCAAGGCAGCGGACCGTGCGCATGTCTTCCACTCCTGGTCCGCGCAGGCGGTCATCGATCCGCTCGCGGTGGCCGGGGCGCGAGGTTCGTACTTCTGGGACTACGAGGGCAACCGCTATCTGGACTTCTCGTCCCAGCTGGTCAACACCAACATCGGGCACCAGCACCCCAAGGTGGTCGCCGCCATCCAGGAGCAGGCCGGGAAACTGGCCACCTTCGCCCCGGCGTTCGCGATCGACGTGAGGTCCGAGGCGGCGCGGCTGATCGCCGAGCTGACCCCGGGCGACCTGAACAAGATCTTCTTCACCAACGGCGGCGCCGAGGCGGTGGAGAACGCGGTACGGATGGCCCGGCTGCACACCGGGCGGCACAAGGTGCTGTCGACCTACCGGTCGTACCACGGGGCGACCGCCGCGGCGATCAACCTCACCGGTGACCCGCGGCGCTGGGCGTCCGATACCGGCTCGGCGGGGGTCGTGCACTTCTGGGGGCCGTTTCTGTACCGGTCGCAGTTCCACGCCAGCACCGAGGCGGAGGAGTGCGAGCGGGCGCTGAGGCATCTGGAGGAACTGATCGCGTTCGAGGGTCCGCAGACCATCGCCGCGATCATCCTGGAGACGGTTCCCGGCACCGCGGGGATCATGGTCCCGCCGCCCGGCTATCTGGCGGGGGTCCGGGAGATCTGCGACCGGTACGGGATCGTCTTCATCCTCGACGAGGTGATGGCGGGGTTCGGGCGCACCGGCAAGTGGTTCGCCGCGGACCACTGGGGGGTGACCCCGGACCTGATGACCTTCGCCAAGGGCGTCAACTCCGGTTACGTCCCGCTCGGCGGCGTGGCGATCAGCGAGCGGATCGCGGAGACGTTCGCCCATCGGCCGTACCCCGGTGGGCTCACCTACTCCGGCCATCCGCTGGCCTGCGCGTCCGCCATCGCGACGATCAGCGCGATGCGCGACGAACGGATCGTGGAGAACGCCGCCGAGATCGGCGAGCGCGTGCTGGGGCCCGGGCTGCGGGAGCTGGCGGCCCGGCACGAGTGCGTGGGGGAGGTGCGCGGTATGGGCGTGTTCTGGGCGCTGGAACTGGTCAGGGACCGGTCGACCAGGGAGCCCCTCGTGCCCTACAACGCCTCCGGCGCGGACGCGGCTCCCATGGCCCGGTTCGCGGCTGCCTGTCGGCAGGGTGGGCTTTGGCCGTTCGTGAACATGAACCGGACGCATGTCGTGCCGCCATGCAATGTCTCCGAGGCGGAGGCCAAGGAGGGGCTGGCTGTTCTGGACGCGGCGCTGTCGGTGGTCGACGGGGGTTAGCCCACCCGCCCTCGCGCGGGTGCGCCCCAAAGGGGGGCGGGGCTGTCTTCATGTGCGGCTCCGCCGCGTGGGCGCGACCAGCCACAACGGCGCCGCGGACGACCGAAAGCACATCGCCGCACTCCCAGCGGAGCGTCTAGTGCAAGGAGGCCAGGAGGTCTTCCAGAGGGACCGCCGGATACATGTCGACCCGGGCCTTCAGTTCGCGGAACAGCGGTTCCGTCAGCGCGTTCAACTGCGCCGGGTCTGCCAGGTCGAAGACCAGGACGACCGTCCGCATGCCGTCCAGGCACAGGACGTAGGACGCCTCCGGCCGTACCCGGTCGGCCAGCCGCCGCAGCGTCTCCCGTAGCGTCCCGGACTCCAGCGCCCGGCTGCCCGCCTCGGCCTCGATCCGGATCGTCATCAGCGTCCGCACGTAGCCATCGTCAAGCCGCGCCGCGCCCCGCACCTTCCCCGAGGGCCGAACGGGTGGTGAGCCTGGTCACGTAGCGGAGTCCCGCAGGTTATGCGGGGTAGCCGCCTCGCATATCTTGTCCCGGGCGCATCAGGACGCCGGAGACCAGGACCGATCGAGGAGGCTGCATGCCGGGCAGTACACCGGTCCGTCGCAGCAGTCTGCGGCAGCAGATCGCCGACGCGCTCCGCGATGAGGTCCTCACCGGACGGCTGGCCGCCGGACGGCATTTCACGGTGAAGGAGATAGCCGACCTGTACGGCGTCTCGGCCACCCCGGTGCGCGAGGCCCTGGTCGACCTCGCGGCGCAGGGTCTGCTGGACGTGGAGCACCACCGCGGCTTCCAGGTACGGCGGTTCACCCACGACGACTACCGCGGCCTGGTGGAGGCCCGGGTGCTGGTGACCGAGGGGATATTCCGTCGGCTGGCCGCACATGGCCCGCTGCTGCTGTCAGAGGAGGGCATGGCGTCGGTGCGCCGCCGCGCGGAGGCCGCCGCCAGTGCCGCCCGGGCCGGTGCGCTGGACGTACTGATCGGCTGTGACCTGCGCTTCTGGCGGGAACTGGCGGTGCTCACCGCCAACGAGCACGTGTGTGACTTCCTGGACCGGCTGCGGGTGCAGTCCTGGGTGTTCGCGGTCCCGCTGCTGCGCCGCGAGCCGGACCTGGCCGGTGTGTGCTGGACCGAGCACGTCGCGCTGGCCGACGCCATCCGGGACGGCGACGCGCTGGGCGCGCAACGCATCCTGGACGCGTACAACGAGCACTCGCTCTCCTTGATGCGGCAACTCGTCGACCGCCATGGCGACGGACACTGACTGCTGGCTGACTGCCCCCTGACGCACTCACGACGTACCCCTGACGCGACGCCGGGCTCCGGTTACGCTGGCGGCCCTGCCTCCTACCACCTCCTGGAGCGCCCGTGGCCTGCGACCTCTGGTTGGTCCCCCTGGTCGATGTGCTGTGTCACAGCCCGGAAAACCCATTCGCGGAAGAGATCGGCGCCTACAACAAGGCACTTGGCGAGGCCGGGCTGCCACCGGTGCCCATCCATGGGTACATGCCCGGACTGTCGGGGGACGTCGCCCCGGTCGCGGGGTTCGACTACGCCGCGCTGCACTTCCTGCGCCGGGCGCACATGCTGATGCTGTGCGGGCTGGAGGTGACGCCGGTCGGTGAACTCGGCGGTGACTACGAGCAGTTGCTGGAGATGTTCGAGTCGGCCGCGCAGCAGTCGCACCTGGTCTGGCACTACGACCACGCGGGCGCGTACGTACCGATGGACTTCCCCGTTCCGGTGGTGAACGACGAACTCCTCGCGGGCGGCGGCCCGTTGGGGTCGGTCCATGGGCTGCTGCGCGAACTGGAGTCGGTGGCCCCGGCGATCGGCATCGACCCGGCGAACCCGCCCCTGGCGCCCGCCCCGCCGGAGCGGCCGACGGCACTCGACGAACCGGCCGCACAGTTCTCCTACGAGGACCACCCCTTCGCCCGGGAGCGGCACGTCTGGCTGGGCCTGCACGCGGCAGCGACCCGCAGCCTCGCCCAGGGCTCCATGATCATGTTCAGCTAGGGCAACGGGGTTTGGGGCTCATCCCAAGAGGGGTTTGGGGGCTTGCTCCCAGTAAGGGGGTCTGGGGGGCTTGCCCTCCAGCGAGGGGGCCTGGGGGCTCGCCCCCAGCGAGGGGGGCTTGGGGGCTCGCCCCCAAAGAAGATCAGAGGGACCTCTCACCTCACCGGCCAGGCCCCTCGGGCGGCCGCTGCCGCGGCATATTAGGGCGGTTTCCGTGCGGCAACTGAAACCGCTGTTGCTGCCCGCCCTCGCCGCGCCGCCAGGACACCAGCGCCTGGGTGCGCAGCGGCGCGGTCCCGGCGCCGAACTCGACCATCCACTCGGCGGTCTCGCCGCGCACCAGCTCCGAGACGTCCTCGCTGAACCCGCGCAGCACGGCCAGGCACCGCTCGGCGGCCTCGCTCGCGGTGCCCTCCGTGGGGCCCAGCACCTCCCGTACGCTCTCCGACGCCCAGTCGAACCGCAGCTTCTCCAGCCGCCGTTGCACCGCCTGCGCCGTCGCCACGTCGCGCATCCAGCCCGAGGTCAGCCCGAACCACCGGTCGACACCGACGCACACGGCGGCGGCCAGCAGACCGAGATACCCCCAGCCCGCCAGGTCGTTGGCGGTGTGCGTCAACTGCACCAGCGGCAGCGCCAGTCCGGTGGCCACCCCGAGCACGGTGGTGACCCGCAGCGCGCGGGCCCAGCGGCGCTTCCACACCCGGTCCGCCAGGTACCAGTCGGCGGTGCGCAGCGCGCTGTCCTCCGCCCAGCGGTACAGCTCGCCGAGGCGGCGCGCCGGGTCCCCCCAGTCGCCGAGCGGGAACGGGACGCCCCGCAGGTCCCCCTGCGGTGGTCCGCCGCGCCGGGGGGCGCCGTCCACTCGCCCCGCGGGCGGCCGACCGGCCGGTGCCGCCTCGCTCGCCCGGCCGAGCGGCCACAGGCCGCGCCCCGGGCCGTGCCCCGGGCCGTGCCCCTCCTGAGGGGTCCCCTCGGGGTGCTTGTCCGGTTGGCTCACCCGTAGAACTCCCTCGCACTCGTGTTGTCCCCGCCGAAATCCCCTTCTTACCGCCGAACGGCTGACCACGGGGGCGTGATCAGTGGAATTCCGCCTGAAAGTGCCATGTGGTCGGGTATATGCGCCTCGCGCCATTACTCGAAAGAGTGAAGCGAAGGAGAAAGGGCGGCTGGGTGGCGGAAGACCACCACAACTAGGCTGACCCCGTGAAGGTCCTCGTAATCGGCGGTGGCGCCCGCGAACACGCCCTGTGCCGCGCCCTCTCCCTCGACCCCGACGTCACCTCCCTGCACTGTGCGCCCGGCAACGCCGGAATCGCCGAGATCGCCGAGCAGCACCCGGTGGACGTGCTCGACGGCGAGGCCGTCGCCGACCTGGCCGCACGGCTCGCCGCCGACCTGGTGGTCGTCGGCCCGGAGGCCCCGCTGGTGGCGGGCGTCGCCGACGCGGTGCGCGCCCGCTCCATCCCCTGCTTCGGACCGTCCCGCGAGGCGGCCCAGCTGGAGGGGTCCAAGGCCTTCGCCAAGGACGTGATGGCCGCCGCCGGGGTGCCCACCGCCCGTTCCTACGTGTGCACCACCGGCGAGGAGGTCGACGCGGCGCTGGCCGCCTTCGGCGCGCCGTACGTCGTCAAGGACGACGGGCTCGCCGCGGGCAAGGGCGTGGTGGTGACCGAGGACCTGGCAGCCGCCAGGGAGCACGCGCTGGCCTGCGGCCGGGTGGTGATCGAGGAGTTCCTGGACGGCCCCGAGGTCTCGCTGTTCGCGATCACCGACGGCACCACCGTGCTGCCGCTGCAGCCCGCGCAGGACTTCAAGCGGGCGTACGACGCCGACCAGGGCCCGAACACCGGTGGCATGGGCGCGTACTCGCCGCTGCCGTGGGCCGACGCCAAGCTGGTGGACGAGGTCATGGCGACCGTGCTCCAGCCCACGGTGGACGAACTGCGCCGCCGCGGCACGCCGTTCAGCGGACTGCTGTACGCGGGGCTGGCGATCACCTCGCGCGGAGTGCGGGTGATCGAGTTCAACGCCCGCTTCGGTGACCCGGAGACCCAGGTGGTGCTCGCCCGGCTGAAGACCCCGCTGGCGAGCGTGCTGCTGAACGCGGCGACCGGACGGCTGGACGAGGAGCCGCCGCTGCGGTGGAGCGACGGCGCCGCGGTGACCGTGGTGATCGCCTCGCACAACTACCCGGGCACACCGCGCACCGGCGACCCCATCGAGGGTCTGGAGGCGGTGGCGTCCAGCGACCCTCATACGTATGTACTGCACGCGGGTACGAAGCGTGATGCAGAGGGGCGCGTGGTGAGCGCGGGTGGCCGAGTACTGTCCGTGACCGCGACGGGTTCGGATTTGGCCAAAGCTCGGGAGCGCGCCTACGCCGGTGTCGAACTGATCCACTTGGACGGATCCCACCACCGGACGGACATCGCCAAGGCGGCGGCCGGGGGTTGAAAAAGCGGCGGCCGGGGGGTTGAAAGGGCGGCGGCCGGGGGCTGAACCGGAGCTTCCTGCTCCGGAACGGCTGGTCTGAACCCGCCCCTCCCGGCCCGGAGCGCCACCATCGGGTGAGCCCTTGGCCATCCGGCTGACGCGGCCCCCGCCCGCAACTAGGGTGCCCCGCATGCGGACTCCAGCCGTGCCCGTTGGGGCAACTGGCCGCACCACATTGCGATGTCAGTGGGCAGTGCCACAGTGGGTGGATGAAGCAACGCCGTCGGCGTCTCGTTCCTCGCGGGGCCTTCTCAGCTAGGGGGTGAACAGCTCGGTGGCCGGTGAAGACGCAGCACGCACCCGCGCCCTCGCGGTGCTCCGCATCCGCGGCACCGCGCTGGCTGTCGCCCTGCTGCCCGCCGCCTTCGCGGTGGTGCTGCTGGTCGCCGGTGCCACCGGCCGGATCGGCGGCGGGGGCTGGGACGCGCTGCGCTGGACCGTACTGGGCGGGGCGCTGGTGGTACTGGTGCTGGCGGGCGGGGTGGCCGGGGTGGTCGTGCGGGCCAGACCCGCGGTCAGCCCGACCGTCCCGGTGCCCGAGGCGTCCGCGCCCGAGCTGTACCGGATGGTGCGTGACCTGGCCGGACGGCTCCAGGTACCGGCGCCGTCGGCGATAGCGCTCACCCCGGACTGCGACAGCTGGCTGGAGGACCGCAGCCACCAGCGGCGCCGGGCCGGGCGCGGCGGCCGCCGGCTGGTCCGCCGGGTGCCGCAGGCTCCGGTGCTGGTCATCGGGTCGCCGTTCATGTGGTGGATGCGGGTGGCCGAGCTACGCGCGCTGCTCGCCCCGGTCGTCGCGGGCACCGGCCCGTCCGCGGACCCGGACATAGCCGCCGCCCGGCGCTTCGTACGCGGGCTGGACGCCGCCGTAGCGGTGTCGGCGCAGGGCGCCACCGCGCCGGATGGAAACGGCGGGCTGGCCCGGTTGGTGCGGCGCCCCGCGCTGGCGTTCGTCGGCTGGGTGGCCCGGCTGCTGCTGCGCGGCTGCCGGGCGCACATCGCCGAGATGGAGCGCGCGGTCGCGGCGGCGGCCTCGGAGCGCGCGCAGGCGGTGGACTACGGCCTGCGGATCGTCGCCCAAGAGCAGGTCGGCCTGGCGTACGCCGGTTGGGACCGGCTGCTGACCCGGGTCGCGCTGCCCGCCTGGCGCATGGGCCGCTGGCCGTCCCGGCTGGACGCGGGCGTGGTCTCAGCGCTCACCGAGCTGTCCCGGCGGGACCGGCTGGCCGAGGGCTTCGAGAGCAGGCTCGGCGAGAGACCCGCCTGTGACCTGCTGGAAGAGCCCGGCGCGATCGACGAGGCAGCCTCCCTGCTCGCCGCCCGCCTCTTCCACGGCGTCCCGGCGCACCCCGCCACCGGCTGGTCCCCGGTCGCCTGGGAGGCGTACCCGGAAGAAGTGGTCGACCGCATATGGCGCAGCGACGCCGCGCGGCTGCACCGGGTGCTGGACGAGCTGTCACCGCCCGCCGGGGTGTCCGGGAGCGCCGGGGTGACCGAAAGCGCCGGGCTCGCCGAGGGGCCCGGCCCCGCGAAGGCGACCCTGGCCCGGGTGCTGGACCGGCTCTCGCAGGGCGGCAGTGAGGAACTCGCGGCCCGGATCAGCGTGTTGCAGGCGCGCGAGGAGCGTGCGCAGGCCCAGGCCGAGCCCTTGGTGCAGGCCACCGCGCCGACCGCCGCCGTCGGCCCGGAGGGCGACCCGGCCACCCCGGTCTACCAACTGCTTCCGCCGCGCACCGGCCGTGAGCTGCTCACCGAGCACGTCACCGCGATGGTGTGCTGCGCGGCCGTGGACACCGCGGGCGCCGTCCCCGGGCTGGACTGGCTGGACGGCCCGTCGCTGCTGGTCGGCGGCACACCGCGGTCCGACCTGTCCTGGCCGGTGCTGCGGCTGGTGGAGAACGGGGACGCCGCGCCGCTGCGGTCCTGGCTGAACGCGGTCGGGGTGCGCCTGGAGAAGCCGGTGCGGCTTGTCTGATTCAACGGCTGGTGGCCCAGCGGAAGGCCCGCTAGCGGGCGCCTCACTGGCCCATCCGCGTCACAACGGGCCCACCAGTCGCGTTTCCGCACACAGCACGGATGACCGGAACTGGACCCTTCACCGCGAATCTGTTCCGATAATTAGCCACTAAGGGTGATGGACGGACCGCATTGTGTGATGTGCTGGGGCAAACAGCAGGCGCACCGCCAGCAGCACAAGGCGGGGAGGGGATTTTCGTGGGGACGGACCAGATCCGGCGCTGGGACTCCGGGGCCCTCGCGCACGCCGTGACCGACCCCTTCGGCCAGGGGCCACTGCCCTGGCTGCGCGGCCGGGAGTACTACCTGGAGGGATCGGGGCAACTGCTGCCCTGGTACGTCGAGTTGGCGGCCATCGACGCCCTCGACGGCGATCGGGTTCCCGAGCAGCGCTCGGTGCGCAGGCATGTGTCGGGCCCGCGCAACGCCGATGACGTGCGCCTGCAGATCAAGGGCTTCACCTCGTCCGGCTCGGTGGTGCCCGGCGGGAGCGTCGACTTCCACATCACCGTCGACCCACCGCAGCAGTTCAGCGTCGACGTCTACCGGATCGGGCACTACGGCGGCGACGGCGCCGCCCACATCACCACCAGCCCCCGGCTGTCCGGCATCGTCCAGCCGCCACCGCTGGCCGCGGGCCGCACCGTCTCCTGCCACCACTGGTGGCTGTCGTGGCGGCTGCAGGTCCCCTCGTACTGGAACACCGGCGCCTATGTCGCGGTGCTCACCACCGCTGACGGCTACCGCAGCCACGTCCCGTTCACCGTCCGCGACGGCCAGAGCCTCCCGGCCCACCCTTCTGACGAACCGTTCCACACCGCCCCCGGCTACTCCGCCGACCTGTTGCTCGTACTCCCCGACATCACCTGGCAGGCCTACAACCTCTACCCCGAGGACGGCCGCACCGGCGCCAGCCTCTACCACGCGTGGGACGAGGAGGGCCGACTGCTCGGCGAGGAGGCGGCGGCCGTGACCGTCTCCTTCGACCGCCCCTACGCGGGCGCGGGCCTACCGCTGCACGTGGGCCACGCCTACGACTTCATCCGCTGGGCCGAACGTTACGGCTACGACCTCGCGTACGCCGACACCCGCGATCTGCACGCCGGACGCATCGACCCCGGCCGCTACCGGGGCATGGTCTTCGCCGGGCACGACGAGTACTGGTCGGTGGCCATGCGCCGGGCCGTCGAGCGGGCCCGGGACCAGGGCACCTCGCTGGTGTTCCTGTCCGCCAACACCATGTACTGGCAGATCGAGTTGGGTCCGTCTCCCGCGATGGCCCCGAACCGGCTGCTCACCTGCCGCAAGCGGCGCCGCGACCCCGGCGACCCGCGCGGCCGCACCGCGCTGTGGCGGGACATGGGCGAGCCGGAGCAACAACTGCTCGGGGTGCAGTACGCGGGCCGGGTGCCCGAGCCGTCCCCGCTGGTGGTGCGCAACGCCGACCACTGGCTGTGGCAGGCCACCGGCGCGCAGGAGGGCGACGAGCTGCCCGGGCTGGTGGCGGGCGAGGCGGACCGTTACTTCCCGCGCACCCCGCTGCCGGAGTACACCGACCGGATCCTGCTCGCCCACTCCCCGTACGAGGACACCCAGGGCGCGCTGGTGCACCAGGAGACCTCGCTGTACCGGGCGCCCAGCGGCGCGTACGTCTTCGCCTCCGGCACCTTCGCCTGGTCGCCCGCGCTGGACCGGCCCGGGCATGTCGACCCGCGGGTGCAGCGGGCCACCGCCAACCTGCTGGACCGTATCTGCAAGCGGGACTGAACGGGACTGAACGGGGCTGAACGCCGGGTCGGTACGCAGGACCCACCCCGGGCCGCGCGCCCGGACCGGGGGTAGGAAAGAATCAGGGCACTTGGACCAACCTACGTGGAGGAACCGTGTCCGGATTCGTCGAGAAGCCCGAGCCCGAGCAGGTGCCGGGCCTGGTGCATCTGCACACCGGAAAGGTCCGCGACCTCTACCAGGACGCCGAGGGGCGGCTGGTGATGGTCGCCAGCGACCGCATGTCGGCGTACGACTGGGTGCTGCCGACGCCCATCCCGGACAAGGGGCGGATCCTCACCCAGCTCTCCCTGTGGTGGTTCGAGCAACTCGCCGACGTCGTCGCCAACCACGTCGTCTCCACCGACCTGCCGCAGGGCGCGCCCGCCGACTGGGCGGGCCGCACGATGGTCTGCAAGTCCCTGCGCATGGTCCCGGTCGAATGTGTGGCCCGCGGTTACCTGACCGGTTCCGGCCTCAAGGAGTACCAGCGGGACCGTACGGTCTGCGGGCTCGCGCTGCCGGAGGGGTTGGTCGACGGTTCCGAGCTGCCCGCGCCGATCTTCACTCCGGCCACCAAGGCGGCGGTGGGCGAGCACGACGAGAACGTCTCCTACGAGGAGGTCGCCCGGCAAGTGGGCACCGAGACCGCCGCCCTGCTGCGGCAGACGACGCTCGCCGTGTACGGGCGGGCTCGGGACCTCGCCCGGGAGCGGGGGATCATCCTCGCGGACACCAAGTTCGAATTCGGCTACGACGGCGAGGAGTTGCTGCTCGCCGACGAGGTTCTGACGCCGGACTCCTCGCGGTTCTGGCCGGCGGACGGCTGGCAGCCCGGCCGCGCCCAGCCGTCGTTCGACAAGCAGTACGTGCGGGACTGGTTGACCTCGGACGCGTCCGGGTGGGACCGGGGGGCGGACGTGCCTCCTCCGGCGCTGCCGGAGGAGGTCGTCGAGCGCACTCGCGCCAAGTACGTGGAGGCCTACGAACGGCTCACGGGGACGGCTTGGTCCTAAGGGGCTCGGGGATGCCGGGCGCGCTCGCCCGTGGAACCCGTGGCCGGGAGACCTACGTCAGCCCTGACGGGGTCGTCGCGGGGGCCTCGGCGGAGGTGGAATCGAAGCGGATGCCCCGTGCCTCCTTGCCGAACGCGCTCAGGGCGATGACGACGGCCAGCGTCGGGAAGATCGTCATCATCAGGGCCGTCGGGTAGCTGTACTGCTTCGCCAGCGCCTCCTGGATCGGCAGGTTCAGCGCGGCGATGAGGTTGCCGAGCTGATATGTGACGCCGGGATAGAAGCCCCGGATCGCGGCCGGGCTGAGCTCGTTGAGGTGCGCCGGAATGACCCCCCAGGCCCCCTGCACACACACCTGCATCAGGAACGAGCTGAACGCGAGCCACCCGGCGGCGGTCGACAGGGCGAAGACCGGAACGACCAGCAGCCCCGCCGTTGCGGCGATCATGATGATCCGGCGGCGGCCGAGCCGCTCGGAGTACGCGCCCAGCAGCGGTCCGCCGATCATCGCCCCGATGTTGTAGATGATCGCGATCGCGATCGCGGTGTCCGCGGACATCCCCAACCCCTTCTTGATGAAGGTCGGGTAGATGTCCTGCGTGCCGTGCGACATCCAGTTGAACGCGGTCATCAGCGCGACGAGGTACACGAACCGCCGCAGCACGGTCGGGTCGCGGAAGATCTCACGGGCCGGTGTGGTGTTCAGCCGTACCGTGCGCTCCCACACCTCGCTCTCCTCGACCTTGGTCCGTACGAACAGCGCCACCAGCGCCGGGACCAGGCTGAAGGCGAACAGGCCGCGCCAGCCGAAGACCGGTTCGATGAAGAGGAACGCGACGGCGGCGAGCAGATAGCCGAAGGAGTAGCCGCCCTGCAGCATCCCGGACCAGAAGCCGCGCTTCTCGGCCGGGATCTTCTCCATCGCCAGCGCCGCGCCGAGCCCCCACTCGCCGCCCATGCCGATCCCGTACAGCAGCCGCAGCACCAGCAGCACCGTGTAGTTCGGGGCGAAGGCACAGGCGAAGCCGACCACGGAGTAGAACAGCACATCGACCATGAGCGGTACCCGGCGCCCGCGTCGGTCGGCCCACAGGCCGAAGACGAACGCGCCGACCGGCCGCATGACCAACGTGACGGTGGTCAGGAAGGCCATGTCGGTCAGCGAGACGTTGAACTCGTCGGCGATCTCGCTGTAGACGAGGACCACGAGGAAGTAGTCGAAGGCGTCCATCGCCCAGCCCAGATAGGCAGCGACGAACGCGTTGCGCTGGTCCTTGGTCAGGCCGCGCGCTTGCTCCCGCACCGTACTCAGCATCTGCGGAAACTATGCCTGGGTCAGGCCCATGTCAACGCTCTGATCATGGCGGCGCGGAAGCGGAACACACGGAAGGCCCTACCCGACCTTGTCGGCTAGGGCCTTCCTAGGGGAGCGGACGACGAGGCTCGAACTCGCGACCTCAACCTTGGCAAGGTTGCGCTCTACCAACTGAGCTACGTCCGCGCGCGCTGCTGTGCACCATCATAGCCAACCCTGGGACCGTGCGATGCGCACTGCCGCGTGCCGGTTCTCCGCGGAGAGCTTGGCCGCCGCCGCCGACAGGTAGTTACGGACTGTTCCGGGCGACAGCGCGGCGCGCTCGGCGATCTCCGCGATCGGCGCACCGTCCGCCGCCAGCTCCAGCAGCTGGGTCTCCCTGGTGGTCAGCGGGGAGTCGCCCGCGCTGATCGCGTCGGCCGCCAACTCCGGGTCCACATAGCGGCCTCCGGCGTGCACGGTTCGGATGATCTCGGCGAGCCGCTGTGCCGAGACGGTCTTGGGTACGAAGCCGCGCACCCCGGCGGACAGTGCGCGCTTGAGGTGGCCGGGGCGGCCGTGACCGGTGACGATCATGGTCCGGCAGCCGGGGAGTTGGGACCGTAGCGATGTGGCCACCGTCACACCGTCCGCGCCCGGCATCTCCAGGTCCAGTACGGCCACGTCGGGCCGGTGCGCCCGGGCCATCGCCAGCGCCTCGGGACCCGAGGCCGCCTCCGCCACCACCCGTAGGTCGTCCTCGAACGACAGCAGCGCGGCCAGCGCGCCCCGGATGAGGTGTTCGTCGTCGGCCAGCAGCACCCGTACCGGTTCGCCCTGCCCGTTCATCCCGCCCTCCCTGCCGCGTAGTCCCGGTACGGCCCCTGCTCGTCCGGCGAGGCGGGCCGCGGCACCTGGGCGGTGAGCCGGAACACCCCGTCGGAGCGGCGTTCGGCGGTCAGCGTGCCGTCCACCGCGGTGAGCCGCTCACGCAGTCCGTCGAGGCCGTTGCCCTTGCCCGGCGGCCGGTCGTCCACCCCGTCGTTCTCCATCGTCAGCACCGCCGCGCCGTCCGGGCGGGCCCGCAGCCGTATCGCACAGTGCTGCGCCTCGCCGTGCCGCAGCACGTTGGTGGTGCCCTCCCGGACCACCCAGGCCAGCACCGACTGCGCCTCGGCGGGCAGCGCGGAGGCGTCGTCGCCGTGCACCGCGCAGTCCACCCCGGCGGCGCGCAGCACCGACAGGGCGCCCACGAGTTCGGTGTGCAGGTCGGCGGTGCGGTAGCCGCGGACCACCTCACGCACCTCGCCCTGCGACTCCCGGGCGATGCGCTGTACCTCGATCATCTGCTCCACCGCCTCCGGCCGCTGCCGACGGGCGAGTTGGACCGCCAGCTCGCTCTTGAGCGCGATGACCGACAGGTTGCGGCCGAGCACATCGTGCAGGTCCCGCCCGAACCGTAGCCGCTCCTCGGCCACCGCCAGCCGCGCCTGCACGTCACGCGCCTGCTCCAGTTCGCGCAGCACGGACAGGACCCAGCCGCACCCCCGGGAGGAGCAGGCGAACGACAGGCAGCCCACCGTGCCCATGAACAGGCTTCCGGCCAGCGGCGCCACCCCCCGCCCGGTGGCCTCCACCATGACCGACACCGCCACCACCGCCAGCACGCAGACCCACGCGGTACGCCGGATCGGCATCAACAGCGAGAACGGTCCGGCGAGCAGGGCCATGCTGAACATCACGGTCTCCGACACCCACACCGTCGACAGCGCCCCGACCGCCTGCGACGCCGCCGTACACGACAGCGTCGCCGCGGACACCGCGGTCACCCCGACCGTCAACCGGCGGCTCGGAGTCGGGCGAAGCCCGAGGTAGTGGTCGAGCGCCTGGGTGTTCAACACGATGGCCAGCCCGCCCTGGCAGAGCAGCAGGAGCATCGTCAACGGTGTGAGCACCAGAGCGTAAGGGTGCTGCCGTACGGTGCCCAGCCCCGTGACGAGCATCGTCAGCCCGCCCAGCGTGAACAGCCCGAACGACACGTGCAGCGAACAGCGGCTGTACAGCTCCACCCGCCCGGCACCGCTGCGCTTCCCCCAACCCCACACCGGAACTACCCCCTCAACGCCTCGGCTCCCAGCGGAACCACCGTCGCACAGCCCATCCCGCCACACCGAGCCAGACCCCCGCGGTCAGCACGTCCCGCACCACCCGCATCGCGTCGGCGCCGCCCAGCCAGCCAGTGCGGAACAGGTCCACGACCGGGGTCATCGGCAACAGGCGGCAGACATCGGCGAGTTGGTGCGGCATGATCTCCAGCGGCACGAACAGCCCCGATCCGGCGAGTGTGATCATCCACAGCGGCATCGTGGTCAGCTGGGCGACCTCGGCGCTACGGGTGACGACGGTCGTCACCGCGGCGCAGGCCACCATCAGCGGTATGCCCAACGCTGCGCCAAGCAGCAGCAGTTCCGGCCGCTGGGGTGCCGACAGGTCGAGCACCGCGGTTCCGGCGACGACCAGTGCGGCGCACTGCGCGAGGGCCACCACCACCGCGGGCAGTGCGGTACCGGTGAGGATCTCCAGGTCCGTCGGCTCTCCGGTGCGCAGCCGCTTGAGCACCAGCTGCTCGCGGCGGGTGACGTAGGCGGGCACCAGGTTGGCGTAGACGACGAGGACCAGGATCATGCCGATCCCGCCGGTCACCGACACCGCGGTGGCGGTCATGCCGATCTTTCCGAGGTGCATCCGGGCGGTGGTGGAGTGCATCGCGTAGATCATGATCAACGGCATGGCCAGGGCCATGAACGCCGCCGACCGGTTGCGCCACAGCAAGGTCGCCTCGGCGCGGCCCAGCGCCGCCAACCGCCTCATCCTGGTCGTCCTCATGCGGCCAGCTCCTCCCCCTCGCCCGTGGCGATGTCCAAGAACGCCTCTTCGAGCGAGGCGGACCGGGCGTCCAGCCCGACGAGTTCCAGTTGTTTGTCCCTTGCCCACAGCAGGAGTTCGGTCAGCGCCTCCTGCAGCCGTTCGGTCCGCACCTCCACCCGGCGGCCGTGCACCGCCGCGGGTACGGACAGCGGCAGCTCGCCCGCCGAGACCGCGGGCGGCAGTTCGAACCGGATCCGGGCCGGGCGCGCCGCGGTCACCTCGGCGGGGGTGCCGGAAGCCACGATCCGGCCCCTGCGCATGATCGCCAGCCGGTCGGCGAGCGCCTCCGCCTCGTCCAGGTAGTGAGTGGTCAGCACGATGGTGGTGCCCTGGTCGCGCAGGTGCCGCACCAACTCCCAGGTTTCCCGGCGCACTTCGGCGTCCAGGCCGGTGGTCGGCTCGTCCAGGAACAGCAGCTCCGGGTTGCCGAGCAGGGCCAACGCCAGGTCCAGGCGGCGCCGTTCGCCTCCGGACAGCATCTTGACCCGCACCTCGGCGCGGCCGGTGAGGCCGACCATCTCCAGCGCTTCGGCCGCAGGACGGGCGTCTGTCGTGCACCCCGCCCACATGCGGACCGTCTCCCGCACGGTCAGGTCGGACGGGAACCCGCCCTCCTGCAGCATCACGCCGATCCGCGGCCGGACGGCGGCGCGGTCCAGGTACGGGTCGTGCCCCAGCACTCGCACCTGGCCGCCCGAGGGCGCGGCCAGTCCCTCCAGCAACTCGACGGTCGAGGTCTTGCCCGCGCCGTTGGTCCCCAGCAGCGCGAACAGTTCGCCCCGGGCCACGGTGAAGGAGACGCCGCGTACGGCCTCGAAACCGCGGGTGGCGGTGGGGCTGGTGTTCGCGCTGTTGCGTTTGGTGGCTTTGGAGCCGGAGGCTCGATAGCGGCGGCGGAGGGCGGTGGCCTCGATCACATGCCGGTCAGTGGCGGTGTCGGTACGCATGCCTCCAGCGTTCCGCCGTGCCGGGGCGCTGGGCGGTGCGCGGTGTCATCAGTGCTGATGACATTTGTCATTGGGAGAGTGCAAAGGAGCGCAAAGCAGCGCAAAAAAGAAGGGACCCGCCCCTTGCGGGGTGGATCCCTTTCGCTGGAGCGGACGACGAGGCTCGAACTCGCGACCTCAACCTTGGCAAGGTTGCGCTCTACCAACTGAGCTACGTCCGCATGTTGCCGCCGAGCGGCTTTCACCGCCCGGTGCGCTGACCACTCTACCTGATCGAATCGACCGGTAGGGCCGTCGGAGCGGGTGACAGGAATCGCACACTGCGCCTCCCCTTTGGAAAAGGGGCGCTCTACTACTGAGCTACACCCGCGCGGTTCGGTGGCTTCGGCCTTTCGGCCTCGCCCCCGGCGCGCTTCAGACTTTAGCTGATCACCGGGGGCGTCTGTCCAATCGAGCCGCCAACTCCGTGCGGGGAGTTGGCATATGGGGGTGTGCGTCCGGATTCGCCCGGCGCCTGGTCGTGACGCCCCCCACCCTCCGTCGCCCGAAGGCCGGGGCGAAGCCCCAGGACCGCTACCGGGCGGCGTCGAACGCCTCGTACACCTTCTTGGGGATCCGCCCCCGCGGCGGCACGTCGAACCCGTGCGAACGCGCCCAGGCGCGAACCGCCGCCGGGTCCGGCGCGACCGACGTCCGCTGGTAGGTCTTGCCCGACCGGCTGCGGCGGCGCCCCGCCTTCAGGTAAGGCATCAGCGCGTCGCGGAGCTTGTCCGCATTCGCGGCGGACAGGTCGATCTCGTAAGTCTTGCCGTCAAGGCCGAACGCGACCGTTTCCTCTGCCTCGCCGCCGTCGATGTCGTCGGAGAGGGTGACCACCACGCGCTGCGCCATGGATATCGGTCCTTTCGTGCGGCAACGGCTGCATTAGGTGCCTATCGGTACCCATGTCGTCCGCCCTGACGTGCGGAGATGTGCCGCGGCCGGCTGGTCGGGGTCAATGCGTTTTGATTTGCCCAATGGACGGTATTGCGAGTGGAAGCTGTGGCACATTTCCCTGCTTCATCGCACCGCAATCGGGACCATACGGTTTTCCTTGCGTTTTCCACAGAGGTTACCCCGGTCGATGCATAACCGTGATGGGGCGACGGGGATATCTATGCGCGTAGATTTTCCAGGCGGGTACGCTGAGAGCACTTCGGAGGTCGCCACAGCCGTCACCTTCGAGGTCACCTCACGCACCACACCACCGGGAGTGCACGTGGCACGCGTCGTAGTCGACGTCATGCTCAAGCCGGAGATCCTCGACCCCCAGGGACAGGCGGTGCAGCGCGCACTTCCTCGCCTGGGCTTCGAAGGCATCTCGGACGTTCGTCAGGGCAAGCGATTCGAACTCGAAGTAGAGGGGCCGGTCGACGACGACGCCCTCGCACGTATCCACAAGATCGCCGAGAGTTTCCTCGCCAACACCGTGATCGAGGACTTCACCGTGCGGGTGGAGTCGTGAGTCGGGTCGGTGTCGTCACCTTTCCCGGTTCGCTCGACGACCGGGACGCGCTGCGCGCGGTGAAGCTCGCCGGGGCCGAGCCGGTTTCGCTGTGGCACCGCGACAAGGACCTCAAGCAGGTCGACGCGGTCGTGCTGCCGGGTGGTTTCTCCTATGGGGACTACCTGCGCTGCGGCGCCATCGCCCGGTTCTCGCCGATCATGGAGCTGATCATCGAGGGCGCCAAGCAGGGACTGCCGGTGCTCGGCATCTGCAACGGGTTCCAGATCCTGTGCGAATCCCACCTGCTGCCCGGCGCGTTGACCCGCAACGACCACCTGCACTTCATCTGCCGCGACCAGAAGCTGCGCATCGAGAACGCCTCGACCGCCTGGACCGCGGACTACACGCAGGGCCAGGAGATCACCGTCCCGCTGAAGAACGGCGAGGGCGGCTACGTCGCCGACGAGCGCACCCTGGACATGCTGGAGGCCGAAGGCCGGGTCGTCGCCCGCTACCTGGAGCTGAACCCCAACGGCTCGCGCCGCGACATCGCCGGCATCACCAACGAGGCCGGAAACGTGGTCGGCCTGATGCCGCACCCCGAGCACGCCGTCGAGCCGCTCACCGGCCCGACGACCGAGGGCCTCGGATTCTTCACCTCGATCCTGAAGCAGTTGGTGAAAGCGTAATGACCCTCGACACCGTCAAGAACGCGGAGCAGACCCCCGACACCGCCCTGCCGTGGGCCGAACTCGGCCTGAAGCCCGACGAGTACGAGCGGATCACCGGCATCCTCGGCCGCCGCCCGACCGGCGCCGAGCTGGCCATGTACTCGGTGATGTGGTCCGAGCACTGCTCGTACAAGTCCAGCAAGGTGCACCTGCGGCAGTTCGGCGAGAAGGCCCCGGCCAGCTCGGCGATGCTGGTCGGCATCGGCGAGAACGCGGGCGTGGTCGACGTCGGCCAGGGGTACGCGGTGACCTTCAAGGTCGAGTCGCACAACCACCCCTCGTACATCGAGCCCTACCAGGGCGCGGCCACCGGTGTCGGCGGCATCGTGCGCGACATCCTGGCGATGGGCGCCCGGCCGGTCGCGGTGATGGACCCGCTGCGGTTCGGCGACCCCGACGAGGCCGACACCAAGCGCGTCGCGCACGGCGTGGTCGCGGGCATCGGCGGCTACGGCAACTGCCTGGGCCTGCCCAACATCGGCGGCGAGGTCGTCTTCGACCCCTGCTACCAGGGCAATCCGCTGGTCAACGCGCTGTGCGTGGGCGTGATGAGGCACGAGGACATCCACCTCGCCAAGGCCTCCGGCCCCGGCAACAAGGTGATCCTGTACGGCGCCCGCACCGGCGGCGACGGCATCGGCGGTGTCTCGGTGCTGGCCTCCGAGACGTTCGAGTCGACCGGTCCGACCAAGCGTCCGGCCGTCCAGGTCGGTGACCCCTTCCAGGAGAAGCTGCTCATCGAGTGCACCCTGGAGATCTTCCGGGAGAAGCTGGTCGTCGGTATCCAGGACCTCGGCGGTGCCGGACTGTCCTGCGCCACCAGCGAGTTGGCGTCCGCCGGTACCGGCGGCATGCGCATCGAGCTGGACACGGTGCCGCTGCGGGACGCCACGCTCAGCCCCGAGGAAATCCTGATGAGCGAGTCCCAGGAGCGGATGTGCGCGGTCGTCGAGCCGCACAACGTCGACCGCTTCCTGGAGATCTGCGAGAAGTGGGACGTCATCGCCACCGTCATCGGCGAGGTCACTGACGGCGACCGGCTGGAGATCTTCTGGCACGGCGAGCAGATCGTGGACGTACCGCCGCGCACCGTCGCCCACGAGGGGCCGGTGTACGAGCGGCCGTACGCCCGTCCGCAGTGGCAGGACGCGCTGCAGGCCGACGACGCGAACAGGCTGCCGCGCCCGGAGAACGCTGACGAACTGCGCGACGCCGTACTGCGGTTGGTGGCCAGCCCCAACCAGGCGTCGAAGTCCTGGATCACCGCGCAGTACGACAAGTACGTGCTGGGCAACACGGTGCTGGCGCAGCCGGAGGACTCCGGCATGGTCCGCATCGACGAGGAGACCAACCTCGGCGTCGCGGTGGCCACCGACGGCAACGGGCGCTATGCCAAGCTCGACCCGTACGCGGGTGCGCAGTTGGCGCTGGCCGAGGCGTACCGCAACGTCGCGGCGACCGGCGCCAGGCCGCTGGCCGTCTCCGACTGTCTCAACTTCGGCTCGCCCGAGGACCCGGGCGTGATGTGGCAGTTCGCCGAGGCGACGCGGGGGCTCGCCGACGCCTGCCAGGTGCTGGGCACTCCGGTCACCGGCGGAAACGTCTCCCTGTACAACCAGACCGGCGAGACCGCCATCCACCCGACGCCGGTGGTCGCGGTGCTCGGGGTGATCGACGATGTCACCCGCCGCACGCCGATGGCGTTCGCGGAGGAGGGGCAGCTGATCTACCTGCTGGGGGAGACCCGGGAGGAGTTCGGCGGTTCCGCATGGTCGCAGGTCGCGCACGGCCACCTGGGCGGGCTGCCGCCCAAGGTCGACCTTGAGCGGGAGAAGCTGCTGGCCGAGATCCTGATCTCCGGCTCGCGGGACGGGATGATCGACGCGGCGCACGACCTGTCCGACGGAGGGCTGGTGCAGGCGCTGGTGGAGTCCTGTCTCAAGGGCGGCAACGGCGCCCGGATCGTGATCCCGGAGGGGGCTGACCCGTTCGTCGCGCTGTTCTCCGAGTCCGCGGGGCGGGCGGTGGTCTCGGTGCCGCGCAGCGAGGAGCTTCGGTTCACCGACATGTGCCGGGCGCGCGGCCTGGCGGCCACACGCATCGGCGTGGTGGACGGCGACGCGCTGGAGGTCCAGGGTCAGTTCAGCATCACGCTGGCCGCGCTGCGCGAGGCCTACGAGGGCACGATCCCGGCACTGCTGGGCTGAGGCGCTTTCCGGGGTGCGGTGCCCGCGGCCGGAGGCCGCTGATGGGCGCTGCGGCACCGCCGGGCCGGTCGGGTGTGGTTGCTCGCCGTCGCGGCGGAAGGAACTACCCGCCCCGAGCGCGCGGGGTGCCGGGGGCTTGGCCCGTACGCCTTGCGGGGGTGCGGGGGGCAACCCCCCGCACCCCATCCCGCCGCAACGGCGAGCAACCGCGACGGCGGAGACCGGCGGTGCCGAACTGCCATAACCCCGACGGCACTTGGGGCTGGCCCCAAACGGAACCGCACCCCCCGCGGGAGGCGGATACGCTGCGCGTATGCCACCCCGTACGCGCAAAGCCCGGTCCTACGACCCCGACAAGACCCGTCACGCCCTCGTGGCGCAGGCGCGGGCGGTGGCTGAGGCGGTACGGGGGCTGGCCCCCGAGGCGCTCCAGCAGCCGACGCGAGTCGGCGGCTGGACCGTGCGGGAGCTCGTCGCGCGCATCGCGCGGCAAGCGGAGGCGACGTCTCACGCGCTGACCGCGAAGGCGCCAGCCGTAGCCGACCTCGCCGAAGTGCTGGACACCGACACCCGCGAGGCGGCCGAGGAAACCGCGGATGTCACCGATCGGCTGGCCCGTGCCGTGGGCGCGCTGGAAGCCGACCTGACCGGGCCGCTGCCTGACCGGATGGTCCGCTTCGCGGTGACCCGGTTGGCCGAACTCGTCGTGCGCACCGACGACCTCGCCGACGCCACCGGCCTCGACATCCCCCTCGACCGTCAGGCGCTGGCCGCCACCACAAGGCTGCTCGCCGACGCGCTCGCCGAGGCCGTGCCCGGCAACTCCGTCGAGGTCAGGGTGCCGCCGTACGCGGCCGTGCAGTGCGTCGAAGGGCCGCGGCACACCCGCGGCACACCGCCGAACGTGGTGGAGACCGACCCGCTGACCTGGATCCGGCTGGCCACCGGCCGCATCACCTGGGCGCAGGCGCTGGACCGCGCGCTGCTGACGGCCAGCGGTGAACGGGCCGATCTGTCGGGATGCCTGCCAGTGCTGGGGTGACCTGGCGTCCCGGTCGCGTCACCCTCCGGGGTCGCATCGATCCCCGGTTCGGACCATGGGAGGGCCTGCCCTAGACTCGGTGTCGTGCCACGTGGTGACGGACGACTCAACCACGATCTCCTTCCCGGCGAGAAAGGCCCCCAGGACGCTTGTGGCGTCTTCGGCGTCTGGGCCCCGGGCGAAGAGGTCGCCAAGCTCACCTATTTCGGGCTGTACGCCCTGCAACACCGCGGACAGGAGTCCGCGGGCATCGCAGTGAGCAACGGCTCCCAGATCCTGGTCTTCAAGGACATGGGCCTGGTCTCCCAGGTCTTCGACGAGACCTCCCTCGGCTCCCTCAAGGGCCACATCGCCGTCGGTCACGCGCGCTACTCGACCACCGGCGCCTCGGTGTGGGAGAACGCCCAGCCGACCTTCCGGGCCACCGCCCACGGCTCCATCGCCCTGGGCCACAACGGCAACCTGGTCAACACCGCGGAGCTGGCCGAACTGGTCGCCGAGCTCCCGCAGGGCGACGGTCGGGCCACCAACGTGGCGGCCACCAACGACACCGACCTGGTCACCGCGCTGCTCGCGGGCCAGGTCGACGAGGACGGCAAGCCGCTGCCCGTGGAGGACGCGGCGCGGCGGGTGCTGCCGCGGGTCAAGGGCGCGTTCTGCCTGGTCTTCATGGACGAGCAGACGCTCTACGCGGCCCGTGACCCGCAGGGCGTCCGCCCGCTGGTGCTCGGTCGGCTGGAGCGCGGCTGGGTGGTCGCCTCGGAGACCGCCGCGCTGGACATCGTGGGCGCGACCTTCATCCGCGAGGTGGATCCGGGCGAGCTGATCGCCATCGACGAGAACGGTGTGCGCTCCTCCCGGTTCGCCGAGGCCAGGCCGAAGGGCTGCGTCTTCGAGTACGTCTACCTGGCGCGCCCGGACACCGACATCGCGGGCCGCAACGTCTACCTCTCCCGCGTGGAGATGGGCCGCAGGCTGGCCAAGGAGGCGCCGGTCGAGGCCGACCTGGTGATAGCGACGCCGGAGTCCGGCACCCCGGCCGCCGTCGGCTACGCCGAGGAGAGCGGCATTCCGTACGGCTCCGGCCTGGTGAAGAACTCCTACGTCGGCCGAACCTTCATCCAGCCCTCGCAGACCATCCGCCAGCTGGGCATCCGGCTGAAGCTCAACCCGCTCAAGGAGGTCATCCGGGGCAAGCGCCTGGTGGTCGTGGACGACTCGATCGTCCGCGGCAACACCCAGCGCGCGCTGGTCCGGATGCTGCGCGAGGCCGGTGCGGCCGAGGTGCACGTACGGATCTCCTCGCCGCCGGTGAAGTGGCCCTGCTTCTTCGGCATCGACTTCGCCACCCGCGCCGAGCTGATCGCCAACGGCATGTCGGTCGAGGAGATCGGCAAGTCGCTGGGCGCCGACTCGCTGGCCTACATCTCCATCGACGCCATGGTCGAGGCGACCACGATCGCCAAGCCCAACCTGTGCCGCGCGTGCTTCGACGGCGAGTACCCGATGGAGCTGCCCGACCCGGAGCTGCTGGGCAAGCAGTTGCTGGAGACCGAGCTGGCGGGCGGCCCGGACGCCGCCAACGCGCTTCGTCGGCCGTAGGCCCGGGCTCGTAACCCCTCACACGAAAGATCTCAAGGCAATGTCTTCAGAGACCACCGGTGCGAGCTACGCCGCCGCGGGCGTCGACATCGAGGCGGGTGACACCGCCGTCGAGCTGATGAAGGAGTGGGTGCGCAAGGCCACCCGCCCCGAGGTGGTCGGCGGACTCGGCGGCTTCGCCGGGCTCTTCGACGCCAGCGCGCTCAAGCGCTACGAGCGTCCGCTGCTGGCCTCGGCCACCGACGGCGTCGGCACCAAGGTGGACATCGCCCGGCGGATGGGCGTGTACGACACCATCGGCCACGACCTGGTCGGCATGGTGGTGGACGACCTGGTGGTCTGCGGCGCGGAGCCGCTGTTCATGACCGACTACATCTGCGTCGGCAAGGTCCACCCCGAGCGGGTCGCCGCCATCGTCAAGGGCATCGCCGAGGGCTGCTCGCTGGCCGGGTGTGCCCTGGTCGGCGGGGAGACCGCGGAGCACCCCGGGCTGCTGGGCGCCGACGAGTTCGACGTTGCGGGCGCCGGTACCGGCGTTGTCGAGGCGGACCGCCTGCTGGGCGCGGATCGCATCCGAAAGGGGGACGCGGTCATCGCGATCGAGTCCTCCGGACTTCACTCGAACGGGTACTCACTCGTCCGCCATGTGCTGTTCGACCGGGCGGGCTGGGCGCTGGACCGGGAGGTTCCGGAGTTCGGCCGGACGCTGGGCGAGGAGCTGCTGGAGCCGACCAGGATCTACGCGCTGGACTGCCTGGCGCTCACCCGTACCACCGAGGTGCACGCGTTCTCGCACATCACCGGTGGCGGGCTGGCCAACAACCTGGCCCGGGTCATCCCCGACGGGCTGCACGCCGTGGTCGACCGCTCGACCTGGACCCCGGCCCCGGTCTTCGACCTGGTCGGCACGTTGGGCGCGGTCAGCCGCCCGGAGCTGGAGAAGACCCTGAACATGGGGGTCGGCATGATCGCCGTGGTGCCGCGGGAGTCGGTGGACGTGGCGCTGGCCACGCTGGCCGACCGCGGGGTGGACGCCTGGGTCTGCGGTGAGATCACCGAACGCGGGGATCGGGCCGAGGCCGTGGCGCTGACCGGCGACTACGCGGGGTAGGCGCTGCGCCGGGGCGTTGGAACACGACGAAACCCGGTCCGGGCTGGGGCCCGGACCGGGTGGGCGAGACATAGGGTCAAGCGCGACGACGCTGCTGCGACGAGTGTTGCCCCTCGGCGTCCTCGTCCTCGTCGTCTTCGTCGTTGTAAAGATCCGCGTACCGTGCGTACGGGTCGTTGTTCCGCTCATCGTCATCGTGCTCCGGCTTCACCGGTCGCGTCGGCGACGATGCGCCCAGCTCCTCGGCCAGACGTGAGAGATCCGTTCCGCCGCTGTTGTACTTCAGCTGGCGGGCGACCTTTGTCTGCTTGGCCTTGGCCCGGCCGCGCCCCATGGCTCGACCCCCTCAACGGCGGGGCTCGACGGCCCCGAGTCTTGACACGCGTTCATGAATGGGAACGGTCTCCATAGCGAAGACCGGTCCGTAGGGCTTCAACGGTACCTGCTTCCGCGCCCACACGGTACGTCGCCCGCACGACGCGCGTCGAAGCAGGGGCCGTTAACGCCCCCGTCCTAGCTGGTCAGCCACGATTTTACCTTCTTTCGCGGCAGGACGGCGGCCGGGTCGTGGTACGGGTCACCCCATCAGTCAACCGTTGGGCGCAACCAGCTCTCGGCGGGGGTTCGGTCGGCCATCCGCTGCTCGGCCAACCGGTCCGCGGCGGCGGCTGGCGGAATTCCATCGCTGGCGGCGCGTTCGAATATTGCCAAAGTTGTGTCAAAGATCTTGGTGGCCTTTGCCTTCGCCCGGTCGAAATCGAACCCGTGCAACTCGTCGGCCACCTGGATCACGCCACCGGCATTCACCACGTAGTCGGGGGCGTAAAGGATTCCGCGATCGGCCAGATCCTTCTCCACGCCGGGGTGCGCCAGTTGGTTGTTGGCGGCGCCACAGACCACCGAAGCTGTGAGATTGCGCACGCTGTTGTCGTTCAAAGCGCCACCAAGCGCACACGGTGCGTAAACGTCCAGCCGCGCGGCGATCAGCTCGTCGGTGGTCGCGACGGCCTCGACCTCGGGGTGAGCGGCGCGGATCCGCTCCACCGCCTCGGCGCGCACGTCGGTGATCACCACGGCCGCGCCGTCCGACAGCAGGTGCTCCACCAGGTGGTGGCCGACCTTGCCGACGCCCGCGATGCCCACCCGGCGGCCGCGCAGCGTCGGATCCCCCCAGCGCACCTGCGCGGAGGCCCGCATGCCCTGGAAGACGCCGTAGGCGGTGAGCACCGAGGAGTCGCCCGCGCCGCCGTTCTCCGGGGAGCGGCCGGTGGTCCACTTGTTCTCGGTGGCGACGACGTCCATGTCGGCCACGTAGGTGCCGACGTCGCACGCGGTCACGTAGCGGCCGCCGAGCGAGGCGACGAACCGCCCGTAGGCGCGCAGGAGTTCGGGCGTCTTGTCGACCACGGGGTCGCCGATGATGACGGCCTTGCCGCCACCGTGGTCCAGGCCCGCGAGGGCGTTCTTGTAGCTCATGCCGCGGGCGAGGTTCAGCGCGTCCTCGACGGCCTCCTCGTCGCTGGCGTACGGGAAGAAGCGGGTGCCGCCGAGCGCGGGGCCCAAGGCGGTGGAGTGGATGGCGATGACGGCCTTCAGGCCGCTGTCGCGGTCCTGGCAGAGCACGACCTGTTCGTGTCCCCCCTGCTCCGATCGGAACAGCTTGGAGACCACGGAATCTGATGGACGTACGTCGGTCACGGTGGTGACTCCCGAGGTCGGTGAATAAGCCCTCCGGGAGGGTAGGGGAGGGCCCGTTGAACAGAAGACTAGGCCTGTTCACACGCTGTAGCGCCCCCCGTGTCACGGATCACTCCGGCGGTTGACGAAAGCCTTGCCCGGCGGGCCGGTGGGTGGGAGACGGAAGGGCGGCCGCCGTGGCACGATGCGGCATACAGACGGCGACGAGGGAGCTGGTGTGGGCTTGTCTGCGGTTGCGGTGCCGTACGCGTCGTATCTGCGCGTCTACGAGCCTCTCGCGGCCTTTCCCGAGCCCGAGCGCAGCCACTGGAAGCGGTACGCGGCGGCGGGTCATCTGCCCACCGCCCAGGACGAGTTGCGCCAGTCGCTGGCCGACCTGGTGCCGGTGCCGCCGGTTCCGGTGCCGGTGCACGAGAGCCGGGACGCCTTCGTCGCGGTGGTCGACGAGGTGACCCACATCTGTCCGTGGCGCACCCGGCTGCGCGCCTGGCTGGCGCTTGAGGAACTTCAGCAGGAGCTGCCCGCTCCGGTGCTGGACGCGGTGCTGCCACCGGTCGTACGGCGCCAGACGACCGCGGACCACGAGCAGTGGCGGGCCGCCAACCCGGACGCCCGGCCGTGGATCCGGTCGGCCACCTGGCACGTGCCGGTGCGCTGGTTCGCCCTCTTCGACGACGCGGAGCGGGAGTTCGAGCCGGGCAGTGTGGCCGAACCGGACGACGGCGGCGACGAGAAGCGGCGTACCGCCCCGGTGCTGCGCTACCGCGCGCCGATGGTGCAGGCGCGGCGCCGGGTGGCGCGGGGGCTGCGGGTGCTGCGGGACAGCCTGGAGGAAGGGCCGCTGATCGACGGCCTGGTGGACGTCGGCCGCTGGCTTGAGGAGTTCCATCCGCGCTCGCTGGTGGAGTTGGACTACGGCGGCCTGGTGCACGCCATTCCGGAGAGCCGGCTGGCGGGCGACCACAGCGCCGCCGAGGTGGCGGAGGGGCTGGCGGCGCTGCGCGAGGGGGACGGCGCGCGGGCCGCGGAGACCTACGCGAGGTTGACCGCTCGCTGGCGCGGGGTGCGCGAGCTGCAGTACGCGAGCTGAACGCGCGTTTGACCCGCACGGGGTGATGTGTACCCTTACCGAACGCTTATCCCGGGAACGGGATTTGGACAGGACCCTGCCCGGGTCCTTGGTCCTGATCCCGGCCAATTGGTCAAGCGTGATGGAGAGCACGTTTCCTGACTCTTGCCTCCATAGCTAACCCTCGTGTCAAAATAGGACAACTTGCGTGTTCTTGTGTCCCCCCGGTCCTTTGATCTCACTGTGACTGATCGTCACGCCTGCGTGACTGTCCGTTATGGCCCGGTCCATCGGCTTCCGCCGAGCTTGAACACCTGAGAGGGCAATTCCATCGGTTTGGCCGACACGGCTGGACAGATGGTGTAGTTGTAGTGCCGAGGACAAGCCGTTCGTCCTATTACCGACTCGGCTCGCGTCCGCCATTTCGGGCAACGCGGGTCAAGGTGCAGAATTTAGAGGAAAGAACCGTGATGGTTCGGTTCTCCCGAGGAGGCCGCTCATGACCGCTCGCACCCCTGATGCCGAGCCGCTGCTGACCCCCGCTGAGGTCGCCACCATGTTCCGTGTGGACCCGAAGACGGTCACGCGCTGGGCAAAGGCAGGCAAGCTCACGTCCATCCGCACGCTCGGTGGCCACCGCCGCTACCGCGAGGCGGAGGTCCGGGCCCTGCTCGCGGGCATTCCGCAGCAGCGTTCCGAGAGCTGAAACACCCCAGAACAGCTGATTCCGGGTCCCCCAGCCCGGAACGCCCAAGCACTTCCTGACCCCTGTCCCCATCAGGGTTCGCCTCCAGATCGCGTCGGACTCCGCCGGGTCCGACGCGATCTTTTTGTGCTCGAAAACGGCTCGTAAGGCTGTTCGGGCGGCTATGCGACGGGAGTGCAATTTCACATATTAAATTGACGGCATGCGGAAGGGGTGGAAGTTCCACCTTCTCCGTAACTGTTCTGGTGACTCCCGTCACATGTGACGCTATTGCCGCCCGATGTAGGGATGCGGTAAAGGGGGCTCTGTCGGTTTTTGGGTCAGCTGCGGGTGTCTGTGGACTGCGGTTCCGAGGTCGACCGCATCGCCAGGCGGAGCAGCCGGTGGCAGATCGGGCAGTGGCGGGTCAGGTGACCGTGGCCCGCGGCGGCGGACAGATGGGCACGCAGCAGTGCCCGGGTTTGGCGCTGTGCGTCCCCTGAAACGGATGTCGACATCCGGATGCACCGCCTTTCGCTGCGGCGTTCGCTGCGCTTATGCCAGAGGTACTCGCCGCTCCCTCGCGCGTCAAGGCCGCATGGCGGCCCAGGAGTTGTGCCCAGCCGCCCACCCGATCGCCGCCAGCCCCTGGGCGCCGTGGCGCGCGCTCGGCGGTGGGCGGCGCGCGGTCTCCGCGCTGCGGCACGGCTGTCCGGGCATGAGAAACGCCCCGCATCCACAAGGATGCGGGGCGACTGCGGTCCTGACGGGATTTGAACCCGCGGCCTCCACCTTGACAGGGTGGCGAGCACTCCAAACTGCTCCACAGGACCAGGTTTCGCAGCTGTGAGAACTTCCTGCGCTGCGATGAAGACTGTACAGCAGCACAGGCCCCCAGGTCGAACTCGCGATCCCGAGGCCGCCCGGCTACGGCCAGGCCGCGTCGATCGCCTTCAGGATCCGCTTGTCGGACACCGGATACGCCGTGCCCAGCGCATGCGCGAAGTAGCTGACCCGGAGCTCCTCCAGCATCCAGCGGATCTCCCGTACCTCCGGTGGCACCGGCCGCCCGGGCTTGAGGGCCGCCAGCAACTGCGCGTACTCGTCCCGCATCTCGTGGACCTTGTCCATCCGGGTGCGGTCCCGCTGGGCGCTGGTGGGCATCTGCTGCAGCCGCCGGTCCGCGGCCACCAGATAGCGCAGCAGGTCCGGCAGGCGGCGCCAGCCCGCCGCCGTGACGAAACCGGGGTGGATCAAGGCCGCCAGCTGCTCCTTGACGTCGGTGAGGCCGGGCAGCAGCACCGGGCTGGTGGTCGCCTTCAGCCGCCGTTCGCACGCCTGCCAGGCGGCCAACACCTGCCGTACCTTGGCGATCGTGTCGAACGTGGTGTCGACCACATCCGCCCGCACCTTGTCGAACAGCTTGCGGAACCCCTCCTCGTCCCACGCCGGGCCGCCGTGGTCGGTGATCAGCTTGTCCGTGGCGGCGGTCACACAGTCGTCGAACAGCGCCTGCACACTGCCGTGCGGGCTGCGGGAGAGCGCCAGCTTGTCCGCGTTGCCCAGCTTGGACTGGGCGAACTTGGCCGGATTGGACGGCAGGTTGAGCAGGATCAGCCGCCGTGTGCCGCGCCACATCGCCTCGGCCTGCTCGGCCTCGGTGTCGAACAGCTTGACGGCGACCGACTCGCCCTCATCCACCAGCGCCGGGAACGCCCTGACCGTGTGCCCGCCGCGGCGGGTCTCGAAGGCGGCCGGAAGCGTGCCGAGCGTCCACTGGGTGAGGCCGCTGCGCTGTTCGATGCCGATGGAACCGGCGGCCTTGGAGATCGCCTCCCGGGTCTTCGGCTTCAGCTTCAGCTTCAGCGCTTCCAGGTCCTTGTCCTCGGCGAGCTTGCGCCTGCGTTCGTCGACCACCCGGAAGGTCATCTTCAGGTGGTCGGGCACCTTGGACCAGTCGAAGTCCTCCGGGTGCACGTCCACCCCGACCATCCGGTGCAGTTCGTCCGCCAGCACCGAGGTCAGCGGCTCGGGACCGGCCACCGCGCGCTCCAGGAACGCCCTGGCGTAGTTGGGCGCGGGCACGCACATCCGGCGGATCGGCTTGGGCAGCGAGCGGATCAGCTCGGTGACCAGGTCCTCCCGCAGCCCCCTGATCTGCCAGTCGAAACCGTTCGGGGTGACCTGGTTGAGCACCTGGAGCGGGATGTGCACGGTGACGCCGTCCGCGTCCGCACCCGGCTCGAACTGGTACGTCACCTTGAACTTCAGCCTGCCCTGGCGCCAGGAGTCCGGGTAGTCGTCCTTGGTGACCGCCTCCGCGGCCTCGTTGATCAGCATGGAGTGCTCGAAGTTGAGCAACTCCGGTTCCTCACGCCGCTTGTGCTTCCACCACGCGTCGAAGTGGGCGCCGGAGACCACGTGTTCCGGCAGCCGCTCGTCGTAGAAGTCGAACAGCGCCTCGTCGTCCACCAGGATGTCGCGGCGGCGCGCCCGGTGCTCCAACTCCTCGACCTCGCCGAGGAGTTTGCGGTTGTCGTGGAAGAACTGGTGGTGGGTGCGCCAGTCGCCCTCCACCAGGGCGCTGCGGATGAACAGCTCGCGGGAGACCTCGGGGTCGATCCGGCCGTAGTTGACCTTGCGCTGGGCGACCAGCGGTACGCCGTACAGCGTGACCCGCTCGTAGGCCATCACCGCGGCCTGCTTCTGCTCCCAGTGCGGCTCGCTGTAGGTGCGTTTGACCAGGTGCTGGGCGAGCGGCTCGACCCACTCCGGTTCGATCCTGGCGTTGACCCGCGCCCACAGCCGTGAGGTCTCCACCAGTTCGGCCGACATGATCCACCGCGGCGGCTTCTTGAACAGCGCGGAGCCGGGGAAGACCGCGAACTTGGCGCTGCGCGCACCGAGGTACTCGTTCTTTTCCGTGTCTTTGAGCCCGATGTGCGACAGCAGGCCAGCGAGCAGCGAGACGTGCACCCGCTGCGGGTCCGCGTCCTGCTCGTTGACGTGGATGTCCATCGACCTGGCGACGGTGCGCAACTGGCTGTAGATGTCCTGCCATTCGCGTATCCGCAGATAGTTGAGGAACTCCGAGCGGCACATCCGGCGGAACGCGGAGGAGGACAGGGTCTTCTGCTGCTCTCGGACGTACCGCCACAGGTTGAGGAAGGCCAGGAAGTCGCTGGTCTCGTCGGCGAACCTGCGGTGCTTGTCGTCCGCCTGCTGCTGCTTGTCCGAGGGGCGCTCGCGCGGGTCCTGGATGGACAGCGCGGCGGCGATCACCATGACCTCGCGCACACAGCCGTTGCGGTCCGCCTCCAGGACCATCCGGGCCAGCCGCGGGTCGACCGGCAGCTGGGAGAGCTTGCGGCCGATCGGGGTGAGGCGCTTGCGGACGTCCTTCTGCTGGGGGTCCAACGCGCCGAGCTCTTCGAGCAGTTGGACGCCGTCCTTGATGTGGCGGCTGTCCGGCGGATCGATGAACGGGAACTTCGCGATGTCACCCAGACCCGCGGCGGTCATCTGGAGGATGACCGAGGCCAGGTTGGTGCGCAGGATCTCGGCGTCGGTGAACTCCGGGCGGGAGTTGAAGTCGTCCTCGGAGTACAGCCGGATGCAGATGCCGTCCGAGGTACGGCCGCAGCGGCCCTTGCGCTGGTTGGCACTGGCCTGGCTGATCGGCTCGATGGGCAGCCGCTGCACCTTGGTGCGGTGGCTGTAGCGCGAGATCCTGGCGGTGCCCGGGTCGATGACGTACTTGATGCCGGGGACGGTCAGCGAGGTCTCGGCCACGTTGGTGGCGAGCACGATGCGGCGGACTGCTCCTTGGGCGGGTCTCTGGAACACCCGGTGCTGCTCGGCGTGCGACAGCCGCGCGTACAGCGGCAGCACTTCCGTCAGCCTGAGGTTCTTCTTGTTGAGCGCGTCCGCGGTGTCGCGGATCTCCCGTTCGCCGGAGAGGAAGACCAGGATGTCGCCGGGCCCCTCGCGCTGCAGCTCGTCCACGGCGTCGCAGATAGCGGTGACCTGGTCGCGGTCGGCGTCCTCGCCGCCCTCCTCCAGCAGCGGCCGGTAGCGCACCTCCACCGGGTACGTACGGCCGGAGACCTCGATGATGGGGGCGTCGCCGAAGTGCCGGGAGAACCGTTCAGGGTCGATGGTCGCCGAGGTGATGACGACCTTCAGCTCGGGGCGGCGGGGCAGCAGCTGGGCCAGGTAGCCGAGGATGAAGTCGATGTTGAGGCTGCGCTCGTGCGCCTCGTCGATGATGATCGTGTCGTACTGGCGCAGCTCGCGGTCGGTCTGGATCTCGGCGAGCATGATGCCGTCGGTCATCAGCTTCACCAGGGTGGAGTCGCCCACCTGGTCGGTGAAGCGGACCTTCCAGCCGATCGCGGAGCCCAGCGGCGTGTTCAGCTCCTCCGCGACCCGCTCGGCCACCGTGCGGGCGGCGAGCCTGCGCGGCTGGGTGTGGCCGATCAGGCCTTTGACGCCGCGGCCCAGCTCCAGGCAGATCTTGGGGATCTGGGTGGTCTTGCCGGAGCCCGTCTCGCCCGCGACGATCACTACCTGGTGGTCCCTGATCGCCGCCAGGATCTCGTCCTTCTTCTGGCTGACCGGAAGCTGCTCGGGATATGTGATCTTGGGCACGCAGGCGCGGCGCCGGGCGACCCGGGCCTCGGCCTCCGCGAGCTGCGCGGTGATCTCCGCGTAGACGGCCGCACGGGCCTCGGGCTTGCGGATCTTGCGGGCACCGTCGAGTCGGCGGCCGAGGCGGTGCTGGTCGCGCAGCGTCAGTTCGGGCAGCCGCTCGAGGAGGGCTGTCAGGGCGGGGGCAGGCGCAGTGGACATACGGCTCCCAGGATCTCACCCGGCCGACGAATGCCGCGAACGGGTTTCACGGCGTGCGCGGCGCGCGGCGGACCGGGAGGGTGGGCCGCATGAGCGAGCGACGGGATCACCGGATCGCGGAAGCGTGGCGGACGTTCCGCGTGTCGCCGTTCCTGCCCGCTGTGGTGATCACGTTCATCGTGGCGGTGGCCGCGGGGTTGTTCGCGGGCTCCTACACCTACGCCATGGCGAACCCGACCCCGCGTCACATTCCGGTCGCGGTCACCGGAGTGCCTGCTTCCGAGGTGCAGCGGGCGCGGTTCGTCCAGGGCATGGAGAAGGCGCTCGGTGCGTCCCTGGAACTGCACCACTATCCGACGTACGCGCAGGCGCTGGAGGCGGTCAACCGGCAGCAGGTCTTCGCGATCCTCCAGGAGCGCAGGGGCACCGGGGAGCTGGACCTGTCCGGTGCCTCCGGTGCGTCCGTGGCCCAACTGCTGGCTCAGGCGGCGCCACGGGTCAGCGCGGCGGTCGGGGTGCCGCTGGTGGTGCTGGACATCAAGCCGTTGCAGCGGGGCGATCCGCGCGGCCTGGCCATCTTCTACGTCTCGCTGGCCTCGGTGATCGTCGGCTTCATCGGAGCGGTCCAGTTGACCGTGCACGCCAAGGCGCTGGGGCCCGCGCAACGGATCGCCTTCACCGTGGTCTACGCGCTGCTCGGCGGGTTCTCGATCTGCGCGGTGGTGGACTGGGGACTGGGCGCGCTGCGGCTGCCGTTCGTGGAGTCCTGGCTGATCCTGGCGCTGACCATGTTCACCTCGGGCATGGTCTTCAGCATGTTCGACGTCCTGGTCGGCCGGTGGGCGCTGCTGCCGACCTGGGGTCTGATGGTGATGCTCGGCAACCCGTCCTCGGGCGGCGCGGTCTCCTGGCCGCTACTGCCGTCCCTGCTCGGCACGATCGGCCGCTGGCTCCCACCGGGCGGCGCGGTCAACGCCCTGCACACCGCCGTCTACTTCCGCCACTACCAGCACGCCTTTCCGTTCGCCGTCCTCGCGGTCTGGGCGGTCGCGGCCAGCGCGGTCTTCTGGGGGTGGCGGGGGAGGGATCGGGGTGGGGGTTAGTCGGCGTCGCGGCCGACGAGGTTGGTCAGCAGGTCGACGAGAGTGGCGTTGATGGAACGCTGTTCCGCGTTCATCGCCTGCTGCTCGGTGACGAACGCGTCGAATTTAGCGTTCGTCGCGCGCTGCTCGGTGACGAACGCGTCGAACTTGGTGCCCAGCGTGTTCAAGTCGCGACGGATCTCTGCCACGTCAACCTTGAGGGATAGTACGTCGCGCTTGATCGTCTCGATGTCGGTGCACGTGTCCTCGTAGCGACGAGTGAGCGCAGCGATCTCGTTCTCCGCGATGGGGTCGGCCATGCGAGCGAGTGTATGGGCGGAGGGTTTGCCGCAGCCATGTCGATCTACTCGTACTACTCATACGAGTGAACGCCAGAGCGATGCCATCCCCAACAACGACGAAGACCCCGCCGTAGCGGGGTCTTCGTCGTGCGGTGGCTGGGGCCGGGGTCGAACCGGCGACCTACCGCTTTTCAGGCGGTCGCTCGTACCAACTGAGCTACCCAGCCGCAGCGGTCCTGACGGGATTTGAACCCGCGGCCTCCACCTTGACAGGGTGGCGAGCACTCCAAACTGCTCCACAGGACCAAGCTTTGTGCGAGAACAAGTCTCGCACATGGTGGTGCGTGCCCCCAACGGGATTCGAACCCGTGCTACCGCCTTGAAAGGGCGGCGTCCTGGGCCACTAGACGATGAGGGCTGATGGCCCGCCGGGTCACCCCCGCTTCCGCGAGGACGGTTTGACCGTCGGGGACGTGAGAAGCATATGGGATGCCGAGCGGTATCGCCAAAACGGTTCCGAGCCGGGACCGCGGGCGGGCTCAGCCCCAGCCCAGCTCGTGCAGCCGCGCGTCCTCGATGCCGAAGTGGTGGGCGACCTCGTGGACCACCGTCACCGCCACCTCGTGCACCACTTCCTCCGGCTCCCCGCAGTGCCGCAGGATCGGCCCCATGTAGATGGTGATCCGGTCCGGCAGCGCGCCCGCGTACCACTCGCCGCGCTCGGTCAGCGGGGTCCCCTCGTACAGGCCCGACAGCTGTGGTCCGGCCGGGTCGGGCTCGTCCTCCACGAAGACCGCGATGTTGTCCATGGCCTGGGCCAGCTCAGAGGGGATCCGATCGAGCGCGGACGCGACCAGCTCCTCGAACTCCTCGCGCGACATCTTCAGCACCCCGCCATTCTCCCGGACCGGCGCGCCACCGCGAGCAGGACGAGCGCCGCGGCCTGTGTCGCGGCGACGGTGATGACCAGCACCGGTACCGAGTACCCGTACAGCGCCCCGGTGAGCGCCCCGCCGACCAGCGTGGCCGCGCCGAGCACCCCGGCGAAGACCCCGTAGGCGGTGGCCCGCCGGGCGGCCGGGACCAGATCGGCGACGGCGGCCAGCAGGGTGGACTCCTGCACGCCCAGCGCCGCGCCCCAGGCCACCGCGCCGCCCACCGCCATCGCCACCGTGTCGCGGAACGCCAGCGCGGGCACCGCCGCGGTCAGCAGCGGCAGCGCCACCAGTGCCCGGGCCCCGATCCGGTCATAGGCCCAGCCGACGGCCAGCGCGCTCAGCGCGTCGGCCAGCATCACCCCCGCGTACAGCACCGGCACCGCGGCGACCGGCAGCAGGTGGCGGTGCACCAGGTGGTAGGAGAGCACGCCGAAGGTGGCCAGTCCGCAGGTGGTGACCCCGGTGAAGGCGGCGTAGAGCCAGAACGCGCGGGGGAGCGGCGCCGCGGCGGGTGCCGAGGGCGCCGGGGCCACCGGCTCGTACGCCGCCGGGTTCGGCACCCTGGCCCGCAGCCACAGCAGCACGGCCACCACGGCGGCGCCCGGCGCCGCCAGGACCAGCAGGGCGGGCGCGTAGTCGCCGCCGGTGGCGGCCAGTACCCCGGCCACCGTCAGCGGGCCGATCAGCGCGCCGGTCTGGTCCAGGGCCTGGGCCACCGCGAAGCCCCGGCCCCGGCCGGTGGCGGCGGTGGCGTGCGAGAGCAGGGTGTCCTTGGCCGGGCTGCGCACCGCCTTGCCCACCCGCTCCGCGACCACCAGCACACTGGCCGCCCACAGCGTGCCCACCACGCCCAGCGGCGGCACGCTCACCACGGTGAGCAGGTACCCGGCGATGGTGAGCGTCCAGAACCGCCGGGTGCGGTCGGCCAGCGGCCCGGAGACCAGCCGCAGCCCGAGCGCCGCCGCGTCCCCGGCACCGGTGACCACGCCGATCACCACGGCCGAGCCGCCGAGCGAGCCCAGCAGCGGCCCGGTGACCGAGCGGGCGCCCTCGTAGACGAAGTCCGCCAGCAGGCTGACCACGCCGAAGGCGACCACGAAGCGCCAGGGGCGAAGCGGTGGCCTGGCGGCCGTCATCCCCACAGGATCCGGGCCAGCCCCGCACCGGCGAAGGCCGCGCCGACCCCGGCGGCCACGCTGGCCACGAGGTTGGCCACGGCGAACAGCCGGGCGCCCTGCTCGGCCAGCCGCAGCGTCTCGTAGCTGAACGTCGAGTACGTGGTCAGCGCCCCGCACAGGCCGGTACCGAGCAGTAGTTGCAGCTGCGAGGAGGCGGCCCCGGCCGCGACCGCCCCGGTGAGTGTGCCGAGGATCAGACAGCCGACCACGTTCACGGCGAAGGTGCCCCAGGGGAAGACCGTGTCGTGCCGGGACTGCACCGTGCGGTCGGTCAGATAGCGCAGCGGAGCGCCGACCACCGCTCCGGCGATCACCAGTAGCCAGTTCACCGTCGCTCCTCGCGTCCCACGTAGCGGATGACCTCGCACTCGTCGAGAACCACCAGGCCCTCCGAGACCAGTTCGTCGAGTTGCGGCAGGAACGCCCGTACCCGCTCCTCGGTGTCCACGATCACCACGGCCACCGGCAGGTCCTCGCTGAGCGACAGCAGCCGGGAGGTGTGGATCAACGAGGAGGCGCCGAAGCCCTCAACTCCCTTGAAGACGGAGGCGCCGGCGAGTCCGGCCGCGTGGGCGCGGTGCACGATCTCGCTGTGCAGCGGTTTGTGGTGCCAGGTGTCGTTCTCGCCGATGAAGATCGTCACTCGCAGTGCCGGACCGGTCAGTCGCATCGTGCCTCCCGCCGCTTCAGGAAGCGGCGGGTCACCGCCGCCGCCGTCCACACCGACACCAGGGCGGTCACCGCCGTCCCGGCCAAGTAGCCCAGCGCCGAGCCGACCTGACCAACCGTCAGTAGACGTTGTATGTCGACCGCGTACGTGGAGAACGTGGTGAACCCGCCGAGCACACCGGTGCCGAAGAACGGCCGCACCAGGTGGTGCGCCGTGAGCCCCTCGGTGATCACCACCATGAACGCCCCGATCACCGCGCAGCCGACCGCGTTGACCAGCAGCGTGGTCCACGGGAACGCGCCGTGCGCGGTCGGCCACAGCAGCGAGGCGCCGTAGCGGGCGCACGAGCCGATCGCGCCGCCGAGCGCGATCACCGCGAGCGTGGGCAGTTGGCCGCGCAGCGGCGATCGGCGGGTGGGCGGGGTGAGGGTGAACCGCGGGCCGGGTCGCCCCGCGGTCGGGGCCGTCGGCCCGGATCCGGTTCCTGGCATGGACGCTTCCGCTTCCACGTACGCCTCCTACTCGCACGGCGCTCGCAGGCCACCAGACTGGCCGCGGGCGCGCTCCATCAGCAAGTAGGGACCGTTGGCGGCTGACGCCGCGGTTCGGGTACGGCGGGCCCCACCGCCGCGCGGTCGCCTCGGGGCCGCGAACCGCTGTCACCCACCCTAACGGGCCGCCGCCGGGCACACCCGCCCTGCTCCCGTGTCCTCCGGCTGGGGGAATGCGTTGGGTAGGCCGTGACTCGACTTTCCGCGCGCGCCCGTAGGGCCGCCACCGCGCTGCCGCTGGTGTTCCTGCTCGCCGGAACCGCGGGTTGCCTGCGGTTCTCCGAGCCCGGCCGTCCGCAACCGCACGGCTCGACGGCGCCCTCGGCCGGTGCGGGCAGTGCGAGCGTGGACCCGGACGACGACGCGGCCCGGATCCGCCGGGCGGCGCCGGGCGCGCCCGGGGACGCCTCGGTCTCGCCGGGGGCGGCCCCGGTACAGGCGGCGCCGTCCGCCGGGCGCTCCGCGGACCAGTCGGCCTCCTCCGGGGGCGCGCGGCCGCCCTCCGCGCCGCACGGTCCGGCGCCCCGGCCGTCGGCGGTGCGGCCGAGCCCGCCCGCGGGGCCGCCGCCGGTGTCCAGCCCGGTGTCCACCCCGACGCCGACGCCTCCGCCGTCCACGGGTGGGGCCTCGCCGTCGCCGGGTGCCCAGCCGAAGGCGGGCTGAGGGGGCGGTGGCGCAGGGGATTTGGCGTTGCGGGTGGTGTGTCGGTATGGTGGTAGATCGTTTGTCCCATTGCCCGGCGCCATACCGAAGCGCGCCGCGTGGCGCGTTCCTTATCTCCTGTGGCTGACCGCATCGAGGCGGTGTAAAGCAAACCCCCGGAGCTGGCGCGTGCCGAGTCTCCGAGAGGTTCAGCTTCAGCATGCCTATTGACACTGCCGACCGTTCCACCCTGCCCGAGAGCGCCGAGAGCGCCGAGGTCGAAGCGGTCGACACCGCCGCCGAGGACGCCGCGAGCGTCACCTTCGCCGACCTGGGGCTGCCCGAGCAGATCGTGCGCAAGCTCGCGCAGAACGGTGTGACCACCCCGTTCCCGATCCAGGCCGCCACCATTCCGGACGCCCTGGCGGGCAAGGACATCCTGGGCCGTGGCCGTACCGGCTCCGGCAAGACCCTGTCGTTCGGTCTTCCGCTGCTGACCACGCTGGCGGGCGGCCGCACCGACGCCAAGCGCCCGCGCGGAGTGATCCTCACGCCGACCCGCGAACTGGCGATGCAGGTCTCCGACGCGCTCCAGCCGTACGGCGACGTGCTCGGGCTGAAGCTCAAGGTGGTCTGCGGCGGCACCTCGATGGCCAACCAGATCTACGCCCTTGAGCGCGGTGTCGACATCCTCGTCGCCACCCCCGGCCGACTGCGCGACCTGATCGACCGTGGCGCCTGCGCCCTGGACCAGGTGCGGATCGCGGTGCTGGACGAGGCGGACCAGATGGCCGACATGGGCTTCCTGCCCGAGGTCACCGAGATCCTCGACCTGGTGCCGTCCGGCGGCCAGCGGCTGCTGTTCTCCGCGACGCTGGAGGACGAGATCGACACGCTGGTCAAGCGGTACCTGGTGAATCCGGTCACGCACGAGGTGGACCCCTCGGCGGGCGCGGTCACCACCATGACCCACCACGTGCTGGTGGTGAAGCCGAAGGACAAGGCGCCGGTCACCGCCGCCATCGCCGCCCGCAAGGGCCGCACGATCATCTTCGTCCGCACCCAGATGGGCGCCGACCGGGTCGCCGAGCAGCTGCGCGACGCGGGCGTGCGGGCCGACGCGCTGCACGGCGGCATGACCCAGGGGGCGCGCACCCGCACGCTGGCCGACTTCAAGGACGGGTACGTGCACGTCCTGGTCGCCACCGACGTCGCCGCGCGCGGTATCCACGTCGACGGCATCGACCTGGTGCTGAACGTGGACCCGGCCGGTGACCACAAGGACTACCTGCACCGCTCGGGCCGTACCGCCCGTGCGGGCCGGAGCGGCACCGTGGTCTCGCTCGCCCTGCCGCACCAGCGCAAGACCATCTTCCGTTTGATGGAGGACGCGGGCGTCGAGGCCTCCCGGCACATCGTCGGCGGTGCGGGCGCGTTCGACGAGGACGTGGCCCGGATCACCGGTGCCCGTTCGCTGTCCGAGGTCCAGGCGGACGCGGCGGCCAACGCGGCGCAGCAGGCCGAACGCGAAGTCGCCGAGCTGACCCGGGAGTTGGAGCGGGCACAGCGCCGGGCGACCGAACTGCGCGAGGAGGCCGACCGGTTGACCGCCCGGGCGGCGCGCGAGCGCGGCGATTCGGTCACCCCCGCCGAGGAGGCGGAGCAGCCGGAGGCGGATCTTCCGGTGCAGGCCGCCGCTCCGGTGGAGGAGCGGCCCGAACGCCGTAACGAGCGGGGCGAGTTCGAGCGCCGGGAGCGGTCGGAGCGGTCGGAGCGGTCCGAGCGGGCCGAGCGTCCGGCTCGGGGCTCCTACGAGCGCCGTGACGACCGCAGGGACGACCGGCGCGACGACCGCCGTGACGACCGGCGTCCGTTCAACCGGGACCGCGACCGGGACCGTGACCGCGGCTTCGAACGGCGCGACGACCGGCGCCCGTTCAACCGCGATGACCGGCGCGACGACCGCCGCGACGATCGCCGCGACGATCGCCGTCCGTTCAACCGGGACCGCCGTGACGACCGCCCGTCGTTCGGCCGCGACCGTGACCGGGGCTTCGAACGGCGCGACGACCGCCGTCCGTCCAACCGCGACGACCGCGAGCGCCGCTCGTTCGACCGCCGGGACGACCGGGGCGGCTTCAACCGCGACCACCGCGAGCGCCGTGACCACCGGGGCACTGACCGTCCGTTCAACCGCGACCGGCGCGACGACCGCCCGTCGTTCGGCCGGGACCGGGACGACCGCCGCCCGTACGGCCGCCGGGACGACCACCGCGGGGCGTCCGGTGCCGCTGCCCGTGGCTTCGACCGCCGTGCGGACAAGCCGCGTTGGAAGCGCAACGGCTGATCCGCTGACGTAGCAGACCCGGACGACGTACCCCGTCGTCCGGGTCTTGTCGTTTCCGGCCCGCGCGGTAACGGTCTGGCCACCGGCTATGACGCCTCCGCCCATATGACCGAGGAGACGCGTGACGCGGCGGTCGCGGGACCACGCGGCATCGTCCGCTCGATCTGGCTGTCCTGGATCGCCGGTCTCGTCCTGCTGCTCGGCTTCACCTTCGCCATCCAGTCATGGGACGGCACGCTGAACACCAAGACCGGGGTGCCGCCCGCGCAGATCCTGCTGGACGCGGTCGGCGCGAGCGGTGGCAAGCGCACGGGACGGCGCGCTGCCGTACTCCCGGATCTGGCAGCGCATCAACCCGCGCACCCGCACCCCCGCCAACGAGGTCTGGCTGGCCGCGCTCGGCGCGCTGGCGCTCGGTCTGCCGTACCTGATCAACTCCACCGCGTACGGGGCCGTGACCTCCATCGCCACCATCGGCCAGTACATCGCCTATGTCATCCCGATCTACCTGCGACTGCGCCAGGGCGACCGCTTCGACCGCGGCCCGTGGCACCTGGGCCGCTGGAGCCGTCCGATCGGAGTGGTGTCGGTGGCGTGGGTGACGCTGATCACGATCCTGTTCATGTTGCCGCAGTCCAGCCCGGTGACCGCCGAGACCTTCAACTACGCGGTCATCGCCGTACTGGCGGTGCTGGGTTTCGCCGCCACCTGGTGGCTGCTGTCGGCCCGCGGCTGGTTCCTGAAGGACCCGCGGGCCACGGACGCCATATGAGATCGAAGCCAGGGGCCCCGCCCAGCTATGCTGCGGGGTGCGGGCCATTAGCTCAATTGGCAGAGCAGTGGACTTTTAATCCATTGGTTCAGGGTTCGAGCCCCTGATGGCCCACCGCGCGAGGAGCGCCTGACCTGCGGCGGAAGCTGCGGGGAGGGCGCTTTCGCCCCCGCTGGAGCGGCTTGGAGATCGTTAGCTCGGCCGATGCTCGGCCGAAGTGCGGACGATCATGGCCTGGGTAGCCCGCTCCGGCTGCCCCTGTTGCCGCACATCCGGCTCCGGCACCCCGACGGAGCCAGGGCGAGTAGCAGCGTGGCTGTGTGTAATGAGCCACTTCGCAGTACGGAGGCTCGGCGTACACCTCCTCGGAGGCGAGGGAGGATCGCGTCCAGCTGCTCGGATGCCTCCGCTGCCTCCCGGCGTTGGAGCCTCACCTCGGCCATGGCCTCTCCCTCAGCGAACGTATTCGGTCAGTGCGTCGACGGACTCCCGCGCCGCGTCCGCCTCGGCGAGCAGGTCACGAAACTCTGCGAGCAGCGATGAAAGCCCCACCCAAGCGGGTGGGGCTTTCATCGCTATTTGCTCTGCAGTCCCTGAATGCACGGCACGCCGGGGGCTGGACCTGCTTCCACCCTGAGGCGGTGCTACCTCCGTATGGCTCGACAGGCATGCCAGGAATTAAAAAATGACCCTGATCGCTGCGATGCCGCCCTGATCGGATATTGCAACTGGGAGCCTTCAGGCCCTACCCTAACCTGTCAGACTTCCTGCCCTGAACCAGCAGATATCGATGAAATCACTCGGGTCGTCACGCTTCGCCATTTCTTCGGCAATACGATTCAGCACCTCGCCTTTGGGTATCACCCATTCGATGAGTTCCTCGTCTGGTCGAGGGCTCGGGTCTCCGACTCTCACGCCCCGATCGATCATATCGGCGATGATCCTCAGAGTGGAGCTCTGCACTTGGGATTCCGTGCTTCCCGGGCCCGAAATTTTTTCTGCGGCATCCCGCACGATATCGAAGTAGACCAAGGACTGGCGTGCGTAGTCTACGAGGTAGTCGAGCTCCTCGGCATACACATCATCTGACACCATCAGGGCTCCTCCTAGTGTTTGGCGTGATACCGCTTGAAGCCGAACTCTTTTCCTACGTCTCCGGTGAGGTCGATTGTGTAGTCGCTCTGGCCGCCGGAGCTGCTGAAGTTGCGGTAGTTAACGTTACCGCCCTCGAACTCCCAGGTCTCGACGGTGCCCTTGCCGGGAACCTCTCTGAGCTTGTCCGGCTCGCCAAACTGTTGACGCATGTCTTGAGCCATCTTTTGCAGCTCGTCCGGAGTTATTATCTGGACGCCCTTGCTGTCTTCGTACCCCAGTGGCTTTCCGCCCGGCAGCAGAATGTCCTTTGCCCGGCCGAGCTTGGCGAGACGCGAGCCTTCGACAACCCCTTCAACACCTTCCCTCAGCTTAGCGAGGGCTTCGATTTTGCCCACGGGGAGGACCATCATGGCGAAGGTGGCGCATTTGCCGAGGGTGGGTTGGGTGACGCAGTCCTTGAGGTCGTTGAGGCCGAGGAGTTCCCAGGTGATGGCGGTCAGGGTGGGGTCGGGTGGTGTGGTGTCGATGACGAAGTCGCCTGGTGCCAGGGCGCAGGGCAGGAGTCCGGCGATTTCGTGGTTGGGGCTGGGGATGCAGCGCCGGGGTTGCTTGGCTGCTTCGGCCTTGCGTGCCTCTTCGGCCTTGCGTCGCGCTTCGGCTTCCTCGGCGCGGCGCTTGTCCATGGTGGCCTGCCACGCCTGGGAGGCCAGGGTCTGGGCGTCCTTGGCGCTCTTGCCTGCCGCTTGGGCGGAGGTGCGGGCGTCGTCGGCGGCTTGGTTGGCCTGATCGGCGGAGGTGCGTGCGTAGTTGGCGTTGAACTCGGCCTGGGCGGCGGAGTCGGTGGCGGCGTCGGCGTCGCGGTCGGCGGCGTCGGCGGCGTTGCGGGCGGTGGCTGCTGACTTCGCCGCCTGTGTCGCGGAGTTTTCCGCGTTGCTGGCCGCGGTGTCGGCGTCGTGGGCGTAGCCCTGGGCCTGTCTGGCCGAGTTGGCTGCCTGGGTGGCTGCCTTCTGGGCCTCGGTTGAGGCTCTGTGGGCGTCGGCTGCTGCCTTGGCGGCGAGCCAGCTGTTTTGCCGGGCCTTGGCCGCGATCACGGATGCCTGTGCGATCAGGCTTTCCATCTGGGCGTTGTGGGTTGCGGCGAGCTGGTCCTTGCGGTCGGCCATGTACTGGCCGGCCTGGAGGAAGTCGTGCAGTTGGTCCGCAGAGCCCGAGAGGGCGATCTTGGCCGCTGCCTTCACTTCCGGTCCGCCGTCGTTGACCAGTTTGGAGGCGGCGACGCGTTCGTCATCGTTACGGGCGATGTATTGGCCGTTGGCGATGAACACGGCAAGCGCTTTGGGGTCGTTGGTGGCCAGGGCGGCCTTGGACGCTTCCTTCACCCCTGGTCCGCCGGCGTTGTTGATCTGGGAGACCTTCACCCGAAGGTCGTCGCTGGCCACGGTGTACTGGCCTGTGGTGTAGAAGTCCGCGACTTGCTGGTCACTGCCCTTGACCGCCTCGGCCGCGGCGGTGCGTACCGTCTCGTAGGGGCTTTGGCTGGTGAGTTGGAAGACCTTCTCGCGGGTGTCTTGTGCCTTGGCGTTCTGCCAGCCGGTGCGCAGGTAGTCCAGGACATCGTCGTCGGTGCCGGACAGGGCCCGCGCCGCCGCCTCTCGGCTGAAGGGGTCCAGGTCCTTGAGCGCCTTCAGGGCCAGTTGGCGTCCCTGGGTCGCCAGAGCTTTGGTGTCCGGGTTGGGGTTGGCGGCTTGGGTGGCCAGTGTTCGGGCGACCTCGTCCAGGCCGCGGGCTTCGCTCAGGCTGGCGGCGGCGTCGGAGGTGGCCTGGTCGTCCTGGTCCTTTTGTGAACGGGCGCGTTCGATGGCGGCGTTGGTGCGGGTGGTGAGGTCTTCCGCCTCGCTCTTGCGGGCGATGTCGAAGACCTTCTTGGCGGTCGCCGCGGCGGTCTCGGCGGTGTCGGCGGCCTTCTTGGCGGCGTCGGCATGCCGGTCGGCCTGCTTGGCGGCGTCGGCCGCCTGACCGGCGTGCTTGGCCGCGTCCTCGGCCGCGTCCGCGGCCTTGTTCGCATGGTCGGCGGCCGAATTGGCCGCATCACGTGCGGCGTAGGCCGCGTCCGCGGACTCGTCCGCCAGCGCTTGGGCGGCGCCTGCCGCCCGGTTGGCCTCGGCCGCGTGCCGACGTGTCTCCGCAGCCGCCTGCGCGGCCTCGTCGGAGTGGACCCCGGCCGCATCCGCCGCCGCGTTCGCCTCGTCGGCCGCATCCGCGGCGGCGTTGGCGTCGGCGCCCGCGGTCAGCGAGTCCTGCGCGGCGGCCTTGGCGGCCCGCGAGGCGTCCCCGGCCGCCTGGGCGGCCTGTGCAGAGGTGGCCGCGAGCCCCGCCGCCTTACGCGCGGCGGCCGCGGCACTCTTGGCTTCCGCCGCCTTCCCCGCATTACCGGCGGCCGCGGCAGCGGCATCGTAGGCCCGTGAGGCGGCGTCAGCCGCGGCCGCTGCCGCGCTGGCGGTCTGCGCGGCCGCCATGGCAGCGACCCGCGCCGACTCGTTCGCCGCGCTCGCCGCACCAATCGCCTCCTGCGCAGCGTCGGCCGCCGCGCGGGCGGCGGCCGCCGCCTGCCCGGCCTTGGCCGCCGCCCGCTGCGAGTCGCCCTTGGCCGCCTGCGTCTCCCTCGCCGCCCGCTGCGCGTCCTCCTTGGCCAAAGCCGAGGCCGCCTTGGCCCGGGCGGAGGCCGTCTTGGCGGCATCAGTGGCGGCCTGGGCCCGTAGCCCGGCCTTTTGCGCCTGTTCGACGAGTTGGTCGATGGTGGCGTGTTCCTGGTCCTTGTGGCGGGCCACGAACTGCCCGACCTCCAAGAACTCCACGACATCGTCCGGGGTGCCCTGCAAGGCCAGCTTGCCGGCCGCCTTCACCGCCGGCCCGCCATCGTTGATGATCTTCGAGACCTCGACCCGGTCATCGGTCTCACGCGCCTGGTACTGGCCGACCTTCAGGAACTGGGCAACATCGTCAGGACTGCCCTTCAGGGCTGCCATACCGGCCTGCTTGACACCGGGGCCACCGAAGTTGATGACCCGAGAGGCCTCCACCCGCTGGTCCTCCTGCAGCGGGGACTTCCAGCCGTCGATGAGGAATGCACGCAGTTGGTCCGGGGTGCCCTTGAGCGCGTTCTTGGCGGCTTCCCGCACCGCGAGGCCGCCGACGTTGAAGATGCGGCTGGCGTCGACGCGGTCGTCGTCGTTTTGCGCGCTGTCCTTCTCGGAGAGGAACTTCTTGACGTCCTCGTCCGAGCCCACCAGCGCCTTCTCGGCCGCCGCCTTGATACCGGGGCCACCGTTCTGCCACAGGTCAACGACCAAAGCGCGATCGGATATCCCGTACCAGTCCTCGTCGTCCGCGGCGGCCGGGCTGGCGCCGAGGAGGCTTGCGGCGAGCGTGATCGGCAACAGGATGGCGCATGCGCCGCGCAGGCCGGACATGTGTCTGTTGGGTCCCGCTGGTTTTTTCTTCGGTGGCGCTCCTGGCGAGCGCGATGGCCGTTTCACAGGCCCATTCCCCCTGAGGAAATAGGTGAGTTCAGTCATAGGGCGGCACACCTGCAGGTGCGGCTGGTCGGGCCTGCACCGGTGGTCGCCAGTGAGCCAGCGCTGGCTGACGGGGCATCAGCTAGGGCTTGGTGAAATGGCGTTGACGTGTGCCAGTAGCATCCTATGCACAGGTTCTACATAGTCAGTTCACAGGTACTTCACTGCTGTGCTGTCCCACCATGGGGAAGGAAAACACCGTGATACCCACTGGCAGACGGCTCGTCATGGCGAGCGTTGCCGGGGCGCTGGCCATCAGCGCCGCAGTCGCGACCCTGACCACCGCACACGCCGCCCCAGCGGACCCCACCCCGTCCCCAGCCCCGTCCGTCTCCGCTACGGCTTCTTCGGGCGATGACACGATGCCTTCGGCCGTGGAGGACTTCGCCTACCCGGGAGCGGCGAAGATCTTCCAGGACAAGCAGATCCTCCTCAAGCGGGGCGACGGCCACATCCTGCTGACCGACTGCAAGTCCTCCTACGCGATCATGGTGGAGTCGCGGACCGCACAGAAACAGTTCTGCTTCGCCGTCAGTGGCAGGCAGGGCGAGTTGACCCTTGAGTTGCCCGATGCCTACGGCATCTGGACCCAGGACCACCCCGTCCAGGCCACGGTCAAAAGCGATGACAAGGAAACCGTCATCGAAGCCGCGAAGAACGACTACAAGCCCTTCGGCGAGTCCGGCACCAGCGGGAAGCGCGCCGTCCTCGTCGAACTGCGCGTCACCGGCTAACGCCGCCTCCGCTTGCGTCAGTTCGCCCCTTTGACCGCCTCCATTTTCCTGAAAGACGCACACATGCTTGGCAGACGTCCACGCGCCGCGTGGCTCACCGCACTTGTCACCACCACCACCGCCACCGCGATGGCCGGGCTGTTCACCGGGACGGCAGCCCATGCCGTGGTAGGTGATCCAGCCCAAGACGGCGCCTACCCGTACCTGGCGAAGCTGGACATCACCGTGGGCGACGCCCAGCGCTCGTGTACGGGCACTCTCGTGGACGACCAGTGGGTCCTCACCGCGAGCAGTTGCTTCGCCGACGACCCCCAGCAAGGCTCCACGGTCCCCGCCGGGGCACCGAAGGGGAAGGCCACCGCGACCGTCGGCCGCGCCGACCTGTCCAGCAGCACCGGCGCCGTCGCCGACATCACCCAGCTGGTGCCACGCCCCGACCGCGACCTGGTCATGGCCCGCCTGGCCAAACCCGTCACCGGGATACCCATCCTCCCCATCACCTCCACCGCCCCGGCGACCGGCGACGACCTGACGGCTGCCGGATACGGCCGCACCAAGGACGAGTGGGTACCCAACCACCCTCACACCGGGGCCTTCACCGTCGATACCCCGCAGCACACCACCCTCGCCGTCAACGCCAAGCCCGGCACCCAGGCGGCCCTGTGCAAGGGCGACACCGGCGCACCCCTGCTCCGCCAAACCAGCGGCGCAGGCGCCGAGTTGGCCGCGGTGGCCACCCGCTCCTGGCAAGGCGGCTGCCTCGACTCACAACAGACCCGCACCGCGGCACTGGCCACCCGGGTCGACGACCTCGCCGCCTGGATCCAACAGATCCGCTACTCCAGCACCTTCGCCAAAGCACCCTGGAAGTACGCCCAGCAGATGACCGCTGGCTACTACACCGGCGGATCGGCGGGAGGCACCCGCCACATGGACCTCATCGTCCAATGGACCGACGGCGAGGTAACCCTGTACCAGGGCGCCGACGGCAACGATCCGGCCAGGCCCTTCGCAGCCGAGTACCAACTCGCACCACGAAAGGGCGCATGGGCCAAAGCCGTCTCCATCGACAGCGCCAACTTCACCGGCGGCACCACCGACGGTCTGGTCGTACGGTGGGACGACGGGAAGATCACCCAGTACACCACCGTCGACGCCAAGGGCTTCCACGGCGAGAAGCAACTCGCCGCGCCCAACACCACGTGGAAGGACGCCCGTCAGATGACGGTCGGCCGCTTCACCCCCGGCGGACGCAGGGACGACCTGATCGTGGTCTGGAAGGACGGCGAGACCTCTCTCTACACCGACCTGGCCACCAACGGCGTCAAGCGCGAGACGCAGCTGGCCAAGCCCAACACCACCTGGACCTACGCGGACCAGATCACCGCGGGTGAGTTCACCGGCAAGGAGACCGCAGATCTGCTCGTGCGGTGGAAGGACGGCGAGACCACCATCTACCCCGGCCTGAACGCCAAGGGCATCCCGAAGGAGGTCCGTATCGAGCAGGCCAAGTCCGCCTGGGCCAACGCCACCGTGGTGGCCGCTGGCGCCTTCACCACCAACACCGTCTCCAACGATGTTCTGGTGCGCTGGAACACCGGCCGCCTCTCCCTCTACCCCGCCGTCGACGCCACCGGCATCCACGACCAAATCACCCTCGCCCCCTAACCGCCTCGCACGGCAACGGACTTGAGGCCGACGCCTGCCAAGGCCACATCACAGGGCGCTGAGCGCGGCCGCCGCGCTGTGGGCGGCTAAGGCCCGTGGTAGGCGTCCTCTCCTCCGCCCAATGCCACGGGGCGTGGTCTTCGCCTTGCGCCGCGATGCCCCACTGACTGCTCGTTCCCCCGCCGCAGCGCATCCGGCGCTACGCCGACACCGCTCGCGCTGCAGGCGAAGAGTGCCGACTCGCCCCGGAACGCACGTAGTTCACCGTAGAGAAGGACCGTACGGATCACTTATGAAGAAGCTGATCATCACCGCTGTCGCCGCTGTGGCGCCAGCCATCGCACTGGCCTCGCCAGCGCTGGCCGCCACCACACCAACAACCCACACAAGCTGCGAGACGATCCCCGACAACCACACCGCAGGCGCATCCACCGCGCCAAGCACAACACCGCCCGCTACCGGCGCACCCCAGACCGCCGCCGACACGCCGACAGGACCAACATCCTCCCCGGAGGAGGACCGGGTCGCGATCCTGAAAGTCCTCGCCGACCCGTACAGCGGTCAGTACCTGCGCGAGGCCGCCCAGCATGCGCTGGACGGGACCGCGGCCGACATGCGGCACTTCCTGGAGACCACCCAATACATCGCGCGGTACAACGACGACCGCATCCGCACCGCCCAGATCATCAGCGTCGGCGGCCTCGCCGTACGCAAGGCCGGTGACCTGGCGCTTATCAGCGACGATCCCGAGAAGATCCGCTACTTCCTCGAAGTCGGCCAGTACGAGGCACGCAATGAGGACAACCGGGTACGCGTCAGCCAGATCATCAACGGCGGTGGCTCCATCGTCAAAGAAGCCGGCAAGGCCGCGCTGAGGGGCACCCCGCAGGACGTACAGCGCTTCCTTGACATCGGCCAGTACGAAGCCCGCTTCCAGGACGACCGCATCCGCATCGCCCGCATCCTCAGCGGCCCCGTCGGTCCCACCCTGCGGGAGGCTGGCGAAGCCGCGCTGGACAGCGACGACCCCGACACTGTTCGCAACTTCCTCGATGTGGGCCAGTACCAAGCCCGAGCGGTCGACGAAGCCCACGCACACGCTCACCACGCCAAGCCCGCCCCGACCCACCACGACAGCAGCGGCAAACACGCCAAACACAGCCCCCACCAGCGCACTGGCAAGCACGCCAAACCCACGCTGGACTTTTGATCCATTGGTTCAGGGTTCGAGCCCTGATGGCCCGCCGTTGGAAAAGCGGGGCACCCCTTCTGACCCGCTACGCAGCGTCCTGGTCGGCCTCGGCTGGCTGGGGCGCTGCGCCATTTCCGGCCGTCTGGCGGCCGGGGACGCCTCTTGTCGCCTCGCGGGCCTGGCGGATGAGGGTGACAGTGGGAGGAGCGGTGGGGGGAAGGCGGGGTGGTCATGGACCGGTACCCACTCATCGCCGACCATGGCCTGGTCGGCGACCTTCAGACAGCGGCCCTGGTCTCGTCCCAGGGGGTCGTGGACTGGTGGGCGACCCCGCGGTTCGACTCGCCCAGTGTTTTCGCCGCTCTGCTCGACCACGACCGCGGCGGCTACTTCCGGTTCGCGCCGGAGCCCCGGGGCACCGTCCGCAAGCAGCTCTACTATCCCGACACCGCGGTTCTGGTGACGCGGTTCATGTCGCCTGACGGGGTCGGCGAGGTCTTCGACTGGATGCCTGCGGACCACGCCGGCACGCCCACCGACCGGCATGTGCTGATGCGCGGGGTGCGGGCGGTACGCGGCTCGGTGCGCTTCGTCCTGGAGTGCCGACCGCGGCTCGACTACGGCCGGGCCGCCCATGAACTCGAGCTGCGGGATGGCACCGCCACGTTCCGGGCGCCCGGGGTCGCCGCGCATCTGCAGGGCACGTTTCCGCTGCAGCGGGACGGCGGCGATGTGCGGAGCACGGTCACCTTGAAGGCGGGTGAGGTGGCCGGTGCCGTCCTCACCGTCGACGCGCCGGACGCGCAGCCCCCGCCGTCCCCGACGGTGGACGGGGTGCTGCGGGAGTTCTGGGCGGCCGTGGAGTTCTGGCAGCGCTGGATACGCGTCTCGCGATACCGGGGCCGGTGGCCGGGGGTGGTGCACCGGTCGGCGATCACCCTCAAGCTGCTCACCTACGCGCCGACTGGTGCCCCCGTCGCGGCCGCCACCATGGGGCTGCCCGAGCAGATCGGGGGCGAACGCAACTGGGACTACCGGTACACCTGGGTCCGTGACGGGTCGTTGTCCGTGCGCGCCCTGCTTGACCTGGGGTTCGATGAGGAAGCGGCGCAGTTCACCCGCTGGCTGGGGGACCGGCTCCACGGCCAGGAGGGCGCCGGAGGTGAACCCCTTCAGATCATGTACCGCGTGGACGGGGACCCCGAGCTGCCGGAGGAGGTCCTTCCGCACCTGGAGGGTTATCGCGGCTCGTATCCGGTGCGGGCGGGGAACGCCGCGGCCGATCAGCTGCAACTGGACATCTACGGGGAAGTGCTCTACGCCCTGGCGGAGGGACGCGAGGTCGCCAAGCGGGCTGGCTACCACGGCTGGAAGAACCTCGCCCGGACACTGGACTGGCTCGCCGATTCCTGGGACCGCCCCGACGAGGGCGTCTGGGAGACCCGCGGCGGGCGCAAGGACTTCACCTTCAGCCGGGTGATGTCCTGGGTGGCCTTCGACCGGGGACTGCGACTGGCCGCCGATTACAGCCGTCCTGCCGACGCCCCGCGTTGGACCGCCGCTCGCGACGCGATCCTCGAGCAGGTGATGGAGCGCGGCTGGAACGACAGGGAACAGGCGCTCGCCCAGCACTACGGAGGCGACGTACTCGACGCCTCGCTGCTGCTCATCCCGCGGGTGGGGTTCCTGGCGCCCCGGACGGAGAGTTGGCTGTCCACGCTTGACGCCATGGAGCACACCCTTGTGTCGGACAGTCTCGTCTACCGCTACGACCCCGCGGCCTCGCCTGATGGCCTGCGGGGCTCCGAGGGCACGTTCAGTCTGTGCACGTTCCTCTATGTGGACGCCCTCGCCCGTGCCGGACGCCTGCGCCAGGCTCGGTACGCCTTCGAGAAGATGCAGACCTACGCCAACCACGTCGGCCTGTTCGCCGAGGAGATCGGCCCCAGCGGTGAGCAGTTGGGCAACTTCCCGCAGGCGTTCACCCACCTGTCGTTGATCATGGCTGCCACCACCTTGGACGATGCCCTCGACCGGCAACGTGACTGAAAGCCCCATGACGGGCTGCCCGCGGGACGACGGCGGCCCCCTCGCGTCGCCGACCAGCCGCTGCCGGGATGGCGGTGCGGCCATGGGAGTGGTGACCTCGGGGACGGGTGTCGCCGAACGGCCGGTCGCCCGGCGCCGCTTGGCACGATGGGGTCGGCGGCACACGCCCGGCTCATGCGGCGGTGGCCGCGACGGCGGGAGACTTCATGCGGGCGGTGAACGGACGGGCGGCGCGAGCGCTGCGGTCGCCACGCGCCGCGGGTGCGGCGGGGGTGGTGTTCGCGTTGCTGCTGAGCGCTGCTCTGGTCCTGGCCCGCATCGCGATTCCCGGCCACCCCAGCGCTTCGGCCGGTTGGCTCGGCGACCCCGGCCACCGCGAGGCGGTGCGTACGGCGCTCGGGCTGGTGCCCTTCGCCGGTGTGTCCTTCTTGTGGTTCATGGGCGCGGTCCGGGATCACATCGTGCACGGGCAGGAGGACAGGTTCTTCGACGCGCTTCTCCTGGGCAGCGGACTGTTGTTCATGGCGGTGGTGTTCGTCCTCTCGGCCTGGGTGAACGGCCTGATCGCAGTCGCGGGCACCTTCAACCTGACGGGCCAGTGGGCGTCGTGGGAGCTCGGACGCCACGTCACGCTGACGCTGCTGGCGAGTTACGCGATGCGCATGGCGGCGGTCTTCACGTTGTGTGCCACGACCGTGGGGCATCGGGTCGGTGTCTTCCCCCGCTGGCTCACCTGGCTGGGCTATCTCGCCGGGCTGGTCCTGCTGTTCCTCGTGAGCACGATCGCCTGGTCCGAACTCGTCTTCCCCGCCTGGGTGCTGGCCCTGAGCGGTCACGTCCTGTGGTCCACGTTCCGTTTCCCCGGGGCGCGAACTGCCCCGGGGAACAGGCGAACCACGTGAGACATGAGCGGGTACGGTTCAGTCCCTGATCCCGCTGACGGTGAGGGGCAGATGCCGGGGGCCGCGCAGGACCGCGTTGCGGCGGTAGGGGGGCGGATCCTCGACCAGGCGAGGGGCGTCGAGTCGGCGGACGAGTTCGGTGAGGGCCAGTTGCGCCTCCAGCCGTGCGAGGGGGGCGCCGAAGCAGTTGTGGAGGCCGTGGCCGAAGCCGAGGTGCTGGTTGTCGGTGCGGTCGGGGATGAAGCGGTCGGGGTCGGTGAAGCGCTGCGGGTCCCGGCTGCCGGAAGCGACCATCAGATAGAGCGGCGCGCCCTTGGGGATGATGGTCCCGGCGATGTCGATGTCCGCCAAGGTGGTGCGCTGCGGAAGCATCTGCACGGGGGGCTCGAATCGCAGCAGTTCCTCGACGAGCGGGACGGCAAGGCCGGGGTCGGAGCGCAGCCGCTGGAGGACGTCGGGATTGCGCAGCAGGGTGAGCATGCCGTTGGTGATGAGGTTGACGGTGGTCTCGTGGCCGGCGACCAGCAGCAGAGCCGCGGTGGTGATGATTTCCACCGGTGACATCTGACCGTCCGGGCCGTGGTCGGTGGCCATGGCGGAGAGCATGTCGTCGCGCGGTGCGCGGCGGCGCTCCTCGACGAGACCGGCGAGGTAGGCGGCGAGGTCGCCACGGGCTTGCCGGAGGGACTCCTGCTGGGCCTGGCGCTCCTCGTCAGTGCCAGGGGGGTCGAGACTGGCGGCGATGGTGTCGGCCCACTCGTGGAAGTGCTTCTCGTCCTCGCGTGGGACACCCAGCAGCCTGCAGATCACGGTGACGGGGAAGGGATAGGAGAAGTCGTCGACGAGGTCGATGGCATCCCGGTCGCGCAGGGCGTCGATGAGACCGGAGACGATCTCGGTGAGTTCGCCGTGCATGTCGAACACCCGGCGCGGGGTGTGCGGGGGGCCGAACGGGCGCATCGCCAGTCGGCGCAGCCGGTCGTGCTCGGGAGGGTCGAGTCTGATGAAGGCCGGTGGCAGGTTCGGGTCCTGTTCCAGATCAGTGCCCCTGGCTGCCTCGGGGGTCAGATTGCGGGCGTCGGAGCTGACCCGCGGATCGTGCAGCAGGCTCTTGATCTCCCAGTATGTGCTGACCAGGTAGGGGCCGTCCTCGTCGCGCACCACGGGTGTCTTGCGCAGTTCGGCGTAAAGGGGATACGGGTCGGGGCGGTTGGCGTAGTCGGTGATCTGGCGCAGGAGTGCGACCGACGTCATGGCGAGTTCCTTCCAGTGCTTCAGCCGGAGCGTCGTTGTCGAAAGCGCCCGGGTCAGGCGCGGTGCGGGGAGAACGAGACACGCCGGTCGGTCGGTGAGTGGCCGCTGAGGGTGACGGTGGGGCCGTGGCTGGGCAGCGAGGGGTCGGGGAATCCGGCCGCCACTGGCCGCATCCCTTCGGGACGCCGGTCGACGGTGGGGAACTCGGGTGGGAACGGGGCGGCCTGTTCGATCTGCCGCTCGTAGAAGTCCAGCCATTTCGCCTGGTCGAAGGTGACGGCGGCGATGACCCGCCCCTGGTAGCCGTAGGCCGCGGTGAAGCGGTGCTCGGCCAGCGACCCCTGGGTGACGAGGATCTGGTCGGCCATGGGCGGCACGCCGACGGACTTGATGTTGACACCGAACTGGGCGGACCAGAAGGACGGCATCCACAGGTGCGGGAGCCGGTCCGTGCTCGCGCTGACCATGTTGTGGGCCGCGATCTCGGCCTGCGCGACCGCGTTGCCCCAGTGCTCCAGGGAGAGGAACTGGTAGCCGAAGAGCGGGTGCGGGGAGCGGGCGACGTCACCGGCGACGAAGACGTCGTCGGTGACGATTCCCCGAACGTCGAAGGCCCGGCATCCGGCGTCGCAGGCGATGCCGCGCGGCCCGGCCCCAAGACCGGAGTCCGCGAGCCATTCGGTGTTGCGGGTCGCGCCCAGCGCGACGACCACCACCTCCACCTCGACCGCGGTGCCGTCCGAGAAGTGGGCCCTGCGCACCCGGCCCGCGGAGTCCCCCTCCAGCCCGGTGACCTGCACCCCGCACCGCAGATCCACGCCGTGCGCGCGCTGCAGCTCCGCGGCCACCTCGCCGACCACACCGCCGAGCGCCCCCACCAGCGGAGCGGCACCGCGTTCCGCCACGGTGACCGGCAGCTCCCGCTCCCGGCAGGCGGAGGCGATCTCGGAGCCGGTGAACCCGGCTCCGATGACCAGGACCCGATGCGGCCCGGCCTTCAGCCGGTGGTGCAACTGGGCGGCGTCGTCCCTGGTACGCAGCACGAAGACGCCGTCGAGGTCGGCTTCCAGTTCGTGTGGCCACGGGCGGGCCCGCACGCCGGTCGCGATCAGCAGCCGGTCGTACTCGACCGCGTCGCCATCGGCCAGCGAGACCCGCTTGCCCGCCAGGTCCAGTCCGGTGGCGGCGGTCCCGAGCCGCCACTGCGCGTCGACCGCCCGGCGCCGCGGCAGTGCCGTGTGGTCGGCGGGCACCTTGCCGAGCAGGACCTGTTTGGACAACGGCGGCCGGTCGTACGGCTCGTGGGGCTCGTCGCCGACCATGGTGAGCGTGCCGGTGAATCCCTCGTCGCGGAGCGCCTCGGCGGCCCGCAGGCCAGCCAGGGAGGCGCCGACGATGACGATGCTCCCCGAGCGCCGGAACGCCTCCAGGTATCCGTCAACCGACACGGGAGGCACCCGCCTTCCCCCCGGCCGCCGCCGCGTCCTCGGGCTCGACGGTGATGGCCTTGACCGGGCACGCGTCCGCCGCCCGCCGCACGTTCTCCCGCTGCCTGTCGTCGGCCTGCGGGTCGTACATCAGCGCCTCATCCCCGTGCATGGTGAACACCTCCGGGGCGAGGAACGCGCACTGCGCATACCCCTGGCACCGGTTGAGGTCAACGACAAGCCTCATGAGCTCTCCGCTTCCTCGCGGCTGACCGTGGCCCTGCCGCTGTTCCCGTCGGCGTGCGATCCGGAGACAGGCCGTCCCCGCTCCAGCATGGAAAGACCGCCCTGCGGGCGCACCTCCGCCGCGCCGACAGGGTGAGGCGCGGCGTTCCCCGCCCTTGAGGGCCGACGTCGGCGACGGCGGAGGCTGGTCACCTCCCCGCGAAGCCGCCGAAGAGGTGGTGCGGGAGATCGAGGGGTTCGGCGTGCGGGCCTACGCCCACGAGGCGGACGTGTCCCAGGAGGACCAGGTCGTCGACATGGTCTCCCGCATGGTCGACGAACTCGGCACGATCGACGTCCCTCTACGTCGACGGCGGCATGACACTCTTCCCGGGCTTCGCCACCGGCGGATGACCCCCGGAGCCTTCACCGGCGGATGACCCCCGGCACCCCCTCGAAACGAGACCGACGGCCGCCGTCATGCGGGTCACCGTCTCCGCAGTGATCCTGGGAGGCGTGGGACGGCGAGCCAACACGCACAACCGAGCGCACGGGGATGGCCCGACGCCGACTGCCGGGAGGCGGACCGACTACGCCGGTGCGGTCTACGGCTCGGTCCTCGCAGCGTCGGTGGTGGCCACTGCCGGGACGCTCGGCCCGTTCCCCCGGGTCAAGCTGGTGGCGTTGCTGCTCATCACCGGCGTCGTCTTCTGGGCGGCACATGTCTACGCGCGAGTCGTCGGCGAACGGCTGCTGCGCCAACCGCTTTCCGGTGTCGAGATCCGCCGGGTGGCTGTCAGCGAGTGGCCGATCGTCAAAGTGGCCGTCCCACCCGCCGTCGCGGTGGCGATCAGTCCGCTCTTCGGCCTCGGGGTGGAGGGCACCACGTGGTTCGCACTCACCGTCGCCCTGCTCGAACAGGTCGGCTGGGCATCCGTCCCGGTCATCCGCAGTGGCGCCCCAACGCGCATGGTGTTGGCCAACGGCGCTGTCAACCTCCTCCTCGGAGTGGTCATCGTTCTCGCCAAGGCCGTACTCCACCGCTGAATCGCAGCGGAACCGATTCCGCCGCATACGTGGCCAGCAGCAGTCGGCGCTGAGGGCCGAGTCGACAGCTGGCCCTGCAGTCGCGCGCGGTGGGCGCCCGGGACGCGCGGGTCACGCCGTACGGGGGGCGCCGGTGCCGCGTCGGTCCGAGGCGGCCAGGGGCTTGGGGTGGTGGGGCTTCGGGAGCTGCTTGGCGCCGGGGGTGCCGAGTTGCTGGGCGAGCCAGGGCAGGGCCTGGGCGAAGGCCCGGGAGCCGAACTGCCAGTCGTGGAAGCCGGGGGCCACGTTCACCTTGCAGCTGATGCCGTCCTTGGTGGCCGCCGCGCACAGCTTGTGGGCCTGGGCGATGTGCTTGCCCTCGTGGTCGCCGCTTTCGAACCAGCCGGTGACGTGCTGGTACCGGCCGTGGTGGGCCAGCACGGTCAGCGGGTCGTGGGCGCTCCAGGCCGCCGCGTCGCCGCCGTACAGCTTGCTGATCGTCTGCTGCTTGGTACCGGTGTTGGGGCCGATGTCCCCGGAGATGTCCTCGAAGTGGGTGAAGACGTTCGGGTGCTCGACGGTCATGTCGACCGCGCAGGTGCCGCCCATCGACCAGCCGACCACACCCCACTTACGGGCGTTGGTGCTGGTGCCGAAGGTCTTCTCGATGTACCTGGGCACGTCCTGGACCAGGTGGTCCTCCGCCATGCCCCTGGGGCCGTTGACGCACTCGGTGTCCACCTTGAAGCCGCCGGCGGGGTCGGCGAAGACCAGTACCGGTGCGAAGCCGTGGTGCTTTTCCGCGTACGCGTCGGCGGTCGCCACGGCGCCACCGGCCCGCACCCAGTTGTCGGGCTCGGAGAACTCCCCGCCGATCATCTCCAGCACCGGCAGCTTGGGCCGGGTCTTGCTGCGGAACCAGGCGGGCGGCAGGTAGACCAGCTCCTGGCGCGGGTGGAATCCGGCGTTGCCGGGTATGTCCACCGACACGATGCGGCCGGTCTTGGTCTTGCCGGTCACCGTGCCCAATTGGGACAGGGTGATCTGCTGCGGCAGCGGGCTGTCGGTCAGCTCACCGATGGCGTCGTCCACCGTCGGGTAGTAGCCGAGCGACTGGTTTACCGCGTTGGCCGCACAGAAGACGGCCAGCAGCATGGCGACCGGTGCCAGCAGCCGCCGCCACCAGCGGGCGCCGCGCCAGCCGACCACCAGGACCACCAGCGCGGTGATCGCCACCCCTGCCCAGATCCACAGCGTGAACGGCACCGGATCGGTGATCCCGGCCGCCCTGACCACGACCACCGCCAGTACGGCGGTCACCGCGGCGGACGCCACGACGGCCAGCGGCGCCCGACGCAGCCGCCAGTTCCGGTCCCGCCAGCCGATGGCGGCCAGGCAGGCCAGCGCGGCCACGATTTGGACGGTCCACGGAAACCAGCCGTCGAGCAGAGAGACGTTCATGGCGGGGAAGCGTAATCACGCAGGTTGTGCTTCTGATCGTTCTTCGCACTCATGAGCGATCTTGGGGCAGGGTTGCGACAAAAGAGATATGGCCGTGTCGATGAGCGGTTCACGGGGGCGGCTGTCAACCGGCTTGCGCGCGCGGGCGGTTGGCTGGCGGGTGGGGCTTGCCCTCCGGCGCGCGGCGGCGGCCCCGGGCGCGCGGGTGTGCGCGAAGTCACCGGTGCCCACGGCGGCGGTGGGGCGACTGAACCGGTGTCCGGCGCGCGACGTACCGTGATGTGACGCGGGACGCGCCGTAGCCTGGCGAACCCCGGGTACGGGAAGCTGGGGGCGGTCGCGGGCGCCCGGCGCGGGCGGGCGGAACGGACCTTTGCGTAACCGTGCAACAATGCCGCAGATCCCCACCTGGAATCGCTGGGCTGCGGGGACCGCAGGATCAAGGGAGGGCGCGTGGCTTCACCCATGGTGAATCGGCGCAGGAACACCGAACTGGTGCTGATAGTCGGCGCCATCGCGCTCGGCATGCTCGGCTATGCCAGCGCCTCGCTGGCGCTGAACGACACCGTGCCCGGCAAGCTGTACCTGGTCGGTGGTGTCCTCGCCGTGATGGCGCTGGCCGCGCACGCCGCGGTGCGGCGCTTCGCCCCGTACGCGGATCCGCTGATCCTGCCGGTCGCGGTGCTGCTGTCCTCCACCGGTCTGATGCTCATCGCCCGCCTGGACATCAGCTACCGGGTGGAGTTCCCCAAGAGCTTCTCCGCCAAGACACCGCAGCAGGTCATGTGGATGGCGATCGCGGTGGTGATGTTCATCGCGGTTGTGATCTTCCTCAAGCACCACCGGGTGCTGCAGCGCTACGCCTACATCCTGATGACGGTGGCCCTGGTGCTGCTGATAGCGCCGGTGTTCTCGCCCAGCGACACCTACGGCGCCAAGCGCTGGATCCAACTGCCCGGGGCGACCATCGAGCCGGACGAGTACGTCAAGCTCGCCATCGCCGTGTTCTTCGCGGCGTACCTGACGGTCAACCGCGACGCGCTGGCGCTGGTCGGCCGCAAGGTGTGGGGGATCAGCCTGCCGCGCGGCCGCAACCTGGGCCCGGTCATCGCCGTGTGGGTGGTCAGCCTGCTGGTGCTGGTCTTCGAGAACGACCTGGGCACCTCGCTGATCTTCTTCGGCGTCTTCGTGATCATGCTGTACGTCGCCACCGAACGCACCGGATGGGTGGTCGTCGGTCTGCTCATGGCGGTGGCGGGCGCCGGAATCGTGGGTTCTACGTCCTCCCACGTTGTCGGGCGCGTGGTCGCCTGGCTGCACCCGATGGACATCTTCCTGCCGCCCAGCCAGCGCCCTGCCGGTCTGGTCTCCGACCAGGCGGCGCAGGCGCTGTTCAGCTTCGGCAGCGGCGGCATCCTCGGCACCGGCCTCGGCCAGGGCCACCCGTGGCTGATCGGCTTCGCCGGGCAGAGCGACTTCATCCTCAGCACGGTCGGCGAGGAACTGGGCCTGGCGGGCATCACCGCCGTGCTGCTGCTGTACGTACTGCTGGTGGAGCGCGGCCTGCGGACCGCGATCGTCCTGACCGACCCCTTCGGCAAGCTGCTGGCCGCGGGCTTCTCGGCGGCCCTCGCCCTGCAGGTGTTCGTGGTGGCGGGCGGGGTCACCGGCCTGATTCCGCTGACCGGCAAGGCGTTGCCGTTCCTTGCCTACGGTGGCTCGTCCGCGGTGGCCAACTGGCTGATGGTCGCGGTGCTGATCAAGTTGAGCGACGCGGCGGGCCGGATCACCGAGGAGACGCTGAATCCGACGCCGTCGCTGGCCACTACCTCCGAGGCGCTGACCGCTGTGGTGCCGCGAGCTGCTGGCTGAGCCAGCCGAAGGCGGCCGGGTACTCGCTGGTCCACGTGCCGTAGTTGTGCCCGCCGGTGGAGAGCAGCTCGGTCTTCACCCGGACCGTGCTGCCTTCCGCGGCGCGGATGAACTGCTCGATGTAGAACGGTTGGCTGAAACGGTCCTGCTTCGAGGTGGCCAGGAAGATCCCCACGTCCGCCCTGGAGTGCCGGACCATGTCGGTCGGGCTGTTGAGACGGCGCAGTTCGGGGTCGGACAGAATCGACGGGTCGCCGGACAGCCGGTCGGGGTCGAGCGCGGCGCCCGCGCCGAACACCTTCGGGAACTGCAGCGGGAGCTTGGCGGCGCAGTAGCCGCCGGTGGAGAAGCCCATCACGCCCCAGCCCTTGGGGCCCGGGACGGTACGGAACTTGTCCCTGATCAGGCTCGGCACATCGGCCGACAGCCAGGTGGCGACCTTGCGGCCCGGGATGTCGGCGCAGTCGGTGTCGACGCTGCCCGGGTTGATCACCGGCATGGCCAGGATGAACGGATGCGCCTTGTTCGCGTCCACCAACTTCTGGAAGGCGGTGGGCATACCACCGTGCTCCAGCCAGGACTGCGGTGAGCCGGGCACCCCGTGCAGCAGCATCAGTACCGGGAACCTCATGTTCCGGTTCCTGGGGTCGTCGTACTCCGGTGGGGTCCACACGATCACCTGGCCGGAGAGCTTGGAGTGCGCGCCGTGGAAGTACGTGTCCAGGATTCCGGTACCGCTCCGGCTGAACTTGGCCTGCGAGGCGGGCGGTCCCGGCATGGCGGCGGCGTTGGCGTTGTTGTTCGTGCCCAGCAGGTCCGACCAGGACGCGTACAGCCCGTAACTGGTGTTGATCCACGCGGCGACCACGGAGATCGCCGTCAGCTGGCAGAGCAAAATCATGACCAGCCGCGACAGCCAGCGCACCAGTTGCGGTCCGGGGATACGGGACCACAGCAGCAGGGTGGCCAGGACCATCAGTACCGTCGCGGCGATCAGGACGACGAAGAACAACGTGCCGGTGAGACTCACGCCGTACTAGACGGGTGGGAAGGGGCTGGCGTTCCGCCGGATTCCGCCGGTTCACGTGGTTGACGCACTGTTCACCGCCCGCCCGCCGATCCGTTACCCGCGCCGCGGGCCCACCGCTGACGGCACGTGGGCCAGGCCCGGGGTGCGCGGGCGCCAACCGGCCTGTGCGGGCGCAGTTTTCCCCGAACGGGTTGGAAACAAGCCGTCGGGTCTATTAACGTTCGATAACGCAACGCCGAATCCCGCGCTCGGGCGCGGGAACCGGGGACCCATCCCGTGGGGTGAATCCGGCCTGTGCCAGGGCCGGTAGGAGACCTTCCTGCTTCCGAACCCGTCAGCTAACCCGGTAGGCGTGAAGGAAGGAAAGGAGTGCGCCACCAGTGGCGTCGCAGCAGCCCGCCCTCGCGGATCCCGCCCCCTCGCCCGACCCGGCCGCTCCGGTTCCCTCGGACGACCTGTCCGCCGGTGACGGGGGGCGGCACCGACTGCCCAAGCAGCGCTCCGTCTCGCGTGGTTCGACGGTGCTCGGCGTCGCCGCGATGGCCGCGGTCGGCGCGGGCGGGGTGGCCGCCGCACAGGGCAAGTCGCCGGTTTCCATTCCGGTTTCGGTCCCCGACGTACTGCCGCAGGTGATGCACGCCGTCACCGGTTCCGCCGCCGACCACACTCCGGCCACCGCCCCCGCGGCGTCCTTGGACCCGGGCGAGTCGCTGCGCACCCGGATCCTGGCCCAGGCGCAGGGCCAGCGGGCCGCGGCCGACGCCGCCGCACGCGAGGCGGAGCGCAAGGCCGCCGAGGAACGGGCCGCCAAGGAGGCCGCCGCGCGCAAGGTGCGCGAGGAGGTGGCGAAGAAGAAGGCCGAGGAGGACGCTCGGCGCAAGGCGGCCGAGGAGGCCGCCGCCAAGGCGGAGGCCGAGCGGGCCGCCCAACTCGCCACCAGCTACGGCAAACCCGTCATGTCCTACACCCCGACCGCGGGATTCGGCGCGGCGAGTTCGCTGTGGTCGTCCACCCACACCGGTCAGGACTTCGCCGCGCCGACCGGCACTCCCGTGATGGCCATCCACAGCGGAACGATCACTTCCGCTGGGTGGGCCGGTTCGTACGGGTACCGGATCGTGCTGACCCTCGATGACCGCACCGAGCTGTGGTACTGCCATCTGTCCTCGATGGTGAAGACCGGTGGCAAGGTCACCACCGGCGACGTCATCGGCCGGGTGGGCGCGACCGGCAACGTCACCGGGCCGCATCTGCACCTGGAGGTCCGGCCGGGCGGGGGCGGACCGGTCGATCCGCTGCCCTGGCTGCGGGACCACGGGGTATCGGTATAATCTTCAACAAGAAGGCGTACTGAGCGCCCGTTCAGCGCCGTTGGGTCGGCCCTGCCCCGCCCGATGCCGCGCCGTAGACGCCGTGCCGCTCGTGCGTCCCGTGTACTGCCGACGGCCCCGGTGCCATCCCCCGACACCAGGGCCGTCGGCGCACCACCTGTCAGTAGTTGCGGTCGGCGGCTATCCACGCCGCGGCCGCGACCGTGCCCGCCGCGGTGAGGACCGCGGGCCAGGCGCCGACCTTCTTCGCCAGCGGGTGCGAGCCCGCGGCGGCGGCCGCGTACAACCCGCTCAGCGTGGCGGCCGTCTTCAGCCCGGCCTTGCCGTTCCAGTCCCGCGCGGCGAAGGCACCCGCCACCGCCAGCGCGGCACCGCCCAGCGGCCGCTTCTTGGTCCAACGCGCCACGCCATAGCCGCCGATCAGCCCGGCCGCGGCCGCCACGGAACCCGGAATCCTGGGCATCCGCGCTACCTCCCGTTATAAACAACTTCTGTGTGGTTCCTGAGACTAACCCCGCCCGAATTGTCGCTGCGGGGCGGGCCGGGGCGTGCTGTCACGCCGTCCAGTTGCGCCCGAGCTGCCTGAGCCCCGCCAGGTCGAGGTCGGTGAACCGTCCGCCCCGACTGCCGCTGTAGCCGCCGTTCGGGCTGCACATCAGAGGGCGGAAACCCTGGGCGTCGGTGACGCACTTGAACGGGATGTCATTGCCCTTGGCGTCCTTGGCGTTGGGGTGGTCCAGGCCCACCAGGTGCCCTATCTCATGGACGACGGCGTTCGCCTTCCACCAGTCCGGGTCCTTCCAGGCGGGGGTCCAGTACTCGCTGTCTATCTTGGCTATGCCACCGAACGCCGAGTGGTCGACGGTGTCGTAGCAGGGCAGCGCCCGGCTCATTCCCTTCTGTCCGTTCAGTGGGCGGTAGTTGAGGCTCATCACCAGGTGGTGCTTGGTCGGGCAGTTGCCCGTGAAGTTCTCCACCGTACGGCTCAGGACGAACTTCGCGCCGGTGGCGCTGCTCAACTGGCCCAGCACCGGGGCGATGTACGGCGTCAGCCGGTCCCTTGCGGCGGCCGAGGTGAAGGTGAAGGTGTACGGCTTGGAGCGGTCGATGGAATGGATGCCCCAACTGGTCTCTATCGCCCAGCCCCGTCCCGAGTAGACCGGCGCCGCGGACGCGGTCGGGACGGCGGTCCAGGCCGCCACGGCCGTGACCACGGCCAGCAGCACGGCTGCGGTGCGTGTTCTCATGATGTCCCCCGTGTGATGTGCGTGCTCGGCACGCCGAACCGGTGAACCAGCCCCCGCCGGGCCCCAGTTCGACGCTGATCAAGACTCTGCTGATCAAGACTCTAGCGAGGGGGACTGACACTCCCCGACCCCCCACCGCGCGGTCCTACTCCAGATCCACGATCTCCTCGGCGTACACCGTCGCCAGCGGCTGCGGCCCCACGTACTGCTGGCAGTTGCACCGCCGCGGCTCGTAGCTGACTGGTTTCCGCTCCGCGTCCCAGGCGGTCGGCGCCTCGACCATTTCATGGCACTTGCCCTGTTTGTCATGCTTGGCCAGATGGTGTGTACACCCGCAGACCGGCTCCGGCGGCTTGTTGGCCGCGTCCAACGCCAGTTGCCTGCGCTCCTCGGCGGCCAGCCGCTGCAGCTTCCGCTCGTGCCGGGTCCGCAAGGCCTGCCGTACGCTCTTGCTGGCCCAGCCGCCCCCGACGGCGACCGCCCAGGCCACACCCCACCACGGCAGATCAATCATTGGTCCCCCCTGTGCCGGATCTCCCGCGCATTATCGCGACCCTCGTCCCCGCCCGGCCAAGTGGGCTGCGGGAACGGCGCTTTAGGCTGCGCGCATGATTCGCGCTGTGGTGTTCGACGTGGGCGAGACGTTGGTGGATGAGACCAGGGTCTTCGCGGGGTGGGCGGACTGGTTGGGGGTGCCGCGGCACACCTTCTCGGCGGTTGTCGGGGCCGCGGTGGCTCGGGGGGAGTCGCTGCTGTCGGCGATGCGGGTGTTTCGGGAGGACTTCGACTGGCAGGTTGAGGACGCCAGGCGGAAGGCGGCGGGGGAGTCGTGCGGGTTCGGCAGCGCGGACCTCTATCCCGATGTGCGGCCGTGCATAGCGGAGTTGAAGCGGGCGGGGCTCTGGGTGGGGATCGCGGGGAACCAACCGGTGCGGGCGCACGGTGACCTGGTCGCGTGCGAACTGCCGGTTGATCTGATCGCCACCAGCGAGGGTTGGGCGGTGAGCAAGCCCGATCCGGCGTTCTTCCGACGCGTGGTGGACGCGGCGCCGTGTGAGGCGGCGGAAATCCTCTATGTGGGGGACCGGGTCGACAACGACGTCATCGCGGCCAAGCAGGCCGGGCTCAGGGCGGGGCTGTTGCGGCGAGGGCCGTGGGGGTTCATCGAGCAGGGGCCGGACGGCGGCGCCGATGTGCGGCTCGACGGGCTGCGGGAGTTGCCCGGCTGGGTGGCCGCCCGGCGCTGAGGCTCAACGGTGAGGTTCAGCGGGGCGGGCCGTAGGGGCCGTAGTGCGGTGGCGGGAACTGCGGGCCCGGCCAGACCGGTGGCACCGGCGGAAGGACGGAGTACGCGGCCTGGACGAGCAGCGGCTGGGCCAGGGCCTTGCGCTGCCACATGTGGTGCAGCAACTCCTGCTCGCGGACGGTGAAGTCCGGGTCGGCGTCGCCCCGCGCGGCGCGGGCCCGCAGGAAGGCGAGCGAGGTCGCGAACGACTGGTACTCGCGCACCGCGCGGGCGGCGGCCGGGCCGCGGGAGCCGCGGGCCAGGTCACGGGCGAGCTTGCGGGCCTTCATCGAGGACAGGGCGACCGGTTCGAGCGGCGCGAGCCAGCCCGCCATCGCGTACACCGGCAACTGGGCGCGGATCGTGCGCAGTTCGTTGCCCCGCGACCAGACCGCCAGCCACGCCAGCAGGGTGAAGACCGGGAGCATGAAGGCCGCGTAGATCAGCAGGAAGCCGAACTGGCCGAGCGACGACGAACCGTTCCATATGCCGTGCAGCAGCATGGCTATCACCCAGCCGCCGAGCGGTGCCAACCAGCGGCGTGCCTGGCCGCGGCGGCTCATCGCCGCTATGCCGAAACCGACGCCGGTCATGCTGGTGAACAGCGGGTGGGCGAACGGGGACATGATCACGCGGATGAAGAAGGTGGCGATCGTGGTGGAGCCCAGGCCGGTTGAGCCCAGCACCTGGTCCTCGCCGAAGGCGTTGCCGATGTACAGGATGTTCTCGGTGAACGCGAAGCCGGTCGCGGTGATCCCGGCGACCACCACTCCGTCCACGATGCCCTGCACGTCGCGGCGGCGGAACAGGAAGATCAGCAGTACCGCGGTGCCCTTGCAGGTCTCCTCCACCAGCGGTGCGACGAAGGTCCCGCCCCAGGTATCGCTCTCCCCGGGGTGCGAAGTGAACGTCGTCGCCAGCAGATGCGTCGCATAACTGTTGGCGAGCAGCGCGACAAGCGTTGCCGCGCACGCCCCCCAGGCGAAACAGAAGACCAGGTTCCGCCAGGGCTGCGGTTCCACGCGGTCGACCCACAGAAACGTTCCGACGAGCAGCGGGACCGGCAGTACCGCCAACGCCAGGCCGACCAGGAAGCCCTCGGTGCCGGTCTGTTGGCGGACTATCGCCAAAATGACCAGGCCGCACAGCGCGAGCAGGGCGATCAGCGCACCGGCGCGCAGCGCCTTGCTCTCCCAGAACGCCCGACGCGGCTTGTACCGCCAGTGCTTGGGCAGCGCGAACTGCGGCTGCTGCTCGTAGGAAGGGACCGGGTGCGCGCCGTGGGTGTGGGGCCCCGGAGTGGGGTTCGTGCCCGGCGCCGGATAGGCCGGGCCGGTGGGCCCGTACCCGTTCGGCCCGGTGTGCTGGGACCCGACGGGACCGGGCGAATGCGGGTGCGAGTACACCCGTCGAGCCTAAGGCCGAACGGGTGGTGCGCGCGACGCCGCGTCGGACCGTGGCTGGCGGGCGCGCCCGGCGGTGGCGCGGTGGGGGCGCGCACGGTACGAGGCCGGTGCGGGCCGGTTGGGGTCAGCGGCGGGTGAAGACCAGGTCGTGCACGACGTGGCCCTTGGCCAGGCCCTGTCGCTCGAACTTGGTCATCGGCCTGAAGTCCGGACGGGGCGCGTAGCCGTCGTACGCGTTGCGCAGCTCCGGCTCGGCACCGAGCACCTCCAGCATCTGCTCCGCGTACGGCTCCCAGTCGGTGGCGCAGTGGAAGACGGCGCCGGGGGCGAGCCGGGAGACGGCAAGGGAGACGAACTCCGGCTGGATCATCCGGCGCTTGTGGTGGCGGGCCTTGGGCCAGGGGTCGGGGAAGAAGACCCGCAGGCCCGCGAGCGAGGCGGGCGGCAGCATGTCGCGCAGCAGGATGACCGCGTCACCGTTGGCCACCCGGATGTTGGACAGTCCGTTTCGCTCCGCGAGACACAGCAGGTTGCCCTGGCCGGGGGTGTGGACGTCCACGGCGAGGATGCCGGTGCCGGGGTCGGCGGCCGCCATCTGCGCGGTCGCGTCGCCCATGCCGAAACCGATCTCCACGACGACCGGGAGGTCGGCGGTGCCGAAGAGTGCCGCGAGGTCGAGCGGGGCGCCGTCGATGTCCAGGCCCCACTGCGGCCAGAGCCGGTTGATCGCGTCACCCTGCGCGGCGGTCACCCGGCCGCGGCGCGGGTGGAACGTACGGATCCGCTGCTCGTGGTGCGCGTTGGGATGCGGACGCGCCACCGGGCCGTTCGGGAACATCGGCCTGCCCCCGCGGGGCGCGGGGGTGTTCTCGGCGTCGACGGTGGACATAGTGGACACAGGGGCGCGGGACTCAGACACAGTGCACCCAATTCTACGGGGGCGGCGGCGAAGGCCCCGGGGCCGCGAGTCCGGGAGGCGAACGGTCGGCGATCGCCTCGCGCAACGCGGGGACGCCCTCGCGGCTACGCCGCGGCCAGTGCCGCCAGCGCCCGTCGGGCCACCTCCCGGCCGATGGGCAGGGACGCGGTCGCCGCTGGGGACGGCGCGTTCAGCACGTGGACGTACGGGCCCGTACCCGCGAAGAGGAAGTCGTCGGCGAGGGTGCCGTCTCGCAGTACCGCCTGGGCGCGGACGCCCGAGGCGGCCGGTATCAGGTCCTCCGGGCGCACATCGGGGAGCAGGCGCTGTACGGCGCGGGTGAAGGCGCGCTTGGACAGCGAGCGGCGGACCTCGTCGATCTCGTACCGCCAGTGGCGACGGGCTATCCGCCAGGTGCCGGGGAAGGCGGAGGTCTGCGCGAGGTCGCGCGGGCTCACCGTACGCCAGCCGTAGCCCTCGCGGGCGAGCGCCGGTACCGCGTTGGGCCCGATGTGGACGCCGCCGTCCACACCGCGGGTGAGGTGCACGCCGAGGAAGGGGAAGGCCGGGTCCGGCACCGGGTAGACCAGTCCCCGGACCAGGTCCGCGGCGGATGGCGCGAGCTCGTAGAACTCGCCCCGGAACGGGACGATCCGCATCGCTGGGCGCAGGCCCGTGAGGCGGGCGACGCGGTCGCAGTGCAGCCCCGCGCAGTTCACCAGCACCGTGGCGCGGAACTCCTCGTCGGCGCTGGAGACCACCACCTCGCCGCCGCGCTCGGTGATCGCCCGCACCCGCTGGCCGTAGCGCAGCTCCGCGCCCGCGTCCTGGGCGAGGCGGGCCAGCGTCTCGGTCACCGCGCGGAAGTCGCAGACGCCGGTGGTGCCGACGTGGACGGCGGCGATGCCGCGGACATGCGGCTCGTACTCGGCTATCTGCGACGGGACGAGCTCGCGCACCGGGATGCCGTTCTCCCTGCCGCGCTGCACCAGGGCGTGCAGCCGCGGCAGTTCGGCGCGGTCGGTGGCGACGATCAGCTTTCCGGTGACCTCGTGCGGGATGTCGTGCTCGGCGCAGAACTTGACCATCTCCGCCGCGCCCTGCACGGCGTAGCGGGCCTTGAGGGATCCCGGGCGGTAGTAGATCCCACTGTGGATCACGCCGCTGTTGCGGCCGGTCTGGTGCTGGGCCGGGCGGGGCTCCTTCTCCAGCACGATGACCCGGGTGCCGGGGGCGGTGCGGGTGATCGCGTACGCGGTGGACAGACCGATGATGCCAGCGCCGATCACCAGCACGGCGTCTGCGGTTGCCATCGCATCACCTCCGGGTCCCTCGGGTTGTGGATTCCATCATGGACCGGGGCACTGACAACGAGCCTTTCCTTTCCCGCC
>NZ_JANFNH010000022.1 GCF_024436055.1 Streptantibioticus rubrisoli | reverse complement strand
GGGGGGGGGGGGGGGGGGGGGTGGGGGGGGTTGGGGCCTTCCGGCTGGAGCAGGTGGCCGCTGATCCGGTCCTGGCGGAACGTGGTGTTGGCGCCCTTGACCAGCATCGTGTTGGCGGCCGGTCTGGTTCCACCGGTGGCGTACTCGGGCTCACTGGCGTACTGGCGGTCGGAGTGGTTGGTGAGCATCGTCGGAACCGCGGCGGCGACCAGCAGCAGCATCACGCCGAGCGCCACACCGACCGCGGTCAGCAGGGTGCGGGTCCAGGCCTCGCTGCCGCCACTGGTGGCGAACCGGGCGCCGAGCGCCAGATCGCGCGTCCAAGCGCGCAGCGGCGTACGGGACTTGGCGGACGTACGGACGGTGGCGGTCACGCGGCGTGCTCCAGGTCGCGGGCCCTGCCGTCGCGCACCACGACCTCGCGGTCGGAGTAGGCGGCGACCCGGGCCTCGTGGGTGACCAGGACGACGGCGGCCCTGGTGTCTCGGGCGGCCGCGGTCAGCAGTTCCATCACGCGTTCGCCGTTGAGCGAGTCCAGGGCGCCGGTGGGCTCGTCGGCGAACACCACCCGGGGGCCGGTGACCAGGGCGCGGGCGACCGCGACGCGCTGGCCCTGGCCGCCGGAGACCTCGCCGGGGCGCTTGGCGGAGACCTCGGTGACCTCCAGGCGGTCCAGCCACTCGGTGGCCCGGCGTTCGGCCTCCTTGCGCTTGACGCCGTTCAGCCGAAGCGGCAGCGCCACGTTCTCCACGCAGGTCAACTCCGGTACGAGCTGGCCGAACTGGAAGACGAAGCCGAACTCGTCACGGCGTAGCGCGCTGCGTTCGGCGTCCGACATCTCGGACAACTCCCGGTGCCGATACCGTACTTGGCCGCCGTCCGGGCGGACGATTCCGGCCAGGCAGTGCAGCAGCGTGGACTTGCCGGAGCCCGAGGGCCCCATCACGGCGACCACCTCGCCGGGGCGTATGGAGAAGTCGGCGTTGTCCAGGGCGGCGGTCTGTCCGTAGGACTTGCGCAGGCCGGTCGCCACGAGCAGCAGTTCGGTCATTTCCTGACCTCCTTGGCCAGCTGGTCGAGCCGGGCCGCGGTCAGTTCAAGCCACCGCAGGTCGGCTTCGAGGTGGAACAGCGCGTGGTCGCAGACGAGTTGGTCGGCGAGGTCGCCGCCGGTCTTGCGGCGGGTCAGCTCCCGCATCAGGCGCAGGTGCTCGGAGCGCTGGGTGTCCAGCAGTTCGGCTGCGCCGCGGTTGGTGAGCAGGGCGAGCACGACCTTGGTGTAGAGGGTGCTCTGCAGGTACGGCTCGGGCTTCTCCGGTTGGCTGAGCCACCGTTCGACGTCGGTGATCCCGGCATCGGTGATCGCGTACCGCTTGCGCTCGGGGCCGCCGCCGGGCTCTATGCCGTCCACCTCGACCAGGCCGTTCTTCAGCAGCCGGGCCAGCGTGGAGTACACCTGCCCGTACGCCAGGGGGCGGTCGTGTCCGAACCGTTCGTCGAAGGTCCGCTTGAGGTCGTAGCCGTGCCGGGGGCCGGACTCCAGGAGTCCTAGGAAGGTGTGGCCGATTGACATGGCAGGGACTCTACATCATGGGTATACACCAGGTGTATACGTTGGCGGTATAGAGGCCTGGGGGCGGTACCCCCAGGCCCGTTACGGTTCAGCTCGCTGATTTCGGTGGTCTGCCGCGGCGCGGGATCGGCTTCGCTGTGCCCGGTAGCCGTCCGGCCTCGGACAGTGCCCGGCGCAGCAGGTACTCGATCTGAGCGTTGGTGCTGCGCAGGTCGTCCGCCGCCCAGCGGGCGATCGCGTCGTGGACGGCGGGGTCCAGCCGCAGCAGCACCTTCTTGCGCTCGGCGCGGGCGCTCGCCCGCCGCGGCTCATCGGCGTCCTCGGCGGGCTCGGTCACTGGTAAAGGGTGCCCGTGTTGAGTACCGGCTGGGCCGCGCGGTCACCGCACAGCACCACCAGCAGATTGCTCACCATGGCGGCCTTGCGCTCCTCGTCCAGGTCCACCAGGTCCTGCTCGGCGATCCGGGTCAGCGCGGACTCGACCATGCCGACCGCGCCCTCCACGATCTTCTGCCGGGCGGCGACGATGGCACCCGCCTGCTGGCGCTGGAGCATCGCGGAGGCGATCTCGGGCGCGTACGCGAGGTGGGTGATCCGGGACTCGATGATCTTGACGCCTGCGGACTCCACCCGGGCGGCGATCTCGGTGGAGAGCTGCTCGGTGATCGCCTCGGCGTTCTCCCGCAGGCTCAATTCACCGTCGCCGTGGGCGTCGTAGGGGTACTTGGTGGCGATGTGCCGGACCGCGGTGTCGGTCTGGATGGAGACGAAGTCGACGAAGTTGTCCACCTCGAAGACCGCCTGGGCGGTGTCCTCGACCTGCCAGACCACCACGCAGGCGATCTCGACCGGGTTGCCGTAGGCGTCGTTGACCTTCAGCACCTCGGTCTCGTTGTTGCGCAGCCGGGTGGAGATGGTGCGGCGCGAGGTGAACGGGTTCACCCAGCGCAGTCCGTCCTGCCGGATGGTGCCCTGGTACCGGCCGAACAGCTGGCAGACCCGTGCCTCGCCGGGGGCGACCTGGGTCAGTCCGCGCAGTGTCAGCAGTACGACGACGATCAGTGCCGCCCCGCCCAGTATCAGCGCGGTGGAGGCGGCGCCCTTGTGGCCGCCGCCTGCCATGTTGCCGCCCGTCACGATCAGGACGATGCCGATGGCCAGCGTCACCAGCGCCAGCAGCAGGAAGGGCAGTCCCGGCATGCCGAGCGCGCGCCGCTCGGTGGTGTGTGGCCGGGGCATCTCCGGAATCGCGGCCTCGGCGTCCTGGCGTGGGTCCTGCAGTTCGGTCATGGCTGCCTCGTTTCGGTGGTCCGGCCGCCCGTCCACGGCGGATGGCGGTGTTGCGGCACGCTGTCACGTACCTAGCAAAGTGATATCACAATACCGGGCTGTTGAAACCTGCCGATTTGGTTCCCTGTTGGCGGCGTGGGTCTTCTCACGTACCGAAATTGTGCGACTTTGGCCAAATAAGGCCAGCTACCGGTGCTAGCTTCATCGGTCGCGCGCATGTACAGGGGAGTCGCCGGTGCGCGCGGTGACCACTGGGCGGGGTGAGGAGACCGGAACGTGGGCAGTAGGAGCAAGGCCAAGCCGACCAAGGGCAGAGTCGGGGCCAACGGCAGGCCACGCCGCCGCTGGCTGCGGTGGGTGCTCGGCAGCACCCTCGGTGTGCTGTTGCTCGGCATGGCGGCCTTCGTCTACCTGTACGAGACGGTCCAGCTCCCGAAGGCCAACGCCTCGGCCACCCTCCAGGCGAACGTCTACAAGACCGCCGACGGCAAGGTCATAGCCAGGTCCGGCACGGTCAACCGCGAGAACGTCGACATCAGTCAGATACCCGCCGGCGTGCAGCACGCGTTCGTGGCCGCGGAGAACAAGACGTTCTACACCGACAGCGGCGTGGACGTGCAGGGCATGGCCCGCGGCGTCTACAACACCCTGACCGGCAAGGGCGCCCAGGGCGGATCGACCATCACCCAGCAGTACGTCAAGAACTACTACCTCAGCCAGCAGCAGACGATCAGCCGTAAGTTCAAGGAGCTGTTCATCTCCCTCAAGGTCGACCGGGAGATGAGCAAGGACAAGATCCTCGAGGGCTACCTCAACACCGTCTACTTCGGCCGCGGTGCCTACGGCATCCAGGCCGCCGCCCAGGCGTACTACGGCGTCGACGTCAGCAAGCTCACCGTGCCGCAGGGCGCCTACCTCGCCGCCCTGGTCCAGGCACCCAGCCAGTACGACGTGGTCACCGCCACCCCCGAGGGCAAGCAACTGGCCGTCAACCGCTGGAACTACGTCCTCAACAACATGGTGGAGATGCACTGGCTGGACCAGGGAACCCGCGGCCAGGCGAAGTTCCCGCAGCCGATCCAGCCCAAGGGCACCCCGGGGCAGACCGGTCAGACGGCCTACTTCATCGACGAGGCCGACCACGAGCTGACCACCAACAACGTCATCTCCGACCAGGACCTGGCGGCCGGTGGCTGGACCATCACGCTCACCATCGACCCGACCAAGCAGCGGGCCCTGGAGAAGGCCGTCAAGACCGAGCTGACCAGCCAGCTCGATCCCAAGGCGCGCAAGGTCGACGCCGACGTCCAGGCGGGCGCCGCCTCGGTGGACCCCAAGACCGGCTACGTCGTGGCGCTCTACGGCGGTCAGGGACCGCCCAAGCACTACATGGACAACGCGACCCGCCAGGACTACCAGGTCGCCTCCACCTTCAAGCCGATCGAGTTCGCCTCGGCGCTGGAGAACAACGCCCAGACCCAGGACGGTCGGCAGATCACCGCCAACACCATCTACGACGGCACCAGCGGCCGGGTGGTACAGGGCACCAGCCAGCCGTTCGGCCCGTCCAACGAGGACCATGTCAACTACGGCAACATCACCGTGCAGAAGGCCATGGACGACTCCGTCAACTCCGTCTTCGCGCAGATGGCGGTGGACGTCGGCCTGAACAAGGTGGCCGACACCGCGGTCAAGCTGGGCATGCCCGCGAAGACCGCGGGCCTGCACGACGGACCGGCGATCGCGCTCGGCACGATGGGCGGCAGCCCCCTGGAGATGGCCGGGATCTACGCGACGCTGGACAACCACGGCAAGCTGGTCACCCCCACCATCGTGAAGTCGGTGGAGCGCGGCGGCCAGAAGCCCGAGCTGAAGAACCCGATCGGCGACCAGGCGATCAGCCGCTCCACGGCCGACACGGTGACCTCCGTGCTCACCGAGGTGGTCAACTCCGGTACGGGTTCCGCCGCCCAGCAGGACAGCCAGGTGGCGGGTAAGACCGGTACCTCCGACAGCAACAAGTCGGCCTGGTTCACTGGGTACACCCCGGACCTGGTGACCTCGGTCGGGCTGTTCGGCGAGGACGCCAACAACCACAACCAGGTGCCGCTGTACGGCGTGGGCGGCGTCGAGCGGGTCAACGGTGGTGGCTTCCCGGCGCAGATCTGGGGTGCGTACACCCGGGCGGCGCTCAGCGGCGAGGACCCGCAGCAGTTCGACCTGCAGACGGACCAGGGCGCGGCGGTGCAGTCGGACACGCCGTCCACGGCGCCGTCCGTCTCGACCCGGCCGTCGACCTCGCCGTCCACCAAGCCGTCGACGGCGCCGTCCACGCCGCCGTCGACCGCGCCCTCCCGCAGCGTGCCGCCGGTGAACCCGGGACCGAGCCGGTCCCACGTCCCGTCGCCCCCGGTGACGGGCGGTGGCACGGCTTCCCCGCCGGGCACCACAGACGGCTCAACCCAGGGCGGCGGCCCCAACAACCTTGACGCCCCGGGCCGTTTGCCACAGAACGGCTAGCCCGGGCGGTTTGGGAGTTCGGGGGCTGTCGGGCTTGGGGGCCAGGGGGCGAAGCCCCGACCCAAGAGCCGCCGCGACGGCGAGCGACCACCACGGCGTGGCCCGGCGGCCCCGAACCAACCGCAACCCCCATCGCCCGAATCCGCCGGAAGGGCAACATGCAGCCCCGGGCACGGAGGGCGTTCACGTGCGCGGGGCTGCGGTCTGTCGGGGCGGGAGGCCGTTGACCTCCGCCGCGGCGCGTGCGCCGGTCTTCTCGTGGTGCGGGGTGTGCGTTGACCACCGGCGAGGTGGAGAGGCGGGCCGACATCGCGGGCGCGTCTGCCGGACGGACACAAGCTGACGCCAACAGTTGGACTCGGCCCAAGCCTAAGCCTGATGTGGAACTTCGGATGTCTTATCCGTGGCTTTCGAGTGGCTGCCGCCGCCCGGCCTGAGGATCAGGGCCCGCTCGGTAACGGATGCGGCGCGGACGGCGGCAGCGGCAGCTCGAACCAGACCACCTTCCCCGCGCTGAGCCGCGTCGCCCCCCACCGCTGGGTCATCCGGTGCACCAGGAACAGTCCGCGCCCGGTCTCCTCCTGCGGCGCGGCGTGCCGCATCCGGGGCAGTTGCGGGGCGTCGTCGCCCACCTCGCAGCGCAGTACGTCGGTGCGCAGCAGCCGTAGCGTGATGGGCCGTCCCGCGTACCGCACGGCGTTGGTGACCACCTCGCTGACCAGTAGCTCCACCGAGTCGGCCAACTCGTCCAGGCCCCAGCGCTGCAGCGCCCGGCGCACCAGTCGCCGCGCCCGGCGGGCGGTCTGCGGATGCGGCTCCAGGAACCAGTACGCCACGTCGCTCGGCGCGATCCCGTCGAACCGCGCCGCCAGCAGCGCGATGTCGTCGTCCCGGTCGCCGGGCCCGAGGATGTCCAGTACCTCGTCGCACAACGGCTCCAGCGGCGGCGGGCAGACGATCGAGCCGACCGCGGCCAGCCGCTCGCGCAGCCGCTCGATCCCCGACCACACATCGCGGGTGCGCGACTCCACCAGCCCGTCGGTGTAGAGCAGCAGCGTGGCGCCGGCCGGTGCGGGCAGTTCGACCGCCTCGAACGGCACTCCGCCCACCCCGATCGGCGCGCCCTCCGGCACCCGCAGCACCTCGGTGCGCCCGTCGCCGTGCAGCATCACCGGCGGCGGATGCCCGGCGTTCGCCACCACCAGCCGGTGCGCTATCGGGTCGTACACCGCGTAGACGCAGGTGGCCATCCGGTCATGGCCGAGCCGCTGAGCCTGTTCGTCCAGGTGGTACAGCACCTCCTGCGGCGGCAGGTCAAGGCCCGCGAGGGTCTGTACGGTGGTGCGTAGCTGGCCCATGATCGCGGCCGACTGCATCGAGTGGCCCATCACATCACCGACGATCAGCGCCACCCGGCTGCCCGGCAGCGGCAGCGCGTCGTACCAGTCGCCGCCCACGCGGGCGGTTTCGGCGGCCGGGAGATAGCGGCTGGAGAGCTGGACGCCGGTGGGCTGGGGGAGCGAGTCGGGCAGCATCGCGCGCTGCAACTGGTCGGCGATGTCCGCCTCCCGCCCGTACAGCGCCGCCTTGTCGACGCCGAGCGCGGTGTGGGTGGCCAGTTGGGCGGCCACCAGCAGGTCGTCGTTCTCGAACGGCGGCCGGTCCGGGCGGCGCAGCAGCACCGCGGCGCCGATCACCCGGCGCCGCCCGCGCAGCGGGGCGAGGATCGCCCGCCGCCCGCCCGGCACATCGGTGTTGACCAGCTCCGCGAGCGCCGCCGCGACCTGCGGGGAGTCGGCGAACAGCGGCCGCACCCCGCGCAGCACCTCGGCGAGCGGCCCGTCCATCCGCACCCGGGTGGTCTCCGCCGCGCCGCTCACCTCGGGCGCGGGCACCAGCGGCAGCCGGACGCCCGCCCCGGGAATCTCCGGGATCGGGGTCTCGGTCGGCTCCTCCGGGATGCGGTCGGTCCGGCGCAGCCGCAGCACCAGTGGCTCCACCGGCCGCTCGTCGCCGACCGGCAGCGGATCGCGCAGGTAGACCAAGATGGCGTCGGTGAACGTCGGCACCACCGACCGGCACAGGCCCAGCACGATCTCGTCCAGGTCGATGCCGCGCGCGATCCGCCGGGTCGCCGCCCCGACGTAGCGCAGCCGCAGGCTCTCCGCCGACTCGCTCTCCGGCCGGGTCCCGCCCTCCTGTCGCGGCCGCGCCGCGGGCTGCGAGGCGAGCGGCACCGGGGTGTCGGGCGCCGGGCGGGCACCCGGGATACCCGGCACGACGGCGCCGGGTGCGTCCGGGGCGTCCGCCGGGGTGCCCGGCAGGGGGCGTGGGCGGCCGCCGGGGGCGTCGCCCATGGGCGGGGGTACGTCGCCGCGCCCGCCGTCGCCGCCGCGCGAACGGCTTTCGCCGCGCGGGCCGTTGAGCGGTAGTGCGCCGGGGGTTTCCGTGGCCTGGCCTCTCGTTTCGTGCTCACGGTGGGCACCGTGCCGTACGTGTTCGGTGGCTTCGCCGGGCTCGGCCGCGGCCGTCGGTGCCGGTTGCCCGGCTCCCGGCGCGCCCGGCTCGTGCGGGCGCGCGGCGGCGCCGCTCGGCGCGTTCGTCTCCTCGGCCGCCCGCCAGGCGGCGCGGTGCTCGGTCACGCTAGGGGTTCCATCCGTATCCGTCCGTGGGCCGCCGTCGGACGGTCAGGCGAGTCGGCGGCAGTGCAGGAAGAGTTGCTCCTCCGGAGGCACATCGGTGCTCGCCGGTGCGTACGAGTACGAGGACTCCTCGGTGATCTCGAAGCCCGCGTCCCGTACGACGCGTCGCAATTCGTCCCGCAGGTATCCGGATACCCGGATCGTGTTTCCCAGGAACGGAATGGCGAAATCATCCACATCCGCTTCCACCATGGACAGTGCCAGCAACCCGCCGGGCACCAGGAGTTCACGGATCAGCCGGAGTGTGAACGGGATCTCGGCGCGCGGCAGCATCAGCAGCGAGAAGAACGCCGCGACCCCCTCGTAGTGCCCCCGGCCGCCCACGATCCGCGCGCCTGAGCCGCCGGGCCGCAGGTCGGCTATGTCCAACTGGTGGAACTCCGCCTCCGGCACGTGCTTTCGGGCCAACTCCACCATCACGCCCGACAGGTCGATGCCGACCACGTCATGCCCCGCGTCGGCCAGTTGGCGAGCGGTGGGCAGCCCGGTACCGCAGCCGATGTCCAGCACCCGTGAACCGGCGGGTAGTTCGGCGGCCAGCCAGGCGCCTGATCGCAACTGCCCTTCCTTGTGCGGAAATGCCTCGTCGTACCGGTCGCCGATGGCGTCGAACGCCTCGGCCTGGCCGGTACGGTCCCGCCCCTGGCCCTCGGCACGGGAGACGCCCGTGCCCTCGTATCCGCCGGTTCCCACGGACTCCCCTGACTCAGCGTCAAGCATTGGTATGCGCTTGCTTTTTTTCGCGATGTTGCGGAGCACGATCCTACGGTTGGTGGGGCGGGGGGCATCAAGAGTCTTTCGGATTTCCACAGTGGAGCGAGGGGTTTTACGTGATGTATCCACTGTGGTCCGCGGGGTGCCTCCCGGGCGCCGGGCTCAGCCCGCCGGGCGGTCCCAGTCGTCCGGGAGCCGCGGCACCGGCCAGGCCGGATCCGGGCGCCACCGCTCCCAGCCGTCGCGGAACGGCGAACCCCACTCCTCGATCACCCGCACCGCACGCGCCCCCGCCTGCCGCACCCGAGCCGCCAGTTCGACGTCGACCAGCCCGTCGGCCTGCGCCTGGGCGAACTCGTCCTCGTCCCGCCAGCTCCAACTGCGGTCTGGATTAACCGAGATGTCGAGAAAGTGGTCCTCGGAGTCCACCCCGAGCGACCAACGGCTTCGCGGTTCCTCCAAGTTGACGTACCAGTTCTTGAACCGCCAGCCCGGCTCCCAGAACAGCCACACCGACCACGGCTCGCCCGGGCGGGCCAGCTTCAGCACTCCGGTGCCGTGCCAGCTCTCCACCCGGGTGGCGCGCGGTTTCAGATAACGGGTGGAAAGCGGTTCGTGGTACACCGAGGTGCCGTCGGCCAGCACCGGCTTCACACACCGGGTGCCCGGCGCCATCCACACCGCCAGCACCTCGGCGTCATCGCGCACCACGGTCACCGGGCGCGCGATGTGTACCTGCGCGCGGTAGCGCGCGCCGTTGCCGCGGTAGCGCCAGAGCACTTGCGTGCCGGGCGCCCAGCGCCCGGCACGGCGGGTCGCGGAGGCGGTCTGCGAGTCGGCGGTCATGCACGGATCCTACGGACCGGGGTGTTGCGCGTGGGTTACGGGTGGGTCATCCGCAGGACGTCCAGCGCCTCGTCGAGTTGCCGCTCGGTCAGCAGGCCGCGGTCGACATAGCCCATCTCCAGTACCACGTCGCGGATGCGCTTGCGCTCGGCGAGTGCCCGCTTGGCGACCTTCGCCGCCTCCTCGTAGCCGATGTAGCGGTTCAGCGGGGTGACCACCGACGGGGACGACTCGGCGTACTCGCGGCAGCGCTCCTCGTTGGCGGTGATGCCGTCGACCGTACGCTCGGCCAGCAGCCGGGAGACGTTGGCCAGCAGCCGGATCGACGACAGGATGTTCGCCGCGATCACCGGCAGCGTCACGTTCAGCTCGAAGGCACCGGACGCGCCCGCCCAGCCGATGGTGGCGTCGTTGCCGACCACTTGCGCGGCGACCATCGCCACCGCCTCCGGAATCACCGGATTGACCTTGCCCGGCATGATCGAGGAACCCGGCTGGAGATCGGGCAGCGTGATCTCGGCCAGCCCGGCCCGCGGGCCCGAGCCCATCCAGCGCAGATCGTTGGCGATCTTCGTCAGCCCGACCGCGATGGTGCGCAGCTGCCCCGAGGTCTCCACGATCGCGTCCCGCGCGCCCTGCGCCTCGAAGTGGTTGCGGGCCTCGGTCAGCGGCAGCCCGGTCTCCCGCGCCACCTCGGCGATGACCGCCGCCGCGAAGCCGGGCGGGGTGTTGATGCCGGTGCCCACCGCCGTTCCGCCGAGCGGCAGTTCGGCCAGCCGGGGCAGCGAGGCGTGCAGCCGCTCGATCCCGTACCGCACCTGTGCCGCGTAGCCGCCGAACTCCTGACCGAGCGTCACGGGAGTCGCGTCCATCAGATGGGTCCGCCCGGACTTGACGATGGTCGCGAACTCCTCCGCCTTGCGCTCCAGCGCGGCGGCCAGCTGGTCGAGGGCCGGGAGCAGGTCGCCCATCACCGCCGAGGTGGCGGCGATGTGGATGGAGGACGGGAAGACGTCGTTGGACGACTGGCTGGCGTTGACCTGGTCGTTCGGGTGCACCGGGCGGCCCAGCCGCTCACTGGCGAGGGTGGCGATGACCTCGTTGGTGTTCATGTTGGACGAGGTTCCGGAACCGGTCTGGAACACATCGACGGGGAAGTGCTCGTCCCAGCGGCCGTCCGCGATCTCCCGTGCCGACTCGACGATCGCCTCGGCCACGTCCTTGTCGATCACCCCCAGTTCGGCGTTGACCCGGGCCGCCGCCGCCTTGATCCTGGCCAGCGCCGCGATGTGCGCGCGCTCCAGCCGCTGGCCGCTGATGGGGAAGTTCTCCACCGCGCGCTGGGTCTGGGCGCGCCACTTGGCCTCGGCCGGAACCCTTACCTCACCCATCGAGTCGTGCTCGATCCGGTACGTCTCGCTCATACCTATGACAGTGCCCGGGAACGGTGATCTGTTCCCGGGCACTGCTTTTCGGTCACCCGTCAGGATTGTTCCGCCGACCGCCGGGTCACGAGGACCGCACCGGGATCGAGGTGAACGTCGGCGAAGGCGCCGGGTCCTGGAAGAAGTCGTTGCCCTTGTCGTCCACCACGATGAACGCCGGGAAGTCCTCGACCTCGATCTTCCAGACCGCCTCCATGCCCAGCTCCTCGTACTCCAGGACCTCCACCTTCTTGATGCAGTCCTGCGCGAGCCGGGCCGCGGGTCCGCCGATCGAGCCCAGGTAGAAGCCGCCGTGCGCGGCGCAGGCGTCGGTGACCTGCTTGGAGCGGTTGCCCTTGGCCAGCATCACGAAGGAGCCGCCCGCGGCCTGGAACTGCTCGACGTAGGCGTCCATCCGTCCGGCCGTCGTCGGACCGAAGGAACCGGAGGCGTAGCCCTCCGGCGTCTTGGCCGGACCGGCGTAGTACACCGCGTGGTCGCGCAGGTACTGCGGCATCTCCTCGCCCGCGTCCAGCCGCTCCTTGATCTTCGCGTGCGCGATGTCACGGGCGACCACCAGCGGGCCGGAGAGCGAAAGCCGGGTCTTCACCGGGTACTTGGTGAGCTCGGCGCGGATCTCGTCCATCGGGCGGTTGAGGTCGATCCGCACCACGTTGTCATCGAGGTGCTCGTCGGTGGTGTCCGGCAGGAACCGCGCCGGGTCGGTCTCCAACTGCTCAAGGAAGACGCCCTCAGCGGTGATCTTCGCCAGCGCCTGGCGGTCGGCGGAGCACGAGACCGCGATCGCCACCGGGCAGGAGGCGCCGTGCCGGGGGAGGCGTACGACGCGTACGTCGTGGCAGAAGTACTTGCCGCCGAACTGGGCGCCGATGCCGATCTTCTGGGTGAGTTCGAAGACCTTCTGCTCCAACTCCCTGTCCCGGAAGCCGTGTCCGGTCGGGGAGCCCTCGCTCGGCAGCTCGTCCAGGTAGTGCGCGGAGGCGTACTTGGCGGTCTTCAGCGCGTACTCCGCCGACGTACCGCCGACCACGATCGCCAGGTGGTACGGCGGGCAGGCGGCCGTGCCCAGCGAACGGATCTTCTCCTCAAGGAACTTCATCATGCTGGCCTCGTTGAGGACAGCCTTCGTCTCCTGGTAGAGGAACGACTTGTTGGCCGAGCCGCCGCCCTTCGCCATGAACAGGAACTTGTACGCGCCACCGTCGGTCGCGTACAGCTCGATCTGCGCCGGGAGGTTGGAGCCGGTGTTCTTCTCCTCCCACATGGTCAGCGGCGCCATCTGCGAGTAGCGCAGGTTCAGCTTGGTGTACGCGTCGTACACGCCGCGGGACAGCGCCTCCTCGTCACCGCCCTCGGTGAGCACGTTCTGGCCGCGCTTGCCCATGACGATAGCGGTGCCGGTGTCCTGGCACATCGGCAGCACGCCCGCGGCGGCGATGTTGGCGTTCTTCAGCAGGTCGAGGGCGACGAAGCGGTCGTTGGGGCTCGCCTCGGGGTCGTCCAGGATCTTCCGCAGCTGGGCGAGGTGGGCCGGGCGCAGGTAGTGCGAGATGTCGTGCATCGCCTCGGCGGCCAGCTTCCGCAACGCCTCCGGCGCCACCTTGAGGAAGGTCCGGCCGTCCGCCTCGAAGGTGCTCACGCCCTCGGAGGTCACCAGCCGGTACGGGGTGGTGTCCTCGCCGAGCGGAAGGAGATCCGTGTAGGCGAACTCAGGGTGGGTCGGACGGGAGTCGCGGGGCATGGAAGGCGTCCTCACTCGGCGGCATCGACGAAGCGGAAACCAGGGTAAGACGTGGCCGGGTGTGGCGGTCTGTGAGGTAGGGCTCACCAGAGCAGGACCGGCCTAGTCACGATCTATCGCGTTTGGCTATCGTGGTTGCCGTGGACGAGTCGTCGCTCCAGAAGCGAGAGCAGAAGCCGTACGCGGAGCCGGAGATGCGCGCGTCGGACGTGGACCGGGACCGCATCGCCGAGATCCTGCGCGATGCGCTGGCCGAGGGGCGTCTGACGCACGAGGAGCACTCCGAACGCATTGACGCCGCGTACGCGGCCAAGACCATCGGCGAGTTGGAGCCGCTGGTACGTGACCTTCCGGTGCCGGGTGCCGCATCGGCGCCACGGCCCGCGCCGGTGCAGGAGCCGCCGTCCGGCGCCAGCGAGAACCTGATCGCCGTCTTCGGCGGCTCCACGCGCAAGGGGCGCTGGCGGGTGGGCGGCCGTACGAACGCGTTCGCCTGCTTCGGCGGGGTGGAGATCGACCTCACCGAGGCGGTGTTCGAGCAGCGGGAGATCACCATCAACGCGGTGGCGGTCTTCGGCGGCGTCGAGATCAAGGTCCCGGAGAACGTGACGCTGCGCGGCAACGGCGCGGGGATCTTCGGCGGCTTCGACGTCAAGACCCACGAGTCCCCCGACCCGGACGCTCCCGTGGTCGTCATCACGGGAATGGCCCTGTTCGGCGGCGTCGATGCCAAGCCCAGGCGCGGCAAGCGGCTGAAGGCCTGGGGGCGCGGCAGCCTGGAGGGCTGACCTTACCGGGGCCGCGCCCCGGCGTCGGTCTGGTGCGGCGCGGGCCGCGGCAACTCATTCGCGCCGCAGTGGCGAGCGACCCCCACGGTGGAGCCCGGCGGTGCCCAACTCGCCGCGATCAAAGGGGAGTTCACCCGCCGGGCGTAGCGCAGAAGTTCACGGCGCGCGCACAGCGCAATGCTTCCGTTCAACGCGGCGGGGCGAACGGGCGCAGCCCCGAGGCGTAAGGGCGCAAGCGGCGATGGGCTCGGGGCGACGCGCCGAAGTGCCCCGCCCGCACCACCACCCCACCGGGGCGGAGCCCCGGTGGGCACGCTCCGCATGAACCAGCGCACAGCGGGTAAGGGTTGGGGCATCGTCACTCATACGACTGGGCGGGGAGCTATGCGGTAGGGACAGTCGTACGGAGCGGCGGGCAAGGGTGACAGAACGCCGAAGCCGTCGTCAGGAGTACCCCGTGCTGCAACCGATCGAGCCCGTTAAGGACACCGCCATGTCCCCGTACCGTCACCCCCGGGACTTGGCAGGACCATGGCACGCCGAGGCGGCGTGCCGCCGAGATGAGGCGGGCATGTTCTTCGCGCCGTCGAAGGAGCCGACCGCCGCGCGACTGTCCCGCGAGGAAGCCGCGAAGCGGGTCTGCGCGCGCTGCCCGGTCATGCTGGAATGCCGGGAGCACGCGTTGCTACAGCCAGAACCCTATGGGGTGTGGGGCGGTCTGACCGCCGCGGAGCGCCGGGTCGTACTGGCCCGTCGCCGACGCCGCGACGCGGAACTCCAGCGATCACCGAGGATCGCCGCCGCGGGCTAGTCCCGCGACACCGCGCAGTACGGGACGGGGGCCCCGCCGAAACGGTCGGTGGGGCCCCCGCCCGTGTGCTCGCCTACCGGGCGCGGTCGAAGTCGATCGCGCTGTACGCCCGCAGCTTGGACAGCTTGTGCGTCGAGTCGATCTGCCGGATCGTGCCCGACTTCGACCGCATCACCAGTGACGAGGTGGTCGCGGTCTCCGCCCCGTACCGCACGCCGCGCAGCAGTTCGCCGTCGGTGATGCCGGTCGCCACGAAGAACACGTTCTCGCCGCTGACCAGGTCGTCGATCCGCAGCACCCGGCCCAGGTCGTGACCCGCGTCCAGCGCGCGCTGCCGCTCGGCGTCGTCCTTGGGCCACAGCCGCCCCTGGAAGGTGCCGCCCAGGCACTTGATGGCACAGGCCGCGATGATGCCCTCCGGCGTACCGCCGATGCCCAGCAGCAGGTCGACGCCGGTGCCCTCGCGTACCGCCATGATCGCGCCCGCGACATCGCCGTCCGAGATGAACTTGATTCGCGCGCCGGTCTCGCGGATCTCCTTGACCAGGTCCTCGTGCCGCGGCCGGTCGAGCACCACGACGGTCACGTCCTCCGGGGCGCAGCCCTTGGCCTTGGCCACCGCGCGGATGTTGGCCCCGGCGGGGGCGGTGATGTCCACCGCGTCGGCCGCCTCGGGCCCGGCGGCCAGCTTCTCCATGTAGAAGACCGCGGACGGGTCGAACATGGCGCCGCGCTCGGCGACCGCCAGCACCGAGACCGCGTTCGGCATGCCCTTGGCGGTCAGCGTGGTGCCGTCGACCGGGTCGACGGCCACGTCGCACTCGGCGCCGGTGCCGTCGCCGACCCGCTCGCCGTTGTAGAGCATCGGCGCCTCGTCCTTCTCGCCCTCGCCGATGACGACGACACCGTTCATCGACACGGTGTGGACCAGGGTGCGCATGGCCTTCACCGCCGCGCCGTCCGCGCCGTTCTTGTCACCGCGGCCCACCCAGCGACCGGCGGCCATGGCGGCGGCCTCGGTCACCCGGACCAGTTCCAGCGCGAGGTTGCGGTCGGGGGCCTCCGGGCTGACTTCGAGTTGGGACGGCAAGTTGTGCTCGGTCATCGAGCGCACCTTTCTGTACGGCGACGGCCGGAAACGAGGGTGTTGCGACCTTATCGGTAGCCCGCTCACCTTGAGCAGGGCGCCCGTCACATGAGCGCGTGCACCAGTCATGATGACGCCGCACGGAGTGTGCCCGCCACAGGGCGGCCCGCCGCCACCGGCACCCCTGGACCGGACGGCGAGGGCCATGGGGGACGATAGGGGCGTGGCAAACATGCGTGGCAAGCAGACGGTACGGGACATGGTGCTGTCGATCGCGGTGATCGGCGTGCTCGTCGCGGGCATCTACGTCTTCGTCCCGCACTCCGGAGGCGACCCGGTCAAGACGGTCAGCTACCAGGTGGAGCTGGGGCAGGCGCGGCGCGCGGCGCCGTATCCGGTGGCCGCGCCGGAGGGGCTGTCGAGTCAGTGGCGGGCGACGTCGGTGACCTACGACGGTTCCGACCCGAAGAACTCGCAGTGGCACCTCGGCTTCATCGACCCGGAGAACCAGTACGTCGCGGTGGAGCAGACCAACGGCGACCCGCAGGCGTTCATTTCCGACAAGACGCAGTCCTCGCAGCAGAACGGCTCCCAGAAGGTGGCCGGTCAGACCTGGCAGCGCTACGACGGCGGCCGGTACCGCGCCTTGGTGCGGAAGAACGGCGGGGCGACGACGGCGGTCCTCGGCACCGCGCCGTACGACCAGTTGGCCCAGATGGCCGCGGCCCTGCGGACCTCCGGCGGATCGTGAGCTGAGTCGCCGCGCGGCCGCCCCGGGTGCTCTGGGGCCAAGCGCTCCGCTGGGAGTGCGGCGATACGCCGTCGATCGTCCGCGGTGCCATGGTGGCTGGCCGCGCGGTTCCCCACGCCTCTTCAGGGCGCTGCCGAACCGCAGCGGACTTGCCGCGACCTGCTCAGGCCCGACGAAGAGGCCCCCTGCCCTCGCACGCCGTCGGCGCCTACCCGAACAGGCCGTGGACGGCCCGCGTCCGGTCACCGGCGCCGACGTGAACGTATTCGCCGACCGGAACGCGGCTCCCGGGCCGCCGGGGCGAGCGCCAGCCGGTCACTCATCACCGTCCCCCTCCTGACCGGACCGCCCAGCGTCCGCCGCCCCCTCCTCGCCCTCGGCCAGCGCCGCGTCCAGCCGCGCCCTGGCGCCGTCCAGCCAGCGACGGCACACCTTGGCCAGCTCCTCACCGCGCTCCCATAGCGCGAGGGACTCCTCCAGCGTCGAGCCGCCAGCCTCCAGCCGCCGCACGACATCGACCAGTTCGTCGCGCGCCTGCTCGTATCCCAGCGTGTCCCGCTCGGCCGTCTCCTGATCTGCCATGGGACCAAGCCTAGGCGGGGGGTACGACAGCGCCGTCAACGGCGCGGGACGCGTGGCCCGGCACCGATCACCCCGCGCCGTCCGCGACCCGCACGCTGAACTCGCCGACGGCCACCCGGGCGCGCAGCTTCTCGTCCGTCACCACCTCGTCGGCCGCCCGCACCACGGCACCGTCCGCGCGCTGCAGCACCGCGTATCCGCGGCGCAGCGTCGCGGCGGGGGAGAGCGCCAGCACCCGCGCCCTGGTGTGCTCCAACTCGGCGTCCGCCCGGTCCAGCAGATGGCCCAGGCACCGGCGGGAACGTTCCACCAGAGCGGACACCTCCGCCTCCCGCTCCGTCACCATCCGGTGCGGATGCGCCATCGACGGACGGCTGACCGCGGCCGCCAGACCCCGCTCCTCGCGCTCCAGGAGATTGCGCACGGTGCGCAGCGCCCTGTCCCGCAACTGCTGTATCCGCACCTGCTCCTCGCCGACGTCCGGCACCACCTTCTTGGCCGCGTCGGTGGGCGTGGAGGCGCGCAGATCGGCCACCAGATCCAGCAGCGGGGAGTCGGGTTCGTGCCCGATCGCGGAGACCACCGGGGTACGGCAGGCGGCTACCGCGCGTACCAACTCCTCGTCGGAGAACGGCAGTAGATCCTCCACGCTGCCGCCGCCGCGGGCCACCACGATCACGTCCACGCCTGGATGGGCGTCCAGGTTCCGGATCGCCTCGATGACCCTGGGCACCGCCTGCACGCCCTGCACGGGCACGTTGCGCACCTCGAAGCGGACGGCGGGCCAGCGGTGCCGCGCGTTCTCCAGCACGTCCCGCTCCGCGGCCGAGGCGCGACCGCAGACCAGTCCGATCAACTGCGGCAGGAACGGCAGGCGTTGCTTGCGCTCGGCGGCGAACAGCCCTTCCGCGGCCAGTGACTTCTTCAACCGCTCCAGCCGCGCCAGCAGTTCGCCCACCCCGACCGGCCGGATCTCGGCGGCCCGCAGTGACAACTGGCCGCGCGGTGCGTACCACTCCGGTTTGGCGTGCACCACCACCCGCGCGCCCTCGGTGACCACGTCCGCCACCGCGTCGAAGACGGCACGGAAGCAGGTGACGCTGATCGACACGTCGTGCGAGGGGTCGCGCAGCGTCAGGAACACCACGCCAGCGCCCGGGCGGCGGGACAACTGGGTGATCTGCCCCTCGACCCACACCGCACCCAGCCGGTCGATCCACCCCCCGATCAACCGCGACACCTCGCCGACCGGGATCGGCGCTTCCGCTGACGTGCTCAGTGCCATGTGCCGAGACTATCCGGCACCACTGACAGCCCGAACGCGTTCGGCGTTCCCACCCTAGTTGGAATTTTCCGACTTCAGCATGAATCTGCTCGCTTTCGCCCGTGCGGGATGCCAATTTGGTGCGGTGGAGCAGCAACCCAGCACCCGTACGCCGACGCCTGCCCCCAGCGGCGTGCCCGAGCCCACCGCGACCTGCTACCGGGCGCGTCGTCGAGCGTCGCTGCCCGCTCCGGTGGTCACCGCGGTGCGCCGGGTGCTGCGGCCGAGCGCCCGGCTCACCGGGCTCGGCACCGGGCTGGTGGTCGTCACCCTCACGGTGCTCGGCGGCGCACTGGACAACGTCTTCACCGACGGCCCGGGCACGTTCTTCGGCGCGGTCTTCGTGACGGCCAGCGTGCTGGGCGCGCTGTGGGTGCGGCGCGCGGACCTGGCCGCCGCGCCGGTCAGCGCCCCCATCGCCTTCGCTCTCGCGCTGGGCGTGACCGGTGAGTCCGGGGACGGCAGCTTCCTCGGCCATGTCGCGGGCACGGTGACGGGTCTGGCGACCCGGACCGGCTGGCTCTACGGCGGCACGGCGCTGGCGGCGGCCATCGCCGCCGCCCGTAAGATCGGCGCGCAGCGGGCGCGCAAGCGCCCGTAGGGCGGGGGCTCCAACGCCCTCGCGGCTTCGGGGACTTACCCGAGGCAGGCCATCGCCGCGCCCACGATGCCCGCGTTGTTCTGTAGCTGCGCGGGGACGATCTGGGCGCGGATGCCGTTGATCAGCGGCAGGAACTTGTCCGCCTTGCGGCTCACCCCGCCGCCGATCACGAACAGATCGGGCGAGAACAGCATCTCGACGTGCGCCAGGTACTCCTCCACCCGGGCCGCCCAGTGCTTCCAGCTCAGGTCGTGGTCTTCCTTGGCCTTGGACGACGCGCGCTTCTCCGCGTCATGCCCGTGCAGCTCCAGATGCCCCAACTCGGTGTTGGGCAGCAGCCGTCCGCCGGTGAACACCGCGCTGCCGATCCCGGTGCCGAAGGTGAGCAGCACCACCGTCCCGTCGTGGCCGCGGCCCGCGCCGAACGACATCTCGGCGATCCCGGCCGCGTCCGCGTCGTTGATCAGGGTGACCGGCAGCCCCAGCGCGTCGCTGAACAGGGCAGCGGCGTCAAGGCCGATCCAGGACTCGTCCACGTTCGCCGCGGTACGGGTCACCCCGCCGGTGATCACCCCGGGGAACGTCACCCCGACGGGGCCAGACCAGCCGAAGCGGCCGACGACGTCCTTGACGCTCGCCGCCACCGCGTCCGGCTTGGCCGGGTGCGGGGTGAGCACCTTGCAGCGCTCCTGCGCCAGATCACCGCGTTCCAGGTCCACCGGGGCGCCCTTGATCCCGGATCCGCCGATGTCCACACCGAAGACATTCATGGGACCCAAGCTAAGGCCGCCCGGCCCAGGTCACCCGCCGGACGGGCGAGCCGCCTCGGCCCGCCCGCCATCCGGCACCCGCACGGGAGGCGTTACGCGCCTTCCGGATTCCTCAGGTTCCGCCGCAGCTCCTTGGGCAGCGAGAACTGGATGTGTTCCTCCGCCGAGGTCACCACCTCGACGTCCGCGTAGCCGCGCTCGGCCAGCCAGTCCAGCACGCCCTCGACCAGGATCTCCGGCACCGAGGCGCCCGAGGTGACGCCGACCGTCGACACGCCGTCCAGCCAGGCCTCGTCGATCTCGTCGGCGAAGTCCACCAGGTACGCGTCCTTGGCACCGGCCTGCAACGCCACCTCCACCAGCCGCTTGGAGTTGGAGGAGTTGCGCGAGCCGACGACGATCACCAGATCGGCGTCCGCACCGATCTGCTTCACCGCGACCTGGCGGTTCTGCGTCGCGTAGCAGATGTCGTCGCTCGGCGGGCTGACCAGTGCGGGGAAGCGCTCCTTGAGCCGGTCGACGGTCTCCATCGTCTCGTCCACCGACAGCGTGGTCTGCGACAGCCACACCAGCTTGTTCTCGTCGCGCACCTCGAGCCGGTCGACGTCCTGCGGCCCGTCCACCAGGTGGATCCGCTCCGGCGCCTCGCCCATGGTGCCGATGACCTCCTCGTGGCCCTCGTGGCCGATGAGAAGGATGTCGTAGTCCTCGCCCGCGAACCGCTGGGCCTCCTTGTGCACCTTGGTCACCAGGGGGCAGGTCGCGTCGATGGAGGCCAGGCGGCGCTCGGCGGCCTCCTCGTGCACCACCGGTGCGACGCCGTGCGCGGAGAAGATGACGATGGCGCCCTCGGGCACCTCCTCCGTCTCGTCGACGAAGATCGCGCCCTTCTTCTCCAGGGTCTGCACGACGTACTTGTTGTGCACGATCTGCTTGCGTACATAGATCGGCGCCCCGTACTGCTCAAGCGCCTTCTCGACGGTGATCACGGCCCGGTCCACACCTGCGCAGTAGCCGCGGGGAGCGGCGAGCAGTACCCGGCGGGAAGTCGTAGCAGTCATGCCTCCCATCGTAAGGGCGCCCGCCGACGCTCCCGGGGCGCGGCTGGGTACCCGGCGGGCACCAGCGGTGATGCAATCGGGACGTCGCCCGCCACCGCCTTCGACCGAGGGCGCCCACGGCCCCGAGGAGGCACCCATGGCCACCGCCAAGCTGCGCCGCACCCTGGGGCTGCGCGACCTGGTGGTCTACGGGCTGCTGTTCATCGCGCCGATGGCGCCGGTCGGGGTCTTCGGATCGCTGGACGCGCGGTCGCACGGCGCGGTCGCGCTGGTGTACGTGGTGGCCACGGTGGCGATGGCGTTCACCGCGTTCTCGTACGCGCTGATGGTGCGAGTGGTGCCGCAGGCGGGCTCGGTGTTCGCCTACGCGCGGGCCGGACTGGGGCCCGTGCCCGGGTTCGTCGCGGGCTGGATGGCGATGCTCGACTATCTGCTGATCCCGGCGGTCGCCTACCTGTTCTCCGGCATCGCGCTGCACGCGCTGGTCCCGGCCGTCTCTCCGTGGGTATTCACCACCGTCGCAGTGGTGCTCACCACCGCCCTGAACATGTGCGGGGTACGGGCGGCGGCGCTGGTCGGCTTCCTGGTGCTGGCCATGGAGATCGCAGTGCTGCTCGTCTTCGTCGGCGCGGCGGTGGTGGTACTGGTACGGCACGGCGCCAGCCGCGGCCTGGCCTCGCCGTTCACCGGGCAGGGCGGGTTCTCCGGCACCGCGGTGCTGGGCGCGGTGTCGGTGGCGGTGCTGTCGTACCTCGGGTTCGACGCGATCGCCGCGTTCGCGGAGGAGAGCAGCGGGGGATCGCGGCGGGTGGCGCGGGCGGTGCTGTGCTGCCTGGCGCTGGCCGGGGCGCTGTTCGTCGTCCAGACCTATCTGGCCGCGTTGCTGACCCAGCGCTCCGCCGCCGCGCTGGCCGCCGACCCGGCCGGGCAGGGCTCGGCGTTCTACGACGCGGTGGAGGCGGGGGTCGGCGACTGGCTGCACCAACTGGTCGCGGCGAGCAAGGCGATCGGCGCGGCGTTCGCGGCGCTCGCCGGGCAGGCGGCGGCCGGGCGGCTGCTGTTCGCCATGGCCAGGGAGCGGCGGCTGCCCGGTGCCCTGTCGAAGGTCGACCCGCGCAGCGGCGTGCCGCGCCGCGCGCTGCTGGCGGCGGCCGTGGTGACGCTCGCCGCGGCGGTGTGGGCGGCGCGCCGGGCGGACGGCCTGGACCGGCTGGTCTCGGTGGTGGCCATCGGCGCGTTGACCGCGTTCGCGCTGCTGCACCTGTCGGTGGTGGGCTGGTTCGCGGTCCGGCACCGGGACGCCGGGTTCAGCGCGGTCCGGCACGTGGCGGTGCCGGTGCTGGGGCTCGCGGTGACCGCCGCGGTGATCGCGGCGGCGGCGCGCACCGCGCAGTGGGCTGGGCTGGGCTGGTTGGGGCTGGGCCTGCTGGTCCTGGCGGCGCAACGCGGCGGGCGTACGATGCGGGCCGCTTAGACTGGGGGATCGGTCCCCGCCGGGACCGAACCATTCGTCCTCGCCCTGGGAAGTCGCCACGTGTCGCTCACGATCGGAATCGTCGGTCTGCCGAATGTCGGCAAGTCGACCCTGTTCAACGCCCTGACCAAGAACGACGTACTGGCGGCCAACTACCCGTTCGCCACGATCGACCCGCACGTCGGTGTGGTCGGCGTCCCGGACCCGCGGCTGGACAAGCTCGCGGAGATCTTCACCTCCGAGCGCAAGGTCCCGGCCACGGTCGAGTTCGTCGACATCGCGGGCCTGGTGCGCGGCGCCTCCAAGGGCGAGGGCCTGGGCAACAAGTTCCTGGCCAACATCCGTGAGTCCGACGCGATCTGCCAGGTCATCCGCGCGTTCAAGGACGAGAACGTCGTCCACGTCGACGGCAAGGTCTCGCCCAAGGACGACATCGAGACCATCAACACCGAGCTGATCCTCGCCGACCTGCAGACCATCGAGAAGGTCCTGCCGCGGCTGCAGAAGGAAGCCCGGCTGCAGAAGGACAAGGCCGCGGTGGTCGCCGCCGTCGAGGCCGCGCAGAAGATCCTGGAGGAGGGCCGCACCCTCTTCTCCGCGGGCATCCACAACGGCACCGAGCAGGCCGCGCTGCTGCGCGAGCTGTTCCTGCTCACCACCAAGCCGTTCCTGTACGTCTTCAACGTCGACGAGGACGAACTGGTCGACGAGGACTTCAAGAACGAGCAGCGCGCCCTGGTCGCCCCCGCCGAGGCGATCTTCCTCAACGCCAAGATCGAGTCCGAGCTGATCGAGCTGGACGACGACGAGGCGCTGGAGCTCCTGCAGAGCATGGGCCAGGACGAGCCCGGCCTGGCCACCCTCGCCCGCGTCGGCTTCGAGACCCTGGGCCTGCAGACCTACCTGACCGCGGGCCCCAAGGAGGCCCGAGCCTGGACCATCAAGAAGGGCGCCACCGCCCCCGAGGCCGCCGGAGTCATCCACACCGACTTCCAGAAGGGCTTCATCAAGGCTGAGATCATCTCCTTCGACGACCTCGTCGAATGCGGCTCAGTAACCGAAGCCCGCGCCAAGGGCAAGGCCCGCATGGAGGGCAAGGACTACGTGATGCAGGACGGGGACGTGGTGGAGTTCCGGTTCAACGTTTAGGTTCCGATTCGCTGTTCGCGTTGCCGCGGGCATCTTTCAGGCGCGCAGGTCATGCGGGGTCGGCCCTGGTTGGGTCGGCCCCGTTTGTAGTTAGTCGAGCAGGGGCGGAAGGTCCTGGTTGTCTGGGTCCAGGCACATCGAACCGCGGTTCACGCTGGCCGAAAACCCATCACTTCTGTTGATCAAATCTCCTCCCGTTGTCAGTACCGCGTGCTCTCATAACCTGCGCGGGGATCACCAAAGCCTTTGGACAAGGGGGGACTTGGTCTATGGCGTTACAGGTCAAGGCGTACGTTCGGGCCGCTGGCCCGGGCTTCGTGATGTTGGTCTATGCCGCCTCTGGGGGCGGCACGGAGGTCGAGGGCGGGGCGGAGGTTCCTTCTCCACCTGGTCCTGCGTCCAGCGTGCCGCTTCAGCTGGGTGTGGTCCGATGAGCCGCCGTCGCCCGGTGCGGCGGACCGTTCGGCGCCGACCGGTCCGCCGTTCCAAGAAGCAGGACGATCGGATTGCCCTGCTGGCGGCAGGGGCTGTAGCGATCGTCGTGCTGCTCACCGTCGTGCAGTGGCTGTTGGCGCACTGGTGGATCCTCCTGCTCGCTGGCGTGGTCGCGGCTGTTGCCGGTGGCGTTTGGCTGTGGCAGGCGCGGCAGCGGGCCGAGTGGGAACGGGTGCGTGCCAGTGCTCTGCGGCTGCGGATCGCGGAACTGGACGCCTTGGACCATCGTGCTTTCGAGTTCGCGATACGGGACTTGATGCGACGGGACGGCTGCCAGGCAGAGCAGCTCGGCGGCGCTGGCGACAACGCGTGCGATGTGCGTGCTGTCGATCCCGCGGGTCGTGTCTGGGCCATCCAGTGCAAGCACCGGCGGGACGGAGACCGCGGATCTGCCGTCGGCGTCGGTGTCCTGCAGCAGGTCAATGGCACCGCACGGCAGATCCACGGGGCGGATATCGCTGTCGTCCTCACCAACGGTCGCTTCAGCTCCAAGGCCATTCCTTGGGGGAAGGAGCACCGGATCCATCTCGTCGACCGGCGAAAGCTAGGCGAGTGGGCTGCCGGCTCCCGTCCCCTGTGGGATCTGCTGGATCGCATCCCGCCCCCGCGCCGTCCTACCGCGCTGTCCTGATTCGCAGGGGCTGCGGGTAGGCAGGGGCACCTGCCAGCCGGTGTCCGCCCGAAGGGGGGTGGGTGTGCTGCGCGTATGTACTCGCAAAACCAGCCACCAAACAAGCGCTCTGTCGCAATCACTGCTGACGGCACCGCCGCGGTGCCTGGTTCGAGCTCTGCGGGAAGCCGGGGAGCCCGAGTGCTGAGGGGAGGACGGGCCGGGTGATATTGACCATCAACGTGGCGATTCTGCTGGCCGTGATCATCGTCGTGCGGTTGCGTCGGCGCACACAAGCACGGAGCAGGTTCGATGAAAAGCTGACCGTGGTCATTGTCCTGGTCTTCGGCGTGCTGGTCGCTCCGACCAGTTTCGGGCACTGGATCCTCAACGCCGTGGGCCAACTCGCCCGGAGCGTCTCGCACGTCGGCGGCCCCTGACTCGGCTTCACGGGTCGACGCCGCCGACTCGCTACCGAGAGGTCGGTCCGCCCGGGTCCGCGGAAGCCGTTGACGGGACGGGCTTCGCCGAGGCGGGGGACCACTTGAGGGTGATGTTGAGGTGAACTCCCGTGCTCGCGGTGGCGATCAGCGCGCCCATAGTGCCGTCGAGTTTGACGCCGAACTCGATCTGCACCTCGTCTGGTCGGCGGGGCAGCCCGTGCAGGGAGTCGAGCATGTCGGAGGCGGCGCGGGTCACGGGTGCCAGCGCCTCTCGTAGCGTGGCGCCTGCGTGCGCCAGGCTGATGCGGCCGGCGGGTGAGGTGCCGACGCCCTCGTCCGGGCTCTCCACCACCACCGTTCCGCCGGAGTCCAGCGTGAACTCGATCCGCTCGGGCATGGGGTCTCCTTGGGCTGTCAGGTTCCGCAGGTGAAGGAGGGATGGTCGGTGCTGTAGGCACCGGCCCGTACCTGGTCCAACCGGTCGAGCAGCGCGGGTAGTTGGCCCGGGTTCTGCAGATAGGCGAGCACGGCCCGGTCGAAGGCGGCCGCCATGGTTTCCGGCATGCTGTCCGAGGCGTCGAAGCAGAGGGTGGCGTCCGGCGAGGTGAGCATCTGGTCGATGCGCGCGGCGACCCGGTCACCGGCGTAGGTGGACCGGAGTTGGCCGGTCACCTCACGGTCGGCGGAGAACGCCTGATCGGGCTGGTTCTCCGGCCAGATCCGCTGGGCCTCGGTGCTGGCCATGAAGGAGAGGAACCGGTCGGCGGCGGGGGAGTCGCGGAAGACCGTCAGCAGATCGCCCGCTACCTCGTAACTCGGCTTCGCCGCAGCGTTGTTGGGCGGAAACGGGAAGAAGTCGTAGTCGCGCCCCGGCCGGTAGCGCGGAGTGCCGTTGCTGTTCGGCACCAGCGCGCCGTGCGCCAGCGAGCAGCCACCCGCACGGTTGAAGAGGGGCAGGTCCCCCTGGCTGTAGGGGGTCAGCAGCGCGCCGGAGGCACCGCCGTAGACCTTCGCGGGATCGCCCGCCAGGCGGCCCCAGGTCTGCCAGGCGGACAGCACCGGCTGCGAGTTCCAGGCGAGTTGGCCGTTCACCCACTGGGCGTAGACCCGCGGGCCGGACTGGTGCAGCAGGATGTCCTCGATCCAGTCGGTGCCCGGCCAGCCGGAGTTGGGCGGGTCGGCCAGCGCCAGGCACCATGGCGTCCCGCGCTGCCGGGAGAGCGTGCCGTCCAGGTCGGCCAGTTGCGACGAGGTGCCGGGGGCCGGTTGCCCGAGTCGCCGCGGGTCGTACCAGAGCAGGCTCTTGACGTTGGCTTTGACGACGACGGCGTAGGGGTGCTGGGTACCGGCCTCGATCAGCGTGTACCACTGCGGGCCGAATCGCTGCCGCAGCTCGGCGGGGAGGGAGCGGGCGATGGAGTTGTCGGCCAGGCCGTCGAGTGGGGTGAGCGAGTTCTGCCGGGCGTAGTGGCTCAGTGTTCCCGGGGTGGGGAGCACGGCCAGATCGGGCGGGTCGCCGCGCTGGAGTTCGGTCTGCAGGACCTGGTCCAGGGCGCGGGTGGGGGTGGGCCGGACGGTGATGTGGTAGTCGTGCTGGAACCGGCCCAGCACCTGCTGGAAGGCACTGAGCTCGGATTGGTCCTCCCACGGCACCAGCATGGTGAGGGTGGGCCCGGTGGTGGACGTGCCGTTTCCGCAGGCCGCGGTGGCGGCGAGCAGCAGCAGGGCCAGCAGGAGCCGGACGGCGGTACCGGTTGTGCGGGCGTGTGGCGTCCTCATGGCCGCCCCTCGAAGCGGTATTCGTCGATACGCGGACGCAGTCCGGTCCCGGCGAGCACGGCGGCCGCGGCCGCGAGCCCCGGGATGAGCACCAGCCGGGCCGTTCCACCGCCCGCTGCCGCCCGGATATCGCTGCGGAAGTGCGCCTGGCTGACGTCCTGACGTTTGCGCAGGGCGACGATCTGCGCCTGGAGTTGCTGGGGGTCGGGGGCTGTCAGGGGCCGCATGGCGGTGCCGCAGTGGCCCGTGCCGGGACAGAACCGGGTCACCAGCGCGGAGAGGTCGGCCTCGGCAGCCCTCCCGGTCAGTGTGGCCTGCTGTCCGGCCAGTGCGACGGAGGTCTGGAAGTCACGGTGCGCCGGGGAGAGCGCCTGGTCCAACGCCCGCTGCGAGATGCCGCAGAGCAGTCCGGCGGCCAGGACGCACAGCGCGGCCGCGGCCAGCCGGATGCTCAGCAGCCGCCGGAACCGGCGCCGCACCAGCAGTTGGGTGGCTGCGAAGAAGCCGAGGAGGAGGACCAGCGGCAGCAGCCAGAGCAGCGCGGCGGGCCGGTGCAGCCAGTGCCAGTGCAGCCAGGACAGGGAGTCGGGGGCCAGCACGGGTGCCTGCTCCTCACTCGCCAGCGTCCGCAGGTCCTGCTCGGCCTGGTCGAACACGACCGTGGCGTACCACAGGTCGGGGACGGCCATCCCCGCCTGGAGGCTTTGCTGGCCGTCCGCCGCTGCCTGCTCGACCTGGGCGTTGTAGGTGACGACCAGGCCCTCGACGGTCCGGATGCGGTCGTCGCCAGCGGGGCCCGCGACGTTGTCCCCGGCCAGGTCCGCCAGGTCCTGGTTGACCGCCGCGATGTCGTTCTGGTAGTCGCCGCCCGGCCCGCCGAGCGCCACGGTTCGGGTGCGCACCGCATGGACGGCCGCCTGCTGGGCGCTGACCAGCGCCCCGTAGGCGGCGCTGGTCTGCAACGCGGCCGGGCCGGAGCGCTGACCGATCCGGACGATCTCGTCGTGTCCGGCGGCGAACACCAGCGAGCCCAGCGCGCCGACCAGGACGCAGCCCACGATCAGGACGACCCGCAGGCGCCTGAGGGTACGGGCGGTGTTGGACGGCGCGGCGGCCTCGGTGCTGGGGTCGGCGGCGGCGACCGGTGCCGTGGCGGTCATCGGACGGGGCCCGGCTCTGGCGTGGCGAACTCGTGCCCGCAGTCGGGGTTCTCGCAGAACCGGGCACCGGCCACGGCGACCCGGCCGCACCGCGGGCACGTCGCCCCCGGTCCGGCGGGCCGCGCGTCGGCCGGTGCTGGAGCGCCGGGCGGGCGCGCCGCCGAACGGTACGTACTCGTGCTGGTGGACTGGCCCATGAACAGCGCCAGCACCTCCTTGCGGCCGATGCCGGAACGGAGCCGAGGCGTGCCTGGCGATGCTCCGGACGGATCGGCCGAGTCGTCCATGACCAGCACCTTGTCCAGCCGCCGCAGCGCGTCCTCGTTCCGCAGCTCCCGAGCCAGCGTCAGGGCGAGCGTCCAGGAGCGCAGCGCCTCGTCGTAGGACTCCCGCAGCCAGGCCGCGCCGCCGTCCCGGCGCAGTTCGCGCAGTTCCTTCTCCTTGCGGTGGCGCTCCTGGCCGGTGTCGAGCTGGGTGGCCGGTGGCGCGAGGTCGATCCAGCGGACGTCGACGGGCCGCGGTGGGACGAGCGAGACGGCGCGGTCGGTTCCGATGGCGCCGGTGACCAGCTCGATCGAGGCCAGCCGGTCGAGTTGGGAGGTGGCGGTGCGGGACGGTTCCTCCCGGGCGTCGTCGAGGGTGGCGACATAGTGCCGGGTCTCGTTGCGCCACGGGCCGGTGCCGTAGTCGACAGCCGGGGTGCCGGGGACGGGGCAGGGGTGGGTGCCCAGGTCGGTGAGGTTCGGCATGGTCTCCTCAAGGGCTGAGACGCGGACGCCGGGAACGCACCGGACGCGCAGCGCGACTTCGCGCACACCGCGGCTCATCGCGTTGCGGACCAGCCCGCGGAAGACCTCCGGGAGGTCATCGAGGTCCGGCACGGCGTCCGAGGTGCCCTGTAACTCCTCGGAGATCTGCGTCAGTTCGTCCGGGTCCCAGTCGTCGCCGATGCCCAGCGCGTCGCAGGTGAAGACCGGGCGGCAGTCCGCGAGCACCTTCGCCAGGGTCCGCGGCGCCTGGTCCTGGTGCTGGTTGCGGCCGTCGGTGAGCAGCAGCACATGGCGGATCAGGTCGGCGTCCGGGTCGTTGAGAAGCTGCGATGCCTTGTCCAGCCAGTTGCCGATGATGGTGCCCTGGTTGCCCGGGACGATGCCGCGCACGGCGTGCTTCGCCTCGGCGCGGGTTTCCGGGTTCGCCGGAGCCAGAAAGGACTCCCGGGGGTAGACCATCCGGGCCTGGTGGGTGCCGCCGACGATGGCGAAGCGGGTGCCGTCGCGCAGCGTGTCGAGGGCGGCGCAGCACGCGTCCTTGGCGCGCTGGAGCTTGGTGGGCGGGTAGTTCATGGAGCCCGAGTGGTCCAGCAGCATTACCTGGGCCAACCGGGGGCCGTGCGGGGGGAGTTCGGTCGGCGGATCGATGCCGCGGGCAGGGTCGGAGCCGACGTCGAGACCACTCGCCCGTACCGTGAGATACAGGGATACCTGGCGCCGACGCAGGTACTGGTAAGGATCATGACTAACCGTCAGGTCGAACGCCGGTCTACCGGTCATGCGCTGTCTCCCCGTGGTCTTAAGTGTCCTACCGCGGCGCCCTCACCGGAGGGTGGTCGGGCGGGCCGCGTTCGCCAGGTCGATGAGCACTGTGTGTCGTGCCTGGTCCGGCGCCCAGTGGGCCAGGCGGCGGTAGCACTCCTCCAGCAGCAACCGGGCCTTGCGCACCGTCGTGGCGGCCGAGCCTTCGGCAGGGTCCAGCGCACGCGCCAGCTCGGCCTCGCGGATGAGGGTGCGCAGCCGCCGGGTGTCCAGTTCGTCCAGCCCGAGCAGCGGCAACCGCCGTTCCGCCTCGGCGAGTTCGGCGGCGCCGGGCAGGGAGGCGGTGGGCGAGCCAGGGTTGCCGAGGCGGCCGGTGAGCAGCCGCAGCGCGGCGATCCGGGCGGCGCGGTGGTGCGGGGAGGTCTCCGGGATGTCGGTGAGGGCCTCGACCGCGCCAGCCCGGTCCATCCGTCGGGCCAACGTCCTGGCCCGGCCGAACACGGCGCTCTCGTACCAGGTGTCGGTCGCCCAAACCGACTGGTACTGCTCGGCTGCCGCGGCGAGTTCCGCACTGCCCTGTGCCTGGTACTCGGCGCACAGCGCCAGGGCCAGCCGCGGGGCGAGTTCGCCGGGCACCTGGGCGCGGCAGGACGCGAACTGCTCCCGCGCGTCGTTGAACCGCTCGTCGGCCAGTGCCAGCAGGCCCTGATGCCAGTGGGTCCGCCAGTCGCGCTGCTGCCGGTGCGCCGCTCGGTTGAGTGCCGCGTGCGCCGCGGTGGTGTCGCCGAGCCGTAACTGGAGTCGGCAGCTGAGCAGTTCGACCTCGGTGGTGGGCTGCTGGTAGGAGGCGAGCTGGCTGAGGGCCAGTCGGGGATCGTCGTGCACCGAGGTGGCCAGGAAGCCCGCGGCGGGGTCCCGGGGGTCGGGGAGCGGCTGCGGCAGTGCGGCCGCCGCTGTCAGGGGCGGCGGCGGTTCGACCGTCAACGCGCGGCAGCTGCCTTCCTCGGCGGAGGTTCGCGCCGCCGGGGTGGTCCACCAGCCGAGCGGTGGCAGCGCGCCGAGGCCGTTGTCGATCAACGCGGTGGAGCGGTGGAAGAGGCGGGACGGGACCGGGTACGCCTTCCCGCTCCGCCGCGATGCCAACTCGCGTAGGACACCGCTGAGTTGATCGGCCATATCGGCGGCGGAGGGGAAACGCAGCGCTGGGTCGTGTGCGGTGGCCCGCGCGATCAGCTGGCGGAGGGAGTCGAACTCCGGCTCCTCGGCACCGCGGCGGGCGGTGGCCCGGAACAGGTCGTCCAGCGTGCGGCCGACCGTGTAGAGGTCGGTGGCCACGTTCGGGCCGGTGACGGCAAGTTCGGGCGCGGCGTAGTCGTCCGAGAAGGCGCCCGTCCCGGGTGCGCCGATCTCCTGTACTCCGCCCAGGTCGATCACCTTCACCTCGCGCCGGTAGACCATCAGGTTGGTCGGCTTGAGGTCGCAGAAGAGATAGCCGCTGCCGTGCAGATGGTCGAAGACCCGCAGCACGCGCAGCAGGTAGCCGATCACGTGCTGGACCTCGATCTCGCCCAGGACCTCGGCGCTGGTCAGTGGGTGGCCGGGCACGTACTCCATCACCAGATAGCCCTGGTGCGCCGGACTCCTGCGGCGTTCGGGCCCGTCGTCGGGGGTGTGCAGGACGAAGTCGCGGATGTCCACGATGTCGTCGTGCCGCAGGTCGATGAGGAACCGCTTCTCGCGGTGTACCTCCTCCACGGCCGCCGGGTCGTCGGCGTCGATCAGCCCCTTGAGCGCAACCGGACGGTTCTCCAACCGCTCGTCGTAGGCGAGGTACACCCAGCCGAATCCACCGTGACCGAGGACGCCCTGCACCCGGTAGCGGTCGGCCAGCAACTCGTTCCGGCGCAACCGCGGTACGAAGGAGTAGTACGTCCCGTCGTACGGGCAGCGGCCCTCGACCAGGCTGGGCTGGCCGCCAAGGCCGACGCCGACCGGCTCCCGGCAGTGCGGGCAAAGCCGCCTGTCCTCGGGCACGCGCGGTGCGGCGAGCAGCGCCTCGGCCGGTGCGGGAGCGGCGATCGAGGGCAGCTCCACCAGGGCCAGTCCCCACCAGGGGGCGTCGTCCACGGGCCGGGTGGGCGCCTTCGCCGGTGCTGCGGCGGCGGGCCGGGGCGCCTGCGCGCGCAGGGGGGTCGACGCGTACCCCTCATCCGGCCCGGTGCCCTGCGAACCGGGCCGCTCCTGAGGCGGCGGGCCTGGATCCGTATCGGGGCCTGGATCCGTATCGGCCAGTGGCGGCATGAGGCAGCTGCGGCAGTAACCCGCCGCGTCGAGGTCCCCACGGCATCCGGGACGATCGCAGTGGTTCACCACACACCTCCGCGAGCGCCCCCGTGCGCCCGGTTGCCCGCGTCGGTACGGCCGTTGGCGTCGCTGTCGGCAGGGCTGTCGAGCCGATGGCGTACCGCCGCGTGGTAGTCGGCGACCCGGCGTTCGGCCTCGTCGAGGTCGCACAGCCCGTGGTAGAGAAGGCCGCGCGCGGCCTCGTAGGAGTCGCCGAGGTCTTCGACCAGCCCGTGCGCGGCGGCCTCGGCGCGATAGGCGTCGAGCCGGGCGCGGAGTCGGTCGCGGTGAGCGAGCAGGCCGGTCAGCTCCCGGCTCCGGTCCTGGGCGCGGGCCAGCGCCTTGTTCGCGGCGGCTGTGCAGGCGGCGAGTTCACCGGCCAGCCAGGCGCGGACGGCGGGTTCGGCGAGCGCCGCGTTCTGCTCCGGGACGCCGCCGATCTCCTTGAGCAGCCCGATCCGCACCCTGAGAGCCGCGGCGGCCGCCACCCGCTGCTCCGGGACCGTGCTGATCCGCGGCGCCACGTGCTGATACACCGTCAGCGCATCCCGTTCCGCGGCCGCCACCTCGCGGACGGCGGCGACCAACCGGTCCAGCGACCCCACGCGCTCGGCCGCGCCGGGAAGCTCGCCGTCGCCGTGCCGCGCGTGCAGGCCCGCGAGGTCGGCCGCGACCGCTCCGCGCGGATACGCCACCGAACCGCGGTCGCCGCCGCCGAGTTCGCGGTAACCCAGCAGCAGCCGGACGCCTATCTCCGGCGCCCGGACCGCTACCGGCCGCAGGACGCGTTGGTACAGGTCGTACGGATCGGCCGCCGCGTCAACGGAGTTGACCACCACGACCACCGGCGACCCCAGCTCTTCCAACTGGTCGACGAGGCGCACCCCCGTGTCGGTGGGCAGGCTCAGACTGGTCGCCACCTCCTGCGCTATCTCCGCTGTCGGCTTGCCGGTTGCGTCAACGGCCGCGTCCACCCCGCCCACCGGCGGGAGCGTCCCGGCTGGCGCGTCCGCCACCGGCGCCAGTGCCGAGGCCGCCGCCCGGTACGCCGGGACGGTCAGCCCGACGAGCCGGGAGACCACCCGCACGGCTCCGGGCCCGCCGACCGCGCAGACCCCGCCCGGCCCGTCCGAGCCCAGCCAGGCGACCAGCTGTTGGGTGAGCGCCAGCCGCACCGGGTGGTCCAGGGTCTGGTGGTCCTCCGGGGCGGGGTGGCTGAAGCGCTCGTCGCGGGACGGGCGGCGCACCAGATAGTCGTCGATCACGCTGCTGGCGTAGGCCTGCAGGGCGCGCGCGGAGATCATCCAACTGCTCTCCGCCTGCGGACCGCGCACCTCGGCGATCACTCCGAGGATCTCCCCTGAGTCGGCCAGTGCCGCGGCACCGCTGAACCCCTGGTGGACGCGCGGCTCCCGCACCGCGTCCAGCTGGATCCGCTCGTGGCTGAAGTCATAGGAGCGGAGCACGGCGTCGACCCGCTGCCCGTTGTCGGTACGCGCGGGAAAGCCGAAGACCCGCACCCGCTCGCCGTCCTGCCAGGTGCGCCGGATCCGCGCCCGCGGTGCCCCGGCCACCGGCCGGTCCAGCCGCAGTACCGCCACATCCCCGCGGTGCTCGGGCAGCGGCGGCTGCCAGCAGCACGGCACGACGGTGGCCCGGTACGGATCCTGGGCCCGTCCGGCGACGCGCACCCACACATCGCCACCCGCGTTCCCCCGTGCCTGCTCAACCACGTGCGCGCAGGTGAGAACGTATGCCTCGTCGAGAAGCGTCCCTGCACCGTGCACCCGCCGACCGTCATCCTCGATCCGGACGAGCCACGGATCCTCGTGCCCCCCCATGCCACAAACAGTACGCGTGTGGTTACTGCGTGACTATGCATCAGAAGGGTTTTGCTTCTGACCAATGCCAGCAGCCGCGGCACCGTACCCATCGCCCCGCCATGCGACCGGCGCGACCACCTCGCCGTTCGATCGACGTGACCGACTCGCCCGCGTCAACTACCGATAAGGACGGGTTCGGATGCGCCCAGCAGTCTCACGATCTCGTTGACCGCCGCGCGGCCCGCCCGGTTCGCGCCGATGGTGCTGGCCGACGGGCCGTAGCCGACCAGGTGGACGCGCGGGTCGGCGGCGGCCCGGGTGCCGTCCATCCGGATCCCGCCGCCCGGGCCGCGCAGGCCCAGCGGGGCCAGATGGGTGAGCTCCGCGCGGAAGCCGGTCGCCCAGATGATCGCGTCCACCGGCAGCTCCTCCTCGCCCCAGACCACCCCGTGCTTGGTGAGCCGGTCGAACATCGGACGGCGGTTCAGTGCCCCCAGCTCCTCGGCACGCCTGTACGCCACGCTCGGGCCCAGACCCGTCACGCTCACCACACTGCGCACCGGCAGACCCTGCCGCACCCGCTCCTCCACCTTGGCCACCACGGACCGGCCGTACTCCGGGGTGAACGGACCAGCGTGGTACACCGGCGGCGTCCGGGTCACCCACACCGTCTGCGCCACCTCGGCCACCTCCGACAGCACCTGGATCGCCGAGGCACCCCCGCCGACCACCACGACACGCTGACCGGCGAACTCCTGGGGACCCCGGTAGTCGGCGTAGTGCAACTGGCGTCCGGCGAAGTGCCCGGGATAGTGGGGGAGGAAGGGGCGGGTCCAGGTGCCGGTCGCGTTGATCAGCGCACGCGCGGTCCAGTCGCCCTGATCGGTCTCGACCCGCAGTCGGCCGTCCTCCAGCGAGCGCACCGCCCGCACGCGGACGGGCCGGACCACCGGCAGGGCGTGCCTCGCCTCGTACGCGGCGAAATAGCCCGGCACCACGTCGCGGGCCGCGGCGGCGGGGTCGGGCGTCGGCAGCTCGAAGTCGGGCAGGTCGTGGAAGCCGTGCACGGTCGCCATCCGCAGTGACGGCGAGCGGTGCGCCCAGGCTCCGCCAGGCGCCGGGTCGGCGTCCAGCACCACGAAGCCGTCGTACGGCGCGAAGCCGCGCCGTCGCAGGTGGTAGGCGGCGGACAAGCCAGCCTGCCCGGCGCCTATCACCACGACATCGACGTCACGATTGGTTGCGCCATAAACAGTCACGCCGGTGCAACATGGACCGGTCCCGGCCTGTTCCCCAGCCCCGGCCGCCCCCTACACCTCCGGGAACCGGGTCGGATCCAGCTCCACCTCGCGCAGGATCAGGCGGCTGCGCGGCTCCCTGACGCCGTGGTCCTCCTTCAACCGCTGCACCACCGCCTCCAGTTCGGACGGGTCCGCGCACACCACCCGCAGTTGGTAGTCGTACTCACCGGTCGTGTGTGCCGCCGCCGCGATCCGCGGCAGGGCGGACAGGCTGGCCGGACGGCTCACGGAACGCGGCGGCGCCGGGAGACGGCGGTGTGCCGCCCGGCAGTGCCGCACCGTCTAGCCCAGGGCCCGCGGTGCGCGGCCAACGGGCCCCGCTCACCGGGCAGTTGTGCGCCCGGCTCCACCACGTGGGCGGCGACTGGGGCTTACGGCGCCGGTGGTGCGCGGTGCGGGCCGACCGGGCGACGCCGTTGTGGTCGTTCGCCGCCCACCGGGACATTCCGTCCGCCCCGACGGGGGGCAACGACGCCGGAGCCCGGTGGTGCGAAGTGGTCCGCACCCCGGGCTCCCGTCGTGTGGGCGTTGCCGCTCAGGACGCCAACTCGTCCTCGGGGATGGTGATCACCCAGTGCGTGTCCCGGCGCGGCCTGAGGTAGAACACCCAGTACAGGGCTGCGACCGCGGTGACGCCACCGGTGATCAGCAGGTCGCGCGCGGCCTGCTGGGCCAGCACCCACACCAGTACCACCAGCAGCAGCGCAGGAACCACCGGCCACAGCGGCATCCGCCACACACCCTCGCGCTCCTTGTGCGCGCCGCGCCGGGACGCGAGGGCGGCCAGCGCCACGAAGGCGTACAGCGCGGCGACCGCCACACCCGTGACGCCGTTGAGCGTCGCCACCGGGACGAAGCACAGCACCGCCCCCGGCACGCCGACCGCCAGCGTGGCGATCCACGGTGAGCCGAACCGCTTGCTCAGCGCGGCCAGGCCCCTGCCGATCGGCGCGGGCCAGGCGTTGTCGCGCGCCGAGGCGAACAGCACCCGGGAGTTCTGGATCACCATCACGATCGCCGCGTTGACGATCGCCAGCGCGATGCACAGGCTGATGAAGGTGCCGACGCCGGAGTCGCTCCACTTCTGCACCATGCCCGCGATGTCGCCACCGGCCAGCGTGTTCAGGTCGGGCGCGCCCAGGGTGATGGCGACCACCGGGACCAGCACCACGGCCGCGCCGATCGCCAGCGTCCACAGCACCGTCCGGGACACGGTGCGGCGCGGGTTCTCCATCTCCTCGGACAGGTACACCGCCGTTGAGAACCCCTGGAGGATGAACAGGGCCGCCGCCAGTCCCGCGACGATCAGCCCGCTGGTCACCGGTGCGCTCGCGCCGTGCTCCCCGGCCATCACCGGGTGGACCAGCACGGAGGCGGAGCGATGGGTGTGGCTGAAGCCGAGGAAGGCCACCACGGCGGACGCCACCACCTCAAGTACCAGGAAGATCCCGGTGATCCAGGCGTTGGCCCGCAGGTCGAGCAGGCCCATCACGGTGGCCAGCAGCATCACGGCCGCGCCCATCACCTTGGCGTCGACATGGATCACGGGGGCCAGGTAGTCGGCGGTGCCCAGCGCGATGATCGGCGGGACGATCATGACCACGATCAGCGCCTGGATGAACACCAGCCAGCCGGAGAACCGGCCGGTGAGCGTGCCGACCATGGCGTACTCGCCACCCGCGCTGGGGATCAGGGTGCCCAACTCCGAGTAGCAGAAGGCCACCGCGATACACAGCACCGTGGCGATCACCAGGGTCAGCGCGGTGCCGGTGCCCAGTGTGGCGAACGAGCCCGGGACGATGACGAACAGGGACGAGGCCGGGGTGAGGCAGGAGAGGGTGAGCAGGGTGCCGCCGACCACCCCGATCGAGCGGGTCAGTTTCCGGGTTTCTGTCGGCTCGGCCGGACAGGCGGCGTCGGGGAGTTCGGCGGCGGTGCGCAGGATTTCGGTCATACGGCGTCCCATCGGGCTCGGTGGGGCTCTGCTTGGGAGCGTTATCGCCTCCGTTATGGCTGGCTCATCGGTGGGGGGTCGCTCCCGGGGACGTCATGAGACAACTGGCGTGATTGAAGCGTCAACCCCCGTCTTACAACGAAATCCGTTGTCGTGGAGATCGTATTCGACTGATCTGAAAGCCGATTAGCGGTTTCGGTCGCGTAAACAGCGTGGATGACGGGAGGCGTGGCGCCTTGCGGCGGCGCTGCGGATAGCGCGGCGCGACCGGCGCGGCGGTCGAAATTAGTTCCCGCCAGCGTAAGGGAATCCAGAGGTGATGCCTTGGCCTTGACTTGCGGTTGGACACGGTACGTTGTCAAGCTGTTGCAGCCGGTCAACCTCTGTGGAGGGTCACGTGCCATTTGGTGAGCAGCCCGCGTACCTCCGGGTCGCCGACGACCTGCGGAACAAGATCCTCGACGGCATCCTCCCCCCGCACACCCGGTTGCCCTCACAGGCCCGTATCCGCCGGGACTACGGAGTCTCCGACACGGTCGCCCTGGAGGCCCGCAAGGTCCTGATGGCCGAGGGCTTCGTCGAGGGCCGCTCCGGCTCCGGTACGTACGTCCGTGAGCGGCCGGAGCCGCGGCCCATCGCCCGCTCCGGCTACCGGCCGTCGTACGGCCCGACGCCGTTCCGTCAGGAGCAGGCCGACGAGGGCTGTAAGGGGACCTGGGAGTCGGTGAGCACCCAGGAGAGCGCCAGCCCGGCGATCGCCGCCCGGCTGCGCATCCAGCCGGACGACCGGGTGATGTGCACCCGCTACCTGTTCCGCACCGAGGGCGAGCCGATGATGCTCTCCACCTCCTGGGAGCCGCTGGCCGTCACCGGACGCACCCCGGTGATGCTGCCCGAGGAGGGGCCGCTGGGCGGACGCGGTGTGGTGGACCGGATGGCCGCCATCGACATCGTGGTGGACAACGTGGCCGAGGAGGTCTCCGCACGCCCCGGCCTGGCCGCGGAGACCGCGGAACTGGGCGGTGTGCCGGGCCACGCCGTGCTGGTCGTCTCGCGCACCTTCTACGCCTCGGACCGGCCGGTGGAGACCGCCGATCTGGTCATCCCGGCCGACCGCTTCAAGGTGACGTACCGCCTTCCGGTCCGCTGACCCCCGCCTTTGCGTGGGTGATACCGCTTCCTGACCGTGCGTGATCGATTCCCAGCCCATCGTCCGGGGCAACCCCCCTGAGCTGCAACGTCGCCCGCGGAGCGGCCCGTTCGGGCGGCTCGGCGATCACGATACGTGGCTGTTGCAAAGATCACACAAAGCCGTCCGGGGGAACCGTAACCGCCCTCCCGCCTTTAAGCTGCCGGAGTTTGTGCAAGGCCACGGGGAGAAGAAAGGGGAACCACCGTTTTGTCTGGTTCCAACTACCGCCGTTCCCTCGGCACGGTATCGCTGACGGCCGTCGGCCTCGGATCGATCATCGGCTCGGGCTGGCTGTTCGGTGCCGCCAAGGCAAGCCATCTGGCTGGGCCCGCGGCGATCTTCGCCTGGGTGATCGGTGCCGTGGTCGCGCTGACCATCGCCCTCACCTACTCCGAGCTGGGCTCCATGTTCCCCAAGGCCGGAGGCATGGTCCGCTACGGCCAGTACTCGCACGGCTCGCTCGCCGGGTACCTGGCGGCGTGGGCGAACTGGATCGCCATCGTCTCGGTCATCCCGGGTGAGGCGACCGCCTCGGTCACCTACATGAGCTCGTGGAAGTGGTCCTGGGCGAAGGGTCTCTACAACGGCACCGAGCTGACCGGCTCCGGTGTCGCGCTGGCCAGCGTGCTGCTGCTGGTCTACTTCGCGCTCAACTGGTGGGCGATCACGCTGTTCGCCAAGACCAACACGGCGATCACGGTCTTCAAGATCGTGGTGCCGACGCTGACCGCGGCCACCTTGATGCTGTCGCACTTCGACACGCACAACCTCAGCCGCGCCGGGGGCTTCGCGCCGCACGGCTGGAACGCGGTCTTCAACGCGGTCGCCGTCTCCGGCATCGTCTGGGCGTACAACGGCTTCCAGTCGCCGCTGAACATGGCCGCCGAGGCGCGCAACCCCAAGAAGTCGCTGCCGCGCGCGGTGATAAGCTCGATCCTGATCGCGCTGGTGATCTACGTGGCGCTGCAGATCGCCTTCCTGATGGCGGTGCCCGCGCACGACCTGGCCGGTGGCGGCTGGTCCGCGCTGAACTTCAAGTCCCCGCTGGCCGACCTGGCCATCGCCTGGGGCATCAACTGGCTGGCCATCCTGCTCTACGCCGACGCCTTCATCTCCCCGTCCGGCACCGGCATGATCTACGCGGCCACCACCTCCCGCATGATCCACGGCGTCCAGGAGAACGGCCACCTGCCGGGCGTCTTCGGCAAGGTCGACCCCAAGACCGGTGTGCCGCGTCCGGCGCTGCTGCTGAACCTGGTGGTGGCGTTCGCCTTCCTCGCGGTGTTCCGCGGCTGGGGCTCGCTGGCCGAGATCGTCTCGGTGGCCACCGTGATCTCGTACATCACCGGCCCGGTCGCCGTGATGTCGCTGCGCCGTCTGGCGCCGGACATGCCGCGTCCGGTGCAGCTGAAGTCGATGCCGGTGATCGCGCCGATCGCGATGGTCTTCGGTTCGCTGGTGCTGTACTGGGCGAAGTGGCCGCTGACCGGCAAGGTCATCCTGCTGATGGCGGCCGGTCTGCCGATCTGGGCCTTCTACGAGCTGCGCAAGCCGATGTCGCAGCTGAAGCCGCACCTGAAGGCGGGCGTCTGGATGGTCGCCTACCTGTTCGTGATGGCCTTCGTGTCGTACGTCGGCAACAAGGACTACGGCGGCCAGGGCTATCTGCCCGAGGGCTGGGACCTGCTGATCGTCGCCCTGATCGGCCTGGCCTTCTACTTCTGGGGTGTGCGCAGCGCCTGGCACAACCCGTCGCTGGAGGCGGTGCGCGAGGAGCTCAAGGCGGCCCAGGAGGACGCCGAGCGCGTCTCGGCCTCCGTCTGATCCCGGCACCCGCCGCAAGGACCCCCGCGCACCGCGTGGGGGTCCTTGTCGTTTCCTGCTTCAACGACTGGCGATTTCATGCCCGTTCGCGTACGGACGGGTTCATAGGGTCACCGTTCGGCGTAGGCTGTGGCATATGCGGATCGCCGTTTCCTCGGACATGGATGAGCCGGTCGCCAGGGTCCTCGTCTATGAGCTGCGCCGACGCGGGCACGAGGTGTCCGCCTACGGCGCGCTGCGCAGTGAAGACCGGGAGGGCGCGGGGCGTCCCGACTGGGCGTGGTCGGCGGCGGCCGCGGCCCGCGAGGTCGCGGAGGGCCGGGCGGATCAGGCGGTGGTCTGCTGCTGGACCGGTACCGGCGCGTCGATAGCCGCCAACAAGGTGCCGGGGGTGCGCGCCGCGCTGTGCACGGACGCGTACACCGCCAACGGCGCCCGGCAGTGGAACGACGCCAACGTCCTTGCCGTCGGACTGCGGCTGACCTCCGAACCACTGCTCAAGGAGATCCTCGACGCGTGGTTCGCAGGTCAGCCGAGCGCGGACAAGGCGGACCTCGCCAACATCGACCACGTACGGGAAATCGACGGAGCCGCCTGATGGGCGAGCTGCAGTGGGCCGTCATACGCCAGGACGACAACGGCAACCGCTACCGCGTCGCCAGTTGCGAGACCCGCGAGGAGGCCGAGACGGTCGCGGGCCGCTTCGACGGACGCGGCACGGGGTGCCGCTACCTCGTCGAAAGAATCGATCACCCACGAGCATCCTGAACGCTCCCCCGCTCCTGCTGCGCCTGCGGCGGTCGCCGTGGACTCCCCCCGAAGCATCCACCTGCCCGGGGCCTGGGGGCTTGCCCCCAGAAAAAATTCTTCTCCCGGCGGCGGTGCGCGGAGCGCGCCGCCGTAGAGTGCGGCGCATGAGCGTATCGGTACGAGTGGTGGTCGGCGCAGCCCTCCTGCACCAGGGCAGGCTGCTGGCCGCGCGGCGCAGTGCGCCACCGGAGCTGGCCGGGCGCTGGGAGCTGCCCGGCGGCAAGGTGGAGCCGGGCGAGACCGCCGAGCAGGCGCTGGTGCGCGAGCTGCGCGAGGAACTGGGGGTCGAGGCCGAGCCGCTGGAGCGGATCCCCGGCCAGTGGCCGCTGCGGGCCGATCTGGTGCTGTGGGTGTGGACCGCCCGGCTCGCCGAGGGCTCCGCCCAGCCGCATCCGCTGCAGGACCATGACGCCCTGCGTTGGCTGTCGCCCGCCGAGATGGCCGACGTGGACTGGCTCGACCAGGACCGCCCGGCGGTCGCCGAGGTGGCCCGCAGGCTCACGGAAGGTCGGGCGGCGCGTAGCGCCTCGTTTGGCGCGTAGGCTCGCCGACTGTGGGACTCCTTCGGGGACTCCGCCGGACTGAACGGAGTAACGCGCCGGGCCGCCCGCCGTGTACTCCATTGATCATGGGGTACGGGCCACTTAGACGATATGTCCGACCTGGTGGGAGGTGTGCCGGATGAGCACCCCATCCGCCGCGCAGAACCCCCCACACAGCGAAGCCCACCACCGGCCGCACGGCCTGCAACCGGCCGCCACCCAGCCCGCCGCCTCGGGCGGGCTGCTGGACACCCTGCGGGTGGGCGTCATCATGCTGGACACCCGCGGCCGGGTCGTGCTGTGGTCCCCGCTGGCCGAGGAGATGCTGGGCTGGGCGGGCGAGCACATCGTCGGCCGCCGGATCGACAACATCATCGGCGACTGGTCCACCGCACACGCGGTGCGCGCCGAACGCCTCGGCCGGATCCCCAGCCCCGGCCCCGCGGAGCAGGTGCTGGCCGAGTTGCTGCGCGCCGGACGCTGGGGCGGCGTGCTGCCGCTACGGCACCGCGACGGCCACACCGTGCAGGCCGAGGTGCGGGCCTCACTGCTGGTGGACGGGGACGGCAAGCCGTACGTCCTGGTCGCGCTCGCCGAGACCCAGCTACTGCGCGGCCTGGAGCACGATCTGGCCATCGTCGACGCGGTGTTCGACACCTCCGCGCTGGGCATCGCGATCTTCGACACAGACCTGCGCTTCGTCCGGGTCAACGAGGCCCTGGCCCAGATGAACGGGCGCCCCGCCGAAGACCACATAGGCCGCACCGTCGACGAGATCCTGCCCGGCAAGACCGGCGAGAACCTGACGCTGGTCCAGCGCGAGGTGCTGGCCACCGGACGCACCGTCGTCGACCTGCTCAACAAGGGACCGGGCGGCGAGGGCCTGCGCTCCGCGTCGTACGCCAGGATTGTGGACCGGGCCGGGCGGGTGCTGGGCATCTCCTGCATCGTCATGGACGTCACCGAGCGCCACATCGCGGTCGCCAAGGCCGAACGGGCCCGCGTCCGGCTGACCCTGCTCAACGAGGTGGGCGCGGTCCTGTCCGACCTGCTCGACGTGGACCGCATCGCCCGGCTGCTGCCCGACATCCTGGTGCCGGAGTTCGCCGACTACGCGGGCGTGCTGCTGGTCCGCGACGTCCCCCGGGGCGCCGACCTGCCGCGCCGCCCGCACCCCGCGCACACCCCGCTGGTGCTGGCCGGGTTCACCACCGGACCGGGCACCGAGGCGGTCGCCGCCCAACTGCGCGTCGGCGCCAGCCTCAGCTTCCCCGCGGGCTCACCGCTGTCCGAGGTGCTGGCCGGCGGTCCGGCCTGGTACGCCGAAACCAGTGCGGACCTGCACGCCGCGACCGACACCGTGCACGGCCTCGACCCGCGCATCAAGGCCGCCCTGGAACTGGGCGTCGGCTCGATGCTCGTCGTCCCGCTGCGCGCCCGCGGCATCGTGCTGGGCCTGCTGGTCATCGGACGGTCCGTGCAGCGCGAACCGTTCGACCCGGACGACCTGGCACTCGCCACCGAACTCGCCGACCGCGCGGGCGCCGCCCTCGACAACGCCCGGCTGTACGCGCGGGAGCGGGAGGGCGCCCTGATGCTGCAACGCAGCCTGCTGCCGCAGCACGTACCGGAGTTGCCGGGCGTGGAGGTCGCCTACCGCTACGTACCCGGCAGTACCGGCGCGGAGGCGGGCGGCGACTGGTTCGACGTGGTGCCGCTGGCGGGAGGCCGGGTCGCCTTCGTGGTCGGCGACGCGATGGGGCACGGGCTGCAGGCCGCCGCCACCATGGGACGGCTGCGCACCGCCATGCGGACGCTGGCCGCGCTCGACATGAGCCCGGACGAACTGCTGCGCCGGATCAACGACTTGTCCGACGACTTCGCCCAGTTCCCCGACGAACCGATGATGGCCACCTGCGTCTACGCCGTCTACGACCCGTCGACCCGGGTCTGCTCCATCGCCAAGGCGGGCCATCTGCCACCCCTGTTGATCGATCCGGGCGAGCGCGGCCCGGAGGGCGTGCACCGGCTCGACATGCCCACCGGCACACCGATCGGCGTCGATGACGCGGAGTTCGAGACCACCGAACTGCGGGTGCCGGACGGCTCGGTGCTGGTGCTCTACACCGACGGTCTGATCGAGCGGCGCGGTGAGGACATCAGCCACGGCATCGACCGGCTCAGGACCGTACTCGCCCGCCCGCACCGGTCGTTGGACGACGCGTGCGACGACATGGTCGCCAACCTGGTCGCGGAACTCGAACCCGACGACGTGGCCGTGCTGATGGCCCGGCTCGGCGGGCTCCCGGAGGGCAGCGCGGCGTCCTGGACCTTCCCCGCTGAGCCCAGCGCCGTACGGCGGGCGCGCGCGCACGTGCGTGAGACGCTGGCCGCCTGGGGTTTGAACGCGTTGACCGACGTGACCGTACTCCTGGTCAGTGAACTGGTCACCAACTCCCTGCGGTACGCGCACGGACCCATCGGCGTCCGCATGGTCCGCGGCCCCTCGCTGCTGGTCGAGGTCTCCGACCCGCTGCCCGATCCGCCGCGCGCCCGTACCGCCGACCACGAGGACGAGGGCGGCCGCGGACTGCAACTCGTCGCCCGGGCGTCCCGCCGGTGGGGCACCCGGCAGGGACCGCTGGGCAAGACGGTGTGGTTCGAACTGGTGCTGCCGGGTAGCTGACCTCGGGAAAGTTGCCTCGTTGAAGCCGAAATGATGCTGTGATCGACAAGACCGTGTGCCCGGTGCCGCCGGTGCTCAATACTTCAGTGGTGCCCAATACCCTGAACACTGGGCAGCGGCCGGTCCGGGAGTACTGAATAACTGGAGGGGTCTTGCGCTGCATACGTTCCGGCGGATCCTGCTCCGCCGCTTCGCACGGAGAAGGCCAGCACCCCTCGGGGGCCGACCATGGCTGAACTGCCAAGTCCCCGGGGCCTTGAGCGCGACCGGGAGCGGGACGCCTCCCTGGCCGCGTTCGAGGCGATTTTCGGCCAATCTCCGATGGGGCTTTTCCTCGCCGACACCGACCTCAGACTGATCCGCGTCAACGAGCGCTTCGCGCACGTGTACGGCAAGCCCGCGCAGGACTACCCCGGCCGCACCCCGCACGACTTCCTGCCCCGGGTCGAGGCCGACCGCCTCACCGCCGCGCTGCGCCAGGTCCTGGACACCGGCGAACCGGTGGTCGACATGCAGGTCGTCGGCACCACCCCCGGCACCCCCGGCCGCCGCCGCTGGGCGATCTCCCTGTACCGGCTCACGGACCCGAGCGGCCGCCCGTCCGGAGTGGCGGGCGTGGCAACCGATGTGACGACCCGTCAGCGCGCAGAACGGGAGGCCGCGCACACCCGGCGCGACCTGGCCCTGCTGAACGAGGCGGGCACCCGCATCGGCAACTCCCTCGATCTGGAGACCACCGCAAGGCAACTGCTGGACGTGGCCGTACCGCACTTCTGCGACCTGGCCGCCGTCGACCTCTACCAGGCGCTGCTCACCGGCGACGAGGACCCGGTCGGCAGCTCCGACGGCAGCGCGGACGTACGCAGGGTCGCGGGCGCCAGCGCGGTATCCGGCGGGCCCGACTCGCTGGGCGTCGAGAAGGGCTCGGTGAGCGTGGGCGCGGTGCACCGATACCCGTTCACCTCGCCCGGGGCCAAGGCGCTGCGCACCGCGCAGATCCAGGTCCTCGGGGTCAGCGGCGGCGGCTCCGCGGCCGACGAGGTCGCCGAACCCGACCCGGACCGGGGCGAGTTGCCCGCCGTCGTCCAGTCCACCCTGGTGGTGCCGATGGTCGCCCGGGACACCGTGCTCGGGCTGGTGCACTTCTCCCGCGCCAAGGGCAGCGAACCGTTCGGCGAGCGCGACCGGGCGCTGGCCGGGGAACTCGTCGCCCGGGCCGCCGTGTGCATCGACAACGCCCGGCTCTACCGGCGCGAGCACGAGCGAGCGCTGCTGCTGCAGCGCAGCCTGCTGCCGCCGGGCAACCCGGAGGCCGCCGGTCTCGACATCGCCTGCCGCTACCTGCCCGGCAACGCCGCGGCCGAGGTCGGCGGCGACTGGTTCGACGTCATCGAACTCCCCGGACACCGCACCGCGTTGGTGGTCGGCGACGTGATGGGCCGCGGGCTTCGGGCCGCCGTCGCGATGGGCGAACTGCGCACCGCGGTACGCACCTTGGCGCTGCTCGACCTCGAACCGGCCGAAGTGCTCAGCCAGTTGGACGAGATCGCCCGCGGCCTGTCCGACCCCAGCGGCGGCCGCAGCCGCCGCGCCAAGGACCGGGACGCCGAGGACCTGGCCGAGGTGTACCTGGCGACCTGCGTCTACGCGGTCTACGACGCGGTCACCCGGCGCTGCACCATCGCCAACGCGGGCCATCTGCCGCCGGTCATCGTGCAGCCGGGCGACCCGGCGCTGATGCTCGACGTGCCCCACGGCATACCGCTGGGCGTCGGCGGCGAGCCGTTCGAGGAGGTGGACGTCGAACTCCCCGACGGCGCGCTGCTCGCCCTCTACACCGACGGACTGGTGGAGTCCCGCCACCACTCCCTGGACGAGGGCCTGGAGGCCTTCCGGCGCGCCCTGAGCACCGCCGCGCTACCGCTGGAGGACGCCTGCGACCACGTACTGACCAGCCTGGACACCCACCACGGCGAGGACGACGTGGCGCTGTTGATGGCCAGGGTTCGGGGCCTGCCGGACGACGCGGTCGGCGACTGGACGCTGCCGCCGCAGGGCCAGTCGGTGGCCCAGGCCCGGGAGCTGACCCGGGCGCGGCTGGAGGCCTGGGGGCTCGGCGAGCTCGTGGACACCACGGAGCTGCTGGTCAGCGAGCTGGTCACCAACGCGCTACGGCACGGCAGGGGGGACATACGGCTGCGGCTGCTGCTGGACCGCACGCTGGTGTGCGAGGTGTGGGACTCCGACCTCGTCCAGCCGAGGCGGCGGCGGGCCCGCGACACCGACGAGGGCGGGCGCGGGCTGCAGCTCGTCAGCATGCTCAGCGAGAGCTGGGGCAGCAGGAGGACGCCGCGCGGCAAGACAGTCTGGTTCGAACTGGGGCTGCCGGACGGCCAGTCCCACGGCGCGGACCTGGCGGAGGCGCTGCTGAGCATGTACTGAGGCCCCATTTCTGGGGGCGTACGCCCCCGGACCTTTTTCAGGGACCTCTTTCAGCGCCGTCTGATCTTGTTGCCGAGCCACACCAACGGGTCGTACTTGCGGTCAACGGCCCGTTCCTTGAGCGGAATCAGCGCGTTGTCGGTGATCTTGATGTTCTCCGGGCACACTTCCGTACAGCACTTGGTGATGTTGCAGTAGCCGAGCCCGTGCTCCTCCTGCGCCGCGGACTTGCGGTCCAGGCCCGACTCCTCGGCCGAGTCCAGTGGATGCATGTCCAGTTCGGCGATCCGCATCAGGAAGCGCGGCCCGGCGAACGCCTGCTTGTTCTCCTCGTGGTCCCGCACCACATGGCAGGTGTTCTGGCACAGGAAGCACTCGATGCACTTGCGGAACTCCTGTGACCGCCCCACGTCCTCCTGCCGCATCCGGTACTCCCCGGCGCGCAGACCGGGCGGCGGGACGAACGACGGAATCTCCCTGGCCTTGGTGTAGTTGAACGACACATCGGTCACCAGGTCGCGCACCACGGGAAAGGCCCGCATCGGCGTCACGGTCACCGTCTCGTCCGGTGCGAACACCGACATCCGGGTCATGCACATCAGCCGCGGCCTTCCGTTGATCTCCGCGCTGCACGAACCGCACTTGCCCGCCTTGCAGTTCCAGCGCACCGCCAGATCGTTGGCCTGGGTGGCCTGCAACCGGTGGATGATGTCGAGGACGACCTCGCCCTCGTGCACCTCGACGTCGAAGTCCCGCAACTCGCCGCCGTCCGCGTCGCCGCGCCACACCCTGAAACGGGCGGTGTAGGCGGAACCGTTGGCCTTCGGGCCAGGCGCAGCGCTCATGTGTCGAGCTCCTCGTCCGTGAGGTACTTGAGCAACTCGTCCTTGCCGAAGAGGGCGAGCAGATCGCCGCGGATCGGCGGCATGTCGCGTCGGGTGAGTCTGATCTGGCCGTCGGCGGGATCGACCGCCGCCAGCTCGCCGTCACCGCTGGCGAGTTCGCAGACCAGATTGGTCTTGCGCCAGCGGCGGTCCATCTCCGGGTAGTCGTCGCGGGTGTGGCCGCCACGGCTTTCGGTGCGCTCCAGCGCGGCGCGCGCCACGCACTCGCTCACCAGCAGCATGTTGCGCAGGTCGATCGCCAGGTGCCAGCCGGGGTTGAACTGCCGGTGCCCCTCGACCGCGGCCCGCCGGGACCGCTGCCGCAGATCGGCGAGGCGGCGCAGCGCCTCGGTCATCTCGCTGGCCCGCCGGATGATGCCGACCAGGTCGTTCATGGTCTGCTGCAGCTCCTGGTGCAGCGCGTACGGGTTCTCCGTACGGCTCTCCGGCTCGCCGCCCTCGACGCTGAACGGGCGCAGCACCTCGGCCGCGGCGGTGTCCACCTGCTCGGCGGAGACCCGGGGGCGGTCGTCGGTGCCCAGCTCCGCGGCGTACTCGGCGGCGTGCAGCCCGGCCCGGCGGCCGAAGACCAGCAGATCGGAGAGGGAGTTGCCGCCCAGCCGGTTGGAGCCGTGCATTCCGCCCGCGACCTCGCCCGCCGCGAACAGCCCGGGCACCCCGGTCGCGGCGGCGCTGTCCGGATCGACCTCGACCCCGCCCATCACGTAGTGGCAGGTCGGTCCGACCTCCATGGGCTCGGCGGTGATGTCGACATCGGCCAGTTCCTTGAACTGGTGGTGCATGGACGGCAGCCGCCGCCTGATCTCCTCGGCGGGCAGCCGGGTCGACACGTCCAGGAACACTCCGCCGTGCGGTGAGCAACGCCCCGCCTTCACCTCGGAGTTGATCGCCCGGGCCACCTCGTCGCGGGGCAGCAGCTCCGGTGGGCGGCGGTGGTTGTCCGGGTCGGCGTACCAGCCGTCCGCCTCCTGCTCGCTCTGCGCGTACTTCTCCTTGAAGACATCCGGAATGTAGTCGAACATGAAGCGCTTGCCGTCGCTGTTGCGCAGCACCCCGCCGTCACCGCGCACCGATTCGGTGACCAGGATTCCCTTCACGGACGGCGGCCATACCATGCCGGTCGGATGGAACTGCACGAACTCCATGTTGATCAGCGGCGCCCCCGCCAGCAGCGCCAGCGCGTGCCCGTCGCCGGTGTACTCCCAGGAATTGGAGGTCACCTTGAAGGACTTGCCGATGCCACCGGTGGCCAGTACGACGGCGGGCGCCTCGATGACGAAGAAGCGCCCGGACTCCCGCACATAGCCGAACACCCCGGAAACCCGCGCGCCGTCCTTCAACACCCGGGTGACGGTGCATTCCTGGAAGACCCGCAGCCGGTCCTCGTAGTCGCCGCTGCGTTCGTGGTCCTCCTGTTGCAGGGCGACGATCCGCTGCTGGAGGGTGCGGATGAGTTCCAGCCCGGTGCGGTCACCGACGTGCGCCAGCCGGGCATACTCATGGCCGCCGAAATTGCGCTGGGAGATCCGGCCGTCCTTCGTACGGTCGAACAGCGCGCCCCAGGTCTCCAACTCCCATACCCGGTCCGGTGCTTCCCTGGCGTGCAGCTCGGCCATCCGCCAGTTGTTGAGGAACTTCCCGCCCCGCATGGTGTCCCGGAAGTGCACCTGCCAGTTGTCCCGCGGGTTGGCGTTGCCCATGCTGGCGGCGATTCCGCCCTCGGCCATCACCGTGTGCGCCTTGCCGAACAGTGACTTGCAGATCACGGCGGTGCGCAGGCCCTGTTCCCGGGCCTCGATGGCGGCCCGCAGCCCCGCTCCGCCCGCGCCGACCACCACCACGTCATAGGTGTGCCGCTCGACTTGCGTCATGTGCTGCCGCATCCCCTTCGCTGGTTTTCGGCGACTTACTGTCCCCGTCAGAAGAACTTCGGATCGGCGAACGCACCACTGGCCACCAGGTACACATACAGATCGGCCAGTGCCACCATCACCAACGAGGCCCAGGCGAAAGCCATGTGATGGGCGTTCATCCGTCCAACCCAGGTCCACATCCGGTAACGCACCGGATGTTTGGAGAAGTTCTTCAACCGCCCGCCGACAATGTGCCGGCACGAATGGCAGGACAGGGTGTAGACCCAGATCAACACGATGTTCACCAGCAACACCAGGGTGCCCAGACCCATATGGCCCCAGTGCCCGGCCGCGTCCCGGAACCCGAGCGCCGCGTCGTAGGTGAGGATCACCGCGAAGGGCAGCGCGAAGTAGAAGAAGTAGCGGTGCACGTTCTGCAGGATCAGCGGAAAACGCGTCTCCCCGGTGTACTTCCGGTGCGGCTCGGCCACCGCGCAGGCGGGCGGCGCGGCCCAGAAACCCCGGTAGTACGCCTTGCGGTAGTAGTAGCAGGTCAACCGGAATCCCAGCGGGAAGATCAGCACCAGCAGCGCGGGCGAAAGCCCCCACCACGGCCCGAAGATCTGCAGATCCGCACCCCCCTTCATGTTCACGCAGTTGGTGGCGATGCAGGGGGAATAGAACGGGGAGACATACGGCGCGGCGTAGTAGTCGGCGTTGGCGAACGCCCGCCAGGTCGAATAGACGACGAACACCGTCAACACGGTGACGGTGACGGCGGGCGCCAGCCACCAGCGGTCGGTGCGCAGCTGCCGCGCGGCGATCGCGGCACGCCCGGGGGCGTGCACGCCGCCTGATGAGGGTCCTGCTGTCTCGGTCGTGGCCAACGGGTCGCCTCCGGCGAGAGGGGTGGCTTACCGGGTTCGCCGTGCTTGCGGGCGGACTCAGGGGGCGTGGCGGTCGCGGGCGCCCAGACCCTCGTCGTCGGAGTCCTTCCACAGGTTGGGGTCGTACGGGGCGTCCGGCACGGTGATCATCTGCTGGGCCGCCTTCTGCTGGCCGGACGGCCCGGCCTTGGCGCCGGGAGTGCTCTCCCGCAGCAGCGCAAGGTCCTCGCGCAGATGGTTGGCGTCCACCCGGACCCGCCGCATGTCGACGCTCTGCCCGACGTGCTGCTCCAGCGTGGTCAGGCAGCGGTCGAGTTCGTCCAGGCGCCGCTGGGTGGCAGTGAGCTCGTCCTGCAGGGACATGGCCAGCACCTCCGTTGCGCGTTCGCGCGGGTTGCCCCAGAAAGTGTCGCGCGTCACAGGCGCGCTTGTGAAGACGGTATCCGCTCCGGCGGGGTCTTGTGTTTTCCCGCGACGGGTGGCAGGCGATCTGCGAGGCGTCTTAGTCCACACAGGTGGCCTTGGCCGCCCGCGACGCCGTGTCGGACCGGCTGTCCGCGGGCCATCACCTTCAGTGGGTGCGATAAGCGGCAAACGAGATAAGCGCTCGGGAGTCCCCCGGAGGTGGCCACGATGTCCCGCACCGTCGTCGGAACCATCGCCCTGGCCGCCGTGGTGAGCGCCGCGGCGGCCGGCTGCTCGACCTCCTCCGGCGCCTCCGCCGCGCCCGCCGTCGACGTGGCGACCGTCGCCCGGCCCGCGGTGCGCGACGGTGGGACGCTGCGCTGGGCGGTGGACGACGTACCCGGCACGCTGAACACCTTCCAGTCCGCCGCCGACCCGCAGACCGAGCGGATCGCGGGCGCCGTACTGCCCGCCCTGTTCACCGTGGACGGCCGCGGCCGCCCCCAACGCGACCCGGACTACCTGGAGTCGGCCACCGTGGTGAGCAGGTCACCGCAGGTGGTGCTCTACAGGCTCAACCCCCGGGCGGTCTGGAGCGACGGCCGGGCGATCTCCGCCGACGACTTCGCCGCCCAGTGGAGGGCGCTGAACGGCACCAACTCCGCGTACTGGAGCGCGCACAACGACGGCTACGACCGGATCTCCGAGGTACGGCGTGGCGCGGACGCCCATGAGGTCAAGGTCACCTTCAACCGCCCCATGGCGACCTGGCGGTCGCTGTTCACCCCGCTGTACCCGAAGGAGGTCACCGGCACCCCGGACGCCTTCAACGACGGCAGCCGCGCAGCGCTCCCAGTGACCGCGGGCCCCTTCTCGGTCCAGTCGGTGGACGCCAGACGCGGCACGGTGACGCTGGTGCGCGCCGCCCGCTGGTGGGGGGAGCGGGCCAAGCTGGACCGGCTGGTGTTCACCGCGGTGCCCAGCGCCCGGCGGGCCGCCGCCCTGGCCGCCGGGCGGGTGGACGTGGCCGAGGTGGCCCCGCAGGCGCTGGGCGCGGTCTCCCGGGACCGGCGGCTCGTGGTGCACCGCGCCTTCGACGCCTCGTACACCCAGCTGACGCTGAACGGCGGCAGCGGTCCGCTCACCGACGAACGGGTACGGCGCGCGGTGGCCCGGGCGATCGACCGCAAGGCCATCGCCCAGCAGGTGCTGCGCCCGGCCGGGCTGCCCGCCGCGCCGCTCGGCAACCACCTGGTGCTGGCGTCACAGGACGGCTACCAGGACAACAGCTCGGCGATCGGCGGCACCGACGTGAAGACCGCCCAGGCCCTGCTGGCCGACGCCGGATGGCAGTCCGGCAAGGCGAACGCCGCGCACAACGCCGCGCCCGGCCCCGGCCAGGTACGCCCGGCCAGCACGGCGCAGGGTGGCGGCAAGGTCGCGCGGACCGAGACCGTGGAGCCCGCCACGGTGCGCACCGACCGGTCGGGGCATCCGCTGACCTTGCAGTTCGTGTTGCCGCAGCACGACGCCACGCTCGGCGCGGTCGGCGACCGCATCGCGCGCATGCTGGCCGGCATCGGGGTGCGCACCCAGCTCACCAAGGTCTCCGACCGCAGCTTCTTCCAGGACCAGATCGCCTCCGGCGACTTCGACCTGGCCCTGTACTCCTGGCCCGGCACCGCCTTCCCGGCCACCGACGCCCGCCCGCTGTACGCCAAGCCGGAACCGGGTGCGGACGGCTCGCTGGTCGTCCAGCAGAACTACGCCCGGGTGGGCACCGACCTGATCGACCGGCTGCTGGACCAGGCGGGCGCCGAGCTCAACCCCGGCAAGGCGGCCGACCTGACCAAGCGGGCCGACGCCAGAATCTGGGCCGCCGCGGGCGCCATCCCGCTCTACCAGCGGCCCGAACTGGTCGCCGAGCGCACCGACGTCGCCAACGTGGGCGCCTTCGGCTTCCAGACCCCCCGCTACCAGAACATCGGTTTCCGCCGCTGAGCGGCCCGGCAGCGGCTGGTGATCTCCCGGGCGGACGCTTTTCTCGCGAGCCCCGTACCATGGGGGGAAGGCCGTGGCGTGATGTTGCCCGGCGGGCGCGCGTAGGACCGTACGCGCCGCCATCCACGAATCCGGGAGAAGCGCCGCAGTATGCCCACGCGCCACGACATCCGTAACGTCGCCATCGTCGCCCACGTCGACCACGGCAAGACGACCATCGTCGACGCCATGCTCAAGCAGGCGGGTGCCTTCGCCGCCCACCAACTCGACTCCGTCGACGACCGGGTCATGGACTCCAACGACCTGGAGCGTGAGAAGGGCATCACGATCCTGGCCAAGAACACGGCGGTGAAGTACCACCCCAAGGGCGGTGGCGAGCCCATCACCATCAACATCATCGACACCCCGGGCCACGCCGACTTCGGCGGCGAGGTCGAGCGCGGTCTGTCGATGGTCGACGGTGTCGTGCTGCTCGTCGACGCCTCCGAGGGCCCGCTGCCGCAGACCCGCTTCGTGCTGCGCAAGGCGCTCGCCAAGCGGATGCCGGTGATCTTGTGCATCAACAAGACCGACCGCCCGGACTCCCGTATCGACGAGGTCGTCAACGAGACCTACGACCTCTTCCTCGACCTGGACGCCGACGAGGACCAGATCGAGTTCCCGATCGTCTACGCCTGCGGCCGCGACGGCATCGCCTCGCTGACCAAGCCGGAGGACGGCACGGTTCCGGCCGACAGCGACAGCCTGGAGCCGTTCTTCTCCACGATCCTGGACCACATCCCGGCTCCGACGTACGAGGAGGACGCGCCGCTGCAGGCGCACGTCACCAACCTCGACGCCGACAACTTCCTCGGCCGCATCGCGCTGCTCCGCGTCGAGCAGGGCGAGTTGAAGAAGGGGCAGACCGTCGCCTGGATCAAGCGCGACGGCTCCATCCAGAACGTCCGCATCACCGAGCTGATGATGACCGAGGCGCTCACCCGCAAGCCCGCCGAGAAGGCCGGGCCGGGCGACATCTGCGCCGTCGCGGGCATCCCGGACATCATGATCGGCGAGACCCTGGCCGACCCGGAGAACCCGGTCGCCCTGCCGCTGATCACCGTCGACGAGCCCGCGATCTCCATGACGATCGGCACCAACACCTCGCCGCTGGTCGGCCGTGGCGGCTCCGGCAAGGGCGCGGACGCCAAGGCCGCGGTCAAGGACCGCAAGGTCACCGCCCGCCAGGTCAAGGACCGCCTCGACCGCGAGCTCGTCGGCAACGTCTCGCTGCGCGTCCTGGACACCGACCGCCCCGACGCCTGGGAGGTGCAGGGCCGTGGCGAGCTGGCGCTGGCCATCCTCGTGGAGACCATGCGCCGCGAGGGCTACGAGCTGACCGTCGGCAAGCCGCAGGTCGTCACCAGGGAGATCGACGGCAAGGTCCACGAGCCCGTCGAGCGGCTGACCATCGACGTGCCCGAGGAGCACATGGGTGCCGTCACCCAGCTCATGGGCGTGCGCAAGGGCCGGATGGACAACATGTCCAACCACGGCTCCGGCTGGGTCCGCATGGAGTTCGTCGTGCCGTCGCGCGGTCTGATCGGCTTCCGCACCGAGTTCCTGACCCAGACCCGCGGCACCGGCATCGCCCACTCCATCCACGAGGGCCACGAGCCGTGGTTCGGCACCCTGCAGACCCGCAACAACGGCTCCCTGGTCGCCGACCGCGCCGGTGCGGTCACCGCGTTCGCGATGACCAACCTCCAGGAGCGCGGCGTGCTGTTCGTGGAGCCGGGCACCGAGGTGTACGAGGGCATGATCGTCGGCGAGAACTCCCGTTCCGACGACATGGACGTCAACATCACCAAGGAGAAGAAGCTCACCAACATGCGGTCGTCGACCGCCGACGTGGCCGAGTCGATCGTCCCGCCGCGCAAGCTGTCGCTTGAGCAGTCCCTGGAGTTCTGCCGCGACGACGAGTGCGTCGAGGTCACTCCGGAGGCGGTCCGCATCCGCAAGGTCGTCCTCGACCAGAAGGAGCGCGGCCGCGCCGCGGCCCGCGCCAAGCGCTAACGCTCCCGCTGGGGTTGGGGGTTTTCTGGGGGGTTCCCCCCAGACCCCCCTTCCGCTGGGAGTGGGGGTTCTCTAGGGCTTCGGCGGGCCCCGTTCCGCCGGGGGCTTTGGGGGCATCGCGGATCTTCTTCTGCTGGGCTTTGGGGGGTCCCTGGAGGTTTCCCGGAGCCCCCGGGGTTTTCCTAGATCATTCACGTTCGGATATCGGACAGGGCGTTGGAGTCGGAAGACTTCAATGCCCTTTTTCAATGGTGTGATTCGCGCTTCACCTGTCCGTTTACCGAACGGGCGCGCCCGGAAGTTGTGTGAACAGTCCGTTTCGCGGGTGTCTGTCTATGTTCCATATGTCCAAGATTGCGGGGCTGTTAACCCCAGGTGTGATCAAAGCGAGACCATTTGCATGTTGGTGCCAGGCCCAACATGTCCGATAGTTGGACGCATTGAGCTCGGGTCAATGGGTCACGCGCTGATGGGGAGCGCCGACTCACGAGCATGGAGAGCCGCCTTCCGCTGTCAGGGGTGTCAGCAGAGGACCGGCCCTCCTTTCACGTAGTGACTGTGAACGCCTGTGAGGAGGCTTATCCATGCGCGGAGCCAAGAGCGCCACCATGGTCATCGGGGCGATAGCCATCGCCCTGACCGCCACTGCCTGTGGCGGCGGTAGCAGCAGCGGTGGTGCGGAGGATGGCGTGGTCCGCGCCTGGTGGGGTGACCCGCAGAACCCGCTGGAGCCCGCCAACACCAATGAGACCAATGGCGGCAAGGTCCTGGACATGATCTTCAGTGACCTCAAGGAGTACAACCCGAAGGACGGTCAGGCGCAGAACGCGTCGGCCGAGTCCATCACCTCCAGCGACCAGCAGACCTTCACCATCAAGCTGAAGCCGGGTCTGAAGTTCTCCGACGGCACTCCGGTCACCGCCAACTCCTTCGTGGACGCCTGGAACTACGGCGCGCTGCTGACCAACGCGCAGAAGGACGCCTCGTTCTTCTCCAACATCGAGGGCTTCGACCAGGTACACCCGGACAAGGGCCAGCCGACCGCCAAGACCATGTCCGGTCTGAAGGTCGTCGACAACCTCACCTTCACGGTGAAGCTCACTCAGAAGTTCTCCAGCTGGCCGGACAGCCTCGGTTACGACGCCTTCGCGCCGCTGCCCAAGTCGTTCTTCTCCGACCACGCCAAGTGGCTGCAGCAGCCGGTCGGCAACGGCCCGTACAAGATCGAGTCGTACACCAAGGGCCAGAGCATGAAGCTGGTCCCGAACCCGTACTACACGGGCGACGAGAAGCCGAAGAACAAGGGCGTTCTGCTCAAGGTCTACACCGACGAGAACACCGCCTACGCGGACCTGCAGGCGGGCAACCTCGACGTGTACGAGTACGTCCCGGCCTCCGACATCTCGCACGCCAAGAGCGACATGGCCGGCCGCTACTTCAACGCCCCCACCGGTATCAACCAGACCATCTCCTTCCCGCTGAACCAGAAGAGCTGGGGCGCGTCGGGGATGAACAAGGTCCGTCAGGGCATCTCCATGGCGATCGACCGCGACTCGATCACCAAGAAGATCTTCCAGGGCACCCGTACCCCGGCCACCGACTTCACCAGCCAGGTGCTCGGCTCGGCGGGCGGCTACTCCACCGACGTCTGCGGTGACTACTGCAAGTACGACCCGGCGAAGGCCAAGGAGCTCATCAAGGAGGGCGGCGGCATCCCGGGTGGCAAGTTCACCATCTCGTACAACGCCGACTCCGGCTCCCACAAGGAATGGGTCGACGCGGTCTGCAACAGCATCAACAACGCGCTGGGCGGACAGGTCTGCCTGGGCAACCCGGTCGGCACCTTCGCCGACTTCCGCAACCAGATCACCCAGAAGCAGATGATCAATCCGTTCCGGGCCGGGTGGCAGATGGACTACCCGCTGATCGACGACTTCCTGCAGCCGCTGTACACCACCGACGCCAGCTCCAACGACTCGCACTACTCCAACCCGGACTTCGACAAGCTGATCAGCCAGGCGGAGTCCGAGCCGGACAAGGCCAAGTCCGTCGCGCTGTACCAGCAGGCGGAGAAGCTGCTGGTCAACGACATGCCGGCGATCCCGCTGTGGTACCAGAACACGCCGGTCGTCTGGTCGAGCCGAGTTTCCAACGTGACGGTGAACCCGTTCAGCTACCCGGTCTACTACAACATCACCGTCAAGGGCTGACCCGGCACCGCGCCCCCTCGGTTGAGCCAACCCCGCGGTGAGCCAACCGGGGTGGGACGCGGCGAACAGACGCAAACCGCACGGTGTACGCGGCAGCCGGGCCCACGAGGCCCGACTGCCGCGTGCCCGACCCCTGGAGGACAGATGGGGCGCTACGTCATCCGGCGACTGCTCCAGATGGTTCCGGTGTTCCTCGGAACCACACTTTTGATCTTCGTCATGGTCTACGCGCTCGGCGATCCGGTGGCCGCCATGTTCGGCGACAGAGCGCCGGACCCGGCGACCGCGGCCATGATCAGGCACCAGCTCTACCTCGACCACCCGCTGTGGCAGCAGTACCTGCACTACATGGGGAACATCTTCCAGGGCGACTTCGGCACCGCCTTCGACGGCCAGCCGGTCACCCAACTGATGGGCAGTGCCTTCCCGGTGACGCTCCGACTGACGCTGGTGGCGTTCGCCATCGAGGGACTCTTCGGCATCGGGCTCGGTCTGTTCGCGGGGCTGCGCCGCGGTCGGCTGGCCGACACCGGAGTGCTGGGCTTCACCCTGCTGATGATCTCGATCCCGGTCTTCGTGATCGGCTACCTGCTGCAGTACTTCGTCGCCGTGAAGTGGCAGTTGGCCAACCCGGCGGTCGCCGACGGCGCCCCGTTCGGCGACCTGATCCTGCCGGGCGTCGTGCTGGCCGGTGTCTCACTGGCGTACGTGGCCCGGCTGACCCGCACCTCGGTCGCGGAGAACTCGCGTGCCGACTACATCCGCACCGCCGTCGCCAAGGGCATGCCGCGCCGCCGGGTCACGACGATCCACCTGCTGCGCAACTCCCTAATTCCGGTGGTCACTTACCTCGGCACCGACATCGGCAACCTGATGGCGGGCGCCATCGTCACCGAGCGGATCTTCAACGTCAAGGGTGTTGGCTTCCAGCTCTACCAGGGCATCCTCCGGCAGAACCCGCCCACCGTGGTTGGCTTCGTCACCATCCTGGTGCTGATCTTCCTCCTCGCCAACCTGCTCGTCGACCTGCTGTACGCGGTCCTGGACCCGAGGATCCGGTATGCCTGACACCACCAACTCCACGGTCAAGGACCAGGAACCGACGACCCTCGACGCGGTCGCCGCGATCACCCCGGAGCAGCGCGACGTACCGCGCAGCCTGTGGAACGACGCCTGGCACGACCTGCGCCGCAAGCCGATCTTCTACGTCTCCTCGCTGCTGATCCTCTTCCTGATCGTCATCTCGCTCTGGCCGAGCCTGATGACAAGCACAAGCCCGTACGCGTGCGACCTGGGCAAGTCCCAGATGGGACCGGCCAACGGGCACCCGTTCGGCTTCGACACCCAGGGCTGCGACGTCTACGCCCGCACCATCTACGGGGCACGCGCGTCGGTCGCGGTGGGCATCTTCACCACCCTCGGCGTGGCCATCCTCGGCTCCGTGCTCGGCGGTCTCGCCGGGTTCTACGGCGGTTGGTGGGACGCGATCCTGTCCCGGATCAGCGACATTTTCTTCGGCATCCCGATCCTGCTCGGCGGTGTGGTCATCCTGTCGGTGATCAAGGGTGGTTCGATCACCACCGTCGTCGGCTTCATGGTGCTGCTGGGCTGGCCGCAGGTCGCCCGGATCGCCCGCGGCGCGGTGATCACCGCCAAGCAGCAGGACTACGTACAGGCCGCCCGTGCCCTCGGCGCCAGCAGTAGCCGGATGTTGCTGCGCCACATCACGCCCAACGCGCTGGCGCCGGTGATCGTGGTGGCGACCATCAACCTCGGCATGTACATCTCGCTGGAAGCGACACTGTCGTATCTGGGTGTGGGTCTCAAGCCCCCCACCGTCTCGTGGGGCATCGACATCTCCCAGGCCTCCACGATGATCCGCAACGCTCCGCACATGCTGCTGTGGCCCGCGGGGGCGCTGAGCATCACGGTGCTCGCGTTCATCATGCTCGGCGACGCGGTGCGCGACGCCCTCGACCCCAAGCTGCGCTGAGGAGGCGTCGTCATGACCACGTTGGAAAAGGCCGGTCCCGAGCAGACCGACGCCACCCGCACCGCGCCGCTGCTCGAAGTGCGCGACCTGCACGTCGAGTTCCACACCCGGGACGGCGTGGCCAAGGCCGTCAACGGCGTCAACTACTCGGTGAACGCCGGTGAGACGCTGGCCGTGCTCGGCGAGTCGGGCTCCGGCAAGTCGGTGACCGCCCAGGCGATCATGGGCATCCTGGACATGCCGCCGGGACGGATCCCCAAGGGGGAGATCTTCTTCCGCGGCCAGGACATGCTCAAGATGTCCGGCGAGGAGCGCCGCAAGATCCGCGGCCAGAAGATCGCCATGATCTTCCAGGACGCGCTGTCCGCGCTCAACCCCGTGCTCAGCGTGGGCTACCAGCTCGGTGAGATGTTCCGGGTCCACCAGGGTCTGTCCAAGAAGGACGCCAAGGCCAAGGCGATCGAGCTGATGGACCGGGTGCGCATCCCGGCCGCGAAGGAGCGGGTGGGCGACTACCCGCACCAGTTCTCCGGCGGTATGCGGCAGCGCATCATGATCGCCATGGCGATGGCCCTCGAACCGGACCTGATCATCGCCGACGAGCCCACGACCGCGCTGGACGTCACCGTGCAGGCCCAGGTCATGGACCTGCTCGCGGAGTTGCAGCGCGAGATGAACATGGGCCTGATCCTGATCACCCATGACCTCGGTGTGGTGGCGGACGTCGCCGACAAGATCGCGGTGATGTACGCGGGCCGGATCGTGGAGACCGCTCCGGTGCACGAGATCTACAAGGCCCCGGCCCACCCGTACACCAAGGGTCTGCTGGACTCCATTCCGCGCCTGGACCAGAAGGGCCAGGAGCTGTACGCGATCAAGGGCCTGCCGCCCAACCTGCTGCGGATACCGTCGGGTTGTGCGTTCAACCCACGCTGCCCGATGGCCAAGGAGGTCTGCCGTACCGACGTTCCGCCGCTGGCGGCCGTGAGTGACACGCGGGCCAGCGCCTGCCACTTCTGGAAGGAGACCCTCGATGGCTGAGGCCATTCTCGAGGTGCGGGACCTGGTCAAGCACTTCCCGCTGACCCAGGGGATCATCGTCAAGAAGCAGATCGGCGCGGTCAAGGCGGTCGACGGCGTCAGCTTCGACCTGTACCGCGGTGAGACGCTCGGCATCGTCGGCGAGTCCGGCTGCGGCAAGTCGACGGTGGCCAAGCTGCTGATGAACCTGGAGCGGGCCACCTCCGGCCAGGTGCTCTACAAGGGCGAGGACATCACCAAGCTGTCCGGCAGGGCGCTCAAGGCGGTGCGGCGGAACATCCAGATGGTGTTCCAGGACCCGTACACCTCGCTGAACCCGCGGATGACGGTCGGCGACATCATCGGTGAACCCTTCGAGATCCACCCCGAGGTGGCGCCGAAGGGCGACCGTCGCCGCAAGGTCCAGGATCTGCTGGACGTGGTCGGTCTCAACCCTGAGTACATCAACCGGTATCCGCACCAGTTCTCCGGCGGCCAGCGGCAACGCATCGGCATCGCACGGGGGTTGGCGCTCAACCCGGAGATCATCATCTGCGACGAGCCCGTCTCGGCGCTCGATGTGTCCGTGCAGGCGCAGGTGATCAACCTGATGGGCAGGCTCCAGAAGGAGTTCGACCTGTCGTACATGTTCATCGCGCACGACCTGTCCATCGTCCGGCACATCTCCGACCGGGTCGGGGTGATGTACCTGGGCAAGATGGTGGAGATCGGCGACGACGAGCAGATCTACGAGCACCCCACCCACCCGTACACCCAGGCGCTGCTGTCCGCCGTGCCGGTGCCGGACCCGGAGTCCCGTGAGCACCGCGAGCGGATCATCCTGTCCGGCGACGTGCCGTCCCCGGCAAATCCGCCGTCCGGCTGCCGGTTCCGCACCCGATGCTGGAAGGCCCAGGACAAGTGCGCCACCGAGGTGCCGCTGCTGGCGGTCCCGGAGCGGTTCAAGGGCGCCGACTCGCCCGCCGCACACGAGAGCGCCTGCCACTTCGCGGAGGAGAAGGACGTGGTCGGCGCGGCATAACGCTCACCGCACCGGCCCCACCTGGCGGGGGCGCCCCCCTGTGTCCCGGGGGCGCCCCCGCTTGGCGTTCTCGCGTTCGCACCTCGATGGTCGTGTGGGCTTCGCCATCGGGTTCTTGGGGGTCGAGCCGCCTGCCCCTCAGCTATCCCACAGGCGCCCCCGTCGGCGCTGCGGATCCCGCATATGGGCGGTTTCCCCCGCCGTCTCCGCGTGTACGAGCGCCGGAAAGGCGGGGAAGATCACCTGATGGGTGTTATTTGTGGCTACGTGTGACATGAGCCACGAGGAGGCACCCGATGCGCGGACCCGCACGCCCGAAGTGGGCGGTGTGCGTGGTGGCGGTCGTGCTGGCGGCCACCGCCTGCGGCGGTGGTGGGCGTGTCGGGGGGCCGAACGCGGTCGTGCGCGCCTCCTGGGGGGATCCGCAGCATCCGCTGGAGCCCGCGAACACCAACGAGGTGCAGGGCGGCAAGGTGCTCGACATGGTCTTCCGGGGGCTGAAGAAATACGACCCCAGGACCGGCGCCGCGCAGAACTGGATCGCCGACTCCATCACCAGCCCGGACCAGCAGAACTTCACGGTGAAGGTGAAGCCCGGCTGGAAGTTCTCCAACGGTGAGCCGGTCACCGCGCACTCCTTTGTGGACGCCTGGAACTACGGCGCGCTGGTCACCAACAAACAGCTCAACTCCAGCTTCTTCAGCTATATCGACGGATACCAGCAGGTCCACCCCGGCACCGGAAACCCCACCGCGAAGACCATGTCCGGGCTCGCGGTCAAGGACGACCGGACGTTCACCGTCAGGCTGAGCCAGAAGTTCTCCACCTGGCCGGACACCCTCGGCTACTCGGCGTTCTATCCGCTGCCCAGGGCGTTCTTCACCGACCACGCGGGCTGGCTGAAGAAGCCCGTCGGAGACGGCCCTTACGAGATCGACTCGTACACCAGGGGCACCGTGATGAAGCTGCGCCGCTGGGACGGTTACACCGGCGCGGACAAGGCGAAGAACGGCGGTGTGGACCTGCAGGTCTACACCGACAGCAACACCGCGTACACCGACCTGCAGGCCGGAAACCTCGACCTGGTCGATGACATCCCCACCACCCAACTGCGCAATGTCAGAAAGGACCTCGGAGCGCGCTACATCAACCAGCCGGCCGGAATCATCCAGACGATCGCCTTTCCGATGTACCAGCCGCGGTGGAGCGGCGGCGATACCCAGAAGGTGCGGCAAGGCATTTCGATGGCCATTGACCGAGCCTCGATCACCAGCCGGATCTTCCGCGGCACCCGCACGCCGGCCACCGACTGGACCTCACCGGTGCTCGGCCCCCACGGCGGGTTCAAGGCCGGACTGTGCGGCGCCGTCTGCGCCTACAACCCCGCCGAGGCCAAGAAGCTGATCCAGGAGGGCGGCGGCCTGCCCGGCGGCCAGATGAAGATCGGCTACAACGCGGACACCGGCTCGCACAAGGTGTGGGTGGACGCGGTCTGCAACAGCATCAACAACGCGCTGGGCAACGACAAGGCGTGCGTGGGCGCCCCCGTCGGCACCTTCGCGGACTTCCGCAACCAGATCACCGGCAAGTCGGAGACCCAACCCTTCCGCGCGGGCTGGCAGATGGACTATCCGCTGATCCAGGACTTCCTCCAGCCGCTGTACTACACGGACGGCTCCTCCAACGACTCGCACTGGTCCAACACCGAGTTCGACCGGCTGGTCGACCGGGCCAACGCGGAATCCGACCGGGCACGGGCGGTGAGCGAATTCCAGGACGCGGAACGGATTCTCGCCCAGCAGGTGCCAGCCATTCCGCTGTGGTACCAGAACGGCAACGCCGGATACTCCGCCAACCTCACGAACGTGGCGCTCAACCAGTTCAGCGTCCCGGTCTACAACGACATCACCGTCAGCTGACCTCACGTCTGGAAAGGCTCCATGGGACGGTATGTGATCCGGCGGCTGCTGCAGATGATCCCGGTCTTCGTCGGCAGCACGTTCCTGATCTTCGTCATGGTGTACGCACTGGGTGACCCCGTTGCCGCGCTGTTCGGCGAACGCGCCCCCGATCCGGCGACCGCCGCGCAGATCCGCAGGGACCTGTATCTCGATCATCCGCTGTGGCAGCAGTACACCCACTACATGGCGCAGATCTTCCAGGGGAACTTCGGCACCGCTTTCACCGGCCAACCGGTACTCGAACTCATGGGCTCGGCATGGCCGTTGACCATTCGGCTCACCATCGTGGCGATCATCGTCGAGGCGGTCATCGGCGTCATCCTCGGCATCATCACCGGACTGCGCCGGGGCCGCTCGGTGGACACCGGGGTACTGGTGCTGACGCTGATCGTGGTGTCGATTCCGACCTTCGTCAGCGGTTACGTGCTGCAGTTCCTGTTCGGCGTCAAATGGGGCGTGGTCAACCCCTCGGTGTCCCCGGCCGCGTCGTTCGACGAACTCGCGCTGCCGGGCGTGGTGTTGGCGCTGGTCTCACTGGCGTACGTCACCCGGCTTACCCGTACCTCCATCGCGGAGAACACCCGCGCCGACTACGTACGCACCGCCGTCGCCAAGGGGCTGCCGCGCCGTCGGGTGATCCTGCGGCACCTGCTGCGCAACTCCCTGATCCCGGTGGTCACCTTCATCGGCACCGACATCGGCGCGCTGATGGGCGGCGCCATCGTCACCGAGCGGATCTTCAACATCCATGGCGTCGGCTACCAGCTCTACCAGGGCATCCTGCGCCAGAACTCCCCGACGGTGGTCGGCTTCGTCACCATCTTGGTGATCGTCTTCCTGGTGGCGAACCTGCTCGTGGACCTGCTGTACGCGGTGCTCGACCCGAGGATCCGATATGCCTGAGCAACTCGACCAGCCCAACGGAAGAACCTCGACCGAGGCGGTCGGCCAAGCCGGTGCGGGCGGTGCCATGGAGTTCGCCGCCACCGAGGCGGCGTCCATCGGCCAGGCCACCGGGCCCAGCGCGCGGGCGCGCAGCCTGTGGTCGGACGCCTGGCACGACCTGCGCCGCAACCCGATCTTCATCGTCTCCGCGCTGCTCATCCTCTTTCTGGTCCTGATCGCCATCTGGCCGCAACTGATCGCCACCGGAAATCCACTGGCCTGCGACATCAACATGTCGCAGTTGGGGCCGGCGCCCGGCCACCCCTTCGGCTTCGACACCCAGGGCTGCGACGTCTACACCCGTACCGTCTACGGTGCCCGGGCCTCGGTCACCGTGGGCGTGTGCGCCACGGCCGGGGCCGCGTTGCTCGGCAGCATCCTCGGCGGGTTCGCCGGATTCTTCGGCGGCTGGTGGGACGCGCTGCTCTCCCGGATCAGCGACATCTTCTTCGGCATCCCGATCATCCTCGGCGGCCTGGTCTTCCTCTCCGTGGTCACCAACACCACGGTCTGGCCGGTGGTCGGCTTCATCGTGCTGCTGGGCTGGCCGCAGATCGCGCGTATCGCCCGCGGCGCGGTGATCACCGCGAAGCAGAACGACTACGTACAGGCCGCGCGTGCGCTCGGCGCCGGGCCCACCCGGATGCTGCTGCGGCACATCGCGCCCAACGCGGTCGCACCGGTGATCGTGGTGGCCACCATCGCGCTGGGCACGTACATCTCCCTTGAGGCGACGCTGTCCTTCCTCGGGGTGGGCCTGAAACCGCCCACCGTCTCCTGGGGGATCGACATCTCCTCGGCCTCCACCCAGATCCGCGACGCACCCCACATGCTGCTGTGGCCCGCCGCCGCGCTGAGCGTCACGGTGCTCGCGTTCATCATGCTCGGCGACGCGGTACGCGACGCCCTCGACCCCAAGCTGCGCTGAGGAGACGTCCGTTGGACACATTGCTGGACGTACGCGACCTGCACGTGGAGTTCCGCACCCGGGACGGGGTGGCCAAGGCGGTCAACGGCGTCAACTACTCGGTGAACGCGGGCGAGACGCTGGCGGTGCTCGGTGAGTCGGGCTCGGGGAAGTCGGTGACCGCGCAGGCCATCATGGGCATCCTGGACTCACCGCCCGGGCACATCACCCGCGGCAGGATCTTCTTCCAGGGCGCCGACGTTCTCTCGCTGCACCGGGAGGCGCGCCGCGTACTGCGCGGCGCCAGGATGGCGATGATCTTCCAGGACGCGCTGTCCGCGCTCAACCCGGTGCTGAGCGTGGGGGACCAACTCGGTGAGATGTTCGTGGTGCACCGGGGGCTCTCCCGCAGGGACGCCCGCGCGCGGGCCGTCGAGCTGATGGACCGGGTGCGCATCCCGGCGGCGAGGCAGCGGGTGGGGGACTATCCGCACCAGTTCTCCGGCGGTATGCGGCAGCGCATCATGATCGCCATGGCGATGGCCCTGGAGCCGGACCTGATCATCGCCGATGAGCCCACCACCGCGCTGGATGTGACCGTCCAGGCCCAGGTGATGGAACTCCTGGCGGAATTGCAACGCGAGATGCGGATGGGCCTGATCCTGATCACCCATGACCTGGGTGTGGTGGCGGATGTCGCCGACAAGATCGCGGTGATGTACGCGGGCCGGATCGTGGAGACCGCCCCCGTGCACCAGATCTATCAACGGCCCGCCCACCCGTATACCAAGGGCCTGTTGGACTCGATTCCCCGGCTGGACCAGAAGGGCCAGGAGCTCTACGCGATCAAGGGCCTGCCGCCCAGCCTGCTGCGGATCCCACCGGGCTGCCCGTTCCATCCGCGCTGCCCGATGGCGCAGGAGGTCTGCCGTACCGACGAGCCACCGCTGTACGAGGTGGGGCCGAAGCGCGGCAGTGCCTGCCACTTCTGGAAGGAGACCCTCGGTGGCTGAGGCCATCCTCCAGGTGCGGGACCTGGTCAAGTACTTTCCGCTGACGCGGGGGATCGTCTTCAAGAAGCAGATCGGCGCGGTCAAGGCCGTGGACGGGGTGGACTTCGACCTCTTCCAGGGCGAGACGCTGGGCATCGTGGGCGAGTCGGGCTGCGGCAAGTCGACGGTGGCCAAGCTGCTGATGCGGCTTGAGGAGCCGACCGCGGGGCGGATCCTGCTCAAGGGCGAGGACATCACCAGGCTGTCCGGCAAGGCGCTCAAGGCCGTGCGGCGCAACATCCAGATGGTGTTCCAGGACCCCTATACCTCCCTCAACCCGCGGATGACCGTGGGGGACATCATCGGCGAGCCCTTCGAGATCCATCCCGAGGCCGCCCCGAAGGGTGAACGCCGCCGCCGGGTACAGGAGTTGCTGGATGTCGTCGGTCTCAACCCGGAGTACATCAACCGGTATCCGCACCAGTTCTCCGGCGGGCAGCGGCAACGCATCGGCATCGCACGGGGGTTGGCCCTCAACCCGGAGATCATCATCTGCGACGAGCCGGTCTCGGCACTGGATGTATCCATCCAGGCGCAGGTCATCAATCTCATGACCCGACTCCAGAAGGAGTTCAACCTCTCCTACATCTTTATCGCGCACGACCTGTCCATCGTGCGGCATATCTCCGACCGGGTCGCGGTGATGTATCTCGGCAAGATCGTGGAGACCGGCGACGAGGAACAGATCTACGAGCATCCGACACATCCGTACACCCAGGCACTGCTTTCGGCCGTGCCGGTGCCGGATCCCTCGCGCCGGGAGGGGCGGGAGCGGATCATCCTCGCCGGGGATGTGCCGTCGCCAGCGGACATTCCGTCCGGCTGCCGGTTCCGCACCCGGTGCTGGAAGGCGCAGGAGCGGTGCGTGGTGGAGGTCCCCTTGCTGGCGGTACCTCCGCATCTCCGCGAGTCGGGCGGGCCCGCGGCGCACGATAGCGCGTGCCACTTCGCGGCGGAACGGGACTGCGCGGCTACGGCGGGGTAGGGGGTTCGTCCGACCTCGCCTTCAGCCAACGACGCACGTGAGGGGCCGGGGGCGGAGGGGTGCGGGTCCGGAGCCCCCGGCCCCGCCCCGCGACCGCTTACGCCTCCTCGATGGCCGCCAGTGCCGGGTCCAGGATCACGTCCTGCTCGCGCCCCGCGGTGGTGGGCTCCTCCGGAAAGTGGCAGGCGGTGAGGTGCCCCTCCCCGTTCCCATGGAGCCGCACCAAAGGCGGCTCCACGTCCGCACACTTCTCCCGCGCCTTCCAGCACCGGGTCCTAAACCGGCAACCGGACGGCGGGTTGATCGGCGACGGCACGTCCCCGGCCAGCCGGATGCGCTCCCGGTCGTCGTCGGGGTCGGCCTCCGGCGCGGCCGACAGCAGCGCATGGGTGTAGGGGTGCCGCGGCCCCTCGTAGATGTCCGCCCGGTCCCCGATCTCCACGATCTTCCCCAGGTACATCACCGCGACCCGCTGCGAGAAGTGCCGCACGATGGCCAGGTCATGGGCGATGAACAGGAAGGCGATGCCCATCTCCCGCTGGAGGTCCTGCAGCAGGTTGACCACCTGCGCCTGGATGGACACATCCAGCGCCGACACCGGCTCGTCGGCCACGATCAGCTTGGGCTCCAGCGCCAACGCCCTGGCCACACCGATGCGTTGCCGCTGGCCACCGGAGAACTCGTGCGGGAAGCGGTTGTAGTGCTCGGGGTTGAGTCCGACGATCTCCAGCAGCTCGCGGACCCGCTTCTCCCGGCCGCCGGGCGGGTTGATCCCGTTGATCTCCATCGGTCCGGAGATGATGCTGCCGACGGTCTGCCGCGGATTGAGCGAGGCGTACGGATCCTGGAAGATCATCTGGATCTCGGAGCGGATCGGCGCGAGTTCCTTGCGGTTGGCGTGGGTGATGTCCTGCCCGCGGTAGGAGATCCTGCCCGCGGTCGGCTCCAGCAGCCGGGTCACCAGCCGCCCGGTGGTGGACTTGCCGCACCCCGACTCGCCGACCAGGCCGAGGGACTCGCCCGCCCGTACGTCGAAGTCCACCCCGTCCACCGCCTGTACGGCGCCGACCTGCCGTTTGAACAGGAAACCGTCCAGCACGGGGAAGTGCTTGGTGACCCCGGACACCTCCAACAGCGGCTCACCGGCCGGCCGTTCGGCCGCGGGCTTGGCCAGGTTGGGCTTCGCGGGCTCGGGGCTGTGCTCCCCGGACAACGTGGGCTCGCTCATCGGTGTTTCCTCGGCTCCTGATCAGCCTGCTCGGCCCAGCAACGGCTGGATCCGCTCGGCGAAGATGGACTGCTTCTGCTCGGCCGCGAGATGGCAGGCGGACCCCCTGCCGTGGTCCAGCACGAGTGGCGGACGCTCGTCCTGGCACAGCGTGCCGTCCACCTCGTCGCGGAACGCGCAGCGCGGATGGAACGGGCAGCCGGACGGCGGGTTGAGCAGACTCGGCGGGGTGCCCTTGATCGGCTGCAACGGCACATCCACCGAGGCGGACAGCCGTGGGATGGAGCTCAACAACCCCCAGGCGTAAGGGTGTTGCGGGGTCTTCAGGATCTCCCGGACACTGCCCCGCTCCACGCACCGCCCGGCGTACATCACCAGCACGTCGTCGCAGACGTTGGCCACCACACCCAGGTCATGGGTGATGAAGATGATCGCGGTGCCGGTCTCCTGCTGCAGGTCCCTGAGCAGGTCGAGGATCTGCGCCTGGACGGTGACGTCCAGTGCGGTGGTCGGCTCGTCGGCGATCAGCAGTTCCGGATCGCAGACCAGTGCGAGCGCGATCATCGCGCGCTGCCGCATACCGCCGGAGAACTGGTGCGGGAAGTCGTCCACCCGGGTCTGCGGCTGCGGGATGCCGACCTTGCGCAGCATCTCGATCGCCCGGTCCCGCGCCTCCTTCTTGCTGGCGCCGGTGTGCTTGCGGAACGGCTCGGCGATCTGTCGGCCGACGGTGTAGTACGGGGAGAGCGCGGTCAGCGAGTCCTGGAAGATCATCGCCATCTTGTTGCCGCGCAGCTTCTCCAGCGTCCTGTTCGGCGCACCGGTCAACTCCTGGCCGTCCAGCATGATCTCGCCGCTGATGGTGGTGTTGCGCGGGTTGTGCAGGCCGAGGACGGCGAGGTTGGTGACGGACTTGCCGGATCCGGACTCGCCGACGATGCCGAGCGTCTTACCGCGCTCCAGGTCGAAGGAGAGTCCGTCCACCGCCTTGACGGTTCCGTCCTCGGTGGCGAACTGGACGTACAGGTCACGCACGGAGAGGAACGGAGCGCCCGCGTCCTGGGGCGACGCCTGCCCTTCGGGCTGGGTGAGGGTGGTCATGGGAGGGGTCTCCTGGGAAGCGGTGCGTGGGGCGGGGCGGACGGTCCGGTCATGCCAGCCGGATCCGCGGATCGATGAAGGCGTAACTGGCGTCGATGAGGACGTTGAACAGCACGATCGACGCGGCACTGAACAGCATCACGCCCATCTCCAGCGGCAGGTCGGTCTGGAGCACAGCGGCCACCGCCAGGTTTCCTATGCCGTGCAGTCCGAACGTGGTCTCGGTGATGATCGCGCCACCGAAGACCGAGCCGAGGTCGATGCCGAAGATGGTGATGATGGGACCCATCGCACCGCGCAGGGCGTAGCGGAAGAAGACATACCGCCAGTTCATGCCCTTTGCCCGGGCGGTGCGCACATGCTCCTCGGAGAGCTGCTCGACCATCAACGACCGGGTCTGGCGGCTGTAGTTGGACCAGAAGATCACGGACATCACCAGCGCGGGCAGGATCATTCCCGTGATCGAGCCGACGGGGTTGTGCGCCCAGTCCACGTCATGGCCGCGGTCCAGCCAGCCGAGGTTGTCGGCGAACAGGTAGATGGCGAGCGGACCGATGAAGTAGATCTGCACCGACTGACCGGTGAGCGAGATTCCGCTGGCGATCTTGTCGAACAGCGAGCCCTGCCGGGCGGCCGAGATCAGACCGAGCCCGACACCGATGGTCAGGAAGATGGCCGCGCCCATGACGGCGAGGGTCAGCGTGGTGGGGTAGCGGTCCTTGATGATGTCCCACACCGGCTGCTGGTTGGCGAACGAGAAACCGAAGCACGGGGCGTTGCAGTGTCCGATCGGCATGTCACGACCCGCGAACAGACCCACCATGTAGTGCCAGTACTGAACCGGGATCGGCTGGTCGAGCCCGAGGTTGTGGTGGATGAGCGCGACCGTCTGCGGATTGCAGTTCTTGCCGCAGGACAGCAGCGCCGGGTCGGCAGGGAGGGCGAAGAAGAGGAAGTAGGTGACTGCGCTGATGAGGATGAGGATGACGATGGCGCCGAGCACCCGGCGTACGAGAAATCGGAGCATTGGTCGGGATCTTCCGTAGGGGGCGCCGTCGGCGTCGGCGGCACGGTCGGAGGGGAAGGGGTTCCAGGCCGATCCGGCCGGAGGCGGCCGGTCCCGCCCCCGTTGGGCGGGACCGGCGCGCCAACCCGGTTGGTGCGGTTCCTACTTCACGTACACGGTGTTGGCGTTGATGACGCCGAGGTCCTGACGGAACGTGACACCGCCGAGGCCCTCGCCGTAGATGTTGAAGAACTTGTCGTAGCCGAACGGCACGGAGGGGGAGTCGTTCTTCAGGATGTACTCGGAGAGCTTTTCCCATTCGGCCTGCTGCGTCTTCAGGTCCGTGATCGCGTTGATGCGGTCGATCTCGGAGTTGACGTGCGGGTCGTTGATGTGGGTGTAGTTCGCCACGCCGTCCGCGATGATCCGGCCGTCCCGGACCGGCGGGATGACGGTGGAACCGTTGCCCCAGTCCGCGCCCCAGCCGGTGCGGTACAGGTCGTACGGGTTGTTCACCTTGCCGACCAGCGTGTAGTACGAGGTGGCGTCGATCGACTGGAGCTGCAGGTCGATACCGGCCTTGGCGAAGGCGTTCTTCAGCGTGGTGCCGAAGTTCCGCCACTTCGGGGTGTTGGCGAACGCCAGGGTCAGCTTCAGGTTGGAGACCCCGGCCTCCTTCAGCAGCTCCTTGGCCTTCGCCGGGTCACCGTTGGGGTTGGTCAGCTTGCCGTACGGGTCGTACGGCTTGAAGCCGCCGATGGTCGGGCTCAGCAGGTTGCTGCCCACGTCCATCTGCGCCGCGCCGCCGAGCGCCTGCTGCACCTGCTTGGTCGGGAAGGCGTACGCGATGGCCTGGCGTACCTTCGGGTCCTTGACCCGGCTGGTGTTGATGGACAGTTCCTCGACGAAGGGCTGGTACTGGTTGACGGTCCGGGACTTGAGCTTGGAGTCGCCCAGGATCGTCACCATCTGGGAGGGGGCGGCGGACTGGGACAGCGACAACGCGTCCTTGTCGTCCCCCGAACCAGCCATCAGGCGTTCCGTGAGACCCGGGTCCTGGATGCCGAGCTCGAAGTTCCACTTGTCCGGGTAGGCGTCCCGGATCGGGTCGGTCTTCGGGTCCCAGTTGTCGTTGCGGACGAGGACCAGTGACTTGCCCGCGTTGTAGCTCTCGATCTTGTACGGACCGGAGGAGACCGGGTGCTGGTCGTACTTCTGCTTGGTGTCCTTGGCCTTGGGGATCGGCGAGACGTTCGGCATCGACATCGCGTACGGGGCGTCCGCGTGCGGGGCCTGGAAGTGGAAGACGATGGTCTTGCTGTCCGGCGTCGAGATCACCGAGTCCGGCAGGTCCTTGCCGCCGTACGGGCCCTGGTAGACCTTGCGGTAGTCCTGGCCCGACAGCCAGGTCTGGACGTAGATCGGGCCCTCGGTCTCGAAGTCCGCGTAGAGGCGCTCGATGCCGTACTTGACGTCCTGGGACGTGATCGGCGTGCCGTCCTCGTACTTGAGGCCGTCCTTGAGATGGTATGTCCAGGTCTTCTTGTCCGCCGACGCCTCACCGGTGTCGGTGGCCAGGTCGCCGACGAGCTTCTCGGAGCCGGACTTCGGGTCGACCTTGTAACCGGTCAGCGTGCGGCTGTACAGCGGGGCTATCGCCTGCTGGTTGCTGACGTAGAGCTGGCCGGGGTCGAGGTGGTTGAAGTCGTCCTGCTCGAGGTCGTTGACCGTGCCGCCCTTCTTCGCACCGTCCACCGCGGGCGCCGGCCCCTGGGAGTCCGCCGCGCTGCCCAGGGTGATGGTCTGCACGGTGGGCTTGGCCACGTCGGCCGTACCGCCCGCGCCACTGCCGCCCCCGCTGCTGCACGCGCTCAGGCTCAGCGCCCCCACCGCCAGCACCGCGGCGTAATGAGTCTTACGCATTCTCATGGATTCCTGCCTGTCACTGATCTGCGACTGCCTGGAAGTCGGCCTGCCGGGACCCGGCTGCGGCGACCTTGGACACTCAACGGATGGTCTTGGGATCGAGAGCGTCCCGGACCGAGTCCCCGAGCAGGTTGAAGGCGATGACGAACACCGCCATCGCGATGCCGGGGAAGAACATGTAGGTGATGTCGGACTGGTAGAACTGCGCCGCGTCCTGGAACATCAACCCCCAGTCGGGCGTGGGGTTCTGCATGCCGACGCCGAGGAACGACAGACCGGCCTCCGCGGTGACGTTGACCGGGAGCAGCAGGGTCGACTGGACCAGGATGGTGCTCCAGACGTTGGGCAGCAGCTCCTTGCGGATGATGCGCCACGACGACGCGCCGCTGAGCCTGGCCGCCTCGATGTACTCGCGTTCGCGCAAGGACAGCACCTGAGCGCGTACCAGGCGTCCCAGGCTCATCCAGCCCAGCAGGAACTGCACGATCACCAACGCCAGGAAGCGGATGGTCGTCGACTCCTGGTCGCCGGGCTTGACGAACACCGCGGCGATGACCGGGGTGAAGGCGATGAAGAACAGCTGTTGCGGGAAGGACATCATCAGGTCGGAGAACCGGCCGACGAAGTAGTCGGTCCTGCCGCCGAGGTAACCCTGGATCAGCCCGACCGCCACACCCGCGACCACCGACAGGATCGTCACGCACAGCGCGATGCCCAGCGAGGTGCGGATGCCGTACACCAGCAGCGCGAAGATGTCCCGGCCCAGGCCGGGTTCGATGCCGAACCAGTGGCTCCCGTCGATGCCGCCGTTGGGCTTGATGGGGTAGCCGTAGGAGTTGAGCAGGTTGTCGTCCTGCCCGTAGAGCTTGTACGGATCCTTGCCGGTCAGCGAGGTGATCACCGGCGCGAAGATCGCGATCAGGATGAAGATCCCGACGATGACGGCACAGATAATGCCGGTCCGGTCCCGTTTGAAACGGAGCCAGGCCAGTTGCCTGGGGGAGCGCCCGACGAGTTCCGGGGCGATCTTGGAACCGGAACTGTTCGCTGTGGCGTCCTCAGGAACGGGCTCCGGCTCCGTCGCTGCCTGAGTAGGACTGGTCATTGGGCTTCCATCCCCGCGCAGTGGGTCGACGCGGCTTTGAGTGAATGCCGCGGGTTGTGCGGACTTTCGCAATGGATTCATTGCGGAGTCAAGAGGGGGAACCCCGGGAAAGTGATGTTCTCCAGCTTCTTGAGCGAAGATTTTGCGGATTGCCGCGCACGCGTGCTTGACAATGATCAATTCAGTGGGACGAAGGCGCCTAAACGGGCATCAAGCGACTTAACATTCCGGCAACTTGACTGTCGTCTCACCGATATACGGACGCTCCACGGTGAACACCGTACGGCCGCGCGGGTCTGGTGGATCGACCGGGGTGGTCCGGTTATGCCCCGGTCGATCGCCCGTGTCCTGGTCGGCCCTGGACTCTCCCGCGAGTCTCAGATAATTTCGTCAGAGGTAGTGACACCACCCCAAGTGGTGTCCTAATGTGTGCGAAATTCTCGGCAGGGCACCAGCACTATTCCTCGCCGAGTGTCACGCCATGCCCAAGGACTTCTTGAGGAAGTCCACCTGGAGCAGCAGCAGGTTCTCCGCCACCTGTTCCTGCGGAGTCATGTGCGTTACTCCGGACAACGGCAGCACCTCATGCGGGCGGCCCGCTGCCAACAGCGCCGAGGAAAGCCGCAGCGTATGCGCCGCGACTACGTTGTCATCCGCCAGACCGTGAATGATCATCAATGGCCGTGCGAGTTCCGCTGGTACGGACAAACCCGCCTGAGTTACGAGCGAGTTCACGTCGTACACGTTCCCGCATTCAGCCGGATCCCCCAGGTACCGCTCCGTGTAGTGGGTGTCGTACAGCCGCCAGTCGGTGACCGGCGCGCCCGCGATGCCCGCGTGGAACACATCGGGACGGCGGAGCACCGCGAGCGCCGCGAGGTAACCGCCGTACGACCAGCCGCGGATGGCGACCCGCCCGAGGTCCAGCGGATGCTCGTCGGCGAGCGCGCGCAGCGCGTCCACCTGGTCGTCCAGCGTCGCCCCGGCGAAGTCACCGGCGATGGACTTCTCCCACGCCGGGGAGCGCCCCGGCGTGCCGCGGCCGTCCGCGACGATCACGGCGAAGCCCTGGTCGGCGAACCACTGCGAGGTCAGATGCGCGTTGTGCGCGGCGACCACTCGCTGACCGTGCGGCCCGCCGTACGGATCCAGCAGCACCGGAAGCGGACCGTCCGACGCCTGGTAGCCGGTGGGCAGCAGCACCGCGGCCGGAATGCGCCGTTCGGCCGCCGCCACCAGCGTGGGCCGCGCGGTCAACAGCGGCCGCTCGGCGTACGACGCGATCTGGGCGATCTCCTTGCCGTCGCGCAGTACCCGCACCGTCGCGCCAGGGCGGTCCAGACAGGACGAGGACAGCACCGTCAACGGGCCGCCGCGCACGGCCGAGTGCACGCCCGGTGTCCGTGACACGCGCTCCACCCCGTGCTCCGCGACCCGGTAGACATGGACCTCGCCCAACTCCCGGGCAGCAGCTTCCGGTTGGGCTTCCGCGTCGGGTCCCGACGAGGCGGAGACGAGGATGCCGTCCTCGGCCACGTCGAGCACCGCCCGTACGTGCAGCCGCGCACCGGTCAGCGGCCGGTCGGCCACCATGACCACCCGGGCGTCGTCCCGGTCGGCGACCCGCACCAACTCGCCGTCCGGGCTCCAGGCCGGGACGCCGGAGAAGAGTTCAAGCCACACCGGGTCGCTCTCCTCCAGCACCTGCGCCGTCCCGCCGGTGTCCGTGTCCACCGACAGGTACACCTGCGAGCGCTGGTCGCGGGCCTGGACCAGCAGCAGCGGCCCACCGGACGCCGACCAGTGCACCCGGGCCAGATACGGATAGCGGTCCTGGTCCCAGACCACCTCGGTGCGCGAGCCGTCCAGGTCGAGCAGCGCCAGCGTGACGCGTGCGTTGGGGGTCCCGGCGGCGGGGTAGCCGACCTCGGCCGGGGGGTTCGACGGGTGCGCCGGGTCGGCGATCCACCAGCGGCGCACCGGGGAGTCGTCCACGTGCGCGGCCAGCAACCGGTCGCCGCTCGGCGACCACCAGAAGCCGCGGTGCCGCCCCATCTCCTCGGCGGCGATGAACTCCGCCAGGCCCCAGGTGTGCTTCGGGTCCGCGGGCTCGGCCAGTGCCCGGTCGCCGGTGCCGTCCGCATGGACGACGCGCAGGGCGCCCCGCGCCACGTAGGCGATCAGCCGACCGTCAGGAGAGGGCCGGGGGTCCACCACCGGTCCCGGAACGGGAAGTTCACGGGTGGTGCCCGCGCGCAGTTCGGCGATGAACAGGCGGCCGGACAGGGGGAACGCGGCCAACTCCACAGCCTGGTCGACCGCGTAGCCGACGATTCCCGCCGACCCCTCCCTGGTGCGCTCCCGTCGCGCCTGCTCCTCGGGGCTCAACTCCTCTTCCGCACCGGCCAGGAGGGCGCGGGGGTCGGCGGCGATGCGTTCCTCGCCGGTCGTGGTGTCCAGCAGCCAGAGGAGGTTGGTGCGGTCGGTACCCGAAGGGGAGCGCAGGAAGGCCACCCGCTCGCCGTCGGGGGAAGGGGAGAAGGATCTGGGGGCGCCGAGGGTGAAGCGCTGGGTCCTGGCGTGTTGCTTGGGGAAGGTCATACGTCGAAGCTAAGCGCTCCGCAGGGAGTGCGGCGATGTGCCGTCGATCGTCTACAGCGCCGTTGTGGCTGGTCGCGCCCACGCGGCGGAGCCGCACATGAACACAGCCCGGCGCCCCTTCAGGGCGCTACCGAACCGCAACGGACTTCACCCGACCTGCCTAGTTCGCTCGTGCTGGGTGGCGTTGTGGGGGTTCGCCCAGCCGCCCACCCGTTTGCCCTGGGGTTTGGCTGGCGTCGCGCCCGCGGTGGGGTTGGGGAGATGGAGTGGGGCCTTCCCCGGGCTGTTGCGTAGAACACATCGCATCCGTAATGGAGCGCCCTGGTGGGCACGCCAACACCGTGATCTCCCAAGGGAGTTGCCCAGAAATCCCTCATCTTCCCAGGCGGGACGCGGGTGTTGCCCTGAGAGGGCGAGGTGGGCACCGTAGGTGCGCACAAGCGTGCGCCCCCGCATGCATCTGTGCACCGAGGTATGCGGACTCACGGAAAGTTATGATCAGTTGCCGAAGGTTGTAATACCCGGTTGGCAAGGTCCCGTCGGTGCGTACCTGGAGGTGAGCCGCTGTGGCACTCTCGATTTCGGCGGTGCTACTGCTGCTGATCATCGTGGTCCTGCTGGTCAACAAGTCCGGCCTGAAGGGCATGCACGCCCTCGTCTGTGTACTGCTCGGGTTCTTCCTCGCCAGTTCCTCCGTGGCGCCCACCATCCGGCAGCTGACCACGAACGTGGCAAGCATGATCGGCAACTTCAAGTTCTGACCGGCCCAGGCCATACGCTGCGGGTATGACCGAATCCGACGGCCCGGACGGGCTGCCCGCTCGACGGCTGCTGCTCGTACACGCGCACCCCGACGACGAGTCCATCAACAACGGTGCCACGATGGCCAAGTACGCCGCGGAGGGCGCTCACGTCACCCTGGTGACCTGCACCCTGGGCGAGGAGGGCGAGGTCATCCCGCCCGAACTCGCGCACCTGACATCCGACCGGGACAACACCCTCGGCGAGCACCGCATCGGCGAGCTGGCCGCCGCCATGCGGGAGCTCGGGGTCACCGACCACCGCTTCCTGGGCGGCCCCGGACTGTACCGCGACTCCGGGATGATGGGCGCGGTGCAGAACGAGCGCCCGGGCTGCTTCTGGCAGGCCGACCTGGACGAGGCGGCCGGGCATCTGGTGGCCGTGGTGCGCGAGGTGCGGCCCCAGGTGCTGGTGGCGTATGACCCGAATGGCGGATACGGGCACCCCGATCACATCCAGGCCCACCGGGTCGCCATGCTCGCCGCCGACCTGGCCGCGGACCCCGGGTACCGGCCGGAGCTCGGCGCGCCGCACGCCATCGCCAGGATCTACTGGAACTGCGTACCGCGCTCCGCGGCCGAGGAGGGCTTCGCCAAGCTGCGGGCGGCTGGCGAGACCGTGTTCGCGGGCATCGCCTCGCTGGACGACGTACCGGGCGTGGTGGACGACGACCAGGTGACCGTCGCCGTGGACGGCACTGGCTACGTCGAGCGGAAGGCGGCGGCGATGCGCGCGCACGCCACCCAGATCGTGGTCGACGGTCCGTTCTTCGCCTTGTCGAACGACCTCGGTCAGCCGGTGTTCGCCGTGGAGTACTACCGTATGGTGCGAGGTCACCAGTCGGCAGGGCACGCCGATGACCTCTTCGCCGGAACGGAGGTGTGAACGCGGCCGTGCGCATCGTGCAGTACGTGGTCCTGGGGATCCTCGGGGTGCTGGTCGCCGCCGCCGGGGCGGTGGTGCAGGACGGTTGGTTCCCGGGCGGGTTGATCCTCGCACTGGCGGGCTGCGCCGGACTCTTCTACGGTGGTGCCCAACTCACCCGTAACCGGCTGGGTGCCGCGGTGCCGACCGTGCTGTGGTTCCTCACGGTCATGTACCTGAGCGTCACGCGCCCGGAAGGCGACTTCCTGTTCGCCGCGGGTCTCGGCCCGTACATCTACCTGTTGGGCGGGATGGCGGTGGGCGTGATCTGTGGCACCCTACCGCGTCAGACGCCTCCCGGCGCCCAGAGCGCCCGACTTGGTACCCGATGACACCTGTGTGATGGGCTGACGGTCGGTCGGATCGGCGGTCGCCGGGCCGTACCCGAAGCTGGCCAGTATGGTGGTGCGCGCTGGCGAGCCGCCTGCGGATGGCCGTGACGGGTGGCGAAGCTAACCGGGAGAACCTGCTTTGAGCCGTGAAACTGACAGTTCGTCCTCAGGACCCCAGGGTCGCGGCGGCGCCGCGTACCCGTCCGGGACACCGCCGTACGGAACCCGCCAGTCTGCGTCGCCGCGACCGCAGGAGGAGCAGGGCGTCGGCAGGACGCCGGGCACCCCGGGAGCTGCCGCGGGCGGTCAGGAGACTCGTGAGCGCACACCCCAGGAGCCGAGGACCGAGACCACGCTGACCACCCGGATCCGGATCAACATTCCCGGTTCGCGGCCGATCCCGCCGGTGGTGGTGCGCACCCCGGTCGCCGAAAGCAGCGACGCCGAGGGCCGGCCGGACGGTTCCGCTTCCGCTTCCGCTTCGGCTTCCGCTTCCGCCGCTGAGGGCGGCGGGGCGTCGCGCGGTGCCGCGCCGCGGGCCAGCCGGGCGCCGCTGGGCGCCTCGTCGGGCTCGGACGGGGCCGCCGCCGGGCGCGGTACGGAGACGGCGAAGTCCGGCGCGGGCGGTACGGACAGGGGCGGGGCGGGCACCAGCGACTGGTTCGCGCCGCGCAAGCCGGTGGGTCCGGCTGGCCAGCCCACGTCCGCGGCACGGCAGAAGCCCTCCGGCGCCGCGGCTCCGGGGGCGGGCGCGGGTGGCGCGGGAGCGGCTCCGGGCGCGGGTGGCGCGGGCGCGTCGGGTTCGGGGCAGCCCAACATCCCGTATCTGAACGACAGTCCGGGTGGGCCGCAGCCTTCGGGCGCTGCCGACCCGCTGTTTCCCGGTGCCGGGCCTGCGGCTTCCGGTTCTGCTTCCGGTTCGGGTCTTTCGGATTTCCCCGGCGCCGGTACGACGGCCGCCGGTTCGGGCGATCAGGTCTTCCCCGGCGCGGGTTCGTCAGCCTCCTCCTCGGACCCGTTCGGGGGGCGGCTGGGCGGTGCCGCGGGTGACGGCGTGGTGGGCGGACCGCCGCCCGGCAGTGTGCCGTTCCCTGGTTTTCCGTCGGCGGGCAGCGCACCGGACATTCCGGAGGTGCCCAGCGGGCCGACCACGGGGCCGGTGACCGGTGGCATGTATATGTCGTCGCTGGCCGCGGAAGCGCGGGACGGGGGCGCGTCTGACGAGGCCGACCACATCTCCGGTGACACCCTGGTCAGCGGCATCCCCGCGGTGAACGCGCCGGTTCCGCCCGCTGCGCCCAAGCCGCCCGCGGGGTCCGACGGGGGCGCCAAGCCGAAGGCCGCGGCCAAGCCCGCGCGCAAGGGCCGCTCCAAGGCGGCGCTCGCCGCGACCGCGGTGCTGGCCGTGGTCGGCATCGCGTACGCGGCGGGATTGCTGATGGACCACGCCGACGTACCGACCGGCACCACCGTGCTGGGCGTCGACATAGGCGGCAAGACCAGGGACGAGGCGCTCAAGGCGCTCAACGCGGCCGTGGGCGACCGGGGCACCGCTCCGATCACCGTGCACATCGGAAACCAGGACAAGCAGCTCAAGCCGGAACTCGCCGGACTGTCGATCAACACCGAGGACTCGGTCAACCAGGTCGCGCACCGGGACTACAACCCGATCTCGGTGATCGGCTCACTGTTCGGCGGCGAGCACCAGGTGGCGCCCGCGATCAACGTCGACCAGGAGAAGCTGCGCAGCCAGCTGCAGACGCTGTCGCCCAACACCGGCGGCTCCGACGGCATGGTGAAGTTCGTGGACGGCAAGCCGGTCGGCGTACCCGGCACCCCGTACCAGGCGGTGGACGCCGACGCCTCGGTGCAGAAGATCACCGCCGCCTACACCCAGCGCGCCGAGACCGGCAGGAACGACCCGGTCGATCTGGCGGTCACCACGCACCAGCCGCGCGTCACCCAGGCCCAGATCGACGAGGCGATCAGGACCATCGGCGATCCGGCGATGTCCGGGAAGATCACGGTGACGGCCGGGACGCACTCGGTGCTGTTCAGCCCGCAGAAGTCGCTGAGCAAGATCCTCACGATCGTCCCGGCGCCAAGCAACGGGAAGATGACGCTCCACATCGACCTGGCGGTGCTCAGGCAGCTGTACGGCAACGCCTTCGACGGCGTGCTGCTGGAGCGCGGCATCGGCACCAAGACGCCGGTCACCCCGCAGGACGTAGCCTCGGCGATGCTGCCCGCGCTCGCCAAGACCGCGCCGGAGAAGACCGCGGTGATCCAGAACGTGGCCAACTGAGGCCTGGCGGGCGGAGCTTGACGGGCCGCGGCGGTCGCGGGACGACCGCCGCGGCCCGGCTCATGGGAGAGCTGTCATGGTCCGGGTATGACATCTGTCATCCCCAGAACACGATGAGCGGCACTGCCGAGGTTCCTCGAGGCCAGCGAGGATTGTCCCCATGAGCGCAACAGCCGCACCGACGACGCAGAGGCGGGACATGGCCATCCCGGCCGTCCGCTTCTCGCGGGTGAACAAGTCCTTCGGCCAGGTCAAGGCCGTCAACGACGTCAACCTGGATCTGCACCCGGGCGAGACGGTGGCGCTGCTCGGGCCGAACGGCGCGGGCAAGTCCACCACCCTCGACCTGCTGCTGGGCCTGCGCAACGCGGACTCCGGGACGGTCGAGGTCTTCGGCACCACTCCCGCGCGGGCGATCGCCCAGGGCAAGGTCGGTGCGATGCTGCAAAGCGGCGGGCTGATGGAGGAGGTGAAGGTCCGCGAGCTGGTCAAGCTCGCCTGCGACCTGCACCCGAAGGCCTATCCGGTACAGCAGGTGCTGGAGCACGCCGGGATCACCGAGATCGCCGACCGGATGGTCAACAAGCTCTCCGGCGGCCAGGAGCAGCGGGTGCGGTTCGCGCTCGCCACCGCCGGGGCCAACGACCTGATCATCCTGGACGAGCCCACCACGGGTATGGATGTCACCGTGCGGCAGAGCTTCTGGGCCACGATGCGCCAGCAGGCGGCGCAGGGCCGCACGGTGCTGTTCGCCACCCACTACCTGGAGGAGGCGGACGCGATCGCCGACCGGGTGATCGTGCTGCACCGCGGCCGGGTGCTCGCGGACGGGTCGGCGGCTGAGATCAAGGCCAAGGCCGGTGCCCGCCGGATCGTCTTCGACCTCGACGGGGAGGTGGACGAGGCGGCGCTGCGCGGCCTGCCGTTCCTGACCGCGCTCAGCGTCTCCGGGCGCACGGTGCGCATCCAGTCCACCGACGCGGACGCCACCACGCACGCCGTCTACGGCCTGGGCCTGTACCCCCGGAACCTGGAGGTCGCCGGGCTCGGCCTTGAGCAGGCCTTCATAGCGATCACCGACGCTGCGACCGCTGAGGAGGCGGCACGATGAACACCCTCGCTTCCGGCGCGCTGATCAAGCTGGAGATCACGCGCAGCCTGCGGAACAAGAAGTTCATGTTCTTCACGGTGATCTATCCCGTGGCGCTGTTCCTGCTGATCTCCAGTTCGTCCAGCAAGGCGGACATGATCCCGCACAGCCATCTGTCGACGCAGCTGTACTACATGGTGGGAATGGCCTCCTTCGGCGCGCTGACCGCCGTGCTGATGGGCAACAGCGAGCGGATCGCCAAGGAGCGGGAGAAGGGCTGGGTGCGGCAGTTGCGGCTGACCGCGCTGCCCGGCCATGGCTATGTGATCTCCAAGATCGCTTCCATGGCGACCGTCACGCTGCCCGCGATCGTGATCGTGGAGCTCGTCGCGGCACTGGCCAAGGGCGTCGATCTGGCAGCCTGGCAGTGGGCCGCGCTCACCTTCTCGATCTGGGCGGGCAGCATGGTGTTCGCCGCCCTCGGTGTGGCCATCGGCTACACAGCCTCCGGCGACGCGGTCCGCCCGATCACCATGATCATCTACTTCGCGTTGTCGATCCTCGGCGGACTGTGGATGCCGTTCACGGTCTTCCCTCAGTGGCTGCAGAACATAGCCAAGTGGCTGCCCACCTACGCCTACGCCGGTCTGGGCCACGCCATCGAGCAGGGCGACGCCCCGCATCTGCGGGACATCTTGCTGCTCGTCGCCTACCTGCTGGTCTTCGCCGGTGGTGCGGCCTGGCTGTATCGCAAGGACACCCTCAAGGCGTAAGGGGCCCGGGATGACGGTGGACGAGCGCACGGACGCGGGGCGGAGCCGGGACTCCCATCTCGCGATGATGGGGCGCGCCCCGGAGAACCGCCTTCAGCAGTGGAGCAAGCTGTGCTGGGCGCTCGTCTACCTGCTCTACCTGGGTTCGGCGGTGGGCGATCTGACGTCGGGGCGGCACTCGGCGGTTGCGGTCGCGCTGGGCTGGGCGGGGCTGGTGCTGTTCGTCGGTTGGTATCTGTACCTGTTGCTCAACCGGCGCCCGCGGCGCGACACACCGGCCTGGTGGCAACTGGCCATCGTCTGCGGTCTGTACGCGCTCGCGCTGGCCTTGTCCCTCACCCTCGGCTCGCCGTGGCTGGTGATGTTCACCTATGTGACGGTCAGCGTCGGCGTGCTGCTGCCGATCCGGCATGTGCTGTGGGCGGTGCCGTTCTGCGCGGTGACGATCCTGGCGGTCGGTGCGTTGCTCGGCGCCCGGCAGTGGGACGTCTACGGGCTGTTCTTCCCCGCGCTGCTGGGCGGTGCGGCGATGATGGGCGTTGGCCAGATGGGCCGGATGGTGCGGGAGTTGCGGGAGGCGCGGGAGACGGTCGCCCGGCTGGCCGCGGCCGAGGAGCGGTTGCGGCTCGCCCGTGATCTGCACGATCTGCTGGGGCACTCGCTGTCCCTGATCACGCTCAAGAGCGAGCTGGCCGGACGGATGCTGCCGGAGAAGCCGCAGGACGCGGCCAGGCAGGTCGCCGACATCGAAAAGGTCAGCAGGCAGGCCCTGGTTGACGTACGGGAGGCGGTCAGCGGCTATCGACGGCCCACCGTCGGCGTGGAGTTGGCCGGGGCGCGCACCGCACTGCGTACCGCGGGGGTGGAAGCCGAGGTCTCGCCCACGCTCGACCTGCCGCTGGAGCAGCAGTACCCGGGGCTCGGCGCCGAGGAGCAGGGCGCGCTGGCGTGGGCGCTGCGTGAGGCGGTGACCAATGTGATCCGGCACAGTGGCGCCAAGCACTGCTCGCTGACGCTGGACGAGGTCTGGGAGGCCGACGAGGGCCGCTACCTACGGCTGGAGGTCGCTGACGACGGCCGAGGCCCGGGCCGCTCCCACCATCCGGGCAACGGCCTGGGCGGTCTGGAGGAGCGGCTGATGGTCTCCGGCGGGCGGCTGCGCACCGGCACCTCCAAGCGCGGCGGCTTCTCGCTGAGCGCCTATGTGCCGCTGCGCACCGTGCGGCAGGCGCGGCACCAGACGCGCGGCACAACGGGTTATCCACAGGCGTGATCCACAGCCCTGCCCGTGGTGCGGGCGGCTCGCTACGCTGCACCAATGATCAGGGTGCTGCTGGCCGAGGACCAGTCAATGGTGCGCGAGGCATTGGCGACGTTGCTCGGGCTGGAGGAGGACATCGAGGTGGTCGCGCAGGTCGCGCGGGGCGATGAGGTGGTCGCCGCGGCCCGCGAGCACGCGGTGGACGTGGCGTTGCTCGACATCGAGATGCCGGGGATGACCGGGATAGACGCCGCCGCGCGGCTGCGCGTGGAGTTGCCGGACGTCAAGGTCGTCATCGTCACCACGTTCGGTCGCCCCGGGTATCTGCGCCGGGCGATGGAGCAGGGCGCGGACGCCTTCTTGGTGAAGGACGCCCCGGCGGCCCAACTCGCCGACGCGGTACGGCGAGTGCTGCGCGGAGAGAAGGTCATAGACCCGACGCTGGCGGCGGCGGCGCTCGCCGAGGGCGCCGATCCGCTCACCACACGGGAGCGCGATGTGCTGCGCGCGGCGGCCGACGGGGCGGTCAACGCCGAGATCGCCAAGGCGCTGCACCTGTCGGAGGGCACGGTGCGCAACTACCTGTCCACCGCCATCCAGAAGACCGGTGCCCGCAACCGTTCCGAGGCGGTCCGCGTCGCCCGGGAGAAGGGCTGGCTGTGAGCGGTCAGTTGAGCAGGGCGCGCGCCGAGCGGGCGCGCTGCCGCAGGCCGTCGGCGATCGCCGGATCCATCGCGGTCACCGACTCCGCGTAGGACTCCATCTCCGCGGCGCCAGCCGCGAACTCGCCGCGCTGTACGAGTAGTTGGGCGCGCTCCAGGCGCAGCCCGGCCGGATGGTGGGGAAGCAGCAGGCCGAGTTCGATCGCCCACAGCTGTACCGCGCTGTGCTCGGGGCGGGCCGCGGCCCACGCCCGGATGTTGTTGAGCACCCGGGCGACGATGTCCAACGGTTCGGCGGGCGCGAACATACCGGCGGACAGTGCCACCCCGGTGCTGCCGAGGGCGCCAGCCACCAGCAGTTCGGCGTCGCCCGCGGCCAGTTGGCGGCCCCCGCTGAACGGGTCGACCAGCACATGGCCGCCGTCCGGGGCGCCGATGCCGACCACGAAGTGGCCGGGCAGCCCCACCCCGTACACCGGTGCGCCCAGCCGCCGTCCCACCTCGATCCACACCACCGACAGCAGGATCGGCAGCCCGCGCCTGCGCCGCAGCACATGGTGGAGCAGCGAGGACTCCAGCCGCCGGTAGTCCGAGGGCAGGCCGCGGAACCCGTGGCGCCCGCCCAGTACCTCGGTCATCGCCCGGGCCCAGGCGCCCGGCCCGTCGCCGGTGCGCTGCCGGGCGACGTCGTCGGCCAGCCGGTCGAGTTCGTCCAGGGCGCCTGCGATCGCGGTCTCGTCGAGGCCGGGCGCGGCCTCCGCGCCGACCAGCAGGCACAGCAGCGCCAGGTCGGGTCGGTCCCCGCGTGCGGCCTCGGCGAACCGGCGCCGCCGGTCGACGATGTTGTCCATGACGCCACCTACCTGGTGCCGCCCTGTGGGGCGCGGCGGTAGTGGTAGCCGTGGTGGGCGGTGAAGCCCATCCGTTCGTAGAGCGCCCGGGCGCCCTCGTTGTCCTCCTCCACTTGGAGATACCCGCCCGTGGCGCCTTCATCCAACGCTCTGCGGGCGAGTGCCGCCATCACCGCGGTGGCCAGCCCGGACCGCCGCTGCCGCGGGTCGACCTCCACCGCCCCGAACTGGGCCCAGCGCCCGTCCACCACGCACCGCCCGATCGCCGCCGGTGCCGTCTCGTCGCCCGGCACCGTGGCGAACCACACCGACGGCCCCCCGGTCAGTACCCGCAGCGCGGGCTCGGCCAGCTCGCCGGTGCGGTGGTAGCGGGCCAGCCAGGCGGCGTCCGGCGTCCGGCTGAGCGTGACCCGTTCGGCGCCCGGGCCGTCCGCGACCGGCGCGATGGGGCCGGTGTACACCAGGGTGTACGCCTCCGCGATCCAGCCGTCCCGGGCCAACCGGTCGTCAAGGCGCTCATCGCAGTCCGCCGTTCCGGTGGTGGCCTGGACGTACGGCACCAGCCCGCGCTCGCCGTACCAGTCCCGGACCCGGCGGATCGCCGCGTCGAGCGGCAGGCCCGGATCGCCCAGCGGCAGCACGGAGTTGGCCCGTCTGGTGAACCCTTCGGAGGCGCGCAGCAGCCAGTCGCCGAGCCGCTCGCTCTCCACCGCGGGCCAGCCGCGCGAGGCGAGTTCCTGCAGTTCGCGCGCGGTCGCGGTGGGCGGGGTCGCACGGCGAGAGCGGGCCGGACGGTCGGGTACCACTTTGCCCGCCACCAGCTGGTGTTCCGGAATGTGGACGGTCTCGCCATTCCGTCGTGTGATGATCAGCACACCACCCGACCACGATGTGAGAAGCCCTACGGCGTCGGCGAACACCGGGCGAGCGCCGACGATCTCCGCTACCCTCCGCACCGATACACGTTTTCCCACGTCAGAGGGGGTAATGCGGATTTCGAGCCGTCCACCACCAGCGAACTCCACCGATCGGTCAACCCCTCTTGTTCGTATGCGGCCAGGGAACGGAGATACTAGGAGGTGGGCATCGACGCCGCGCTCCCGCGCGCACGGCGGAGCCGCATCGGTCCGCCAGCCCTATCGAGGAGGAACGACAGCGTGACCTACGTCATCGCGCAGCCTTGTGTCGACGTCAAGGACAAGGCATGCATCGAGGAGTGCCCCGTCGACTGCATCTACGAGGGTCAGCGGTCCTTGTACATCCACCCTGACGAATGCGTCGACTGCGGGGCCTGTGAGCCGGTCTGCCCGGTCGAGGCGATCTTCTACGAGGACGACACCCCGGAGGAGTGGAAGGACTACTACAAGGCGAACGTCGAGTTCTTCGACGAGCTGGGTTCGCCCGGTGGTGCCTCCAAGCTGGGGCTGATCGAACGTGACCACCCGTTCATCGCCGCTTTGCCGCCGCAGAACCAGGACCACGAGTAAGGCGACTGTATTACCGGTCCGCATAGCGATCGATCATGGTCGGTCCCGTACGGCTGTGGGCCGTACGGGACCGACGGCGTTGTACGCGAGAAAGCGAGCTGTACGTGGCGCGAGTGAGTGACCGCCTTCCGGTCTTTCCCTGGGACCGCCTTGAGCCCTACAAGACCGCGGCCGCCGCGCACCCCGACGGTGTGGTGGACCTGTCGGTGGGTACCCCGGTCGACCCGGTGCCCGCGGTGGTCCAGCAGGCGCTGGTCGCCGCGGCCGACAGCCCCGGCTATCCGCTGACGTACGGCGCGGCCGCGCTGCGCGAGGCGATCGCGGGCTGGCTGCACCGGCGGCTGGAGGTGGCCGCGGATCCCGCGGCGGTGCTGCCGCTGATCGGTTCCAAGGAACTCGTCGGCTGGCTGCCGGTCCTGCTCGACCTGCAAGAGGGTGACCAGGTCGCATACCCCGAGCTGGCCTACCCGACCTACGAGATCGGTGCGTTGGTGGCCCGCGCGGAGGCGGTCACCTACGCCGACCCGGTGGCGGACCTCGATCCCGCGCGGGTGAGGCTGCTGTGGCTCAACACCCCGTCCAATCCGACCGGCCGCACCCTGGACGCCGCCGAGTTGCGGCGGATCGTGGCGTGGGCACGCGAGCACGGGGTGCTGGTGGTCTCCGACGAGTGCTACATCGAACTGGGGTGGGAGACCCGGCCGGTGTCGATCCTGCACCCCGAGGTCTGTGGTGGTCGCCATGACGGCCTGATCGCCGTGCACTCGCTGTCCAAGCGGTCCAACTTCGCCGGTTACCGTGGGGCGTTCCTCGCCGGTGATCCGGCGGTGGTCAAGGAGCTGCTGGCGGTCCGCAAGCACCTCGGCCTGATCGTCCCGGCGCCGGTGCAGCAGGCGATGATCGCGGCGCTGGGCGACCAGGCGCACGCCGACGAGCAGTACGAGCGGTACGCACGCCGCCGGGCCGCGCTGCGCGCCGCGTTCGAGGGCGCTGGATTCCGCATCGAGCACAGTGAGGCCTCGCTGTACCTGTGGGCGACCCGCGACGAGCCGTGCTGGGACACCGTGGGCGACCTGGCCAAGCAGGGCATCCTGGTGGCGCCGGGCGAGTTCTACGGATCGGCCGGGAGCCGCAACGTACGGATCGCGTTCACCGCGACGGACGAGCGGGTGGCCGCCGCGGTACGCCGCCTGGGCGGCGCGTAGCGGCCGGGAGCCGTGGGCGGCGTCGTGGCGCAAGCTTGAGGGCCCGGGAGCGCTGCTCCCCGGGCCCTCAGGTGTTCGTGCTCAGCCGCCCAGGGACGGCAGGTCGGCGCCGCCGACCGGGAGGCTGCCGGTGGGCAGGCCGTTGCTGGTGGCCGACTTGGCGGTGCCGCCGACCACGTCACCGGCCGCGTGGTTGGCCTGGCCGACCAGCTTGTTGGCGGCCGGACCGGCCTTCTTGCCGGTCTTGCTGACGGCGCTGGTGGCGGTGGGCAGTACCGTGTGGGCCGTGTTGGAGCCCGCCTCGTTGACCACTCCCGCGGCCTTGTGCACGGCGGCGTCGGCGTTGTGGATGGTCTCCGGGCTGCTCAGTCCGCTCAGGCCGTTGGTCGCGGGCATCTCGGCGGCCTGCGCCGCGCTGGCGCCCATCCCGATGACGGGGGCGGCCGCGGCCACCAGGACGGCGGCCCGGGCGATCCGGCTCTTGAGGGGGAGAGACATGGTGCTCCTTTTACGGAGAGATGAGGACATAGGACGTCCGCAGGCGGACGCCGTGACTACCGCGTGAGAAGCCCTAAGGTTGCGGTTGTTCGAGGTAAAGAGTTGGCAATGGGTCGCATAATAGACTTTCGGGAGAATAGGGCATTCCCGTTGGTTCTCGGGCAGTTGAAAAAACGTCACAGTGCGGGTATCGCAAGCGGGTTGACGGATTGCGCGCAATGTCGAGGGGGAGCACTCGAAGGGCCTTGCGGGGCGTTCAGTATTCCCCTTACGGAGTAACTTCCGGAACTTTGCGCGACTAGTGCTCGACAGTGATCCGAACGTCTCCGTACGAATGTCCGGCCCGCACGGAGTCCTTCACCCAGCCGCTGCCGGATTCCCGCGCCCGCCAAATCCGGCCGCGATACGCGACCTCGGCGATCCGCAGCTCCGGCGCGTGCGCCACCGCCCACTGCGCCAGCGCCCAGCCGTGCTGCGTGGGATCCTCGTCCGTCGGATCGCCGACCGCGTCCCCCGGCACCGTCACCGTGGCGCCCCGGGTGTCCGTGGGCAGCGCGGCCGGGGCCGCCGCCCCCTGCAGGTCGACCGAGGTGGCGTCCGCGCTGTCCTGCCGTTCCAGCACCTGCGCGCCGAACTCCCGCGCCAGCCGCTGCCGTACCGCGGCCGGATCGCCCGGGCTGCCGCCCGCCGGCACCCGGCAGCTCAGGCTGGGCTCCCGCCCGTACAGCGCGGCGGCCAGCAGCGAGGCGTCCGCCTCGTGCTTGGCGTACGCCTGCGGGAAGCCGCTGTGCTGCACCTGCTGCGCGGCGGCGGTCAGCGGCAGCCGTGAGTAGCCGGGGATCTTCACCAGCTCGTCGAAGAACTCCCCGGCCGAGTAGACCGGGTCCAGGATCTGCCGCGCGGTGCCCCAGCCCTGGGACGGGCGCTGCTGGAACAGGCCCAGCGAATCGCGGTCCCCGCCCTTGATGTTGTGCAGCTTCGACTCCTGCATCGCCGTCGCCAGGGCTATCGTCAGCGCCCGTTCCGGCAGGTCGCGGGCGGACGCCACGGCGCCGATGGTCGTCGCGTTCGCCGCCTGCGGCTGCTGCAGGCCCAGCCGGGTGCCGTTCGCCTCGACGAAGCAGTCCAGGCCGTGCGAACCGGTCCAGTCCACGAAGACCACGTACCCCACCAGCGTGAGCAGCGCCAGCAGCGCGGCGGTGCACCGGGTGCGACGGCCGCGCGGGAGGCAAGTGCCCTGGGGGTGTTGGTGTGATGGCTGGGACACGGGCACGCACGACACCGTACTTGAGCCCGCCGCGCGGTCGAATTCCCGGACCCGGCCGGAGCGGGCCCAGGTAGGGTCGCCGACATGAGCACACCCGCACTCGACCTCAGCCAGGACGCCGCGGCGGTCACCGCGCAGCTCGTCGACATCCCGTCGGTCAGCCGGGCCGAGAAGCCGCTCGCGGACGCCGTCGAGCAGGCGCTGCGCGCCCTGCCGCACCTGACCGTTGACCGGGACGGCGACGCGGTGGTGGCCCGCACCAACCTCGGGCGTGCCGAGCGGGTCGTGCTGGCCGGGCACCTGGACACCGTGCCGATCGCCGACAACGTTCCGTCGCGGCTGGTGGACGGGGTGCTGTACGGCTGCGGCACCAGCGACATGAAGTCCGGCGTCGCGGTCCAGCTCCGGCTCGCCGCCACGCTGCCCGCGCCCAACCGCGACCTGACCTTCGTGTTCTACGACGCCGAGGAGATCGCGGCCGAGTTCAACGGCCTGAGGCGGCTCGCCGAGCACCACCCCGACTGGCTGGCCGGTGACTTCGCGGTGCTGATGGAGCCCACCGACGCACTGGTCGAGGGCGGCTGCCAGGGCACCTTGCGGGTACGGGTGGAGACCACCGGCCGCCGCGCCCACTCGGCGCGCAGCTGGCTCGGCGAGAACGCCATCCACGCCGCCGCGCCGGTACTGGCGCGGCTGGCGGATTACCAGCCGAGGCGGGTGGAGATCGACGGGCTCACCTACCGCGAGGGGCTCAACGCGGTGCTGATCGAGGGCGGTCACGCCACCAACGTGATCCCCGACAGCTGTGCGGTGACCGTCAACTACCGCTTCGCGCCGAACCGTTCAGAAGAGGAGGCGCTGGCGCACGTGCGGGAGGTGTTCGACGGCTTCACCGTCGTGCTCACCGACTCCGCGCCGGGCGCCATGCCGGGGCTGTCCCATCCGGCCGCCGCCGCGTTCGTCGCGGCGATCGGCGGCACGCCCGCGCCGAAGGACGGCTGGACCGATGTGGCCCGGTTCTCCGCCTTCGGGATCCCGGCCGTCAACTACGGTCCCGGTGACCCCAAGCTCGCTCACACCCGCGAGGAACACGTGGCGACCTCGGCGATCTTGCGGTGTGAGGAGCGGCTGCGCCACTGGCTGAGCGCGTAGCGGGCCGGGGGTACGTAGGCTGCAGTCGGTGGCCCGTGACGGGCCCGGTGCTGGAGGGAGCGGTACGACGTGGGCAGTGGCAACGCGGAGGACCAGGGGCGGGAGCGCGGCTGGGCCGAGGCACAGGAGGCGGCCGCGGCGGCGAACGCGGCCGCGGAGGCGATCCCGTACGGCCGTGGCTGGCCGGAGCGGCACACCGGGCCGGTGGTGCGGCGCCGCGGCCAGGTCCAGTCGGGCACCACGGACCAGCGGCTGCTGGACAGCCAGGGGCCGACGGACTGGCTGCACGGCGACCCCTGGCGGGTGATGCGCATCCAGTCCGAGTTCGTCGAGGGCTTCGGCGCGCTGGCCGAACTCGGCCCGGCGATCAGCCTGTTCGGCTCCGCGCGCACCCCCGTGGACTCGCCCGAGTACGACGCGGCGGTACGCATCGGGCGGGCGCTGGCCGGGGCCGGTTACGCGGTGATCACCGGGGGCGGGCCGGGCGCGATGGAGGGCGCCAACAAGGGGGCGTGCGAGGCGGGCGGTGCGTCGGTCGGGCTGGGCATCGAGCTGCCCTTCGAACAGGGCCTCAACCCGTACGTCGACGTGGGCATCAACTTCCGCTACTTCTTCGTGCGCAAGACGATGTTCGTCAAGTACGCGCAGGGGTTCATCGTGCTGCCGGGTGGTTTCGGCACGCTGGACGAACTCTTCGAGGCGCTGACGCTGGTCCAGACCAAGAAGGTGACCCGCTTCCCGATCGTGCTGTTCGGCACGGACTACTGGCGGGGCCTGGTCGACTGGGTGCGCAACACCCTGGTCGCCGAGGGCAAGGCGTCCCGGCACGACCTGGAGCTGTTCCAGCTCACCGACGACGTGGACGAGGCGGTCAAGCTCGTCACCAAGGCGGATCGCTGAGGGACCGCGCCGCGGGTCCTCGCCAGCGGGCGCGGCGGTGGTCCGCCGTACCGCCGTCGCAGCCCCCGCGGGTGGCGGGAGCTCCCGCCTTCGTTACGCCAGGCCGCGGCGGGCCACGGCCGGGGGGCGGTGGCCCGCGATGGTGGCCACCATGTCCAGCACCTGGCGGGTCTCGGCGACCTCGTGCACCCGGTAGACCCGGGCGCCCAGCCAGGCCGAGACGGCGGTGGTCGCCAGGGTGCCCAGCAGCCGCTCCTTGACCGGCTTGTCCAGGGTCTCGCCGACGAAGTCCTTGTTCGACAGCGACACCAGCACCGGCCAGCCGGTGCCCACCATCTCGCCGAGCCGCCGGGTCGCCTCCAGCGAGTGCCGGGTGTTCTTGCCGAAGTCATGGCCGGGGTCGATCAGGATCCCGTCCCGCCGTACGCCCAGCTCCACGGCCCGTTCCGCCAGCCCCAGGGTGACCCGCAGGATGTCGGCCATCACATCCTCGTAGGTCACCCGGTGCGGGCGGGTGCGCGGCTCCGCGCCGCCCGCGTGCGTGCACACCAGACCCACCCCGAAGCGCGCGGCGACCTCGGCCAGCTTGGGGTCGACCCCGCCCCACGCGTCGTTGATCAGGTCCGCGCCCGCCTCACAGACCGCCTCCCCGACCTCGTGCCGCCAGGTGTCGACGCTGATCACCACATCCGGGTACCGACCGCGCACCTCGGCGACGAACGCGGCCGTACGACGGATCTCCTCCTCGGCCGACACCTCCTCCCCAGGACCGGCCTTGACCCCACCGATGTCGATGATGGCAGCACCCTCTGACACCGCCCGTTCCACCCGCAGGAGCGCTGCCTCGTCGGTGAAGGTGGCGCCCCGGTCGTAGAAGGAGTCCGGCGTCCGGTTCACGATCGCCATGATCACCGGCTCGTGGTCCCCGAACTCCCGCTTCCCCAACCGCAACATGCTGTTTCGCCCTTCTCGACCGGCTGCCCCGCCAGCGGCGCTCCACTCGGTGCCGACACTCCTCGATCGCCCGTCGCGACCCTAACCCGTCGCCCACCGGACCACCGAGCACAGCGCGGCATGGCACGATCGGGGCGGACACTTGGACAGCAAAGGCACCGACGCTTCAGGTACTGAGGCCGGACCCGGGAGAGATCGTCTTGTTCTGGTTCATGCTCATCGCGCTGGTCGCGGTGGTCGGCGCCGTGGCCGTCGCGGTCCTCGGCGACGGGGGCACGCTGCGCGACGCCGAGCCGGACCGCCTGTCGGACCCGCTGCCCGGGGACCGGCCGGTCAGCCGTGCCGACGTCGACGACCTGCGGCTCGCCGTGACGCTGCGCGGCTACCGGATGGACGCGGTGGACGACGTGCTCGACCGGCTCGCCGCCGAACTGGCCGAACGGGACGCGCGCATCGCCGAGTTGGAGGCGGCGCTGGCCGGTGCGCAGGACGCCGCGCTCGGCGCGCCGTCACTGGTCAAGGAGCACCCGCGGGACACCGCGCCCAACGGGGAGCAGCCGCATGACTGAGGGCGGAGCGCTCACCGGTGCCGACGGCCTGACCCGCTGCCCCTGGGCGCGGGACGGCGACGGCTACGCGGACTACCGGACGTACCACGACGCCGAGTGGGGGCGTCCGGTCCGCGGTGACGTGGAGTTGTTCGAGCGGCTGTCGCTGGAGGCGTTCCAGTCCGGCCTGTCGTGGCTGACGATCCTGCGCCGCCGGGAGGGGTTCCGGGCCGCCTTCGCGGGCTTCCGGCCGGAGAAGGTGGCCAGGTTCACCGACGCCGACCGGGAACGGCTGCTCACCGATCCCGGGATCATCCGCAACCGGGCCAAGATCGACGCGGTCATAGCGAACGCCCGCGCCGCGCTCGACGTCGCGGAGTCCTACGAGGGCGGCCTGGACGCGCTCATCTGGTCCTACGCGCCGGGCGACCGTCCGGCGCCGCGGACGGTCGCCGATGTTCCGGCCACCACGCCGGAGTCCGTCGCCCTGGCCAAGGAACTCAAGAAGCGGGGCTTCCGCTTTGTCGGTCCTACGACCGCGTACGCCGCGATGCAGGCGTGTGGGCTGGTCAACGACCACCTTGCGGCCTGCGCCTTCCGCTGACGGGGGCTGTGCGCCTGGCGTGCGTTCGGGGCTGCGCACCGAACCCCGGTGGGGGGTGCGCCCGTGGGGTCCGGTTGGGGGTGCGCCCGTGGGGCGGCCCCCGGTTGGCTGCGGTGGTTTGTGGCCGCCGGGCGCCGCCGTCGGGGTTGCTCGCCGCCGCGTCGGGAGGGAGCGGTGGGGGCAAGTCCCCGTTGTTCCCGGGGGCATGGGGGCTCGCCCTCAAGAGGGAGTCCGCCGCGGCGGCGCGCGGCTCCGGCGGTGGGGGAGCGGCGGTCGGGAACCGCCGCGACCCACGCCGGACGAGCCCCGAGCGGCTAGCGGCCGACGTACTTCGGGCGCTCCTTGTTCAGGAAGGCCTCCACCGCGATGCGGTGGTCCGCGGAGGTTCCGGCGCGCTCCTGTAGTTCGTCCTCCTTGACCAGGGTCTCGATCAGCGAGTGCGACGACCCGTAGGCGAGGGACTCCTTGATCGCGGCGTAGGCGACCGTCGGGCCCTGGGCCAGCTCACGGGCGACCGCGAGCGCGGCGGCGGGCAGTTCCTCGGTCGGCACCACCTTCTGTGCGATGCCGAGTTCAAACGCCTCCTGGGCGGTGATCTTGCGCGGGAACATCAGCAGGTCCGCGGCGCGCCCTGGGCCGACCAGCCGCGGCAGGGTCCACGACGCCCCCGAGTCGGCGGTCAGCGCCACCCCGGCGAAGGACGTGTTGAAGCTGGCCGAGTCCGCCACCACCCGGTAGTCGGCGGCGAAGGCGAACCCCGCGCCCGCACCGGCCGCGACCCCGTTCACCCCGGCCACCACCGGCTTGGGCATCGTCGCGATGGCCGAGACGATCGGGTTGTAGTGCTCCTGGACGGTGCTCATGGTCTTGCCGCCCGGCGTCGCCGGTCCGCGCAGCGTGCTGACGTGCTCCTTGAGGTCCTGGCCGACGCAGAAGGCCCGCCCGGTCGCGGTGAGCAGCACCGCCCGTACCGACTGGTCGGCGCCCGCCTCGCGCAGGGTGTCCCGCAGCGCGTCCTTGGTCTCGGTGTCGAGGGCGTTCATCGCCTCGGGCCGGTTCAAGGTGATGGTCGCGAGCCCGTCGGCCACCTCGTAGAGCACGGTGTCGGCCATGGCAGTCAGTCCCTCCGTCGCGGCTTGGCGCGGTGTGCGCTGCGGTCAGCATGCCGGAGTTCGCCATCGGCCGACATGTGACCTGGATCAAAGGACCGGCGGCGGCCCACTCAGCGCTGAGCGGAACGCGGGGCGGGAGTATCGCAGCCACCTCGCCGGATTGGGTGGTTTTGCGAGCGGGTGTCGTCGCGTGGCCGGTCCCCGATGTTGGTCATAGGGGACTGGCATGCGGGATAATGGCCTGGAACCAATGTGTTCGAGTCCGGCGGCGCCTGGGCCGCCGGTTGCGAGGAGCTGGTTTCAGGAAGGGGAACGAGCATGGCGGCCATGAAGCCGCGGACGGGTGATGGCCCGCTCGAGGTGACAAAGGAGGGGCGGGGCATCGTCATGCGCGTTCCGCTCGAAGGCGGCGGGCGTCTCGTCGTCGAGCTGACACCCGATGAGGCCAAGGCCCTGGGCGAGGCCCTGGAGAAGGTAGTCGTCTGAAATACGGCGTTATGAGCCGCCACAGCGGCTCGGGCCTTCGGATTTTCGGCTCCGGGCTTTTGCGAACACCGGGATGAACACCGGATGTGGTTCGCAAAAGCCCGGAGCCGTCTTCATGCGCCTTTCTTCACCGCGCACAGCAGCCCGTCGTCGGTCGGCAGCAGCACCGGCACCAGCGCGGCGCTGTCCCGTACCGCGCGCATCACCTCGCGCACCCCGTGCACCTCGGTCTCCTGGTGGGCGGCGTCCATCGCCCGGCCCTGGGCGAAGACCCCCTCGAAGCAGACCAGTCCACCAGGCCGCAGCAGGCGCAACGATTCAGCCAGGTACTGCGCGTACTCCAGCCGGTCACCGTCGCAGAAGACCAGGTCGTAGCCGCCGTCCGCGAGCCGGGGCAGGACGTCCAGGGCCGGGCCGGGGATGAAGCGGGCGCGGTTCGCCGCGAAGCCCGCCTCCCGGTAGGCCTCCCGGGCGAGCTGCTGGCGGTCCGGCTCGGTGTCCACCGTGGTCAGCACGCCGTCCGGGCGCATCCCGTGCAGCAGGTGGATGCCGGAGACCCCGACGCCGGTGCCAATCTCGGCGACCACCCGGGCGTCGGCGGCCGCCGCCAGCATCCGCAGCGCGGCGCCGGTGCCGGGGGAGACCGAGCGCACGCCGACCTGACGGGCGCGTTCCCGGGCCCGTAGCAACGCCTCGTCCTCGGCGACGAAGGCGTCCGCGAACGCCCAGCTCGCCTGCCGGTTGCCGGTAATGGCCCTCTCCTGTCCCCGTTTGTCCCCGCGGTCGTGCGTGAAGTCGCTCGGCGACTGTATCCGCTGCCGATGGGAACCTGCGGAGGGGACCGTGCGTTGACGCTGGTGGGATGGGTACGGAAGGACGCGCAGGTCTTCCGTGTTCGTCGACGGTCCCAGCGGACCGGAGCCGGGACAAAGCTGCTTATCCGGAGCTAACGGGCGAGGTGGATATGGTAGGGGCTCTACTGGACACCACCAGAGCCGACAGGGGAGGTGCGGCTGTCGACGGCGACCAGGGAGTGCTCAGGCGTTTCCGTCGGTCGGCAGGGCAGCCGAGATCCGTGAACGAGACCGCTGACCGTGCCACCGCCGCCACCGCAGGTTCCGAGGCCGGGTCCGCGAACGCCACCGCGGCGTTCGCCCCCACGGTGTCCTTCGGCGCCGACGGCGAGACGTGGACTCCGCCCTCATGGGAGGAGATCGTCAGCACGCACAGCGCACGGGTCTACCGCCTCGCCTACCGCCTGACCGGCAACCAGCACGACGCGGAGGACCTCACCCAGGAGGTCTTCGTCCGTGTCTTCCGGTCGCTGTCCACCTACACCCCCGGCACGTTCGAGGGCTGGCTGCACCGCATCACCACCAACCTGTTCCTGGACATGGTGCGCCGCCGCCAGCGGATCCGGTTCGACGCCCTCGGTGAGGACGCGGCGGAGCGGCTGCCCAGCCGTGAGCCGTCGCCCGCGCAGCACTTCAACGACACCCACTTCGACGCGGACATCCAGCAGGCGCTGGACACCCTCGCGCCGGAGTTCCGGGCGGCGGTGGTGCTGTGCGACATCGAGGGGCTGTCGTACGAGGAGATCGCGGCCACCCTCGGCGTCAAGCTGGGCACCGTCCGCAGCCGCATCCACCGCGGCCGCTCCCACCTGCGCAGCGCCCTGCAGCACCGTGCGCCCGCCGCCCGCCCCGGGCGCGCGATGGCCGCGGTCGCGGCGGGCGGCCAGAGCAGTGAAGGAACGGCGACGCGGGGGAGAGCGTGAGCGGCACAGGCCCATTCCGAAGTGGTACGAGCGGCACGGCCCGCTCCACGGCTGAGGAACACCTAGGCGACCGCCTGGCGGCGTTCGTCGACGGTGAGCTGCCCGATGACACACGCGAGCGCGTGCTGGCCCATCTGGCCACCTGCGAGCAGTGCAAGACCGAGGCCGACGAGCAGCGGCGGCTGAAGAACGCGGTCGCCGACGCGATGCCGCCCGCGCTGTCCGCCGGGCTGCTGGCCCGGCTACAGGGGCTGCCGGGCCACGGCCCCGGCGGCGACGGCCCCTATCTCGGCGGTGGGCTGTTCGGACCGCAGGACGACTTCTGTGCGGCGGAGCGGCCCGACGACTCCCGAGAGCCGTTCGGGCGCCAGGAGGGCGCCAGGGCGTATCTGCCGCCGAACGGCGCCAGTGCGCTGACGCCGTCCAGTGGGCGGCTGGACGGCTTCCGGTTCCGCATCCACGACGTCAACCGCTCGGCCTCGCGTGGGCGGCGGTTCGCCTTCGCGGCGGCCGGGGCGTTTTCGCTGGCGGCGATCGCGCTGGGCGGTGCGCTGCCGCTGGACGCCGCCGTCGAGGGCGGCGGCACGGCCGACGCGGGCGCGGGGTCCGCGGTCACCCCGCCCGGCGGCGGGGGCAACGGGGCGCTGCTGGCGGGCCGGGAGCGGCCGGGCGGGCCGCTGGGTGGGACCGCGGCGCACGTCAGGCCGCTGTCGGCGCCGGGGCCCATGCTGCTGCCGCAGGGCGGCCGGGCGCCGGTCTCGCTCGCGTCCACCACCCCGGAGGCGGTGCCGCAGCCGCCCATGCCGCTCACCGCGCGGTCGGTGGCGCCGTCCCCGTTGCCGTTGCTGGGCAGCGGCCCCGCGCGCTGACGCGTTTTCGTACGCCTGGTTGAATTCCGGCTCAGTAGCCTGCCGCGTTGCGCCTTCGGGGGTACTGGTGTGGGCTGAGAGGTGCCAGAGCCTGCTGAATCCTTCCGTGCCTGGGGGGACCGCAGAAACAGGGGAGAACATGGACGAGGGGAAGGCCGCCCGGCCGCACTGGTGGAGTCGCCCGCAGGAGGCGCCGCGGGACCAGGACGCCACGGCGCCGTCCGCCCCGGAGGCGCCCGCTCCGGTCCCCCAGACGGACCAACCGGCCGCCGCGGAGCCCGACGCGACGCCCGACGCCAGGCCCGACGCCACGCCTGACGGCGCGGAGAGGGTGTCGCTGTCGAAGGACACCCCCGCGCCCCCCGCCGTCCCGCCCGCCCCCTCCGTACCGCCTTCCGAGCCGGTGCCCGAGAACCCCTACGCCACGCCCCTGGCAGGCGTCGGCCACCCGGTGCCCGGCGCCGGGCCGCAGCCCCCGCCCCACCCCCC
>NZ_JANFNH010000021.1 GCF_024436055.1 Streptantibioticus rubrisoli | reverse complement strand
AGCTCAGCAGCCGGGTGAAGACCAGGTAGAGCAGACGTAGCCACACAGCATGAGATCCTTCCCGGCGCGCGTTGCTCTATCCATCGCTGCTGGTCACCGGGCCAAGCCGAGTTCTGGAACCCGACAGGGTCGCTGATGTCGTCCTGCACTGGATGACCGAAGACTTCGGCAACGCCGGCAGCCGCACTCACGAGTACGGTGCCCGTGCCAAGAAGGCGGTCCAGCAAGCCCGTTCCTTCCTCGCGAGCACCGTGGGCGCCAAGACCGAGGAAGTGATCTTCACCAGCGGGGCCACGGAGTCCAACAACATCGCCCTGCTTGGCCTCGCCCCGTTCGGTGAGCGCACCGGCCGGAAGCACATCATCACGTCGGCGATCGAGCACAAGGCCGTCCTGGAGCCCCTGTTGCACCTCGCGGAGAACCGCGGCTTCGCCGTGGACTTTCTTGAGCCGGGCCCGTCCGGCCGTATCACCGTCGAGCAGGTGATAGAGCGCCTGCGCCCCGACACGCTCGCGGTGTCTCTGATGCACGTCAACAACGAGACCGGCGTCATCCAACCGGTCGCCGAGTTGGCCGAACGTCTGCGGGCCACGCCTACTTACCTGCACGTGGACGCCGCTCAGGGATACGGCAAGATCGCCGATGACCTGTCCGCGCCAATCGACCTGATCAGCATCAGCGGTCACAAGATCGGCGCGCCGAAGGGGGTCGGAGCGCTCATTACACGACGTCGCGGCTGGGAGAAGGTGCCGCTGGAACCGATCATGTTCGGCGGCGGCCAGGAGAGGAAGCTGCGCCCCGGCACCCTCCCCGTCCCTCTGATCATGGGCCTTTATGAGGCCGCGAAGATCTTCCACGAGAGCCGGGACAACTGGGAACGCGACGCGCGAGCGATGCGCGAGCAGATCTTGGAAGCACTCGGCAAGACACGCTTCCGCCTCAACGGAGATCAGGCACACACCGTGCCGCACATCCTCAACGTCTCCTTCGACCAGCTCAACGCTGAAGCACTGATCGTCCGGCTCAAGGACCAGGTTGCCATTGCAACAGGGTCTGCGTGCACCAGCGCCTCCTACACCCCTAGCCACGTGCTCCAGGCGATGGGCCTTCCCGACGACGTAGCCGCAAATGGGCTGCGGTTTTCCTGGTTCCCTCCGCAGGCAAGGGACTTCGACCCGCTGCCCATTGCCGAGACCATCGCCCGCATGCAACCTCAGGAAGGCTGACCAGCCTACGCCTCGGTGCGACGCACCAGGCGGTGCCCGCGCAGCTCCCGGCCGCACCTGACGAGCTCGGCCTCCCAGCCGTTCTCGGTCCCGATCAGGTGCGGCCGTTCATACAATCCCGCCCGCGTCTCAGATTCGGTCAACCGGCGATATCGCGGCACATCCGGATCATCCGGTGCCAGAAACTCGTGCTTGCGGTGCAGCAACGGCCGGTTCGCCGAACTCTCATAGGAGAGATGGGATGCCTGAAACGTCTGCAGGTCCACCATGTAGGAAGATCGAATCCGCGGATGCGGGTCTTTGTCAAAGTCCGGGTAGTCCAGCCACGACACCGCTCGCCCTTGGTGCTTGAGCTTTGCCACTGTCCACTGCTCCGGGCGACCGGCAGCAATCGAAGCGCAGTGCTCGTACAAGCGCAAAACCGTCGGGATCCGCTCCAGCGTACGTCGATGCACATACAGCGCCGTCGGTGTCACCTTGCCTGCAACGGAGGCGTTCATGGCATTGCGCACATATCCGTCGTCGCGGAGCTTGAACAACAGCCGGTCAGCCCGCTGGCACGCCTCCTTGTAGGAGCTGAAGAACGTACGTACGTCCTGCTGTAGCCCCACTGGCAGACTGCCAAACGGTCCACGGCCGTTGAAGAGCTCCACCGCCAGGTAGAGCAACGTGTTCAGCGTCGATCGCTTAGCCCCCGCAGCGGCCCGCTCAGGATCAGCACCATCCCGCACCAGACGCTTGACCTCACCGGGGCGCAGATGAGCCAACAGCTGCGCAACGGTCCGCGGCATCTCCTCAATCCGCGGCGGACGTCCCCTACGCTCGAAGAAGTCCGCCACCGCACTCACCGCCGAGGCAGTGTCCTCGGAAGCAAGCCACTCGGCATCTGGGATCACACGCTGCGCCAGATAGCTCAGCCGGGCGCCCTCGTCCCGGAACGCGTAGACGACCCCTGGCGCAGCCGCCACCACCCGCGCGCCGGTCACCTGCTCCACGTACTCCCGCAGCTCACTCGCGGCATATAGATGCTGAAACGTCTGCAGGCTCGTCAGCAGGCCGTCACCGAACTCCTGACCGTGGACCTTTGACTTCTCCCATGTCAGGCGGGCTGAGACCACCAAAAGCGTCGAGGCCAGCTCCCACGCCTGCTCCAAGGTCTGCCGACGCTCTACCGGATCCTCGATCACGTTCAACACATACGTCAGCAACACCACGTCGTTGGCGCCCAGTTGTGTGTCAGAGCGGTAATACGGATCCCACCCCGTCACCTGGCAGTCCAGTTGCTGCAAAGCTCTGACATCGTCACCACGGCCACAGCCGTAGTCGAGGATCGTCCGCTCAGGTACCAACTGGCCGTCCGCCAGCGCCTGACGCGCGGGCACCGACAGCGTCATCCGCCCAATCGCCGTCCGCCGACGCTCACTACCCCAGATTTGCTGCATAACAGACACCTGCGTCCAGGTAACGACACCATGAACAGGGTAGAAGACGTTGGACCGGCCCACCCACGCAACGACAAAGATGCTCCCAAAGTGCCAATAGGCGGCTGTCTGGCAGTTGGACGGTTGTTACGCACGCTGGCCGGTCCTTGCGACGGTAAACGTAGCCTGGCTATGAGCGCACGCGAGGGGTGTAGCACTTGACGCTCGCCGCCGCGTCTGCCACCGCGGGAGCTATCGGGATGCGGCAGGCCTCTTTATGTGACTGAGCCACTTCTCGACCAGTGTCGCTTGAGTAGGGGTAAGCCCCGCCAGGGAACCATCCTGGAGTTTTTTGCGCAGATCCGTCCTTGTGAGGGACCTGGATAGTTCCTCGATTTCCCGGGCACCCACGATACGGCTTAGAAATAGCTCGAGGAGGAAGCTTGAATCTGGGTATTCCAGCAATTTTCGACCAGCCAGGGTCAAGTTCATGTGGTCATTCTCAACATCCACTAGACCCAGGGAAACCAGGACACGCGACCGTCGACGGGCCTCATCGGGGCGCGTAATAGCAGGAAACCGCTCCTGGAATTTTGCGACGTAGTCGTCCCAGCTCGGCTGACCGTCGGCAAGGTCCGTCATAGAAACGATGCAGTCCAAAAGATCCTTGCCTCGATCCGATGGCATCTTCTCGATGTAGTAGCGCGGCTGAGCATTTTGAGGCGGCCGGGAGGAGCTTCCTTGAATGGGGCTACCAGCCTTGCCTGTAATAGTTGCCAATGCCTCCAAATCGAGGGAAAGGAGGGAAAGACGCGACGCCTGGACGCCAATGCCGTGCTCAGTTAGCAAATCAGTCAACAACCGGCCATCGATCAGGTGAATTGGAGTGAGAGCATCATCCAAGGCCTCCTTGGGAGCATCCTTAGTGTACTTTCCAGTGGTCACGATAATCCCTTGCGTGCCGGCCCTCAGCGTGCCCCTGAGTTCTCTAACCTCCTTGACTGTTACCGGTTTCGACCAGCGCTTCACCTGAATCGCGGTAGGTACTGTCATAACGGCGCCTGCAACGAGAGTGGCTCGGACGTCAACGCCACCATCCTTAGATCTTCTAGTGACCTTTACATCTTCGTATCTCATCGCAGTGAACAAATCAGCCACGATGTGCTCGAATACTTCCGGAGGAACTTCTCGCAATTGCTTCAGCAGCTGCTCTTTGACTTGCTCATTTTCTTGTTCAATGGCCAGCTCCGCTCGGTTGCCGGGAGGGCGGAGGCGAATGGACCTCCCGGACATTGAAAAGCGCTGTCGATAACCCCGCGCCGAACGCAATCTGTCATCTCTCAACAACGCTTCAAGCAACTGCTCTTGCGCGAGGGTGCTGCTGGCAATCTGTTCGTCGCCCAATTCCGTGAGAATCCGGTCAAACTCCAGAGGACCCCCACTGTGGTCACGGAGGACTTCGTAGACCTTGTGAGCGGTGAGCTGTCCAGGAGTGGCGAGAACTGTGAAGGCGGAGTCCATCGGAGGTTTGCGTACCTTCTGTCAGGTTGGGCGCGTGTTGTCGGTGCGGCCGGCACATGAAGTAGAGGCAAGTGTCAGGAGCAAGCATGGCACTGAGGTCTGACAACCCACGGTGGGATCAAGGCATTTGGCCCCGCACCCAGCGGACAGCTGGTAGACGAGCAGTGGCTATCAAGACCTACCCATCCCCCTGACCAGCCAAGACGCCGCTGAAGCAGACGCCCTCCGGAGCCGTGTGCCATGAGCTGTCGGATCGGCGCAGGGTACTTGCTAGCACCCGTCGTTGATGGTCGTACGATCTGCTCACGCTCGTGATGGCACGGCGTGAAGCGGGAGGGGTTCATGAGGCTTTTCAGGTGGGGACTCGCAGCTGCGGCCGCAGGGGCGAGCGTGCTGGCCATGATTCCCGGCACAGTTCAGGCGGCACCGGCGGCTTTCGTCCGTTCCAAGCCGACCTGCACATATGGCGAGATCACCGGTTCCGGCAACTTGTACAAGATGCCGACCTCCACGAAGGCGGGGCAGAACCTGGTCACGTACACCACCGTGCGCAACGCCAAGTCGGCACCGCTGTCGGGGTGTTCTTCGACTACCAGATGGAGCCGCCGAGCAACCAGAAGGGCGCGGCACCGACTGTGTGGTGGAAGTTCAACGGCGGGTCGTGGCATCACTTGATCACGACCTGGTACCCGGCGACCAAGTCGTCCAACGCCCATTGGATCGGCGGCGACGCTGTCCTCGGAAACCTGCCCGGCTTCACCACCCGCACGTTGGAGATGACCGTCGACTATCCCGCCGGTGCGACGCCTGGGCCCTACGACAACAACCTCTGGATGGGGGCGAAGACTTGCGGATACCAGTTGCTGGGAGGGATCTCGGTCAGCACGGTGTACCTGCCGCGGTAGACCACTTGCTGGTCCCCGATACAGCAGCGAAATACAGCAACCTCCCCGACCGCAGCGACCCAACGCAGTTGTCACCGGCCGAGCGGCAACCTGTATGACCGCCGATGACCGTTCCCTCTACACATCGCCGGAGCCGTCGATCGCGCACACGTTTGCACCGAGAGACAGCCGAACCATGAACCGCACACAGCCCGACCAGCCCACGGACCCCACATTCAAACGACACCGTCGCTGTGACGACCAGAGACCCAGCGTTGACCGGCGAGGACCCTGCTTCTCATGTTCTGCTGCTCCTGCCGAGACTCGCACCTTCGGCCAAGCCTTATACCAGACCGTACGTCGCTTCGATCGTGACCACCCCCTCGCAAAACCGCAGCTCACGCCCATTCCCATCTGCCTGGTGCCCTGCTCAGGGCTCGAACCTGCGGCCAATGACGAATGAGGCTCGCCATCAGCAGCTCTGATGGGCCACCACTTCGCTCCACAGAGGCGACGTTCACATCATCGGCAGGACAGGCGTGAAGTCTAGCGACTACTCCTCACCCCTTGGACGACCAGGGCACCGGCGGCACGCCCAACGTGCGTGATCGACGACGACGGACTCCTCGCAGGCGAGTACGGCAACCAGTACTCTCGCGCGATGGACAGGTCCACTGATGCCCGTTCCCGAAGACGCATCCAATTGGGCGGCCGGTGGCCAACCGAAGGGCCCGATACCGCGCGAAGCGGCGTCCCACAGCGCTCCCATTGTGGGAGTGCCCCGTCTGCGGGGCGGCGCCAAGGGGCATTGCACCGACCTTACGGGATAGCGAGCGCCCTAGCGATGGCAGGCAAGGAGGGCTGACCTGCGGAATCAGGGAGTCGTGACCACTGGAGCCGCCCCGCAGCCCCCGCCCCATGGGGAGCACCCCACCCCGCTCCCTTGGCCAAAGGTCGGCCAGAAGCCACCAAGGGGCCTTTAGGCCTCTCGATGGCCGCTACATCAACATCATCCCGGGTGACCTCGCCGCCCACCGGTTGACGACGGCGCGCAACGCCCCCGTACCGCGCCCCACATCCACCCGACCGGGCGACGGACAAATCGCCCCCGATTGACACCACTTGAGGCTGGGAGCAAGAGCGCTCCCAGAGGGCTCCCCGTTCGCTCCCACCGCAAACACGACAAAGGCCGCTTCCGTTACTCACGGAAACGGCCTTCGACCTGCGGTTTCGCAAGTCGGGACGACAGGATTTGAACCTGCGACCCCTTGACCCCCAGTCAAGTGCGCTACCAAGCTGCGCCACGTCCCGGTGCTTGATCGGCTGGGGTTTCCCCGGCTGACCGCGCACGAGAACAATACCGCACTTCGGGTGGTGGCCGCTCGCACCCCGGGGGCCCGACATCTACCGTGGCCATGCAGACACACAGAGTCACCGTTGCTCGGGTGCCGGGTCTTCGCCCAGGAGGTAGCGGGCGCCGGGGCCGGTCTGGGCGGCCGTGTCGGCGGGGTTGTACAGGCGGCACCTGGTCAGTGACAGGCAGCCGCAGCCGATGCAGCCGGTGAGGCGGGTGCGCAGGCGTTCCAGGTCGGCGATCTGGGCGTCGATGCGGCGTTGCCAGGCGCGGGCGACCTGGGCCCACTCGGTGGCGTTGGGCGTGCGGTCGGCGGGGAGATCCGCCAGGGCCGCGCGGGCCTCGTCCAGGGTGAGGCCGACCTGCTGGGCGGCTCGGATGAAGGCGATGCGACGCAGCACGGCCCGCTTGTAGCGGCGCTGGCCGCCCGCGGTGCGTTCGGAGTGGATCAGGCCCAGTTCCTCGTAGTAGCGCAGCGCCGAGGTGGCCAGGCCGCTGCGGGCGGCGAGTTCGCCGATGGTCAGGCGATCGTGCGCGGTGAGCGACATGAGCCCGACAATAGCCGGTCAGCGCCGCTTGACTTCAAGTGAACTTGAAGTTGCACGATCTTCGCATGACTTCCACCAGCAGTGTTCATGACTTCACCGACCTTCCGCGGCTGATGTCGCTGATGACCGGCGACGAGAAGCACGGACCGGCCGCCACCTCCACGCTCGATGTGCTGTGGGTGCTCTACGACCGGGTGCTGCGGGTCTCTCCGCAGACCGCCGACGCCCCCGGCCGGGACCGGTTCCTGCTCTCCAAGGGGCACGGCCCGATGGCGTACTACGCCGTGCTCGCCGCCAAGGGGTTCATCCCGGAGGAATGGCTGGCGGGGTTCGGGGCGTACGAGTCGCCGCTCGGGTACCACCCGGACCGGACGCTCGTCCCCGGCGCCGAGATCGGCTCCGGGTCGCTCGGACACGGGCTGCCGCTCGCCGTGGGCACCGCGCTGGGGCTGAAGGCGCAGGGACTGCACGGCACCCGTACCTGGGTGCTGGTCGGCGACGCCGAGATGGACGAGGGCAGCAACCACGAAGCGGTCGCCTTCGCGGGCGCGGTCGGCCTGGAGGGGCTGCACGTGGTGGCCGTCGACAACTCGTCGGCCACCTACGGCTGGCGCGGCGGGCTCGCCTCGCGCTTCGAGGCGGAGGGCTGGTCGGCGCTCACCGTCGACGGGCGTGACCATGAGGCGCTGTACGAGGCGTTCACCACCGCGCACCCGGGCCGACCGCACGCCGTCGTCGCCCGCGTCGAGCCCAAGGACGCCTGACCACAACAGCCCCCACCTCAATTTTGCCCGCACAACCGTTAGTTGATGGGACATCAGCCATGGACACCATGCGTGAACGATTCGCCGCCGTCACCACCCGCCTTCTCGACGAGGATCCCCGGCTGGCCCTCGCCCTCGCGGTGATCTCCGGTGACCGGTTCAAGGACGCGGCCCGCGCCCACCCCGACCGGGTGATCGACGTCGGCATCCGCGAGCAGTTGCTGGTGGGCGTGGCCGGTGGGCTGGCGCTGGCCGGGATGCGGCCCATCGCGCACACCTTCGCCAGTTTCCTGGTCGAGCGGCCCTTCGAGCAGGTCAAGCTCGACCTCGGGCACCAGGGCGTCGGGGCGGTGCTGGTCAGCTCGGGCGGCTCGTACGACATCGCGTCCGGGGGACGTACCCATCAGGCGCCCGGGGATGTGGCGCTGCTCGACACCCTGGATGGGTGGACGGTCCACGTACCCGGCCATCCAGACGAGGCGGAGGCGCTGCTGCGGCATGCCGCAGCGGACGGTGACAACCGCGTCTACCTGCGGCTCACCGAACAGTCCAACCGTGAGCCGCTGCCGGTCTCCCCCGGACGCTTCCAGTTGCTGCGCGCCGGACGGTCCGGCGTGGTGCTGGCGGTCGGCCCCATGCTGGACGCGGTGCTGGAGGCGGTCGAGGGGCTGGACGTGACCGTGCTCTACGCCTCCACGGTGCGGCCGCTCGACGCGCACACGCTCCGCGCGGAGGTGCGGCGCGCCGAGGCGGCGGACGTGGTGCTGGTCGAGCCGTATCTGGCCGGTACCTCCGTGTCGTACGCCGCCGAGGCGCTGGCCGATGTGCCGCACCGCGTCCTGGGCCTGGGCACCGCCCGCGAGGAACTGCGGCGGTACGGGACGTGGCAGGAGCATGTCGCAGCGCACGGGCTGGACGCGGCGGGGTTGCGCGAGCGGATCAGCGGCTTCCTGAGGTGAGGGCAGGCGGGGCGCCGCCCGACGGCACGCCAACGCACGAGGCGCGCCCCCCACCACCGGGGAGTACCGGCCGCCGCATTCCTGGGGTGCGTCAGCGTGGCGGCGCGCCCCCTACCACCGGGGAGTACCCCGCGTACCACCTTGGTTGACCCCGTTCTTCCCACCACAGGCAGACGCCCCGCACCGCCCTGACCCCGTACGTTCCCTTTCGCAGGAAGCAGAGCGGCGGTCCACGGGCGCGGGGGATCCGCGGACCGCCGACCAGGCTCCGCGTCCGATCGTCCGCCCCCGAATCCCACTGGAGCCACGGAAAGGGACAACCACGGTGAACGGAAAGACACTCGCCACCCGGATCGGGCTGGTCGGCGCGGCCATCGGACTCGCGGTGGGCGCGTTCGCGGGCACGGCCAACGCCACCACCGTGGCGGGCTACGTCGGCTCGGGGCAGACCAACAACAGCCACGCGGTGTGGTGTGTGCAGAAGCTCATCGACGACTCCCCCGCGCCCTACACGACCCCGACCGACGGTGTGTTCGGCCCCGACACCGAGAACGCCATCGAGTCCTTCCAAGTGTGGGCGCACATCCGTCGGGACGGCATCGTCGGCCCGCAGACGGGAGACGCCCTGCTCACCAAGTTCCACGACTACTACGACAACTACTGCTACGGCTATCTGCCGACCACCTGGTAAGGAGCGGCACGCAGTAGCCGACACCGCAGTAGCCCACGCACACAGCAGGCTGTCCCGTGACCGAGGTTGGCGGTCACGGGACAGCCGTGTGGCATCCCCCACTACACCGCGGGAACGATGACGAGGCACGCCGAGCACATCTACGCTGCGCCGATGCACCTCGGCAAAGCGCTGGTCCGACGCCTGAACGAAGGCAACTCGCCGCTGTTCGACGTGCTGTTGGCGCTGTCCTGCGCACTGGTCAGCCTGCTGCTGGGCCATGAACGGCCGCCAGTCGGCTGGCGTCCGATGGACTGCACAGGCTATCTGCTGACCGGCCTGGTCAATCTGCTGGTCACCATGCGGCGGCGGGCTCCGGTGCTGACGTGTGTGGCTGTCTGCTGCGGTTGGGTGTGCTACATCGCGGCGGGATACTGGCCGGTCGTCAACAGCGTCGGCGCCCTGGTGGCGATCTACTCCGTGGCGACGAACCGTTCCGCCCGGGCGACGGTCTCCTGCGCGGCGCTGGCCGGGGCGGTGTGGATCTACGCGGGGCGGGCGGGCAGGCAGGACTCGGTGTCCACGGTGATCGCGCAGGCTGTGCTGTGGCCCGCGGTGATCTGCTACTTCGGCCGCGTCACCCGGCTCTCCGCGCAGCGCAACGTCCAACTCTCCCGTCTCACCGAGCGGTTGCGGGAGGAGCAACAAGAACGCGCCCGCCGCGCCGTGGCGGAGGAGCGGGTCAGGATCGCCCGCGAACTCCATGACGTGGTGGCCCACCACATGTCGGTGATCTCCGTCCAGTCGGGGTTGGCCCGCTACGTCTTCGGTTCCGAGCCGGACACCGCGCGCGGCGCGCTCGACACCATCGCCGCCACCAGCCATGAGGCGCTCCAGGAGATGCGTCGGCTGCTGGCGGTGCTGCGTCTCGGGCCCGAGGACGCCGACGAGCGGCAGCCGGAGACGGCCTTCGCTCCGGCCCCGGGCCTCGACCGGCTCGACGAACTGCTCGACCGCGTGCGCACGGCGGGCGTACCGGTGGAGTGCCGCACGACGGGCACGCCCCGCACCCTCACCCCGGCCGAGGAGTTGTGCGTCTTCCGGATCGTCCAGGAGGCGCTCACCAACGTCATCAAGCACGCGCAGCCAGCCCGGGCGAGCGTCACCATGGAGTTTGAGCCGCACCTGCTGAAGGTCACCGTCACGGACGACGGCCGCCCCCGGCCCGGCCACCCCGACGCGGCGCCCGGACACGGGTTGATAGGCATGCGTGAACGGGCCAGGATCTACGGGGGCACGCTGACCGCCGGTCCGCGGCCCACCGGGGGGTTCCAGGTCACGCTCACACTGCCGACCGCGGCGGCGCCGCCGTCGGCCGAGGTCTGAGCGGTGCGGATCGAGGTCTGAGCGGTGCGGATCAAGGGGGCGGGGATGACGAAGGTACTGGTGGTCGACGACCAGGACCTCATCAGAGCCGGTATCGCGGCACTGCTGCGCGCGGCACCGGGCATCGAGGCGGCGTACGAAGCCAAGGGCGGCGAGGAGGCCGTCGAACTCGCCGCCGCGCACCGACCGGATGTGATCCTCATGGACATCCGCATGCCGGGGGTCGACGGGATCACCGCCACCGAGCGGATCCTGGCCGAGGCGCCCGAACCACCGCCGCGCGTCCTGGTGTTGACCACGTTCGACCTCGACGAGTACGTCTACGCCGCGCTGCGGGCGGGGACGTGCGGTTTCCTCCTCAAAGACGCCGGCCCGGAGCGCCTGTTAGCCGCCGTGTCGACGGTGGCGGGCGGTGACATGCTCTTCGCACCGAGCGTCACCCGCCGCCTCATCGAGGCCTACGCGCCGCGGCGCAGCGCCCCGGTACCGGTTCCGGACGACCTTTCCACGCTCACCGGCCGCGAGCTCGAAGTCCTTCGCCTCGTCGCGAAAGGACTGTCCAACCAGGAGATCGCCGACCAACTCGTGGTCAGCGAAGGCACGGTCAAGACCCATGTCAACCGTCTGATGACCAAGCTCGGCCTGCGCAGCCGGGCCCAGGCCGTCGTGGCCGCCTACGAGACCGGGCTCGTCGTACCCCGTCAGCGCGGGGCGGCACCGCCGAACGACCCATGGCCGACGCGACCGAGCGACCGTTCCGGTTAGCGGCTCAGCGCACCCGTCCACGCGGCTTCAGCGGCCCGGGCGGATGGTCCCAGAGCGGGCAGGCCCTCGAACGGATCGCCGCCGAGCGGTACGAGGTCGGTCGCGGTGTCGGCGCGCAGTGGCAGTCCGGTTCGGCCGCAGCCGAGGTGGAGCAGCGAGCCGGGGACGAGCGGTACGTCGTCCACGATCGCGCCGTCCGACATGGTGAGCACCGGGTACTCGAAGGACGGATCTCGAAGGACAGATCGAGCGGCAACGTCACATCGGCACCGGCCTCCAGCAGCAGGTCCGCATCGGCCAGCGGGGGGGAACATCCGGCCGGGTCAGACGGCGCCCGTCCAGTTCGCCCGGGATGACGGTGGCGCAGGCCCGGGGCGGTGAGCACGGGCAGGGCGGTGTGGTGTTCGGTGGCGCGGTGGGCGTCGGCGGGCGGCCGTGCGCCCGCCCCGACGGCGAGCGCCACCCGCGGTTGGGCGCCGTGCAGGAAGCGGGCGTGCTGGCCCGGGAATCCTCGAAGTGCGCGATGCCCCGGTCCGGTGGTCATCAGGCCCAGCTCACCGGGGCGTAGGGTGCGCAGGCTCCCGAGGTTGCCGCGGTGCGGCACCTCGCCCGCGCGCAGCCGACGGACCGTCTGGAGGCCGCGATGTGCGGATGCGGCGGAGCCCGCATACCGGGTCCTTGGCGATGTCATCGGGGCCGTAGTGGTCGGCGAAGCACCGTGTGCCGAGCATGCGCCTGCCCAAGTCGGATAGCGGAGGCCGGACTTCGGTGCTCTCCGCCAGCAACGCCCGGCCCCTGGTGTGCAGTTCGCGCACCGGCTCGGCCGTGACGGCGGTGCGACCGCCGCTTGAGGGCCAGTTGGTACCCGCCTCCGCGGCGTGGCTCACGGCCGGTCTACGGGACGACGGTGACCGGCCAGCGGGCGGCCTTGACCAGCCGGACCGCCAGCGAGCCGATGATGCGGTGCCCCGCCTGTTCCGAGGCTCCGACGACCACGGCGTCGGCACGCAGATCGTCGGCGGCCTTGGCCAGCCCGGTGAACGGGTCCCCGGCGAAGGTGTGGAACTCCCAGCGCAGCGAGGCCGCCTCGCCCATCCGCTCGACCGCCTCCCGCACCTGCGCGACGATCTCCTCCGCGACCTTTGAGGTCGCCTCGGCCATCGGCACGCCGAGACCGGCCGAGCTGGCCATGACCATCGGCTGTACGTACACCATGGCGAGCAGGGACCGCTGCCGTCTGGCGAGGCCCGCGGCGTAGGCGGCCGCGCGCCATGAGGACTCGGAGCCGTCCACTCCGACCACTATCACCTTCGGGCCGTCCGTACCGAGCTCGAACGCTGACCCCGCGTCGTTCTCCATCACGCCTTGAGCGTAAGTCGTGCGCGAACGTTCCGCGGGGCTGGGGCACCGCCACGGCAACGGCGCGGTCCCCACACTCCCACCACTTTGTGAACCCTTGGCCAACATGCTGCTTGCCGAACCGTTGCCGTTCGCCTCACCGTACTCACCAGTCGCTACCGTTCGCCTGCCTTTCCGCGGCACCGCGGATCTGGCGGGGTACACGACCGCCTCCGGGTCCGCGCCACCGGTTGGCCAACCACACCATCTAGCAGGAGGCACCTGTGATCGCTCGTCGATCGACCGCCGCGGCCATGGTCGCGGCAACCGCCCTGGTCCTCGGCGGCTTGGCACAGCCCGCGGTGGCACAGCCGGTATCGGGCGCGGCCAGCACGACCGGCGGTTCGCTCTCCGTCTTCGCGTGGAACGTCGACCTCGGCACCGCCATGGTCGACTCGGTGGAGAACGAGAAGGCCGCCGAGCGCACCCCGGTGGTCGAGTCGGTGATCCGCCAGCACGACGCCGATGTCGTGGTGCTGGACGAGCTGTTCAACCATGCCTCGACCGACGACATCACCGCCAAGCTCGCCGACATCTACCCGTACCGGACGCCCGTGGTCGGCCAGGTGTGTTCCGGCGGTGGGTGGAACGGCATCAGCGGGGACTGCTCCAACTCCCCCTTCGTCATCAACGGCGGGACGGTGATCCTGTCCAAGTACCCGATCACCGCCCAGTACGCCCATGTGTTCGCCAACTCCACCTCCGGGACCTGGGACTACAACGCCAACAAGGGCGCGGCGCTGGTCCAGGTCGACAAGAACGGCAGCAGGACCTGGGTCGTGGGCACGCATCTGCAGGCGGACCAGTCGAACACCTCGACCGACACCACGCAGGCCACCCGGCTCGCCCAGCTCGGTGAGATCCGCGACTGGGTCAACGGCATCGTGGGCTCGGACGGGCCGGTGCTGATCGGCGGCGACCTGAACGTCGAGTACCACAACGGCCAGTCGCGCGGCGACTACGCCAACGCCCAGACCGCGGTGGGCGGTGTGCTCGGTACCCCGGCGAGCGATCCGTCGCAGACGCTCACCACCATCGACTGCAAGGTGTCGGCCTGGTGCCAGTACATGGCGGGCGTTGAGAGCTTCCCCACCGACTACACCGACGACGTGGACTACCTCGGCTACCTCAACGCACCGGGACGGCCGACCCCGACCGCGCTGCCGAACGTCGTTATTGACTTCGACCCGCAGAGCGGCTGGGCGCCGGGACAACTCGACACCAACGCGCCCAGCGACCACTACCCCGTGCAGGCCACGTTCCAGCTGGGCTGACGCCCGACAGCCGCGAGCACCGGACACCGGCGGTCAACTGGTCTTCCGCCTCATGCGAGTTACCCGTCCTCGTATGAGGCGGCCAGTTGCCGCGGCGCCGCCTGCCGCCAGGAGTCCAGCAGGATGGCGCGCAGTTCCCCGACATCCTCCACGGCGGCGAGCCGGACCCGTACCCAGGCGAAGTTGTCGTCATGGCCGCGGCGTATGAAGAACTTCTCCGGCTCCGCGGCGATCAACTCGTCCCGGTCCAGCATCGGGCACTTGACGCTGATGGAGGCGGCGTCCTCGGCCAGCCACGCGAAGGACTTCCCGTGCACCCGGAAGGACGGCATGCCCCAGGCCAGCTTCTCCACGGCCTCGGGCAGGGAGAGCGCGATTCTGCGGACATCCTCGGCGTCGGCCATCTCGGTCCTTTCGTTCCCACCGTTCACTACAGACGGTAGTGCCCAGCACCGGCCATGGCCGTCGACAGCGCTTCCATGCGCCGCCCAGGCGCCCACGGCCGCTCCCCGCGCTCCCGGCGCGGTACCGCGCCACCCCGGCGCGCGCGGTGAGTTGACGTGCCCGGCACCTGGAAGCGGGCACACTGGGCCGCATCGTTCTTCGCACTTCCGAGGTCGGCCGCCGTGACACCGAAGCTCCCACCTCCCGACCCGTCCCGCTCGCCGCTGACCGGATGGACGCGGGCGCACTGGGAGGCGGTGGCCGACCGGCTGCTGGACGCGCTCGTTCCGTATGCGACGCCCGGCTGGGCGCGGTACTGCCTGCCGGGGCGGGCGAGCTGCTCGGGGGGCGCCTCGGACGGTCTCGAAGGGTACGCACGGTCATTTCTGCTGGCCTCCTTCCGTATCGCGGGCGCCGGCGGCCACGTGGACCGACGCCTGACAGAACGCTACGCGCGGGGTCTGACAACGGGCACCGACCGCCGCAGCGACGAGGCGTGGCCGCTGATCAGCGAGCGGTCGCAGCCCATGGTGGAGGCGGCCTCGATCGTCATCGGGCTGCACGAGACCCGCCGTTGGATCTGGGACGGGCTGGAGCAGGCCGTCCAGCAGCGGGTGGTCGACTGGCTCTCCGGCACCATCGGAAAACGGACGCACGACAACAACTGGCGGCTGTTCCAGGTGGTTTGCGAACAGTTCCTTGCCTCGGTGGGCGCCGCATACCGCCAGTCGGACATCGACGGCGGCCTGGACCGGATCGAGGACTGGTACGTCGGCGACGGCTGGTACACCGATGGCACCGGCCGCAACTTCGACCACTACAACGGCTGGGCGCTGCACCTGTATCCGCTGCTGTGGGCGCGGATCGCCGGGGACCGCGCCGACCCCGCGCGGGTGGCCCGCTACCGTGACCGGCTGCGCCGCTTCCTGGCGGGCTACCAGCACTTCTTCGGCGCCGACGGCGCGCCGGTGCACCAGGGCCGGTCGCTTACCTACCGCTTCGCGGCCGTGGCGCCGGTGTGGCTGGGCGCGCTCACCGACTCCACACCGCTGCCGCCGGGCCGCACCCGCCGCCTCGCCTCCGGTGTGCTGCGGCACTTCACCGAGCACGAAGTGCCTGACGGGCGCGGGTTGTTGACCCTCGGCTGGTACGGACCGTTCCTTCCGGTCGCTCAGCGCTACTCCGGCCCGGCGTCACCGTACTGGGCGGCCAAGGGCTTCCTCGGACTGCTGCTGCCCGCGGACCACCCGGTGTGGACCGCCCGCGAACTCCCGTTGCCCGTCGAGGAGTCGGACCAGTACGTGGCGCTGCCCGCACCCGGCTGGCTGCTGCACGGCACTCGCGCCGACGGCATCGTGCGGCTGCTCAACCACGGCAGCGACCACGCGACGCCAGACCTCGCCGACGATCCGCACTACGTGAAGTTCGGCTACTCCTCGCGCACCGCGCCGCAGACCGCCCCGCACGCCCGGGCCGCGCTGCTTGACGGCCATCTGGCGCTGGTGGCCGCCGACGGGACCGCGTCCCGCCGCACCGTCATCCATCCACTGGGCGTCACGCGCTCCCGCGCCGCCTCCTGGCACGCGGCGCGGCTGCCGGGCGACGGGACCGGGTACCGCATCGAGACCACCGCCCTGCCGTACGGCGGCTGGGAGGTGCGCGTGCACCGGGTCGAGGCGCCCGCCGGGGTCACGGTCCGCGAGGGCGGCCACGCCGTCGCCGGAGCCCGGCCGCCGGTGGCCGAGGCGGGTGACGGGTGGGCGCTGGTCCGCCGCGACGACGGTCTGACCAGCGCCGTCGCCGGGCTGTACGGCTGGTGCGGCGGTCATGTCGCCCGTCACACCAACGCCAACGCGTTCGGCCCCTGTTCGGCCGTCCCGTACCTCACCTCGGCGCCGCACCCCGGCGGTCACAGCGTCCACGTCACGCTGGTCGCGCTGTCCGGCAGCGCGGTGGCCGCGGCCGTGCTGCGTCAGGTCGCCACCGCCGAGGTGGTGGACGGCACGGTCGTCATCCGATTCGCCGACGGCACCGAGCTGCGTGCATGACGTGACCGTCAACTGACCTCGTCGGCGGCCAGTTTGGCGGGCACCGGGGTGGGTCGGCTGTCCGGCGAGGGCACCGCGACCGGACGCCACCAGGGCTCCAGCGGCAGCTCGCCGCTCGGCTCGAAGGGCCTGCCCGGCGGCGGCAGGGCCACCGAGGCACCCACCGCGAGGGCGGCGGCGAGGGTGCGCTCCGCGGGCTCCTCCCAGGGGTGCGGGGCGAGGTTGAACGTGCCCCAGTGGATGGGCAGCAGCGCGCCGCGCAACGTCCCGGCGGACAGGTCGGCGTGTGCCTGTAGGCCCTCCTCCGGGGTCATATGGATGTCCGGCCAGAAGTCGCTGTACGCGCCGATCTGGATCATCGCCGCATCGAACGGGCCGTGTTCGGCGCCTATGTCGGCGAAGCCGGGGAAGTATCCGGTGTCACCGCTGTGGTAGATCCGGTGCTCGGGTCCGCGTACCACCCAGGAGGCCCACAGCGTGTGCTGCGTGTTGCGTATGGCGCGTCCGCAGAAGTGCCGGGCGGGGGTGGCGGTGAAGGTGAGCCCGGCGACGACCGCGGACTCCCGCCAGTCCAGCTCCACCATCTGCCGGGCGGGCACGCCCCACCGCTCCAGGTGCGCGCCGACGCCCAGCGGGACCGCGAACGTCGTTCCGGTTCGCACGAGTTGGCGGGTGGTGGGAAGGTCGAGGTGGTCGTAGTGGTCGTGCGAGATGACCACGGCGTCCAGCGGCCCCAGTTCGGCGAGCGGTACCGGGACCGGGTGCACCCGACGCGGGCCGATGAAGCCGAACGGGGAACAGCGCTCGCCCCACACCGGGTCGAACAGCACTCGCCGCCCGTCGATCTCGGCGAGGACGCTGGAGTGCCCCATCCAGGTCAGTCGCAGTCCCGACGCGGGCGGGGTGGCCAACTCGGCGACGGTGTACGGATACACAGGGACCGGGGCCGCTGGATGTCTGCGGATCCGGTCCGCCTTGCGCAGCTGGGAGGTGAGCATGCCCCAGCCCGGGCCGCGCGGCGGATGGGACGGACCGGTCGGGTTGACGAACACACCGTCCCTGAAGTTCGGAGAGCGGCGGATGCGCGCCATCCGCTCCCCCGTCGGATCCGCGCCGAAGGACAGCGGACGCCAGCCGGTCATGCGCGCCGCCCCGGCTGCCCGTAGGCGCGCTCCACCCGCAACCGCATGACCAGCCGCCGATCGGCGACCATCGCCGCGCGGTACTCGTCCCAGTCGGGGTGCTCGCCGCGCACCGCGCGGTAGAGGTCGATGAGTTCCTCGACCGCCGCGTCGTGCGGGTCGGTGGCGACCTCGGACAGTTCGGCGGTGCCTTCCGCCACCGTCCAGCTCCAGCGGTCGGGGCTGGTCACGTGGTAGCTGGCGCGCGGATCGCGGCGCAGGTTGCGGGTCTTGGCGCGGTCGTCGGTGATGGAGACCCGGATGATCCGGTTCTGCGGATCGTAGTGGTGGTTAACGTTGGACAGCTGCGGCCGTCCATCACGCTTGAGGGTGACGAGGACGCCACCGTCCACCTCCGTCAGCAGCCGCAGCAGCTGCGCTTCGCGCTCTTGGGCGTCCGAATCTGTTGCCGTCATGACGACCTCAACGCGCGGCCGCCGCACGGTGTTCCGGTGCGCTGCTCCTGTCCGGTGGATCCCCTCGCGGGCGCGGCCGGTCGGCACCGCGGCGGGAGGTCTGCCGGGGTCACGCCCGTACCGCGCGGACCGGGCGGCGGGCGGCGCACACATGGGGGCCGGTGACCGGGGCGTGGTCGCGCAGCGGGCCGACCCGCAGGCCGCGGCGGTCGCAGGTGTCCAGCAGCATCGGCAGCGCGCCGAGCGCAGAGCGCCAGGCGCCGGGGGCCGAGGTGCAGTCGGAGTCGTGCAGCAGGATCGTGCCGCCGCCGCGCAGATCGGCGGTGACCGTGCGGTACACCGAGCGCGGGGTGGCCCGCCGGGTCCAGTCCTCGCCCCAGCAGGTCCACAGCACGGGGGTCAGGCCGAGCCGCCGTACCGCCAGGTGCGCGGAGGTGGACATCACACCGTACGGCGGCCGGAACAGCCGGGGCATCTGGCCGGTGATCTCGGCCACCCGGTCCCGGGCGCGCGCGAAGTCCTGGTACGTCGCGCGCGGGCCGCGCAGCAGCAGCGGGCGGTGCTGCCAGCCGTGGATGCCGATCTCGTGCCCGGCGGCGGCCATTTCCTTGAGCAGTTCGGGCGAGCGGTTGGCCATCGAACCCAGCACGAAGAAGGTGGCGCGGATCCGGTACTCGTCCAGCACCCGCAGGAAGAACGGGGTGGACAGCGGATCGGGGCCGTCGTCGAAGGTGAGCGCCACATGGTCGGCCCGGCCCTGTCCGGACAGCGCCGGCATCAGCCGGTTGCGCAGCGGCCCGAAGGTGGAGATGACGGGAGCGGCGTGGACGGCGGCGAGCGCGGGCAGCGCCAGGCATCCGGACTTGAGGACCGTACGGGCCAGACCGGGCTTCCGGGTGGCGGGCATCGGCGCTCCTTCTTACGGGCTGGGCGGGCTTGCGGTGGTTGCGGGTTGGGTCAGCGGCCGAGGTCGTGCAGCAGGTGGAAGCCGCCGCGTGCGACCGCCGCCTCGGTGGTCTCCGGACCGGCGAGCATCGTGGTGGCCAGGGCGGCGGCCAGCACGATGGCGGTTCTGCGGACCGCGGGGCGGCGCAGCGGCGGCGGGGCGTTGCCCGCCTCGGGTGCCGTGGTGGCGGCGGCGCCGAGGATCTCGGCGACCGGTCCGGCCACCGGGTCGGCGTGGAACAGCGCGAGGGCGGCGGCGCGTTGGGCCTTGCCCAGTCGGCCTTCGAGCAGTTCGCCGAGCACCGGCTTGAGGTCGTCGCGGGAGTGGATCCACACGGCGAGGCCCGCCTCGTCCAAGGCTGCGGCGTTGGTGCGGCCGTGGCCGGGTATGCAGCCGTAGGAGGCGACCGGCAGTCCGCTGGCGAACGCCTCGAGCGAGGTCAGCCCGCCGGCGTTCTGCACCAGCACGTCGGAGGCGTGCATCAGTCCCGGCATGTCCTCGACCCAGCCGAAGGCGTGCTCGATGCCCAGGGCGCGCAGCCGGTCGGCGAGCGCCTGGTTGCGGCCGCAGACCACGACGGGCACCGCCGCGCCGCTGTCGCGGATCTCGGTGGCCACCTGCTCGACCGGGCCGACGCCCCAGGATCCGGCCACCAGCAGTGCCAGCGGCGCGCGTTGCGGGAGTCCGAAGCGGGCCCGGGCGGCGTCCCGTTCGGCCGCCGTGGCGGGACCGAAGCGCGGATTGACCACCGGACCGGTGGCGGTGACCCGTTCCGCGCCCGCCGCCCTGGCCTGCGCGGCCGGTACCGAATGGGCGGCGAGATGGGTGTCCACCCCGTCGGCCACCCACATGGGGTGGACGGAGAAGTCGGTGAGGTACGTCAGCACCGGCACCGGCAGCCGACCGGACCGGCGCAGCGCGCCCAGCACCTGGCTGGCCAGCGGATAGGTGGAGACCACGGCACGGGTGTCCGGCGGCAGCACCCGAAGCGTGCGGGACTCGGCGTGGCGCAGTATCGCGCGGGTGAGCCGTCCGGTGTCACCGTCGTGCTCGGTGGCCGCGTAGATGCGCTGGTAGGCCCAGGGGGCATAGGTCAGCAACTGGTGGTAGCCGCCGCAGATCAGCGAGCCCAGTCGGGCGGGCAGCAGGTCGAGGAAGTCATGGCGGTCGACGGTGGCACCGGCGGCGGTGAGCCGTCGGGCGAGTTCGGCGGCGGCGCCGTCGTGTCCCGCACCGACGCTCGCGGAGATGACCACGATCCGGCCCGGGACCGCTGTGGTGGGGTACGACACGACCGACCTTGCCTCCGTACGTCGGGGAGCGCTCCGCGCGGGCGACCTGGGGCGCCCCGTCGCCGAAAGCCGGTGCGGCGCGGCGCGATGGGGTGCGGGCAAGCGGAACTCTACAACGTGTAGTAGTTGGCTTCCGACCCACGCGCCCCGGAAAAACCCCGCATTCGCGAGCTGGTCACGAGCGGCCGCCCGCACGTCACCGAGCTTTTACGCGAAGTAGTAGATTGCGGGGTTGTATCGCGGGAGTGGATGCCATATGCGAGGAGGCCGGTCACATGGCAGGGGGCAGGGCGCGCTCGGCGAGCGGCAACGGTCGCAGAGCCGCCGGGGAGTTGGAAGCCGATGTGCTGGCCGCGCTGTGGGCCGCCGCCGAACCACTGACCGCCGCGCAGGTCAACGAACAGCTGCCCGGCGACCTCGCGTACACCACCGTGCTGACAATCCTGTCCCGGCTGTACGACAAGGGGATGCTCACCCGGCGCCGTGAGGGGCGCGGCTACGCCTACGCGCCCGTCGAGGACCAGGCCACACACACCGCGGAGCGGATGCGTTCGCTGCTCGACCGCGGCCCCGACCGGGCCGCGGTGCTCTCCCGGTTCGTCTCCGAGCTGTCCGCCCAGGACGAGTTGCTACTGCACCGCCTCCTTGCCGAGCAGGGCCACCCGAACCTCCGGACGTAGCAACGCGGTTGGGCGGGCCGTCCCAGGACGCGGCCCGCCCAGGTGAACACCAGACCAGCGGCGAATGAACAACTGTCGCTGATCCACGGTGCTTTTACGGACTGTAGTACGTTCTCCCCTGCCCGGGGCCTGTCCGGGTTCTGCTCCCTCGACCGAAGGTCGTCGATGTTCTCCGTCCTGACCTACCCCGAAGCGATAGGCGTCGGCCTGCTGCAAGGCGTCACCGAGCTGTTCCCGGTCTCCAGCCTCGGCCACAGCATCCTGCTGCCCGCGCTGCTCGGCGGCCAGTGGAAGCGTGACCTCAATGTGTCCGCCGAAGGCTCGCCGTACCTGAACGTACTGATCGGGCTGCACCTGGCCACCGCGTTGGCGCTCGTCGTCTACTTCCGGCGGGACTGGGCCAAGGTGGTGCGCGGACTGTTCAGTTCGATTCGCCAGCGGCGGATCCAGACCGTTGAGCAGCGGCTCGCCTGGCTGCTGATCATGGGCACGATCCCGGTGGGCGTCGCCGGGCTCGCCCTGGACAAGGTCTTCCGCAGCACCCTCGGCAAGCCCGTGCCCACCGCGGCCTTCCTGGCGCTCAACGGCATCGTGCTGTACGTCACCGAGCGGTTGCGGCGCGGCGGCACCGGGCGCCGCCGGGCGGGCGCGTCGGTGGCGCCGGGCGAGGAGCATCTGCACCCCGACGACCTGTCCGACCGGCGGATCACCAAGCTGACCTTCGGCCAGGCGGCCTGGGTCGGCGCCGCGCAGATCCTCGCCCTGTGCCCGGGGATCAGCCGCTCCGGTTCCACCATCAGCGCCGGGATCTTCCGGGGCATGAGCCATGAGGACTCGGCCCGGTTCGCCTTCCTGCTGGCCACACCGGTGATCGGCGCGGCGGCGCTGCTGAAGGTGCCCTCGCTGCTCGGCCCGGCCGGTGACGGCATCCGCGGTCAGTTGCTGGCGGGCAGCGTGGCGGCCTTCGCCGCGGGGTATGTGGCGGTGCGCTTCCTCACCAAGTACTTCGAGACGCGCACGCTCACCCCGTTCGCCGTCTACTGCACGCTGGCGGGGCTCGGCAGCCTTGCCTACTTCACGCTGACCTGAGCCTTCACGCTGACCAGAGCGCCGGGCCGCCGGGTCAGCGGCCTATCTCCTTGCGGGTGATCCGCTTCAACCTGGCCCGCTGCGACGGATCGAGCAGCAGATATCCGCCCACCGGCACGCCGATGATGACCAGCAGCGCCGCCCACAGCGGCAGCACGTACAGCAGCACAAGTCCGACCGCCACGCCCCCGACGGCGTATGTAGCGCGCTTTGACATCGCTTCCTCGCCTTCCGTCCGCGGTACGGGCCGCGCCAGCACGGCTCCGTTCTCCGCCCCACATGGACAACGCCGCCCGTCAGGGTGCGGTTCCCGCGCCTGCTTCATACACCCGTTCGGGTGTAGGGCGGGGTCAGTCGAGGGTCGCGGTGAGGGTGATGGTGGTACCGGTGAGCGCCTGGCTGACCGGGCAGTTCTTCTTGGCGTCCTCGGCCGCCGTGGTGAAGGCCGTCGCGTCCACCCCCGGCACCTCGCCGCGCACGCTCAGGTGGATCCCGGTGATGCCCTCGCCCGGCTGGAAGCCCACCTCGGCCTGGGTGTGCAGCGTGGTGGGCGGCGTACCGGCCTTGGTCAGGATGTTCGACAGCGCCATGGAGTAACAGCTGGAGTGGGCCGCCGCGATCAGCTCCTCCGGACTGGTCTTTCCATCCGGCTCCTGCGCGCGGGACGCCCAGGTGACCTCGGCCTCCCCGATGCCGGAGGAGTCGAAGGTGACGGTGCCCCCGCCGTCGAGCAGCTTGCCTTCCCAGACGGTGTGCGCGATGCGCTTGGTGACCACGGCGGATACCTCCTGTGGGTTAATGGGAGTGCTGGCTACTTACGGGATGCGAGTGGTGCACGATGCGGGTGTTATGGAACTCGTGCGGGTACTACGGGCGAGCGGTACGCGGCGCGGAACGGGTCCTCCCGATCATCCGCCACCGTGGTCTCCGCGCCGCGGCGCACCTCGCGGAACCGGGGCGGCTCCCCTCTTCCGGCCTCATTTCGGGCACCGGTCGGTCTCCCCGGGAGGTTCACCTGCCGACCAGGGGCTTCACGGGAATCACCCGTCTCTGAGAACCTTCACATCCGATTCTCATAGTCGTCGTCGATGATCTTCCCGCGGGGGCAGCAACGCCCTCTTGGACCTTGGCAGAAGGGTCACCGCATGTTCGGGCAGCAGCGGTTCCGGCGCGGCGGGTCAGGCCGCGCCCTCTCCCGCCGCGTGTGCCGCGATGTGGCACTGGTCCTGGGCTGGCTGGTCGTGGTCTCGATCGGAAGCACCGCCAGCGCGGCGGCGCTGTCCGCCTCGAACACGGCCCTGGGCACCTCGCACTCCGTGCACGACACCAAGGCGATCGCCACGGTCGGCGCCATCTTCCACGGCACCGTCTCGTCCGACGGTGACCACTTCTGCTCGGCGAGCGTCGTCAACAGCGCCAGCAAGGATCTGATCATCACTGCCGCGCACTGCGTCAGCAACGGCACCGACGACCTGTACTTCGTGCCCGGCTACCACGACGGCAAGGCCCCCTACGGCATCTGGAAGCTCGGCAAGGCCACACTGGACCCGCGCTGGACCGACAACCAGGACGAGGACCTGGACGTGGCCTTCGTCAGCATCCAGCCACTCGGCGGCCGACACGTCCAGGACGTGGTCGGCAGCTACACCCTGGGCGTCAACAAGAACCACACCGGCACGGTCCGGCTCACCGGCTACCCCTCCGACGAGGACGCCCCGATCACCTGCGTGAACCGCGTTTCCGCCTATAGCGCCACCCAGTTGCGCATCGCCTGCACCGCCTACAGCGGCGGCACCAGCGGCAGCCCCTGGATCATCGACGGCCACACGGTGATGGGCGTCATCGGCGGCTTCCAGCAGGGCGGCAACACCGACGACGTCTCCTACAGCGCCTACTTCGACAACGACATCGCCACCCTCTACCGGCAGGCCAACGCCACCCAGACCTGAGGATTTTGCCTAACAGGCACAAAACTTGCCGAGCTGGCACAACCGGTGTGCACTGAACGCATGACCGACAGCGCGCCCGAGGCCGAACCCGGACTTGTGCCCCCGCCCGAGATCAGCGGCCTGGGCGTGCGGCTGCGCGAGCGGCGGCGGCGCAGCGGGCTGACGTTGGAAGCGGCGGCCGCCCGGGTCGGGCTGTCGCCCGCCTACCTGTCCCGATTGGAGACCGAACGCCGTCAGCCCTCGCTCCCCGTGCTGCTGGGCCTGTCGCGAGCTTACGGGACGACGGTGGCCGAGCTGCTGGGCGAGGAGGCGGTGGCCCACGATCCGGTCATCCGCGCCGGACGGCTAGATTCCGGCCGTGCCGGGGGATGGAGCTACCGGCGCGCCGGTGTACCCGACCGGGCCATGCAGGCGCTGAAGGTGCACATCCCGCCCGCGGTGCAGGACGCCGTGGTCCGGGTGCACCCCGGCGAGGAGTGGCTGTACGTCACCTCCGGGCGGCTACGGCTGACGCTCGGCGAGGCCGTCCACGTCCTCGAACCCGGCGACTCGGCACACTTCGACTCGCTCACCCCGCACCGGCTGGCCGCCGGGTCCGCCGAGGGCGTCGATCTGCTCTTCGTCCACACGCTGTTGCAGAGCCCGGCGGGCGGGCTGTGCGTCGACCCCGCCAACCGCGCCCACTGAACCATCCGCGAACCGGCCGCCCTTTCACGGAATCCAAGGAAAAGGAAGGTGTCCTCGCCATGCCCGAAACCGCCCCCGCCCCCGCCTCCTCGGACAACAGGATCAAGTCGCTCACCCCGAAGTGGCTCAGCCGCGGCCTGACCATCCGGGTCTTCATCTACCTGGTCGGCGCCCACCTGTTCGCGGCCTTCCTCTACCTGCTGTTCTGGCTCGGCACCCGCGCGTCCCACTGAGTGCGGCATGATCAACGGCATGGAGCCATGGACGATCACGCCGGAGCCGGTTGACGGACCGGTCGGCACCGCGTTGCTACGGGAGTACTACACGGAGATCGTGCACCGCTACTGCCAGGTGCGCTACGGGCGCGAGGCCTCGCAGGCCGAGATAGACGAGACGCTCGCTGACGAGCCCAGCGGTCATCTCGCCCCGCCCAAGGGCGAGTTCCTGGTCGCCCGGCGCGACGGGGTGGTGGCCGGATGCGCCGGAGTACACCTACTGGCGCCCGGCACCGCGGAGTTGGCCCGGGTGTTCATACGCCCGGCGGCCCGCCGCCGCGGCGGCGCGAGACGGCTGATCCACGCCGCCGAGCGAACCGCCAGGCAGTCCCTGGGCGCCTCGCTGCTACGGCTGGACACCCGGCACGACCTGGTCGAGGCCCGAGCGCTGTACGCGGGGATGGGCTACGCCGAGATCCCCGCGTACAACAACTCCCCTTACGCCGGGCACTGGTTCGAAAAGCCGCTCACTCCCTGACGCCGACACCGCCGTAGAAGGCGATCCGGCGCAGGTCCTCGGCGTTCGGCGGGGAGCCCTCCGGACGCCACAGCGGCACCTGGACGACGCCGGGGTCGAGCAGTTCGAACCCGTCGAAGAACGGCAGGAACTCGTCGTAGCCGCGCAGGGTCAGCTGCGCGGCCGCCTTCTTGTAGACCTCCCTGGCGTCGCCCTCCGCATCCTGGTGGAAGTCGGTGGTGCCATGGGTGAGCACCAGGTGGCTGCCGCGCGGCAGCGCACCGGTCAACGTGGCGAGGATTCCGGCCGGGTCCTCCTCGTCCTTGACGAAGTGCAGTACGGCGACGAGCAGTACGGCGACCGGCTGGTCGAAGTCGATCAGCTCCTGGATCACCGGATGCCCGAGGATCGCCTTGGGGTCTCGCACATCGGCGAGCGCGAACCCGGTGCCGTCGGCGTTGGTCAGCCGCGCGTCGGCGTGTGCGGCGACGATGGGGTCGTTGTCGACGTAGGCGACGCGCACGTCCGGCGCGACCTCGCGGGCCACCTCATGGGGGTTGGGCGAGGTGGGGATGCCGGTGCCGATGTCGATGATCTGGCGGATGCCGCGGCGCACCACGGTGCGTACCGCCCGGCGCATGAACGCCCGGTTGGCGCGGGCGCTCGCGGGCGCCTCCGGGGCCATGGCGATGACGCGCTCCGCGGCCTCGCGGTCCACCTCGTAGTTGTCCCGGCCGCCCAGGTAGTAGTCGTACATCCGGGCCGGATGGGGCTTGCTGGTGTCTATCTGTTCGGCGGAGAAGCCTGGCTCGATCACGCCGTCCTCCTGGTGTGGGCTGGCTGGGTCGGGTCAGGCGAGGAGGAAGTCGGCTTCACCGGACTTCGCACCCTTGATGAAGGTCTCGATCTCATGGAGCGTGTAGATCAGCGCCGGTCCGTCCGGATCGGTGGACTGGCGCAGCGCGACCCTTCCGTCGCGCAGCTTCATCGCCTCCACACAACTGCCGCCGTTGCCCCCGCTCCACGGCTTGCGCCAGCCGTCGGTGCCCAGGTCCTTCGCCGGCATGCCGTTGTATATGCGTTCCCCGCTTGCACGGTCCCCGTAATGCGTGCGATGCATGTGGTCAGATCTCCTTGCGAATGGCATCGAGGAAGGCCTCGGTGCGCTGTGCTGGCGCGGCTTGCGCGCACAACCGGTCCAGCGCCTCCTGGAAGCCCGACACGTCATCGCGCTGGTCGAAGTAGACAGCCCCAATCAGGCTCTCCGCGCAGACGATGTCGGGGAGTTCGGCGACCTGGAACCGGAAGATGTGGAACGGCCCGTACATCGCGGGATGCGGGCCCGCGGCGAACGGTATGACCTGGAGCCGGACCTGCGGCAGCGCGCATGCCTCGAGCAGTCGGTCAAGCTGACCGCGCATGACGCTCCGGCCGCCGATCGGGCGGCGCAGAACCGTTTCATCAAGCACGACCCACAGCAGCGGCGGGTCATCCCGGGTGAGCACGGACTGGCGCTCCAGCCGCAGCGCGAGCAGGCGGTCGATCTCCTCGTCCGCGGCCTGCGGCATTCCGGACCGGAACACCGCGCGTGCGTACTCCTCGGTCTGCAGCAGTCCGGGAGCGTAGTGCGGTTCGTACGCCCGGATCAGGCCCGCCTCGCCCTCCAGGCTGACGAAGGCGCTGAACCACTCTGGCAGCACGTCGCGGTAACGGTGCCACCAGCCGGGGCGGTTGGCCTCCCGAGCCAGCGCCAGGAAGCCCTCGACATCCTCCGGGTCGGTCACCCCGTAGGTGTGCAGCAGCTTCTCGACGTACGGGATCTTCAGGCCGACCTCGGCCTTCTCCATCCTGCGGACGGTGGCGTGTGTGACGTCGAGCGCCGCGGCGGCCTGCTCATAGCTGAGCGCGGCCTTTTCCCGAAGGACCGCGAGCCGCTTGCCGAGGACCACGCGAAGGACCGTCGGCGCGCCCGAGGCGCGAGCATCCGTCACCGCCCACCCCTTCCAACTACCCAACCGGACAAGCAGTGTGTCATGCCGTCAGAGACGTGGAACAGACTGTCGTGATTGATTCTGCAAATTGCAGATCGCATCTTGCCATCTGTTGCACGCTACGCGCATAGTGGCCTGGTGGCTTCCTCCCATGACGCTCTTGGACTGGAGCGCCCGGCGGGCTTCGACGTCCCGCGGCACCTGAGCGCGTCCCGCACGGACGTGTTCCATCTGCCGGCGCTCGGCGCCTGTGTCGCCGAGGCGAGGAGGCGGCTTCGAGAGCTGCTCGCCGAGCGCGGTGTCGACGAGGCCGTTCGGGACGATGCCGGGCTGGTGCTGTCCGAGTTGTTCACCAACGCCATTCGGTACAGCGACAGTGATCGGATAGCGTGCGCACTGCGGGTCACCTCGACCCTGTTGCGGCTCGAAGTCGCGGACCAGGGGCGGGGGTTGACACAGCCTCAACCCCGCGAGGCCGGAGTGGACGAGGAGAGTGGGCGCGGCCTGCTGCTGGTCAACGCACTCGCGGCGGCGTGGGGCGTGCATCCGTGTGGGGACGGGCACGGGCGCGTCGTCTGGGCGGTCCTCCGCCGCGGGTAGCTCCCGCCGGGGTCCGGGGGTTCGGGGTTCGCCCGCCCACCCACAAACCCGCACCGCGCGCGACGGCACCGCAAGGTCCAAGGCAAACGGGCGGGCGAGCCCCCAACGCCAGCGGGAGCGGTTAGGGAAGCGGCAGCAGATCCGGCCGCTTCGCGGAGACGCGATCCCCGCTGGACTCCCCCCGGAGCCGTCGCCCGATCCACGGCACGAGATGCTCGCGCGCCCACTGGATGTTCTCCCGCCGGGCATCCGCGGGGGTACGGACCGCCTCCGGCGGCCACGGCTCCTCGGCGCGACCGGACGCCGCGACCCCGAGCACCTCGGCCGCCCGCAGGGCAACCCGCCGGTGCCCTTCGGGCGAAAGGTGCAGCCGGTCCTCGCTCCACGCCCTCCGGTCCTGCACCGACCGCAGCGACCACAGGTCGAGCACAAGGCACCCGTGCCGATCAGCGATGGCCCGTAGATGCGCGTTGTAGGTGGCGATCTTCCCCCGCAGATGCCGCAGCACCGGCACGCCGCGGGTGTCGAAACCCGTGGCGATCAGTACCGTCCCGCTGCTGCGCGCCAGCGCCGCGACGGCCTCCTCGAAGCGCTCGGCGACCGCGTCGGGATCGGTCCCCGGCCGCAGGATGTCGTTGCCGCCGCCGCAGAACGTGACGAGGTCGGCAGCGAGTTCCACCGCCCGGGGCACCTGCTCGGCGACGATCTGGTCGAGCAGCCGCCCCCGCACCGCGAGGTTGGCGTACCGCAGTTCGTGCCGCGGGTGCTGCTCGGCGAGCATGACCGCGAGCCGGTCCGCCCAGCCGACATACGTACCGTCCGGGCCCGGGTCGCCGACGCCCTCGGTGAAACTGTCGCCGATCGCCGTGTATGACGCGATGGCAGCCCCCGGCGTGGACAAGGTGTCAGGTTTCTTCACTTCAGCCACTCGCGACATCTTCCACCCGGACACGTGACCTACGCCACCGTAACCAGGGGTTGACGAGGGGTGATTCATCCCACTCGGATTTCCGGCTCGGTGCGGAATAGGGCCGCGTGCCACGGGGTGCGTGGTGAGCCGCGGGCGCGAGAAGAGTCGTTGAGCTCCCACATACCACCTGGTACGCCCTGGGTCAGACTGTCGTATGGTCAGCTGAGGCAGTCACGGCGGTGATCCGCACCGCCGGCCCGTTCCGAAGGAGGCACGGTGACCCAGCAGACGCCGCAGGCCCCAACACAGACGCAAGCCCAGCCAGAGCTGACCGGAGTGCGCAACTTTCGGGACGTCGGTGGTGTGGTCACCGGCGACGGCCGCCGGGTCCGGTACGGGCGGCTCTACCGCAGCGGTCACCTCGCCCACGCCACCGAGGAGGACGCCGCCCATCTCGCCTCCCTCGGCCTGCACACGATCTTCGACTTCCGCAACGCCTCCGACATCAAACTGGAGGGCCCGGACGTCACCCTGCCCGGCGTGCGGAACGTGAACATGCCCCTGAGCGATCCGGCCGAGGGCGCCGAGTTCTGGGGCACCGTACGGGACGGCGACCTCGACGCGCTGCGCGCCGCGCTGGGCGGCGGCAAGGCCGCGTGGCGGATGAAGCGGGCCTACCGTTCGCTGATCCTGGAGCGCACCCGGGACCACGCCCGGCTGCTGGACTTCCTGATCGAGGAACGTTCGGTACCGGCGCTGCTGCACTGCGCGGCGGGCAAGGACCGGGCGGGCACCTCGATAGCGGTGGTGCTGCTGGCTCTTGGCGTCAAGCGCTCCGAGATCGAGGCGGACTACATGCTCAGCAACGAAGCACACCGCCGGTACCGGATCCACCGCGGCCGCAACGCCGCGGGCCTGGCCACGCCGGAGGTGGTGGAACTGCTCAACCCCCTGTTCGAGGCGCGCCCCGAGTACCTGGCGACGGCGTTCGACGCCATGGAGGAGGGCTGGGGGTCGACCGACCGCTATCTGGCCGAGGGCCTCGGACTGACCGACGAGCGCAGGGAGTTGCTGTGCGCCCTGCTGCTGGAGGACGACAGCCGCTAGGGTCGGCGGGGTGAGCGAGAACCCGTTCTTCTCCCGGAGCACCCTCCCGTACGAGCTGCCGCCGTTCGACGAGGTGCGGGTGGCGCACTATGCCCCGGCGCTGGACCGGGGCATGGCCGAGCAGCTCGCCGAGATCGCCGCGATCACCGGCGACGACCAGCCGCCCGACTTCGACAACACGGTCGTCGCGCTGGAGCGCAGCGGCGCTGCGCTGCACCGGGTGGAGAGCGTGTTCCGCAACCAGGTGGACGCCGACACCTCCCCCGAACTCGACGCCCTCAACGCCGAGTACAGCCCCAGGCTCGCCGCGCACCGCGATGCGATCCATCTGGACGCCGCGCTGTTCGCCCGGATCGACGCGCTGTACGGCAAGCGCGACCAGCTCGGTCTCGACCCGGAGTCGCTGCGGCTGCTGGAGCGCTACCACGCCGATTTCGTCCACGCCGGAGCCCTGCTCGGCCCCGCCGAGCAGGACCGACTCCGCGCGATCAACGCCGAGTTGGCCCGGCTGTGCGCCGTCTTCCAGCAGAACCTGGCGGCGGACACCGAGGCCGCCGCCGTGGTGCTGGACACCGCGGAGCAGCTCGCCGGGCTCTCCCCCGACGCCATCGCCGCGGCGGCGGCGAACGGCACGGCGCGCGGCCACGACGGCCGCTATGTGCTCAGCCTCAAGCTGTTCTCGAACCAGAGCGAGCTGGCCGTACTGCACGACCGCGCGGTGCGCGAGCGGCTGTTGACCGCCTCGCTCGGCCGCGGCCTGGAATCCAACCGGCAACTCGTCGCCCGTATCGCCAGGTTGCGCGCCGAGCGCGCCGCGCTGCTCGGGCACCCCAGCCACGCCGCCCATGTGGGCAGCGAGATGACGGCGGGCAGCACCGAGGCGGTGGAGGAGCTGCTGGCCCGGCTGGTCCCGCCCGCCGTCGCCAACGCGCACGCGGAGGCCGAGGCACTGCGCGCGCGGATGGGCGACGAGGCCCACCAACTGGAGCCGTGGGACTGGGCGTACTACGCCGAGCGGGTCCGCAAGGACCGGTACGACATCGACGCCGCCGCGCTGCGCCCGTACTTCGAGTTGGAGCGGGTGCTCACCGACGGGGTGTTCTTCGCGGCGGGGCTGGTGTACGGGCTGCGCCTCACCGAGCGGACCGATCTAGTGGGGTACCACCCGGACGTCCGGGTCTTCGAGGTGTTCGACGACGACCGTCCACTGGGCCTGTACCTGCTGGACGCCTACGCCCGGCCCGGCAAGCGCGGCGGCGCCTGGATGGACTCACTGGTCGACCAGTGCGAGCTGTTGGGACAGCGGCCGGTGGTGGTGAACAACCACAACGTGGCCAAGCCGCCGACGGGCGAGCCGACGCTGCTCACCTTCGATGAAGTGCGCACGCTGTTCCATGAGTTCGGGCACGCTCTGCACGGCCTGCTGTCCGATGTGCGCTATCCGATGTTCTCCGGCCCCAAGGTACCGCACGACGTGGTCGAGTACCCCTCGCAGGTCAACGAAATGTGGATGGTCTGGCCTCAGGTGCTGGCCAACTACGCCCGCCACCACGAGACCGGCGAGCCGCTGCCGGTGGAGTGGGTGGACCGGTTGGCCGCGGCGGAACGGTTCGGCGAGGGCTTCCGTACGGTGGAGTACCTGGCCGCCGCGGTGCTCGACTGGAAGTGGCACACTCTGGGTGCCGACGACGACCCGGGAGACACCGAGGAGTTCGAGACCGCGGCGCTCAAGGGCGCCGGGCTCGCGGTACCGGGAATTCCGCCGCGCTACCGCAGTACGTACTTCGCGCACGTCTTCGCCCACGACGACAGGCAGAGCTACAGCGCCGGGTACTACTCGTACATCTGGAGCGAGGTGCTGGACGCCGACACGGTCGAGTGGTTCCGGGAGAACGGCAGGACGGTGCGGGAGAGCGGTGAGTTGTTCCGGCACGGGCTGCTGGCGAAGGGCGGCTCCGCCGACATGATGGAGTCGTTCCGCGCGGTGTGCGGCCGGGAGCCGCGGATCGAGCCGCTTTTGGCCCGCCGTGGACTCACCGGCCGCGGTTGAGCCTCAGCCCGCCAGCGCCTGTTTGACGAGGGTGCGGCCGAAGTCCCACATCAGACCGCTGCCCTTGTGGGCGTCGTCCATGACATCGGTGAACGCGGCGACGAACCGGTCGACCTCCTTCTCGCCGATGGTCAACGGCGGGATCAGCTTGATCACCTCAAGGTGGTCGCCGGAGACCTGGGTGAGGATCCGGTGGCGCTGCAGCAGGGGGACGACGACCATCTGGGCGAACAGTCCCTTGCGGGCGGCCTGCAGCATCGCCCAACCACCGCGCAGCTTCAGAGACTTGGGGCGGCCGAACTCGATGCCGATCATCAGGCCCCGGCCGCGTACCTCGTGCAGCAGCTCATAGCGGTCGACCAGGGCGGCCAGCCGGGAACGCAGCAACTCGCCGGTGGTCCGGGCGTTCTCCACCACCTTCTCGTCGTCCATCACCGCCAGCGTGGCGAGCCCCGCCGCCATCGCCTGGGCGTTGGAGCCGAAGCTGGCGGAGTGCACCAGCACCCGGTCCATGGACGAGTAGACCTTCTTGAAGATCCACTCCTTGCCGAGGGTGGCGCCGACCGGCACATAGCCGCCGGACAGCGCCTTCGCCACGCACACCAGGTCCGGCTCGACGCCCTCCTCGTGCTGGTACGCGAAGAAGTCACCGGTGCGGCCGACGCCGGTCTGCACCTCGTCGGCGATCAGCAGGGCCTTGTGCCGGTGCAGCAGCTCCTGCGCGGCGCGCAGGAATCCGGGCGGTGTCTCATGGACGCCCTTGCCCTGGATCGGCTCCACCACGAACGCCGCGACATCGCCGCGCCGCAACTCCCGCTCCAGCGCGGCCAGATCGCCCATCGCGATCGCGGTGTCGGGCAGCAGCGGCGCGAAGCCGTCCCGGAACCCGGTTTCTCCGTTGACCGACAGGGATCCGGCGGTCAGGCCGTGGAAGGCGTGCGTGCAGTACAGCACGCGCGGTCGGCCGGTGGCGCAACGGGCGAACTTCAGCGCCGTCTCCACCGCTTCGGTGCCGCTGTTGCCGAAGAAGACCCGGTCCAGGTGGGGTGCGTAGGACAGCAGCTTCTCGGCGAGCAGGCCGGGCAGCGGCGGGCAGTCGAACCGGGTGAGGTCGGCGAGCCCGGCGTCCAGCACGTCGTGCAGCGCCTTGCGGATCACGGGGTGGTGCCGACCCAGGCCCATCACCCCGAATCCGGCGAGCATGTCGAGGTAGTCCTGGCCGTCGGCGTCCCAGAAGTACGCGCCCTCGGCCCGCTCGTACACCTTGTCGAAGCCGATGGTGTGCAGCATGCGGGGCAGTTGGTGGTTGAGGTGCCTGGCGTGCAGCTCGTAGCGTTCCGCGCCCCGCTCGGCCAACAGCCTGCCCAGGTCAAAGCCCTTGTGTTCGGCGGCGTCAGGCTCGGCCATCGGCTTCCTCCTTCTCGGTCGCACCTTGTCCGGCGGCCCGTGCGTCGATCCGGGCCAGGGCCGTGCCTATGCGCCCCGCGAGCTCGGCGGGGGTGAGGCCGAGGTCGGCCAGTACCTCATTGCGTTTGGCGTGCGCCAGGAACTGCGCCGGAACCCCGAAGTCCCGTACCGGCACGTTCACTTCGGCGTCGCGAAGGGCCTGGGCGACCGCCGAGCCGACGCCTGAGGCGCGTGAGTTGTCCTCCACCACGGCGAGCAGTCGGTGCTCGGCGGCCAGCGGTGGCAGCGCGGGGTCCACGGGCTTGACCCAGCGCGGGTCGACCACGGTGACGCCGATGCCCCGGTCCCGTAGCAGCGCCGCGGCGGACAGGCAGGTGTCGGCCAGCGCGCCGACCGAGACCAGCAGCACATCGCGGCGCTCGCCGCGGTGGAGGACGTCCATGCCGCCGATCCGGTCGATGGCGGGCATCGGCTCGCCGACCGACGCCTTGGGGAAGCGGATGACGGTGGGCGCGTCGTCGACGTCCACCGCCTCCCACAACTGGGCGCGCAGTTGGTCGGCGTCGCGGGGTGCGGCGATCCGCAGGCCCGGTACCACCTGGAGGACCGACATGTCCCACACCCCGTTGTGCGAGGCGCCGTCCGGCCCGGTCACTCCGGCCCGGTCCAGTACGAAGGTGACCCCGCAGTGGTGCAGGGCGACGTCCATCAGCACCTGGTCGAAGGCGCGGTTGAGGAAGGTGGCGTAGACGGCGACGACCGGGTGCAGGCCGCCGGTGGCCAGGCCCGCCGCCGAGGTCGCCGCGTGCTGCTCGGCGATGCCCACGTCGTAGACCCGGTCAGGGAACCGCTCGGCGAACTTCGCCAGCCCGACCGGCTGGAGCATGGCGGCGGTGACGGCGACCACGTCCTGCCGCTCCCGGCCGAGTTCGACCATCGCCTCGCCGAACACCGAGGTCCACGATCTCCCGGCGGACGGGGCCAGTGGTGCGCAGGTGAGCGGATCCATGGCGGCCACGGAGTGGAAGCGGTCCGCCTCGTCCTGCTCGGCGGCGGCGTAACCGCGGCCCTTCTGTGTCAGGCAGTGGATGAGCACCGGTCCGCGGAAGCGCTTGGCCCGGCGCAGCGCGGCCTCCACGGCCGCGATGTCGTGGCCGTCGATCGGGCCGACGTACTTCAGCCCGAGATCCTCGAACATCCCCTGCGGGGCGACGGCGTCCTTGAAGCCCTTCTTCGCGCCGTGCAGCGACTCGTACAGCGGTCGGCCGATCACCGGGATGGCCTGGAGGAGTTGTTTGCCCAGGTCCAGCGCCCACTCGTACTCGTTGGTGGTGCGCAGGGCGGCGAGGTGGTCGGCGAGGCCGCCGATGGTGGGCGCGTAGGAGCGCTCGTTGTCGTTGACGACGATGATCAGCGGGCGGTCCTTGGCGGCGGCGATGTTGTTGAGCGCCTCCCAGGCCATGCCGCCGGTCAGCGCGCCGTCGCCGATCACGGCCACCACGTGGTCGCTGCAGTGCCGTACCTCGTTGGCCTTGGCCAGGCCGTCGGCCCAGCCGAGCACCGTGGAGGCGTGCGAGTTCTCGATGACGTCGTGCTCGGACTCGGCGCGCGACGGGTAGCCGGACAAGCCGCCCTTGCCGCGCAGCTTGGAGAAGTCCTGACGGCCTGTCAGGATCTTGTGGACGTAGGACTGGTGACCGGTGTCCCACAGTATGCGGTCGGCGGGTGAGTTGAAGACCCGGTGCAGCGCGATGGTCAGTTCGACCACGCCGAGGTTCGGCCCGAGGTGGCCCCCGGTCCTGGCCACCGCCTGTACCAGGAACTGCCGGATCTCACGGGCGAGTTCGTCCAACTGGTCGGCCGCAAGGGCCTTGAGGTCACGTGGCCCTCGGATGCTCTCCAACAGCGTCACGACGGGGGCCTCCTTCCCTGGTTCTCCCCTGACCGGGCTGGGTCGTGCGGACGTAACGGGGTCACGCGACGGTGACGGCTGGTTCCCCGGACGGTACGCCGTCGGCCTCCATCCGCGCGGCGAGCTTCATCGCCTCCTCGATCAGGGTCTCGACGATCTTCGACTCCGGAACCGTCTTGATCACCTCACCCTTCACAAAGATCTGCCCCTTGCCATTGCCCGAGGCCACACCCAGATCCGCCTCACGCGCCTCACCGGGACCGTTGACCACACACCCCATCACCGCGACCCGCAACGGCACCTCCATGCCCTCCAGACCCGCGGTCACCTCATCCGCCAACTTGTACACATCCACCTGCGCCCGACCACACGACGGACACGACACAATCTCCAACCGCCGCTGCCGAAGCCCCAACGACTCCAGAATCTGGATACCGACCTTGACCTCCTCCGCAGGAGGCGCCGACAGCGACACCCGGATCGTGTCCCCGATCCCCTCCGACAACAGCGCACCAAACGCCACCGCCGACTTGATCGTCCCCTGGAACGCCGGACCCGCCTCCGTCACCCCCAGATGCAGCGGATAGTCACACCTGGCCGCCAGCAACCGATAGGCATTGACCATCACCACCGGATCGTTGTGCTTCACCGAGATCTTGATATCCCGGAAACCGTGCTCCTCGAACAACGAGCACTCCCACAACGCCGACTCCACCAACGCCTCCGGCGTCGCCCTGCCGTACCGCTCCAGCAACCGCTTGTCCAACGACCCGGCGTTCACCCCGATCCGGATCGGCACACCCGCCTCCGACGCCGCCTTCGCGATCTCCTTGACCTTGTCATCGAACTGCCGGATGTTCCCCGGATTCACCCGCACCGCCGCACACCCGGCATCAATCGCCGCGAACACATACTTCGGCTGGAAATGGATGTCCGCGATCACCGGAATCTGCGACTTCTTCGCGATCACCGGCAACGCGTCCGCGTCATCCTGCGACGGACACGCCACCCGCACGATCTGACAACCAGCCGCCGTCAACTCCGCGATCTGCTGCAACGTGGCACCGATGTCCGCGGTCACCGTGGTCGTCATCGACTGCACCGACACCGGCGCATCCCCACCCACCGCCACCGACCCCACCTGGATCTGACGGCTCTTGCGCCGCTGCGCGAGCGTGGACGGAACCGATGGCATACCAAGCGAAACCGCGGCCATGGCTCAACCCCGGTTTCCGGCAACGGTGTCGCGTGCGGCGCGCAGCGACTCCTTGAGCGAACCCATGGTGGCGAAGACGGCGGTGGGCTCGTAGCCGCAGTGCGCCATGCAGTTGTCGCAGCGCGCGTCCTTTCCACGGCCGTACTTGTCCCAGTCGGTCTTCTCGATCAACTCCTTGTAGGTGGGGACGTATCCGTCGCTCATCAGGTAGCAGGGGCGTTGCCAGCCGAACAGCGAGTAGTTGGGGATCGCCCAGGCGGTGCAGGGGAAGTCCGCCTTGCCCTCCAGGAAGTCCAGGAACAGCGGGCTGTGGTTCAGCCGCCAGCGTTTCCGGTTGCCGCCCGCGAAGGCCTTCTTGAACAGCTCGCGGGTCTGCTCGACACCGAGGAAGTGGTCCTGGTCGGGCGCCTTCTCGTAGGCGTAGGCGGGCGAGATCATCATCTCGTCCACCTTCAGCTCGTCGTTGAGGTAGTTGAGTACCTCGATGACGGTCTGCGGGGTGTCGGTGTTGAAGAAGGTCGAGTTGGTGGTCACTCGGAAGCCGCGCCGCTTGGCCTCCTTGATCGCGGCCACGGCCTCGTCGAACACGCCCTCCTTGGCCACGGACTCATCATGGCGCTCGCGCAGTCCGTCGATGTGTACCGCGAAGGCGAAGTACCGGGAGGGAGTGAACTTGTCCAAGTTCTTACGGAGCAACATCGCATTGGTGCACAAGAAGACGTATTTCCTTCTGTCCACCAACTGCCGTACGATCTCGTCAATCTGTGGGTGCATCAGCGGCTCGCCACCGGCGATCGACACCATCGGCGCACCGGACTCAAGGACGGCGCCCACCGCCTGGGCGACCGGCATGCGCTGCTTGAGCACGCCCGCCGGGTGCTGGATCTTGCCGCAGCCCTCGCATTTGAGGTTGCACGCAAAGAGCGGTTCAAGTTCCACGATCAAGGGGAACTTCTCGCGCCGACGAAGCATTTTCTGTTCAAAGAGGTAGGTCCCGACCCGGACGGTCTGACGGAGCGGCATGGCCATCTGGCTCACCTCCAAGGGAGCTCGGTAGAGCGGTGCCAATCAAGAAAGGCGGGAAGAATAGACCTCAACACGCGGAACGCGTTGATTCCTGTGCGCAGCGTCGCGACACGCAGGAGTTCGTACTCAGGGGTGTCCACAACGACACGGACGGCGGTCACCGGACGCGGCCCCGCGGCGAGGGCCGCGTGCTGCACGGCGGCCGACTCCATGTCGACCGCCGTCGCCCCGGCCGCGCGCAGCGCGGATCGCTCCGCGCCCCGGACCACATGGTCGGACCCGGCGATCCGCCCGGTGTGGACGGTGACCCCCAGCCGGGTCAGGGCGGCGGCCAGCGGCGCGCCGTCGGCCGTGCGGTCGTCGACGACCACGTCGCCGGGGGCGACACCGGGGGCCAGCCCGGCGCAGAACCCGGTGGCGAGCACCGCCGCGCGGTGCAGCGCGGGGTTATCGCGCAGCGCCCGGGTCACCGCGCGCCGCGCGGCCCGCGGCCCCATGCCGGTGCGCAGCAGCGCGACCGGAGCGGCCGCGCCGGAGCGGCTTCCCCGGCGCAGCGCGGCGGCCTCGATGCCCAGCGCACAGACGATCAGCAGCGGCCCGCGACCGAGGTCCGCACCGTCCGGCCGTTTCTCCACGTCGGGTGGTATCGGCTCGGTTTCGGACCGGTACATCAAGCGGCCTTCCCCAGCGGGGCGGCGGCCTGCAGGGAGGGTTCACCGTGCAGGTAGCGACCGAGCGCTGTGACCGGGAAGACCATCCGGTACAGGTGGTAGTTGATGGAGAAGTCCCAGGGGAAGCCGGTGCCGGTGAAGTACGGCTCGTCCCAGGAACCGTCGGGGGCCTGGGTCTGGGCGAGCCAGCGGATGCCGCGCTCGACCGCCTTGCCGTCCCGCTCGCCCGCGGCCAGCAGGGCCAGCAGCGCCCAGGCGGTCTGCGAGGCGGTGGAGGTGCCGCGGGCGATCCAGCCGGTGTCGGCGTAGGAGCGCAGGTCCTCGCCCCAACCGCCGTCGGCGTTCTGCACGCTCTCCAGCCAGCTGACCGCTTGGCGGATCGCCGGATGCGACGCCGGAATCCCGGCGGCGACCAGCGCGGGCACCACCGAGCCCGTGCCATAGACGTAGTTGACGCCCCAGCGGCCGAACCAGGAGCCGTTGGCCTCCTGTTCGGACAGCAGCCACTCCACGCCGCGTCGGGTGCGCGGGTCGTCGGCCAGGCCGACGGCGGCCAGCATCTCCACGACGTGCGCGGTGACGTCGGCCGACGGCGGATCGATGACCTCGCCGAAGTCGCAGAACGGCAGCAGGTTGGGCAGTCGGCTGGTGTTGTCCACGTCGAACGCGCCCCAGGCGCCGTTCTTGGACTGCATGCCCAGCACCCAGCGCGTGCCGCGCTCGATGGCGGTTCGAAGCCTGGCCCGATCGGGGTGGGCGATGCGCCTGAGCGCCAGCACCACCTCCGCGCTGTCGTCGATGTCCGGGTAGTTGTCGTTGTGGAACTCGAACGCCCAGCCGCCCGGCGGCAGTTGGGGACGGCGCACCGCCCAGTCACCGCTGCGGATGATCTGCTCGTCCAGCATCCAGCCTGCCGCCTTCACCAGCGCCGGGTGGTCGGCGGGCAGCCCGGCGTCGGCCAGGGCGATGGCGGCCAGACAGGTGTCCCACACCGGGGACTGGCAGGCCTCGATCATCCGGCTGCCGTCCTCGTGCCACACCGCGAAGCGGTCCAGCGACTCAAGCCCGGCGCGCATCACGGGGTGTTGCATGTCGTAGCCGAGCAGGTGCAGGGCGATCAGCGAGTAGACGGCGGGCGGTTGGATGCCGCCCCAGCAGCCGTCGTTCTCCTGCCGCTCGATGATCCAGCGGGCGCACACGTTCAACGCGGTACGGCGCAGCGGCTTGAGGTTGACCCTGCGGTAGGCGTGCAGCGCCTTGTCCAAGCGCTGGAAGACGCCCTCCCAGCTGGTCAGCGGGGCGGTCGGGCGGGGCGGGTTGGGCCGGGCGGGATCGGTGTGCAGCTCGTCCAGCGAGAACGGCGCGGGGCGCACCGGGCGGTGGGCGCCGACCACGGTCAGCGGCACGATGGTCTGCCGGGCCCACTGGCCGAAGGAGTAGATGTTGAGCGGGAACCACTTGGGCAGGTAGATCAGTTCCGGCGGCAGTTCGGGCAGGTCCTCCCACCGCCACCAGCCGAACAGGGCCAGCCAGATGCGGGTGAAGACCCGGGTGGCGGCGATGCCGCCCTGTTCGCGCACCCAGGCCGAGGCCTTCGCCATGTGCGGCGCGTCGGGTTGGTCACCGGCGAGCCGCAGTGCGGTGTAGGCCTCGACGGTGGTGGACAGTTCGCCCGGGCCGCCGTAGAACGTGGCCCAGGTTCCGTCCTCCCGCTGCTGGGAGCGGATCCAGCGGGCGCCCGCCTCAAGGGTCCTGTCGTCCTGGATACCCAGGAACTGACGGAGCATCAGATCCTCGGCGTCCATGGTGACGTTGGTCTCCAGGGCACCCTTCCACCATCCGTCCTCGTGCTGGGCGGCGAGCAGATAGGAGGTGGCCCGCTCCGCGGTGCGGGCCGCCATCTCGTCCAACTCCGGTACGGAGTCGGCCGCGGAGGCCGGGGTCGATGTTTTGTTGGCCGAGGTGACACGGGGTGACGATGATCCCGCGCTGCCGTCGGTCGTCGCTGTCATGGCTTCCCCTTCTGCACAATGCGCTGGTGGGGCTTCCACCGCACGTCGCTGCGGACGTGCGGTCGGCGACTGGGTTAAGTCGTCGGACTGTGATAAGTCGTCGGTTGCCTTGGTCATCTTTCTCGTACCACAACGAAGTCGGCGAGAGCGAAGAGGTTTTGCCGGGTTTCTTCGGGCATGGCGACCCCCCGCAATGCGTCCAGCGCCGTCGCGTGCTGGCGGCGGGCTTCCCGCGCGGTCCACTCGCGTCCGCCCGCCTCTTCGATCAACGCGGCGCGGTCGGCGAATTCTTCCTCGCTGAAGTCGCCGATTTCCGGGTTCTTGGCGTCGGCGGCCAGCAGTTCGGCGAGCCGCTCGGCGGCGGCGCCCTCGGCGGCCAGCGCGGCGACGACCGGCAGCGACTTCTTGCGCTGCCGCAGGTCGCTCCAGGTCTGCTTGCCGGTGACGGCGGGCTCGCCCCAGATGCCCAGCAGGTCGTCCACCGCCTGGAACGCCAGGCCCAGGTGGTAGCCGTACGCCTCCAGGGCGTCGGCGGTGGCCTCGTCGGCGCCGCCGAGCACCGCGCCGATGGAGGAGGCACAGGCCAGCAGGGCGCCGGTCTTGTTGCCCTCCATCTCCAGGCACTCCTCGACGGTGACCCGCTCGCGGTGCTCGAAGGAGATGTCCTGGGCCTGACCGTCGATCAGCTTGCGGGTGGCGGTGGTGAGCCGCTTGGTGGCGCGCAAGGCGTCGTTGGTGCCGACCTCCAGCAGGATCTCGTTGGCCAGCGCGAACAGCGCGTCGCCGACCAGGATCGCCTGCGCCGGGCCGTGCACCTTCCACACGGTGTCGCGGTGACGGCGTTGCTCGTCGCCGTCCATCAGGTCGTCGTGCAGCAGCGAGAAGTTGTGCACCAGCTCGACGGCGACCGCTCCCGGGATGCCGGTCTCGGGCGCGGCGCCCGCGGCCTGAGCGGACATCAGGGCGAGGGCGGGGCGTACCGCCTTGCCGCTGTCGCCGTCGGTGGGGCGTCCGGTGGCGTCGATCCAGCCGAAGTGGTAGGCGGCGACGGTGTTCATCGGAGGCGCGAGCCGGTCCACCGCCGCGCGGAGCACCGGGGTGGACATCGTCCGCCCGCGCTCCAGCAGCGCGGTGACGCCGTCGTGCGCCTCGGGCGCTGCGACCTGCTCGTGGGCCGGGGTCACGTGTTCTCCTTGGGTCTTATGGATGTCCTGGTGGCTCATGCGGCCGTCAACTCCCCGTCCGGAGCGGGCCTGCCGAGTTCCGTGAGCGCTTCCCTGGCGGCCCGCAGGCCGCTGCGCACGGCGCCCTCCATGGTCGCGGGCCAGCCGGTGGCGGTCCACGCGCCGGCCAGGTACAGGCCGGGCGCCTGGGTGCGGGCCTGGGGGCGCAGTCTGCCGACGCCGGGGGTGGGGGCGAAGGTGGCGGTGCGTTCCCGGGTCACGAAGAAGTCCCGTACCGTGGCGCCGCGCGCGGCGGGCAGCAGCCGCTCCAGCGCGGGCAGGTACTTCTCCCGCAGCTCGCTGACGGGACGGTCGATGTCGTCGTGCGCGGCCGACTGGGACAGCGCCAGGTACTGGCAGTGCTGTGCTCCCGGGGAGCCCGTCATCCCGGAGGTGTGGGTGCGGTCGAAGACCCACTGCACCGGGCTGTCCAGGGCGGCGAAGAAGGGCCGCTGGGTGACCGTGCGGTCGTAGACGACATGGATGTTGAGGATCGGTGCGGTGCCGATGCTCAGCAGCGCGCCGGGGTCCGCCAGCGCGCCGTCCGGCAGCAGACCGTGCGCCTCGCGCTGCGGTACCGCCAGCACCACGGTCGCGGCGGTCAGCCGCTCGGCGCGGCCGGGGCCGGTGGCCAGCTCGACCTGCCAGCCGCCGTCCGCCGCGGGCCGCAGCGCGGTCGCCCGGCCGCGCAGTACGGTGCGCACGCCCGCCTTGTCCAAGGCGGCCTGGGCGCGGCCGTGGTGCAGGTCGCCCAGCGGCGCGGTAGCCCAGCCGATGTCGGCGGCGCCGGGATGGGACAGCAGCCCGGTCTTGAACACCATGGCGGCCAGCGCCAGCGAGGACTGCTCGGCGGTGGCGTTGAGGGTGGCGATGCCGACCAGGTCCCACAGCGCGGCGACGGTGCGCGGTGACTGGCCGCGGTCCCGCAGCCAGCTGGCGAAGTCGGTCTCGTCCAGCGCCGGGTCGTCCAGGTCGAGACCGCGCAGCGCCAGCGCGGCCCGCCCGACCTTGGCTCGCTCGGCGAGCGACAGGTGCGGGTACGTGGCGAGCGACGCGGCCAGGTGCAGCGGTACCGGCAGCGCGGCGCGGCGCAGCCGTCCGAGCCGGGCGCGGCGCGCGTCCAGCACCGGTACGTCGAGCCGGTCCTGGAGGGTGACCAGGTCCTGGGCGGCGATCCGGTCCAGGAACCACTGGTAGGCGGTGCAGCACCGCAGGAACACGTGCTGGCCGTTGTCGACCGTCAACTCGCCGATGGGCGTGGCGCGTTGGAACGAGAAGGCGAGCCCGCCGAGCCTCGGTCGGCCCTCCACCAGGGTGACCCGCAGCCCGGCGTCGGCGAGGGTGAGCGCGGCCGTGGTGCCGGCCAGCCCGCCGCCGACCACCACCGCCTCCGGTGGCCGCGCGGCCTGGGGTGCCGCGTGCTCGCTCATGCCCGCCCCCGTTCACCGCCGCCGTGTGGCGGCGCAGTGAGGGACGCGCGGCGGCTCGGCAGGGTTGAGTGACCGTGCGTGGCGTTCGGTGGTACGTGGTGCATCAGGCGCGCCCCCTGGCGATCTGCCTGGCGTCGAGCCCCGCGAGGCCGCGCAGCGCGACGTACGCCTTCTCGCGGCCGGGCAGGGAGACCCGGCCGCGCAGCACGGCCTCGGGGTCGGCGGCGATCCGCTCCAGCAGTCGGCGGTAGATCCCGGCCATGGCGGCGACGCAGGCGCCGCTGCGCCGGTCGAGCATGGGCAGCAGCCGGAAGCCCTCGTCGAACAGCGCCCGGGCGCGGCGGACCTCGAAGTGCATGAGTCCGGTGAAGTCGGAGCCTTCCGGCGGCCGCGAACTGTGGAACCCGGCGGAGCAACCGAACTTGGCGAGGTCCTCGGCGGGCAGATAGCTGCGTCCGTTGGCCGCGTCCTCCCGTACGTCCCGTAGGACGTTGGTGAGTTGGAGGGCGAGGCCGAGCGTGTTGGCGTACTCGGCGGCCCGTTCGGCCTCGGGTGCGCCGGGCACGGTGCCGAACACGCCGAGCGAGAGCCGTCCGATGGCCCCGGCGACGCAGCGGCAGTAGTCCTTCAGGTCGTCCCAGGTCTCGTAGGACTCACCGCGTACGTCCATCAGCACGCCGTCGATGAGTTCGTCCAGGCCGCCGAGCGGCAGCGGGAAGCGGCGCGCGGCGTCGGCGAGCGCGACCGCCACCGGGTCGGTGTCGTCCTCGGCGATCTCGCCGTCCCGGATCCGGCCGAGCAGCGCTCTGGTCTCCTCCAGCCGGACCTGCTTGACGGCCGGGTCGAGGTCGCCGTCACCGATGTCGTCCACCCGGCGGGAGAACGCGTACAGCGCCGACATGGCCTGGCGCTTCTCGCCGGGCAGGAGCCTGATGCCGTACGCGAAGTTACGGGCCTGCTGCCCCGTCACGGTCTCGCAGTACCGGTACGCAGCGAGCACCGGCGCGGACGTGTGCGCGGTACCGTCCACGGTCCGGCTCACCCCTCTCGTCGCAATGTGGAGCCCACCTCACGCAGCAGTCCGAGCTTGGTGGCCTTCGGCGGCCCGGGCAGCACGTCGTACCTGGCGGCCGCGACCGCCGCGAGCGCGGCCCGGCCTCCGGCGACAAACCCGGCGAGCAGCAGCTTCAGCCTGCCGTGGACGCTACCCACCAGCGGGGTGCCTTCATTCAACAGATCCCCGGCGCGTTCCGCTTCGAATTTCACCAGGGCACGCACCTTCGCGCCGCCGGTGGGGGCGGCCAGGTCGGCCTCGGTGACGCCGAACCGCGCCATGTCCTCAGCGGGCAGGTAGACGCGGTCCCGGCGCAGGTCCTCGGCTACGTCCTGGAGGTGCTCGACGATCTGCAGGGCGGTGCACACGGCGTCGGAGCGGCGGATCCGCTCGGGGGTGGCGGTGCCGGTGATGGCGAGGACCAGTCGGCCCACCGGGTTGGCGGACAGCTCACAGTAGGCCAGCAGGTCCGCGTAGCCGGGGTAGCGGCTGACCCGCTGGTCCTGGCGGTTGGCCTCGATCAGGCCGAGGAACGGCTCGGGGGTGAGCCCGTGGCGGCGGACGGTGGGTTGCAGTGCGCGCAGCAGGGGGTGGCCGGGGGTGGCGTCGAAGACCCGGCGCAGGTCGGCCTCGAAGGCGTCGAGCATGGCGAGCCGGTCGGCGGCCGCCTCGCGCGGCAGGCCGAGCCACACCGCGTCGTCCCGGCCGGGCGGCAGGTCGCCGTCGCCGATGTCGTCGACCAGCCGGGCGTAGCCGTAGACGGCCATCAGGTCGTCGCGCCAGGCGCGCGGCAGGAAGAACGGCGCTACCGGGAAGTTCTCACGGGCGGCCTTGTCCAGCACGGCTCGGGACTGCGCGGCCCGCGACCGGGCGGCCTCGTCGGCCGGTCCGGCGCCCACCCGCGCGGTCACCACTGGACGCCCCGGGTGCGAGCGGCGGACGCGCCTCGGAGCTGGATGTTCTGCGTCGTCATGGCCGCCACATCCCCCGTTCTACACCGATCCCTAGGATCTTCCCATTTCGGACACGCCGCTCCCAATACCGCCCCTCCATTCCGGCTCACACCGTCCTTCGCGCCTACCCTCCCCACCGGGGGGACAGACCATCGGTATTCCGGCGCCGAGCACCGCCCCAGCGTACGCCGTACAGTGATCCGCCGTACGCGGGGGTGGTACGCGAGAACCACCGGGACGAAGAACAAGCCGGGGGTTGCGAATCTTCCCTTGCACCCCATGAGTTGCCGCGCAGCACGCTATCGGCCTCCGCCGACGCTGTCGGCGGAGGCCGGGGAAAAGTCCACGCGGTATGCCGGGACGGCTATTTGCCGCCGGTGTGCTCCTCGTACGCCTCAAGCACCTCTTCGGTCGGGCCGTCCATCCACAGCTCGCCCTTCTCCAGCCACAACACCCGATCACAGGTGTCCCGGATCGACTTGTTGTTGTGACTCACCAGGAACACCGTCCCGGCCTCCGCCCGCAACTCCCGGATCCGCTCCTCCGACCGCCTCTGAAACGCCCGGTCCCCCGTCGCCAGCGCCTCATCGATCATCAACACATCGTGCTGCTTGGCCGCCGCGATCGAAAACCGCAACCGCGCCGCCATCCCCGACGAATACGTCCGCATCGGCAGCGAAATGAAATCACCCTTCTCATTGATCCCCGAGAAGTCCACAATGTCCTGATACTTCTCACGAATCTCGGAATTACTCATCCCCATGGCCAAGCCGCCCAGGATGACGTTCCGCTCCCCCGTCAGGTCATTCATCAACGCCGCGTTAACACCCAGCAGCGACGGCTGCCCATCGGTATAGACCCGACCCCGCTCCGGCGGCAGCAACCCCGCGATCGCCCGCAGCATCGTCGACTTACCCGAACCGTTCGAACCGATCAGCCCGACCGCCTCACCCCGGTACGCCACGAAACTCACCCCGCGCACCGCGTGCACCTCACGCACGTTCGGCGAGGTCTTCCGCTGTACGATCCGGCTCAACGCCGCCGTGGCACTGCCCTTGCCACTACCCGCGCCATGCACCCGGTAGACGATGTGCAGATCGTCCACGATCACCGTGGGAACCCGCTCGGTCCCCTGCTGCTGCTCAGCCACGACCGTACTGCTCCTCAGCCTTCCAGAAGAACACGAAGCCCCCGATACCGGCGACAACCGCCCATGCCACGGCGGTGATCCACACGTGGTGCGGCAGTTGCGCGGAGGTGAAGCTGTCGATCAGCGCGAAGCGGATCAGGTCGATGTACACGGCGGCCGGGTTCAGGTCGAGCAACACGCCGGCCGCGGTCGGCAGATGCTTGACGACCTTGTCGATCGCGTAGAACACGCCGGAGACGTACATCCAGGTGCGCAGCAGGAACGGCATCAGCTGGGCGAGGTCGGTGACCTTGCTGCCCAGCCGGGCCACGTACAGCGCGACACCGATGTTGAAGACGGACTGCAGCACCAGCGCGGGTACCAGCAGGAACCAGGAGAACTGCGGGACCTCACCGGTCATCAGCACGATGGAGACCAGCACGATCATCGAGTACAGCAGTTGCTGGAGCTGGATGAGGGTGACCGAGATCGGCAGCGCGGCCCGCGGGAAGTGCAGCGCGCGGATCAGCCCGAGGTTGTCGGAGATCGCCCGGGTGCCGGCGAGCACCGTGGACTGGGTGAAGTTGAAGACGAAGACGCCGGTGACCAGATAGGCGATGAAGTTGTCGATGCCATGGTCGGTCTGCAGCAGCACGCCGAAGATCAGGTAGTAGACGGCCGCGTTGAGCAGCGGCGTCATCACGTTCCAGATCTGGCCGAGCCGCGCCTTGGTGTACTGGGCGCTCAGCCGGGCGATGGAGTACGCCACGATGAAGTGCCGACGTCCCCACAACTGGCGTACGTACTCCGGCAGGCTCGGCCGGGCGCCGCTCACCGACAGCCCGTACTTGGCCGCCAGCTCGGCCGGTGACAGTCCGCCGTCAGCGGCCGTCACCGGCGGGGTGCTCACGGCGACCGCGCCCTCATGCGTGGTATCGCTCACAGTTGACACTTTCGTCCTCATGGTGCACGGGCCGGGGCGGGATCCCGGTCCGTGCCCGATGCGTTTCCATCCGAGCTTGTCAGATGACGGGTGGTCGTCCCAGTCGGGTCAGCCGCCAAACCGTACGCCACTTCATTGTGTGACGCGGGCCACAGGGAGTGGTCCACCCCTCCTTGAAGCCGCCCACCCAGGCCCGTAGCGCCTGCCGGGACGGGCGCCGGGCGATGGTGAGCAGGATCCAGGTTCCCAGATAGAGCGGCACCAGGGGAGCCGGAAGGTTCCGCCGGGCCAGCCAGACCCGGTTGCGGGCCACCATCCGGTGGTAGACGGCATGGCGGCTCGGCGCGGTCGCCGGATGCTCCAGCACCATGTCCGACCGGTAGTCGACCATCCAGCCCGCGTCCAGCGCACGCCAGGCCAGGTCGGTCTCCTCGTGCGCGTAGAAGAACTCGTCGGGCAGCCCGCCGACCTGCTGGAACACCTCGGTGCGCGCCGCGCTGGCGCCACCCAGGAAGGTGGTGACCCGGGAGGAGCGCATCGGGTCCGAGGCGCGCAACCGGGGTACGTGGCGGCGCTGCGTGGTGCCGGTGGCCGGGTCGGTGATGCGGAAGCTGATGATGCCCAGCCGCGGGTCGGCGTTGAACGCCTCCCGGACCAGTTCCGCGGTGTCGTCGTTGGGCAGGAAGCCGTCGTCGTCCAGGAACAGGATCGCGTCTACCTCGCACCCGCCGGGACCGAACGCCTCGATGCCCACGTTGCGTCCGGCCGGGATGCCCAGGTTCTCCGGCAGCTCAACGGTCCTTACGCCGTCGGGGAGTTCGGGCAGCGGTGATCCGTTGCCGACCACGACCACCTCTACCGGCTCGCCGCGCTGCTTGGCGACGGAGTCCAGCAGAGCGCGCAGCTCCGCGGGGCGGTTGCCCATGGTGAGCACCACCGCGCCGAGCTTCCTCACCCGGCGGGCCGTCATCGCAACCTGCTAGAGGCCAGGATGGACACCAGGTGCAGCACGGTCTGCAGCACCGCGATGGCGGCGAGCACGGCGACGCCCAGCCGCGAGAAGAACAGGTCACCCCTGACCGTGTCCGCGACCGCCAGCACCAGGATCAGCAACGACGCCTCGATCCCCAGCACCAGCCGGTGGAACTTCAAGGCGGCGGCGGCCCTGCGGGCCAGCGCCAGACCGGACGAACGCGGCTCGGACGCCGCCTCCTTGACCGGTGGCAGCCCGCCTTGGTGCCGGGCGACGCCGACGAGGTCGGTCTCGGCCTTGATCAGGATCGCGCCCAGTGCGGCGAGGGTGCCGAGGAAGGCCCACAGCCAGTCGATCCGCCCGGGCCCCCACAGGTCGGCGGCGCGCAGGCCGAAGCCGACCAGGACCGCGGCGTCGGTCAGATAGGCGCCGACCCGGTCCAGGTACACACCGCCGAGCGAGAACTGCTGCTTCCAGCGGGCGACTTCACCGTCGACGCAGTCCAGCAGCAGGTACAGCTGGACCATCAGCACGCCGAGCACGGCGCCCGCGATGCCCGGCACCAGCAGGGCCGGGCAGGCCAGGACGCCGAAGACGGTCATCAGGTAGGTCAGCTGGTTGGGCGTGACCCGGGTGTTCACCAGGTGCCGGTCCACCCGCAGCGAGATCTCCCGCATGTAGACGCGCCCGGCCCAGTGCTCACCGCTGCGCCGGTCCTTCACCCCGGCGGGGTGGACGACCGGCCGCAATTCAGCTACCGATGGCTTTGACATAGTCCGCGTACGCATCCCTGATCGCGTCGGTGTCGAGGTCCAGGTGTTCCAGGATCGTGTACCGCCCGGGGCGGGTCTGCGGCGCGTACTCCACCGCGGTCACGAACTCGGCGTCGGAGAAGCCGATTTCGCCGGGAAGCACCGGCAGGCTGTGCCGCCGCAGCACGTCGGCGATGTTGCGGGCCTCATCGGCGGCACCGCGCAGGTACATCGCGAACGCCGCGCCCATGCCCACCTGTTCACCGTGCGAGGCGGCCCGCTGCGGATACAGCAGGTCGAAGGCGTGGCTGATCTCGTGGCAGGCGCCGGACGACGGGCGGGTGTCACCGCTGATCGCCATGGCGATGCCGGAGAGCACCAGGCCCTCGGCGAGCGTGGTCAGGAAGTCGTCGTCGCGGATGGTGCCCGGGTGCCGCAGCACCGACTCACCCGCGCTGCGGGCCATCGCGGCGGCCAGACCGTCGATGGGCTCACCGGTCTCGCGGTGCGACAGCTCCCAGTCCGCGATGGCGGACAGGTTGGAGACCGCGTCGCCGATGCCGGAGCGCACGAAGCGGGCCGGGGTCTGCCGGATCACGTCCAGGTCGATGACGAGCGCGATCGGCTGCGGGACGCCGTAGGAGCCGCGGCCGTTGTCGTTGTCCAGCGTGGACACCGGCGAGCAGATGCCGTCGTGCGACAAGTTGGTCGCCACCGCCACCATGGGCAGCCCGACCCGCGCGGCCGCGTACTTGGCCACGTCGATCACCTTGCCGCCGCCGAGCCCGACCACCGCGTCGTAGCGCTTGCCGCGCATCGCGTCGGCCAGCTCGACGGCGGAGTCCAGCGAGCCGCCCGCCACCGAGTACCAGTCGGCGCCCGGCAGTTCGGGGGCGAGCCGCTCGCGCAGCTTCTGGCCGGAGCCGCCGCTGATGGCGAACGCGAGCTTGCCCGAGCTGGAGACGCGCTGGTCGGCGAGGAGACCGGCCAGGTCGTCCAGCGCTCCGGCGGTGATGTCGACGACGACCGGCGAGGGGATCAGCCGGGTCAGTACAGGCACGCGATCTCCCGGGCCCGCTTGAGGTCGTCGTGGTTGTCGATCTCGACCCAGGAGACCTCGCCGATGGCGGCGGTGTCGACCTGGAAGCCGCGGTTGACCAGTTCCTGGTAGCCGTCCTCGTAGTACAGCTGCGGGTCCCGCTCGTAGGTGGCCTTCAGCGCGTCCGCGAGCGCCGCGGCGGCCTGGGACTCGATGAGGGTGACGCCGATGTACTCACCGGTGGCCTCGGCCGGGTCCATCAGCTTGGTGATCCGCCGCACACCCTTGCCGTCGGCGGTGACGACCTTCATCTCCTCGTCGGCGAGCTTCTTCACCGTGTCGAGGGCCAGGATGATCTGCTGCCCGTTGCCGCGGGCGGCCAGCAGGGTGCGCTCCACGGAGGCGGGGTGGACGGTGTCGCCGTTGGCGAGGATCACGCCCTCGGTGAGCACGTCACGGGCGCACCACAGGGAGTAGGCGTTGTTCCACTCCTCGGCCTTGTCGTTGTGCACCAGGTGCAGCTTGACGCCGTACTTCTTCTCCAGCGCCGCCTGGCGCTCGACGACGGCCTCGCCGCGGTAGCCGATGACGACGGCCGCGTCGGTGAGCCCCACCTCGGCGAAGTTGCCCAGGGTCAGGTCGAGGACGGTGGTGTCGCCATCGACGGGGACCAGGGCCTTCGGCAGGGTGTCGGTGTAGGGGCGAAGACGCCGTCCGGCGCCGGCCGCCAGCACGAGGCCGATCATGTGGGTTCTCCTGTTTCGTCGTGTACCGCGGGTGCTCCGGCCGAGCCCCAGAAACGGATGGACTCGGTGAGCACCACCAGCGCCAGGTATCCGGCCAGGATCGCCAGCGCCGTTGGCAAAGCTGCCGTTGGCAAAGCTGTGGTGTGCGCGAGCAGAGCTGCCGCCGCGGTGACCACCAGCAGCCTGCCCTCGTGGCCGCCGGTCGCGCGGACCAGGGCTCGTGGAGGCGCACCGGTGCCGCCGCGGATGCGGTACACCGTGTCGTAGTGATGGTAGGCGACGGCCGCCACCAGCCCGAACGCCGCCGGAAGCGCGCCGGGCACACCGGAGCGCGCGGCGAGCGCCAGGATCACGGTGTACTCGGCGGCGCGCAGGATCGGCGGGACGAGCCAGTCGAGCGCGCCCTTCAGCGGTGCCGCGACCGCAACCGCCGAGGTCAGGCAGTACGCCCCCGCGCCGGCCACCGGCAGCCAGGAGCCGTACGGGGCGAACAGCGCGGTCGCCAGCGCCGCGGCGGCACCTGTGGCGGCGGTCACGGGCGCGGCGACGGACGGCAGGACGCGCGAGGCCAGCTCCGCCAGCGGCCCGGAGTCGGCCAGGTCGGCCAGCGCATGCGCGGCGCGGTCGGTGCGCCGCGCCTTCCTGGTCACCGAGCGCAGTACCCGGCCCGCGGTGGTGTAGCAGGCGGCGAAGGAGCAACCGGCGAGCAGGGCGTAGAAGACGATGCGCGGGGTGGTGGCCGCGGTCAGCACGGCGATCAGCGCCCAGCGCTCGCCGATCGGCAGCACGATCATCCGGCGCACCCACACCGTCCAGCCGACGCCGTCCAGCCGGTCGGAGAGCGCCGCGGTGGGGCTGGTGTTGGCGGCCGCCCCGTCTTCGAAGTGGGCGGCCTCGTTGAAGGAGAAGTCCACGACATGGCGGCAGGTCTGCAGCACCATCGCGCCGAGCGCCAGTGCCCACACGTCGTCGCCCATCCTGGCCGCGCCGATCGCCAGGCCCGCGTAGTACGCGTACTCCTTGGCCCGGTCGAAGGTGGCGTCCAGCCAGGCGCCGAGGGTGGAGAACTGCAGGGAGTACCGGGCCAGCTGGCCGTCGGTGCAGTCCAGGAAGAACGAGGCCAGCAGCAGCACGCCCGCCGCCACGAACCCGGCGCGGGTTCCGGTGGCCGCGCAACCGGCGGCGATCAGCGCGACCAGCAGCGAGGCGGTGGTCACCTGGTTCGGGGTGAGGCCGCGCCGGGCGCACCAGCGGGCCAGGTAGCGCGAGTACGGGCTGATGAAGAACGTCGTGAAAAAGCCGTCGCGCGACTTGACGGCGGTGCGCAGCCGCACCTCCTCGTCATCGACGGCGGCGACCGCGCTACGGGCCCGGGCGCGGGCCGCCTCGTCGGTGGGCACGGCGGCGGTCAGGACGCCCAGTTCCGGGCGGTGTACCGGGATGCCCGCCCGGTCCAGCGCGGCGGCCAGCTCGTCGGGGCCGGACTGGCGGTCGGCGGCCAGGCACAGCTGGTCGCGGGCGGCGGCGGTGACCCCGAGGGCGCCGGGGACGGCGCCCGCCGGGAAGCGCGGGTCGGTCAGGGCGAGCCGCAGCGCGTGCCGGTGCCCGGTGAAGCGGCGGTCGACCACGGCGACCCTGGCCCCGGCGGGCGCGGCCTTGAGGTGGCCGACCAGGTCGGCCGGGCTGTCCGCGGCGACCACGTCGAAGCCGAGGAGGCGCAGATCGTCCTCCACGGTCGAGTCCGCGACCGGCGGACCGGTGAGGATGGCGGTCGACAGACGAACTCACTCCCTGATGGGTCAAGGCGACGGCAAGGTCCCGCGTGGCTGCTGCACCTCGGCGTCCGGATTCCGGACGCGCCTGCGTCCCGCCACGGCAGGTCGCTCGGCGGGTTCGACGGCTGAGGCTATCGGATCCCCGGAAGGCACCGTTCACCGCACGTTCACCGCCGCCCGACGGCAGCCCACGCGGAGGGGCGGCACAGCGGACACTCCAGCATGGGCGAGGGGCGGGTGTGGCGACAAACCGCCGGTGCGCCGGGTACTGAACCGGCGGGGGTACGGCGGTGTGCGGCAGACTTAGGGACCTCGTACGTCATGAGCGTCAAGAGCGAAGGATGGCCATGCCGATCAGTCCCGCCACCGGCCGGCCCGGCGACCCAGCGACCACCGGTCCGTCGTCCACCGGGTCGTCGTCCAACGGCAGCTCCGCACAGATCCAGCTGGAGCTGGTCGACGAGGACGGTGTGACCATCGGCACCGCGGAGAAGCTGTCCGCGCACCTACCGCCGGGCAGACTGCACCGGGCGTTCTCGGTCTTCCTCTTCGACGATCAGGGGCGGCTGCTGATGCAGCAGCGCGCGCTCGGCAAGTACCACTCGCCCGGTGTGTGGTCCAACACCTGCTGCGGCCACCCGTACCCGGGCGAGCAGCCGTTCGTCGCGGCGGCCCGGCGCACCGCCGAGGAGCTGGGCGTCGCGCCCGCGCTGCTGCGCGAGGCCGGAACGGTGCGCTACAACCACCCGGATCCGGCCTCGGGCCTGGTGGAGCAGGAGTTCAACCACCTGTTCGTCGGCCTGGTCCGGGCCGAGCCGCGGCCCGACCCGGAAGAGGTCCACGACACCGCGTTCGTGACCCCGGCCGGGCTCGCCGAACTGCGTGAGCGGACGACGCTGTCCGCGTGGTTCGGCACCGTGCTGGACGCCGCGCTGCCCGCGGTACGGGAGCTGACCGGCCCCTCAGCGGGCTGGTAGGGCCTCGGTCACAGCAGCGGCGCGGTCAGCGGAAGGGCCGCCCAGACCACCTTGCCGCCCGCCGGGGTGTGTTCGACGTCACAGGCGCCGCCCGCCTCGGCGGTGATCGCCTTCACCAGCAGCAGACCCCGGCCGCCGGTCTTGGCGTAGTCCGCCTCCAACGCCTTGGGGCGGTAGGGGTGGTCGTCGGCGACTGCGACCCTGATCCACTGCGGCCCCACGGTGATCTCCACGGTGATCTGCGGGGAGAGCACGGCGGCGTGCCGTACCGCGTTGGTGACCAGTTCGGAGACGATCAGCAGCAGGCCGTCCACGGTCTCGGCGGCGACCGGGACGCCCTGCCGGGCGAGCAGATCGCGCACCGCGTGCCGTACCTGCGGTACCGAGGAGTCCACGGCCGGGGCGGTGAACCGCCAGGCGCCCGCGTACGGACAGGGGGCGGCTCGTTCCGCGCCCGGAACCGCCCGCTGGGCTTCCGGGGACATGGGTTCGGGCGGGGTTCTCCCGCAGACCGTCATGACAGCACCAGCCCTCGCTGACGTTCCCCGCAGTCCCGCCGAAGTCCCCACTTGCCGGGGCGACGGGAACCGCCTCATATGTGAAGAGTGTTGGGGTCATCAGGCCCCCGCCGTTGCGCTGACCACAAGTCAGCGTGTCTCGACGGGTCTTGACCGATTCAGACCGTCTACAGTGAGTGACCAGAGCGGTCTTGCGGCTTTTGCTCGCTAATTTCGGGGGGTTGTCCGAGAGACTGACATTAGGATCGGCCGGATCGGACCCCCGGCCGGGCACCCCGACCGGACCGCCGCCCCGGACAGGAGAAAGCCGCATGGCAGAGCCCGGCCTGTTGCTCGACCACGCCGACGGCGCCGCCACGGCGACCATCACCATCAGCAACCCGGCCAAGCGCAACGCCATGACCCCGGACATGTGGCGGCAGTTGCCGCCCCTGCTCGACCAACTGGCCGCCGATCCCTCGGTACGGGCGGTCGTACTCACCGGCGCGGGCGCAACGTTCTGCGCGGGCGCCGACATCGAGACGCTGCGCGGCCAGTCGGACCCGGGCGCTCCGGCGGTGGTCGCGGAGGAGGCGCTGGCGGCGTTCCCCAAGCCGACGATCGCGGCGATCCGCGGCTTCTGCGTGGGCGGTGGCTGCCAACTGGCCGCCGCCTGCGATCTGCGGTTCGCGGCGCGGGGCGCCCGGTTCGGGGTGACACCCGCCAAGCTCGGCATCGTCTACCCGGCGTCGTCCACCCGCAGGCTGGTCGGCCTGGTCGGTCCGGCGACCGCCAAGTACCTGCTGTTCTCAGCCGAGTTGATCGACGACGAGCGGGCGCTGCGCACCGGACTGGTGGACGAACTACTCGAAGCGGACGGACTGGACGCGCGGGTGGCGGAGTTCACCGGCATCCTCGCCGGCCGCTCCCAGCTGACCCAGGCCGCGGCCAAGGAGTTCACCGCGATGGCGCTGGGCACCGCCCCCGCCGACCCCGGGCGGCTGGCGCACTGGGCGGAGCAGGCCCGCGACGGCGCGGAGCGCGCCGAGGGGGTGACCGCCTTCCTGGAGCGCCGGGCACCGAGGTTCACCTGGACGGTCGAGGCGGCCCATACCGACCGCCCGGCACGGCGAGGACGCCTCGGCAACGGTTCTACCGGCGGGTAACGTGACGCCATGACGACTCTCACCCTGCGCGCGTCACGGCGTTGCTACAACGCCCTCAACCCGCTGCACTCGGCCTTCTACTTCGCGCCAGAGCACGACGACGAGTTGGCCGCGCTCGGACTCGAACGCGGGTCGATGGCGTACTTCGCCGGGCGCGCCGCGCCGATGGGCGCCGTCGGTGCGGGCACGGTCACCGCGACGTTCTACAACTTCCACCCCGATCTGGTCGCCCGGCACATCCCGCGCGCCTGGCACGCCGCGTCGCCGCGCGTCGTACTGGAGGCCCGGCTGCGCATCACCGACGCCTTCCTGCGGCGGCTGCTGGGCCCGGAGGCCATCGCCTCCCGGCAGTTGACCGAGGCCGCCGAACTCGCGCTACGGGCCACCGAGGCCTGCGGCCGCCCCGGTCGACCGCTGTACTCGGCCAACGCCGACCTTCCGGTGCCCGACGCCCCACACCTGGCGCTGTGGCACGCCGCCACACTGCTGCGCGAGCACCGCGGTGACGGGCATCTGATCGCGCTCGCCGAGGCCGACCTCGACGGACTGGAGGCCCTGGTGACGCACACCGCCACCGGCAAGGGCTTCACCCGCTACTTCTCCCAGGCCACCCGCGGCTGGTCGGCGCAGGAGTGGTCGGCGGCCGAGGACCGGTTGCGGGAGCGCGGCCTGCTGGATTCGGCGGGCGAACTCACCGAAGCCGGTGTGGAGCTGCGGCGCACCATCGAGGACGACACCGACCGGCTGGGCTTCGCCCCCTACAAGCACCTGGGCGCGGAGTACGCCGAGCGGCTCACCGAACTGGTCGCACCGTTCACCAAGGCGGTCCTGGCGGCGGGCGCGCTTCCGGTCAAGCACATGGGCAAGTGACGGCAGCACTGCCGACAGCGGGCGCCGCGCTCGTGTGATGGGGTGGGTCAGCGACAATACCGCGAGCGCACCGACCAGGAGATGCCGATGACACTCGCCGGGACAGCAGCGATACGCGGTCGGACGGCCGGTTCCACGGCCGCCCGGGTCCGCCGCGATCCGCGTCTGGCGGTCGTCGCCGCGCTCTACACCGTCACGCAACTGGTGTTCGCGGCGCCCGGCCGCTCGCTCGCCTGGGACGAGTCGATCTACTTCTCACAGGTCGACCCGCGCTCCCCGGCCGCCTTCTTCAGCGCGCCGCGGTCGCGCGGGGTGACCCTGCTGGGCGCGCCGGTGGCGGCGTTCACCTCCGATCCGCTGGTGCTGCGCACCTTCCTCGCGGTGCTCTCCGGACTCGCGCTGTTCGGCGCCTTCGCCGTCTGGCGGCGGCTCGTCGGCCCCGGCACCTCGGCGCTGGCGGCACTGCTGTTCGCGGGGCTGTGGGTCACCGTCGAGTACGGGGCGCAGATGATGCCCAACCTGTGGGTGGCCTTCGGCGCGGTGGCCGCCACCGGGTTCTTCCTGCTGGCGGTACGGGAGGGCCCACGGCGGCGGTACCTGGCCGGGCTCGCGCTGGCGGTGGGCTGGGTCACGCTGGTACGCGCCCCGGACGGGGCCTGGCTGGCGCTGCCGCTGCTCGGCGGAGTGGTGCTGGTCAGGGACTGGCGGCGCTGGCGGGTCGCGGCGGCGGTCATCGTGGGGCTGGCGGCCGGGCTCGCCGAGTGGATCGCGGAGGCGTACGCACGGTTCGGCGGGGTCCTGGAGCGGCTGGCGGACTCCGACGCGATAGAAGGCGGCCTGGGCTTCTCCTGGAACGTGGGCAACGCGCTGCGCAGCGCGGACGGGCCGCTGCTGTGCCGCCCGTGCGACGTCGGCTATCCACCGGTGGCGCACATCGCCTGGTGGCCCGCGCTGCCGCTGCTCGCGGTGGGCGGCGTCGCGGTGGCGGCCCGGGCCGGTCGGCTGGCCGGTGCGCTGCTGCCGGTGGTGTGCGCGCTGTCGCTGTCGGCCTCGTACCTGTTCCTGATCCCGTACGCGGCGCCGCGGTTCCTTCTTCCGGCCTACGCGCTGCTGGCGCTGCCGGTCGCCGGGGCGCTGGCGGCCGGGGCGCAGTGGGTACGCCGCTCGCCGACGCCGCCGCGGATCGCGGCCGCCGTGGTGGCCGGTGCGCTGCTCGCCGGGCACTGGTACGTGCAGGGGGAGATCCTGGATCGGCAGATCCGTTCCGCCAAGGCGAACGTCGGCGAGTACCGGGCGGTCGCCGACGCGTTGCGGCGGATCGGCGTCCGGCCGCCGTGCCTCGTCGCGGGTGACTCGCAGCCCATCGCCTACGACGCGGGCTGCGCGTCGTCGCTGCGGTCCAACCCGCGCAGCGACGCTTCGGAGGCGTCCGGGCCCGAGGTGGTCCGGGCCGCCCGGGACCGCGCGGTGGCGATCCTGGTCCCGCCCGGCGGCTCCGCCCCCTCCTACGCCCCCGGCTGGCAACGCCGCCCGCTCACCGGCTCCGCCGCGGTCACGGGGTGGTCCGCGTATGTGCCTCCCGCAGGGGTGCGGTGAGTGGGGTTGCGCTCATACCGCCGGTCCGGTAGCTGGGTGGTTGCGCGCCGTCCCGACGGTCAGAGATTCGGGGGCTTCGCCCCCGCGGCCCCAAAGCCCAAGCCCCTTACCGCCGCGACGGCGCGCGACCACGCAGCTACCTGCCCGGCGGCACCGAACCGGCCGAAACCAGGGCGAACCCCGACCAGAGGGTCACCCGTCGACCGGGGCGCGGGCGGCGTGATCCGCGGGATGCGGATCACGCACCGCGCAGGGCCCCTCCGGCATCGCCGGATGGCTCCCCAGCAGCACGATCCCGACCACGATCGCCAGCAACCCTGACGCCTGCCAGGCCAGCGCCCCCGGCGTCACCCGCAACCGGTCGCCCAGGAACCCCACCCCGCAGGCGATACCGGCCAGCGGCTGCGCCGCGGTGAGCGCGGGCAACGACGACCGCAGCGGCGCCGTCTCGAACGCGCTCTGCACCAGCAGCAACCCGGTCAGCCCGAGCGCCACGATCGCATACGGCTGCCAGTGCACGAACAGCACCGCGACCCCGTCGCTGTGAACGAACTGCACCGAGATCCGGGTGAGCGCGTCCTGCAACCCGTACAGCAGCCCCGCGGCCAGCGCCAGCACCGTCGCCTCCAGGGTGGGCCGCAGCCGTCTGCCGAGCGCGGTCAGCAGCACCGCCAGCCCCACGAAGGTACCGAACAGCACCCAGTGCCGCAGCGGCCCGGCGAGCTGGCCGTCCCCGGACGGACGGCCCGCCACGATGAACGACGTCACCCCGAGCGCCAGCACCACCACCCCGGCCCAGCCGCTCCAGCCCAGCGGCTGGCCGGAGAGCCATCTCGACAGGCCCATGGCGAACACCAGGTTGGTCGCGGTGAGCGGCTCCACCAGGGAGATCTCGCCGTGCGCCAGTGCGAGCGCGCCCAGCACCATCCCGGCGACCATGGCCGCGATCCCGATCACCCACTCCGGCATCCGCAGCAGGTCGAGCAGCAACCGGAAGGACAGGAAGTCCGCCAGCGGCGCGCGTTGCGCGGCCCGCTGCTGGAGTACGAAGCCGAAGCCGAGGCAGCAGGCGGCACTGAGCCCGAGCAGGAATACGACCACGACGTCACCCTCTCCGGCTCGAACCGACCTCGGGCGCCGCGCGTGGGCGCCTGCCTCTACAACGGCTGTGCGGTCTCCGCAGTGCCGACGATAGCGTCCGGCGCAGGCGTCAGCGACCTCCCGCCGGTATCCACCACCGCCCCCAGCCGACGCGCTACGCGCGACAGTGCCCATACCGCATCAGTGCCACTGGTCGTAGCCGAGCTTCGCCACGAGCAGCACGACGACCACGAGCAGCGCGTACCGGACGAACGAGGCACCCTGCTTCAGCGCCATCCGGGCACCCAGCGCGCCGCCGGTCACGTTGCCGACGGCCATGGCGGCGGCGAGCAACCACAGCACGTGTCCCTGCACCACGAAGACGATGAGCGCCCCGAGGTTGGTCCCGACGTTCACCACCTTGGCCATCGCCGAGCCGTGCACGAAATCGGCGCCGAGCACCAGCAGGAAGGTGATGATGAGGAAGGTGCCGGTGCCCGAGCCGATCACCCCGTCGTAGAAGCCGATGCCCGCGCCGCTGAGCGCCGCCGCGGTCACCGCGCGGGAGCGGCTGAGCCGTACCGGCGCGTGGGTGCGGCCGAAGTCGGGGCGCAGGGTGACGAACGCGCCGACGGTCAGCAGCGCCGCCATGATCACCGGCCGGAACACGCTGCTGGGCAGCGCGGTGGCCACCAGCGCGCCACCGGACGCCGCGGGCAGGGCGACCGCCGCCGCTAACCCCACGAATCTCCAGTTGACATCCGTCTTGCGCAGGTAGGTGATGGTCGCCGACGTGGTGCCGGTTATCGCCACCGCCTTGTTGGTACCGAGCACGGTGGCGGTGGGCAGGGTGGGGAACGCCACCAGCATCGCCGGGAGTTGCAGCAGGCCGCCGCCGCCCACCACCGCGTCTATCCAACCGGCGGCGACGGCGACGGGTATCAGCTGCAAGGCGTCCAGCGCGGTCATTCGGCCCCCACCCTTCGGCTCCTTCGGCCAGGTAACCGATCATGCCGGATGCGGCAGGCGGCCGACGCGGCCACCCCCACGTCAGGCTCAGGCCTCGACGACCTTGCCGTCCGCCACTTCGATCCGCCGGTTGGTGCGCACCGCGCCAAGCATCCGGCGGTCGTGGGTGACCAGCAGCAGCGTGCCGTCGTAGGAGGCCAACGCGGACTCCAACTGCTCGATGGCGGGCAGGTCAAGGTGGTTGGTGGGCTCGTCGAGCACCAGCAGGTTCACCCCGCGCCCCTGCAGCAGGGCCAGCGCCGCCCGGGTCCGCTCCCCCGGCGACAGTGTGGCGGCCGGGCGGAGCACATGGTCGGACTTCAGCCCGAACTTGGCCAGAAGCGTACGGACTTCGGCCGCCGCCATCTCCGGCACGAGGGCGCCGAACGCGTCCAGCAGCGCCTCATCTCCGTAGAAAAGCCGCCGCGCCTGGTCCACCTCCCCGACGACCACTCCGGGCCCCAGCGAGGCCGCGCCCGCGGTCAGCGGGATCCGGCCGAGCACGGCGCCGAGCAGCGTGGACTTGCCGGATCCGTTGGCGCCGGTGATCGCGATCCGGTCGGCCCAGTCGACCTGGAGGTCCACCGGCCCCAACTGGAAGGCGCCGAGGCGTACTTCGGCGCCGCGCAGGGTGGCCACCACCGCACCGGCGCGGGGTGCGGCGGCGATGCTCATCCGCAACTCCCATTCCTTGCGCGGTTCTTCGACCACGTCGAGCCGCTCGATCATGCGCTCGGTCTGCCGGGCCTTGGCTGCCTGCTTCTCAGTGGCCTCCACCCGGGCGCTGCGGCCGAGCTTGTCGTGGTCGGTGGACCTGCGGCGGGCGTTCTTCACGCCCTTCTCCATCCAGGCGCGCTGCATACGGGCCCGGGCTAGCAGGTCGGACCGGGTCTGCGCGTACTCCTCGTACTCCTCGCGGGCGTGCCGTCGGGCGACCTCGCGCTCCTCCAGGTAGGCCTCGTAGCCGCCGCCGTAGACGTTCACCTGCTGCTGGGCGAGGTCGAGTTCGACCACGCGGTTCACGGTGCGGGTGAGGAACTCGCGGTCGTGGCTGACCACGACGGTTCCGGCGCGCAGCCCGGTGACGAAGGCCTCCAGCCGCTCCAGGCCGTCCAGGTCGAGGTCGTTGGTCGGCTCGTCCAGCAGGAAGACGTCGTACCGGCTGAGCAGCAGGGAGGCGAGTGAGGCGCGGGCGGCCTGGCCGCCGGACAGCGAGGTCATCGGCTGGTCGAGGTCGACGGTCAGGCCGAGGTCGGCGGCGACGGTGTCCGCGCGGTCCTCCAGGTCGGCGGCGCCGAGGGAAAGCCAGCGCTCCAGTGCGGTGGCGTACGCGTCGTCGGCACCCGGCGCACCCTCGACCAGCGCCTCGGTGGCGGCGTCGAGTGCGCGCTGGGCGGCGGCCACACCGGTGCGGCGGGCGAGGAAGGCGCGTATCGTCTCGTCGGGCCTGCGCTCCGGCTCCTGCGGCAGATGGCCGACCACCCCCGTGGGCGGGCTGAGCCGCAACGTTCCCTGTTCCGGTGCGTCAAGACCGGCGAGCAGCCGCAGTAGCGTGGACTTCCCGGCGCCGTTGGCCCCGACGAGCCCGATGACATCACCGGGTGCGACGACGAGTTCCAGACCGGAGAACAGGATGCGGTCGCCGTGTCCTGCGGCGAGGCCCTTGGCGACGAGAGTGGCACTCATAAGGGAGCAAATGCTAGCTGGAGGTGCGGTTCCGTGCCCAGTAAGAAGGCCCTCGTCCGACGTCCCAGCCCCCGTCTCGACCAGGGGTTGGTCAGCCATATCGGACGCGAACCGATCGATGCCGCGCTGGCGCTGCGCCAGTGGGAGGGCTATGTCGAGGCGCTGCGGGCGCACGGCTGGCAGACGGTGGAGGTCGCTCCCGCCGATGAGTGTCCGGACGGGGTGTTCGTGGAGGACACCATGGTCGTCTTCCGCAACGTCGCGCTGATCTCCCGGCCGGGCGCTCAGTCCCGTAGACCGGAGACGCAGGCGGCCGAGCGGACCGCGGTCGGGCTCGGGCTGTCCATCAACCACGTCCGTGAACCGGGGACCCTGGACGGCGGTGATGTGCTCAAGGTGGGCGACACGCTGTACGTGGGCCGCGGAGGTCGTACCAACGCGGCCGGTGTACGGCAACTGCGTGCCGTCTTCGCGCCGCTGGGCGCCCGGGTGGTGGCCGTTCCGGTGAGCAGAGTGCTGCATCTGAAGTCGGCGGTGACCGCGCTGCCCGACGGTACGGTGATCGGCCATCCGCCGCTGGTGGACGACACGTCGGTGTTCCCGCACTTCCTGCCGGTGCCGGAGGAGGCTGGCGCGCACGTCGTCCTGTTGGGCGGGGACCGGCTGCTGATGTCCGCTTCCGCGCCGAAGACGGCCGATCTGCTGGCCGCGCTCGGCTACACGCCGGTCCCGGTCGACCTCACGGAGTTCGAAAAGCGCGAGGGCTGCGTCACATGCCTCTCAGTCCGCGTCCGGGAGTTGTACGAGTAGCTCCGCTTGTACGGGTAGCTCCGCTGGTCGCGCCCGCTCCGGCACCGCCGGTCCCCACCGTGGGGGTTACTCACCGCCGCGGCGGTGAGCACCCCCCCGCGCCGTGGCCCGGCGGTGCCGGACCAACCGCAACCCGAAATCGCCGCACCCCCGAGCGGGCGGCGGAAAATCATGCAAGCGCGCTTGATTGTTCCGGCCCCCGGTGCCAGCCTTCTCCCTTGGCGAAGCCAGACCCGCACTGACGTGACGTCAACTGAGAGGCGATGATGGCCAGTTCGCTCCTCGCCAACCCCGACTACCTCGCGAACCGCGAAGCCGCGCTGGCGCGACTGGACGCGCTCGGCGCCGAACACGCCAAAGCCCTCGCCGGAGGCGGTCAGAAGTACGTGGACCGGCACCGGGCGCGCGGCAAGCTGCTCGCCCGCCAGCGGATCGAGCTGCTGCTCGACCCCGACACACCGTTCCTCGAACTCTCCCCCCTCGCCGCCTGGGGCAGCGACTACCCGGTCGGCGCCTCCATCGTCACCGGCATCGGGGTGGTCGAGGGCACGGAGTGCGTCATCACCGCCAACGACCCGACCGTGCGCGGCGGCGCGAGCAACCCCTGGACCCTGAAGAAGGCACTGCGGGCCAACGAGATCGCGTTCGCCAACCGGCTCCCGGTGGTCAGCCTGGTCGAGTCCGGCGGCGCCGACCTGCCCAGCCAGAAGGAGATCTTCATCCCCGGCGGAGCGCTCTTCCGGGACCTGACCCGGCTGTCCGCCGCCGGAATCCCCACCGTGGCGGTGGTGTTCGGCAACTCCACCGCGGGCGGCGCGTACATACCCGGGATGTCCGACCACGTGATCATGGTGAAGGAGCGTTCCAAGGTCTTCCTCGGCGGACCGCCGCTGGTGAAGATGGCCACCGGTGAGGAGAGCGACGACGAGTCGCTCGGCGGCGCCGAGATGCACGCCCGTACCTCCGGCCTCGCGGACTACTTCGCGGCGGGCGAGCCCGACGCGCTGCGCACCGCCCGCCGCGTCATCGCCCGGCTGCGCTGGCGTAAACAGGGACCGCCGCCGCGTCCGCATCCGCTGCCGCCACGCCACGACGAGGAGGAACTGCTGGGCATCGTGCCCGGCGACCTGCGTACCCCCTTCGATCCGCGCGAGGTGATCGCGAGGGTGGTGGACGGTTCGGCGTTCGACGAGTTCAAGCCGCTGTACGGGCCGAGCCTGGCCACCGGTTGGGCCGAACTGCACGGCTATCCGGTGGGCATACTGGCCAACGCGCGGGGCGTGCTGTTCAGCGCCGAGTCGCAGAAGGCGGCGCAGTTCATCCAACTGGCCAACCAGCGCGACATCCCGCTGCTGTTCCTGCACAACACCACCGGCTACATGGTGGGCAGGGAGTACGAGCAGGGCGGCATCATCAAGCACGGCGCGATGATGATCAACGCGGTGGCCAACTCCAGGGTGCCGCACATCTCCGTGCTGATGGGGGCCAGTTACGGCGCCGGGCACTACGGCATGTGCGGCCGGGCGTTCCAGCCGCGCTTCCTGTTCGCCTGGCCGAGCGCCAAGTCGGCGGTGATGGGTCCCGCGCAGCTCGCCGGGGTGCTGTCGATCGTCGCCCGCCAGTCGGCGGCGGCCCAGGGCAGGCCGTACGACGAGGAGGCGGACGCCGCGCTGCGCGACGCGGTGGAGCGGCAGATCGAGTCGGAGTCGCTGCCGATGTTCCTGTCCGGACGGCTCTACGACGACGGTGTGATCGACCCGCGGGACACCCGTACCGTGCTCGGCCTGTGCCTTTCAGCCATCCACAGCGCGCCGATAGCGGGGGCGCGCGGTGGTTTCGGCGTCTTCCGGATGTAGGGGGCTGCTGCGTGATCTCTTCCTTGCTGGTGGCCAACCGCGGCGAGATCGCCCGCCGGATCTTCAGGACCTGCCGCGAACTCGGCATCGCCACCGTCGCGGTGTACTCCGACCCGGACGCCGACGCCCCGCACGTACGTGAGGCGGACGCCGCCGTACGGCTGCCGGGCAGCGCGCCGGGCGAGACGTATCTGCGCGGCGAGCTGATCACCAAGGCGGCGCACAGCGCGGGCGCCGACGCGGTGCATCCGGGGTACGGATTCCTCTCGGAGAACGCCGAGTTCGCCCGTGCGGTACTGGACGCCGGGCTGACCTGGATCGGCCCGCCGCCGGAGGCGGTCGAGGCGATGGGGTCGAAGACCCGGGCCAAGGCCCTGATGGCGAAGGCCGGTGTGCCGCTGCTGGCACCGGTCGACCCGGCGACCGCCACACCGGGCCAGCTCCCGCTGCTGGTCAAGGCCGCCGCGGGCGGTGGTGGCCGCGGCATGCGGATCGTCCGCCGACTCGACACGTTGCAGGCCGAGTTGGCGGCGGCGCGGGCTGAGGCGAGCGCCGCGTTCGGGGACGGTGAGGTGTTCGTCGAGCCGTACGTCGAGGACGGCCGCCACATCGAGGTGCAGGTGCTGGCGGACGCCCACGGCACGGTGTGGACGCTCGGCGAGCGGGACTGCTCGGTGCAGCGGCGGCACCAGAAGGTCATCGAGGAGACCCCGGCCCCGGGCATCGACGACGGGCTGCGGCGCACACTGTTCGAGTCGGCCCGCGAGGCGGCCAGGGCGATCGGCTATGTCGGGGCGGGCACCGTGGAGTTCCTGGTCTCCGGTGGCGGCCGCCCGTACTTCCTGGAGATGAACACCCGCCTCCAGGTGGAGCATCCGGTCACCGAGTGCGTCACCGGCCTTGACCTGGTGGCCTGGCAGATCCGGGTGGCGGAGGGCGCCCGGCTGCCCGACGTACCCCCGCCGCCGAGCGGGCACGCGATCGAGGCCCGGCTGTACGCCGAGGACCCGGCCAGCGACTGGCAGCCGCGCACCGGCACCCTGCACCGCTTCGCCGTCGGCGCCGCCGACGGCATCCGGGTGGACTCCGCGGTGGCGGACGGCAGTACGGTCACCCCGCACTACGACCCGCTGCTGGCCAAGGTGATCGCCCACGCGCCCACCCGGCACGAGGCACTGCGGCGGCTCGCCCACGCGCTGGAGCGGGCCACGATCCACGGCCCGGTCACCAACCGGGACCTGCTGGTGCGGGTGCTGCGCGACCCGCGGTTCGTCAGCGGCGGCGTGACCACGGCGTTCCTCGGCCAGCTCCGGCCGACTCCCCCCGATCCGGGGGTGTCCAGGGTCGCCGCGCTCGCCGCCGCGCTGTGCGACGCGGTGGACCGCTCGCCGTTCGGCGGCTGGCGCAACCTGCCGTCGCAGCCGCAGTCCAAGGGGTACCGAGCCGTGCTCGGCGGCGAGGAGTACGAGGTCCGCTACCGGCTGACCCGTGCGGGACTGCTGGCCGATGACCATCCGGACGTCCGGCTGCTGTCCCACAGCAGCGACCGGGCGGTACTCCAAGTGGCCGGTGTCCGGCGGGAGTTCGCGGTCGCGGTGTACGGCGACCAGGTGTACGTCGACTCATCGCTCGGCGCGGTCGCGCTGATCGCCCTGCCGCGCTTCCCGGAGTCGCGCGAACGCACCGCCCCCGGTTCGCTGCTCGCCCCGATGCCCGGCACGGTGGTGCGGGTCGGTGACATCGCCGTGGGCGAGCGGGTGGCGGCCGGGCAGCCGCTGGTCTGGCTGGAGGCGATGAAGATGGAGCACCGGATCACCGCGCCCGCCTCCGGCACCCTCAGCACGCTCCAGGCCACCGTCGGCCAGCAGGTCGAGGTCGGCACCGTACTGGCCGTCGTCACACAGGAGGGCACCACCGCATGAGCGTCACCCTGGACAACGCGCTGCTGGACAGCGAGGAGCGGCGCGCGCTGCGTGCGTCCGTCGCCGCCCTCGGCCGCCGCTACGGCCGTGAGTACTTCACCGCCGCCGTCCGCGAGGGACGGCAGACCGACGAGCTGTGGCGGGAGGCGGCCAAGCTCGGCTATCTGGGTGTCAACCTGCCGCAGGAGTACGGCGGTGGCGGCGGCGGGATCACCGAACTGTCCATCGTGCTGGAGGAGTTGGGCGCGACCGGCTGCCCGCTGCTGCTGCTCGTGGTCTCGCCCGCGATCTGCGGCACCGTCATCGCCCGGTTCGGCACCGAGGCGCAGAAGGAGCGCTGGCTACCGGGGCTCGCCGACGGCTCGGTGCGGATGGCGTTCGGCATCACCGAGCCGGACGCCGGTTCCAACTCGCACCGGATCACCACCGCCGCCCGCCGGGACGGCGGTGACTGGCTGCTGTCCGGGCGCAAGGTGTTCATCTCCGGGGTGGACGTGGCCGACGCGACCCTGATCGTCGGCAGGACCGAGGACGCCAGGACCGGCAAGCTCAAGCCGTGCCTGTTCGTCGTCCCGCGCGAGACACCGGGCTTCGAGTTCCGGCCGATACCGATGGAACTGGCCGCGCCCGAGAAGCAGTTCCAGCTCTTCCTGGACGAGGTGCGGCTGCCCGCCGACGCGCTCGTCGGCGACGAGGACGCCGGGCTGCTGCAACTGTTCGCCGGGCTCAACCCCGAGCGGATCATGACGGCCGCCTTCTCGCTGGGCATGGGCCGCTACGCGCTGGACGCCGCGGTGGAGTACGCCCGCACCCGGCGGGTCTGGGACACCCCGATCGGCGCGCACCAGGCGATCGCCCATCCGCTCGCCCAGGTGCGGATCGAGCTGGAGCTGGCCCAGTTGATGATGCGCAAGGCCGCCTTCCTGTACGACAGCGGTGACGACATGGCCGCCGGTGAAGCGGCGAACATGGCCAAGTACGCGGCCGCGGAAGCCGGTGCGCGCGCCGTCGACCAGGCCGTGCACACCCTCGGCGGCAACGGCCTGACCAGCGAGTACGGGCTGGCGTCGCTGCTGACCGCGTCCCGGGTGGGCCGGATCGCGCCGGTCAGCCGGGAGATGGTGCTCAACTTCGTCTGCCACCACACGCTTGGCCTGCCCAAGTCCTACTGAGGAGCCCTACCGTGCCCCACATCCAGCAGGACCACGAACGCGGCATCAAGATCCTCACCCTTGACTCGCCGCACAACCCCAACGCGCTGTCCACCGGCCTCGTCGCCGAACTGCACGACGCGCTGGCGGCGGCGGACAAGGACCCGGCCGTCCGCGCGGTACTGCTCAACCACACCGGGAACACCTTCTGCGCGGGCGCCGATCTGACCGAGAAGTCCCCGACCGGACCTCAGGCGCTGACCCGACTGCTGCGGGACATCGTGGAGTTGACCAAGCCGGTGGTGGCCAGCACCACCGGGCATGTCCGCGCCGGGGGCCTGGGGCTGCTGGCCGCCTGCGACATCGCGGTCGCCGGGCCGAACGCCACCTTCGCCTTCACCGAGGCACGGCTCGGCCTGGCACCGGCCGTGATCTCGCTGACGGTACTGCCCCGGGTACGGGCCCGGGACGCCGCCCGCTACTACCTCACCGGCGAGGTGTTCGACACCGCGGAGGCGGTGCGGACGGGGCTGGTCAGCGCGGGTCTGGAGGCGCTGGACGGGATCCTCGACGGGCTGCGGGCGGCCTCCCCGCAGGGCTTGGCCGAGTCCAAGCGGCTCACCACCGCCGCCGTGCTGCGCGGCTTCGAGCGGGACGGCGACGCGTACGCCGAGCAGTCCGCCCGGCTGTTCGGCTCGGCGGAGGCGGCCGAGGGCGTGCGCGCCTTCCGCGAACGCCGGGAGCCCGCATGGGTGTTGTGACGCCGCGTACCACCACGTGCCCCAAGCAGGACCGCAGCCGGGCCACCCGGCGACGGCTGCTCCAGGCCGCCGTGAGCTGCCTCGCCGAGCGCGGCTGGCGCGGCAGCACGGTCGCGGTGGTGGCCGAGCGCGCGGGTGTGTCGCGGGGCGCCGCCCAGCACCACTTCCGCACCCGTGAGGATCTGTTCACCGCGGCCATCGAGCACGTCGCGGAGGAGTGGCTGGCGACGCTGCGCGAGCACGCCCGCACCCTGCCGGACAGCGGGGTGCCGCGCACCCGTGCCGTGGTGGAGGCGCTGGTGGGCATCTACACCGGAACCCTGTTCAGGGCGGCGCTGCACCTGTGGGTGGCGGCCGCCGACGAGGCCCAACTGCGGCCGCGTGTCATGGCGTTGGAGAGCCGCATCGGACGGGAGGCGCACCGGCTGGCGGTGGAGTTCCTGGACGCGGACGAGAGCGTGCCGGGGGTGCGGGAGACGGTGCAGGCCACCTTGGACATGGCGCGCGGCCTCGGGCTGGCCACGCTGCTGCGCGACGACACCGCGCGGCGCACCGCGATCGTGCGGGAGTGGTCCCGGCTCCTGGACTCCGCGCTGCGCCGGGAGGGCTGACGGGGCGCGTACGCTGGAGGTAGGGAGATGCGTGGCCATGCGTACCGGAAGCGAACCGACACAGGCCCGCAGCCCGCTGCGGCTGCGGTTGGGGCTGACACTGTTCGGGCTCATCTGGTCACTGGGTGCCATGGCGGGCTTCGCCGCCGCCCGGCAGCCGGGGTGGGCGGGCTTCTTCGGCGCCATCGCGCTGCTGGCCGTGGTGGACCTGACCGTGATCGTCCACCACATGCACCAGGGCCCGCACTACCAGCCCGGGCGAAACATCCCGCCGTACTGGCCGGTGGATCGGCGCGACCACCGGCAACCCTGGTGGCACCGCTTCTGGTTGTGACACCCGGTCCCGCGAGCGGGTGCCGGTGGCTGTGATGGGGGCAAGCCCCCGGGGTCGGGGCTTGCCCCGACAGGAATGTCCCGCCGCGACGGCGAGCAACCACAACGAGCCGGACCGGCGGTGTCCGAAAACACCGCAACCCCCAACAGAAGATCCGCCGGAATGGCTCACCGCGTGACGAAGTCGGCCATCATCGCCATGTCCTCGTGTTCCAGGTTGTGGCAGTGGAACAGGAAGCGCCCCGAGTAGTCGGTGAACCGGACGGCGATCTCCGCCGACTTCCCGGGCAGCACGTCCACCGTGTCCTTCCACCCCGCGTCATAGCGTCCCGGCGCACCCCCGTCGCGGGCCACCACCTGGAACGGGTTGAGGTGGACGTGTATCGGGTGGTGGAAGTCGCTGACGATCCGCCACAGTTCGGTGGTGCCCAGCTTCGGCGCGGCCAGCGCCCGCCCCGGCCGGTACGGCATGCCGTTGATCGTCCAACCGGCCGCCGTCCGCCGGAAGTAGAACGTCCGCACCGCCATCGCGCGGCGCGGGTCAAGCCGTTCCACGGTGGAGAGCCTGTCCGGCACCGCCGTGTCGTCGACCGGGGCGCGGGCCGCGCCGGAGACGTCGAAGCGCATGACCTCCGCCGTCGTACCGCTGCCCAGCCGGTTGACCAGCCGTACCCGGGTGCCGGGCCGGTAGCGGGCGAAGTCGACCACGACGTCGAAGCGTTCGGCCGGTGCCATCGCCAACGCGTCATGGCGCACCGGCCGTTCCAGCAAACCGCCGTCCGCGCCTATCTGCACCAGCGCATCGCCGCCGGGCGGCTGCGGGTCCAACTCCAGCCGGAGGATACGGGAGTTGGCGGCGTTGAGCAGCCGCAACCGGTACCGCTGCCGCCGCACGTCGAGCACCGGCCAGGGCGCGCCGTTGACCAGGATCGTGTCGCCGAGGACCCCCTCCATCCAGTGGTGGGTCACCCCGGGCATGCCCCATTCGGGGTCGACGGCCGGGTAGTGGAAGGACCCGTCGGCGGTGAACGACCGGTCGGTGATCATCAGCGGGATGTCCCGCTCACCGCGCGGCAGCGGCAGCCGCTCCTCCTCGTCGTCGTGCACCAGATGGAACCCGGCGAGCCCGCGGTACGCGGAGGGTCCGGTGAACCCCATGCGGTGGTCGTGGTACCAGAGCGTGGCGGCCCGCTGGTCGAGCGGATAGGTGTACGTGCGCTCGCCCAGCGCCGTCCGCGCCAGGCCGCTGGTGTCGGCCATGGCGTACCGGTGCCGTCTGCTCCAGCCGACCGGCAGTATCAGATCGGTCGGGTGGCCGTCGCTGTCGTGCGGGGTGTGGCCGCCGTGCAGATGGACCGCGACCGGCTGCGGCAGTTCGTTGCGGTGGGTGACCACGGTGCGGCGTCCGGACCTGGAGACCAGCGTCGGCCCGGGGTAGCTGCCGTCGTAGGTCCATGCCTCGGTCTCAAGGCCGGGGAGTATGCGCAGGTGGGCGACCTGCTGGGTGATCTCGTAGTGGTCCGTGGTGGCATCGCTGCGCACCGGCCGCAGCACCGCGGGTATCGGCAGCGGCACCTGGTACGGGCGCGGTAGCGGGGCCGCGCTGCGCAGCGGCATCGGCAGTCCGGGCCGGTGAGGCTTGAGCAGTCGCCCGCTGAGCGGGGTACCGGCCGCCAGGCCGGTACCGGCCGTCGCCGCCAGGAATCGCCGCCGCTTCATGGTGCCTCCTCCTGCGCGTCCACCTCGCGTGCGTCGCTCGGTGTCGTCTCCCCACGCTGCGTCCGGGCCGCGGCGCCCGCCAGACGCGTTCCGCCAACCGGGTCACCGGTGCGGGTCACGGGAGGTGTGATCCGGTGTTCACAGGAGGCCATTGACAAGCGTTCACCCAAACGTTGTCATGAGCACACGTATGGGCATTCGAACGATCCCGCCCATCGTCGTCGGGTTTCCGGGCGAAGGGTGGGACCGTGCGAGAACCAGCCCTCACCGGCCGCGACGGGCTGCTCGAAACCGCTCGCGACGCGGTGGCCGCGCACCGCGCGGTGCTGTTCCACGGCCCCGCCGGAATCGGCCGCTCCGGCCTGCTCGACGCGCTCGTCCGGCAACTTCCGCCCGCCGCCCATGTGTTGCGCTGCGCGCCCGCCAGCGAGGACCAGGCGCTGCCCTACGCGGGGCTGATCGACCTGCTGGCACAGGTGCCGCGCGAGGTGCTGGACGACCTGCCGCCCGAGCCGGTCACCGCGCTGCGGGCCGCGCTGCTGCGCGGCCGTGAGCCGTCCGGCGGGCACAGCAGGCTGGCGGTGCGGGTGGCGGTGCTCGAAGTGCTGCGGCGGCTGGCCGCCTGTGGCGGGGTGCTGCTGGTGGTGGACGACCTGCAGTGGCTGGACGGCCCGAGCGCCGCTGTGCTGGCCTTCGTGATGCGGCGGCTGGACGGCGCGGACGTGCGGATGGCCGCGACCGAGCGGGTACCCGACGGTGAGCAGCCGGAGCGGCTGCGCTGCTGCCCGCCGGACGCCGTCGAACTCCCGGTACCCCCGCTGTCCACCGCGTCCGTCACCCGACTGCTGCGCGCGGCCACCGGCACGGACCTGCCGCCCCCGGTGCTGCGCGCCGTCCAGCGCACCGCCGCCGGAAACCCGCTGTACGCGCTGGAGTTGGGCCGGGCCGTACTGCGCGAGGGCGCGCCCGACTCGCCGGACGGCCCACTGCCGGTACCGCACCGGCTCCGCACCCGGTTGCTGGACCGTTTCCGCACCCTCCCGGAACCGGTCCGCCGCACCCTGCTGGTGTGCGCTGCCGCCGTCCGTCCCACCCTCACAGTGCTGCACGCCGCGGGGCTGACCGCGGCGGCGGCGCAACTGGCGGCGGCCGAACGGCTCGGGTTGGCCGGGACCGACAGCTCGGGGGCGGTGCGCTTCCGGCACCCGGTGATCCGTGCCGCCGTCTACGCCGACGCCACCGCGCACGCCCGCCGCGAGGCGCACGCCGTACTCGCCGCGGCGGTGACCGAACCGGTGGAGCAGGCCCGGCACTTGGCGCTGGCACACCCACTGGAGGACGCCGCGACAGCCGCCACCTTGCTGGCCGCCGCCGCGTCCGCGCGCCGCCGTGGCGCACCGGGCGCGGCGGCCGAACTGGCCGTGCTCGCCGCCCGCCGCACACCGTCCGGCCGCCCGGCGGAGCAGGCCGAGCGCTGGCTGGCCGCCGCCGACTACGCGTGCGACGCCGGGCAGCGCGCGGAGGCGGACCGGGCGGCACGGATCGTACTGGCGGGCTCCGACTCGCCCCGGCAGCGGGTGCGCGCCCGGCTGATCCTGCTGCGCAACGCGGGGCAGGCCCTGGAGGGCACCGGCTCGCTGATCGAGGACGGACTGCGGGACGCGGCCCAGGACCCGGCGCTGCAGGCCCGCTTGTACCACTGGGCGGCGTTACGCGGCCTGCTGTGCGGGGAGTTGACGCAGGCCGCGCGGTACGCCGAGCGGGCCGCCGCGGCGGGCGACGGCGCCGCCCGGGCCGCGTCGCTCACCACCTTGGCCAGGATCCGTTCGCTCGCCGGCCGGCCCGCCGAGGCGGACGCGGCGCTGGCGGCGGCGCTCACCCTGGTCGGCGGGGCGGACGGCGGGCCGGAGAGCTGGGCGCTGGTGCGGATGCGCGCGGTGCTGGCGCTGGACTCCGACCGGGTGGCCGAGGCGCACGCCGCCATCACCGAACTGCTGCGCGGCAGCGAGGGGTTGGCGGGAGTGGAGGACCGGCTGGCCGCACTGGTCGCCCTCACCCGGGTCCAGGTGCGCTCCGGCGACTGCCGCCGGGCGCTGCGCACCGCGGCCCGCTGCACCGGGCTGCTCACCGAGTCGGGCGTGGAGTCGGCGCCCGCGCTGTACGCCGCGGCGCTGGCGGCGACAGCGGGCGGCACCCCGCAGGAGGCGCACCGGCTGGCGGAGCGCGCGGTACGGGCCTCCGAGGCGGACGGCGACCAGTTGTTCCTGCTGCGCGCGCTCGCCGTGCTGGGCCAGGCCGCGCTGCTCACCGGTGACACGCACGGCGCCGCGGCGGCGGTGGAGGCGCTGCGCCGGGCCAAGCGGATCGGCGCGGCGATGAGCGCGGCCGATCCGCCGCTGCTGCAGTGGCACGGGGACCTGGCCGAGGCGCTGGTGATGCTGGGCGAGACGGACGCGGCCGGATCGGTGATCCAGGAGGCGTACCGGCTGGCGGTGGACCCGCCCGGCAGCGTGTTCGCCGCGTTGGAGCGTGCCGAGGGGCTGCGCGAGGCGGCGCTGGGGCGGGCCAAGGAGGGCGCGGCACGGCTGCGCCGCTCGGCGGACCGGCTGCGTGAACTGCCGCTCCCGCTGGAGCTGGTGCGTACCCTCATCGCGCTCGGGGCGGTGGAGCGGCGGGGCAGGCACCGGGGCGCCGCGCGGGCCGCGCTCACCGAGGCGCTGGAGACCGCCCGCGGCTGCGGGGCGGCTCCGCTGCAGGCGCGGGCCGCCGAGGAACTGGCCCGGCTGGACGCCGTGGAGCGCGGTGGCGGTCCCGAACTGACCGCGACCGAGGCCCGGATCGCCGAGTTGGTGGGCGGTGGCGCGACCAACCGGGAGGTCGCCGCCGAGCTGTTCATCAGCGTCAAGACCGTGGAGGGCACGCTGTCACGGGTCTACCGGAAGTTCGGGGTCCGCTCCCGTACGGCGCTGGCCCACGCGATGGCGGTGGGGGCGCGCGGCGGCGAGGTCATCACCCGGAAACTCGCCTCGCCACCAAGGGAGTTGGGGTCCCGCACCGTCGACATACCGGGTTAGCACGACACCGGCAGTTAACACGGGACGCAAGGGTTCCCCCGCTTATGCGGGGTCCGGTGAGTTCCTAGCGTGAGATCAGTTCCGCATCGCCCCTGCCGCAACCAAGGTACGCGCAAAGCGACTTGGTGGCGCATCCCCCCATGGAGGATCCAGTGACGTCCCGTCGGAAACTGATCGCCCTGGCCGCCGTCCCGGCCCTGCTCGTCGCCGCCGTTCCGGCCGCCTACGCGGCGGCGCCACAGCCGCACGCGGCCCGTGCGGCGCTCACCGGTGACGTGGTCAACGGCCTCGCCGCGCACGCCGTTCGCACCGGCACCGTCGCCCAGGACCATCGCATATCGGTGGCGGTGAGCCTGACTCCGAGAGCCGACAAGGCACTTGACGCCTTCATCGCGAAGGTGAGCGACCCGCGCTCCAGCGGTTACGGCCACTACCTGACCAAGGCCCAGTTCGCCGCCCGGTTCGGCCGCACCGACGCCGAGGTCAAGCAGGTCGAGGACTACCTGCGCGCCCATGGCCTCACCGTCACCGCCGTGCACCCCGGCAATCTGCTGATCGACGCCAACGGCACCGCCGCCCAGGTGCAGAAGGCCTTCGGCACCAGGCTGTCGACCTGGAAGGACACCAGGTCCGGCCACACCTTCTACGCCAACGACAGCGCGCCGACGCTGCCCGGCTCCATCGCCTCGCTCGTCAGCGACGTGGCGGGCCTGAACAACCGGCTCCAGCTGCACCACCAGGCCCCCTCCGGCGTGACCCCACACAACGGTCCCGCGGGCGGCTACACCCCGGCGCAGCTCAAGGGCGGCTACAACGTCAAGGGCACCGCGAACGGCAGCGGCCAGAAGATCGCGCTGCTGGAGTTCGACGGCTTCCAGCAGTCCAACATCAGCGCCTACGACAGCCACTACGGCCTGGGCTCCTCCGCGCCGTCGGTGCGGCAGGTGGACGGCGGCTCCGGCGCGCTGGGCGACGGCCAGGTGGAGGTCGAGCTGGACATCGAGGTGCTGCACGCGATCGCGCCCAAGGCGAACGTCACCGTCTTCGAGGGCCCCAACTCCGACTCGGGCGAACTCGACACCTACCAGGCCATCGTCGACAGCGGCATCCCGACCACGTCGATCAGCTGGGGCGCGGCCGAGACCCAGCGCACCAGCACCAACATCACAGCGGTGGACAACATCTTCAAGCAGGGCGCGGCCGAGGGCCTGGGCTTCTACGCGGCCTCGGGTGACAACGGCTCCGACGACGCGGGCGACGGCGGCACCTCGGTGGACTACCCGGCGAGCGACCCGTACGTCACCGGTGTCGGCGGCACCCGGCTGACCGTCAGCTCCTCCAACGCCTGGAAGAGCGAGGTGGCCTGGTCCGGTGGCGGCGGCGGGGTCTCCACGGCGTTCCCCATCCCGAGCTGGCAGAAGTCGGTCCAGCTCAGCGCGGGCGGCGGCCACCGCCAGGTACCGGATGTGTCGGCGCACGCCGACCCGTCCCCCGGCGTCTCCATCTACTCGCAGGGCAGTTGGTCCTCGGTGGGCGGCACCAGCGCCGCGGCCCCGGAGTGGGCCGCCTTCGCCGCCCTGGTCAACCAGCAGGCCGCGGCGTCCGGCAAGCCGAACCTCGGCTTCGCCAACCCGAAGCTGTACGCGGCGAACGGCACCGGCTTCCACGACATCACCACCGGCAGCAACGGCGCCTACAGCGCCACCAAGGGCTGGGACTTCGCGACCGGTTGGGGCTCCTACAACGCGGCAACCCTGGCGGCGAGACTGCTGGGCTGAGGCGCCTCTTACGGGCCCGGCCTGGGGGTGGTCCCCGGGTCGGGCCCGCGCCGTCCCTGGTGCGGTCACGAAGACGGAGGCGGCGTCCGGCGTCAAGTCCCGTCCGCGGTAGGGTTTTCCCGTCGCGCACCTTCCCGGAGGGTACGAGAACAGCGTTCACGGTTCAGTTCGCTGGTCGTGACGACGGATGGCGGAGCCACCAGGTGGACCGAGGAGTGGTCCGCTGCACGTCGCGCGTCGGGTCCAGCAGCAATCCAACTCCACGTATCCCGCCCCGGGTTCAGTCAACGTCCGACTCACCACGAATCTAAGCACCGGCTGTTCTACCTTCGCTCCGCTCCCGGCAACAGGGCGCGCCACATGCGGGGCCGAAAGCAGCTTCATGGTTTCTTCAGTCCGGTAGACATTGCGCCCCCTAACTGCGGTCACCGGCCGGTAAGCGACGGGCGGTGTCGACGATCCCACATAGTTCCTTTTAGGTCTTTGCGGTTGCGGTGCTGACCGGCCGCTTGGATGCGGTCTGCGGCGTTGACGCTGGCGTCGAAGATGTGTCCCCCCAGGCCTGTTCCGTACCGCACACCGTCCGGCGAATGGGTGGAGCTGCGACTTAACAGGGCCGCGCGCATATGGCGTGATCCTGGTTCGGACTCGTTCCCTTTCCGGCCAATACGTTCCCTCCCCCTTTCCTGAGCCTGACTCCGCGGCATGATCGAGCCGTCGCTTCCAATTGCCGCATCACAGCTGCTACCGGAGCGATACCTGGAAGCTGGCCGGTCTCGTCTGACCGACACCGAACCCGGAGGTACCGTGAACACGAAGTTCTTCAAGGGCCGCGCTGCCCTGGCCGCCGTGTGCGGGGCAGTGCTCGTCGCCACCGTCGGCATGGCGCAAGCCCAGGCCGACCCCGTACCCGGCGGATGGACCACAGCGGACCCCAACAGCCCGACGGCGCAGGAGGTTACGCACTGGGCGGCGACCCAACTCAACGAAATGAGCAACAGCGCCTATGTCAACACGGTGACCCGCCGGGTGGAATTCCAGTCCCAAGTCGTTGCCGGGATCGTCTACCGCACCGAGTTCGTGTGGGCACGCACTAACTGTCTGAAGAACAGCGGCACTCCAGAGGAAGAATGCTCCGTCATCCCAGGAGGGCCGCAAGAGCTGTGCACAGCGAAGGTCTATGACCGGCCGTGGGAGGGCAGCAGGGAGCTGACGGAGTTCGAGTGCAACCGCATAGGTGACTGAACCCGGTGCCAGACTTTTGTCACGCCCGGCGTCCCTCCCCGGCTGCCACACCGCCAGCCGACTCGGCGGACCGCGCGCTGGCCTCACCGCCGTCCGGTGCCTGCGGGACCACGCCACCGGCGCCTGGAGCCGCCAGAGCCCCGGCTGAGGGCAGGATCGCTGGGTCGTCGGTCACCTGGTTGGTCACGCCACTGCCCGGAAATGAAGAAAGCCCCTGATGAGGGGCCTTCCAAGCGGTGTCCGAGGGGGGACTTGAACCCCCACGCCCGATAAAGGGCACTAGCACCTCAAGCTAGCGCGTCTGCCATTCCGCCACCCGGACTGGGTGTCCGCGGTTTCCCGCGGCGACAGGGATAACGATACCAAGGATTCGGAGTGTGTTTCACCTGCGTATCCGGGCTGGCGGGGGGCCGCCGCGGCGGCCCCCCGCCGCCGGGTTCACGGCATCAGGTGGTAGTCCGGGAAGTTGCCCGGGAGCCGCTCGCCGTCCGGGCCGTCGGTGACGGCCCGGACCAGCAGGTCGCCGCCGACGAAGGCGCCGCGCCAGGACGCGCCGAAGCCGCCGAAGAGCTCGGCGCGGTCGCCCCGGGACCGCGGCCTGCCCAGGCCCACCTTGAACGCCCGGATCTGCGGGGCCAGCCGTGCCGCGGTCCGTTCGTCGTCGCAGGACAGGCTGGCGACCAGCGCGCCGTTGCTGGCGTTCATCGCGGCCAGCAGCTCGGCCTCGGTGTCCACCAGCACGATGGTGTCGACCGGGCCGAACGGCTCCGCGTGGTGCAGCGGCGACGATCGCGGCGGGGCGAGCAGGGTCACCGGTGGCATGTACCCGGAGGTGTCCTGGCCGGGCAGGAAGCGGCCGTCGGCGAGAGTGCCGCGGTGCAGCGGTACGGCGCCGCGGTCGATCGCGTCGTCCACCAGCTCGGCCAGTTCCTTGGCCTTGGCCGCGTTGATCACCGGGCCGAAGTCCAGTTCGGGCAGCGGGTCGTCCGGTGACTCCACCGCGAGCGGGTGGCCGAAGACCACCGAGCGGACCGCCGGAAGGTAGGCGGCGAGGAAGCGGTCGAACAGCCGCCGTTGCACCACGAACCGCGGATAGGCGGTGCAGCGCTGCTTGGCGTAGTCGAAGGTCCTGCGGATCTGGCCGGAGAGCGTGTCCCAGTCGCTGAACTCCCACACCCCCCAGCAGTTGAGCCCCTCCTGTTCCAGGATGTGCCGTTTGCCGAGGTCGGCCACGTCGGAGGCGACCCGGCCGCCCGCGTCCCGACCGCCGACGAAGGAGACGCAGCCGATCTCAGGCGCCCGTACCAGTGCCTCGGACAGCTCCCCGCCGGAGCCGCTGACCAAGGTGACCGGCAGCCCCTCGCGCGCCGCCAGCGCGCTGGCCAGCGTGAGGCAGGCCAGGCCGCCGTCGGTCGGGGTCTTGGCGATCACCGCGTTGCCCGCCAGGACCTGTACCAGCATGGCGTGCACCAGCACGCTCATCGGGTAGTTCCAGCTCGCGATGTTGCTCACCGGCCCGGCGAGCGGTGTCCGCCCCGCCATCATGCGGTCGATCTCCTCGACGTACCAGCGCACCCCGTCGACGGCGCGGTCCACGTCGGCCTGGGCGAGCCGCCAGGGCTTGCCGATCTCCCACACCAGCAGCAGCGACAGCAGCTCCCGGTGGGCGGTGAGGGCGTCGAGGGCCGCGGCCACCCGTGCCTTGCGCTCGGGCAGCGGAACCGCGCGCCAGCGGCGGTGCTGGTCCAGCGAGGCGCGCACGGCCTGGTGCGCATCGGCCGGATCAAGCCGTGGCAGGCCCGCTATCGGGCTGCCGTCGACCGGCGACTGGCACGGCAGCAGTCGCCCGTCGGCGTGCCAGCGGCCGTTCCACAGGTTGCGTACCCGGTCGTCGGTGAACGCCTCGGGGGCGGCGTCGAGACACCGCCGCCAGGCGTCCTGCCAGGCGGTTCCGGGCTTGAGGGTGAGGGTTGGTGCCATGTCGGTCTCCGCTCGGTAGTCGGGAGATCTTGGCCAACGGCCAACGGCAGGGCCCGCGACGGCGAATGGCCGTGAGAACGGGGCCTCAAGGTGTACCGGAACGAACGGGCGCGCGAAACAGCGCGAGGCGCGACCCTGGTCGGAAGTGTCAACATCAGATCATGGAGTCGAACACTTCGAGCAGTACGAGCTTTGGGAAGCGGGTCTGATCGCCATGGGACGGGTAACCGAGCGCCGCCGCGTGCTACGGGTCAGGGACGGGGCCGTCGGCCATCGCTCGGACACGCTGGTCGCCGAGGAGCCGCTGGAGATCCGGCTGAACGGCAAGCCGCTGGCGATCACCATGCGCACCCCCGGTGACGACTTCGCGCTGGCCGCCGGGTTCCTGGTGAGCGAGGGGGTGCTCGGCGCGGCGGAGGAGCTGGCGTCGATCGTCTACTGCGCGGGCGCGACGGACGACGGTTCGAACACCTACAACGTGGTGGACGTCACGCTCGCCCCGGGCGTCGCGGTGCCGGACATCACGCTGGAGCGCAACGTCTACACCACGTCGTCGTGCGGCCTGTGCGGGAAGGCGAGCCTGGACGCGGTACAGACGACGGCCCGCTGGCCGCTGGCCGACTCGCCCGAGGTCAGGCTCGACCCGCAGGTGCTGGCGGTGCTCCCGGACCGGCTGCGGGCCGCGCAGCGGGTCTTCGACCGCACCGGCGGCCTGCACGCCGCCGCGCTGTTCACCCCGGACGGGGAGCTGCTGGACGTACGGGAGGACGTGGGGCGGCACAACGCGGTCGACAAGCTCGTGGGACGCGCCCTCCAGCAGGGCCTGCTCCCCCTGTCCGGGAGTGTGCTGCTGGTCTCCGGGCGCGCCTCCTTCGAGCTGGCGCAGAAGGCGGCGATGGCCGGGATCCCGGTGCTGGCGGCGGTGTCGGCACCGTCCTCGCTCGCCGTGGACCTTGCCGCGCGGACCGGGATGACACTGGTCGGCTTCCTGCGCGGCACGTCGATGAACGTCTACGCGGGCGAGCACCGCCTGCTGCTCGAAGCGACGGCGGCGGGGGCCTGAGCGGGTCTCAGGCCGCGGACTGAGTGGGCCTCAGCGGGCCTCGGCGGACTGCCGCTCGGCCGCCGGGGTGTTCGCGCCGTCGAGCACCTCGCCCGCCACGGTGCGCTGCTCGCCCGGCGGGGTCTCGTCCTTGAGCGCCTTGGTCTCCGCCTTCAGGATGCGCATCGACTTGCCGAGTTGCCGGGCGGTGTCCGGCAGCCGCTTGGCGCCGAACAGCACCATCGCCACCACGGCGACGATCAGCAGATGAGTGGGCGTGAACAGGTCGCGGATCACAGGTACTCCTCAAGCGTGGACAGGGCGGGCCTGGGCGTCTGGCGACGACCGTTCCGATGGCAGGCTACCTTCCCGGCCACCGTCCGCGTCAGTTGAGTCATGGGACCACCGCTTGGCGATCACCGCGCAAACCATGAGTTGCATCTGGTGGAACAGCATCAGCGGCAGGATCATCAGGCCCGACTGCGCGCCGAACAGCACGCTGGCCATCGGCAGCCCGTTCGCCAGGCTCTTCTTGGAGCCGCAGAAGACGATGGCGACGCGGTCGCCGCGCGGGAAGCCGAGCCTGCGGGCGGCCACCGAGGTGAGGCAGAGCACCAGGCCGAGCAGCACCGCCTCCACCCCGAGCAGCGCCAGCAGCCGTGCCGCCGTCACCTGGTGCCAGATGCCGTGCACCATGCCCGCGCTGAACGCCGTGTAGACGACGCAGAGGATCGAGCCGCGGTCCACCAGTCCCAGCACCTTCTTGTGCCGGATGACGAAGCCCCCGATCCAGCGCCGCAGCAACTGCCCCGCCAGGAACGGCGCCAGCAGTTGCAGCGCGATGTCGGCCGGACCCTGCGCGGAGAACCCGGCGCCGCTGGAGTGCAGCAGCAGCCCGGCCAGCACCGGGGTGACGACCATGCCGAGCAGCGCGGAGTACGTCCCGGCGCAGATGGCCGCCGAGACGTTGCCGCGCGCGATCGAGGTGAACGCTATCGAGGACTGGATGGTCGACGGCAGGACGCACAGGTAGACCAACCCGGTGTACAGCTGCGGGGTCAGCACGTACGGCACCAGGCCGCGGGCCGCCAGGCCCAGCAGCGGGAACAGTACGAAGGTGCTGAGCACCACGGTCAGGTGCAGCCGCCAGTGGCTCAGCCCCGCCAGCGCCTCGCGGCTGGAGAGCCGGGCGCCGTACAGGAAGAACAGCAGCGCGACCGCGAAGCTGGACGCCCCGTCGGCGACCGGCGCCGCGGCGCCCTTGGCGGGGAGCAGCGCCGCCAGTCCAACGGTGGCGACCAGTGCCGCGATGAACGGTTCGATCGGCATCCAGGACGGCCAGGACGGCATCGTGACGCGGCGCATGTCTTCTCTCAGTCGGGTGGGACGGGTGAGTGCACGCCTTCGTGGGGACGGGGGCGGTGACCTTGGTCAGCCTGCTCCCCATCCGGCTCATTGTGAACCCCGTTCACCGCGCTGATAATCATCACAATCCGCGATAACGGCCTACTATCGGGGATGTGTTCGACCCCACCCAGCTGCGGACCTTCCTCGCGGTGGCGCAGACCCTGAGCTTCACCCAGGCCGCGCACCGGCTGGGGCTGCGGCAGTCCACGGTCAGCCAGCACGTGCGCAAGCTGGAGGAGACCGCCGGGCGGCAGCTGTTTCTGCGCGACACCCACGGCGTGGAGCTGACCGAGGACGGCGAGGCGATGCTGGGTTTCGCCCGCACGATCCTGGAGGCCAACGAGCGGGCCGCGGGCTTCTTCGCGGGCACCCGGCTGCGCGGGCGGCTGCGGTTCGGTGCCTCGGAGGACTTCGTGCTGACCCGGCTGCCGGAGATCCTTGAGCGGTTCCGCCATGACCACCCCGAGGTCGATCTGGAGCTGACCGTCGAGCTGTCCGGCACCCTGCACCAGCAACTGGCCGAAGGGCGGCTGGACTTGGTGCTGGGCAAGCGGGCCGCGGGCGAGACGCACGGACGGCTGGTGTGGCGGGACCGGCTGGTGTGGATCGGCGGCGAACGGCTGCGGATCGACGCGGACCGCCCCGTTCCACTGATCCTCTACCCGCCGCCGAGCATCACCAGGGCCCGCGCTCTGGAAGTTCTGGAGCGGGCGGGCCGCTCCTGGCACATCGCCTGCACCAGCGGCAGCCTCAGCGGGGTGCGCGCGGCGGCGCTGGCCGGGCTCGGGGTGGTACCGCACGCCCAGGGGCTGGTCCCGCCGGGGCTGCGCGCGCTGCCCGCACGGTCCTGCGGGCTGCCGGAGCTGGGCGGGGTGGACTTCGTGCTGCTGCACGGGCGGCGCGCCACGGCGGCACAGGAGCCCGCCATGGCGCTGTCCCGGGCGGTGCTGGCGGCGGGCGACCGGTTGCACCGGCCGATGTGACCTCAGCGCGGCCCTTCGTAGCTGAGCCGCTTGACCTGGCGCAGGATGGGCGCGGTCTCGACGTGCTGCACTCCGCCGAGGGCGCCGATCCGCTCGCTCAGATACCGGTACAGCCCGGTGGTGTCCCGGCAGACGGCGACCGCGACGATGTTCGACGGACCGGATGTCGCCCCGGCGAAGACGATCTCCCGGTGCTCGGCGAGCGCGGCACCGACCTCGGCGAGCGCGGACGGCGTCACCGTCAGCCAGAGCGTGGCCTGGGTCGCCTGGCCGGTCAGGCCGCTGTCGTACTCGACGTCGATGAACACCGCACCGGTGCGCCGGAGTTGTTCGAGGCGGCGCCGCACAGCCGACTCCGACAGCTTCGTCACCTTCTGCAGCTCGGTGAAGGGCATCCGGCCGTCGCGCCCGAGGGCGGCGATCAGCAGTTCGTCGGTGGGGTCGAGGACCACCGGTTCGTCGCCCGGCTCCACCGGCGGCGGGCTGAGCGCGGCCACCTGCTCGGGCGTCAGGACCGCCGACTTCGCGAACCAGCCGCCGACGCCGTAGAAGGTGTGCAGCAGGCAGTGCGCGCTGATGGCCGTGATCCGCGGGGTGCGCTGCAGCTTCTCCAGCAGCAGCGCGTCGCGTTCGTCGCGGCCGCGCATGTCCACCACGCACAGCACCTCGGTGCCTCCCGACGTCAACCCGATCCACGAGGTGTCGGGGCGCCGCGCGAGCGCGGTGGCGAGCGGCTCTGCGGCGTCCGGGGTGCAGCTCAACCGCAGCATCCAGCGGGTGCGGCCCACCCGCGCCTCGTCGGTGACGCCGATGATCCGCAGACCGCCGCTGGTGCGCAGCCTGGCGTAACGACGGGCGACGGTCTGGTCGGACACCCCGAGCACGCCCGCGATCTTGCTGAACGGAGCCCGGCCATCCAGTTGCAGCGCGTGCAGCAACTGGAGGTCCAGCTCGTCGACGGCGAGGGAATCCACCGCTCAGCCTCCCCTGAATGTCGGTTTCCGTCGCCACGGCCGCCCTGCCTGGCATGTATCAACGCCTTTGCTCATCGTACGTACCGCAACGAAGGACGACACGAGGGGTTTTCCATGCGCAAGTGGGCACCGCTGATCGCGGTCTGCCTGGGCACGTTCATGCTGCTGCTCGATGTGACGATCGTGACGGTGGCGCTGCCCGACATGGCGGGGGCGCTGCACGCCTCGCTGGCCAGCCTGCAGTGGGTGATCGACGCCTATGCCCTGGCGCTGGCCGCGCTGCTGCTGGGCGTGGGCTCGGCGGCGGACGTGCTGGGCCGCAGACGGGTGTACGTCGCCGGGACGGTGGTCTTCGCCGTGGCGTCGCTGGCCTGCGGGCTCAGCTCCAGCGCGGACGTGCTGGTGGCGATGCGCGGTGTGCAGGGCGTCGGCGGTGCGGCGATGTTCGCCACGACGCTCTCGCTGCTCGGCGCGGAGTACCAGGGCCGGGACCGGGGGGTGGCGTTCGGCGTGTGGGGCGCGGTCTCCGGCGCCGCGGCGGCGCTCGGCCCGGTGCTGGGCGGCCTGCTGACGCAGAACCTGGACTGGCGGTGGATCTTCTACGTCAACCTGCCGGTGAGCGTGGCGGCGGTGGCGCTGACGCTGCGGGTGGTCGGTGAGTCGCGGGGCCGCGCGGGGCAGCGAGTGGACGTGTTCGGCACGCTGTCGTGGACGGTGTTCGCCGGTACCGGTGTCTACGCGGTGGTGCGCGCCGACTCGGTGGGCTGGGGGTCGGCGGCCACGCTGGGCACCCTGGGGGCTGCGGCGGTGGCGCTGCTGGTGTTCTGGTTCGTCGAGTTGCGGGCGGCGGATCCGATGCTGGATCCGCGGCTGTTCCGCGGTGCGTCGTTCAGCGGTGTGATGGCGGCGGCGTTCGCGATCAGCGCGGCGGCGTTCGGTGTGCTGCCGTACACCTCGATATGGCTGCAGACGGTGCTGGGCTTCAGCCCGCTGGGCGGCGGCCTGGTGCTGGTGCCGCTGGCCGCGGCGTCGTTCGTCACGGCGGCGGTGGGCGGACGGCTGCTGCACGGTGTCTCCGCCCGGCTGACGGTGGGCGTCGGCATGCTGCTGATCGGCGCCGGGTCGCTGGCGCAGGCCGTGCTGGGCGCGGGCTCCAACTGGCCGTCCCTGGCGCCGGGCCTGGTCGTGGCGGGCGTCGGTGTGGGGGTGGCCACCCCGGCGCTGTCCCAGGCGGCGCTGGCCTCGGTACCGCCCCACCGCGCCGGTATGGCGGGCGGCGCGGTCAACACCTTCCGGCAGCTCGGCTACGCGCTCGGGGTGGCCCTCTTCGGCACCCTCGCCGCCTCCCGGATGACCCACGCCCTGACCGGAGCCGCCGCCGATCCGCACGGCACCGCGCAGGCACTCGCCGGGGGCGCCGCGCAGCACCTGCTGGCCGCCCGGGTGGCCAGCCCGCACACGCTGCGCGCCGCCTTCACCTCGGGGCTGGACGCCGCCGCGCTGGCCGCGGGCGCCGTGGGGATCGCCGCGGGCGTGCTGGTGCTGCTGGTGGTCCGGGCCCCCGCCGCGCCGGTGCCGACCGCACGGCAGTCGGCGCAGGCGGAGGCGGAGCCGGTGCGGGCCGACGCGGGGTAGCCCGGCGTCGGCAGGCGCACGGCACAGGTGAGTGCCCCGGAAAGATGCCGGAGAGATTCGGTGCAGATCCACGGCCCGCCACAGCGCGGAAACCGCACGGAAGTTCCCGAACTTTCCGGCATAAGCCGACCATACGGACGATCAGTCGGCCGACAAGTCAGGATTCTCCGTATTCGCAGGTCTCTCCCCTGCCGCGACGGGATCAGGTAGCTTACGGGCCCGCCCGGCATCCTTGCCCCACGGGTCCGCTTGGGACCGTTCCCCTCCCGGGCGACAGCACCATCGTCGAAGCGCCGCGCGGGGCGCTCCCGAGGAGCAGAATTGCGCGAGTTCAGTGTCCCGCCACTGGCGACGGCGCCCCAGGCCGGAGGGCTCGCCGACGCCGTGTACAACAACGCCGCGCAGGCGCCCGACCAGGTGGTGCTCGGGCGCAAGACCGACGGCGAGTGGCGGGACGTGACCGCGGCGCACTTCCGCGACGAGGTGCTGGCACTGGCCAAGGGACTGCTCGCGGCCGGGATCCGGTTCGGCGACCGGGTGGGGATCATGTCCCGTACCCGCTACGAGTGGACGCTGTTCGACTTCGCGTTGTGGTCCATCGGCGCCCAGCCGGTGCCGGTCTACCCCACCTCGTCGTCGGACCAGGTCTACTGGATGCTGCATGACTCCGGCGCGGTGGCCTGCGTGATGGAGCACGAGGACCACGCGATGACGATCGGCGCGGTGGTCGACCGGCTGCCGCAGCTCACCCGGCTGTGGCAACTGGACGCCGGTGCGGTCGCGGAGTTGACCGCCGCGGGCGCGCACCTCGACGACGAGGTGGTCGGTCGGCACCGGTTCGCGGTGACGCCCGACGCGGTGGCCACCGTCATCTACACCTCCGGCACCACCGGCCGCCCCAAGGGCTGTGTGCTCACCCACGCCAACTTCATGGCGGAGGCCGACAACGTGGTGGCCCGCTGGGAGCCGGTCTTCCACTCCAAGCCCGGCGACGAGGCGGGCACCCTGCTGTTCCTGCCGCTGGCGCACGTCTTCGGCCGGATGGTGGAGGTCGCCGCGATCCGCGCCCGGGTACGGCTGGGCCACCAACCGAGCCTGGCGGCCAAGGACTTGATCCCCGACCTGGCCGCCTTCCGGCCGACCTTCGTCCTCGCGGTGCCGTACGTCTTCGAGAAGGTCTTCCACGCGGCCCGCCGCAAGGCGGAGGCGGGCGGCAAGCTCGGCCCGTTCGACAAGGCCGTCGAGGTGGCGGTGCGCTACGCCGAGGCGCTGGAGAACAAGGCGTTCGGCACCGGCCCGGGCCCCAGCGCCGCGCTGCGGATGCAGCACCAGCTATACGAGAAACTGGTCTATACCAAGGTGCGGGCGGCGCTCGGCGGCCGGATGCGGCACGGGATGTCCGGCGGCTCGGCGATGGAGCGTCGGCTCGGACTGTTCTTCGCCGGTGCGGGCGTGACGATCTACGAGGGGTACGGGCTGACCGAGTGCTGCGCCGCGGCGACCGCCAACCCGCCGGAGCGCACCCGCTACGGCACCGTGGGCCAGCCGGTGCCGGGCACGACGGTGCACATCGCTGACGACGGGGAGGTGTGGCTGCGCGGCGGCCAGGTCTTCGCCGGGTACCTGAACAACCCCAAGGCGACCGACGAGGTGCTGCACGACGGCTGGCTGGCCACCGGGGACCTGGGCGCGCTGGACGAGGACGGCTATCTGACCATCACCGGACGCAAGAAGGAGATCCTGGTCACCAGCGGCGGCAAGAGCGTCTCACCGGTGCTGCTGGAGGAGCGGGTGCGGGCGCATCCGCTGGTCGCCCAGTGCGTGGTGGTGGGCAACGACCGGCCGTTCGTCGCCGCGCTGGTCACGCTCGACCCGGACGGTGTCGACCACTGGCTGACGATGCGCGGCAAACCTCCGCTGCCGCCAGCCGAGTTGGTCCGCGACCCGGACCTGGAGACCGAGATCCGGCGGGCGGTGGTGGCCGCCAACACCCTCGTCTCGCAGGCCGAGTCCATCCGTACCTTCCGCATCCTCGCGGCGCAGTTCAGTGAGGAGAAGGGGCTGCTCACCCCCTCGCTGAAGCTGAAGCGGAAGGCGATCGAGAAGGCCTACTCGGCGGAGATCGAGGCGCTCTACCGGGGATGAGCAGCGGCTCCACCGGCGCTACCACCCGAACGGCGGGGAATGTGCGGCGGGCGCCTGATCGTTGGAACGGGCAGACAGCGAAGCCGGAGCGAAGGAAACGACTGCTCGTGAGCACAGTCCCCGCCATCACCCTGAACAACGGCGTCACGATGCCGCAACTCGGCTACGGCGTCTGGCAGGTGCCGGACGCGCAGGCCGCGGACGCGGTGCGCACCGCCCTGGAGGCCGGGTACCGCAGCATCGACACCGCGGCCGCGTACGGCAACGAAGGCGGCGTCGGCCGGGCGATCAGCGGCTCCGGCATCCCGCGGGAGGACATCTTCGTCACCACGAAGGTGTGGAACAACCACCACGGCTACGACGGCACACTGCGCGCCTTCGACACCTCCCTGTCGAAGCTGGGCCTGGAGCAGATCGACCTGTACCTGATCCACTGGCCGGTGCCGTCCCGTGACCTGTACGTGGACACCTGGCGGGCGTTGGAGAAGCTCTACGCCGAGGGCCTGGTGCGGGCCATCGGCGTGTGCAACTTCCAGCCCGCGCACCTGCGGCGCCTGCTGGACGAGACGGACATCGTCCCCGCGGTGAACCAGATCGAGCTGCACCCCAACCTCCAGCAGGCCGAGTTGCGCGCCTTCCACGCGGAGCACGGCATCGCCACCGAGGCCTGGTCCCCGCTGGGCCAGGGCAAGGGGCTGCTGGACGATCCGACGATCGGGGAGATCGCCCGGAAGCACGGCAGGACCCCCGCGCAGATCGTGCTGCGCTGGCACCTGCAGCTCGGCAACGTGGTGATCCCCAAGTCGGTGACCCCGTCCCGCATCACGGAGAACATCGACGTGTTCGGGTTCGAGCTGGACGGCGAGGACCTTGCCGCCCTCAGCGCGCTGGACAGCGGGACCCGGCTGGGTCCCGACCCGGACACCTTCGACATGATCTGAGCGTTCGCTCGCGCTGGCGTTTTGGGGTACGGCACCGTTGGGGCGGGGCCTGGGCCTGCGGGGTGGGGGTCCTGGACCGTATATTTACGGGCCGCTCCACCCCTGCCTTCGGTCGCCCGGTAGTTCGGCCCACAAATACGCCCCTGGCCTTCGGCATGGGGAACCCCGGCGTCCAGGACCCCCACCCCTCCGGCCCCGGCCCCTCACGTCTCTGGTTCTTGAAACCCCACCGGGCCGCAGCGCAGTACGCAACGGCACCCAAAGGCCCAGGGCAAACGGGGGGCGGGCGGGCGAAAACGCCCAAACGCCAGCGCGAGCGCTACTGCCGCTTCGCCGCCGGAAGTTGCTTCCCGTTGGCGCCGTCCACCAGCTTGCGGCTGTCCAACGGGGCCTTCAACGTGGTGCTGACCTGGGTGAGTTGGGCGATGTCCGGACACATCTGACCGAGCTTCTGGTGCTTTGTCACCTGCACGGTCAAGGTGACCTGCGAGGCCGCTTCGCTTGCCTTCAGCGCGACCGTCTCGCAGCCGCCGCGCACCGCTTCGGTGTGCAGCGTACGGCCGTCGGACGCGACGGTGACCGGCTTGCTGATCGGCTGGTCCTTCGGCTGGGCGGCGCCGCCGGGGGCCGCGCTCGGGGCGTGTGAGCCGCTCGTGCTGGCGGAGGGCGGGGCGGCGGCCGGGGAGACGGTTTTGCTGCCGCAGCCGGTCAGGGCGGCGGTCGCGGCGACGGCCGCCGCGGCGGCCAGGGCGAGAAGTCGTCGGTTCATGTGGATGTGACGCATGAGGCGCGATCCGGGTTCCGCTTCCGCCCGGCATGGATTTCGATGCGCCGAGTTCAACCCGAATTGCCCCAACAGGCATGGCCATGTCATGACGACGGACGTACCCTCACCCGTTGAATTGACAATGACCCGTCAACCCCGGGTGCCTCTGACCAGCCCGGGGTGCCGTCGCCAGGGGGAACGTTGACCACTCGCCACCATCGCGGCCTGCGCGCTCGCGCCGCCGCCCTACTGCTCGCCGCCGCAGCGCTGACCACCGCGGGCACCGCCGACGCCAGCGCCGCAGCCGCCGCACCCGCCGCACCGGGCGGCTGGGTGGAGACCGGTAGCGGCACCGTCAACTCGCTGACCGGTGGCGAGGGCCTGGCCACCCGCGCCGACGGCTCCGTGCTCTACCGCGGCCTCGGCTCCATACCGCTGGCGCTGCGGATACAGGGCTGGAACCACGTCGGCGACCCGGACATCGCCCGCGGCGACATCTTCGACGCCTACCAGGGCGGCTCCAACGCGACGTCCAAGATGTTCGCCGTCACCACGCCGAGCGGTCAGCGCTACGAGTACACCCACCCGCTCGACCCGGGCGAGATGCTCAACAACTCCTTCGCCGCGGTCTCCCCCGACGCCCAGTGGCTGGTCTCCGGGGAGTGGGGCGACGAGAACCGCCTCCAGGTGTTCCCCGCCCCGCTGCTCAACCCCGCGACCCCGCCCACCGGTGGCAACCTGCCGCAGGCCGGTCAGATCACTTTGGACCGGACCGTCAACGACATCCAGGGGTGCGACTTCGTCTCCCCCACCCGGCTGCTGTGCAGCTCCGACGACCCGGCCAAGGACCTGTTCCAGGTCGACCTGCCGCGTCCACTGGACGGCACCCGGACCACCGGCCATGTGACGACCCTCTTCCAACTGCCGCAACGCAGCATCTGCACCGGCAGCTTCGAGACCGAGGGCATCGACTACGACCCGAACACCCGGCTGCTGCGGGTCGAGGTCATCTCGCCGGGCATCTGCAAGGTCGCCACCGGAGTCTACGAGTACCGGCCGACCACGGACTGACGTCCACCATTCGAAACGCGATTCCCAGATTCCGAGACCAGTCCTAGAGTCCTGCCATCGCCCCGCGGCGGGGATCGGCGGCCTTGCCACCGAAACGAGCCCGCCGCGGCGGTGAGCAACCATGACGGCATGGCCCGGCGGCGCCAGCCGACCGTGACCCAACGGCCCACCGCGCCGGGCAGGACGAAGGGAATGACCCGCATGGCCACGTACACCCCCGGACATCACGAATCGGTACTGCGCTCGCACCGCTGGCGCACGGCGCGGAACTCGGCGGCCTATCTGATCGGCCAACTGCGTCCGGGAACCCGCCTGTTGGACGTGGGCTGCGGCCCGGGCACGATCACCGCGGACCTGGCCGAACTGGTCGCCCCCGGCCGGGTGACCGCCGTCGACGCGGCGCAGGACGTGCTGGAGTCAGCCGCCCGGGTGGCCGCCGAACGCGGCCTGGACAACGTCGAGTTCCGCACCGCCGATGTGCACGCGCTGGACTTCGCCGACGACACCTTCGACGTGGTCCACGCCCACCAGGTGCTCCAGCACGTGGCCGACCCGGTCCAGGCGCTGCGCGAGATGCGCCGGGTGTGCAAACCCGGCGGCATCGTGGCGGCCCGGGACTCCGACTACCGCGGCTTCGTCTGGTACCCCCAACTGCCCGCCCTGGACGAGTGGATGGACCTCTACCAGCGGTGCGCCCGGGCCAACGGCGGTGAGCCCGACGCCGGGCGGCGGATGCTGGCCTGGGCGCGGGCGGCCGGTTTCACCGACATCACCCCGAGCACCAGCACCTGGTGCCACGCCGACGACGCCGACCGGGCGCACTGGGGCGGGATGTGGGCCGACCGCATCCTGCACTCGGCCATGGCCGACCAGGCCCGGCGCGACGGCCACGCCACCGAGGACGACCTGCGCCGCATCTCGGACGCCTGGCGGGCGTGGGCCGCCGACCCCGACGGCTGGCTGAGCATCCTGCACGGCGAGATCATCTGCCGTGCGTGACCGCGGGGTTCACGCCTGCTCGGCGCTGACGCGGCGGCCCTTCATAAACACGTAGACCAGCACACCGGCGAACAGGAACAGCGTGCCCTGGTACACCGCCGCGTATCCGGCACCGGCCACCAGCCACATGGAGAAGCCGAACGCGCCCAGCGCCAGAGCCAAGTCGCGCGCGAAGCGGCCCGCCCGCACCTGGTGGCCGCGGCCGGACACCAGCCAGTACAACTGGGCGGCGGCGGCCAGCAGATAGGGCACGGTGGCCGAGAACGTGGTGATCAGGACCAGGATGTTGAACACGCCGGTGGCGCCGGTGGTGTAGTTGACGATCGTCAGCAGCGAGGCCAGCACCACGCCGACGAGCACGCCGAAGGTCGGCACTCCGCGCTGCTTCCTGGTGAACGCGGCCGGGAACAGCCCGTCCTGGGCCGCGGCGAAGGGGGCCTGGGCGCTCATCAGCGTCCAGCCGTTGAGCGCGCCGATGATGGAGATCACCGCGGAGACCGCGATCAGCGTGCCGCCCCACTGGCCGCCGAACATGTTGTTGACCGCGTCGGAGAACGGGGCGGAGGACTTCACCAGGTCGCGGTGCGGCACGGTGCCGAACACCGAGACGGTGCCGAGCAGGTAGACCAGGGCGGCGCCGATGGTGCCCAGCACGCTGGCCCGGCCGACGTTGCGCTCGGGGTCGCGCACCTCCCCCCCACTCATCGCGGCGGACTCCACGCCCACGTAGGAGTACAGCAGCAGCGCGGCCGCGGCGGACAGGCCGCCGAGCACATTGCCGCCGCTCGGGTCGAACGGGCCGAGGTTGTGCGGGTCGAAGAAGAACAGTCCGACGACCGCGACGAACAGCAGCGGCAGGAACTTCAGCACCGTCGAGACGATCTGCACCGCACCGACCCAGCGGGTGCCCGCGAGGTTCGCCAGCGCGGGCAGCCACAGCGCGGCCAGCGCCACCGCCAGGTGGGTCCACTTGGAGAGGTGACCGGGGAAGATCACGTCGATGTAGCCCACCGCGGCGACCGCCAGCGCCGCGTTGCTCACCCAGGTCATCACCCAGTACGACCAGGCGGACAGGAACCCGGCGAAGTCGCCGAACGCCTCACGGGCGTAGACGTACGGTCCGCCGGTGCGCGGGTTGCGCTGGGCGAGGCGGCCGAAGACCAGCGCGAGGGTGATCGCGCCGACCGTGAGCACCACGAAGGCGAGCAGGCTGAGCGTGCCGAAGGGGGCGACGGAGGACGGCAGCAAGAAGATCCCGCCGCCGATGATGTTGCCCATCACCAGCGCGGTGGCGGTGGGCAGCCCGAAGCGCCGCGCGTGCTGGGTCCCGTTCCCGGCCTGTTCGGCCGCCGGGGCTCTGGTCTCGCTCGCGGTGTCGTGCATGGTGGTTCGCGCCTCTCTGGTCCTGCCGCCGCAGCGCACACCGCGGGACCGGTGCGGTCGCACCGGTCCCGCGGTGACACGACGGAAGGGTTGGTCTCCTGGTTCGGAGCGCCCCCATGGTGGACCAGCCCGCATCCGTCACCAAATCGATGGCGGTTGTTCCGGGCAGTGACGCCGCGCACGGTAAATGTTGCGGTCCACGCCTCGCTGGGCAGGAGAAACGCCGAGGGGCGCACGGCCCGGAATCCGAGCCGTGCGCCCCTTACCGGAGAGCGGGATCAGGCGGCGCTACGGCGCTTGCGCACCGCGTAGGCGACGGCCCCACCAGCGGCGATCACCAGGCCGGAGGCCAGGGTGACGGGCAGCGCCGGGAACGAGGCACCGGTCTGAGCCAGCTGCGCCTGGGCGAAGTTGTCCGTGCTGGGCGCGTTACCGGAGTCGTCGGAGGTGTCGGAACCGCCGTGGGACGGCGGGATCGGCTTCACCGAGGCGACGGTACCGTCCGAATTCAGCAGTACCTGCTGGTTGTTGGGGTGCTTGAAGTCGAACAGCGCCCCGATCGAGGTGGCCCGCTGGTCGAAGGAGCTGTCACCGATGCGCTTGGTGCCCCAGTTGTCCTCGATGAACTTGGTGATCGAGGTCTGCTCGGTCTGGGTGTGGTCGACGTCGTTGACCTTGCTGAACGGGGAGATCAGCAGCAGCGGCTGCCGGGCGCCCGGGCCGCAGCGGTCCGCGTAGCCGCCGGCCGGCGCGGGACCGGCCTGGCAGGCCGGGCTGTCGACGCCCTTGCCGTTGGAGCCCTTGGCGGAGTCCTTCGAGCCGTTCAGCGGCGGCGCGAAGACGTGGTCGTACCAGCCGTCGGAGTCGTCGTAGGCGAGCACGACCGCGGTGTCGCGCCACTGCGGCGACTTCTGGATCTCGTTGATCTCCTTGACCAGGAAGTGCTGCTCGTCGAGCGGGTCAGAGTAACCGGCGTGCCCGTCCTGGTACGCCGCCGCCTTCAGGAAGCTGACCGAGGGCAGCTTGCCCGCCTTGACCACGGCGTCGAAGTCGCTGAGGTCGTAGTTGTGGTTGGCGCGTCCATTGCGCCCGATCTCGTTGATCGACGCGGGCGCGAGGTGGTGCGGGTTCGAGGTGGACCGGTAGTACTCGAACGGGTTGTGGTGCGGGCTGTAGTCCTCCACCGCCGCGCCGCCGAGGTTGGTGTGCGTGGTGCCCTTGCACTGGGCGTACGAGCCCTGCTTGCCGTTCCACGCGGTGCTCGGCCGGAAGCCGCCCTGGAACCAGCCCCAGCTGACGCCCTTGGCGTTCAGCCGGTCACCGATGTTGGGGCCGGTCATCTCGGCCAGCGCGTCCTTGGCCGTGTGGTCCTTGTTGGCACAGTCGTCGAAGGCCGGGTCCGGGTCGTTGATCACGGTGCCGACGCCCTTGGCGTTGGGCGACTGGACCGTGTACGGGTCGGGCGTCTTGGTCTGCTTGGGGTGCTCGGTACCGGATGCCGGGTCAACCGAGATCACGCCGTGCGTCTGCCCGGAGACCAGCTCCAGCGCGCCCGGGGTGGACGGGCCGTAGGCGGAGCCGAACGACTTGTCGTTGAGCGTGTAGTGCTGCGCGTAGTTCCACAGCGCGGTGACGGTGTTGCCGTCGTAGTAGTCCATCGCCAGACCCGGCTCGCCGAACAGGTTGCCCGAGCACTTGCCGGAGTCGGTGTTCTGCACGAACTGGTCGGACTTGCCGCCGTCGTACGCGTACTGCTCGGGGCTGTAGTCGTGGTTCTGGTCGCAGGTCATCGCCTGCGACGGGCTCAGCCGCTGCGGGGCGTACTGGTTGGGGTTCTTCGTCAACAGCCCGGCGTTGGCGAGGTTGTTGGTGTCCTTCGGGGTCTTCGGGGACGCGGTGAACTTCGTGCCGTCGGTGTTCGCCGCCTTGGGATAGGTGGCGAAGTAGTGGTCGAAGGAGATGTTCTCGTCGAAGATCACGACGAGGTGCTTGACCGGCGTGGCGGTGCGCACCGGTCCACCGTGGTCGGGCGCGGCGATCGCCGGTGCGGCGCCGCTCGCCGCCGCCAGCACGGCGGTTGCGGCCAGCGCTCCCCACCGTGCCGCCCGGCGCCGGGTACCGGGCGGTGTCACTGAGACGGTCATGCCATGTCCTCCGTAAGCTGCGGTGATGCCGCGTTCCGACCGGTGATGCTGGTGGCTGGTCGGGTCGGTACGGCGGAACTGCGATGACATCGAAGTGAACAGTTCACGTCAAGAGGGCGCGCCCGAGCCAGTCGTCGCCGCCGCGTACACCGGGCAGGGCGAAGAAGTAGCCGCCACCGAACGGTGAGATGTAGTCCACCAACGGCTCACCCGCCAGCCGCTTTTGCACCGCGGCGAACTGGCGGTCCAGATCCTGCTGGTAGCACAGGAAGACCAACCCCATATCGAGGTTGCCGTTGGAGTCCATGCCCTTGTCGTAGTTGTACCCGCGGCGCAGTATCCGCTGGTCGTCGGTGGCCGGGGTCCGGGGGTTGGCCAGCCGGATGTGGCTGTCCAGCGGGATCACATCGCCCTTGGGGTCCTGGGGGTACTGCGGGACGTCGCTCTCGACGTTGCCGTCCAGCGGTGCGCCGCTGTCCCGGCGGCGGCCGAACATCCGCTCCTGCTCGCTGATCGAGACCCGGTCCCAGAACTCCACCAGCATCCGGATCAGCCGCACCACCTGGTAGCTGCCGCCCGCGGTCCACGCCGGTTCGTCCGAGCCGCTGGCCGGGATCCACACCAGGCGGTTCATCTCCCTGGGGTCGGAGGTGTCGGGGTTGGCGGTGCCGTCCTTGAACCCCATGTGGTTGCGCGGGGTGCCGGAAGGGCGCGGTGCGCTGACGAAGCCGTCGATGCGCCAGCGCACCTGCGCCCCGCCGCGGGTGTGCCGGGCGATGTCGCGCAGTGCGTGCAGCACGGAGTCGGTGGAGTCCGCGCACAGGTGCAGGCTCAAGTCCCCGTGGCACCAGGCCGGGTCGAGGTCGTCGTCCGGGAAGGTGTCCATCGCCCGCAGCCTGCGCGGCTTGCGGGCGGCGAGACCGAACCGGCCGTCGAACAGCGAGGCCCCCACGCCCACGGTCACGGTCAGCCGGTCGGCGGGCAGTCGCGGGCCGAGGGTGCCGGAGTCGGCCGGTGGCTCGGTGATGCCGAGGGACGGCGGGGTGCCGCCCGCGGTCAGGAAACGGGCCCGGTCGGTGATGGTGCGCAGCAGATCGGCCAGTTCGCCGCGGTTGGCCGCGGTCACGTCCAACGCGGCCATGACGCACTGGCGTTGCGGCGGGGTGGTGATGCCCGCCTGGTGGGCGCCGTGGAACGGGACGGCGGACGGCGCGTCGAGCGGCGCGGCCTGCGCGGCGTCGGCCCGCACCAGACCGGTGGCGGCGGCGCCGGTGACCGACGCGGCGGCGGCGCCGCGCAGGAAGAAGCGGCGGTCCAGCCCGGTCATGACGTCCTCCGTACATCGCACACCGCGGCGACCGCGGCGAGTTGCTCCACCGCGGCGCCCACGTCGGCGTTGACCTGCTCGCGCTGGGCGCGGCTCAGGGCGTTCAGCGCGCTCCAGTGGCCATCGCTGCCGAAGCCGTCGAGGGTGTGCCGCACCCGGTCCAACGCGGCGTCCACCCGCGGTAGTTGCGGTAGGCGGGCGGTGGTCAGCAGCGGTCGCAGATAGCCGAGCGCGGTGGTGGTGCCGTCGAGGTTGGCCCGGGCGGTGGCCAGGTTGCTGCCGCTGCCGTAGTCGGTACGGCCGGTCAGCTCGAACTGCTCGGTGTTCTCCAGGATCTCGTGCGCCCGCAGCCCCAGTTGCGCGGGGTCCATCCGGGCCTGCGGCCAGGTGGACCGCAGTTGGTCCACGTCCTTGGCCAACTGGTCGGCGGGGCCGCGCAGTTGGTCGCCGCTCTGGCCGTGCCACAGGCCGTACTCGATGCGGTGGAAGCCGGTGAAGCGCGGATCCGAGGTGCCCTGGGGCAGCCCGGCGGTGGTGCCGTTGATCGCCTTGTCGGCGTCGCCGAAGGTGCCGTACGCGGCGCCCATCCGCTCGTACACCAGGTGCGCGGGCAGCCAGGCGGCGCGCGCGGCGTCGAAGTCACCGCTGTCGATCGCGTCCCTCAACGCACCGACCTTGTCGGCCAGTTGGCCCATCTGGCCGCCGATCCACTGCTGGTAGGCGATGGTGGGCGGAATCAGGTCGTGCTGGGTGACCGGCACCGCGGCAGGTCCGGCCTGCGCGGGACCGGCGATGCGGACGGTGGGGCCGGTGAGGGCGTCGGCGTCGTCCGGCAGGCACTTGAAGGCGTACGAGCCGCCGCCGAGGGTGACCTGGAGCGGGCGCGTGGTGTCCGGGGCGAGGCCCTCGACCTCGCCGTAGACGGCTCCGGTGCCGGGGTCGACCAGGTCGACCTCGGCCGGACCACTGGAGGCGTTGTGGACGTCGAAGACCTGGTCACCGGCGCGCCCGCTGGTCCAGCCCTGCCCGCAGCCGCCCGCGGACACCGTCACCCGGGTGTGCGGCAGCCCGTCCGGGTACGTCGCGCTGCGCCGCACCGCGGTCCGTCCGGTGCCGCCCACCGCGCTCACCAGCACCGCGACCGCCACGGCGACCGCCACCAGCGCACCGCCGGAGGCAAGTAGCCCACGCCGACCGCGCGGTATTCGGGGGCGGATCACTCAGCGGCTCCAGCAGGCACGGGACGTCAACGGCATGGACACCAGTGCGAGGAGCAGTGGTGCCGCCGCTCATCGTAGGGAGCCGGACAGCCCGATACCCACCCGCGTCGAGCCCGGAAACCCGGAATTCGACGGGATTTCACCTGTCCGGCACGTCCCGGCCGGCGCTAGATGGGCCTCACGCTGTCCGCCTGCGGTCCCTTCTGCCCCTGGCTGGCCTCGTACTCCACCCGCTGGCCCTCCTCCAGGGAGCGGTAGCCGCTGGCCTGGATGGCCGAGTAGTGGACGAAGACGTCCGGGCCGCCCTCGTCCTGTGTGATGAAGCCGAAGCCCTTCTCGGCGTTGAACCACTTCACTGTGCCTGTCGCCATCGGTCATGGCCCTTCGTGCGCTGCCGCGACGGCCTCACACACCGTCCGCGGTCTCGCCAACAGCATCCACGATCAGAGCCCGGTCAGCACCCGGGAACCGCCGATCGGCAGATCCCACAGGTCCTTTCGGGGTCGCCCGCTGGCCGCCCACGCCGCCCGGCAGCGGATCAGCGGCTCCAGCGGCGGCTCGGCCGACAGCAGGAACGTCGCCCAGTGCATCGGGGCCATCACCCGCGCGCCCACGTCGAGGCAGGCCTGGACCGCCTCCTCCGGATCGGTGTGCACCGGACGCAGCAGCGGTCGGGGCGCATAGGCGCCGATCGGCAGCAGGGCGATGTCGATCCCGGGATGACGGCGGCCGATCTCGCGGAACCAGTGTCCGTATCCGGTGTCCCCGGCGAAGTACAGCCGCTGCCCCACCGGGTCGCTGAGCACCCAGCCGCCCCACAGCGAACGGCAGGTGTCGGTCAGGGTGCGCTTGCTCCAGTGGTGCGCGGGCACGAACTCGAAGCGCACCCCATCGAGTTCCGCCGACTCCCACCAGTCCAGTTCGGTGACCCGGGTGAAACCGCGGCGGCGGCACCAGCGGGCGAGCCCGGCCGGGACGAACAGCGCGGTGTGGCGCGGCAGCCGCTTGAGGGTGGGGGCGTCCAGGTGGTCGTAGTGGTTGTGGCTGATGACCACCGCGTCCACCGGCGGCAGGTTGGCCCAGGGCACGCCGACCGGGGTGACCCGGGGCGGGGTGCCGAGGATCCGGCGCGACCACACCGGGTCGGTCAGCACGGTCAGGCCGCCGACCCGCACCACCCAACTGGCGTGCCCCGCCCAGCTGATGGCGAGCGTGCGGGCGTCCACCTCGGGCAGCCTGGCGGGCCGGACGGGAAGCCGTGGCAGGTCGGCGAGGTGCTCGCGGCGCGGGCGCAATCCACCCTGGCGGCTGGCCCTGAGCATCTCCAGGAAGCCGGGGAGCGGTTCGGTCATCCGGGCGGCGAAGGACCGCGGCCACACCCGCCGCTCACCGATCGGCCGCGGGCCCCCGGCGGTGCCGGGCACGACGGTGGTGTGCGCCGCCTCCCGCACCCCGTCTCGCTCCGCATCCCGTACCGCCTCCCGCGTCGCCGGGCCGGAGCCGGTCCGCTCGGCCTGATCAGGCCGTTCGCCCTGGTCGGTCTGATCGGTCATCAACGCTCCAATCGCGGGCGGTCGGCGCCATGGGCGCGGTGCCGAGGGACGGTGGTTCAGACGGCGGTCAGTTCCCGGAAGGCGGTGGCGAGCGCCGCCAACGCCTCGGCGACCCGCGGCACCCGCAGCGGCTCGGCGGCGTGCAGCGCGGCCTCCCGTTCCGCGGGCGTGTCCCCGTACAGCACCGAGGTGGTGATCCGTACCCGCAGCGCGGCCGGGTCGTCGCCGAACCAGGGTCCCGGGACGGCTCCCGGCAGCCGCTCGGCCAGCGCGTCCGGGCCGGTGACACCGTGCTCGGCGAGGGCCGGGAGCAGCGGGCGAAAGTCGGGGTAGAGCTGGTGTCCGGCCTGCGGCGGCAGGCAGAGCGCGCCCAGCCGGGCGACGGCGCGGTGCGCCGCGGCGGCCACGGCGGCGTGCAGACGTACCGCGGCGGCGGTGCGCTCCCGTAGCGCGGCGGGCTCGGCGAGGGCGAGCGCGGCGGCGTGGGCGACGGGGGCGGCCGGTACCGCCCGCTGGGCGTCGAGCAGATCGCGTACCGGCCCGAGCAGGCCGCCCGCGGGCTCCTCGGCCGGGAAGCGGGCGACGGCCGCGGGCCAGGCGGGCGGCAGCAGCGCGCCCGCCAGATCGGTGAGCACCACGACCTGCCCGTGGAACGACTCGGCCGGGCTGAGCAGCACGGCGTGCGGGTCGTGCAGGGTGTCGCGGTAAGTCTCGTCGCAGGCCACCAGCACCCCCGCGGCCACCGCCGCCTCGCACACCTCGTGCAGCAGTTCGGGCGGGGCGACGGTGCCGGTGGGGTCGTCGGCGACGGAGACCACCAGCAGCCGCGGCCGCGCTCCGCCCTCCCGGGCCCGGCGCAGGGTCTCCAGCAGCGCCACCGGGTCCGGTACGCCGCCGCACTCGGCCGGGGTCGCCACCGGATGGACGCGGCGGCCGAGCACCCGCGCCTGGGCGGCGTACCAGGCCGCCGCCGGGCTGGGCACCACCAGGTCGCCGCCGACCGCCGCCAGCAGGGCGAGCAGCAGCGGTGCCGGGCCGGGCGCGAGCAGCACCCGGTCCGGTTCGCTGGCCAGCCCGCGCCGCTCCCAGTAACCGCAGGCCGCGGCGCGCACGGCGGCGTCGCCGCCGGTCGGCTGCGGCGGGGCGTCCGCGGCCCGGGCGAACCGCTCGGCCAGCTCGGGGGCCGCGGGCAGCCCCGGGT
>NZ_JANFNH010000020.1 GCF_024436055.1 Streptantibioticus rubrisoli | reverse complement strand
TTCGTCACCAGCCGACGGTGCCACCGCAGAATCGTGCCGGGTGTGACCAGACGGTGTTGCCGCAGCGCCCTGGGTAACTGCCGTATCAGCGCGGCGAGATAGCCGCGGTCGGCCCAGTCGAAGCGCGGCTTGGGGTTCGCGCGGCGCAGCACCGCGACCTCGTGCCGCAGGACCAGCAGCTCGATGTTCTTGGACGCTGAGGAACGGCAGAGAAGCACCAACCAGCTCAGCAGCCGGGTGAAGACCAGGTAGAGCAGACGTAGCCACACAGCATGAGATCCTTCCCGGCGCGCGTTGCTCTATCCATCGCTGCTGGTCACCGGGCCAAGCCGAGTTCTGGAACCCGACAGCATCAATACGCAGTACAGCGCTCCGCGCACGACCGACCAAGTTTTGCGGATCCCGAAGGGCGCTCGAACCTGCGCAGAGCCCCGACCCCCCGACCCCCCGACCGACTCGCATTCAGAACGACACGGCCGCAGTGACGACCAACGACCCGACTTTGCCCGGCAACGGTCCGACTTCCCTTGTTTTGCTGCTCCCACCCAGGACTCGAACCTGCGGCCAACCACGGACCGCCCTCCTAGTCAGCACTGCTGACGCCGCATCATCTCCTGCCCAAGGCTTCGTCGGGCTCACGCAATTGGCAGGCTGGCCACGTTCGAACCGCGGTGGCCACCTCCTCTCCCCCGGACCTCAAGGACCACCGGGGACACGCGCCAGGCATGCCGAGGCAAGCATGGTCGTCGCCGAGAACCGGAATCCCCGGGAGGCAGCATGGAGACCGGTGCACCTTTGCGACGGACCGGGTTCCACGCCGCCGACGTCCGCCCCACGGATGCGTCCAGTTGGTCGTCCCATGACCGAGCCAGGGGCTCCGTACCGCGCGCAGCGGCGCCCGACCGCGCTTACGTTCTGGGAGTGCCCCGTCTGCGGGAGAGCGCCAAGGGGTATTGCCCGGCTTTACGGCACCGCGAGCACGCCAACCAAGGCAGGTGAGGAGCGCTGACCTGCGAGAACAGAGGCTCACGCTCACACGGGCCGCCCCGCCACCCCCGTCCCACGGGGAGCACCCCACCCCGCTCCCTTGGCCAAAGGTCGGCCAGAACCCGCCAAGGGGCGTTTAGGCCTCTCGATGCCCGCTACATCAACATCATCCCGGGTGACCTCGCCGCCCAACGGTTGACGACGGCGCGCAACGTCCCCGTACCGCGCCCCACATCCACCCGATCGGACGACGGACAAATCGCCCCCGATTGACACCACTTGAGGCTGGGAGCAAGAGCGCTCCCAGAGGGCTCCCCATCCGCTCCCACCGCAAACACGACAAAGGCCGCTTCCGTTACTCACGGAAACGGCCTTCGACCTGCGGTTTCGCAAGTCGGGACGACAGGATTTGAACCTGCGACCCCTTGACCCCCAGTGTTCGGCCGGGCGTCCGTGACGTCCAACGGGTCCATGCAGAGCGGGTTTTACCCAGGTCAGCGGCTCACCGACCAGCCCCTTAGGGGCAGTTTGTGAGACGAGTGTGAGACGGCACGAAGCTGATCGGCCCTCAACTGTCGGCCTGCGCAGAACGTCGCGGCCGACCCCCCTTGCGGGCTCTGCGCTCGGCGAGTTCCTGCTCGGCCGCCTCAAGGTCAGCGAGGTCCCGTTCGTCGCCGTACTCTCGGATGTCCGCGCGCACGTGGTCGAGAAGCAGCGCGCTTCGGTCGGTGCCCAGCCGTTCGGCAACTCGGCCGTATGCCTCCCACATGACGCGCGGGATACGGAAGCGCGTGTGGTGGGTGTGGTCGGCACTGTCTCCCATGACTCTCCCTCTCGTGTTCCCACGGGGATTCTGACACGAACCGCTTGTGTGGGAACAGGGTTAGGGATTACTGTGTTCCCACAAGGTTAATCGACCTTCCAACGCAGAACGGCCCCACCTCGGGCTCTCACACACCGAGGCAGGGCCTGACGGAACCCCTGATCTGACCAGGAGTCCGCTGTGCTTCACCTTTTCATGCGCCCCCAGACCGGACGCCAGACCACCCGCCGTTTCCTCTCCACCGTCTCCGACGCGGTCCGTTCGCTGATCGCCCCCGCGTCGCTGACCCGCCACTCCGCTCCGTCGCAGCCGGCGCCTGTCGCCGCTCCGGAGCCGACCGGCCTGTTCACTGCAGACGAGTTGCCCGACGTCGAGGACATCGAGGCCGCTGCTGCATCGTTCGCGAAGGCCGCGGACCAGGCCCGCGCTGCCGATCGCGGTAAGCGGAAGGCGAAGCGCCTTCTCGACCGGCTCCCGGCTGGCATCTACGGGGGATGGGTCGTCTCCCGTGTCACCTCGACCCGTCAGACGGCGGACTTGGACGAGATCCGCCGCATCTTCAAGCAGCACGGACTCGGCCCGGTGCCGATGAAGCCGAGCGCGCCGTCGTTGAAGGTCGAGCGTGTCCCGGCCGCCGAGCTGGTGACGGTCTGATGAGCCGCGCGGACTTCTCCCCGCAGCTGCACACCGCGATCGACGCAGCGCGCCAGGCACTGGCCGCGGCCGACGCTCTCGAACTGAACGCCCCTGAGATCCCCGAGTCGCACGAGAAGCTGGCCGACGTCCTTCACCAACTGCTCGGCGCGCTCGACGCCGACCGGTCGGCGCGGCTGTCGGTACAGCACGACGCGGAGTTCCGGAACCTGTGCCGGGCCGCGCGGATGGAGCTGTACGCCGCCACCGGTTCCTTGCAGCGCCTCGTCCGGTTCGAGCAGGCACTCACTCGCATGATCTGGCCCGACACCGACCAGGCAGCGGCCGACCGCTGCCCTGCGGCTCACCCTGACGACGCGACGCCGTGCGGCGGCCCGGTCGTGGTAACGGTGCTCGATACCCGCGACGGAGGAGCGAAGGGCTGCGAGCACCACGCGGCCCGGCTGCTGGCCTCGTTGGAGCGCGGCCGGGTCTACCCGCTGCCTGATGCGCCCGAGGGCGCGGCGAGCCGTGTGTTCAGGGCGGCCGGGAACCTGCGGCCGTTCGAATGGCTGCGGCGGGGCGGTGACGGGTCATGAAGCCGAAGTTCCCGATCCCGCGGCCGACCGAGCACGCGGCGATCCGTGCCGCCGAGCACAGCAGCACGCCGCTTCCGCCCGTCGAGGCCTTGTTCGACCGGCTGGTGACCGCCCAGGCGGTCGGCGACCAGCACGGCTCGAACCTGTTCGGCCACGCCATCGCCCGCGCCGCCGGTTCCCCGCCGCTCCGCTGAATCCGTGCCCCGCCCGCGTGTCGGGCGGGGCCCTCTCCCCGTGAAAGGGACGTTCCGTGAAATGGCTTGCCGTAGCGCTGTTGATCGCGCTGCTCCTGCACTTCCCGTTCCTGGGCCGACTGGCCGCCGTGGCGCCCGTCCTCGGGCTGCACGCCGTTGCTTGGGCGTTGGGTCAGGGTTGGCTGCTCGCTTCCGCCCTGGCCGCCGTCAGCTGGCGCATGGCTGCCCGCCGCTGGGGGTGGCTGTGATGCTGGACGCCGCCGACCTGCCCACGCCGCTCGCCGAAGTAGCCGCGGGCGCTGCCGTGTTCGTCGAGCGTCGCCTGTCCACGTTCCTGCCGCCGACCACCATCGTCGTCGCCAACCGGGTGCAACTGGCTATGTACGCCGTGCGCGCCGCGACCGCGGTTGCGGGTGGCCGGCCGTCGTGGCTGGCCCGGCTCCGCTACGGGTTCGCCATGTGGCGCGAGGCCCGTACCGGGCTGGCGTGCACTGCGCTGTCCCCCACGGGCGTGTTGATCGTCGTCACCCGCCGGGCCCTCGATGACAGGTGGCTGACCGACTACTTCGTGCACGAGTTCGTGCACGCCGTCCAGGCCGGCCGTCCCGGTCGACGCGAGCAAATGACCGAGCTGCTCAGGTTCGACCTCGGCTTGGCCGCTGTCGACGAGGAGGACCTGTACGCCGAGGACCTGCGGCAGCAGGCCGAGGAGGGCGAGGCGTACCGGATCCAGGCCGAGCACGCCGGGGTCATCGACGTCGGGGGGATGCCGTGGCGACCGTGAACGAGTCCATTCCGGGCCAGCCGACTGGCGTTCCGGGTACGCCCCGATCCGTTTCGGGTACGACCGGCCGCCGTTCCGCGAGCGCCATGATGCTGTTGACCGTTGTCGCGGTCGTCGGTGGCGCGGTGCTCGCCGGGATCGGGTTCACCGGCTCGTACTCCGCTCTGGTCCATCTCGGTTTCGCCCACGGGTTCGGCTGGTTCAGCCGGGTGTTCCCCATCGGGATCGACGCCGGGATTGTGGTCCTGCTGGCGCTCGACCTGCACCTGATCCGCCGCCAAACCCCCTGGCCGATGCTGCGGCTGCTGGCGCACCTGCTGACCGGCTGCACGGTCTACTTCAACGCGTCCGCGGCTGGGCGGAACGACACCGTCGGCGCGGCCATGCACGCCGTGCTGCCGCTGCTGTTCGTCGCCAGCGTCGAGGCCGGCCGCCGCCTGGTGGTGAAGGCCGCAGACCTGGAAGCCGGGCGGGAATCGGCCGGGGTGCCGCTGCACCGCTGGCTGCTCGCGCCGGTCCCGTCGTGGCGGATGTACCGGCGGATGAAGTTGTGGGACATCGGCTCATACGCCCAGGCCGTGGGGCTGGAGCGGGAGCGGATCGTGTACCGGGCGCTGCTCGACCGCCGGTACGGGGACTGGCGCAAGGCCCCATCCGACGCCCGTTTGCCGTTCACAATGGCCCGCTTCGGACTGTCCGTTGACGAGGCGCTGGCGCTGCCTCAGAAGGCCGAGGAAGCCGAGCGGTTGCGGGCCGAGGCCGAGCAGGCGCGGCAGGTCGAGGCGGAGACGCGGAGCGCCGAGCGGGCTGCTGAGGCGGAGGTCGCCCGTCTGCGCGCCCGCGGCACGGTCGAGGCCGCGCGGCACCAGATCGACGCCGAAACCGGGGTCGCTGCGGTGGAGGCCCGCGCCGCGAAGGAGACGGCGGAGGCGTCCGCTCAGGCTCGTGCGCGGGCTGCTGCCGAGGAGGCTCAAGCGTTCGAGTCACTGGATGCAGCTGAAGCGAACAAGCGTGCGGCCGAAACGGAGGAGGCCGCTGCCGAAACGCGACGGCGCGCAGCCGAAACGGACCGGGCCGCGGCCGGAATGGAACGAGAGGCAGCCGAGACGCGGCGTCGCTCTGCCGACGCCGAGCGGGCCGCGGCGGTCGCGGAGAGGGAGGCGGAGGCCGCGAAGGAGGCCGCCGAGGCTGCTCGGCTCCGCGCGGCCGAAACGCGAGCCCGCGTAGCCGGAATGGAGCTGCGCGCGGTCGAAGCGGAGGACGCTGCCCGCCTCACGCCCCGGGAACGGGCCGCCCGCAAGGTCGCCCGGATGATCCTCGCGACCGGCAGCAGCGACCCGGAAGCGGTCGAGCTGCAGACCATCGCGGACGCCCTCGGGGTGTCGACCACCACCGCATCGGAGCGGCGCCGGGAGGCTGCCGAGTTGCTCGCTGACGGCTACCGGCCCACTGCCGCAAACCCGACCACCACCACCCTCAAGGAGGTAGCAGCGTGAGTACCGCCGTGAACGGTCACCACCGTCCGGCTCCGCCGAGCACGGTGACGATCGGCCAGCCGGTCGACCTGACCAAGCCGCGCGAGCCCGAGGACACGCCGCCGCTCGTCCGGCCGGCCGAGGCACCCGAGCCGGTCGACGCCCCGGCCGCCCGTCAGCGCGCCCGCAGGATCAGGCGCGCCACGCGCCGGGTACAGGCTGCGGTCACGCACGAGCGGACCCGCAAGACGCTGCGCCTGGCAGCCCGGCACAGTGCCTACCTCATTGGCGGCACAGGTGTCGTCGCCAAACGCGTCTGGCACGGCCGAACGGTGGCCGTGCACCACCAGATGCGCCAGGCCGCCGTCGCCGCTGGAGATCATGCGGGCGCGGCTGAGTGGCAGGACAAGGCTGACCGGTTCCGCCAGGCCCGCCACCAGCGGCGTATGGATCTGCTGACCAAAGCTCCGCACGTGGTGCAGAGCGCGGCGATCGGTTTGGCCGGGGCGGAAGGTGCCCTGCTGCTGCTCGGCATCTGCATGGCCGCATCGAGCCACGACCCTCACGACGTTGTGGTGCCGACTATGGCCGCGGTCGATGCAGTGCGGGCCGTCTGCTGGTTCGTGGGCGTGGCGTGGGGCCCGGCGCTGGCGCTGCTGGTCCTCGCTGGCTTGTCCCACCTGTGGCGGGCGGGCCAGGCGCACGGGACGGCACCGGTCTGGGCCCGTCCTGCTTCCGGGACGGCGGACGATGTCCCGATCACGCCGAGCATCGTGGTCAAGGCCCTCTCCGACCTGGGCATAGCGGCGCTGAAGAAGTCCATCAAGGACATGACTGACGGGGCGGCCGGGATGCTCGGGCCGATCACCCGAGCTGGCTGCGGCGCGGAGGTGGACGTGACGCTTCCATCCGGCGTCAGCACGGAGGAAGTGCTGGCCAGGCGCCGGAAACTGGCGGAGAACCTGCACCGGCACGAGCACGAGCTGCACATGAGCATTCCGCCCGCACCTCGTACCGTGCGGATGTGGATCGCCGACTCCGGCGCCCTCGATGAGCCGATCGGCCCGTCCCCACTGGTGCTCGACCCGGACGTGACGGCCGACATGCGCAAAGGCCGCGCACCGTGGGGGCAAGACCTGCGCGGCGATGCGGTACTGATCAGCCTGTGGCAGCGGCACATGCTGATCACCGGTCTGTCGAATCAGGGGAAGACCGCCAGCCTGCGGGCGCTGGCGCTGTGGCTGGCCTTCGATCCGCGCGTCGAGTTCCGCATCGCGGACCTGAAGGGTGTCGGCGACTGGCAGATGTTCAACGGCCTAGCATCTGTGTTGATTCAGGGGCCCACGGACGAGCATGTCATGGCCGCAACCAACATGGTGGAAGCGGGCGTTGACGAGATGGGCCGCCGGATCGCCCTGATGCGGCAGCTCACTGCCGAGGGCTGGACGCAGGAGAAGATCCTGGCGGACTCGCGGTTCCGTCCCCTGGTGCTGATCGTCGATGAGGCGCAGGTCGCTTACGGGTCGGGTGCCGTTGGCGAGGACAAGCGGCCCTATGGCGGGTCGAAGGCCACCAGCCGGTACTTCCAGGCCATCAAGAAGATCCACGATCAGGGGCGTGCTGTCTCGGTCACGACCTGGGAAGGCACGCAGGACCCGACCAACGAGAACCTTCCGAAGCGCTCCCGCGAGGGCAATCACATCCGGGCGTCGCTGGTGGTCGGCACGGAGTCGCAGGCGGAGATGGCGCTGGGCGCGCAGGCGCTCGCCGGTGGCGCCGCCCCGCACAAGCTCCGCCAGGGGCTCGACAAGGGCACGTTGGTGGTGGCCGGGGACGGGGTGAAGCTGGAGCCTGGCCAGGCGTCGGTCACCGTGCGGACGCACTTCATCGACGGCGACCAGGCCGCGGAGATCGCCGAGCGGGCCAAGGCACGGCGGGCGGGCGTCGAGACCCGGGACGGCACGCAGGCCCCGGCCGAGGAAATCGACCACCTCGCCGACATCGCCGCCGTGCTCGAAGGAGGCGAGCGGATCCAGACCCAAGAGGTTCTGCGTCGACTGATCGACCGGGCGCCGTCGGTGTATCAGGGCTGGGAACTGCGGGACTTGAAACGGGTGCTGGATGAGGCGGGGGCCGCCGCGTACCAGACCCGGGCGGACGACGGCTCCAGCGGCGTCATGTGCGTGTCCCGTATCCGGGTCCTGGCAGCCCTCGAACGGCGCGCAGAAGAGGCAGAGATCGACGGAGAGTGAAGGGAGGCGGCAAGGGAGTTGAGGGAGTTCTCCCTCACCGCCTCTCTCGCCCCAGTCCCTCACGCTGACCTGCACAGACACCACGTGAGGGAGGCAGGGAGGCGGGCCGTACAGCAGCCTCAACACCCCGGAAAACGGCCCTCCTCGGGCCTCCTGCCGCCTCCCTCCCCTGCACGCACCGTGACAGCGATAGGAGAACCGTCATGTCCGAGTACCGGTCCTACACCCGCGGCGAGCGCGCCGAGCGCGCCCGGCTGGTCCTGCGCGGCGTCGAACAGGCTGCGGCCAGTGCCGTTGATTCGCGGATCGAGAAGCGCATCGAGCGCATCGACGCCGTCGCCGCCGACCGCGGCGCCCGTGAAGCGGACGCCCTGTTCGCCCAGGACGACCGCGCGAAGAACGAGCTGGCCGCTGCCAAGGCCCGGGAGCGCGCCGCCCGGGGCGAGGACCGAAGGGCCGCCCGCGATGCCCGCAGGCAGGCCGAGCAGCGCGTGCGGGCCACCGAGCGGGCCATCCGCCGCGCCGGACTGTGACGGTGGTGACGATGGCGAGCCAGAAGGCTCTGAACCCTCCGAAGGGCGAGTGCCGTCAGTGCTGGTACCACGCCTACGCCAGCCGTGAGGCACACAAGCACCTGGGCCCGCGTGAGGCCTGCCCGGCGTGCGTGGACCACATGGTCAACGGCCACCCCAACCACATGATCGCGCGGTGACGGTCGTGCGGATACGCGTCCGTGAGCGCGCAGACAGCACGTGAAGCCGCCCCGGGGCGGCCGCCATGCGGCCAAGCAATCGGCCGCCCCGAGCTCCCACACCCCTTCAAGAGAGCAGGAACCACCATCGTGAACGACAACCATCTGCCCGACCAGGTGCGGCACGCCAACGTCATCCCCGGCACCGTCCCCGGCGCCCCGCTCCAGCCGGTTCAGTTGCCGTCCGGTCAGTGGGTGTACGCGCCGCAGCCGCAGCCCCAGGTCGTCACCGTGCAACTGCCCGCGGCGCAGCCGTCGATGCCGCAGTGGCTCCGCGACATGATCGTGGTCACCATCCTGGTCCTGGCGGTCGTCGCCGTGTGCACCGCCGGAGTGTGCGCGGTCGTCGTGGTCGCTGGCGGAACCCTGATCGGCATCATCGGCACCCTCGGCGCCAATCTGCCGTTCATCGGCGTCACCCTCGTCGGCCTGGTCCTCGCCGCCGGATGGGCCGCCAACAAGTTCAAGGCCATCAAGGGCAGCGAGAAGTAACTGCCCCCATGCGAAAGCCCCTTACGAATTCCGTAAGGGGCTTTGCCAGTCTCCCGGCCGCGCGACAGGGGTACCGTTCCCAGTGGACGCTAGGAATGGAGCCAGTATGCCCCACTACAGCGACATTGGGGGCAGCGCAGAGAGCAACGGGCAGCGCCTTGCCCGGATTCGCGCGCGCCACCGTTGGACACAACAGCGCCTCGCCACCGAGGCCGGGTACTCTCTCGCAGCCGTGAAAGCCTTCGAGCAAGGGCGCCGCAGCCTCGACCGGCCCGCCGTTATCCTCGCCTTCGCCCGCGCCCTCGACTGCCACCCCACCGAAATCACCGGCAGCCCCTACACGCCGGTCCACAACGACAGGGAAGGACAGGACGCCGTCGCCTCCATCGCCGCCGTGCGCCGCGCCCTCCTCCGGCACGGCCGTCCAACTCGGCCCGCAGAACACGAAGCCGCCGCCGTCGACCTGCCCGAGCTGCGACTACGCGTCGCCGCGGCCAACCAGTACCGCCAGGCCGCATCCCTGGCCAAGTCCGGCAACGTTCTGCCCGCGCTGCTGCGGGATCTGCAGGTGGCTGCCGAACTGTGCCAAGGAGACCAGCGCCGCGAGGCGTTCGGGCTGCTCGCCTCGGCCTACGAGTGCGCCATGCAATACCTGTACAAGCTCGGCCACTCCTCCGACGCCACCCTGGCGACCGAGCGTGTCGTGTGGTCCGCCCAGGAGACGGGTGACCCGCTGCGCATGGTGGCTGCCCGCTGGTTCGATGCAGGCGAGTTCCTGTCGATCGGCGAGCACGACGAGGCCGGGGCCATCATCGACGCAGCGCTGACCGAACTCGGCGCCCTCCGCGACCGCGTACCCGAGGCTGTATCGCTGCGCGGCGCGTTCCACCTGAAGGCCGCGCTGAACTCGGCCCGTGCGACCGACAGTCGAGGCGCTGAGCAGCATTGGAAGAAGGCCAAGGCCGCTGCCGAGGAACTCGGCGAAGACCGCAACGACTACCAGCTGCAGTTCGGGCCGACGAACGTGGCTATCTGGGGCGTGAGCCTGCCCGTGGAGATGGGCAAGGGGCGCCTCGCGGTCGAGCGGGCCAGCGGTGTGCAGTTGCCGACGCAGTACTCACCGGAACGGCGGTCTCACCATTTCATCGACGTTGGCCGCGCGTACTTCTACAACGGGCAGCGCGACCTTGCGCTGGGCGCGTTCCTGAAGGCGGAGCGGTTCGCGCCGCAGGCCACCCGGATGCACGCGGGTGTCCGGGAGACGGTGGGGACGATGATCCGTACTCAGAAGCGCGGTGAACTCGTTGAGTTGGGCATCCGACTCGGCGTGGTCTAAAGGGATACGGTCTGTAGCCCTTACGTCACCCCCTGGTCTCTAGCGTCGGTTGAGTAGTCGCCGATGCCACAGACCAGGGGGTTTTCTCCGTGGACGAGCCACGCCCACTCGCGTTCATCTACGACCGCTGCGCGACGCGGGACACGACGAAATTGGAGCGCCGCCTGAACGCGTGCGGCGAGTACGTCATCGCGCATGGCTGGGGGTTCGGCGGCTGGTGGGTCGACAACGGCGACTACGCGCTCACGAACGACCGCCGCCCCGCCCTCGACACCCTGCTCCGCACGATGCGCGCCGCCGGAACCGGCCCGCGGGTGTGCCTGGTTCACGACTGGGACCGGCTCAGCCGCGACATGCAGGCCCGCGGCCTGATGACGCGCCGCGTACTCCTACTCGACGGCTGGGTGGAGACCTGCGCCGGAGAGAAGCGCACCCCCGGCGGCGAGGACCCGCACAAAGGCCGGCTGACGCAGGCCCCGATGCTCCCATGAACGGCCTACGGACCGCCGTGACGAAGACGGCGAAGCGCTCGGCCACGCTCGTGGGCCGGCTGGCCACGCCCCTCTACATCTTGGCGGTGGTCGGGACGATCGCGTTCGTCCTGTACGTCGGCGTGACGGCGAATCGCACCCCATGAACCCCCGTCCCAGCCGGGCAACCTTGGACAGGTCGAGCGGCCGGGACGGGTTCAGCGCACCACAACCAGGCGCGGTCTTGTCGCCGCGCCCTCGATGAGCGGACCGTATCCCGGTTCGCTGGAACTGCGAGAGAAAGGGAAGACCGATGTTCAACTACTCGGACCGGTTCCCCACCGGAACGCCACTCCCGCAAGGCCACGTAACGCCCGCACCCTGGGGCCTGCGCCACATCGCCCCGTACCCGGGAGCTGCGGCGCCCCAGTACGCCCGTGTCGAACTCGACGCGGACACACAGACCGCCCGCTACTACAACACTGACGGCACGCTGGCCATGGCACCCGGTCACGGCACCTCGTCCGGCACGAACCCCTCCACCGGCACCGGCAATCCCAGCGACGGCTCCGGTCCCGGCGGTGGTGGCGGCGGTGACGTCGACACGGGGAACGACACCGACCAGTGACCGACGATCCTCGCCCGGTGCTGGTCGTCACCAACCTCGACGACCCGACCGCGGACCTGGTGATTGACGAGCTGCACGGCCGGGGCGTCCCGGTCGTGCGGTTCGACTCCGGTGACTTCCCCGCCACCTTGTCGTGCTCCGCCCAAATCGGCGGCAGCACAACCCGGTGGAGCGGAAGCGTGCACACCCCAACCCGGGTTGCCGAGTTAGGTGGTGTGCGGTCCTTGTACTACCGGCGGCCGTCCGGATTCACCTTCCCGCACCTGGACGAGCAGGCGGCGCGCTTCGCCATCGCCCAGGCCCGCTACGGTCTCGGCGGCATCCTGACGTCCCTGCCCGACTGCTTGTACGTCAACCACCCGAACCGCATCGGCGACGCCGAGTACAAGCCCGCCGGCCTGGCCGCCGCCGCATCCCTTGGCTTCACCGTGCCACCAACCTTGGTCACCAACGACCCTGATGGCGCACGGTCGTTCGCCAAGGAACACGGGCCGGTGATCTACAAGCCGCTATCCGTACCGCTGTATTTGGTCGACGGGGTGGCGCAGACGGTCGAGGTCGCCGAGGTGCTGGCCGAGGACATCGACGAGGACATCCGCGGCACCATGCACCTGTTCCAGACGCGGGTGGACAAGGTCGCCGACGTGCGAGCGACCGTCATCGGCCAGCAGGTCTTCTGCGTGCGCATCGACTCTGGTCTGCTGGACTGGCGCACCGACTACGCCCGCCACACGTACTCGGTGGTGCAGCCGCCGCGGAGCGTCCGCGAGGCGCTGCTGGCCTACCTGGCCCACTTCCGGCTGGTCTTCGGGGCCTTCGACTTCGCGATCGACCGCCAGGGCCGATGGTGGTTCTTGGAGTGCAACCCGTCGGGCCAATGGGCGTGGCTGGAGCCGGAGACCGGCTTGCCCATGCTGGCGGCGATGGCCGACCTGCTGGAGAGGAATGCAACATGACCACTGACGAGAAGCTGCGTCGCCAGCTCGCCGACGAGCTAAAGGCAGGGGGCCATCTGCGTACCCGGCCGTGGCGGGACGCTGTCGAGGCTGTCCCGCGGCAGGAGTTCTTGCGCGGCGGCTACTTCGAGCAGGTTCCCGGCTCGGTGCCCACCGCATGGCGGCCGGTGCTGCCGGATAGCCCCGGGTGGCTTGAGCGCTGCTACACCAACGAGTCGCTGGTGACGCAAATCGCCGGGACGATCGTGCCGACAGACATTCGCGGCGAGATCATGCGCGCCCCGACCTCGTCGAGCACGATGCCGAACCTCGTCGTGCGCATGCTGGAAGACCTGCAGGTCGGGGACGACCAGCGCGTGTTGGAGATCGGCACCGGCACCGGTTACTCAACGGCGCTGATGTGCCATCGGCTCGGCGACGAGCGCGTCACCTCGATCGAGGTCGACCAGGACGTGTCGGCACGGGCGCGCACCGCCCTCGGCGCCTGCGGCTACTTCCCGAACCTCGTCGTAGGCGACGGGCTGGCCGGCTACAAGGACGGCGCGACGTATGACCGGGTGGTCGCTACGTGCGGTGTCCTCGATGTACCGCGGCAGTGGATCGAGCAGACCCGACCGGGCGGCATCGTCCTCGCCACCGTGTGCGGCTGGCTGTACGCCTCCGAGCTGGCGCGGCTGACCGTGGCGGAGGATGGCACGGCCAGGGGGCGATTCCTGGGCGGTCAGATCTCGTTCATGCTCGCTCGCCCCCAACTGCCCCCGGCCTTGGGGATGCTGCCCGACCTGGACGACGGCGACGAGCGCCCGGCGCGGCTTGGTGTGGATGTGCTGGACGACTGGACGGCACGGTTCGTCGCTCAGATCGCCGCACCCCGCGCGCAGCGGATCAGCCTGCCCCGCGACGACCGCACGGAACACGTCCTCCTCGACGTGGCCGGCGAGGCGTGGGCAGCTCTGTGGCAAGACGGCGAGCAGTGGATGGTGCGACAGGGCGGCACGGTACGGATCTGGGACGCCATCGAGGACCACCTCGGCCGCTGGCGCGCGGACGGTGCGCCCGCCCTGGATCGCTTCGAGATCGCTGTCACGTCCGACGGCCAGACTGTCACCTGGCCGAGTTCCTGATCGCCGTCTGCGGTCCGCGGCACCCTTCCCCGTGGGGAGCGGGCCGCAGGCGGTACAACTCCCGCCGCTCCTAGCCTCGGTGGACCCCCCTTGTAGGGGCGGCGGGAACTGCCCGGTGACCAGCTGGTGGAGGCGGTCGCCAGGTAGCACGAAGCCCCGGCCGGATGTACGTCGCCGGCCGGGGCTTCTTCATTGCAGGGCGGACTGGGTCACGGACTCTGCCGCGCCACACTGCTGAGTTCAGCAGGCCGCAGCGCGCGACTGGCGGTATCAGGCCCCGGTGTTCTCCATGATGCACACGGTCGCCGAACCGCCATCGGTCCCGGTGAGCACAGCCATGAACGTCTCCCGCATATAGATGGAGGCATCTCGACAAACCACGATCGGAGTACCGCCAGTGTCGACTGAGGTCTCGGCCACGTAGCCGTCGCAGTCGACAGCAGGCGGGGTGCCCTGAATCAGGGATACCGCGCCACTGGCCCAGGTCGAACCGCCTTCCAGTTTTAGACACGCTTGGTCATAGATGATGCGGCTGTTGTCCAGCGTGATGTGCGGTACCGGCGCAGGTCCGCAGATCTGGGGGAGGTCGACGGTGTACCACGGGGCACCCAGGGCACACACAGCCGTGAGGGGCTGACAACCTGATTGTCTGCTGTCTCCCTTGAAAGTGACGGGTACGCACGTGGGTGCCTCGGCCACAGCCGGGCTGGTCGAGCGCGTGCCCGGCGTGGCTTGTCCGCTTGAGGCTGGCGCGGACAGCGTCGGGTGCGGCTTACTCGGCGTCGGTGACGGTGACGGTGATGGCGGTGGCGATGTCCGCCGTGTGCGAGTCTGTGTCGATGGTGATGCAGTCGGCCGACCAGCCGGGCGCGTGACGATCAGGGTCGCGCAGACCGCGAGGACAGCGACGAAGCCGGTGGCGCCTATGGATGCCCACGGGATCCGGCGCCGCTCCCGTATGACGGGCATGTTGTCGAGCGTGTCGCCGTTGTGGAATCGTTCCAGGTCCTCGTCCGGTCTTGGCGGACGCTGAGGCGGCGTCTCATCGTTCACATGGGCCCCCTGAGAGCTGTGGAGGCGCTCAGCGTAGGGCTCGGGACGACTCTCCGTCAGCGCGTCGTCACGACCGGACGGGACAGTCGGACTTACGGGGTCGTGTCACCCAGATAGCAAGAGCCCCGACCGGTTGTTGATCCGGCCGGGGCCCTCCGTGCGTTGTTACGCGGGGGTGATGTTCTCCGCCTGCGGGCCCTTCTGGCCCTGGGTGACGTCGAAGTTCACCTTCTGGCCTTCGTGAAGCTCACGGAAGCCCTGGCTGGCGATGTTCGAGTAGTGGGCGAAGACGTCGGGGCCGCCGCCGTCCTGCTCGATGAAGCCGAAGCCCTTTTCTGCGTTGAACCACTTGACCGTACCGCTGGCCATGCTTGTTTCTCCTTCAAGGAAATGCGTACCGGGCCCCGCACCGTGCGGGATCCGGAGGTGATCGCCCTGGTCCGGAGAGGCGTTGAACAGCAAAAACGCCCGCGAGCGTGTCACGGGCGAACGGGACTTCGGAACCACGACTACTGATCCTGACGCTACACCGGGCGGGGGTCCTCGGCCACTGGAACGCCTGCGCTCACGGCGGTGTGTCAGTGGGCCCGGCTATTCGTGGACGACGTCCCGCATCTGATCACCAAGGCCGGACGTGTGTTACGCACGTCCGGCCCTCTCTGCGTATCAGAAGAACCTCCGCGTCCTCAGGTCAACCTTGCCGAGAGTGCACATGTAGACCATGGCGTCGAGCATTCCGAAGCAGAGCCAGAAGGCCAGCCGAATGGAGCCGAACAGCAAACCGATCACGGATTCGCCTTCCCGTGAGCTCAGCCGAGCTTGTCCGCTGCCGCCTTGTACGCTGCGGCCTGGTCCGGCGTCAGGTAGTGCGAGACGCGCACCAGGACGGTGCTGTGTTGGTAGTCGTACTCGGCCAGGGCGGGGAGGCTCTTGGTGACGGACTGGATGTAGTCGGCGCGGGTCTTCGCGGCGGCCGGGTCGGGGAACATCTCAATGGCACCACCGAGTTCGACGTCACCGGCCTTGAGGAACTGAGTGTCGGACTTGGAGATCCGCGAGTCCGAAAACGTGACCTTCGAGGTGTACTGGTTCGGCCGTCCTAGCAGCTTGTTCGGGTCATTCTCGGCGGTCACGGTGCCGGTGAGCTTCGCAGACGGCACTGCGGCGGCGAGGGCCTTGAACGCTCCGGCGGCGTCGAGGCTGTCCGCTGGACGGGATGCCGCAGGATCGTTCGCGCTGACGTTGACCGACGGAGCGCCCGTACCGCTGCAGGCGGCGGTCAGCAGGATGGCGGCGATAGGTAGGACGGTACGGCGCATGGGCCCCCCTCGGTGCGGCAGTTGAGTGCCGTCACTGTGCCAGGGCTATGACGGACCGCGCAGGGACGTTGCCGGACCGTGACAGCGCTCTGGCGTCGTTCACCCGGTCGTGTTCATGGCCTGCGTCAGGGACTCGGCGAGGCGGTAGCTGGGCGACCGGTGCAGGGCGCGGCGGACTGGGGCTATACCGTGGCTGCTCGTTGGTGCGGACGATCGGGCACTGGCGGTTGGCTCAGAGTTTCGCCCAGCAGCTTGGGCCGATGCCCCGGGCCATCGACACAGGGTCGCTGAGGGGCCTGCCGCAGATTGCACACGTGGGAGACCAAGACCGCACGGCCATTACGGTCGGTACGAATGGATCAACCTGCTTGCCGAGAGCGGCCCGATGGGCCCGCTCCGCCGCCCAGAAAGCCTCCTCCTCCCCATCATGCTCAGCCTCGATCTCGCCCCACCGCCGCTCGTCCTCCTCCGGCAGGGTGTAGTGCATGTAGGCCAGCAGCAACGGGGTGTAGACGGCCATATGGGCGTCGTACCGCTCCCGGGCGAGCGCGAAAACGGCGTCCGCTTCGCCCCGGCGCCTGTCCTCCTCTTCCTCCCGGGCGAGGGCGGCGATGTCCGCCTCGTACATCAGCCGGGACGCCTTGAACCAGAGCGGCACAGCTGCGAGGGCTGCGATCCCACCGATAATGATCGCCGTCACGACGATGGCGTGGTAGGTGCTGGCCACCGACGAGTCGAAGTCCGGGTCGGAGGGGTCGTTCGACCAGCCGATGACGGCTTCGGCGATGAGAAACATGGTCACGGTGACGCCGGTAGCGATGATTGCGGGAATCGCACACCGCCAGCGCTCGGAAGGGCGAGCCAGGTACACCGCGCAGGCAGTGAGCGCGACCGGGAGCAGGAGTGCCAGGCCGATCAGGAGGCAGCCAACCCCGGCACCGTTTCCGCCAGGGCCTTCGTCGGCGCCGCGCTTGTCATAGCCACGGGCGTGGGTGTCGTCCGATCGGTAGTCGATTCGACGCACGGGCCCCCCTTGGCGCGGCAGTTGAATGCTGACCACTGTGACAGGACCGCGCCAGCTACGGGTCGACATTGCCGGACCGTGACAGCACCGCGGCTCATCCAGCCGCGCTGACAGGAAGCCCCTGCCCACGCGGTCGATCGACAGCTAGACGTAGAGAGACCAGACGCCTGCCGCTGTGCTACACAGGATGCCAGCACCGGTCAGAACGGCTGGCGCTCCAAGGTTGTCCACAGCCTGTTCAAGGATCGAACGCCGAATCCACTCGCGGAAGTATTCGATATCGCCCCACGTGGATGTGGGGTACCGGACCGCATGTCGTTGCGCCGTCCGCTGCTCTGCGGTAAGCGACTCGTCTCGACTTATGCGCTCCAGTTCATCGAGGTCAGCAACGAGACGCCGGTACTCCTTACGGAGAAGACCAGCACCCCACAGCAGACCGCCGATGGTGAGCGCAGCACCGAGGATAGTCAAGGCGGCAACAAGTGCGCGGATCATGAGCGGACGCTACCGGAGTGGGCCACGCCCAGGAGCCGAACTTCACAGACCGATGCCGCGCATGGGGTTGTCGCGCCAGCGGTCGACGGGCCGGATGTACTCCAGTACCTGCGGCGAGGTCTTCGACCAGCGGCCGTGCTCGGCGATGAACGACGTCGGATGCCCGGCCTTGGCCGCTTCGGTCGGTGCACCGGCCCGTAGGCCGTGGGCGGTGAAGTCGACGGCGTTCGGCAGGCCGGCCGCGGCAGCGACCCGCTGCACCGCCTCGTTCACTGCGGCGCCGGACATGCCGCCCGGCTGTAGCTGGCCCCAGCGGTTGATCCGGCGCAGCAGCGGCCCGTCGGTGACGTCGTGCTCGGCAAGCGCCGTCAGCCAGGCCCGGACGACGCGGACTGGGTCGGTGTCGGGGTGGACGCCGTTCGGAACCTGGACCTCGGCGCCGGCCGCATCCTGGTCGGTCTTGGACGCGCGGATCAGGACGGTCAGGCCGTCGTCAGTGAACTTCATGTCCTCGATCTGGAGGGCGGCCAGTTCGGAGCGGCGGGCCATCAGCGCGAAGCCGAGGACGAGCAGAGCCCGGTCGCGCTTCCCGGCGAGCGTCTCAGGATTGGTGGCCTCGATCATCGCTCGGAGCGGCTTGAGCGTCACCGGGGGCGCCTTGCGCTTGCGCTTGCCGGCGGCGGCTCGGTCGCGGCGGTGCACCTTGAGGACGGCGAGGGCGGCATCGGTCTCGGGCTGTCCGCGGTGTCCGGCGAACCGGTGCGCGGTGCGAATTGCGGCGATCGCCTGCTCGATCGTCGACGGCGCGCGGTCGAGGTCGGCGAGATGGCTCACGTACTCGGCGAGGGTCTGCGGGGTGGCGGGCATCGGCGTGCGGCCTTGCTCGGAGCACCAGTTGGCGAAGGTCTGCCACTGCCGGGTATAGGCGCGCTTCGTGTTCTCGGGTGCTGACCGCTGAAGACGTTCCCGGGTGCCGTCGGACAGTTCCACGTCCGCGGCCAGTTCCGATGAGGGCGCCGGTACGAGTTCGCTCGACATGGCGCCATTCTACCGTTTCTGACCCTCGATAACCTTCCTTATCGAGGGTCAGACTGTGCCCCTAGGGAGACGTCCGGCGGAGTCCAATCAGACGGTCAATCTGAACTCAGCCACCGCTCTTACGTCGGAATGACCGCTGACTCGCGGCAGGGCCATGAGTACCGTGGATCTTTGACGAGTCCGCGCTTGCGGCGCCTCCAGTGGCGTCCGTCTGTGCACCTCGCTTGCGCGCCAGTGCCTCCCGGAACTTGCGCTTTAGGTCGTACTGGCCGTCCTCGTCTGGCGACAGATCGACGCTCTCGGCATCAGCTGCGTCGCGGCCTTCGTGCGGTTGAGACTCAGCAGCCATAGTGACCTCCTGGGTTCGGGCGGCTTGGAGGCACAGCCTGTCACGCCGAGCGCTTTGCCGGATGGTCGCGGCCAGCGTCGTCGACCGCAACGGCGAGCAGCTGTTCCCGCTCGATGTCGTCGAGCTGCAGAACGTCGGCGAGGATTCCGGCGACCGTCCGGGACGGCACCCGCTGACCTGTCTCCAGCTTCAACAAGTACGAGGGATTCAGGCTGGCGAGCCGCGCCGCCTCACGCAGCCGCAGGCCTCGACGCATCCGGGCCGCGCCCAGCATCGGCCCCAACTCCGGCGGCGGGGTACGCCGCTGCCGTGCCACTGCCACCAACGGTCGCCTACTCCAAGCCGCGCCAGGACGGGGACCCCAGGGCTTCGCCCCGCTGGCTCCAGTACTCCCGCGAACGGGCCCGCAGCTCCTGGGAGTTCATCTGGTGCAGCGGCTTGGCAGGCTCGACGGGTGGGTCGTCGGCTGGCGGTGCAAGCCGCTGGAATTGCGCATCCGCGGCCGTGGTCTCCGTCAGACCACGCAGTGCCCTGGTGACGGCTCTAGCGACGGCGTCACGCAGGGTCCCGGCTTGCGGATCGTTCGCGGACTCGGCGACGCGGACGGCGTGCCGCCGGGCCGCCAGGGCGTCCATACGAGTCTGGAACGCCCACCAGCGGCATTCGGCGTCACGGGAACTAGTTGTGTTCATGTCCGACTCCTCGGTGAAGAAAAAGAGGGGTGCCGCCTCAGTGGCGCAGGGACACGTCACCGCGGGTGAAAGGAGGAAGCCCCGCTCTGTGCCCTTGGCTCTCCGACCGGCTCCCGACAGATCCGACGAAGTAGGCTTTGACGCCCATGAGGCGGCGGCTATCAGAGAAGCCTCTCGGTGCGCCAGATCAGCGACAGAAGATGGTTCGTCTGGATCCGCGCAGCGACCGAGTTCACCGGGGTCGGCCGGGGATGGTCAGGGTGAAGCGTCCCGGCGGCGATCCCGGCAGCGTGCTTTGACACCCGGGCATAGTGAGCGCGCCCCTCGGCCTCCATGGCGCCGCTCAGTGCCCGACGCAGCGCCTGAAAGGCGGGCTCCACCTCGGCGAGGTGGCTTTGCATTTGCTCGATCGCAACCTGCTCGGCCTCGACCGCCGCCTGATAGTCAACTGTGGCCTTCTCGCGAGCCTGCCGTTCCCGTAGGGCGCGCTCCTCGGCCTCTTGGTGCTCCCGGAACGCCTGTACCCCGGCCTCAAGGGCGGTCACCTGGGCTTCGGCGATCAACAGTGGCTCGCGGATCTCGTCCGCCGCCTTCTTCAGCTCCTCGGCGTCGGCGTACCGCTTCTCGCTGACCGCAGCCTCCAGATCAGCCTCCGCCTTGTGTAGTCGCCGATTCAATTCCTGGGCTTCAAGCCGCGCCTGGATGAGCTTGTCGTCCAGGCTGGGCGCGGTCTTCGCCGCCACCGGTACCGCCTTTCCTCGTCCGTCCGTCGCGGTAGGCGCGGACGTCGCCGAGGTGGACCCGCCAGGTGTTCCTGTCCGTTTGGTGGCCCCGGATCTTTCCCGAGGCCGCCAGCCGCCGCACCCATTCGACACTCACTCCGGCGATGTCCGCGGCCCTGCGGGTCGGGATCATCTCTTCGTCCGAGAGTGGCGGGAGTTGGGCAGGCGGAAGAAATGTGACAGTTGGGGCTGCGGAAGTGCGCCGGTTCTCGCCCTGCCGGTGCTGCACGGCAGCCTCACGGGACGCGACGAGGATGAGTAGGACCGACCTCGGCAGGCTCGGCGCCCTACAGGCGGTCGGCGGCGGCGTGCCGCGCAGGAACGCGGCCAACAACTCCAGCGAGGCGACCAGATCAGCCGCCGAAGCACCGGGGACAACCATGCCGCCGTCCGGCAGCAGCACGGGCCCAGGACGCTGGTTACGGGCCGTTGAGGATGGTGTCTGCATCACGGCCCGGCCGCCTCCGTCCGGGCCGCTACAGCGCCGATCGTGCGCAGCAGGTGTTTACGGGCGAGGACGTCCAGGACGACGCCGAACGTGAACGCGAGGGCCTGCGCCGCATCTTCTGGCGGTACGCCATCGAGCAGTTCGTCGAGCGGTATGTCGATGTCGAACACCTGGGCACTGGCCAGGGCAACGGCCGCACGCAGCGCCTCCCGGGTGATCGTGGGACGAGTCACGGCTGCCTCCCGGTCAGACAGCCACGCCGAGCCGGGCGGGCGCCGGAGCCTCGTCGAGGCCTTCAGCAGGCTCCAGACGGACGATGTACGGCGGCGCGCCGCAGGCTGGTACACGCAACCCAGCGGCCATATGCCGGTGCGCAGCGCCACAGTTCGGGCAGTCGACGACAGCGACCTGAACAGCGCCAGACGTGCGCAGCAGCGTGCCGACCACCACGGGCGGCTCAGGGTTGGGTATCACGCGGGTTCTCCAATCAGCTTCAGCTATGGGTTCAAGCAGGGGAGGTTCGACGGCAGCTCGGTCGGCTCAGCGCCGCCGACGCGGTTTGCGGAGTTCGACGATCACGGCGCGGAGGGCGATGGCACCCTCAAGGCGCTCCCGGGGCGTCAGCTGCGTGGTGCGGGCCTTCTGGGCGAGTCGGCTGACCGTCAGCGCGTGCTCGCCCAGCCGCCGCGCGGCCGAGAGCCCGCCGTGGTGCTTGCACGGCCCCTCGGCGCCATCGGTCCCCCAACCCGCTGGCAGGCCGCACGGCTTGCCGTCCTGGCGCGCCTGGCCGCAGCGCGGCGCCGGTGCCTTGGGCAGCTGGGGCGGCCGCGCGGCCAGCCTGGCCTCCCGTTTCTGCCGAAGCCACTCCTCACACAGTGCGTACTTGAGCGGGCGCCCGACAGCCCAGATATCGCCGATCAGGATCACCTTGCGGGCAGGGCGCAGGCGTGCGGCGAGCCGGGACAGATCGAGGTGGGGGTCGGGCCAGCAGTCGCCGACGTACACCATTGCCTCGCCGCTGGCGGTCTCGATGATCGTGCCGGGCTCGGGAAGGTGCTGGGTGTCGTCGGGGCGGCGGCAGACGATGTTGGGCCGTCTGCCGGTGAGTTGGGGCGGCTTCGTAGTGGTCGGCATTGGGTTCTCCGGTTTTCCGGGTTTGCCGGTTGGGGCGGCGGATCTTTATGGCGGCGTGTCAGGCCGCGGGCGGGGCGATGGCGAGGTGCCGGCGGGACGGCACCCACTGCAGTCCGCACGACGATTCGCCGCACTCGACGACCTCGCGCCGTCGCTTCCCGACGGTGGCGACACCAACAGCTCGACAACGACGCTGGGTTCGGCACGCTGGGCAGACCAGCGAGACGAAGACGGGCTTGGTGGCGGCCATCAGGACTCCCTCGCGGTGGCTGCCGCGGTCGTTCGTGATGCATCGCGAACGCGGCGCCGGTAGCGGAGGCGCCAGCGGATCTCGGCGGCAAGCTCGACGGTGGCCAGGGCGAGGAGGACGAGCCATGCGCCGAGGGAGATGAGCAGCAGGTCGTGGGTGGTCATGACGGTCGGGTCTCCCTTGTGATGGTCATGAGGGTCAGGCAGCGGGTACCGGGTGCTGTCACGGTCACGGTTGGGCATCCTTGATCGACGCCTGTATCGCGTTTGGTCTGCGGCTGATTAGGGTGCGGCCATGTCTGGCAGAACCAAGTGGATAGCCGTGTGGTTGTTCGCCATGAACCTTTTCGGCTTGTACCGGTGGCGCGCTGGCGGTCACACGTGGACCGCCTCGTTGATCGATTTCGGTGCGTTCTTCGGGTTGACCGTGGCGGTGACGGCGTGGAGGACGTATCTGGACCGGCACCCCGAGGTGATGGAAAGGGCACGGGCGAAGAGGGCCGCGCGCCTCCAAGAGCACTACGGACACAGCGGCCGGCCTACGCCAGCGGTTGCAACGGGGGCTGGGGGCCTGGCTGGTGAGGGTGAGGGGCTTGGCGAGCAGAAGCCTGGCGCAGGCTCCCAGCAGCAGTAGGAGCGGGTCATGGGTGGTCATGACGCCTGGGCCTCCTCGCCGTTGGTCATGACGCCCTGCTCGTCGGCCTGCTGCTCGGCTTGGCGGTGGAGCTTGGCGGCGTGCCGTCGGGCGAGGCCGGCCTGGCGGGCGGCGCCGAGTTCGGCGCGACGCTTACGGGCCGCCTCGACCTTCCGGCGGGCTTCCTCGATCCGAATGCGGACTATGTCGTCAACGTTGGTCATCGGGTGGCCTTCCGGTGGGCCCGGCCGCCGGTGGTGACAGCCGGGCCGGGTGGTCAGAACAGGGCGACCTGGGCGAAGATCCGCCGGGCGCCGGGGAGTTGGGCTTTCAGGTCGGTGATCTGCTCGCCGATCCGGTGGGCCTTCTCGCGGCAGACGGCGACGTTCATGCAGCCCTCGCAGGGGTCCGGCTTGCGGCAGAGCTCGCCCCCGGTGCACCAGGCCATGCCCCAGTGCAGGAACTCGCCGGCGAGCCACGCCTTTCGTTCCCGCTGCAGTTCTCGGATCTGCCGGTTGATGGCCCTGGCGACTGTCTTGGTGGCCACGGGGTCTCCTTCCTTGGTGTGCTGGGCAGTGGCCGAGCCCGAATGCCGCGGGCCCGGCCGGAGTTGTGCGGGTTAGTCGGTCACGCCGACGCTGGCGAGGAACTCGGCGTTCTTGATGGGGTCTTGCAGTTCGCGCGCGTCGGCCTCCCACGCGGCGCGCATCCGAACGGCGTCGTCCCGGTGGTCGGCGCACACCGTGACCCGCAAGGTGCTGACCTCGGTCGGGTGCTGCTGGTCGATGGTGTTGCGGACTGCGATGACGCCAGGCTTGCGGCAGCTGCCGTGCCCGTGGCTGCACTCGCCGGTGCTGACCGCGATGGTCTGCACGATGAACTTGGTGTCGCGGTCGTCGCCCAGCGCGATGACGGTGACCTGGTCGGCGCGGGCCAGGAGTTCATCGACGTGGCACGGCTGGTCGAGGGGGCAGCGGCAGGCGAATCGCACGTCGACGGCGGCGGCCAGGCACACGAGGTCGGGGTTCTGGTCGAGGTGCTGGCGGTAGAGGCTGATGGCTTCGGCGAGGGTGTGCCGTATTCCGCAGATGGGGCAGGGGGTCTTGCGGCCGGCGTCGACGGGGTGCGGGTTCGCGAAGGGCGACTTCGCCAGTCCGGGTCGCTGACGTCCGGCCCAGTGGGCGCGGTCGGGCAGGTGGGGGTGGAACATGTCGCCGGTCACCTGCACGCGGCGCGGGTGGGGTGTGTGCATCAGGTTCTCCTTCGTGGTGTCAGCGGGCGTGCTGGGGCTGTACGGAGCGGGCAGCGGGGAGCCGGCGGAACTCCAGCCTTTGGGCCTGGCTGACGGCGGCGAGCGCGTCGTGGATGTTCTGCGCACGGGCGGCGGGTGCGAGGCGCCAGCGTCCGCCGACCGAGAGGCCGGGCCGGCCGGTTGCTCGGACGGCGAGTTCATCGAGGTCCCACCAGTTCGGCCCGTTGCGGATGCGGAAGGCGAGCCAGCGGGGGGTGGTCCAGTGGTGCCGGTCGAAGAGGTCGCGCCAGCCGGATGTGAGCCATTGGCGAAGCGGCGGTCCGACCTCGATCACTGGGGTCGGCTGGGCGGGTGTAGCAGTCGCAGCCATGGGGGCTCTCCTTCGGTTGGGGACGGCCGTGGACGGGTGGACGTGGGCGATGTGGACGTGGACAACGTGGACACGTGTCCACACCCCCCTCTCGCGCGTGACGCGAAAGCATCCACATGTCCGTTTTGTTTTGTTTTATTAGTGTTTTAAGGAGGCTTCGCGTTCACGAGACGGGGGGTCGTGGACACGCGTCCACATGTCCACACGTGGACGCCGCTCCTCCCGTGTCCACATGCCCTCAGTCCGTTTTGACGCAAATGTGGTCGCCCTCCTCGTAGACCCAGTCCCGGGAAATGGCGAGTGCCACGGCCTTGTTGGCGAGCGGCCGGTCGCGGCTGGCGAGGGCCCGGTTCAACGCGCCCCAGGTGATGCCGCCGACCTGCGAGGCGTGCTTGCGGACGTTCCGGGCGACGCGTTCGAGGGCGAGGTCCACGTCCCTCTTCGCGGAGTGGGCGCGCAGCGCTTCCTCGACCTTCGCGGTCTCCTGGCGCTCCCGCTCGGCCGCTGCCTCCCGCTGCGCCCGGATGATCAGGGACTCGCGGACGGTGCAGGACGATTGCCAGACGATCTCGGCGAGCTCCCAGTCGTCCTCGGTGACGGTCTCGCGGCCGCCGTCGAGCAGGGCGAATAGTGACGCCACCTTGACCTTGATGAGGCCCGCGTGTCCGTCGAGTTCGGGCACCTCGATCTCACCGCGGTTTCGGGCAACGCGCTCTTTCCAGAGCATGTCCTTGATGCGCTGCGGGAATTCGATGTCGATCGGGCCGGACGGCCGCTTGTGCCCCGGGTGGTTGTCGAGGGACCCGGGCCACTTCGGCGGGACACCGGGGATAGATGGGTCGTCAGCCCAGCACCATAGGAACCGCTGGGGGGTGCCGGTGCTGCCGTCGGCGATGACCGGCATTGCGGTGCTGGGCTGGAAGCCGACGAGCAGACCGAGGGAGTACGTGCCCGCGGCGACATACCGGGTGCGTTCCTCGGATGCGTTGGTCTGGCCGAGGGTTTCGCCGATCGCCGCTCGGCGCATCGCCTCGGCAAGGGTGGATCCAGTGCGCTGCCCGAGCTGGGCAAGCACCTGGCCCTCGTCGATGTAGAAGTAGGCGTTGTGGCGGACCTGTTGGCGCCGCTTGACCATGATGGGCTCGCCCTGGTTCCTGCCGCGCTGGTAGACCTCGCCGCTGTCGACCTCGACGACGCCCATGAAGGTCTCGGCGATGCCTTCGCCGGTGCCGATCGGCAGGCCGTCGCGGAAGTCGAGGTCGTCCGGTGCGGGGATCAGGTCGCGGGACAGTGACGAGCCGGCGGACTTGCCGGTCCCGGGTGCGCCGACCATGCCGACGAAGAGGTTGAGGGATGCGCGCCCGCCGATACCGGTGACGGCGCGGATGTGAGGCGAGATCATCCCTGACAGTCGCGCCAGGATGCTGTAGATCAGCACGTCACCGGAGCAACCCTGGGAGTGTGCCGCCTGCCGGATCTTCCGGAAGACTTCCCTCTTTGCCCAGAATTCCTCGGGCAGCAGTCCGCGTCGCCGACCACGTTCCGGCTCCGGTGCTGGCGCCTCAGCCGGTGCGCCAGGTCGGGGTGCTGCAGCGGGTTCCGCGGGCTCGGCAATGAGCGCGCGGAGGCTGGCGGTATCGTCGCGGCGGGATGCTGGTGGCCACGGGTGCCGCGGCTGCGCCATGCCCGCCTTCAGCCCGGACTCGATCGTTGGCCGGGCCCGGCCTTCTGGGTGGTTTCCCGCAAGGGCCGCGGACAACAGGGCTTCGTGGGCATCGGCCTCGCTGAGCGCTCCCGCGCCAACGAGCGTGCCCACGTTGAAGGCGGCGGTATTGATCGTGTTGTTCTGCTCGCCGTCAGCTGCGCCCGTGATGGCGTCGCATTCGGCCTGAAGTGCCTTGCAGGTGTACGAGTCGAGGTTTTCCGACCGGACGGGGATCGACGTCGCTGGGGCCGCGGGCCGAGGAGGGGCGGGCCGTAGGCGGTCAAGGAGCCATGCGGGGGCCTGCGAGGGATCGGTGTCGTCCTTCACGCTGTACGGGCCCTTCACGGACACCGATGGAGCCGCGACGACCTGACCGCCGTCCGCGCGGATGTCCAGCCCGGGGCCGAGCTTGCCCGCACTGTTCCGCGGGTTGAAGCCGGGCCACGCGAAGTAGCGATGCTGCCCGCCGGATCCGGTCTCGACCGTCCAGGTCTTCGGGAGCGGGCCGTGTTCGGCCTCAAGCGCGCGGAGGCTGTCCAGGCCGCCGCTGTCGGGGTCGATGTCGAGGACGAAGATGCCGGAGGCTTCACCGGTGGCGATGCCGATGTTCGCGTTCGGCTCGTTGCGCCACCAGTCGGCGATCACGGCCCAATCGGTGCTCGCGTCCTCCGTCCAGCTCTTGTACCGGGGGTGTTTGCCACCCTGCCTGTGGTCGTGATCGGCGATCGCCTTGGGGTTCCCGCAGGAGCACCGGCCGTCGACCGCGTAGCGAAGCGGGAGGACACGCCAGCCGCGCGCCGCGTACTGCTGCGCGACGACGATCATGCGCGGTTTCGCCGCCTGGCGGTCCATGGCCGCGGGCGCGTGGCTGTCGCTCACTCGGGGTTCTCCGTGCCGTTCTGGGCCGCGATGAGGTCGTCGGCAAGGAAGGTGATGGCGGTGCACCAGCGGCGGGCGCAGGCGCGGATGCTGCGGGCGGAGGGCTGTTCCTGCAGGTTCGCCTCGATGGCGTCGAGTGCGAACTGGCGGCGGGCGTGTTCGCGGCGGAGTTGGGCGAGTACGGCCTCGCGGTGCGTCTGGGGGTCCGCCTGTTCCGCACACACGGCGGTGGTGGTGTTCACGTGCGTGTTCCTGTTCGCGATGGCGAGGGGGAGGGTGCCCGGCCGAATGGCCGCACCTCGCGAGTCAGGTGGGGTGGGGGTGCCGCCGCCCCTGCGGGCGGTTGAGCGGTTCGGGGCGGCGGCGGTTTTCATCGGGGTCACTCGGCCCCTTCGTCTTCGGTGCGTTCGCGTCGGACCAGCTCGACATACGCCTGCAGTAGGTCGTTGAAGCACTGCCGCTGCTGGTGTTCGTCGAGCTGTGACCAGGCTTTGAGGCCGATGGTCACGGGCAGGTCGCCGGGGTGCTGCTGCTCCATCGCCAGTACGGCGGCGTACAGCGGGGATGCCTGCTCGTACCCGGCGACGATGTCGTCGAACGCCGCCTCGGGATCGGTGAGCGCGCATTCGTGCCGGAGCCGGAGGGATCGCACCTGGGCTTGGCCGAGTTCGCTGCTGGCGTCGACCGTGACCGACCGCCACTTACACCAGCGGCAGGTGACCTGCACCAAGTGCAGCCGTTCGGCGCTGACCGGTTCGACGAGGGTGGATTGCCAGGTCACTGGGCACCTCCGTCTATGTTCTGCTCGATCCACTCGGCGATCTGGCTGAACTCGGTGACGGGCTTGCCGGTGGCCAGGGCGACTAGGGCGCGCATGTGCAGCTCGAACTCGGCTGCGTTGGCCGCTGCGGCGGTCGGGCTGGCTCCGCGGGCCGCCAAGTACCGCTCGGCGATCAGCGGATCCGACTCGGCCCAGGGCGCCGGGATCTGCGACTCGATCTCCACCATCAGGTCGACGGAAGCTCGGGCGATCTCGTCGCCCTGGGCCAAGTCCTGCACAGCAGCGAGGAACTTGGCACGATCGACGAACACGCGAGGCTCGGTCATGACAGGCCCCCGCGGTAGGTGTTGAGAGGCTTGCCGCCATTGGCGATCCAGGCGAGTTCCTCCTCATCCGTGCGCTCCGGCAGGTCCCACCAGGTGCGGGCCCAGTTGCCGTCGGGCAGCCGCGCGGGCGGCGGGTAGCCGAACGCGTCGGCCATCGCCTCTACGGGGGCCATGAGTGCGTTCCACCGGCCTCGGGTGTCGGTGAACACGATCAGGTCCCGGCATTCGACCTCGGGCAGACACAGAGCCTGGCGGTACGCCTCGCCGGTGGCCGACGAGCCTGTGAGGTGGGCGAGGGACTCAGCGACGAGGGCGCCGTCGGCCCAGTGCCGCCCGTGCTCGTCAACGGCGAGCCCCTTGGCCCGCACATCGCCGACGATGTAGGTGGGCCCGTTGTCGCCGAGCCAGCGCGTGCCGGTCTCCAGCGAGAACTCGGCGATCTCGGCCGAGTTGAACCTGCCGATGGCGTCATGCAACTCCTGCTTGAACGTCACCGGTTCACCTCCTTCTCGTCGGCGACGGCGGCCTGGGTCGCGCGGTAGACGTGCGGGCTGGAGCGGCGTTTGCCGGAGGCGACCGCGCGGTTGTCGATGAGCGCGGAGGCGCTCTGCGGGCTCGGCGTCGTCCAGGCGTGAGCCGGCCAGCCGGGCCCTTCGGGCGGTTCGGGCTTGCCCTGCAGGGCGGCGGGCGTGTGGAGCGGGCAGCGGTGCCCGATCACATATCGGCGCACCCCGTCAGTGGCACCGCAGTAGCGGCGCTCCGGGCCGTCCCAGTGGCCGCAGGGGTTGGCCGGGCGGCCGGGGCGCTGGGCCCCGACCTCCGCGGCGGTGTGCTGGTCGGTCACGCCTGCCCCCGGTTCTGCCTGCGCTCGTGAATCTTGTGGAGCAGCTCTCGCGTGACGGCGAGGGTGTGGCCCGGGTCGAGGCCCTGCGGGATCACCAGGTACGGGCGGCCGTCCACGTACCCGGACCAGATGGCGCGCTGGCCGAACTCCGCGACCATGTTCGGCGGCATCTCGACGATCTCCGCGTCGTGTTCGGCGACGAGGGCGCGGAGGTTCTCGATGGCCTCGTACCGGGCGGCGAGGTGCTCGACCTGGTCGAGGAGCAGCCGGGCCTCGATCAGCATGGCGCGCAGGCCGGTCGAGGTCGTCTCCTCGGGCATGCCGCCGTCCATGGTTGCGATGAGGCATTCCCGCCCGGTGTCGGGGTCTGTGGTGTTCTCGGCGCTCAGGCTGATAGCGATCTCGTGGGTGGCGAGTTGGGGCGTCGTGGCCACCGCCATCACTCCCCGACCTGCATGGTGAGGGCGACCAACAGAGCATTGAAGGTGCCGGACTTGTCGTCGGCGAGGGCAATCGCCTGGGCCACGAGGCCGATGGCGGCGGAGAGCGTCTCGTCGGCGACGGCCTTGTCGAGGGACCAGCCGTTGAACTCGGCGGAGCGCTCGGCCTTGACCCGGATGAGGGTCATGATGTGCTCGTCGGTGATCTGCATCGCCTGGTCGGGCTGGGCCTGGATGGCGCTGCGGTGCATGTCGCGGATCCACATGGCCGGGCTGAGCTTGATGTTCAGCGGCCGGTAGTGGTGCAGGTCGGCGGCGATGCACTTGGGGCAGACGCCGGAGGTGCCGCCCTTCGGGCTCGGCGGCCCGTAGTCGCCGGGGGTGGTGCACACGAGGCAGGCACCGGTGGCGGCGTCGCTTCCGGCGAGCGCTTGTGGCAAAGTGGACATGAACGTCCCCTCATCTCTGTGTGATGCGTTGCCCCGCTCGGCTGTGGTGGTTGAGGCGGGGCATCGCGCTGTTACGGGAAGTGGTGGGCGTCCGGCCCCTGCTGGTCGTCGGTGCGGCTAACACCGGCGCCTAAGCGGGGGCCGACCGCGTTTAGGCGGCCTCCAAGAGGCGGACCAGGGACGCGGTCACCACGACGTACCGGCGTCCGAGGGGCAGCACCTTGACCGGCGCTTCACCCCGCTTGATCAGCTCGTACAGGTGGGACTTCGAGCAGCGGATGGCCTTCGCGGCGTCCGGAACGGGCACCGTGGCAGGCCAGTTGCGGATCTCGTCGAGAGTCGGCGCGTCCATCACGCGGCTCCGACTGTGTGCGCGTCCAGGTATGCGTCCAGGTCAGACCAGCGAGCCTTGATGTGGCGGCCCACCTTGATCAGTCGCGGACCGTTCCCACGGCTTGACCACTGGTAGATCGTGCCTTTGGGCACGTCGAGGTATTCGGCGATTTCGTCGATGTTGGCTAGCCGCCTGTGAGGGCAGGCATGCGCCGTCTGGCCGTTCTCCTGCTTCGACACCGAAGCGGGACCGGACATAACACCCCCCATGTCGGAATGAGAGTTCCTGTCTCACCCACGTTGACATCCCTTGCGGCGCCTTGTCAACGACTGTCAACCATGTAATGCTCATCCGGACAGAAGGGAATCCATGTGAGGCTCGAAGAGATCGTGGGGGCGAACGTTGCCGAGGCCCGCGAGCGCAGGAAGCTGTCACAGGCCGAACTCGGCGAACTGCTCGGGCAACACCTGGACAAGCCCTGGGCTCGGCAGGCGGTGTCGGCAGCAGAGAAGGGGCGACGCGCCTTCGCGGTGTCGGAGCTAGTGGCACTCGCGTTGGCGCTCGACGTGACCCTCTTTGACCTGCTGGCGCCCAGCTATGCGGAACTCGGGGATCGTCGCGTTGAACTTCCAGGATCAGTGATCCAACTCGGCAGGTACGCGCAGGTCATAGAGCAGGCCGACGCCGAAGAAGTACTCCGCCAGGCTGACATTCGCACCCTGCGCACTCTGATTCCCACCCTCAAGCAGCAGGCATGGACGACGCAGTTGCTGTACAGCGCCCTGCGCGACTTGTTCCTCGATCCCTCCGTGCGTGAGCAGGACGAAGCTGAGGCCCGCGAGCAAGACAGCCTCATCGGCTCGATCCTCCGCGACCTCAAGGAGGGGGAAGAGAAGTTGGGGGCCATCAAGACCTTCCTGGAGGAGAGGGGCGGGTCCACCGGGAGCCCTCCGAGCGAGGACGAACATCAAGGGGAGACAGGTGGCTGACCCGATCAAGAAGATCACGCTGAAGGACGGCACCACGAGGTACCGGTTCGTCGTCGACATCGGGCGCGATGCCGACGGCAAGCGGAAGCAATTGACCATCACCAAGGACACGAAGAAGGAGGCAACCGCCGAGCTGGCCCGCATCCGGCACCAGCGCAGCACCGGCACGTTCGTCGCACCGACCAAAATGACGGTGAACGAGCTGCTGGACACCTGGCTGAAGTCGGCGACGCGCGATGTCGAGGAGGGCACCAGCTCGAACTACGACAACGCCGTCCGCCCCGTCCGTATCCACCTCGGGCACAAGCCGCTTCAGCAGCTCGCCGAGGAAGACATCGAGAGTCTGATCGACTGGATGCTCACCAGCGGTCGGCAACGCGGCGGAAAGCCCGGTACCGGCCTGGGAGTTCGCTCGGTGCGGCTCACGCTCGGCCGTCTGCGGTCGGCGCTGAACCTTGCGGTGCGCCGCGGCCTGGTCGTGCGGAACGTCGCCGAGCACGTCACCGTGTCCCGTGAGGCGAAGCGCAAGGCCGAGGAGGGCAAGGCGAAGCGGCAGCCGTGGAACGAGTCGGAGGTGAAGACGTTCCTCGCCGCCACCAAGGGCCACCGGCTGTACGCGGCCATGTTGTTGGCACTGATCGCCGAGCGGCCTGCGGAGGTGTGCGGAGTCCGCTGGGAAGAGGACGTCGACCTCGATGGCGAGGGAACCATCACCGTGGACCAGACCCGGACGATCGTGTACGACCGCAGCTTGGAGAAGGGCCAGCGGAACAAGGTCGTCGAGAAGAAGGCCAAGTCCGAGGCCGGGCAGCGCACACTACCTCTGCCGAAGCCGGTACATGCTGCACTCAGGGCGTTCCGGGCGCAGCAGGCGAAGGAGAAGCTGGCGGCCGGCGAGGGGTACGAGAGCAGCGGCTATGTGCTGGTCGACGAGCTGGGGCGACCGTGGAAGACGGACAAGCTCCGCCGGGAGGCGTACAAGCTGATGGAGGCGGCCGGAGTGCGGAAGGTCCGGCTGTACGACGCCCGTCACGCATGTCTCAGCTGGATGGCGAACGTTGCCGGGGTGCCGGACACGGTGGTGTCGGCGTGGGCCGGTCACAGCGACTTGTCGTTCACGAAGAGGGTGTACGTTCACCCGGATCCGCAGAGCCTGAAGGCGGGTTCGGACAAGCTGGGCGAGCTGCTCAGCTAGCCATGATCAACACCGTATGTGAGAAATTGTGAGACGACGGCCCCTGAAAACAATCAAGGACCCTGCCTCACCGAAGTGAAACAAGGCCCTGACCTGGGCTCGAAGCCCAACTGCACCGTCGGGACGACAGGATTTGAACCTGCGACCCCTTGACCCCCAGTCGCGCGCCAAATCCCCCTCATTTACGCCACTTTAAGACTCTCGCAGCCCTGAGCGGCCGTCAAGGCCCGTACGACGCCCTACATCCCAGCCATCAAGCGTCAGGACCAGCGCCCCCAATCAATCCTGCCGCTCGGGGCGACGGGCCGGCTCGGGACAGATGACCCGAGTAGTCAGACTTTAATGATCTCGACGGTCGGCCCGCACAAGAGGGTGAGATCTTCCGGATCGGAGGTGAGGACGGTCACGGGTCCCTGAGCGGCACGTGCGACAGCGGCCAGGACAGCATCGATGGCGTACTTGTGGCCGTGCAGGTGATGGGTACGCAAGAGGGCGGCGGCGTCACCCGCCAGGCGTTTGGTGATCTCGTGGACGTCAATGCGGGACAGGACCCAGCTGATCCGGGCCGGGTGGATGCGCTCGAAGTCAGCCTCCAGGGTCGTCATGGCGGTCGTGGCGACGCGCACCCCCTCCTCCATGGCGGCTTGGACGAATGCAGCGACCTGGCGATCCTTGAGATAGAGCTTCGAGAGGCCTTCGCTATCCAAAAGCAGTGCGCCGGGCATCAGGCGGCGGCTCCGCCCGCACTGCGATGGTCATGACGCAGGACGGCTCGGGCCTCCTCGACCTCCTCCCGGGTCAGCGGATCACTATCTGTTTCGAAGTCCGTGACGATCTCGCGCAGCTTGTCCATGGCGACTCGTTGTTCGAGGGCCTCTGCGACGTAGGCGGAGAAGCCCCCAGGGCCAACATGGGCGCGCACGGTCTCGGCGAGGTCCTCAGGGAGGCTCACCGAATACTTCTTGCTACTACTCATACCCCCAATCCTACCACCGGTAGGAATGCAAGGGGGCGTCGCGCGCTGCTCGTCCGCGTGAAAACCTCCGTCCGATTCGCCCGTGAACGGAGACGGCCAGCTGACGCTACGGAGGCCGCGGCCCCACCCTATGGACAATTTCCACAACGGGCACGACCTCAGCACCCACTCAACGCAGCGACACCCCTGCGGCCACTCCCCCAGCCGACTCCAATCCAGACCGCCTCGCCCGCCTCGAGAACATGCCGCATGACCAAGCACGGATGTGGTTCTCGGCACCTACAAGGCCAGTCGCAACAGCACGATCCAGCAGCCCGCCACGCCCACACAGCGACCATCGGCCGTTCGCAAGAACCTGCACGTCACAGGCCATGGATGGGGTTTCCGGCACCCGCACACCGCAGTGACAGCGGCCACGGTGAGGGGGTGCGCTGGCGGGAGGGCAAAGACCTCCCGCCAGGCATATCTCGGGTGGTCACCCCGCACGATCCGGACGCACGCTGCGGCGGCAAGCGCGGCATGCTCTGGGACGGCTACAAGGTCCACTACAGCGAGAGTTGCGACGACGACCTGCCCCACCTGATCGTGAACGTGACCACCACCAGCGCGGCCGTCGACGACTCCACCCAAGTCCAGCTCGTGCACGACGACCTGGCCCGGCGAGGGTTGACGCCGGACGAGCACCTGGTCGACGGCGGCTACACCTCCGCCGCGATCATCCTGGCCGCCCGCGCCCAGAACATCGACCTCGTCGGCCCCCTCCCGCCCGCCAGCGACCGGCAGACCCGTGAGGGGAAGGGTTTCGCGCTCACCGACTTCACCATCGACTGGGACGCGAAGTCCGCGACTTGCCCGCGTGGGGAGACCAGCCGCTACTGGGGCACCACCCGCATGGACGGACACCCGCGCATCGTGGTCATCTTCCCTGAGTACGGCTGCCGCACCTGCAAGGTCCGCACCTCATGCACCAACGGCTCCACCCGGCGCCTGACCCTGCACCCCCGCGCCGAGCACGAACTCCTCCAACGCCAACGCGCCGAGCAGGACACCGACGCCTGGAAACAGCGATACGCCAAGCGCGCCGGCGCCGAGGGCACCATCTCCCAAGCCGTCCGCACCACCAGCATCCGCCGCAGCCGCTATCGGGGCCAGGCGAAGACCGGCCTGGCTCACGTGCTCAGCGCCGCCGCACTCAACCTCCACCGCATCGACGCCCACCTGACCGGCCGCCCCCTCGGCACGACACGGCACACCCACTTCGCCGACCTCGACCTCGATCCGCCACCCCGCAAACCCCGCAAACGCCACCCGTGAATCGAGCGACAGAGTCCCGCAAGGGTGCGGGGAGGATGAACCAGAGCGCGCGGCACATGTCTCAGTTACGGGGCAGCCCGGTGGCCAACGCTCCGTATCCGGCGGCGAGGTTGGCGGCGGCGCACACAGCGAGGAACAGCAGCATCCCGGCTAGGAGCACTCCATGGCTGAAAGGTTCGTAGCCTGCCACGGTCGCGAGGGCGGCGGCCTCTGTCGGCAGCCATGCGGTGGGCCCGGCCCAGTAGCGGCCACGGGCTGTGGCTTGGGTGGCACGGTAGGCGAAAAACGTCGCCGGGGCGGCCAGGAGGAGGATGAGCCATCCAATGACTGTGAAGAACCAGCCGACGGCGATGAGCCCGATGGCCGGTGCGAGGAGCAGGCTGGTCATCGCCGCGGGGATAGTTCCAAAGAGGGCCGCATACCGGGCGGGGGCGCACGTCGCGGTCGCCAGCACATGATCGGTCAACCGGTAGACGAGCAGGGCGGGAATCACCATCGCGGCGGCGACGGCGGCGGGCCATAAGCTGTCCGATGGGAATACTGACAATGCCCAGCCCTCGACCAGGACCGCCGTCGCAGCCGCGGCTGCCGACGCAATCTTGCGTCGGGCTTTCTTCTCACGTATCGGAACGAGCATCTTTTCGAGTGCTCCCCTCTGGATACCGCGGCGCCGGAGCCCTGGGTGTCCAGGGCCCCGGCGCCTATCAGACCACTCGTGGTGCGTCAGGAGACGGGCGGGGGCGGGTTCTGGTCACAGAACCCAGCCCCGGATGGGCGTGCGTCATCGCCGGTGTCGAGGGCGATGTCCCACGGGTTGCCTCCGTTGCCCCGCCCCGCGGACTGGCAGCCTCCGTATCCGTGGAGGGTGAAGTCGTAGAAGTCCCCTCGCTGGACGGGGCCGGAGGCCGGCTTGCCGTACTCGTCCACCATCTTCCCGTCGTAGTACAGGTACAGGTCAGGCATGTAGCTCTGGTAGACCAGCCCGGTACCCTTTCCGTCGTCGGTGTTGATGGCGTTTTGCGTGTCGTGAATCGTTCCGTCAGAACAGAAGGCGATCGAGGCGTTCTGCCAGATCGGTGGGGCGAAGTTGAACAGGGAGCCCTCCGGGTTTCCGTTGTTGATGCCCCCGTGACGGAAGAACAGGCTGTAGAAGTCGCCGGCTGTTCCTGCTACTTCCTCTGGCAGCTTTCCCTGCTTCACGAAGGAGTTGAGGTCGCTCAGCCAGCCTTGCATGGCAAGGTCAGTGCTCTGTTGTCCATCGAGCATGCGGTAGCCGAGGACTCCACCGCTGACGACCTTGGTGTTGACACATTTGCCGCTCGAATCGACGGTAGCCGGATCCTCCTTTGAGGGGTACGCCTTTCCTGGCGTGATTCCGGTTTTCATCGGATTGGGAACAGCGACTTGCCTGCCGTAGACGTTGGCGTCCTGGGCGGTGAAGGACACGTCCGGTATGGGGATGTTGTAGTCCTTGGCGATGGCCTTCGCGAAGGACACCACGAAGGGAGCAAGAGGAGTGTCCGAGGTGTGCGGCGTATAGGTGACCAGCTGGCTGCCGGGGATGACCTTCCCGTCCGGGCCGCTGACCCAGCGCACGTCGATGTGAGTCTTGATCTTGTACGAGTGGTCGTCTGTGAAGGAATGGTCCGGGTCGATCGTCGCGGGCGGAGGAGTGGGGTTGGTGAAGGCAAGCCAATCAGGGATGGAGGGGTGGCTGTTCACGTCGGTTCCGGCTGCTGTGACATCCTGCCCCCACGCCTGGATTGCCGATTTCACGGTAGCCCCGATGCAGTCGGAGCTGGGCGCGGCGGTGCACGCGGGGTAGTTTGCCAAGCCCTTGAACGGGCCCGAGCCGAATGGCGGCGGCAGTTGGTTGGGAGGGGTGCCGCCGTGGATTCGGGCGTCAGCCCACCCGTACAACGTCTGCCGGTTGCGCATGGGCCCGGCAGTGTAGGGCGGAGCGACTGTGTCGAGATTGATGTTGCTGGGGAAGATCGACGCCGCGTCGAAGGTGTGGTGCTGGAAAGTGCCCTCGATCGGAGTGAACATCAGCGCGTCGTAGGCGACGGCGGTGTCTCCGGATGAGCCGTCGTTGGTGACGTTGGTGAGGACGACTTTGGCGCCGGGCTGGAGGTAGAAGTACCCGACCGTGATCCAGCCGAACAGCTGGTTGTTCTGGGACTGGTCCACGACCGAGTCCCATTTGTTCCCGAAGCCGTCGTAGACCTGGTAGTCGGCTGTGTGCGTCTTGTTGCCCAGGTAGGGGGCGAACGCCTGGATCAGGTAGACGTGCTTCGAGAGCCCGCTGGGAGTCCAGGTGCCGGTGGTCTCCAGCAGGTTGTCCCAGTTGTTGGGCTGGCGTCCGTGGGAGAAGTAGTAGTGGCCGCCGTAGCCGGACGAGTCCTGCTCGAGGTCTTCCTTCGCCTCGTAGTCATTGTGCTCGTCGGCGGGGAAGGAGAAGCTGAACGTCCCCTGGCCGTCGGAGCCGTCACGACAGGTGGGCGTCGATGTGCTGCCTGGGATGTCGTTGACCACGACCACACCCGCGCCGCCAGGGCCGTTGCAGAAGCTCGAGTATCCGTTGGCCGGGTCGGTGTAGCCGTAGAGGAGCTTCGCATCGCCTGGTTCGGCCAGGTTCTTGTTGTGCGTCAGGTACTCGTATCCGCAGGTGGTGGAGCAGTCCGGTTTCCACGTGGCATCGGCGTGCCACAGGTGGGAGTAGAAGCAGTCCTCGGTGGTGCAGTGTGGGACGTTGTTCGGGTCGCAGCCGTTGGCGGCCGAGCAGAACGTGCTCAGCGGGGGTTCGACGTTCTCGCGGTTGAGGACGGCCTGCGTCCCGCCCCACCAGGAGGGGATGAAGCCGTTGGTGTTGAACCCGGAATCGCCCTTGTGCTGCTGGTTGCCGTTGTTGTCGTAGGAGCGGCCGGTGTCGATCGACCATCCCGCCCACCCCATGACCTTCTCCTCGTAGGACCAGTACTGCGGGTGAGCCGCGTCCTTGACAGCGAGCGGGTCCTCATCGAGGTTGAGGAATGCCTTGCGGTCCGGCGGATAGCTGGGGTTGGCAGGGTTGTTGAGCCAGCCGAGTCCCCAATTGCCGTTGTGGTACCCCATGCCCTCGTTGTAGTTCCAGGCGGCGGCGAACCAGTTCTCGATCCGGGACGGGTCGTCGTTGTTCAGCTTGATCGTGGTGCCGGACGCGTGGAGTTCGTTCCACTTGCTGGCAAGTATCTGCGCGGCGCCGGCGATGCCGGTCGCGTAATCCACGGCCACGGCCCGCTGCTGGGTGGGCGACAAAGGAGTTTCGCCCGGCTTCTGCTTGCCCGCGAGCCGCATGCCGTCGGTGACCTGCCCGACGCCGTATCCGCAGTCGGCGCTGTCCCAGTGGACCTTCCAGATCAGCTTAGGGTCGTAGCCCTTCTGGCTCGGGTAGACGTAGGTACCGTAGAAGTTGGAAACCAGCGGGTTGCCGTACTCACCGGGCTCGGAATGTGAACTGGCCTGCCACAGGTTCGACTCCTGCGCCAGGATGCCCAGCAACACCTGCGCCGGGATGCGCCCACCAGTGACCAAGGTCGGCAGCGGGAACAGGTCCTGCGGAGCCCAGGAATCCGACAGCCCGGAGTCCTTCCAGTTCCCAGGGCGTTGGACATGCGCCGAGTCGAGCAGACCGCGCACAGCGAGATCAGCAGCCCATTCCACCTGGTTGGGAGTGGGCTGGTAGACCATGGTGTGCGGGTCGTTGCGCGGAATGGAACACGTCCGGTTCGCGTCGACCGGATCGTTGGCCGGATCCGTATCCCGAGGAGCCATGGTCGAGGGGCGGTTGGCGCCCTCAGCCATGAACGCCAGCAGCGGAGAGGTCCGGCCCCCCGTTGCGGCCTTGTCCTTGGCGGCCACGACCGTGGGGCTCGCAGTGAACGTGACCGCGTGCCCGGTCCGCAGGGCCCTGGCCACGATGACGACCGGCTGCGGACTGCCAGGCGGTTGACTGTCCGACTTGCTGGGGGGACCCTGCCGGGTCTGCTTGGGCGCCACTTCCGGAGGCCGCCCCTGCGGATGGGCTTGCTCGTAGCGCCTGGCGTTGGTGACCGCATCCGCCAAGTCCTGCGCGGTGGCCGAGGTGATGGCCAACTCGCCATCGCTGGAGATCTCGGCGTCGGCTGGCGCGTCGACGCGCCTCACGTCGCCTGGCAACGTACCCGTACGTACACCCTCGCCGGTGACGAATGCCCTTCCGTCGGCGCCTGCCGCCAGGCCGACCTTGCCCAACGGGGCGGTGGCCAACGTGATGGTCTTGCCAGAGGGTGAGAGCTCCTTGACGCTCTCACTGCCGCTCCTGGCATCGTGATCGGCGAAGACGACGCCGGAGCCGGTGGGGTGCAGATGGAACGCCGTCCCCTGCGTGGTGGCCTTGCGAGCGGTCTTGCCGTCGTCGTCGATGTGAATGAGCGTATTGCCCTCGGCGGCAATCAGGCCGTCACCCACCGGTACCGCGGAGGTGACCTGTCCCGGCTCGCTGACGTAGGAGGTCACCTTCCCGGTGGCCGCGTCCACGGTCACCAACTTGGTGAGGACCTTGTCGCCCTCGGTACCGGATTGGGTGAACACCGCCGTGTGACCGGTTCCGCAACTCGGGTCGAAATAGGCCAGTGAGGCGTTGATGGGGAGTTTGGTGACCTCTCCGGTGGCGAGGTTCACGGTGGCAGTAAATCCACCCCGCTCCACCAACTGAGGCTTGTTGTCCGCCTGGCGGGGAGTGTAGACGGCTACGAGGTACTTACCATCGCCTGTGGTGCAGGTATTGCCGATCCATCGATCTGTGGTGACACCTGGCTCGGACAGCGTGGCGATGGTCTTCCACGCGTAACCTTCGCCCTGACGGGCCGTGAGGACGTGCAGCCCCGTGGCGTCGCCCGCCGTGGTGACCGCATAGTCTGATGACGTCTGCCACTGCTTGCCGAGCACGGCCTCCCGGTCTTCGGGGGCTACTTCGGCGCGGCTGACCTGCCTAGGAGCAGACGTCGGCCGCGCATGTGGAACGTTCGCCATGGCGACGTGGGCTTGTACAAGAGCTGGGGACAATAACGCCGTGGTGGCCGCCAATGCGGTCAGCCCGCGACGCGGGCGTATTCGTCTGTCGGATGGTGGCACGAACTCTCCTTCGTGAGGTGGCTCAGGCACAGTGACGTCACTTCAGTCGTGTATGCACTTGCATGGAGCGGCACGGAGTGCAGCCGGGAGCTGCAAGAGCGTCTCGCCAGGAAGAGGCTGGCACCTAAAAGGGAACCCTCTTGGGGATGGCCGAAGGGATGGGTTGCACGGTCGGCGACGGCATCAGAATGGCTCGGCGTTCACCGCTCCTCCACCTCGACTACGGCGAGCGTGTACGCCGCTGCCGTGAACATGGGGTCGTCGGCAGCAAAGCTCCGGTGGCGTCACCTATTGACGGCGAGTTCGTGCTAGGCAGAGATGTCGATGTTCACCGGCGGGGGAACGCGCCTGACGTCGGGCACGTGCGTTGATGGTGGCCGGGTTGCAGGTCAGCAAGACATGTCCGATGGTCCCGACTGCCAGGCTCACGCTACCGATGCTCTCTTCGGCCCCAGAGCGAGATCCCGGTCCGCGTGGATCATCCGGCCCAGGGCCTTCGGAGCGGCTGCACCCGCGCGGGGTGCAGGAATCGCTGGGGCGGGAGCCACGGCTGCCGAGGTCCAGAGACACGCTCGCGCCGAGGGCGGGAAGCGGGACCACCACCCGCCTGCGGCCGAAGGACATCATTTGTCCTTTCTCAGGAGAAGTGAGATGCGCTGATCCGTTGCAGATGCCGATCGGTCAGAGGTCTGGTGCTTTAAGGGAAGTGCCATGACAGCGTCGGGGGTCATACCTGTGCCACGTCACTGATGTCCGACTGGCTCGACCCCCGAGAGTCGCAGTGAACAAGGAATCGAGCCAGTCGGCAGCAGCCCGGGCGGCTGGCCACCCGCCCTACGCGGGCGTGCGTGTCACGCTGATGATGCTGACGTTCGCGTGTTCAGGAGTGGGAACGCCTGACTTGCCGAGCGCGGTGCATGCCTGGGATGCCTCGCGGCCGGGAGCCAGCACATCGGTTTGGGCTTTCACAGTCGCCGAAAAGCCTCCGGGCCCGGTTACCTCGATCACGATGCGATAGCTGGCTGGGTCATTCCCCAGGTTTGTAACGTCGACCGCGAGCCACATCCCGTTGCCTGACGGTCGGCGACGGGGATCCCGCACCGTGACACCCTGGCGGCTGGCGACGAGGGGGGATATCGCGCCGCCCCCTGTGTCGCCCGATGGGCCGTCAGGTCCGGACGGTGCGGTTGCGATGCTCCCACTCCCGTCGAGTGGCGGTCCGGACTCCTCTCTTCGAGGAGAACCAGAGGAGTCCGGCTGCTGCGGGGAGCTGGATCCGTCGGCCGCAGCCTGCGACGCTACGACAGGTGCAGTGGAGTGTCCGGCGACCGGCGATGGACGGCCGTCGGAGCCAGCACTACACGCTGCTAGAAGCACAACGCAACCGAGGAGCACCGGCGCCAACGCCCTGGCAGCCCGCTGCCCGGCCCAGTCACCTACCGCATTACGAAGCATCAGGCGTCTCAGTCGCAGAAGCCGCGGACGGCGTTGATGTACGCCGTGCTACTCGGCGTGTCTGCCATGATCGCCGTCACAGTCGGACAGTTGTTCATGCGAACCGGTCCTGCGTACTGGGTGTAGTAATTCGCATCGACGGAGCAGCGGGGATTGCTCGCTTGGTTCTCGCACATCTTCAGCTTCATGTACTGGCTGATCCCCAGATTGTTGTCGAAGACGGCACATTCGCAGTTGCGTGGGCCGGTTCCCCCGTTGTCATACGTGAAGAGTGTTGCAAACCGCCGCGCGTCAGGCAGGCGTTCGGCGTTGTAGAGCTCGTAGCCCGCTCCGCAGAGCGTGGCTGCGGCCTTCGCCGCCTGTGGATCGGCCGCCGCGATGGCGCGGGTAGCAGCGTTTGCCTTGGAGGAGAGCTTGACGTGTGAGATAGCCGCAGTCTCAGCCACAGATGTCTGTGGAGCGACCAGGCCGAGCGCGGTGACCGCTGCCGTGGCCGCCGCAGTGCCTAACGCCTTTTTGATCTTTTTAGTCATGCAGGTTCCCCCCGGATACGTGCGACATGGTCGAGATCGCAAGGAAGTTTCCTGCTTCGAACCCCCCGGTTCACGCGAGCAGGTCGCCCTCGCGATCACAGAGGACTCTATGCGCGGAGAGGGTGAAGTGAACAGCGATATGACGGGTACTGACCACGCATTGATCATGCATCAGCTACCGACCGCAACGTTCACACGCTCTTCACAGCTCTGGCCAAGGTGTTCCCACTGGCAAACCAGTCTGCAGGTGTCACGATAAGTCACTACTGTGGCATTACTCACATCGCCATCGATCCTTACGGCGGATCGACGACTCATGGGCACAGGGCACCTGCGCCCATCAACGTCGGCAACACCTCCTGCCTCAATCGCCGGTTCGCCGACCTCATCGGCGTGGTCGGGTTCCGGCTCGGCCTACGGCCTGACCCTCTACGCCACCCAGCCGGGCATCGACGCATGGAGCACCTTCCCCCTGGGGATTCGAACCTGCGCACCACGGAGTCCCGTCACCCACCGGGAGGAAGCGGCACCAGCCGCGTCCGGCCCTCCACCGCCACCCGGGCCCGAATGACCAGATCAGCGCCGCCGACCCGACCAGCCATGTTTTGTGGCTCCTGCCGGGGGCTCGAACCTGCGGCCAACCATCAACAGGTCCGCCCGTGTTGGCTTGACGGGCCATCGCTCCTCTCATCGGTTGCCTAGGCGGAGCTCACGCCGCTGGCGAGCATGACCTGCTCAACTTGGCGGTCGTCTTCTCTCCTCTGGACTTTTACCGCGGCAGTCAGGACTGACGAGCCGCCGCCACCCGCCCGGCCGACTTGGAGGTCCATCCACCCCAAGCCCGCCCCGGTCCCGCCATGCCCTCTGACTGCGTTCGCGCGGACGTGTCGTATTGGTCGTCCCATGGCCAAGCCAGACGCTCCGTACCGCGCGCAGCGGCGTCGTACCGCGCGCCCGCCCTGGGATTGCCCCGTCTGCGGCACGGCGCCAAGGGGCATTGCCTCGGCTTTGCGGTGCGATGACCGTGACGCCGAAGTGGCAGGACCTGGGCTCACCTGCGCGGACGAACGATCTGGGCACCTCGGGCAATGTCCCTGCCCCGCCCCACGGGGAGCACCCCACCCCGCTCCCTTGGCCAAAGGTCGGCCAGAACCCGCCAAGGGGCGTTTAGGCCTCTCGATGCCCGCTACATCAACATCATCCCGGGTGACCTCGCCACCCAACGGTTGACGACCGCGCGCAACGCCCCCGTACCGCGCCCCACATCCACCCGACCGGACGACGGACAAATCGCCCCCGATTGACACCACTTGAGGCTGGGAGCAAGAGCGCTCCCAGAGGGCTCCCCGTTCGCTCCCACCGCAAACACGACAAAGGCCGCTTCCGTTACTCACGGAAACGGCCTTCGACCTGCGGTTTCGCAAGTCGGGACGACAGGATTTGAACCTGCGACCCCTTGACCCCCAGCTCAAGTGCGTCTGAGCGGCGTGCTCCAGGTCGTTCTTCGAGGTCAGTTTCAAGCGTACTCCGCCGAGTAAAGGAGTCTGTGCACATGGGCTTCTCTCGCACCGCCATTGAGGCCGTCCCGCTTCCTACATGCCTTCGGCAGATCTCTTCGATCCCCGCGGACCACGTCGCCTGCGTCGTTACGGTCCGCCCGAACGTCGCGCGCGTCGCAATAGGTACACGGTCTTCCGCCAGAGACATCCGCTCTCGTCGTATGTCTGGCGAGCTTCCCCTTTGGTTGGCGGGGCGGGCGGCCTGGCGACCGTAGCGTAGTAGGCGCACGTTGCTCTCCTCCGGAGTGCTTCCGCTTGCGCAAGCTGACACCTCAAAAGGCCGGGATTCGACGCTGTCTTGGACACGCCGCAGTCAAGAGTCTTCACGAGTTGCCATTGGTTGGCTTCGCTCACGTCCAGCAGCAACGTTTGTACGCCGGTTTGGCCGGCAGTTTGAACTGCGCGCGCGGCTCGCCTCGCCATTTTCCCGATCCGAGCCGCAGGTCCGGGCGCTGGAGTACATGGCCGGGCTGATCGCGCCCCTGGAGCGAAAGATCGCCTGGTCGCTGACGGAACGTGCCGGTGAGGCGCACCCGATCAGCCCGCCGCTGAGTCTGGCACGGGCGGCATCGCTTGCTCCGATTCGGCTTCGGCGATGGCCAGTTCGCGCAGGCGCGGCAGGTTCTCCTCGGTTACGGGCTCAGGCGTACCGTTTCTGTTGTCGTCACAGGTGAGTCTTGCCACGGCACGCGGCGTGGGTCCATCGCATATCCGTTGCGGGCGAGGCCGTTGGGCTGATCCGTGCCCGGGCGTTGTCGTACCCCTGTGCTGTCCTTGCCCTGTCGCAGTGGCCTCGAGGCGAGGGAGCACACCAGTGAACCGTGAGCAGTGGCGTCCGTTCCTCCAGCGGTGGAGCGAGGAGTGGATCGACAGCCATGACCCTGAGAAGGACGGCGAGTTGGACGAGGCGGTAGTGCGTGACCGCTGGCTCGGCTTCGCCCAGGCCAGCGAGGAGGAGATCGCGGCGGCCGAGGCCCGACTGGGCCGCACCCTGCCGCCGTCGCTGCGCGAATTCCTGGCGGTTACCAACGGGTGGCGGGACGCGGGCTGTTTCATCTACCGGCTGGCTGGAACGGCCGAGCTGGAGTGGCTGGCCGATTCCGACCGGTCGTACCTGATCGAGATCTATGACGAACTCGCGCAGGGCAACGCAGGGAGCGAGGAGGAACAGCAGGACGCTGACGTGATCAACGAGGCCGAGGTGCTGAGGCGTTCTCTGCTTGTCTCGCTCGACGGTGACGCGGCGGATGTCTTCCTTGACCCCGGAGAGGTAAATGGGCGCGGGGAGTGGACCGCTTACTGGCTCGCTTCATGGTCCGGGTGCGGGCTGGAGCCTTTCGACTCCTTCTACGAGTTGATGTACCACCAGTACAAGTCGTTCCATGCTTTGCGGAAACCGGCAGGGGAGACCAAGGACCGCTGGGACGCCAAGGTGGAAGAGGCCCCGCCCTCAAAGGCGAGATCGAGGGGCCGTTGGAGGTGTTGGCCGAGGCAGAGGAATTCGGCAACGAGCGGGCTCTGCTTCTGCGGTTCCAGATGCTGGCCATGCTCGGCGGCGGCGAGCACGAGGCCAAGATCAGCCATGTCGTGAACTACGCGCACCATCCCGGCATCCTGCAACACCCCCTGTTCTTGTCAGAGTTGTTGCCTCTTGTCTTCGAGGAGGACCGCACTCGCGATCTGCCACACGGATGGTCGACGCTGCAATTCTCCAAGGAGAACGGCCCGGAATGGCTGCAGTCACTCATCGCCGACCATGAAGCCCGCCGCGCCGCTCCCGACTTCCAACTCTCCTTCGGTAAACCGGAATTCGACGCCGCCGTCCACCACTTCGTGGACCGGCTGACCGCTGACCCCGCGTTCCAGGTCCGGGACCCGCATGAGGAGCAGCGACGGAACACGACCCACGAAGAGGTGTGGGTGGACGGCCAGCTCGCCGTTCGCGTGGAGATGCCACCCCTGACCGCCTCTGCGGTTTTCATCAGCGAGGAATCGGAAGACGGTATGCCCGCCGACTTCGAAGTGCCCGACCCGTTCGGCGACTACGATCGGGCACGGGAGCGTCAGCGGCGGCTCATTGACGCGGCCTGGCCCGAGCTGAAGGAGGCGATTCGGCTATGGCGCCCGCTGCATGACGACCACATAGTTCCCGTGGTGCTGTTCGCCGACCCCGTACTCGCCGAGATGATCACCGAGGAGCGGGGGCGGGAAATCCTTTCAATGTGTCGGGCTGGAGACTGATGCCAGTCGCGTCGCCTCCGCACCACCCCTGAAGCGCTGGCCGAACCCGCACGGGGCCGCTTACGGGTGCATCAGCGGCCCCAACCGAGTGAGGGCTACTACTGCGCGATGCTCCAGCGCGCCCGGGACGCGAAAGTGCCGTTCGCGTGGTGCGATCTGGAACCGGCAGCAGCTGTCCAACCAACTTCGGTTCTTGCTGCGCGAGTACTATCCCGCCGCCCTGGCGGCCTCCGCCACCTGGGCTAACGACCTGTGCCGCCCCGAAGCCCGCGAACCCCTCAAATCCGCCCCGATCCCGACCAAGGCCGGCTCGGCTGACGCGCATGCAGATCGCTACCGTGCTCAAGCGCGCTGGTCGCAAGCGCCGCATCGACCACGATGAACATCGACCTCACCGACCACTCGGACAGCGATGCCCCAACGGTGTCGGCGCGCCTCAACCAAGGCTCACCCCTGCGAGCACGGTCCACGCCGATCAACGATCCGGACTGGATCGCCCAACTGAACATACGCCGCCACGACCGGGTAGGCGGAACTCTCCACGAGTACCGACATGCAGCTTGACCAGCGTGGATGTACTTTCCGGCACCCACACCGTTGCCAGCCCCTTGATTCACGAGCTCGGGAACAGGGGCCCGCCCGCCAACAGGCCACCGTCGACAATCAGGACGTGCCCGGTGACATAGCTCGCCTTGTCGGAACCCAGGTACTGGACGGCCTCGGCGATCTCCTCCGGGGTGCCCGCCCGATGCATGGGCAGCACCGAATCGACCGCATCACGCGCCGTGTCGTCGCCGGTGAACCGCTCGTACATAGCGGTCCGGGTGTAGCCGGGCGCGACCGCGTTGACCCGGATACCGTGAGCGGCGCCTTCGAGTGCGGCCGCCTTCGTGATGCCGACGACGGCATGCTTGCTCCCGACGTACAAGGCCGCCCCGGGGTAACCCATCAGGCCGTAGCCGGAGCTGACGTTGACGATGCTGCCGCCGCCCTGTTCTCTCATAACACGGAACTCATGCTTCAGGCACAGCAGCGTTCCCTTGACGTTGGTATCGAAAGTGGCCTGGTACTGCTCTTCGGTCACCTCGGTGACAGGGCCGGGTGTTCCCTCGGTACCGGCATTGTTGAACGCGACATCGATCCGCCCGAACCGCTCGACCGCACGGTCGACAAGGTCCTTCACCTCGGCGTCGAAGCGGACATCGGCACGCACGAACTCGGCCGAAGCCCCATGGCCGGACAGCTCCCTGGCGAGCTGCTCCCCCACGTCCTCGTGACGGCCGGAGACCACAAGGTTCACGCCCTGACGGGCGTAAGCGAAGGCGGTGGCGCGGCCGATACCGGTGAGCGCACCCGTGATGAGAACGACCAGATCAGACACGTCGAGGGTCCTCCCTGCAACCACACAAGTGAGCCACGGGCAAGCGGTCCGAAACCCGTACGGACACCAGGTTCCTCATCGGGCAGGACGTATCCCTGTCACCGCACACCGAGGGTGCCCAGACGGACGACAGCCGCATCGGACCTGACCGCGGCATCCATCAAACGGCGACACCTGATGGTCCGTATGGCTCACAGCAACACATCATCTCGGGATCGGCCCGGTCGACTCGGCGGCCTCAAGCTGCGATAGGCCCCGGGCTCCGTTTAACTCGTGCAAAGGGCGCGGATCTTCCGCGTTCAGCAGGTATTCGCCTGCGTCCGCCGTCCGCAAGGGGTTTCCATGGCTCAGGTTTCCACCGTCGCTGTGCTCGGAGCGGGCGCACTTGGCACCGCGATGGCGACGCGACTCGGAGACACCGGACACGAGGTGCGGTTGTGGAACCGCACGGAGGGCAGGGCCCGCGTGGCGGCCGAGCACGCGGCTGGGGTCACGGCCGTTGTGGCGCTCGGCGATGCGGTCTCGGGTGCGTCCGTCGTCATCACGGTGCTGCGTGACGGCGAAGCGGTGGCGGAGGTCATGTCAGATGCCATCGGTCGGCTCGACAGCGACGCCGTCTGGGTGCAGGCGAGCACGGTGGGGCCACGGCACGCCAGCGCCCTGGCTGATATGGCTCGTGATCACGGTGTCGCCTACCTCGACGCGCCGGTGTCGGGAAGCACCGCTCCCGCTCGGGAGGGCAAGCTCGTCTGGCTGGTCGCCGGTCCCGAGGACGTCCTCGCGTGGGTGCGTCCTGTGCTCGACGATCTCGGTTCGTCCGTGCTCCACGTCGGGAGGGGGGTCGAGGGCAGTGCCGTCAAGCTCGCCGTCAATGCCTGGATGGCCGCATCCACGGTCGCCATGAGCGACGTTCTTTCCCTGTGCGACACACTCGGCGTCGACCACGCCACGTTCGTCCGGGTGCTTGAGGCGGGCCCGCTCGCCATGCCTTACGAGTTGCAGAAGGTGAGCCTCATGGACAACGCCTCATACGCACCCGGCTTCGCGGTGCGACTCGCCCTCAAGGACATCGAACTGGCCGCGGCATCCGCCACCCTCAGCCCCCTCCTCCAAACCGTCCGAGACCGCCTGGCAGCTACCGCCGCAGCCGGTCATGACAGCGACGACCTCGCCGCCGTCGACTTCCTGAGGCGGCCTCCGACCTGACCCGTCTGCGGGCCGTGGCTCCAATCCCGACCGCAGGCGGGTCACCACCGCGTGCTGGGGCGGAGGGCGCCTGGCAGATGTGCTGAGCGAGGCCGGACTGCGAGCGGAAGCGGCCCACATCGCCTGCATTGGCGCCGACGTCTCACAGACCGCTGACCCGCCACAGCCCTTCGGCGCCTCCATCCCGACGACGAAGGCCACCTCCGGCGAGGTGCTCCTGGCCTGGGCCATGAACGACCAGGCCCGGCCCACCGCGCACGGAGCCCCGCTGCGCGTGGTGCTCCGGGGCTGGATCGGCGCCCGCAGCGTCAAATGGTTCCAACGCCTCACCGCACAGGCCGAAGCAACCGACAACCACTTCCAAACCGAGTACAGCATCTTGCCGCCCGAAGGCGACCCCCACAAGGCCGCACCAAGCGATGGCATCACCTCTCGGCCCGCTCGGCATCCACCGCGCCATCCTGCGGCCCGACAAGGGCGCCCAGCTCCCGTCCGGCCCGACCGAGGTGACCGGCTCCGCCCTCGAGGGAGGAGACCGAACCGTGGCACGCGTGGACGTATCCCCGACGGCGGCAGCACCTGGGTCCATGCCGATCTGGACGAACCCGAAAATCCCTGGACGTGGCAGCACTGGCACGCCGCACTCATCATGCCGCCGGGCGGCGCGCAGCTGATCGCCCGCGCCTGGGACGACACCGCGGCCGTACCACCCGAATCACCGGCGACCGTCTGGAACCCCCGAGGCTACGCCAACAACTCCTGGGCCCGCCCGCACGTCATCGTCCGCCCCTGACCGGGCACTTCGGCCTTCTAGCCACTGAGGCTCGCCGCGCGGCACACGACCGATTTCGCGCACAAGGCCGTAAGAAGGATGTCCACGTCCGCACCGGGAGGCGGCCTTCGTCTCGCTGGATGAGTACGCAGCGGCATCCATCGCTCCGTTCGAGAGGCGCAGGCGAGTACTGGACGGACTACTTGACGTCTGTGCGGAGGTCTGGGTGGTGGTCGGCGCGAGATGAAGGCATCGCTGCTGGCTACTCGGCCACTGCACGGTCGTCTTGACGGAGCACTGGGGATCCGGGCCCGCGCCTGGACACTTCGGGCCGGTGGGCGGTCCATGACGGCTTCAACAGAGGCATGACGAAGTGGGGCCAAATAGGACTCGTTCGGGATGCGCCGCACGAGGCGGTGGAAGAGGATTGAACCATGGCGATCAGGCTGGGCCTCGGGCTGCCGCAGAACAATCGGTACGATCTGGCGCGCGATCCCGCACGGGTGGCGCGCGCGGCCGAGCAGATCGGTTACGAGAGCCTGTGGGTGTTCGAACGATTGCTCGTCCCGGAGCGGCCGCACCAGGGGCTGTACGGGATCCCCGGGCGAGCTTGGCCGGACGCCTACCGTTCGGTGGCCCATCCGCTGGTGGTGCTCTCGCTCGCCGCCGCGGTGACCGAACGGGCTCGGCTGGGGAGCAGCGTACTGATCGCTCCGTTGCACGTGCCGGTCCAACTCGCCCGCGCCCTCGCCACGTTGGATGCGGTGAGCGGTGGCCGGGTGGTGGCCGGGTTCGGGACGGGCTGGTCGCTGGACGAATACGCGGCGGCATCCATCGCTCCGTTCGAGGAACGCGGGGCGGTGATGGACGAACTCCTGGACGTCTGCGCCGCGGTGTGGGGTCCGGACCCGGTGTCGTACCGTGGCGCTCACACGGTGATCGACGAGGCGGAGGTCGGGCCGAAGCCCGCCCGCCCCATCCCCGTCTATCTGGCGGCGACCGGCGGAAGAGCGCTGGACCGCGTGGCGCGCCGCGCCGACGGCTGGATGCCGACGGGCATCTCAGCGGCTGACCTGGCAACGCAGTGGCGGACGGTGAAGGAGCTGGCCGCCTCGCACGGCCGCGGCGCTGAGGCGCTGACCCTGTGCGTCAGAGGCAACGTACAGCTCACCGGCTCCCCGATCAGCGATGCCGAGCGCCAGCCGTTCACCGGCACAGTCGAGCAGATCGTGGAAGACGTGGCCGCTCATGCCGCCGTCGGAGCCGAAGAGGTGCTGCTCGACCTCCAGTGGAACATCGGCGATGCCGACGAACTCCTCGACCTGGCAGTCCGGATCCACACGGAAGTCCGTGACGCGGCCGTTTGATTGACACAGGATTGTGTCGATGGACCTGCTGACCGCGGCTCGCATTGGTCACCCTCACCTGGCCCAATCCGTCGTGTCACGGAGTTGGCCACCGATGCACACGGAGCACTCCCACTGGACCGGGTCTTGCGTGGTTGACCTGCCAGACACGGCCCCACGGACCCTGGCCTGGAGCCCATGAACAGCAGGCAACCGCCCTGACTGCGCTGGCTCAACGTGACTCACCGGGCGTCACGTACCGCCATGACGTGCTGTGATGGGTTGGTGGCTGGGAACGATGTTGAGGACGGCCATCATGCCCTTGTCCTCGTGATTGAGCAGGTGGCAGTGGAGAACCGTCTTTCCCACGAAGTCGGTGAAACGGGTGCGGATGACCGCGCTGCCGCGCACCGGGATGTTGAACGTCTCGTACCAGGCGTGTCCGCGGGGCGCGGGGGCACCATTGATGCTCATCACCCGGAGGTGGTTGGTGTGCAGGTGGAAGGAGTGCTCCTCGTCCGTGTCGTTGCGAACGGTCCACTCCTCGACAGTGTTGAGGTGGGAGGTGAAGTCCACCCGGTTCGGGTCGAACTGCTTGCCGTTGATGTAGAACTCGGTGCCCGCGGCGTTCTCCGTATAGACCACGGTGTGCCGCGCGGTGATCCTGGCGTGCCCCTTGAGCGCGATGACGTGCTCGGTGATGTGGCGCAGTGACGTCGGCAGATACGTACTCAGCCCGTCGACGACGACGCCCGACTCGCCTCCGGCCACCTGCGGGGCGGATCGCTGGTCCTCGTGCGAGTGGTACCAGTACGTGCCGGGTGGCGGGGGGGCGGGAGGCGGTACGAGTACCTGTAGGTCTGGCCCGGCTTGATGGTGATGAAGATGTTGTCGGCGGGACTGCGCGGGGACGCATGGAGCCCGTGGACGTACAGGTTGGTGCCCTCGCCTGTCCGGTTGGTCATGGCCAGGTCCAGCCGGTCGCCGGGTCTCAGGCGCAGGGTAGGCGGCAGGTAGGAGCCGTTGCAGGTGGGCGCGAACAATCTGCGGGAACCTACCTGGGCCTTCCGCCGCTCCACGACGATCCCTGCGGTGAAAACACCGTGACGGCTGGCCAGCTCTGGGGGATCGTGCAGCGGTTGCCCAACGTGCGCGGAGGAGAACGGATCCGCCGCGCTCCGCGGCGCCCACCATGACGGCGCCTTGGCGGGGGCGCCCCAACGGCAAAGGCGACCAATGACAAAGGAATGGCCAACACGATCACGTGCCGGGCCGCGACCGATCGACGACGTGCTATGCCGTCCTCCATTGGGGTATCGAGCCGCTGGCCATGGCCTTGGACGCGGCGCCCCCGGGGGCTTACCAACTGCCGACGCAGCCAAACACCGCCATCACACCGCGCCCCGCTGGACGCGCATTCCCTGATCGGCCATTCCGGTCCACGCCATGTGAATGCGGTCATGAGGACACGGCCACCCCATAGGGACTGGTGCCGACCGTGATGGTTGCGGTGACCTTGAGGCTTCTGGGGTCGATGACCGTCAGTGTGCCCGCTCCCTGCTCCGTGACGTAGACCGCGCGGGAGGTGACCGCCAGGTTGAACGGGTCGGTGCCCGGAGGGCCAACGGTGACGGTGGCCGAGACGCGGTGGCTTCGGGTATCGATGACGGATACCTTGCCTGGTCCAAGAGCAGCGGCGTAGGCGCGCGAGCCGTCCGGAGCCAGCGCCACGGCGAAAGGCCCTTCGCCGACCGGCACGGTGGCCGCACTCGACCGGGAACCCAGCCCGACCACCGACACGCTCGCCGCCGTCTCATCGGCCACGTATACCGACCCGCCGTCCGGTGCGACGGCGACACCCGCCGGAGAGCGACCGGCCGGCAGGCTCCGGGTGACTCGATGCGTGCGGGTGTCGATCACCGAGACATTGCGCGACCCAAGGTTCGCGACGTAGACCGCGGCACCGTCACCGCTGACGGCCACGCTCACCGGGGATACGCCGACCGGGACAGTCGCGGTCACACGGTTGGCTCGGGTGTCGACTACGGAGACGCTGTTCGAGCCGCCGTTCGCCACGTACAGCCGGGTTCCGTCCGGGCTTAGTCGGACGCCGGTGGGTTTGGTTCCGACCGCTACGGTGGCCACGATCCGGCCGGTCCTGGTGTCGAGCACCGAGACCGCAGCCGATCCGTTGTCGGCGACGTACGCGCGCCTGCCATCGGGGGTGACCGCGATGCCTTCCGGCGCCGTGCCCACGGGGACGGTCGTGAGGACCTTGTTTGTCGCGGCATCGATCACGGAGACGGTGTTGTCGAGTTGGTTGGTGACGTACACCCGGCCCCCGGTGCCCGCGAGCGGGGCGGCGGAGGACGATGGGGACGACACCGGGATGAGCCAGGCGGCGAGGAGACCGGCGGCGATCAGCAGTCCCGCGCCCACGGCCAGCGCCCGTCGGAGTGCCTTCCCGTGCCGACGGCCGTCGTTGGGGGTTCGGATTCCCCGGGGAAAACGCATCTCGGCTCCTGGATACTGGTGGAACGTCGGTGTGTCGCCCGGGCGCCGTCTCGCGACGGCCGGTGGGCAGCAGTCAGGTCAGCAGCGTGCGGGCAAGATGGTCCCGGTGGTCTCGCACTCCCGGAAGCGCGAAGAAGTAGCCTCCGCCGCGCGGAGTGATGTACGGCACCAACGCCTCGGCTTCCAACCGGGTCTGCATGGCGATGTACGTGTTGAGTTCGCGTTGGAAGCAGCAGAACACGTGCCCCAGATCCGGGCGGCCGTCCATGTCGGGACTGCGCTCGTAGTCGTAGCTGCGGCGCAGGATGGAACTGGTCGACGCAGTTTGCGGGGTCTGCGGATTGGCCAATCGGACATGGCAGTTCAGCGGGGTGATCAGGCCCTGCGGGTCATTGGTGTAGATGGGATCGAAGGTGTCCGGTGCGTCGTCGGAGACGGCGTACAAGGGGGCGCCGCTGATCTTGCGACGGCCGAAGATCCGCTCTTGTTGGGCGACCGGCACTTTCTGCCATGCCTCGAGGAAGAAGTGGACGATGCGCACCGCCTGATAGGTGCCGCCCGCCGCCCATGCGGGTTCAGCGGTGTTCGGCTGTACCCAGACCAACTTGTCCATTTGGGCGGTGTTGGTGGTGTCGGGGTTTGTGATGCCGTCCTTGAAACCGAACCAGTCGCGGGGGATGCCGGTGGGACGCGGCGGATTGCGCTGACAGTGGAAGCGCCAGCGCAACTTCATCAAGCCCTTGGTGTGGGAGAGGATGTCGAGCATCGCGTGCACCGTGGTGTCGCGGTGTCCGGCGCACACCTGCAGTAGCAGGTCACCCTGAGAGATGGTGGGGTCCAGGTCGTCGTGAAGGAACGGCGTCATGGTCTTGAGCTGGACGGGTTTGCGTGCGTGCAGCCCGTAACGCTCATCGAAGAGGGTCGCGCCGACGGCGACAGTGATGGTGAGATCGTCCCGTACGACACCAGGGCCCAGGATGCCGTTGTCCGCTGGCGGTGCGTCCGGCGCGTTCGGTTCGGTCCTGCCCGAGGTGAGCAGGCGGATTCGCGCGGTCAGGATGCGGAACAGTTCGATGAGTTCCGCGCGGTTCGAGGCGGTCACCTCGAAGGCGGAGAATGCGCCGACCGTCTGGGGCGGAGTGGCGATGCCCGCCTGGTGGTAGCCGTGAAACGGAATCAGCTTCCCGGTCGTCCGATCCCCGCCGCCCGCACTCTGGGCGACGGCCGAATCACCGCCGATCAGGTTCCCGCCCGCGGCTCCGACAAGCCCGGCGGCCGTACCCTGAAGCACCGACCGCCGGGCGAAGAGCCCCACCGGGCACCCTCCGCCGCCCCACCCGTCCGCCAAGGCCGAACCCTTCCCCTCGCTCATGCTCTCCCTCTCGCAACGACCCGCGGATAACCGTTGGTCAAATGCGAACACGCAGGGCGTTCACACGCATCCTGACGGCGGCCATGCGTGCCCCGGGGGCCGGAGCCTGACTGTGTCCAGCGGTAGTCGGAATCGGACCGGCGCGTAGCGCTCCGAAATTCCTTCACTGCTGCCGGGCTGGGCGTTGTTCGTGGTCCGGGCATGATCCGTCATCGTGATCGTAAGGATGATCTATCTGCTCACCACGCGTACCTTCACGGTGACTCACTACGCTACGCCGATCTTGTGGTTGCCGAGAAGTCCATCCATGCGAGTCAGCGGATGGACTGCGCCGTCTCGCCACCGGCGGTCGGGGTCGCCGGGCATGACGATCATCCATGCTGCTGCGACTGACGTCCCTGAGTGTGGCCGACGCGTTCGCGATGCTGCGGCTGCTGGCGATGAGCGACCACGACAGGGAAGTGGAAATCCTCGCGAAGACGAACGCCTTCGCGGCACGCTGGCTCGGCACCGTCCGCCGCGAGTGCACCGACCGGATCCTCGTCCTCAACGAGGGCCACCTGCGCACTGTGCCGGACACCTACACTGACCACTACAACCGGCACCGCCCCCATCAATCCCTCCAGCAACGACCTCCCCACACCGTGCAGACCAGCCAGACGGCACCCGTCATCCCATTGGAAGGCCGCATCCCCCGCACACAACTGCTCGGCAGCCTCATCAACGAGTACCACCAAGCAGCCTAACTGCACCCAGACAAACGACCTGGTCAACAGTGCGCGTGCCGATAAATCATCCGGGCAGGTGGGCGCCTTGATCGTTGATCACTGCGTCTTGCCAGGTATGGCTGCGTGATCGCGGTCTTCACGTGGGCAGGGGCGGGCAGCACCATGATTCGTTGCCGACTCAACCGACCCGGCGGCGTCTTACATGAGTATCAGCATGCCGCGTGACCTGCACAGATGATTAATCGGCACCCGCAGTGTTCGACGTCCTATGGTCCGCTCGACCAACTGAGGGAACGGCGGGAATCGACCCGGGAAGCCCTCCGTTCGGCAGTGGCTGCAGACGTGATGATCACGGCACAGCCCACCACCCGGAGGAACACCCGATGAGCGACACCACAGTCCCCCTTAAGCAGCGAGTCGGCCGGTACGGCGCCTGGAGCGTCGAACTGCGCTCGGAGGACCCGGCCCGGCGCGGCGAACTGGACGAGGCCGCGGCCGAACTGGAGGAACTTGGGTACGGCGCCGTCTGGCTCGGCAACAACAGCACCGCCGACCACGCCGCCCCGCTGATCGGGGCGACGCGCCGCATCGTCGTCGGCACCAGCGTCCTGAACATCTGGCAGCAGGAGGCCGCCACGACCGCGGCCGCCTTCTCCGAGGTGGAATCGGCGTACTCCGGCCGCTACCTGGTGGGTCTCGGAGTGAGCCACGGCCCGCTGGTGAAGGACTACAGCCGCCCGTACGCGGCGATGACCGGCTACCTCGACGAGCTGGACGAGGCCGGCGTCGCCGCCGACAGCAGGGTGCTGGCCGCGCTGGGCCCGAAGATGCTGAAGCTGTCCGGCGAGCGGGCGGCCGGCGCCATCCCCTACCTGGTCACGCCCGAACACACCGCCCAGGCCCGCGAGATCCTCGGTCAGGGCCCGCTGCTCGCCCCGGAGCTGAAGGTGGTCCTGGAGACCGACCCAGCCCGGGCCCGCGCCCTGGCCCGCGACGCCCTCGCCATGTACCTCACCCTGCCGAACTACACCAACAACTTCCTGCGGCACGGTTTCACCGAGGCCGACCTGACCGAGGGCGGCAGCGACCGCCTGATCGACGCGGTCTTCGCCTGGGGCGATGAGGACCGCATCCGCGACCGCATCGACACCTTCCACCAGGCAGGCGGGGACCACGTGGCCCTCCAGGTGGTCACCGGCACCCACAGGGACAAGCTCCCGAGGGAGGAATGGCGCAGGCTCGCTTCTCTCTTGGGATAACGGCCTCGGGGAACACCGGAACCGTGGTCATCCTCGCCGAGGGCAAAACGGTCGAGCTCCCGACCTGACTCACTTCGGGGCCTACGAGCCTTGCTCTGCGAGTGTGACCTTCCGGCCCGCGCACGCCGCCTCTCGAATCCGCTCCAGCATGCGGTGTCGCCGGACGGCGTGCCGGAAGTCGGGAACACCGTCCTCATCCGGCGCAAGATTCCCGGTGATCTGGTCGCGCAGAAGCGCGTACGCGTGGGCGACGTTGCAGGCGGGCTCGGCGGATCGCTCGGTCCATTGCGTCAGCGACCGCTGATAGCGGGCGGGAACCGGAAGTTCGGTCAACGCGCGGTCCTTTCCCCGGGCGCCGTACAGCTGCAGCCGCCCCTGGAACCACAGCGCCTGGTCGGCCTTGACGACGAGATCGCCGTCCGTGCCGTTGATCTCCCAGTGAAACGCGGCGGCGCGGGACGTCCCACCACGGATGTGCATTGCGGCTACGGCCCCCGACTCCAGCACACCGATGACGGCGATCTGGTCCTCTGCAGTCTTGGCCGCGACCGCCCCGCTCGTGACGTGGACGACCTCCGGGCGCAGGTTTTCGATGAGAGCCGACACCTCGTGGAACTCCCCGAGCACCATGGCCAGCGCGTCGACCGAGTGCCCAAAGGGGATCGATAGCAGCGTGCCGCCGCTGGTGACGTCCAGCACGTACGCATAGTGGTCGTCGTAGGTGGCGCCGCCGATCCAGCCCGACCCGAGCATGCTGGTCGACAGCACCCGCCCCACGTAGCCGTCGGCGACCAGGTCCCGCAGGTACCGAAGCGGCGGAGCCGACCGGGCCTGCAGGCCGACGGCCGTGAGCACACCCCTGCGGTGTGCGAGGTCGGCCAATTCCTCGGCCTGCGCGAGGTCGGCACCCAACGGCCATTCGCTGAACACCATCTTCCCTGCTTCGAGCGCGGGTCGGATGAGTTCCAGGTGATGCGGAACCTTCACCGTCACCACCACGAGATCGACTTCCTCACTGCGGGCCAGTTCCTCCGCGCCGCCGTAGGCCAGCGGCACCCCATACTTCTCGCCGGCCGCACGCGCGGATTCTGCGCTGCTGGCGCTCAGCGCCCGCAACTCGTATCCATCGAGCCCGGCCAGTGCCGGCAGATGGGCGGTGGCCGCCCACCCGCCGCTCGCGCTCAGACCTACGACACCGACGCGGATCGGCTCCCGATGAGGGGAAGTGGACGTCATGTGCACCCCAGCGTTCGCGGTCGCCTGCTCTCTCATCTCAAAACGGCCCATAGCTATGGAGGACACGGGCTGAGCAATACGGTCAGCTCCATGTCGATTGGCTTGCCGTTCGTTATAGCGGCACCTCACTCGGCGAGTTCGCTCCGCCGCGCCCTGCCCTGTGGCTCGTCGGCGCTCCGAACCGGCTGAGGTACAACCGAACGAACGACCGGCGCTGCTCTACTTTGCATCCTGGGGCAGGGACAGGAGACCGGGGGCCTACATGCACCGGCACGCGATCGCCTGCTTCGCCACCGTCAGCGAGATCTGGCTACCGTCTACCAGCGCGACCGCGACTGAGCAGCTCCGTTCCGCGTGCCCGCCTCGGTTCCATCGCCGCGGCGAGGCGGTTTGCGTCTACGGCGACGGAGCCAGCTCGATGGGAAGGTGCCGGGGGCCACGCAGCACGGCGCTGTTCCGGTAGGGAGGAGGGTCTTCGACCAGGGTTGCGGTGGTGAGATGAGGCAGAAGCGCTCCCAGGGCGATCTGGGCTTCGACCCGGGCGAGGGGCGCGCCGTAGCAGATGTGGACGCCGCTGCCGAAGCCGAGGTGCTGGTTGTCCCGGCGGGTAGGGTCGAACCGGTCGGGGTCGCGGAACCGCTTGGGGTCACGATTGCCCGAGGCCAGTACGAGCACCACGGGTACGCCCTTGGGGATGGTGGTGCCGGCGACGTCGACGTGGGTGAGGGGAATACGCTCCAGCAAGTGGACGGGGGGCTCGTAGCGCAGCAGTTCCTCCACTGCGCCGGGAAGCAGGTCGGGTTCACGGCGCAGGCGCTCCAACTGGTCGGGATGGCGCAGCAGGGTGAGGACGCCGTTGGTGATCAGATTGACCGTGGTCTCGTGTCCGGCGACGAGCAGCAGCACTGCGGTGGCCGCCAGTTCCTCGCGGGTGAGCCCTCCGGTCGGGTCCGGGTCGTTGACGAACGCGGACAGCATGTCGTCACCCGGGTGGCCGCGGCGCTGCTCGGCGAGGTCCACCAGGTAGCGGCCCATCTGCGCCCGGGCCTGGTTGCCGGCCCGTTGGCTCGTGCCGAGGTTCTCACCGGGCCGGATGTCGCTGGAGTCGATGATGGCGTTGGACCACTCGCGGAAGGTCGGCTCGTCTTCGCGCGGAACACCAAGGAGTCGGCAGATGACGGAGACGGGCAGGGGATAGGCGAAGTCGTCGACGACGTCGACTCGCGTACGGCCCTGGAGCGACTCGATCAGTTCGTCGGTGATCCGGGTGATCTCGTCTCGCATCGCGTCGATCCGGCCCGGACTGTGCGGGGGCCCGAACGGCCGTGTGGCCAGGCTGCGCAGCCTGCGGTGTTCGGGGTCATCGAGCCGGATGAAAGGGCGGGGCTCTTCCTCATCCGCGGGCAAGCCGCTGTAGGCGCCGGCGCGGTTGCGGCGGTCCGAGCTGAGCCGTGGGTTGTGGAACAGGGCGACAATGTCGTAGTACCCGCCGACCAGGTAGCTGCCGTCCGTCTGCCGCGCCACGCCCGCCTCGCGGAGTTCCGCGTACAGCGGGTACGGGTCGGGGCGGTTGGCGTAGTCGGTGATCCGCTCCAGCAGGGTGTCGACAGCCATCGACGGGCTCCTCGTGACAGGGAAGAACGGAAGGGTCAGCCGGCGGGCCGGACCACGGTCAGCCGGCGGTCCGGCAGGTGACCGGTCAGCGCGACGGTGGGGCCGTGGGACAGCCCCCTTGGATCCGGCACGTCGGAGGGAAGCGCGAATTCGGTCACCAGCGGATGGCCGTCGGCCGCGCCGGGCGCGGGCGGGAACGGGGCGGCGGCCTCGATCAGGCCCTGGTAGTACTCCAGCCACTTGGCCATGTTGACGGTGACGGCGGCAGTGATGCGGCCCCGGTAGCCGTAGACCGCCACCAGATGGCGTTCACTGAGCGAGCCCTGGGCAATGACCACCTGGTCGGAGTAGGTAGGGACACCCACGGACTTGATGTTGACCCCGAACTGACTCGACCAGAAGACCGGAACCGCGAGGTGGGGACGCCGCGGCGGCCCGGAACTGATCATGTTGTGGGCCGCCACCTCGGCCTGCGCGACCGCGTTGCCCCAGTGCTCCAAGGAGAGCATCTGGTAGTCGAAGAGCGGGTGGGGGAAGCGGGAGACGTCACCTGCCACGAAGACGTCGTCGGTGACGATCCCGTACATGTCGAAGGCGCGGCACCCCGCATCACAGGCGACCCCGTGCGGGCCCGCCGCCAGCCCGGAATCCGCCAGCCACTCGACGTTGCGGACCGCACCCATGGCGATGACGCACACGTCCGCGTCGATGTGACTGCCGTCGGAGAGATCGGCTCCGGTGAACCGCCCGCCGTCGTTCCCGCACAGCGCGGTGACCGTCACTCCGCAGCGCAGGTCCACGCCGTGGGCCCGCTGCAGGCCAGCCGCGAGCCTCGCCAGCGTGCCGCCGAGGGCGCCCACCAGCGGTGCGGTACCACGTTCTGCGACCGTGACCTCGATGCCCCGCTCCCGGCAGGCCGAGGCGATCTCCGAACCGGTGAAGCCAGCGCCGATGACCAGCACCCGGCGCGGCCCGGCGGCCAGCCGCTCGGCCAGGCACCCGGCGTCCTCACGCGTGCGCAGGGTGAAGACTCCGTCCAGGGCAGCCTGCTCCGGTTGGGGCCACGGGCGCGCCCGGGTTCCGGTGGCGATCAGCAGCCGGTCGTAGGGCAGGGACTCGCCGTCGGCCAACAGGACCTGACGGCCGACCAGGTCGAGCCCCGTGGCACGCACTCCGAGCCGCCAGTCGGCGTCCGGGTCGCGGCGCATCGGCAGCCCGGTGGTGTCCGCCGCCGACATGCCGAGCAAAACCTGCTTGGACAGCGGCGGCCTGTCATAGGGCGGATGGGGCTCGTCCCCGACCACGGTCAGCGAGCCGGTGAAACCCTCCTCGCGTAGCTTCTCGGCAGCCCGCAACCCGGCCAGCGACGCGCCGACGATGACGATGGGGCCCTCCCGAAGGTCACCGGGCACGGGCGCTCACCGCCTCACCCACGGGGATCGCCTGGACCGGGCACGCCGCAGCAGCCTGGCGCACGCGCTCCAGCTGCTCGTCCGGGACTTCCTGGCGGTACAGCAGCGCTTCCTCGCCATGCAGCTCGAACATCTCCGGTGCGAGAAACACGCACTGCGCGTACGCCTGGCAGCGGGTGAGGTCCACGACGAGCCGCATCCCAAGCCTCTCCCTCCGCCGCCTTGAGCTCACCGTCTCTTTCTAGGCTTTCAATGCGCCAGGCGCTCGCCCGGCTACTCCGTCGGGACCAGATCCAGCGGGCAACGGCGTTCGAGAACGCGCAGGTGGGCCGGAACGAGGCTGCGATCGGGCACCAGGAACGGAGGCGCCGTGAAAGAGATCCCTACATTGTTCTGCGGGAGGTGGTGAGCCCCTGACGGTGGCGCAGACTTCCGGGTACCCGGCCGGCGAGCGTGACGGCCCCGCCCGGGCGCCTGGCCACGTTCACCGCACCCACTCGTACTCGTCGTCCGTGTCCCATCCAGCGTCGCGGTCACCGGACGCCGCGCACATCGTCCATGGCCATCATGCTGCCGATCTGGCTCGCCGCCGCCCGGTCCCGCGGAGGACGAAGGCCAGGGCGCCGACTGACCGGACAACTGCCTGGCCTGCCCAGAACCCTACCTCGGGCTTCGCGCGAACGGTCCCGTCCGCCTCGCGCGGGCGGGCCACCTGGGGTGTGCTGGGCCGTAGTCAAGAGACCAGACCACGTGAGGCCACGGAGGACCTGATGCGGTATCCGCTGTGCAGGGCGCGTCGGCTGGCTGTTGCGCTGACTTTCGCCGTCACCGCTCTGGTGAGCGGGTGCACCGGCGGCCAGGCAGCGTCGCAGCCACCGTCATCCTCCCCGTCGCCCGCCCCGTCGTTCCCCGCAGGTGCCCCCCTGCGGGATCCGGAGCAGGTGGTCAGCCGCAACGGCGTTTTGCGGGTGGACCTCGTCGTGGAGAGAAAGCAGGTGGACGTGGCCGGTCGCAAGCTGTGGGCCCTCACCTACAACGGCCGGTACGTACCGCCCACCCTGCGGATCCGGCCCCGGGACACGCTCTATTTGACGATGACGAACAGGCTGAGCCAGGACACCAATCTGCACGTCCACGGACTTCATGTCTCACCGTCCGGCGACTCCGACAACATCTTCATCCACATCCATCCCGGAGAGACCCACCACTACGTCTACCGGTTTCCCGACACCCTGCGAGCCGGCACCTACTGGTACCACTCACACGCGGACCCCATCTCCGCACCACAGGTCGCCGGGGGCCTCTCGGGCGTCATCATCGTCGATGGCCTCCAGCAGTACCTGCCCGTGAACCTGCGGAACATCACCGAACACGTCATCGCCCTCAAGGACTTCCAGCTCCAAGGCGACGCGGTCAAGACCCAGGGCCTGCACATCAGCGCACCCACCAACCGCACGGTCAACGGTCAGCTCAATCCCACCATCCGCATCCGGCCGGGCGAGACCCAGTTGTGGCGGCTCGCCAACGTCAGCGCCAACATCTACTACAACGTCCACCTCCAGGGACAGCAGTTCCACGTGGTCGCCCACGACGGCGCTCCGTCCGACCGCATCTGGACGGCTGACTCCCTCCTCCTTGCGGCCGGCACCCGCTTCGATGTGCTCGTACAGGGCGGTCCGCCCGGCCGGACCCAACTCCAGACACTCGCTTACAACACCGGGCCGGGCGGCAACTCCTTCCCGCAGGCAACCTTGGCCACCCTGGACTCCCAGGGACCCTCGGCCCGGCCAGCGCCGCTGCCTACCTCGTCCTTCGCCCCGAGACTGGACTTCAGCCACGCGCCGATCGCCGCGCGGCGCACCATCGTGTTCTCCGAGAACGCCGATGGGAGCAAGTACTACATCAACGGCAAGCAGTTCGACCCGAACCGGGTCGACATCCGGCCCAAGCTGAACACGATCGAGGAATGGACCGTACGCAACGACAGCAACGAGGAACACTCCTTCCACACCCACGTCAACAAGTTCCAGTTGATGAGCATCAACGGCCGTCCCCACCAAGGCCACGGCCTCCAGGACACCGCGAGCGTCCCCGTCAAAGGACAGATCGTCGTCCGGATCCGCTTCAACACCTACACCGGCAAGAGTGTCCTGCACTGCCACATCCTCAACCACGAGGACGCAGGCATGATGGCGGTGATGGAGATCGTCAAGTGACCTGCTCCAGGGCTTTGGGCTACGCCCTTCCCGGCGGAGCGACCTTGGGGCGTCCGGCCGCGAGCACTCAACGACTCCCTCGACCGTTGGCGCTACGCATGCAGCGCTGGCTGCTCGTGGGACATTTTCCTCGGGCAGGCCGTCTGGGCTCGTGCTCGTAGGGCAGAGCTACCTGCTCGCCACACGGGTCATGGCGCCGAACTCAACAGCCGCCCACACGAAACGCTCGGCTGGGCAACCCCAACCGAGCGCCTTGCTGAGCTCCTGGCCACAGCCGGTGGATCACATGCGTTGCCACGCCTGGAACCCGCCGCTGAGGCAGGGGCATCACCCCAGCGCACCAGAACGCGGAGCGGGCCCGACAGCGACCGGAACCGGAACGGTCAGTTGGCCCAACTATCCAGGCCCACGCCGCCGTTGGGGAAGGTAATGCGCACGGTGTGGTGGCTGTTCGTGGTCAGCTGAGCTGCCCGGCCACCTCACGAGTTCGGGAACAGGGGCCCACCCGCCATCAGGCCACCGTCGATGAGGAGAACGTGGCCGGTGACGTAGCTCGCCTTGTCGGAACCCAGGTACCGGACGGCTTCGGCGATCTCCTCCGGGGTACCCGCCCGGTGCATGGGCAGCACCGAATCAACCGCGTCACGCGCCGTGTCGTCGCCGGTGAACCGCTCGTACATAGCGGTCCGGGTGTAGCCGGGCGCGACCGCGTTGACCCGGATACCGTGAGAGGCGCCTTCGAGTGCGGCCGCCTTGGTGATGCCGATAACGGCGTGCTTGCTCCCGACGTACAAGGTCGCCCCGGGGTAACCCATCAGGCCGTAACAGGAGCTGACGTTGACGATGCTGCCACCGCCCTGTTCTCTCATCACCCGGAACTCGTGCTTCAGGCAGAGCAGTGTCCCCTTGACGTTGGTATCGAAGGTGGCCTGATATCCCTCTTCGGTCACCTCGGTGACAGGGCCGGGTGTTCCCTCGGTGCCGGCGTTGTTGAAGGCGACATCGATCCGCCCGAACCGCTCGACCGCCCGGTCGACAAGGTCCTTCACATCGCCGTCGAAGCGGACATCGGCACGCACGAACTCGGCCGAAGTGCCGTGGTCGGACAGCTCCCTGGCAAGTTGCTCACCCACGTCCTCGTGACGGCCGGAGACCACAAGGTTCGCGCCCTGACGAGCATAAGCGAAGGCGGTGGCTCGGCCGATACCGGTGAGCGCACCCGTGATCAGCACGACGGGATCAGACATGTCGAGGGTCCTCCCTGCAACCACGCAGGTGCACGACAGGCAAGCGGTTCGAAGCCCTTACGGACACCAGGTTCCTCTTCGGACAGGGCGTATCCCTGCACCCACACAAGAGGGTGCCCAGACGGATGACAGCCGCGTCGGACCTGAGCGCGGCATCCATCAAACGGGGACACCTGATTGCCCGTATGGCCCCACGGCAACACATCATCTCGGGATCGGGCCACTCGATTCGGTGGCTCCCCTGATACTGGCGGGGCCCACAGGGCGTTGGCATTACCAGGCTGTGCGGACACTGGCTGAAGCCGCTTGGACGTCGTTGGGAACATGCAGAATCGACGCGCCGTCGGAGCATTGCGTCGGCGTCCCACCGACGGGGTGAACAGTTTCAGTTCGCCGTCCGGGTGGCCCGCGTGAACGGCTCGGGATTGCTCGGGTCGGGTGACTCGGGGGCGCTCGGAGAACGGCCTCAAGCTGCGATGGGCCCCGGGCTCGGTTTAGCTCGTGCAAAGGGCGCGGATCTTCCGCGTTCAGCAGGTATTCGCCTGCGTCCGCCGTCCGCAAGGGGTTTCCATGGCTCAGGTTTCCACCGTCGCTGTGCTCGGAGCGGGCGCACTTGGCACCGCGATGGCGACGCGACTCGGAGACACCGGACACGAGGTGCGGTTGTGGAACCGCACGGAGGGCAGGGCCCGCGTGGCGGCCGAGCACGCGGATGGGGTCACGGCCGTTGGGGTGCTCGGCGATGCGGTCTCGGGTGCGTCCGTCGTCATCACGGTGCTGCGTGACGGCGAAGCGGTGACGGATGTCATGTCAGATGCCATCGGTCGGCTCGACAGCGACGCCGTCTGGGTGCAGGCAAGCACGGTGGGGCCACGGCACGCCAGCGCCCTGGCTGATATGGCTCGTGATCACGGTGTCGCCTACCTCGACGCGCCGGTGTCGGGAAGCACCGCTCCCGCTCGGGAGGGCAAGCTCGTCTGGCTGGTCGCCGGTCCCGAGGACGCCCTCGCGCGGGTGCGCCCTGTGCTCGACGATCTCGGTTCGTCCGTGCTCCACGTCGGGAGAGGGGTCGAGGGCAGTGCCGTCAAGCTCGCCGTCAATGCCTGGATGGCCGCATCCACGGTCGCCATGAGCGACGTTCTTTCCCTGTGCGACACACTCGGCGTCGACCACGCCACGTTCGTCCGGGTGCTTGAGGCGGGCCCGCTCGCCATGCCTTACGAGTTGCAGAAGGTGAGCCTCATGGACAACGCCTCATACGCACCCGGCTTCGCGGTGCGACTCGCCCTCAAGGACATCGAACTGGCCGCGGCATCCGCCACCCTCAGCCCCCTCCTCCAAACCGTCCGAGACCGCCTGACCGCTACCGCCGCAGCCGGTCATGACAGCGACGACCTCGCCGCCGTCGACTTCCTGAGGCGGCCTCCGACCTGACCCGTCTGCGGGCCGTGGCTCCGGCCCCGTCCGCACACGGGTCACCAGAGCAGCAGCAGGGAAGCGGTGAGCGCGACGGCCAGTACGACGCCCGCTGCCAGTGGTCCTGCGGTCCGGCCAGCGACGCGGAGCCGTTCGTGTCTGATGTCGGCCGCGGCGTGCCGGTAGCGCACCGCGGAGTAGCCCAGGTCGGCTGCTCCAGACTTCTCGTCGATCGAGCAGGCACTGAACTATCTACAGCCGCGCCACAAGAAGCTGTTCGTCCAGGTCCAGGACCGGTTCTTCACGCTGCCGGCCAGGCTCCCGAATTACCTGCTGACCGATCCGGAGTACCACGGCGGCGCGGCTCCGACGAAGAACGAAAACGGCCTCGGCCCCGGTCAGCCCGGCGCGATCGCGGCGCAGTGGGTTCCGCAGGTGCGGGACCGTTTCCAGCATCTGCTGAAGGCGCTGGCACAGCGGTTCGACGGTCGTCTCGCCAGAGTGAACCTTCCGGAGACTTCCACCGAAGTGGACACCAGCAAGGACCACACCGGGTTCAGCGACGATTCCTACTTCAACGCAGAGCTCGACAACATGGCCTACGGCAAGAAGGTCTTCACCAGGACGCCGTTCGTCCAGTACGTCAACTTCTGGCCGGGCGAATGGAACAACGACCACAACTACATGGGGCGAACCTTCGCATTCGCCAAGTCTCGCGGCATCGGCCTGGGCGGGCCCGACGTCCTGCCGAACCGGCCGGCGCAGATGCAGAACTCGTACCCCTTCTTCGAGCGGTACCGAGGACAACTCCCAATCGTAGCCATGGCCGTACAGGAACCCGACTTCCAATACACCAACCCGCAAACGAAAAAACCATACACCCGGCAAGAGTTCACCGATTTCGGCACGAACACCCTCGGAGCCAACTGCATCTTCTGGGCCACCAGCGCACCCTGGCTCCACCAGCCAGCGGCGCAATAGAACCACCCACCCTGAGCAGGCTGGCGACGCGCCATGTCACTTGAGGTCAACGAGGGATTCTGGCGCGCCGGTGGCCTGCTCCCAGAACTGCACCGCCGGACACCTACCGACAACAAGGACGCTCCGCACACTGCGACGTAGGTCGGCAGGGAGCTCGAACGCCCGCCTTCGGACCCACCCAACCCAGCAGCACGAGGTCGTGCCGGGGAACGTGCCGCACGGGCTGAGCCTGGAGGTGCCGGTCGAGGAACACTTCGTGGTGGCCACTGATCGAGTTCCCCTGCCGTAGGGGGTTCCTCCGGTGCAGCGCGGCGAGGTGCACGCCCGTTGAGGCAGGGTTTCGGGCACCGACGGGCCGTGCGCCTCCCCGTGGGAGTCACAGCCCGACGGCGTCGGCGAGCAGGTCCACCTGTTCCTGGCCGCCGCCGTGGGGGAAGAGGATGAGTTCGTCGCAGCCTGCTTCGGCGTAGGCGGCGACCTCGCGGGCTACTTCATCGGGTGTGGACAGACCGGCTTCAATGCTTTCGCTGGTGTACGTGCCGGAGGTGTAGTAGTTGGCAAGGCGGCTGTGCAGGCGTTGTTGTGCGTCCGGGCCCAGCGAGAAGTGCGCGGTGGCCACCAACCGGGGCGCCCCAGCTTTGCCCGCGTCCCGCCACGCTTGCCGGACACGCGGGAGGATGGTCCGGAAGTTCGCCACGCCCTGGGCGCCACCGATCCAGCCGCGACCATAGGTCGTCATACGCCGCAGCGCGCGTTCGGTAAACCCACCGAAGAGCAGCGGGGGGCCGCCGCCCGTGGCGGGGTGCGGCCCGATACCGCCGTCGTCCTGCCACTGCCGGACGGCCCGTTCGAGCAGCGCGTCGAACAGCTTGCCGCGCTGGTCGAATTCGACTCCGCTCGCGTTGTAGTCGTCCTCCCGGCCGCCGGGCGCCAGGCCCAGCACGAGCCGGCCGCGGGAAAGGCGGTCGAGTGTGGCGGTGGCCTTGGCGAACAGCGGGTGGTTGGTGCGCAGGGGGGCCAGCAGGATGGTGGGGTGCCGTACTTCGCGCTCGCGGCCGGCTTCCTGACCGGCAAGTACCGCCCAGGCAAGCCGGTGGAGAGCGCCCGGGTGGAGCGGGCCGGGAAGTACCTGGACAGCGAGCGGGGGCTGCGCGTGCTCGCGGCGCTGGACGAAGTGGCCGCGGCGCACGGTGTCGCGCATGCCACCGTGGCGCTGGCCTGGCTGGCCGCTCAGCCGACGGTCGCCGCGCCGATCGCCAGCGCCCGCATGGTGGAGCAGTTGCCCGCGCTGACAGCGGTGGCTGGCCTCAAGCTGGGCGAGGCTGAGCTCGCGAGGCTCACCGAAGCATCCGCCTGATGGCCCGCTGGCCGCAGGCTGCCCCACCAGGGTGCGGATGGCCGCCACCGGGGCACCGCGGGTGCCGGTAATTCATCCGCGGTGGTCGTTGGCTTGATCGCTGACGAGCTCTTGCACCGCACTTTGATCTGGAACCAGAGCCACCTTCTTTACGCGGTCCGCGAGTTCGAGTCCTTCTACAACGTGCGTCAACCGCACCGAACACTGAAGCAAGCCGCACCGCTTCGCCCACGACCCGAACCGATCAGCGTGCCAGAGCAGGCACCTGGAAGTCCGCCCGCAGTGTCCGTGACGCTCCGGCCGCCCCGGTCGGCGGCAACGCCAAGTAACCCGCGTGCAATCCACAACGCAGCGCTGAGGCGCAGCGATAGCGAAGTACGACCGGAGTGCCAGCCGGTCAGGGCCCATGGGTGACGAGCCATCAGCTGCTCGGACAGATACGGCCTCGGCGAGTCGGTCTTCTTCCGTTTCGCGAGCGTTCAACCGGGCGCTCCTGACTGTCCCATGGGCGGGTCCTACATTCTCTTCGGGTTTGCGGGAAGGGGCTATGGACACACAACTTGCGGTTCAGGCTCGTGGGCTGTCGAAGTGTTTCGGTGACGTCGTCGCACTCGACGGCGTCGATCTGGATCTGGTGCAGGGGCAGGTCCATGGCTTGCTCGGGCCGAACGGCGCCGGTAAGACGACGCTGCTCGGCCTCCTGCTCGGCCTGGCCGTCGCCGACAGCGGTGCCCTTGAGATCCTCGGCATGCCGGTTGGGCGGGCGTTGCCGGCTCCGCGTGGTGTCGCCGGTTTCGTGGACGGGCCCGGCCTGTACCCCTCGTTGACCGCACGGCAGAACCTCGCCGCGCTGGCTGCTCTGCGTGGCCAGGACGCGCGGAGGACGCGGATCGACGATGTGCTCGGCGAGGTGGGGCTCAGCGAGGTCGCCGACGATCGGGCCCGCGGTTTCTCCTTGGGCATGCGCCAGCGGCTCGGGTTGGCCGCCGCTCTGCTCACCGAGCCCCGGCTGCTGGTACTCGACGAGCCCGCCAACGGTCTCGACCCGGCGGGCAAGAAGCACGTGCACAGCGTGCTCGGGCGGCTTGCGAAGGAGGGCACCACTGTCGTGCTCTCCAGCCACCGGATGGACGACCTCGAGGCGCTGTGCTCCGAGGTCACCATTCTCGCGACCGGACGGGTCCGCTTCTCCGGCCCGTTGGGCAAGTTGGCGGCCGAAAGCCGTGAACTGGATTACCGGTTGCTGACCTCCGATCCGGAGGCCGCGCGCCGACTGGCCGCCCACACGGCCGGGATTCGCGTCCTGGATGACGCCGGGGCGTGGCGCGGCGCCGAGGCGCTCGTCGTGCGCGCGCCGGTGCCCGCTCTCGACGCACTGGTGGCGGGACTTGTGAAGGTGGGCATCGCGGTGCGCGAGCTCGCTCCGGTGGTGTCGCCGCTCGAGGCTGCGTTCCTCGCGCTCACCGAACAGCAGGGACAGCGGGAGGCCGACCGATGACCGTGACCGTCGCCGACGGCAACGTTGCCGGTGCCGACCCCCATGCCCAGCGCGTCCCGGTGACGCGCGGCTACCGCTTCGAGGTGGTCAAGCTCGTCTCCCAGTGGCGGATCCGTCTGCTGTTGCTCGCTTGTTGGGTCGTGCCGGGGCTGTTCGTCGCCGCGGTGAGCCAGCAGAGCACTCTCCCCACCGACACCCTCTTCGGTCGCTGGATGCACGCCACGGCATGGGCCGGCCCGCTGGTGGTCCTCGGGTTCGCGGGCTCCTGGGCGCTCCCGCTGCTGACCTCGGTGGTCGCCGGGGACGTCTTCGCCGCCGAGGACCGGCTCGGCACCTGGCGTCATCTGCTGGTGGCGGTCCGGTCGCCTCGGCGGATCTTCGCGGCCAAGGCGCTGGCCAGCCTCACCGTCATCCTGCTGCTCGTGACCGGGCTGGTCGCCTCAAGCGCGGCCGGGGGGCTCCTGACGGTCGGCAACCAGCCGCTGGTCGGACTCGACGGCCACCTGCTGACGCCGTCGGACGCCGCCGGAGACGTCGTGCTCGCCTGGGTCTGCGCGCTCGCCCCCACCCTGGCGCTCGCCGCGATCGGTCTGCTCGGGTCCGTCGTGCTGGGACGCTCCCCGATGGGACTGCTGCTGCCCGCACTGGTGGCGGTCGCGATGCAGTTCGCCCAGATGCTGCCGTTGCCGGTAGCGGTACGCCTCGCCCTGCCCGGCTATGCCTTCATCGCCTGGAACGGGCTGTTCGCCAGCCCGGCACAACTCGGCGAGCTCCTGATCGCCGTCGCGGTCAGCCTGGGCTGGGTCGTGGTCGCGACCACCCTGGCCTACCTACTCTTCGTGCGGCGGGACTTCACCGACGCGACCAACGACGGCATCGGGCGCCGCGCGATCACCATCGGGCTGCTGCCGCTCGTCGGACTGCTCGCCTTGGCCTTCGGGGCCGTCGCCGTGACCGCCCCTTCCATGGGCTCCGGGATCTCGCAGGCCAAGGTGGAGCGGTCGGTCGCCACCGCGTTCGCCCACCTCTATCGCATCCAGACCGAGCAGTTCCACCGTCCCGCCGTCACCGAGGCGCAGCTGCGGGTCACGGCGGCGTGCGACCGGAGCGACGGCCAGGTCGACGCCGAGGGGCCGGGCAACGACTGGCGCTGCGTCGTCACTTGGCACCTCCCCGGCACTGCGGCGGCGGGGACGGCCATCTACCAGCTCGATGTCGCCCCGGCCGGGCGGTTCGAGGCCGACGGTGACGGGCCGAAGGAAGTCAACGGCTACTTCCTGGTGCGAACCCCGACCGGCGACGCACCGAACCCGCTCTGGCAGTTCGACGGCAATGTCGAACTGCTTCCCACTCCCTGAAGGGATGCCTCCATGCAGGTAACGCGTCTCCGTCGACATGCCAAGAAGGAGCACGTCGTCCTTCTCGGCAGACGTACCAGCCGCCGGGCAATGCTGGTCACGGCGTGCATCACCGGTGTCGCCCTGGCCACCGGCACCGCTATCGCCTCGACGCACCAGTTCGGAACCCAACAGGTCGGCCAGGTCACCGCCAAGGGCCAGGTCATCTCCAGCGACCAGTACATAGCCCCGTACGGCAGCCGCCTCATCATCAACGACGGCAAGATCATGTCGTCGTCGGTCAGCCCGGACGGCAGCCATCTCGCCGCCTCGGTCACCGATGGTGATGCGGCGCTGGTCGTCGTGGACCTCACGACCGGGCAGGTGAAGCAGCGTGTCGGCAGTGCCGCATCGGACGACCTGCGCATCAGCAGCAGCGCTGTCGGCCAGGAGGGCCCCACGTACTCGCCCGACGGCTCGCAGCTGTGGCTGGGCCAGAGCGACGGCTACACCAAGTTCACCGTGAACTCGGATGGCACCCTCTCCGACCCGACGACCATCTCGATCCCCGCCGAGGGAGCCAAGCACGCACTGGTGGGTGCGGCGGTGTTCTCGGCCGACGGCTCCACCGTGTACAGCGCGGTCAACGGCCAGAACCGGGTGGTCGCGATCAACACGGCGACCGGGGCCATCGAGCAGAGCTGGGCGGTCGGCAGCGCCCCGCGCGACATGGTCCAGGTCGGCCACAAGCTCTACGTCAGCAACGAGGGCGGCCGTCCGGCGAAGCCCGGCGACTCCACGCTCAACTCCTACAACACCCAGGTGCCGGCCAGCCCGGTGACCGGTGCCACCACCACGGGCACGGTCAGCGTCATCAACCTGGCCGCCCCCTCCGCCGCCGTCGGCAGCATCCACGTCGGTCTGCACCCGACCGCCGTGTATGCCAGGAAGGGGGCGGTCTTCGTCACCGACACCGCCACCAACGACGTGTCGGTCATCGACCCCACCCGCGACAAGGTCGTACAGACCATTTCCACCCAGCCGTGGCCGGAGGCGTCGGTGGGCTACGAACCCGACGCGGTGACGCTCACCGACGACGGCCACCTGCTGGTGACGCTCGGCCGGGCCAACGCCGTCGCCGTCTACCGGTACACCAGCCCGCAGGAGCCGGTCAGCTACGTCGGCCTGCTGCCTACGGACTACTTCCCCGCGGAGATCACCACCGTCGGCAAGAAGGTGGTCGTTTCCAACGCCCGTGGTATCGACGCCCGCCGACCCACCAGCAGCGCCGGCCACGACACCCACGACACGACGTCGAGCCTGACGCAGTTCACACTGCCCAGCGACCGTGTCATCAGGTCCGAGACGGCCAAGGTCTTCCAGCAGAACGGCTGGACCAACGGCGCGGTCACGTTGGCCAACAAGAACAGCAAGGCTACGCCGGTGCCGGTCCCGGCGCGGCTCGGTGCCCCCTCGACGATCAAGCACGTCTTCCTGATCGTCAAGGAGAACCGGACCTACGACCAGCTCTTCGGCGACATCTCGAAGGGCAACGGCGACCCGTCGCTGGCGGAGTTCGGCGAGAACGTGACGCCGAACCAGCATGCGATGGCCGAGCAGTTCGGGCTCTACGACAACACCTACGACATCGGCACGAACTCCGCCGAGGGCCACAACTGGCTGATGCAGGCTGACGATCCGGAGTACACCGAGTCCTCGGCCGGTGAGTACGTGCGTAGCTACGACACCGAGGACGACGCTCTCGGCCACCAGAAGTCCGGCTTCCTGTGGACCGGCGCACAGGCGGCCGGCAAGACCGTGCGGGACTTCGGCGAGTTCCAGCAGTTCCTGACCAAGCCGTCCGGCGCGAGCTGGCAGAACCTGTACTGCGACGCCAAGAACATGGACACAACCGGGCAAGGCACCGCCTACACCCTGAACTCGTCCTCGCCCATCCCGTCGCTCAACAGCGTGTCGGTGCCCGGTTTCCCGAAGTTCGACACCAGCATCCCGGACCAGTACCGGTACGAGATCTGGAAGCAGGACTTCGAGAAGAACGGTCCGGCGAACCTCAACATGTTCTGGCTCTCCAGCGACCACACCGGTGGTCCGGCGAGCCCGGCTGCCCAGGTCGCCGACAACGACCTCGCGACCGGCAAGATCGTTGACGCGATCTCGCACAGCAAGTACTGGAAGGACTCGGCGATCTTCGTCGTCGAGGACGACTCCCAGGCCGGCCTCGACCATGTCGACGGCCACCGCGCCCCGATCCAGATCATCAGCCCCTGGGCGCGGCACGGCGTCGTCGACGACCACTACTACTCGCAGATCACGATGATCCGCACCATCGAGCAGATCCTCGGGATCCACCCGATGAACCAGAAGGACAGCGCGGCCACCCCGATGTTCGGGGCGTTCACCAGGAACCCGAACTTCACGCCGTTCACTGCGGTGCCCAACCGGACCTCGCTGACCGACGGTCTGAGCACCCCGCCCTCCTGCGGCGTGGACACCCCGGCGGCGCAGGACCCGAAGGCGGCTCTCGTGCCGTCCACGACGGGGGTGCCGGCGGCGGAGAAGTCGGTCGCGGCGCAGTGGGCCAGGTGGAAGTCGAAGCAGCGGCTGACCGGCCCCAACGCGGTGCCCGACTACGCCAACCCCGCGCAGATGAACCACCTGACGTGGTACGAGACGCACAACTGGAAAGCGCCGTACCCCGGCGAGACCAAGATCTACGCGCCGAACGACGTGCCCGGCGCCTACATCCCGTCGTCGGACAACGACGGCTGACACAGCCCGAACGTGAACGAGAACAGGTAGTCCTCAGTGCCAGCCAGCGGCCTTGACTGACCTACCATCAAGCCTCCAGCGACACGGCTGTCGTCGGCTACCGAGCCCGGACGTCGGCGTCATGATCAGGATCTTCCCCTGGTCGGACGCCGACTGCCACGGCAAGTCGGGGCACCTCGCCCACGACTGCACCGGGTAGACCCTCCGTTGCCGCTCACCGCGTCGCAACGGGGGCCGTTCTCCACTGTGCGTACCGTTTGCGGGCCCGACCGTGCGAGCGAGAGCGGTAGTGGGGTTGCGCTTTCTCGCGTGGCGGTGAGGGTGCCGTGCCAGCCCTGACGTCGCAGGTGCTTTGCCAGCGGGGTTCAACGTGTCCTGAACTGGTTCGACTTCGCCGATGTGGGTACAGGGGAAGGCATCGGGCCTGAGGAGTATGGATTGCGGGCGCCAGTGGGAGTTGCCGTCGAGGAGGCGCGCCCCCACACCCGGACCGCGCCACCTCAGTCGGCCCCTTGCGGATATCGCGGGCCACTGTGGTCGAACCGGACAGCCATGCCACACATGCGGCTCGACAGGTCTTGCGGAAGGAGGCCGTCGGGTACATACACTGCCTTCACCCGCGCTTCACATAGCCGCGTCAGTGAGTGCGCGACCACATCCGCGTGCGTGATGCTCCTGCCTGTCCCGACTCCACATCCGCCATCAGCCATCTGATCGCTCCCCCATGGCGCCTCTGTCACACCTCACAAGGCGCGGGGCCATTCGACGATCACGTGAGGTGAAGAGATGTCACTGTTCCCCGAGGAGGTGCGGAACAAGGAGTTCACCACGGCCCGCCTCCGTGCAGGCTATGACGCGGACGAGGTCGACGCCTTCCTCGACGAAGTGGAGGTGGAGTTGGACCGGCTCATCAAGGAGAACGATTCACTACGAAACAAGCTGGCCGCAGCCAGCCGCGTCGCCACACAGAACCAGCAGCGGCACTCCGCCGGGCTCCCCGTGGTCGCCTCCGACCCAACTCCTCCTGTAAGACAGCAGATAGGCACCCCGGCCTTCCCACCGACGGTACCCGTGAGCGCAAGCCACTCTTTCACTCCACAGTCACCGGGCGATGGCGGCACCGTTCTCGTACTGGAGTTGGCTGGCCACGCCGCCGACCAGATGGTCAGGGCGGCACGCACGGAGGCGTACAGAATTGTCAGCGAGGCGCACAGCCGTGCCGAGAGCCTTGAGTACGCCACCCGTTACAGATCGGAGGCCCTGGAACGGGATGCGCGGGCGAGATGCCGGGTTCTGATGGCTCCTTTGGATTCCATGCGGGCAGCGCTTGAGGGCTACGTGGACACGTTGCAGTCATTCGAGCGCGAATACCGCTCTCGGCTGAAGTCCCACCTGGAGTCACAGATGCGCCGACTGGAAGTCACCCCCTCCGGCCCGCCGCGTCCGGCCCCGGTCGGCACGACCCCGGACACAGTGACGTTGCCCCCTTCGTCCCTGACATCGCCGTTCCATGTCCCGTGGCCGACGCGCTGACCTGATCCCCGACCACGAGCCGCGAACGCCGACGGGTCTTTGCGGGATGCCCGGGACCGGCCTCCCGCGGGTCGCCCGAACGTGGTGACGGCGGGCGGTACCTACTCCAGGTAAGGGAGCTATTCCACTACGCAGTCGCCATTTCGGTGTCCGGGTCCAGCCGCATCTGGAGCCCGGCGCCCGTGCCTCACTCTGTCCTACTCTTCGGGGAAGCCGCGGAAGCCGCAGTGCGCGATGCGACTCATGCCGTGCCCCAAGCCTCCGTCAAGAGCCCTCACACCGCCGAGCAGATCAGCCGTCCGCGCCCATCGCTCCCCAGTTCCTCCTTCCACGGCATCACCGTCCGACCTGTGCGGACGTATTTATCGGCACAGACGTGAAAGGGCCGAACCGCATGGCGCCTGCCGCACGTGAAAGTAAACAAGCGCTGGTATTCACGAGATCTCCTCCCCTTCCCCCTTCCATCCGCAAGGAGTGAGCTGAGATGACACAGCTACTCCCCACAGACCCCCGCCGCGTCCGCGACGCTCGTCTGCACACCACACGCCGTAGCCCGCAGCGTCGCCGGTTCACGCCCGTCACGGGTGGGCTGTGCCCGGGAGGCTGCCGCCGCCAGGCGCTGCTCACCTTGCCAGCGCAGGAAGCACATGTCTCCGCCGCCCGTCACTTCACGGCGGACCTGCTGGAGAGCTGGAGCATTCCCCAGGACGAGCGGGACTCGGCAATCCTCATCGTCGACGAACTCGCCGCCAATGCCGCCCGGTACGGCCACGAGTACATGACGCTGCAACTGGCCCTCGACCACCACACGCTGCACATCGTGGTCGTCGACTCCGGAGCCGACGTAGACCGCCCCCGCCAGGACATCGCCCCGGACGAACACGGCCGCGGCAACGGCATCGTCGAGTTCCTCGCGCAGTCGACCGAGGTCCACCAAGCTCCGGACGGCCGCGAAGTCCACGCCTGCCTTCAGTGCTCGGCGTGACCGAACCCAGTGAGGCCTCGGCCACTACGTCAGCGCGTCGCTCACATGGCGACGCGCTGAGCACGTCATGGCCTTCCCTTCCGCCGTCGGCGATGGGGCGGGGATGACCGCAGTCGCCCGAAACCGCCTTCCCTGTCCCGCGGGGAACGTCGCGCCACACGGAAACCGTGACGCACTACTCGGTGCGTTGCCCCAGGCTGAGGCCTTCGGGACGAGGGGCCGTCTTCGTCCGACGTCGGGCGGTGCCTTCACCCCGTCTGCTACGTAGCCCACCATCATGGCCATGCGATCACCAGCCTGATCGCCGGGGGACCCCGCCAATGTCGTCGCCGAAGCGCAGGGCGGGCGGCCCGCGGTCGAGCAGGCACGCCGGGCCCCCTCGGGCTGACCAGACGCCAACCGACGTACCGGGGGCTTCTCACCCAGGGACTCCCCGCGGACACCGCCGCCGCGTCGCACTTGGCCGAGGCGCCGTCAAAGCCGAGGCACCCGCCAGGCTCCGAGCCGCCAACGCTTCGAATCCGCGCACATTGTCTTCCGCGCAAGCCTCGGTGGCGACGAACGCCGATGCTGACCCATCACCGCTGGCCACGAGATGCCGACCAGGCCGAGGTCTCAAGCCGAGATGGTGACCAGCTTCTGGCCGCTGCCGGCGTAGATGTCGAAGTGACTGATCGTTCCTGGGGACATGGGTACGGTCCCGGAAATCTTGGCACCACCCGGATACTTGCCTGCCTGCCACGTGGCGGCGGTCGCTGTGGTGCCCGTGACCGCGACCGCTTGCAGCCTGCATGTGATCCCGGGGGGCGCTCCCTGCGCCGAGACCTGCACGGCGCTGCCCCAGGCTGCGGGCGAGACCTTCACCGAGGCGGACACGCCGGTGGTGGGGTCGGTTCCGGAGAAAGTGCGGACCGGGGCCGGTGACGTCGGTGCGGGCTGCGCCACCTGGCTGGTCGTGGCAGCGATGGTAGCCAGCCACGTACCGCCCGACGCTGCCGCGGCGATGAGCGTCGTGGCGACTGCGACCCCGACCAGTTGCCTCCGCACGGCGGTACGCCGTCGGGACGCGGCCTGCTGGAGCAGCCGGTCGAGTCGGCTTCGCTGGGGTCGCCGCGGTACCCCCAGCACGTGAGCAGCGGCAGGCTGCGGCGGCTCCGACTGCGCTCCCGCGCTTTCGGCGGCCCGCCGTACCAACCGGTCGGCCAGCTCCTCGCTGGCCGTGGGCGCTGCCGCGCCCGCGGCCTCAGCCTCGCTGACCGTCGCGAGTAGCGCGGGCAGCCCCGCCAGTTCGGCGTGCTCGGCCCGGCACTCGTCGCATTCCGCGAGGTGGGCTCGCACCTGCTCCGTCTCCGCCGGGGTCAGCGTTCCCAGCACGTACCCGCCCAGGGAGAACCGGATGGCGTCACGGTCGCCATTCATGGTCCGCACCTCCTCCACACCGCTGTCACGGCTCGATGCCCCGTTCCTGCAGCTCCAGCCGCAGCGCCTTCAAGGCGTAGTACGTGCGCGACTTCACGGTGCCTACCGGAATGCCCAGCACCTCCGCGGCCTCGACCATCGTCCGGCCTCTGTAGTACGTCTCCAGCAGCACGGCCCGGTGTTCCGGGGAGAGGGTCCGGATGGCCTCGGCCACCGCCCAGCTTTGCAGCGCTTGCTCGATCTCGTCTTCTCCCGGTGCCTGCTCCGCGACCCGTTCCAGCGCCTCCCCATCGGCCTCGGGCGGCCTGGCCCGGCGGGCCCGGTGGGCGTCGATGACGAGATTCCGGGCGACCGTGCACAGCCACGCCCGGGCCGGTCCGCGCTCGGGGTCGAACGCCGCCGGGTGCTGCCAGGCCCGCAGCAGTGTCTCCTGCACGACATCCTCGGCCCATTGCCAGTCTCCTGAGGTCAGCCGCAGAACGAAGTGAAGCAGCGGTCCGGCATGCTCCGCGTACAGCGCGCGCAGCAGTTCCTCGTCCGCGCGGGAAACGGTCCCCGTATCAGAGACACGGTTCCCGGAGCGATCCGGCTCACTCGATGGACCGCGTTTCCGAAGACTCCACGGCATAAGTCGATCATTGCATATTCCGCAAAACTCCGAAATCTCACAAAAGGTGCTTACACACCGAACCGCACGGGCCCCGGCACCCGTGAAACCCGACGAGCACTGATCCTCGGGATCATCCCCCACCTCCCCCAACCGCAAGGAGTGAACCGCGATGACCGAGATGGTTCCGCCGCCCCTCGAGGCCTCCCCCACCGCGCGGCCGAACACGCGGCCCGACCACGTACTGCGGCTCTACGACGCGCTCCGCGAGCACAGCGGATTCACCGCCCGCGTCCTGCCGGACGCGCTCGTCATAACGCACAGCGGCTACGCCGTCGCAACCGACGCCGCCCGCGTCCAGCTTCCGGCGCAGGCCCCGTTCGCCGTACTCCGCTACGCCATCGACCTGCTGCTCAGCCGACACCCCCACATCCGGGCCATCCGCGCACGGCAGCACGGCGGCCGAGTCGACCTGGAAGCCGTGCACCTCTTCGATCCCGCGTCCGAGCACGGAACACCGACCGGATGACCGACCCCCGCCCGGCCCCATCCGTGGGCTGATCAGTAGAGAGCACGCACCCATGCACCTGAACTCACTTCCATCACCCCGACGGTCCCTGGTGGCAGCTGGGCTGGCTGTTGCCACCGCGGGCACGCTGGGGCTGCTCAGCGCCTGCGGCGCATCACCGCATTCCTCCTCCACTGGTTCCGGCGGTGCCTCGAGGTCCGCCCCGAGCTCCCCGGCGATGCCCAGCATGAGCGCACCGGCAAGCTCGCCGGCCGCAACGGCACCCGTCGCCGGGAGCGCGGTGACGATCCAGAACTTCGCGTTCGCACCAACCAGCCTGAAGGTCAAGGCGGGTACGACGGTGACCTGGACCAACAAGGACACCGACGCCCACACCGTGACCAGCTCCGGATCGGGCGGGCCCTTGCACTCGGCACCGCTGACGACCGGCGCCACCTACCGATACACGTTCACCAAAGCCGGCACCTATGCCTACCTGTGCACCATCCATCCCTTCATGACCGCAACCGTGGTGGTGACCCCATGAACCAGTACCCGTACACGCACGACGAGGCGCCAGGCATGGACCTCGACAAGCCAGCTGACGGACACGGCATCACAAGGCATCGACTCGGAGGAGAACGTCGCATGAATGCCAGCAACAGACTCGGCTCCGCGATACGTCCGGCCTTCCCGGTACGCCTGGCCGTCGCCGCCACGCTCGCCGGGAGCGGCTACATCCACGCGCAGCTCTACCTGGCCGGGTACCGCTTCATCCACGTCGTCGGCGCCCTGTTCCTGCTTCAGGCGAGCGCCGCCTTCGCAGTCGCCGGCCTGGTGCTGTTCACAGCACCGGTGCTGCTCAGGGCCGCGGCTGCCGGCGTCGCGCTCGGCGCTCTCGCCGGGTTCACCGCCTCCCGCACGATCGGTGTCTTCGGCTTCACCGAACACGGCCTTACGCCTGCACCCCAGGCCCTGCTCAGCCTCCTGCTGGAGACCGGGACCTTGCTGCTCCTCGCTGCCTGGCAGGCAACCGCGCGAGGCCGTCGTCCCGCAGCCCCCAGCGTCCCGTAGACATCCCAACATTCCGTAGATCCCAACGAAAGGGCCGCTCGTCCGCCGAGGCTGAGGGCCTGCCAGGAGTAGCAATGAGAGAGCTGTTCACCGCCAAGTGGAGCCATGTCACGCGCACAGTGCCCGATGCGAGGCAGTGCCGACTCGGCGCACCGTCCGTGCCGCTCCGCCTCGGCGATCTGGTGGTGACTCAGGTCACCAGGGTCGGAGCCCATGACCATCTGGAGGACGCACACGGCCGCAGGGTGCGGCTCCACAGGGGCGACCTGGTGGTGGGCGCCTGTGGCAACCGGTATGCGACCGACGTCTACGAGGGCTACCACCGGCACGAGCCGAAGGCGCACCTGCTCACCGCGGGCGGGGTGGTCGGCATCGCCGTCTCCTGGCACACCGACTGCCTTCCGCCGACCGAGCTGGATGTGCTCGGACCGCTGACGGACGATCACGGGCGTGCTCTGTCACTGGAACACTTCGCACGGCCGCGGCCTCCGTCCCTGCCGCAGTCGCGGTCGGGCACACAACCGCCGACGGTAGCGGTCGTCGGCTCATCGATGAACTCGGGGAAGACGACCGCAGCGGCCGGGCTGATCAGTGGCTGGACGCACGCGGGCCTGGCCGCCGGAGCGGCGAAGGTCACCGGCTCCGGCAGCGGCAAGGACCGCTGGGCCTACGTCGACGCCGGTGCCCGGCATGTCGTGGACTTCATCGACTTCGGGATGTCCTCGACCTTCGGCTATCCGCCCGAACGGCTGTTGCGGACCATGGTGGCGATGCGTGACGCGCTCGGTCACGACGGTGCCGAAGCGATCGTGCTGGAGATCGCCGACGGTCTGTTGCAGGAGGAGACGCGCCGGCTGACCCGCCATCTGCCGGGCATCTGCCGTGGGGCGGTCCTCGCGGTGGGTGATGCTCTCGCCGCTCACGCCGGTGTCGATCTGCTCTACGCGGTCGGGGTGCCGGTCCTGGCGGTCAGTGGGCTGATCACGGCAAGCCCGCTGGCGTCCCGGGAGGCGGCGGCGGCCACCGGTCTGCCGGTGCTGTCACCCGCCCAGCTGGCCGGCGGCGCGGCTGTGGACCTGCTCGCCGAAAGGGTCCCGGCGATATGAGGGTCACCGCTTACCTGATGGATCATCATCTTGGCCCAGACCGGCCTGTGGGACCGGGACGACTGTGTGAAGTCGAGCTCGACGCCACCGTGACCGGACCCGCCGAGCTGAGCTTGGCCGGACTGACGGTACGGGACGAGCGCGACGGCGACCTGTTCCGTGATCGGGATGAGCACGCGTACCTCTTCGACCCGGCGGCGGGCGGCGGTCCGCTCGCCGGGCCGGAGGCCCAGTACCAGGCCCGCGGCTTCGGGGTGACCAACACCACGTACCACGCTGCCCGCGTGCTGAACCTCGCCGCCCGGCTGCTGGACCGGCCGCTGCCGCCCCTGGTCATCCGGATCGGCACGCACTCCGTACCGGGCCGGGCCTGGAGCGGAGGGCACTACCGGCTGCCGGGGGAGGCATCACCGCCGGAGCCCGAGCCGCCGGCCCGGTCGGGCGAGATCCATCTGGGCACCGGTCGCCGCTTCATCGAGCGCCCTGATCCCGGGAGTTCCCGCTACTTCCACGCGCCCGCGCACAACGCGGCGATCATCTACCACGAGGTCGGCCACCACATATGCCGCCACACCGCGGACTTCCGGGCGAACCGCCTGCGCCCGCCGCTGGACCAGCACAACGGCAAGGTCGCCCTCGACGAGGGCACGGCCGATTTCCTCACCGCCGTCCTCCTCGGCACCCCCGACATCTACGGCTGGCACCGCGGCAACATCCCGCCGTGGGACCAGCGCCGCCGGCGGCTCGCCGCTCGCTGGACCACCGCCTGCCTGCGCCCGGGCAGGGGCCAGGCACACGCCAACGGCACCGTGTGGGCGTCCGCCTTGTGGACGGCTCACGAGCGCGTACGACAGGCCGACGGTGCCGGTATCACCCGCACCCTGCTCACCGCGATGACCCGGTTCGGCAGCCGCGGGACCGATGTGGCCGAGGAACAGCAACGTCGCAGCCTCTTCGCCGAGTTGCTGCGCGAGCTCCTCGCCGCCGATCCGGCCAGCGCCCGGGTCGTGGCCGGCGCCATGGCCGACCACGGCGTCCTCCCCTACGGCGACAACGGGGAACTGCGGGTGCGGATGCAGACCCGAGCCGCATCGCCGGATGCGCGGACGCCGTTGCCTGAGGCATCGCAGGAGGCCGCACGGTGGCCGGGGGCGGCGATCCGGCCGTGACCGGCAACCGGGGCATACGGAGCGCGGACCAGGGGCAGGTGCTGTGGCGGTTCCGCGGCTACGGCCTGCCGTACCTAGGCATGTTCTGCCTCGGCCTGGGCCTGCGGATCTGCGAGATGGCCGCCGACCTCGCGGCGCCGTGGCCGATCGCCGCCGTGGTCGACCGGGTCCTCGGTGCAGCCTCCGCGCACAATCCGCTCACCCACCTGATCGGCGTCTTCGGCACCGGAAAAGCGACGATGCTCGCCACCGCGGCCGGGGCGGTGGTGGTAACCGCCGCCGTCTCCGGCGCGTTCGACTACGCCGGCGACCGCGTGATGAACGGCGTCGGCGAACGAATGAGCGTGGCGATCCGCGCGGACGCCTACGGACATCTGCAACGACTGCCGATGAGCTATCACGACCGACAGGCCGTGGGCGAGTCGACCAGCCGGATCATCACCGACTGCGCCCGCATCAAGGACAGCCTGGTCGCCCTGTTCGCGACGCTCCTGCCCGGCATGCTCTCGGCCGGCAGCTTCGCCATCGCACTGCTGTGGCTGGACTGGCGGTTCGGCCTGATCGGCATCGGCTGTATCCCACTCGTCTACGTCATCGGGTCGCACAACCGCAGGCTCGGCCACCGGGCGGCACGCCGTGAACGCGAGGCCGAGGGCCGGCTCGCCACGCTGGTCACCGAAACCCTGCACGGCATCCGCACCGTGCACTCCTTCGGCCGCCAGGACCTGCACGACCACCGCTTCGCCGTGGAGAGCGAGGGCGCCCTGCAGGCCGGGCTGGCGACGACCCGAGTGCAGGCGCTCCGGGTGCCGTTGCTGGAGCTGGCGACGGCGGGCGGCACCGCGCTGCTGCTGTGGATCGGCGGATCGGGGGTACTGAACCACTGGTGGAGCATCGGCCAGCTGGTGGTGGCGGTGAGCTACCTCAACAGCATGGTCTCGCCGATCAAATCACTCTCCCGTCTCTCCGTCACCTTCGCCCAGGGCCAGGCCTCCGGCGAGCGCATCCTGGGCATCCTGGACGAGCCGCGCAGCCCGGCGCGGAGCGAGGCGGGGCTGCCCGTTCGAACGGCTGGCCGGATCGACTTCCGGTGCGTCTCGATGGCCTACGGGTCCCGGCTCGCGCTGCGCGGGCTGGACCTGACCGTGCTGCCCGGCGAACGGGTCGCGCTGGCCGGCCCGAACGGCGCGGGCAAGTCCACCTCGCTCGCTCTGATCGCGGGCCTGTATCCGCCCACCCTCGGTTCGGTGGCCATCGACGGCCGAGCGACCACCGAACTCCCGGAGCCCTGGCTGCACCGGCAGGTCGCGGTCGTACTACAGGACACGTATTTGTTCCCCGGCACGCTGGCCGAGAACATCCGCTATGCCCGACCGGACGCCGACGACGCCGATGTGGCCGTGGCGGCCCGGGCCGCGCTCGTCACCGACTTCGCGCAGCACCTTCCGGACGGTCTCGCCACCCGGGTCGGTGACCGCGGGACCGGACTGTCGGGTGGTCAGCGCCAGCGGGTGGCGATCGCCCGCGCGCTGCTCGCCGACGCGCCCATCGTGCTGCTGGACGAACCGACGTCCGGTCTCGACGCGGACGCCGAGCAGCTGGTGATCGGCGCCCTTCAGCGACTGGTCGCCGGCCGGACGGTGGTCATGACCACGCACCGCCCGGCGCTGCTGGACGTGGCGACCCGCACGGTCCGGCTCCCTGCGACACCGCCCACGTCAGGAGGCCAGGACGAGGCCCCGTACCTCAGGGCGGTCCGCGTCGTCGGCTAGGGTCGCGGCACCGGGCAGCGCTCCCTCCGGGCGCTCCCACCGACGGCGCACCCCGGAGGGCCGGCGGGCGAGGGCCAGCAGGGGCAGCAGCGACCCCGTTCGATCGGTCGGTTGGCGCTGAGGCGGCTGGTGAGCGACCACGGTGGACGAAGAGGGAACTGACGCCGCGACAAGTGTTCGGTCGAGTCGAAGTGCGATGTCCGCCTTCGGAATTCACGCAGCGTCGTGCCGGGTCACATGTCGGTGCTGCGGCCCTTGTCGTTCAAGAACCGGCTCTTGCGGCCGCCTGCGGCCCAGTACGAATACGCACTACCGCCGCTGTCTTCCGCCACCTCTGCCACGGCTCCTTCAACCAGCCACTGGACCTGTCGAACGGCCTCTGCCCAGCCCTGCGAGTTCACCAACTTCCCTGCTCGCGGCGTGCCGCTACCCGCCGCCACGGTGAAACAACGGGGGGCTCCGCTGCGGAATTCGTTTTGTGGAACGGAATGCGCTGTCCGCCCACATAAGGTGAGCCACCGGGTTACACCCCTTCCAGCATTCCCCAACAGGTGTAACGCGGTCGCCTGTCTGCCTGAGAAGAACGATCCCCCATCGGTCTTGGATCACACCCGCCCGTGCGGCTGGGGACGCGTAGAAGGAACGAGGGCCATGAATGCGAACTCCTCTTCGCCGCTCCGGCGGTCGCGTACGGCGTGCTTGGCCGCTGTCGCCGTTGCCGGAGCACTGGGACTGCTCAGCGCGTGCGGCGGATCGTCACACCCCAAACCCGTCGGCGCGCTGAGTCCCGGACCCAGCCAGACCCTGCCGGGAATGCCTGGTGCCTCCGGAACGGGTGGCACGGTCACCCCACCAGCAGCCACCCCCTCGACCTCACCCACCAGCGGCCAGCCGACCGCTCCGGCTGCCCCCAACGCGGTGACGATCAAGAACTTCGCGTTCTCCCCGGCCAAAATGACGGTCAAGGTGGGCACGAAGGTGACCTGGACCAACACCGACCCCGACACTCACACCGTCACCAGCAAGCAGGGATCGGGCGGGCCGCTGAAGTCACCGGGTCTGGCCACCAAAGCCACCTACAGCTACACGTTCACCAAACCCGGCACCTACGCCTACTACTGCACCATCCACCCGTTCATGACCGCCACCGTGGAGGTGACCCCATGACCCGGCCCACACACGACTCCAACGGCGACGGCGAACACGGCATGACCCGCCGCCAGCTCATGCGGCACTCCGCCTGGTTCGGTGGTGCCGTGGTCCTGACAGTCACCGGAGGAGAGGTGATCAGCCATCTCCCCGGCTCGTCGGACGCGCCCCCGGCAGGCAGCGCAGACCTGCGGTTCGTGCAGGTCTCCGACAGCCACATCGGCTTCCAGGGCCCGCCCAACATGGACGTCGCCGGGACGTTCGCCTCAGCGCTCAACCAGGTCAACTCCCTCGGCTTCCGGCCTGACTTCGTCATGCACAGCGGCGACCTGACACACCTGTCCACGCCCGCGCAGTTCGACCAGGTCAAGCAGATGCTGTCGCAGGTGCGCACGGACCGGGTCTTCACCGTGCCGGGCGAGCACGACTCGATCGGAGACAACGGAGTCGCTTACCGACAGACCTTCGCCAAAAACACCCTCGGCGACGGCTGGTACAGCTTCGACACCCACGGTGTGCACTTCATCGCGCTGGTCAACACTCTGCATCTGGAGCAACTGGGCCACCTGGGCAACGACCAGATCGACTTCGTGCGCAAGGACATCGCCGGTCTGTCGTCGGACACCCCCATCGTCATCTTCAGTCACATCCCGTTGTTCGCGATGTATCCGAAGTGGGGCTGGGGCACCGACGACGCGGTGCAGGTGCTGTCGATGTTGCGCCGCTTCTCCTCGGTCACGTGCCTCAACGGGCACGTCCACCAGCTGTTCACCAAGACCGAGGGCAACATCACCTTCCATGCGGCCGCACCCACCTGCTACCCGTTTCCCAAACCCGGCCAGGGCCCCGGCCCCATTCCACAGGTGCTGCCCGCCGGGCGCCTCAAGGACGCACTCGGCATCCGCACCGTCAACTACCGGCAGGGCAGCCACGCGCTGGCCGTCAAGGACGAGAAACTCGTATGAGCACCCGGAGCCTGCGCGCCCTCGCACTGCGCCTCGTGCTTGCCGCCACGCTCGCGGCAAGCGGATACATCCACGCCCAGCTCTACGTCGCCGGATACCGCTTCATCCAAGTCATCGGCCCGTTGTTCCTGCTTCAGGCCAGCGCCGCCTTCGCGGTGGCCGCACTCCTGCTGTGGGCGGCACCCCTGCTCCTGCGAATCGCCGCCGCCGCGATCGCCGTCGGGGCGCTCGCCGGGTTCGCCACATCCCGCACCATCGGATTGTTCGGATTCTCCGAACGCGGCCTACAGCCCGCCCCCCAGGCCCTGCTCAGCCTCATCGCCGAGACGCTCACCCTGCTGATCGTCGCAGCCTGGCAGGCATCAGAGGTCCGGCGACACCGCCGCACCCGGCCGCACCGCGACGGGACCAGCCGGGTGCGACCCGAGCCCTACATCACGGCACCCGACAGATGATCCCGACACCGACGCGCCTCCCGCACAACGGAGACCACCCGGCACGGCCGCCTGCCGGATTCCCGTACCTGCGGGCGCGCTGGCCGGAACCGGCAGGACTCGTCGAACCTACTGGTGAAATCAGCCCGCACTGGCTGGAGAACCCCTTGAGAAGCCTTCGCCTCACAGCCGCCTCCGTCGCCGCTGAGGCCACGCCCGCCACAGCCCCGAGCGGTTGCTTCGGCCTTGGAGGGACGACGATCGGCGTGCTTCCGCAGCCCGCAGCGGCGGCGGTCGCATCAGCCCGCGCCAACCCTCGCCTCTCCCCCCGACTGTCGGCCCGCACCACCTCGACTCCCAGCGTCGCGCCCGGCACCACATCATGTGCCGTCAAGCCCCAGGGCGGCACGATCGAGAGCTGGGGCGGCTGATCACGTGGACGGCTCCGCTCGCCCCGCCAACCACCGACGGCTCCACGGCGTCCTGTGGCTTCTCCTGCCCGTGGCGGTGGTGGTCGGCCTCTACTGGTACGGCCGGGTACACACGCCCAACTACGAGACCAGCCTCTTCGGGCAGCGCGGCGACGACGCAAGACTGCTGAAAGCCCAACTGGGATCCGCACTCCTGGGCCTGGCGCTGATTCAGCTGATTCTCGCCCTGTGGATTTACGGTCACCTGCCCGCGCTGCGCGCCGCACCTCACCGGGTCCACACCACGCACCGCCTCATCGGCCTGATCGCGTTCCTCCTGTCCCTGCCCATCGCTCGGCACTGCATCACCGCCTACGGCGTCCAACTGACCGACACCCGCGTGGCGCTGCATTCGCTCACCGGCTGCTTCCTCTACGGGGCCTTCGTGACCAAGGTCATCGTGGTCCGGCACCGCCGCTGGCCCGGCTGGGCGCTCCCCCTGGCTGGCGGCACCCTCGTCACAGCGATCGCTCTGATCTGGTACGCCGCCGCCTTCTGGTACCTGAACGGCTTCCAGGCCCCCGGCCTGTGAGCAGGCCGTGAGGCGTCCCCCCCGACGGTCAACAGCGGTCTCCCGCGCGGCGGGGCCCAGTTCGTCCTACGCCGGAATCGTGAGGAGTTTCTGGCCGTTGGTCGCGTACATGTCGAAGTGACCGATGGATCCGGGAGCCATGGGTACCGTCCCGGAAATCGTGGCGCTACCCGAGTAGGTGCCGGCCTGCCAGGTCGCTGCGGTCGCCGTGGCCCCCGTGACCCCGACGGCTTGTAGCCTGCATGTGATCCCGGGAGGCACTCCTTCGGCCGAGACCTGCACGGTGCTGCCCCAGACGGCGGGCGAGACCTTCACCGAGGCGGACACGCCAGTGGTGGGGTCGCTTGCGGACAGGGTGCGGGCCGGGGCGGGCGAGGTCGTTCCCGACTGCGCCACTTCACTGCCGGCGGACCCCAGGGTCGCCAGCAACGTGCCGCCGGAGGCGGCCGCGGCCATGAGCGTCAAGGCGGCCGCGACGCTGACCAGTTGCCGCCGCCGGGTCGTGCGACGCCGGGCCGCGGTCTGTTGGAGCAACTGCTCCAATCGGCTGGGCTCGGGCACCTTCGGCATCGACGGCTCAGCGGGCGGAGCAGCGATGTGTGGGCTGGGCTGCACACGGTGCGCGGCCCGCCGCAGCAACCGGTCGGCCCAATCCTCGCCGGCCGCGGGCGCGGCCCGGCCCGCGGCCTCGGCCTCGGTGATCGTCGCGAGCAGGGCTGGCAGCCCCGCCAGTCTGGCGTGTTCGGCCCGGCACTCAGCGCATTCCTCGAGGTGGCCGCACACCCGATCCGACTCCGCGGGCGACAGCGTCCCCAGCACGTATCCGCCCAATGACAGCCGGATGGCCTCATGGTCCGCATTCATGCTGTGCACCTCCTCCATGCGCCGTCACGGTGCCCATTGGGATGCCGTGCGCCGTGCGGCCTTGATCGTCGTCCGGCCCCGGTAGTACGTCTCCGGCAGCACGGCGCAGGTGGTCCGGGGACAGTGTCCGGATGACGTCGTCGGGGCGGGCCCCGTACGCAGCCGTGCCTGGGATGCCGAACCGCGTGCGGGCTCGAACGTGGCGGGGAACTGCCACTCCCGCGGCAGCGTCTCCTGCACGGCGCCCTCGGTCCATTGCCTGTTTCCTGATGTCACGTTCCTCCTCGGCTCTGCGCTCGGCACAGTCCCCCGTACAAGTGACACGGCTGCCGGGAGCGATTCGGCTCAGTCATCGGCACTTTTTACAAAAGTCCTCTCCTCCGATTCCGTGGCTCGCCGAGGAGGGGACGAGCACAAAACGCCGTACCCGGGAAACGTTCCACCGCGCGAAGGCACGAAACGTAAGCAGACGAATACGGTGCGTCGCGATACGGCTTGGCCACTAGGTAACCGAGAAGCCGCGATCGAGGTGGTCGAGGGCAGGAAGGCGGGCCCGGATCCCTTCGAACGGCCCGCCCGCGAAGAGGCCGCACAAAGATGCGTATCTGCCGAACCGTGCGCCGTCCGCCGCCCGTGGACATGGACAAGCGCTACCAACCACCAGATCCGCCCTCCTCACCCAGCACCCACGCAAGGAGCGAGCAGAGATGACGGACACGCTCCACTCGCAGGAAGCACCCATGGCGCCCGCGACACCCGCCCCCACCGCGCACGCCGAAGCCTGCGCCGTCGAACGGGCGAGGCGTGCCCGACGGAGGCTCGACCGCACCGGGAGGCGCGGTCCGCGTTCACCCACGCCGGGCACCACCGAGTCCACCTCGATCGCCGGGCGCAGCACGCAGACGCCCCGGGTTCGAGAGCACGGCGCCGACACGAAAGAGGTGACGAAGTGAGCGTGTTCGTGCTGGGGGTCGGTGCAGCCTGCTGCCTCGGCGTCGGCTTCGTCCTCCAGCAGCGGCAGGCCCAGCGGGCGCCCCTTGCCGACCTCCTCTCCTTCCGGTTGCTTCTCGTCCTGATGCGTTATCCGGAATGGCTGGTCGGCATCGCCGCCATGACCGCGGGCATGGCACTCAGCACCATCGCCCTGGCCAACGGCGAGGTGTCGCTGGTCGAACCCCTCACAGCGACCAACCTGCTCTTCGCGATGGCGCTGTCCCGCTGGCTCACCGGCCAGCCGCTCGGCTGGGGCGGCTGGGGCGGGGTGCTGCTGTTGGCGCTGGGCGTGACGGCGTTCATCGTCGCCGGACAGCCGTCAGAGGGCGGGCACCTGACCGGGCCGCTGCGCCGCTGGATCCTCTTCGGCATCGTCGTCGGACTGGCCGGGCTGCTCATCGTGCTCTCTCGACGCGTGCGGCCGACGCTCGTGGCGACCGTGCTGGCCTGCGCCGCCGGACTCCTGTACGGGCTTCAGGACTCCCTCACCCGTATCGCGAGCCAGATCGTCGGCAGGCACGGAATCACGGCCCTGTTCGCGCACTGGCAACCCTACGTGGTGGTGTGTCTCGGCGTGACCGGTCTGGTGCTCGTCCAGATCGCCTTCGAGACAGCGCCGCTGCGCTCCTCGTTGCCCGCACTCACCGCTGCGCAGCCGCTGGCCGGGATCGCGTGCGGGATCGGCATCATCGGCGACCGCCTCAGGGTCACACCGGGCTCGCTTGCCGTGCAGGCCGTCGGACTCGTGGCGATCGTGGTCGGCATCGTGCTGATCGGTCGGCATCCCTGTGTGGTCCAAAAGTCCCGCACGGGCGCTGGGCCGCGTGTTCGCGGGATCCTGACTGATTCATCGTCAGGCGCTGCGGTACTCGTGAATGAGTCGGCCGAGCGTGTCATGGCGCTGGGTCCGCTGTGCCGGGAAGCGGACGAATGATGTCCGGGGCATCGGTAGCGGTCCGAAGGTGCAGGGCGTGGCGCGGCCTGTCAAGTAAAAAGCACAAAACCGAACCGCACGGCGCCCGTCACCCGTGAAAGGGGGTGAGCGTCAGAATTCATCCCCCGCCCCCCCTATTTCCACGGAGGAGCAGAAGGACATGTTCGTCACCGATTCAGCAATCACCAGCCGCCCGCGTCCGCGGACCTCTCTCCAGACGCTGGTCACCCTGTCGGCGCGGGAGACGCACCTCTCCACGGCGCGTCATTTCACCTCACGACGAACCCCGCAGTGCCCGGCCACGAGTACCCGACGCTGTTGCTGACCTTCGATCACCACACATTTCACATCGCTGTCACCGACGCCGGAACTTCCGTCGCGCCGTCAGCGTGGCGTTGCCTTTGGTGAGCACGGCCGCGGCACCGGGCGTCGCCGCTCGGCACGAGGAAGGGGAGAACTATGCAATCAATACTGCCCCGGTCGCACCGCATGGACCTTCGGGATGACCCGGCCCACTACGTGATGCGGAAACTTCCGCACGTAACGGTACTGTTCTGGATACTGAAAATCACCGCCGTGACCCTGGGGGAAACCGCGGGTGACTTGTTCGGGATCACCCTCAGAATCGGCTATGTCGACACCGCGTTCATCTTCCTCGCGTACTTCCTGATCGTCCTGGTGGTCCAGGTCACGGCCAAGCGCTTCTACCCAGCCGTCTTTTGGGCGGTGGTCCTGGGCACCAGCATGGTCGGTACCGAGATCTCGGACTTCCTCGACCGCGGACCTGGTTCCGGCAGCGCCGAGAACGGGGTGGGCTATGGCTGGGGCGCAGTGATCCTCACCAGCCTGCTGGCAGTCATCTTCGTCGTGTGGTGGCGCACCGGGCAGACCTACGACGTTGAAAGAATCTCCAGCCGCAAGGGAGAAATCCTCTACTGGCTCGCGATTCTGGTGTCGAACACGCTGGGCACCGCAAGCGGTGACTGGCTGTCACAGAGCACCGGGCTGGGCTTCCGCGGTGCGTTCCTCGTCATAGCCGGGGTCATGGTCGCCATCGTGGTCACGCGCTATCTCACCCGCGTCAACGGCATGGTTCTCTTCTGGCTGGCGTTCATCCTGACCCGTCCGCTCGGGGCCGCCGGGGGCGACTCGTTGGTCAAGCCGGTGAACCAAGGCGGTCTCGGCTGGGGCACGTTGTGGGGTTCGGTGGCGCTCTTCGCTCTGCTCGTGGTCCTGGTCATCTATCAGAGCTGTCACATCCACCGTCACCCACTTGAACCGCTGCCCTCCCCCGTCAATCGGCGCAGCGGCGCACCGCAACGTCCCAACGGGGCCGTCTTGGCGGATCCACGGTCCGCGGACGTGGGCCCTCACGTCCGCCGGGCCGCCCACGACGCGCCCACCGCGGTGCCGGCCACCCTGCCGGTGACACCTCGACGCGGCAACTGATGGAGCACAGCAGTGCCGGAAAGAGGATCGCCAGCACGCATCTATCGACCTGCGGCCCCCCGCTTGACGGGTGAGCCTTGGACCAGGGAGCCCTCGCGGCTGCCACGCTCCTGCCCGGGTAAGGAGGCACATGATGTCCGACACCCTCGCCCGGCTCCCCACGTCCGGGGTGTCGACCTGGTTGGACGAGCTGAGCCGACGGCGACTGGTAGACGCCAGTCTGGGCAGGCTCGCCGCGTACTGGCACGTCACCAGCGCCACCACCCACCCGGCGATCTTCACAACGGCCATCGAAACCAGCGACTGCTGCGACGGCCGGGAAATCCCCGCACTCGGCGCCGATTACGCCGACGTCGTGCAGGTGCTGGAGGACGAGGGCGTGGAGAAGTTCGACGCCAGCTGGAACGAGTTGGCCCAGAAACTCGCAGTCAGCCCGCACGAACCCGACGGCAGTCAGACAGACCACAGCAGGGAGAAGGTGTGATGGCGCAATCCACATTCGTGATCGCGGGGGCGAGTCTGGCCGGAGCCAAGGCCGCCGAAGCGCTACGCGAGAACGGCTTCGACGGCCGGATCCTGCTCATCGGGGACGAGCCGGACCCACCGTATGAGCGTCCGCCGCTGTCCAAGGGCTACCTCATGGGCAAGCAGGACCGCGAAACGATCTTCGTCCACCCGTCGCAGTGGTACGCCGATCAGGGTATCGATCTGTGGCTGGACACCAACGTCACGGCCATCGACCGCGACCGGAAGACAGTCACCGTCGCCGGTGGCCGGACGATCGGCTACGACAAACTGCTGCTGGCTACCGGCGCCTCCCCACACCTCCTGGCCGTACCGGGTGCGGACCTCGACGGCGTGCTCTACCTGCGCCGCGTCGGCGACTGCGAGCGCATCCAGCGCACCTTCCGCTCCGCCTCCCGCATCGTCCTCGTCGGCGGTGGCTGGATCGGCCTGGAGGTGGCCGCCGCCGCACGGGAGGCAGGCGTCGAGGCCACCGTGCTGGTGGCAGGCAAGTCGCCACTGCTGCGCGTCCTGGGCCCGCAGATCGCGCCCGTCTTCGCCGACCTGCACCGTGAGCACGGCGTGGACCTGCGGCTCGGTGCGCGGGTCACCGAGATCGTCGGCGAGAACGGGAAGGCCGCGGGCGTACGGTTGGCCGACGGAACCCGCATCGACGCGGACGCGGTCGTAGTCGGCATCGGCGCCACTCCCAACACCCAACTGGCCGCCGAATCCGGCCTCCAGATCAACAACGGCGTCGTGGTCGACGCCTCCCTGCGGACCTCCGACCCGGACATCTACGCGGCCGGCGATGTGGCCAACGCGCCTCACCCGATGCTGGGCAAGCACATCCGCGTGGAGCACTGGGCCAACGCCCTTCACCAGCCTGGGACGGCCGCGCGGTCGATGCTGGGCGAGCGTGCGTTCTACGACCGTCTCCCGTACTTCTTCACCGACCAGTACGACCTGGGCATGGAGTACGCGGGCTACGCCGAGCCCGGAAGTTACGAGGACGTGGTGGTGCGCGGCGATCTGGCAAGCCGGGAGTTCATCGCCTTCTGGCTGGCTGACGGTCGCGTGCTGGCCGGCATGAACGTCAACCTCTGGGACGTCAACGACGCGATCCAGCACCTGGTCCGCTCCGGCGAGCAGATCGACCGGGACAGGCTCGCCGACCCGGATGTACCGCTGCAACAACTGACTGCCAGGTGACATACCGAACCGCTTCATGGCTCGTCGGGCGCCCGCCCGCGGGGACGGGCAAGCCGACGACACCGGCAGCCGCGCGGGCAGCAGATGGCGCTGCCGGATAATGCCGACGGTCTGCTGGGTGGAGTTCACCTTTTAGATGTGTCGCACGTCGTACGGGACCGGGATTCGTACCGCGATCTGGCACGCCGCGCTCACCGGGTGGCCCGCGCTTCGAGCGCTCGGAAACAAGCGCAGTCGCTCACTTTGGAGCGCCCGCTTGTCCAAGTTCCAGACACGCGCGCGGAGCTCCGCCCAGCCCTCGTGCATCTGAACCGCGGCGAGGGCATAGGAGGTGCTGTCCGTATCCGGATGTGCCTTGGCCCGCCGATGCATCGCGCAGACGTCCATTCCCTCCTCCACCGGGTACTTGCACGGAAAGCCGTAGAACGAGGTCACCGGCTCCGGGCAGCCCGGACGGTCCTTGGCCAGCGACCGATGACTGCCGGGCCGGATCTGACTAATCTGCTCCGCCGCGTTCCTCAGCCCCTCCGGCGGCACGCCCCAAGCCTTCGCCGCATCCCTCGGACTAAGACCGTGTCCTACTTGGTCAGTTTGAGGAGTCGCTTGTAGCAGCACAGGGCGGCGGCGAGTCCGAGGAAGGCCAGGTAGTTGCCTGGTTGCCGTTCGTAGCGGTGGTTGAGTCGACGGTAGCCGGTTAGCCAGGACATGGTGCGTTCAATGACCCACCGTCGGCGGCCCAGCCGTTCGCTGGAGTCGATTCCCCTGCGTGCGATGCGGACGCCAATGCGTTTGCCCCATAGCCATCGTCGCAGGTGAGGGATGTCGTATGCCTTGTCCGCGTGCAGGCGTTGAGGCTTGGAATCGGTCGCATGGGATTCGTGTCCCATGTGGAAATGGGACAGCATCGGCTTCAGAGCAAGGCTGTCGTGGGTGTTGGCTGCGGAGAGTCCGACGCGTAGGGGCAATCCGTTCGCATCCGACAGGACGTGCACCTTGGAACCCGGCTTACCCCGGTCCACGGGGCTCGGACCTGCAAGTTCGCCCCTTTTTTAGCGCGGACATGAGCGGAGTCGAGGACCGCGCGCGATAAATCGACCAGGTCCTGGCCGTCCAGGAGCTGGAGCACCTTCTGGTGCAGCTGTCCCCACACGCCGGCCCGGGACCAGATGAGGAACCGGCGATGCACGGTCGACTTCGACGCCCCGAAGCACGGCGGCAGAGCCCGCCAGGCGCAGCCACTGACCAGCACGTAGATGATCGCGGCGAAGACCGCCTCGTCATCGATGTTCGCGACCCCGCCCCCCTGCGGACGCACTCGCGCTGGCGGCAGCAGTGGCCTCGCGATCTCCCACAGCCCGTCCGGAACAATCCATCCCCACCGCCCACTCCCCATATCCCGCACAACTGACAACTGACCATGTAGGACACGGTCTAAGACCGTGTCCTATGTGGTGAGGCGGTCGTTGGTCTCGGCATGGGGCAGGGTACGTGGAGTTGGATTGTTCCGGACGGGCTGTGGGAGATCGCGAAGCCGCTGATCCCGCCGTCGAAGGCGCGGCCGCAGGGCGGCGGGACGCAGGACACGCCTGATGAGACGCTCTTCGCAGCCATCATCTACGTCCTGGTCAGCGGCTGTGCCTGGCGGGCCTTGCCACCCTGCTTCGGTATCTCCAAGTCGACCGCCCACCGCCGGTTCCTCATCTGGTCCAGAGCCGGGGTCTGGGGCCGCTTACACGAAGCCGTGCTGCACCGGCTCGACGACGCGGGCCTGGTCGATGTCACCCGCGTCGTCCTCGACTCCGCCCATGTCAGGGCTAAAAGGGGGGCGAACACACAGGTCCGAGCCCCGTGGACCGGGGCAAGCCGGGTTCCAAGATGCACGTCCTGTCGGACGCGAACGGGCTGCCCCTACTCGTCGGTGTCTCAGCCGCCAACGTCCACGACAGCGAAGCGCTGAAGCCGATGGTGGCCGGGCACCAAACGAAACACGACCCCACCGCGGCCGACACTTCAAGCCCCAACGTCTCCATGCCGACAAGGCCTACGACGAGGCCCTTCTCCGCCTCGCCAGGCACCGCATCAGCGTGCTCTTCGCGATGCTCCGCGACGGCACCTTCTACGAACCCCGAACCCCCCACCTCGCTTGACGAAAGACTATAGAGGCACCCCCCGCATCGCTCACCTGCCTGAGCAACCTTGTGCCGCGTGAAAATTCGGGTTCGGGCCACTGAGCTGGTGCATTCTTCTGCGGGAGCGGTGTCAGACCGAGGATGATCGGACTCCATACGGTGGTCATGGATCTACCTGCTGACACGGAGGGCGCTGGAGCTGGCAGGCCTACGGCTGATGGGCAGCGCGGCCAAAGACGTCGAACTACTCGTGCTGCGGCATCAGCTCGCCGTGCTCCAACGACAAGTCGGCCGACCGCAGTTGGAACCAGATGATCGGGTTTTGCTGGCGGCACTGTCGAGGCTGTTGCCCAGGGAGTGTTGGAACAGCTTCTTCGTCACCCCGGCGACACTGCTGCGCTGGCACCGGGAGCTGATCGCCGACAAGTGGACCTACCCTCACAAGAGACCGGGTCAACCACCGATATCAGAGGAGACGCGGGAGTTGATCCTACGCCTCGCGAGGGAGAACCCGATGTGGGGACATCGGCGCGTACAAGGCGAGCTGGCCCGATTGGGCATCACCGTTTCCGCCGCTACCGTCCGGTCAGTACTGCGGAAGGGAAACATCCCGCCCGCGCCCCAGCGGGCACGTGACGCCTGGGCCACCTTCCTGCGCGCCCAAGCCTCCGGACTACTCGCGTGCGACTTCTTCCACGTCGACACCGCGTTCTGCCGCCGCTTGTACGTGCTGTTCGTCATGGAAATTCCAACTCGCCGGGTGCACATCCTCGGCATCACCGCGCACCCAAACCGGGACTGGGCGACCCAGCAGGCCCGCAACCTGATGATGGATCTCGATGACCGGGTCGACCAGTTCCGGTTCTTCCTGCGCGATCGGGACGGGAAGTTCTCCGACACCTTCGATGCGGTCCTCGTCGGCGCGGGCGTACAGGTCCTCCTCACACCGCCGAGATCACCGAAGGCGAACGCCTTCGCGGAACGCTGGGTCAGCACCGTCCGCCGCGAGTGCACCGACCGCCTGCTCATCCTCAACGAGCAGCACCTGCAAACCGTTCTGAACACCTACACCGACCACTACAACCGGCACCGCCCCCACCAGTCTCTCCACCAACAACCTCCTCAAGCCGTGGGAACCGCCGAGACAGCGCGGGTGATCCCGCCCGGGAACCGCATCCGGCGCACCCAAGTACTCGGCGGCCTCATCAACGAGTACCAATCTGCAGCCTGACCACCCCCAGCGAACACCCTGGTCATCCCAGCGAACCGAGGTTTCTACGCGGCACAGGCCAGCTTCAACCTCGTCTGGGGCGCTATACGAGTGAGCAGCAAGTGACTGCTGCGGAATCAGACATACCAGTGGATCTAGTCAACGCGCCTACGCCAAAGCCGGCTTGTCAGCCCCCTGCCATAGCGTCACTTCGCAACTGCCGCCACACCCCGGGCAGGGGGCCCGGAGGGGGGAACCGCGGCAGCAGAGGGGAAAGCATGTCAAGGCCTATCGGTCGAGGTCGGGCTTGCGCCGCACTGGTTGCGATCGGGTTCATCGCAGCCTCAAGTGCGCCAGCACCAGCAAGCGCCACGACTCACCGCCTAACCATCAGTACCTACACTCTCCCCATCAACGCCGAGGTGCCAACGCTGGACGAACTCCAGCGCCCCAGAGGCATGGCACGACTGCTCAACGCGGCCAAAGCTGAGGAGCCCCAAAGCGCAGTAGGCAGCCAGGTGGTAGGGGCAGCTGCCTCGCTTCTGCCCAAGTCACGTCAGGCAGAAGTGACGCCCGCAAATCCTCCGACGCAAGCCGCATCGGGGCCCACGTACCCGGACCCGCCGCGTTCCATCACCGATGACGAGTGCCAAAGGAACCTCAACAACGCACTGTTCTGGGCAAAATCACGCTTCGCCATGTGCGGCGCCATGCAATTTCTTCAAGTCTGGGGCGACAACGGAAAACCGGTAGGCGAGTCCGGCTTCGCGCTCACCGTGCTCGGCACCATCCCTGACCCCCAAGACCGCACCGTGCGGTTCAACTATCACTTCTCGCACTTCTCGGCGAGCGGGGAGACCAAGACCAGTGAGCTGACCGTCAAGACCGAGGTAGACAAGAGAGTCCTAATATCACATGCGAAGGACCGCGAAGGCGGGAGTATCCCGCCCACCGTGTCCTTCGACGCACTCGAACGCGAACCAAGCTATACCCACACCGTCGTTTTCGATGCCGGTCAGGGAACTAAGCCCGACGACCTGATCACGATGGCTTACGTTCCCTACCTGTCCGTCAAGTACCCACCGCAGTACGTCGTAGGAACTGTTCCGGGGCCGCAGAGAGTGACCTTCGCGGGCATGAACTGGGATGCAGCCCCATACCTTGCAAACGCGAAAGCAAGCGACCCAAAGAAGAGAGGAGGCGCAGCGTTCACAATCATGCCGACCCTGGTCTACAGCTCACAGCAAGGATCGCCAGAGAAGGCCGTGGCTGACCACCTACTACTCGCTCACACCAAGCCCGGCGCGACCAAGCCGCCAAACCCCCACAAGAACGTCCCGGGCTTCGACTACAACCACCCCCTCCATCGCCTCTTCTACGACACAAAACGTCGCCGCAAGAACCGATCGCAGGCCATCAGTGTGTGCGTTAAGTACTGGGGGAAGGACTACGCAAAGAGCGACCCTTCGGGACCACGCGAATGCGACGAGTACCCCTTCGCCTCAACCTATGAGGGGGCTGCACAATCGATTTACGAGCCGTCAGCCCCTAAAGACAACTTTTCAGCGATGGCTCTCGCGAAGGCCGACAACGGCGCGGCCGGCACCATACTGTCCTTGTTCATGGACAAAAACCGCATCATACAAGGGCGAGACGCTAACGGGCAGGAACTAGACGCTTTCATCGTCGCCATCAGCTAGGAGGACACTATTGCGGAGTGGAGCCGACACCGACTCCACTCCGCACACCCTTAGTCAGCGGGCCAAAGCTGGACGAGGTAGTGCTCGACGTAACTGGGAACTTCTACCTGAGCAAGGTCGCGTACAGCCGTGCGCCCTGAGCAGTACACGCGCAACTTCCAGCGGGTTTCGGTTTCCCCGAGCTGAATGTAGTTTCCAGGGCTTCCGCCCATCTCGCAGATGGAAAGCTCTCCCGTTTGGGACGCTATCTCGCCTTCGCCCTTGACCTCCCAGTCCCTACTGTGGTCTTCCGGCGGAGCGGCGTCCCAGACTTCTGCAGCGAGGGTGGCTGTATGGGTATGACCGCCACTTCGGATGTCAACCCGCCCTTGAAAGAAAGACACGAACTCATCGGCGTCCGAAGCTCTTTCCGGATACGCCACAGGAACGAGACTATCGTCGGCCTCTTGCAAGGCGAACGAGTAGAACTCGACGCCAACCTCGAACTCCTGCTTACTCCGCAGATCAGCCATCGCACAACCTCCATGCCGGGTCCTAGCACCGCAGCGTAGCGAGAGGAGCCCATCGCTCAGGCCGGTTCGTTGCCACACACGAAGCAACTTCGTGCCCCGCGCCGATCGCCCAGCTCGGCGCACGACCACCTGCCGACACGTTCCAACCCCCCTGACACCACCCCGGCCTGCGCCACCCGGCCGGAATACAGCTACCCCAGCCCGGCGGCCGGACCTGATCGTGGACCGAACACGCCAACACGAGGGGGAACCATGGCACGGCACCACCGCCGCAGCTACCGGCGCAAAGACGGCACCTTCGTCCGAGGCACCAACGTCAGCGGCCGAAACCCCAAAGCCGGATGCCAGATGTGGATGCTCGGCATGATCGGTATAACCGCAGCCGTCCGACACGCCCACAGCCGGGCCAGCCGCCCGTAACTACGTCACCGCGGGAATTGCCGTAGCACACCACCGAGGTACGCCAGGACCGGCCCGTGCACGGGGACCAGCTCGGCGAGTGGTGACGACGGGACCATCCCCGCGTGCGCGGGGAGCAGACTCACTGACCTGCATGTTCATCCAACCAGCGAGCCATCCTTCAACACTTTCACCGAAACTGACATAGCGACCTAAAAGCCCTCAATTCCTCAGCGCCACAGACCATATCGCTCGATTTCCCAGTGGGCTACCGAGCGCAGACCAGTCGCAATGGAGCATCGCGAACCCGACTCACAGTGAAGCAAACCTCATCGAAGGCTCTCCGCAGTCGTGTTCGCCGGTCGCTGTACAACTTTGACGGTCTCACGGCGGGGCGCTCAATTCAGATAGCCGTCTGCACTGCCCTCAAGAAATCTGACCAGGAAGACACCTTCCGGCCGGTCAGGGCACTCTTCAGGCTGAGTTGCAGGGTGCGGCGCAGTGGATGGGGCGATTGCATGATTGCTTCGTTGCGGGCGGCCAGGCGGGCGAGTTCGGCCTGTGCGGGCAGCCGATCGCTCTTGGCCCGGTTGCAGGCGGCGTGCGCCGGAGCGTGTGGGGTTCCAGAACACGGCCGCCTGCGATGACTTGCATCGCTACGCCGCTCGCTCGTACTCGTTGATGAGTCCGCCGAGGACCAGGCGGCGCTTGATCCTTTCTTGGGTGAGGTCGGCGGTGGGGTGGTCGGGCCGCGGCGGGTGCAGCTGTTGTCCGCGGTGGGGTCTTCGCCCGTTGTAGTGCTGGACGTACTCGTCC
>NZ_JANFNH010000001.1 GCF_024436055.1 Streptantibioticus rubrisoli | reverse complement strand
CTCGGCCCCACCGGGCTCCTGAGGGCGTTCACCTCGCCCGTCCTCACAGGATCAGGGGGCCGGTGCCGGCCGGCGGGGCTGGCGGGGTCCAGAGCGGATGGCACCACCCGCGTCTACCGGCGCGACCTCGGGACGGTCGTGACAGGTGAATCCCAGGCGCGTCATGGTTCGGGTGACTTCGCGGGTGGTGAAGTCACGCGGGTCCTGTCGCGTGATGACTTGGCCCACTTGCTTGACGGGGTAGCGGCGGCGGCCGATCGTCACGGACGCTCCCGTGACGAGCTCGGGCCTGACGCCCTTCATCGAGGCCAGCACCCCGGCCTTGGTCAGCTCGAATGGGTACTGGGCGATGACGCAGCGCATGATGCCTCCCAGGGGAGAAGTCGCGGGGGAAGGAAACCGGGCTGTCCGGGCGAGCCGGATCAGTGGGAGAGGACGAGGAGGCTCGGGACTCGGCCGTGCTCACCCACGCCGCCGGGGCGGGTGTCCGGCCTGGGGAGCGATCCGTCAAGGACGTCCCGCAGACGGATCCGGTCCGTGTACGTGGGGCTGTCGCGGAGGATCGCGAGCTGAGCGAAAGTGACCGAGTCCGTGCTCTGGTCATCCCCGTCGCACACGATCAGGTACTCGACACGGGCGCTCGCCATGACGGCCAGAGCCACCTCGACGGTCATGTCGTCGCATACCCGAGGTCCATCCGTCTCGCTGCCGCTGGTCACGGGCACGGGGGCAGGGTCCATCATGGGGTACTGCGTCTGGATCGACGTCAAGGGTGCCTCCTGCGGTGAGAGCTGTTCGGTTCGTTGACCATGGCGATCCCAGGGAGACCGCGGTTGTCCGGACGCCGCGCCAGAGCTAGGCGCCCGACTCGTTGCCGGGCCGCCGCTGCGCGCTGCGGCGCTTCCTCGCGCCGGCGGAGCGGCCCCGGCGGCTCCGCGATGGCGAAGAGGCGCGGCGGGCGCGTTCCACGGTGGACTCGGTGATGACCACCGGGACGCCGGAGGGCGACCGGGCGCCGGTGATGCGGCTCAGCTCCGCCTCGCCCGAGCGGACCGCGGTGATGTGCGGGGTGATGCCGGCCGAGGCCATCAGTCGGCTCATACCGCGCCGCTGGCCGGGAGTGACGAGGGTGACGACGCTCCCGGACTCGCCGGCGCGGGCCGTACGGCCGCCACGGTGCAGGTAGTCCTTGTGGTCGCTGGGCGGATCCACGTTGACGACCAGGTCGAGGTTGTCGACGTGGATGCCGCGGGCCGCGACGTTGGTGGCCACCAGGACCGTGACATGACCGTCCTTGAACTGCGCCAGGGTCCGGGTGCGCTGCGGCTGGGACCGGCCACCGTGCAGGGCCGCGGCACGGACACCGCTGTTCAGCAGGTGCCTGGTCAGCCGGTCCACGGCATGCTTGGTGTCCAGGAACATGATGACCCTGCCGTCCCTGGCCGCGATCTCGGTGGTCGTACGGTGCTTGTCCGCGTCGTGCACGTGAAGTATGTGGTGCTCCATCGTGGTGACCGCACCGGCCGGCGGGTCGACGGAGTGAACCACCGGGTCGGTGAGGTAGCGGCGGACCAGCAGGTCGACATTGCGGTCCAGGGTGGCCGAGAAGAGCAGCCGCTGTCCGGCAGGGCGCACCTGGTCGAGCAGGGCGGTGACCTGGGGCATGAAGCCCATGTCGGTCATCTGGTCGGCCTCGTCGAGAACCGTGATGCCGACGTCGGCGAGCCGGCACTCGCCCCGGTCGATGAGGTCCTTGAGCCGACCAGGCGTCGCGACGACCACCTCCGCGCCGGCGCGCAGCGCCCCGGCCTGCCTGCCGATGGAGGTTCCGCCGACGACGGTGGCCAGCCGCAGGCACGCGGCGCGGGCGTAGGGAGCGAGCGCGTCGGTGACCTGCTGGGCCAGCTCACGGGTGGGAACGAGGATCAGGGCCAGTGGGCGGCGCGGCTCGGCACGCTGGCCGGCCGTACGGGCCAGTACCGCCAGGCCGAAGGCGAGAGTCTTGCCCGAGCCGGTGCGGCCGCGGCCGAGTACGTCACGGCCGACCAGGGAGTTCGGCAAGGTTGCCGCCTGGATCGGGAACGGCACAGTCACGCCCTCACGGCCGAGCGTGGCCAGCAACGGAGCCGGCATGGCCAGGTCGGCGAACGACGCGGCAGCGGGCAACGCGGGCGTGACCGTCTTCGGCAAGGTGAACTCGCCCTGCGCGGACTGTCGGATTCCGGAACGGTTGGAGCGGCGCTGAACGCCGGAGCGGCCCGCAGCGGCACTCCCTCCGAAGCGGTCGAAGGGGCGATTGGTGCGTGCGCGAGTGGTACGTGTGTGGTTCATGCGGAACCTTCCTCGATGCGGGCGCGTATCAAGGAATTCCCGCAGCAGAACAAGCGGCGCTGAGAATCGCGAGAACGAGCCGGAAATCACAGGGTCGAATCACCCTGGGAATGATGCGAGCTGGGGCCCGCACCCCAAGGTGCGGGCCCCAGCTGCGGAGTATGCGTCAGTGCCGGTGTGTCAGGCCGGAACGATGTTCTCAGCCGTCGGGCCCTTCTGGCCCTGCGCGATGTCGAACGACACCTTCTGACCTTCCAGCAGCTCACGGAAGCCCTGGGCGACGATGTTCGAGTAGTGGGCGAAGACGTCGGCGCCGCCGCCGTCCTGCTCGATGAAGCCGAAGCCCTTTTCCGCGTTAAACCACTTCACAGTGCCAGTAGCCATTTTGTTTCTCCTCGGGGACGGTCTCAGGAAAACGCCCTGCGCGCATTCCATGTCGCCGTGATGATCAGCCGCCGGAAAAACCGTCTGGCAACCACACCTGCAACCGGTAACGACAGTAGCACGTCGACGCGGCCCGTGCCCGGTAAATAATCCAGCACGGCCTGTCACCCCAGGAATATTTCTCGCGCGCCGCGACGATTTCTCACGTGGCCACCACAGATATTTTTCCGCCGGATCGTGTTATAGCTGCCCGGCGGTTCCACTCACAGCCCTGCGACCTGCTTCGACGAGCGCCCAGGCGTCGATCCCGCTCGCGCAGGCGTGGGGCGGCCAACGGAGGTGACCCGGCCAAGATAGGCCGGGTCCGCCGCCGTCTGTATGAGGGCGTTGCCCAGACTGCCGAAGACTCCCGCACACAGTCCGATAACCGCAGCCAGCGCCACGGCGAGCCACAGGGTAGGCACCAGCGCGACGGCGATCGCGAGCAGCGCGGCGCTGGCCGCGGTGGGGTTGCTGGCGCGGGCGACCCGCGCGGTCAGCGGCGGGATCTCCGATCCGGGCTGGGGCTGGAGGGATATATCGGGCTCCCCGGGAACATGGGCATCATGTTCCTACGAGCCTGACGCAACGCCACGATCGTTAACTGCCCGTCCTCAAGACTCCCGACAGCGTCCTTCAGTGAAGATCCGACTGAACCTCGGTCAGTCGATGCCTTCGACGATGCGGAAGTCGCGCTCGACGCCGTCGGAGAGCGCGGCCAGCGCCTCCTGGTAGGCCGCACTCTCGCGTGCCGCGACGGCCTGTTCGAAGCTGTCGAACTCGATCAGGATGGTGCGCTCGGCGATTCCGGCGTCGTGTGCGGCGACCCGACCGTCACGGGCGAGGAGCCGCCCGCCCCCGGCCCGAACGGCCGGACCGGCCAGCTTGTTATAGGCAGCCAGCTTCTCAGGGTCCGAAATGGTGCGGTAGACGCTGACCCAGTAGCCCTTGGGCACGGAACCTCCAGTGTTGGGATGAGTGCATCTGACTTACGAGTTGGTCTCGGACGAGCGTCGGCGGGCGAGAGCGAGGCTTGTCAGCGTCGTGATCGCCATGGCGCCGATGCCGACCAGCGCCGCGGTGGTGTAGGCGCTGTCGTCGGGGAAGAGGTGGCCGGGGCCGGTGCCCGCGGCGAGGATCAGGCCGCCGATGGCGCTGCCCAGGGAGTACCCGACGCTGCGGACGACGTAGTTGAAGCTCATGGCGCTCGACGTCTCGCTCTTGGGGGTGACGGCCAGGATGACGCCGGGCATCGCGGCCGAGAAACCGCCGACGCCGAAGCCGAGCACGCCCATCGCCGCGAACAGTTCGGCCAGGTCCGACCGGGCCGCCGCGAACAGGGCGAACCCGCCGCCCACCACGACGGCGCTGCCGGCCAGGAGCAAGGGGTCGGCGATCCGCGTCCGGACCCGCGGGGTGAGCTTGCCGGCGACGAACCCCAGCACCGAGAACGGGATGAGGACCAGCCCGGCGACGAAGGTCGTCAGCCCGAAGCCGTAGCCGGCGCCGTGCGGCGTCTGCGCGTACCGGGTGATGAGCGTGAGCAGGAGGTACATGCCGATCCCGCCGACGAACATGGCGAGGTTCGCCCCGGCGACCGCCGGGTGCCGCACCGCCCGCACATCGACCAGGGGCGTCGTGCTGCGCAGCTCGATGACGGCCCAGACGCAGAGCAGCACCACCGCGACGACGGCGAGGCCCGCCGCCACGGCGAGGTGCCGGCTCCACAGATTCCGTTCGCCTGCGAGGAACAGCACCAGGAGCAGCGCAGCGGCCAGGACGACCGCGCCTGCCACGTCCACGTGGGCGGAGCGGCCTTCGGGGGCTTCGGGCATGGAGCGCCACGCGGTCAGGAGGGCGGCGGCGGTGACGACCAGGCCGAGGCCGTAGGCGGCTCGTACCCCGCCGAGCTCGGCGAGCAGTGCGGCCAGCGGGTAGCCGACGCCGGCCCCGATGATCGAGACCACCGAGATCAGGGCGATCACGGCCGCGCTGCGCTCCTCGGGGAGGTGGTCCCGGGCCACGCCCATCATCAGCGGCGTCAGCCCAAGCCCGACGCCCTGGGCCGCCCTGCCGGCCAGCAACCACGCGAACGGCAGCGGCAGCACGGTGAGCGCGCTGTCGGCGACGACGACCGCCAGAGTGGCGAGGATCGCGGCCCGTCGGTGCGGGCCGGCTCCGAACCGGCCCAGGACCGGCGTGGCGACGGCGCCGCTGAGCAGCGCGACGGTCAGCGTCCACTGCGCGCTGCCGAGCGAGACGTGGAACGAGGTCGCCACGCTGGTGATGAGCGGCGTCCCGAGGCTGGCGACCGCCGCCACGACCAGAGCGATGAACATCAGGGCGGGGACCAGCAGCCGCGCCTCGGAACGCGCCACCGGGAACGCCTTCACCGCGACCCCGCCGACCGGCTGCCCGGTCACTGCTTCGGCCCTTCGCGGCCCTGGCTTTCGAGCTCTGCCAGATGCTTCAGCGCCGGAAGGGCCGCCACCAGCGCCTCGACCTCGTCGCCGGTGAGCTCGCCGATCAACCGCTCGAACGCGTGGACGCCCGCCTGGCGCCGCGTCCGGACATAGGAGGCGCCGGCCTCGGTCAGGCACACCAGCGTGACCCGCTTGTCGGACGGGTCGCCCCGCCGCTCGACCAGGCCGGACTCCTCCATCACCCGGACCAGGGCGGTCATCGCGGGCTGGGTGACGCCCTCGACCGCGGCCAGATCGGTGATGCGCCGCGGGCCTGTCCGGTCCAGCGTGGCCAGGGTGGCGGCGGACGTCAGGCTCATGTCCCGGGGCAGGCGTCTGGCGGCCCTGGTGGCCAGGCCGTAGAGGGCTGCCCCGATGGCGGCGGACGCGCCAGGAGCGGTGTCTTGACGACTCACGCTCGAAGCATAGCATTTTTATATTTATAGTTTATGGAAATGGGTTCGGGCCCGGGTGCTCCTCGCGCCTGCGGGGGATGGTCCCGAGGATGAAACCCTCGTACTCCAGGTGGCCGAGTGCTCCCCGCGCCTGCGGGGGTAGGTCCCAAGATCGTGCGGCAGCTGCTGGAAGAGGCTGGACGATCGAGCCGGAGGAACTGACCCACATCTCGCCGTACCTGACCGAGCACATCAACCGGTTCGGCGAATACTCCACACACGAACTCGGCATCCAGCCCGAGGCACACGACCCCAAGCTGGACGGCGACTTCGCGCCGCTGCGCGAGCAGGATCTGGCCGCCGCCGACTTGAGCACGGCCGCCTGAACCAGGCCCAGGATTCAATGACGGCGCCGCCTGCTCAGCACCACCCGCAAGGACGGGCAACCGGGTCGTCTACGGCCTGCGCCACAGCCATCTGCACCTGTGGTGACGCGGTTACCGGATCGGTCGGGTCATGGTTCGACGGCTTGGCGGATGCGGCGGGACGGGGTGAAGGCGTACAGGTCGAGGACGCCGGGCGGGTCGGCAAGTCCCGGCCCGCCGGCTTCGACCCAGGCCGCGATGTCGTTGGCGGCGTCGCGGTCGTTGACCAGGCCGAGCCAGACGGGCCGACCGCCGGCCGCGCGTCCTGCGGCAGAGGGCTGGATGACGATGACGTTGGCGTGCTCGCAAGCGTCCAGGCAGCCGGTGATGCGTACCTGGGCGAGCTGTGCGAGGGATGAGCGGAGCTGGTCGAGCTGGGCGGGGTGGTCCAGGCCGGGGATTTTGGCCGTGCCGCAGCAGCAGCCGCGGCAGACGGTGACCGTGCAGCGGGCCGCCCCCGCATTCGCGGGGGCGGCTTTGCGGCCGCGGCGGCTCACTGGCCGTTCCCGCTGCGGGCACGGCGCCAGGCGCCGTCGGCCAGCAGGCGCAGGCCGTTCAGGCCCACGATGACGGTGGAGCCCTCGTGCCCGGCAACACCAAGCGGCAGCGGGAGGGTCCCGGCGAGGTCCCAGATGACCAGTCCGGTGATGAACACGGCGGCGATGGCCAGGTTCTGCACCACCAGGCGCCGGGCGCGGCGGGAGAGCGCGACGACGGTGGGGATGGTGGCGAGTTCGTCGCGGACCACGACGGCGTCGGCGGTCTCCAGGGCGAGGTCGGATCCGGCCCGGCCCATGGCGATGCCGGTGTGGGCGGCGGCGAGTGCGGGGGCGTCGTTGACGCCGTCGCCGACCACCAGCACCTTGCGTCCGGCCCGCTCCAGTTCCTGGACGGCGGTGACCTTGTCCTGCGGGAGAAGGCCGGCGCGGATGTCGGTGATGCCGACCTCTTCGGCGAGGCGGGCGGCGGCGCGCGGGTTGTCGCCGGTTACCAGCACCGGCGCGGTTCCGGTCAGGCCGGTGAGGGCGGTGACGGTGGCGGCGGTCTCCTCGCGCAGCCGGTCGGCGATACCCAGCACCCCGACCGGGGTGTTCTCGATCTCGACCAGGACAGCGGTACGGCCCTCGTCCTCCAGCCGGGCGGCCACCACGGCGGCCGCGTGCCCGGTACGCCCGTTCAGCAGCCGGGCGGGGCTGCCGACCGCTACCGCCTTGCCCTCGACGGTGGCCGTCACGCCGGTGCCGGGGGCGGAGGTGAAGTCCTCCACCAGCGGGATGGCCAGGCCGCGGGTGCGGGCGGCGTCCACGATCGCGCGGGCCAGCGGGTGCTCGCTGGGGTGCTCGGCCGTCGCCGCGATCCGCAGCAGCTCCTCCTCGCTCAGGCCGGAGGCGGCCATCGGGCGGATGTCGGTCACCCGCGGGGTGCCCTCGGTCAGGGTGCCGGTCTTGTCCAGCGCCACCGCGTCGATCCGGCCCAGCTGCTCCATCACCACGGCGGACTTCACCAGCACGCCGTGCCGTCCGGCATTCGCGATGGCGGACAGCAGCGGGGGCATGGTGGCCAGCACAACCGCACACGGGGAGGCCACGATCATGAACGTCATCGCCCGCAGCAGGGTGGGCTGTAGCGCGGCGCCGAAGAGCAGCGGCAGTGCGAACAGCGCGAGCGTGGCGGCGACCATGCCGAGGCTGTAGCGCTGTTCGATCTTTTCGATGAACAGCTGGGTGGGGGCCTTGGTCTCGGAGGCTTCCTCGACCATGGCCACGATTCGGGCGATCACCGAATCGGACGGGTCGCGCTCGACCTTCACCCGCAGCGCGCCGGTGCCGTTCAGGGTGCCGGCGAACACCTCGTCCCCGGCTTCCTTGGCTACCGGAAGCGGTTCGCCGGTGATGGTGGCCTGGTCCACCTCGCTCGCACCGTCCAGGACGCGGCCGTCGGCGCCGATCCGCTCACCCGGGCGCACCAGGATGGTGTCGCCCACGGCCAGCTGCTCGGTGGGGACCGTCTCCTCGGTGCCGTCGTCGGCCAGGCGGGTCGCGGTGGTGGGGGCGAGGTCGAGCAGGCCGCGCACCGAGTCGGCGGTGCGGGCGGTGGCGATCGCCTCCAGGGCGCCGGAAGTAGCGAAGATGACGATCAGCAGCGCGCCGTCCAACACCTGCCCGATCGCCGCCGCCCCCAGCGCCGCGACGACCATCAGCAGGTCCACATCCAGCGTCTTCTCCCGCAGGGCCTGCAAGCCGGCCCAGCCGGGCTCCCATCCGCCGGTGGCGTAGGTGAGGGCGAACAGCGGCCCCCACGCCCACGCCGGCGCCCCGAGCAGGTACAGCGGCAGTCCGATCAGGAATAGCGCCAGCGCCGCGGCGGCCCAGCGGGTTTCGGGCAGCGCGAAGACCTTCGTGCGCCGCCGCGGCGGCCCAGCGTCGCGCACGGCCGCGTCGCCAGCGGGCGCCGGGCGGGTGAGGGTGGAAGACATCGAAACAGGGGTCCTTTGCGCAGCCGTGAGCGGACAGCGTCCAACCCCACCACCGTAACAGGAACGCATGAACATTGATTCATGCGTTCATCCGGCCGCGTACGATGGGCGCATGGGTCATGGAGCTCCCCCCGCCGACCGGGTCCCGCGCACCCGCCTCACCGCTGACCACGCCGCGAAGGTGGCCGCCACGCTGCAGGCGCTGGCCACCCCCTCCCGGCTGCTGATCCTCGCCCGGCTGCGCGAGGGCCCGCTCCCGGCGACCGAGCTGGCCGCCGAGGTCGGCATGGAGCAGTCCGCCTGCTCCCACCAACTGCGCCTGCTGCGCAACCTTGACCTCGTGGTCGGCACCCGCAAAGGCCGCTCGGTGGTCTATTCCCTCTACGACAACCACGTCTGCGAACTACTCGACCAGGCCCTGTACCACGTCGAGCACCTCCGGATCGGCCTGAGCGACACCGCAACAGCCACTGCCGAGCTGGCACAGGAAGCGGTGGCTGCGCCGAGCGCCGCCGCCATCGAACAGTTCGGCTGACCCACCTGCTCCGCACCCGCCGGAAGCACCTGCCGCACCCGCGGCGGCAAGGTCGCCCCGAAGTACCGCACCCCGCGCTTCATGCTCGTCCCCCAGCTCCGCGCCGAACTCGAAACCGACAGGTCCGCGGCCGGGGCCACCAGAGGTGCCACCCAGGTGGGCACACCCAAGCGCAGCGCCAGCATCCGCACGTTCCCAAAGCCGAACAAGAACGTGAGGCCACCACAGCAGCCATGATCACCGTAACGGCGCGCAGAGTAGTCGCCTGCTCGAAGGAGGCTCCAGCGTCGCGAACGGTAGTCGGTGACCTCTTCGCAGCCGCCATCACCGGGCCCCGCCCCTCGTCGTGGGGTGGAACCGCCCCTCCACGATGAGCCGCCCAGCAGGAAGCCGCAGGCCAGCCCCTCGTCCTTCTGCATGCAGGTTTTCTCGGGGCACCAACCTGCGAGCGGTCCACCGGGGGCATGGCCCCGAACTGCTGTGGACGCCGACGGGCCCTGGACCCAGTGGCCCGGCCATCTACCCCACCACCAGGCGGGTTCGCCGCACGAGCGCGTGTGTGTAGTGGTCGTGTCGGACCGCCGAGATGCCAGACCGCCGCCGCGCTCCAAGATCACCCCGGCGCCCCCCTGACGGGGGAGAGAACGCCCGCATCGCGGCGTGGCCAGGGGTCGAGACAGGTCAACGCATGGCGCGTATCGTTCGCGGCGCCGGGAAGGTCGGGGTAGACATGGGGTATGGCCCGAAAGCGGGGCCGCTCTTGGGGGCCCTCGGGCCGCTGGTTCTCCGGTCGGCACCCAGGTAGCCGACGTGAGCGGCGAGAACGGCGCCGCGGCTCACGGGCGGCGTCGGCGCGACGTGTGTGGCCGGTGGCGAGCATCCGCAGTGTCGCCGGTCAGATGTTCGTGCTCCAGGTGCTGATCGTGGTGCTGCTGGTGGTGGCCGCGGTGGCGACGCTGCTGCTGCAGTCGCGCAGCGACAGGTTCCAGGCCGCGCGCGACCGTTCGCTGGCCGCTGCCGAGGCGTTCGCCTACTCCCCCGGCCTGGTGAACACCCTGCGCGGTCCCCATCCCTCGGCGGTGCTGCAGCCGCGTACCGAAGCGGCCCGCCTGCGGGGCGGGGTCGACTTCATCGTCGTGATGAACCGGCAGGGCATCCGCTACACGCACCCCAAGCCCGAGGAGATCGGGAAGAAGTTCGTCGGCACGATCGGGCCATCGCTGCAGGGCCGGACCACCACCGAGACCGTGCACGGTCCCCTCGGTGAGGAGGTCCAGGTCGTCGTCCCGATCTTCGACGCCCACGGCGGGGTCGTCGGCATGGTCTCGGCCGGGATGAAGGCCGCCAACGTCAGCAGCGCGGTCGACCGGCAGCTGCCGGTCGTGCTCGGCGCCGGAGCCGCCGCGCTGTTCCTGACGACGGCCGGAACAGCGCTGGTCAGCACGCGGCTGCGGCGGCAGACCCATGGCCTCGGCCCCGACGAGATGACCAGGATGTACGAGCACCACGACGCGGTGCTGCACGCGGTCCGCGAGGGCGTGGTGATCGTCAGCGGCGACGGCCGGATCCTGCTCACCAACGACGAGGCGCGTCGGCTCCTCGAGCTGCCACCGGACGTGGAGGGACACCGGGTCAGCAGCCTGGGCCTCGATCCCAGGATGGCGGACCTGCTGGCCTCCCGCCGTGTCGCCACCGATGAGCTGCTGCCCGTAGGAGACCGGCTACTGGCGGTGAACAACCGGCCGACGGACCGTCGCGGCGGCCCGCGCGGCAGCGTCGCGACGCTGCGGGACTCCACCGAACTGCGCGCGCTCGCCGGAAAGGCCGAGGTGGCCCGCAGCCGTCTGAACCTGCTGTACAACGCGAGCATGGCCATCGGCACGACCCTCGACATCAAGCGCACCGCCGAGGAACTCGTCTACGTGGCCGCCCCCCAGTTCACCGACTACGCCACCGTCGATCTCGCCGACCCCGTCCTGCGCGGCGAGGAGCCGCACGTACGGGTGGGCAGCGACGCGGCGCAGTTGCGCCGGGTCGCCCTGCATGGCGCCAGGGAGGACCATCCCCTGCACCGGGTGGGGGAGCTGGTCGCGTTCACCTCATCCGCTCCGCAGGCGGACGGCTTCCTGAGCGGGCACCCCGTGCTCGTACCGGACCTGCGGTCCGCCGAGGGCTGGCGCCTCCAGGAGCCGGAAGAGACCCAGGCGGTGCTCGACTACGGGCTCAGCTCGCTGATCACGGTTCCGCTCAAGGCCCGCGGCGTACTGATGGGGATCGTCAACTTCTGGCGGACGCGGGAGAGCGAGCCCTTCGAGGACGACGACCTGTCCCTCGCCGAAGAGCTGGCGGCCCGCGCCTCGGTGTGCATCGACAACGCACGCCGGTTCACGCGAGAGCACGCGATGGCCGTCACCTTGCAGCACAGTCTGCTGCCGCGGGCCCTGCCCAGCCAGGACGCGCTCGACATCGCCTACCGCTACCTGCCCGCCCAGGCGGGAGTGGGTGGTGACTGGTTCGATGTGATCTCCCTGCCGGGCGCCCGGGTCGCGCTGGTGGTCGGTGACGTGGTCGGCCATGGCCTGCACGCCGCGGCCACGATGGGGCGGCTGCGCACCGCCGTGCAGAACTTCTCCGCCCTCGACCTGTCGCCGGACGAACTCCTCGGGCACCTTGACGAACTCGTCGGCCGCATCGACCAGGAGGCGGCCGACGAGGACGGTGAGGCGGCGGTCGTCGGCGCCGCCTGTCTGTACGCGATCTACGATCCCGTGACCGGCAACTGCCAGCTGGCCCGGGCAGGCCATCCGCCGCCCGCGGTCGTCCGTCCCGACGGCAGCGTGGACTTCCCGGAAGTCCCCGTCGGGCCTCCGCTGGGAGTCGGCGGGCACCCGTACAAAGCCGCTGAACTGCACCTGCCCGCGGACAGCACCCTGGTCCTGTACACCGACGGCCTCATCGAGGACCGCACACGGGACATCGAGACGGGGTTGGAGATCCTGCGCGGCACGCTGGCGCGCCCCAACCGCACGCCGCAGGAGATCTGCGAGGCGGTGCTGGAGACGCTGCTGCCCGCCCGGCAGAGCGACGACATCGCCCTGCTGGTCGCCCGCACCAAGGTCCTGGACGCCGACCAGATCGCCAGTTGGGAACTGCCCTGCGACCCCACGGTCGTCTCGCGCGCCCGCGCCGAAGCCACCGAGCAACTGACGCGGTGGGGCATGGACGAGGAGACGGTCTTCACCACCGAGCTGATCCTCAGTGAGCTGGTCACCAACGCGATCCGCCATGCCTGCGGCCCGATCGGGGTGCGCCTGCTGCGTAATCGCAATCTGATCTGCGAGGTGTCCGACACCAGCAGCACCTCACCGCACCTGCGGTACGCGGCGGCCGAGGACGAAGGCGGTCGCGGCCTGTTCCTGGTCGCCCAACTCGCCGAGCGCTGGGGCACCCGGTACACCTCGGAGGGCAAGGTCATCTGGGCCGAACAGCCCCTCCCGGGGGCCGGACGCACACTCCGAGAGACGCCCAACTAGCCGCTCCACCTTAAGAATTCGTGCGTTGTTTCAGTTCCACTTGATGCTGAGTAGGGTGAGGCTGACGCCGGGGCCGCGGTGTGGTCCGGCGCAGTTCGACGCGGATGGGACGGGGTGCGTGTGGGCGAGGTCGGCGGCGAGGCCCGCCGGATGGGCGGCGGAACGTGACCGCGGGATCGTTCCCCGGACACTACGTGTGGCATCCGGCCGCCGACGACCGCGAGTTGGCGCGTGCCTGCGTGGATGTGCGGGCGGGCCGGCACTTCAGCGCGTACGAGGTGCTCACCGAAGCCCGGGCGGACTTCGCTACCCTGGCCCACCGCTCGTTGGTACTGGCGTCGGAGGCGGCCGACTCCGATCTGGCGGAACGCTGGCTGGCCGAGGAGCCGAGCCCGCAGGCCGCGCTACTGTGGGCACGGGTGGCTACGCTACGCGCGTTACGTGCGGCCGACGCCCACGACCGGCGGGCTCCCGCCCTGCTGCGCATCGCGGTCGCGGCCGGTGAACGGGCGGTTCGGATGTCACCGGAGGACCCCACCCCGTGGGTGGCACGGCTTTCGCTGACTCGCCTTCAGCGCTGGTGTGATCCCGCGCCGCGGGGGCTGCTCACCGCTGCCCCCGGTCCCTGGTCCCTGTTCGCCCGAATCCTGCGGCTCGATCCCTGGCACCGCGAAGCGCACCACCGCTTCCTGGCCTTCTTCTTCGCCCGCAACGGCGGTGCGGCCAACGCGGCCTGGGATGTCGCCGCGTTCCTGGCGCAGCGCGCCCCGGCCACCTCCGCGCTGCGTCTGCTGCCACTGGTGGCCCTGGTCGACGACCACGACCCGTCCTCTCCGCTGGCCAACAGCGTCTGGGAGCAACCCCAGTGGCGGGCAACGGCGTTGGCCGTCTACCAGCACTGGTTCCCGCACGTCGCGGATCACCGTTTCACCCCGGTGCTGGACCTGTCGTACCTGGCGCACGCGCTGTTCATGGCCAAACGTGACCGGGAGGCACGGGCCGTCTTCGCGGCCATGGGCCCGTACGCGTCCCGCATGCCCTGGAGCGCTTTCGGCGACCCCCAGGAGCAACTGACCAGAGCCAGACGCCTGTGCGGGCTGCCGGTACCAGGTGCCGCCTGATATCGGGCACGCCGCAGCCGAATTCGCCAGCCGCCCTCGCGGCGCGAATCCTTGACAACGCCTTCTGCCCCCACCAGAAAGGTCAACAGCTGTGTCCGAACCCGTGAATCCCGCTCGTTCCAGAACCCGGCGGCATGCCACACCACTCCCGCTCGACGATGACGCGACGCTGCACGCGATGGGATACCCCCGCAAACTCACCCGCCGCTTCCAGGCGTTCGACAACTTCGCGATCTCGTTCACGATCATCAACATCATCTCCGGGATCTTCTCGTCGTTCGGATTCGGGATGAAAGCGGGCGGGCCACGGATCCTGGTCTTCGGCTGGATCGGTGTTTCGGTCATGGTGCTGTTCGTCGGGGCCGCGATGGGAGAAATCGCCTCGGCCTATCCGACGAGCGGCGCCCTGTACTTCTCGGCGGGAAAGCTCGCCAAACGGCACCGCGGTGCCTGGTCCTGGTACACGGGCTGGTTGAACTTCGCCGGTCAGGTCGGCGGAACGGCCGCCACCGACTACGCCGCCGCCACCTTCATCCAGGCGTTCATCGCCCTGCAGTGGCCGTCCTACCAGGTGACACCGCAGCACACGGTCGCCATCACGGCGGCGATCCTGCTTGTGCAGGCGCTCGCCAACACCTACACGGTGCAACTGGTCGCCGTGCTGAACCGGATATCCGTGTGGTGGCTGCTGATCGGCATGGTGGTGCTCGTCACCGCCTTGGTCGTGCTGCCCGCACACCATCAACCGCCGTCGTTCGCAACGCATTTCGCCAACGACACCGGATTCACCAACGGCTTCTACGGCGCGATGCTCGGCCTGCTCGTCACGAGTTGGACCTTCACCGGGTTCGACGGCAGCTTCCATATGTCCGAGGAAACCGTGCGGGCCACCGTCAACGCCCCGAAGGGCATCATGCGGGCCATCGCCTGCTCGGCGCTCACCGGGCTCATTCTCATGCTGGCCCTGATCTACGCGATCCGCGACTACACCGCCGAGGCGGGCGCCTCCGCGCCGCCCGTCCAGGTCCTCATCGACGCGCTCGGCACCGGCACCGCGAAAGTCCTTATGCTGATCGTCATCGGCGCCATGCTGTTCTGCGGTCTGGCCAACATGACCAGCAACACCCGGCAGATCTTCGCCTTCTCCCGTGACGGGGCGATGCCCGGCTCGCGTTGGTGGCATTCGGTATCGCCGCGTACCCGCACCCCGGTCAAGGCGGTATGGCTGGCCGCCGCCTGCTCCCTGGTGCTGGTCGCTCCCGGCTGGTGGTCCGACACCGCCTTCACCGCGGTCGTCAGCATCAACGTCGTCGGCCTGTTCCTCGCCTACGGCGTGCCGATCTTCCTGCGGCTACGCCTGGACAGCTTCCAACCCGGCCCATGGAACCTGGGGCGCCACGGCAAGCTGGTCGCCGCAGTCGCGGTGACGTGGATCGTGATCAGCAATGTGCTGTTCATGCTGCCGCAGTCCGCCCCGATCAGTGCCAAGACCTTCAACTACGCGCCGATCGCGCTGGCGGTGGTGCTGCTCATCGCCACCGCATGGTGGTTCACCACGGCCCGGCGCCGCTTCCAGGGGCCGGTCAGCTACGGCAGTCCCGACGAGGTGGCCGCCATGGACCTGATCTGACCGGGCCCACGTGGCCCGACGAGGCGGGTGGGCGTGCATCCCGCGAGGATCCGGAAGTCCCGGTTGAGGTGAGCTTGGTCGGTGTACCCGCACACATGCGCCACCTGCGCGATGGACTGCTCCGGGGCCGTCAACAGCAGATGTGCCGCCCGCTGGAACCGCCAGATCCGTGCCACCGTCTTGGGCGGCAGACCCGTCTGTTCGCCGAACTTCTTCTCCAGGTGCCTGGGGCTGCAGCCGATCTCGTCCACCAACTGCCCGATGCGCAGCCTGCCGTGGGTCCGTGCGATCCGCTGCCACGCCAGCACCAGGCTCTTGTCCGGGGTACGGCCGTGGGTGCAGCCCGGGACCAACACCTCGTCGAGGACCGCGAACCGCTCGTGCCAGGTGCGGGCACCGGCGAGTCGCTCGGCGAGCCGGTCGGCCCGCCTGCCCATCAGGTCGGACAGCGCCACGTGCGTGTTGGCCAGGGCGTGCATGGCGACGCCGAACAGCGCGTAGGCGCCAGGAGGGGTGAGCGCCACCAGCAGCGTCGACCCGGAGGTGGCGCGGCGGTCCACCACGTAGAAGCTGTCGTGCAGGCCGGTGACACCAACCACCGGCAGCGCGGCCGGACCCTGCGCCGCGTTGACCCGGCCCGGGGAGGCTCCGGAGAGTGAAACGGTCAGCATGACACCGCATTCGGGCGGAACCCGCTGTGCGTACGGCGCGTCGGGTCCGGCGTTGCGAATGCCCGTGTAGCTCAGTACGTAACCGCGTAACCGGGGGTCCGGCTCACCGAAGACCAGCGCGTGTGACCGCCCCTTGACGACGTCGCGCCCACGCGGGTCGGCGAGGCTGGGCCACCACTGCTCCGGTGCAGCGGCCGTCGACAGCAAGCGGTGCGCGGTCGACGGCTGCGGCCCCTCTTCGATGAACATCTGCGTTCACTCCGATCCGGTCGAGACGGCTACGCCCATCATCTCCAAACCGCCGTCCAGTTGGCATCGCCGTTCAACGCGTACCCGCCCGGGCCGCATGCTCCTGTGGCCGCCACACCGACGGCCAGCCCGTGGACCGGGCCGACGAAACCCGCGAGCCCCTTCACCTTTGGGGTCCAGGGCCTGATCATGGGCGGATGACTGCCTTCTACCATCTGTGCTTCGCGGTCCCGGACATCGAGCGGGCGATGGCGGACTTCGAGCGCTCGGCTGGGGTCAAGTGGAACGCTCCCCTGTCCGACCGGCTCGGCGAGTGGGACTTCCGCATCGTCTTCTCGGCGGACGGCCCTGCGTTCATCGAGCTCATCGAGGGGCCCGCGGGCAGCCCCTGGGACGCCTCGCAGGGCGCCAGGTTCGATCACATCGGCTTCTGGTCCAGCGATGTCCGGCAAGGCTCCCGGCGCCTGGAGCAGCAGGGCCTTCCCCTGGACTTCTCCGGCTGCCCCTATGGCAGGCCGTTCGCCTACCACCGCATGGACAGCATCGGGGCCCGCATCGAACTCGTCGACGTCAGCCGACAGCCCGGGTTCCTCAGCCGGTGGCATCCGGACGGCACCGCGATGCCTGCCATCGAGGAGCCCGACTGCTGAGCCCCACCGCGGTTCCCAGGTCGCCGCCCGAGGAGTCGCCGCGGCTGTTGCCGCGGTTCGGAAGCGGTCTGAAGGGGCGCGGGGAACTGCGCGACCCGCCACAATGGCGCCGCGGACGACCTACGGCACATCGCCGCACTCCCAGCGGAAGCGCCTAACACCCGCCCGGCTGGCATCGCGGGCACCACACCGTCCCCCGTCCGGCGACCCGTCCCGTGCACAAGGGGCTTGCGCACCGCGGGCAGTGCGGATCCTGCTCGTACCGCCGCCCGGTGAGCCAGGAGGGCCGCCCGGGTACGTGCCCCACCCGTACCGACGCCCGGAGCACCTGCCGCATCTGCGTGTGCAACCGGCGCAGTCGCGCACCCTCAACCTCGCGGACCGGACAAGCCGGATGCACCCCGGCGCGCCACAGGATCTCGTCGGCGAGGAGGTTGCCCAGCCCGGCGATCAGCGACTGGTCCAGCAGTGCCGCCTTGATCCGGCCTCGCCGCCGGGACATCGACCGCTCGAACTCATCACGCCCCACGGCCATCGCGTCCGGCCCCTGCGTCGCGAGCACCCGCTTGGCCTCCGCTTCGTCGCCGAGCCGAATGCCCTGAAGTTTGCGCTGGTCACGGAAGCGAAGCTCACCGTCGTCCAGGACGAAGACCACACGGTCGTGGGGGTCCGGCGGATCATCGGGTGTGCCCGGGACCAGCGCGCCGGTCATCCCGAAGTGCATGAGGAGCACGGGACCGTCGGTGCGGGCGATCAGCCACTTGCCGTGGCGTTCCGGCGTGTCGAACCGCTTCCCCACCAGCTCACGCCGCAGTCCGCGCGCCGACACGCCACGCAGCACACCCGGGTCCGCCACTGTGACGTCCGCTATGCGCCGCCCCTGCCCGTGGGCGGCCAGCACCCTGCGAAACCCCTCGACGTCCGGCAACTCGGGCATACCTCTACGGTACGCACCTCGGCGGCATCAGGGCATGACGGTGATCTCCCGGGCACGACACGGAGACACGCTGTGCGACATCTTGGCCGCACAGCGTGTCGAAACTCAGTCGTGCCGCCGCTGTGCGATCACAGCGTGCGCTCCAGGCGGTCGGCCATCAGTTTGACGAAGCGTGAGCGGTCGCTCAGCTCGCCGCCCTCGGCCAACAGGGCCATGCCGTAGAGGAGTTCGGCGGTCTCCTGCAGGCCGGTGTCGCCCGCGCGCTCGGAGTGTGCCCGGTTCAGGCCGCTGACCAGCGGGTGGCTCGGGTTGAGTTCGAGGATGCGTTTGACGTGCGGAACGGCCTGGCCCATGGCGCGGTAGATGTTCTCCAGGGCCGGGGTCGCGTCGTGGGTGTCCGAGACGATGCAGGCGGGCGAGACGGTGAGGCGTGAGGAGAGCCGTACGTCCTTGACGTTCTCGCTCAACTGGTCCTTCATCCAGGTCAGTAGGCCCGCGAACTCCTGCTGGTGCTTCTCGCGCTCGGTCTCCGCCTCCTTCTTCTCGTCCTCGGTACCGAGGTCGACCTCGCCCTTGGCCACCGACCGCAGTTGCCTGCCGTCGAACTCGGGCACCGAGTCGACCCACACCTCGTCGACGGGGTCGGTCAGCAGCAGCACCTCGATGCCCTTGGCTCGGAACGCCTCCATGTGCGGTGAGTTCTCGATGGCCTGCCGGGACTCACCGGTGAGGTAGAAGATGTGTTCCTGGCCGTCCTTCATCCGCTCCACGTACTCGCGCAGCGTGGTCGGCTTGTCCGCGTCGTGGGTCGTGGCGAACGAGCAGACCTCGAGGATGGCGTCGCGGTTCTCGAAGTCGCTCAGCAGCCCCTCCTTGAGGACGCGGCCGAACTCCCGCCAGAAGGTGGCGTAGCGCTCCGGGTTCTTGGCCATCATGTCCTTGACCGTCGACAGCACCTTCTTCGCCAGACGGCGGTGCATCAACTGGATCTGGCGGTCCTGCTGGAGGATCTCACGGGACACGTTGAGCGACAGGTCCTGTGCGTCCACCACACCCTTGACGAAGCGCAGGTATGGCGGCATCAGCGCTTCACAGTCGTCCATGATGAAGACGCGCTTGACGTACAGCTGCACACCGCGCTTGTGGCCCTGGAGGAACAGGTCCTGGGAGGCATGGGCCGGGACGAACAACAGCGCCTGGTACTCGAAGGTGCCTTCCGCCTGGAGGCGGATGGTCTCCAGGGGGTCGTTCCAGTCGTGGCTGATGTGCTTGTACAGCTCGTGGTACTCGTCGTCCGTGACCTCCTCACGCGGGCGCGCCCACAACGCCTTCATCGAGTTCAGCGTCTCGGGCTCGCGCGGCGCGTCGTCGGACGCCGACTCGGAGGTGCCTTCGGCCGCGGGCTGCGCGGCCATCCTGATGGGCCAGGTGATGAAGTCCGAGTACCGCTTGACGATCTCCTTGATCTTCCACGGCGAGGTGTAGTCGTACAGCCGGTCCTCGGTGTCCACCGGCTTGAGCCGCAGTGTGACCGCGGTGCCCTGCGGGGCGTCGGCGACGGTCTCGATGGTGTACGTGCCCTCGCCGGTCGACGTCCAGCGGGTGCCTTCGGTCTCGCCGGCGCGCCGGGTCAGCAAGGTGACCTCGTCGGCCACCATGAAGCTGGAGTAGAAGCCGACGCCGAACTGCCCGATCAGCCCCTCCGCCGCGGCCGTGCTGTCGGCCTCCTTGAGCTGCTGCAGGAACTTGGCGGTACCCGAGTTGGCGATGGTCCCGATGAGCTCCACCACCTCATCGCGCGACATGCCGACGCCGTTGTCCCGCACGGTGAGCGTACGGGCGTCCTTGTCCGTCTCGATCTCGATGTGGAGGTCGGACACATCCGCGCCGAGCGAGTCGTCGCGCAGCGCTTCGACACGAAGCTTGTCCAGCGCGTCGGAGGCGTTGGAGACGAGTTCGCGCAGGAACACGTCCTTGTTCGAGTAGATCGAGTGAATCATCATCTGCAGAAGCTGGCGTGCTTCCACCTGAAACTCGAACGTCTCAGTCGACATACTCCGTGATTCCTTCTCAGGTCACCAAGTGACGGGCACTGACCACGGGCACTGTAAACCAGCTGGTCACTCCGTCAATCCCCTACCCCGGCACTATCCGGGCCACCCGGGACAACGTCACGACGGCGCTGTGGGTTCCGCGTAGCGCCAAGCCACTGCCGCGCGCCTTCGCCGCAACACAGTTGACTCTCCCTTGGGCGAAATCTACGCCGAAACACGTTACGTGCCCCGCTCCCCGCCCTACTCTGCCGCGAGGAGCACGTCCGTACGGAGGCATCATGACGTCGACCGACAAACCCGACCTACGGCCCGTGGCCTGGCGTCCGCCGGTTCGGCCGGGTCGCTCGCGTGGGCAGCGGGTGCCCGTGGCCGCCCCACGGATGATCCCGCTCGACGGGGTCGGGCCCGAGCACGTGGTCTTCGACGCTTCGGGGCAGCTGCTGACCGGCGTCGCCGACGGCAGGATCCTGCGCGTCGATCCGCACACCGGCCAGGTGGCCACCATCGCTGACACGGCAGGACGGCCCCTTGGCCTGCAACTCATGCCCGACGGTGGGCTGTTGGTGTGTGACGCGCGACGCGGACTGCTGCGCGTCGCGCTCGACACGGGGAAGTGCGAGGTGCTGCTGGAGTCGGCGGGCCACGAGCGGCTTGGCTTCTGCAGCAATGTCGCGGTCACTCGCGACGGCACGATCTACGTCAGTGATTCCAGCCGACGCTTCGGCATCGACCACTGGTTGGGCGATCTGCTCGAACACTCCGGCACCGGACGCCTCATCCGCATCACGCCTGGCGCCGCCGAGCCCGAAGTCGTCCTGGATGGACTGTACTTCGCCAACGGTGTGGCGCTCCCGGCCGACGAATCGTTCGTCCTCGTCGCGGAGACCGGGGCATACCGATTGACCCGGCTCTGGCTGTCCGGCCCGCAGGCCGGGCACCGGGACACCTTCCTGCAGGGCCTGCCAGGCTTCCCCGACAACCTCACCACCAGCCCGGACGGCCTGATCTGGATCGCCTACGCCGCACCGCGTGATCCGTTGCTGGACTGGCTGCACCGCACTCCCCCGGTACTGCGCCGTGCGCTGTGGCGGCTGCCGGAGTCGCTGCAGCCGGGTCCGCGCCGAACGGTCCGGGTCACCGCGGTCGACAGCGCGGGACGCACCGTTCACGACCTGCGCTGGCCTCGTGCCAGCTACCGGATGGCCACCAGCGCGTGCGAACACGATGGGCGGCTCTACATCGGCAGCCTCGTGGAGAGTGCCGTCACCGTCATCGACCTACCGCGGGACTGACGAACCACGCCGTCGTGACCGCATACCAACCCACTACGGCCCGGCGGCGCGGTCGGTCTCCGGCAGGAGGCGTTCGCCCAACGTGGAAAGTCCGGTCCCGATGGTCGGCCACTGGCACAACCTGTCGGCGCTCAGAGACCTTGCTGGTGGAGGCTCTCCAAGGTGGCCAACTCGTCCTCGGACAAACGCAACGCGCCAGCCGCCACGTTGGCGGCCAATGGATTCAGGCATGGGTGAATTGATCGGGGAAGCCCGGCCTCCACCACCGAACTGGCCCACCGCACAGGCCTCTCCCCCGCCGGGGTCTCCCAGAACCTGACCGCGCTGCGCACCGCGGGCCTGGTCAGCGCCCACCGCGTCGGCCGCTCGGTGCTGTACGCACGTACCTCCATCGCGGAGTCCGCCCTGGCCGCCGCCTGTCCATAGGCCGGAGGGTCAGCGGAAGTCACTCGGGACGTACGCCCTGGTCCAGTGCGAGTAGGCGGCACGGTCAGACGCAGCTCCGGGCCTTTTGGGAGGACCGACGACGGCCCCCAACTCTTGCCCGCGCAGCCTCGGTTGGGGTCAAGTTGAGTCCATGAACGATCTCACCGGGATCCGCGAAGTGGCCGACGAACACGGCTTGGCGCTGTCCACCTTGCACTACTGGGAGCGCCGTGGACTGATCACCGCCCATCGCAGGTCCGGGCAGCGCTACTACGACGCCGACCAGCGGTACCGCATCGCACTCATCCGACTGTGGCAGTCAACCGGGTTGATGAGCCTGGACGAGATCGACACCGTGCTACGCGGACGGACCAGAGCCACCGACTGGCGCGAAGCCGTCTCCCATCGCATCACGGCGATAGACAGCCAAGTGGAACAACTGCGCACCGCCCGCGGCTACCTCGACCATCTGCTGTCCTGCCCTCGTGACAACCCCGCAGCGGAATGCCCTGAACTGCGTCGGGAGATCACCGGGGCCGCCAACACCGTGAGCCGCTGACTTCTCACCTCATGAAGGCACTCCCGACGCACGGTGTTGCGCTCAACTCGGGTTGAGCCGCTGCAATGGGCGCCACGTCTCATACCCCACGACGAGGAGCGTCCATGACCGGGAACGTCAAAACCCAACACGACTGGCAGTCAGCGGAGTACGTCAAGCAGTGGATCGACTTCGCCGCTTCGGCCGGGGAGCAACGCCAACTCCGGTTGCGGCGCGCCGCATCGCTGCTACCGCTGTCGCGCTCGCACCATGTCCGCGTACTTGACCTGGGCGGCGGCTATGGTGAGTTCGCTCGCCAGGTGCTCACCGAGTTCCCGGCGGCCACCGTGTGCCTCCAGGACTACTCGGCACCCATGATCGACCGTGCCAGGGAAGTTCTCGCCGAGTTCGGGCAGCGGGTGGTGTACCGGCACTGTGATCTGCGTGATCCCTCATGGGTCAAGGAAGTGGACGGGCCGTTCGACGCGGTGGTGTCCTCGCTCGCGGCCCACAATCTGGGTGATCCGGTGACTGTCCGCAAGGTCTACGGTCAGGTGCACTCGCTGCTGCGTCCCGGCGGCTGGTTCTTCAACCTCGACCTGGTGCTGGATGTGGTGATGTCACCGCCCAACTCCCCACTCGCGGCGCTCTACGCCCGGGGACACGGCCAGCGGCGCGACGCCCACGAGGACACGCACAGCCGTGAGCGGTTCACCGAACTGACACTGGAGGGGAATCTGGGCTGGTTGCGCGAGGCGGGATTCGACGATGTCGACTGCGTGCGCAAGGAATTCGACCATGTCTTCCTCGCCGCACACCGGCGTACGTGATCGGTGCTCCCCCGAACCGCGCAGCAAGGCTCCCTGGGCCTTGACGGATTGGCCGATGGCCTTGTGAGTTCAGAGCTTGCCGGCCGGTGTCCGGCTTGAGGTGAACCCGACCCGTGGCGGAGGTTCGGTCGTCGTGTCCCAGGCGCGGCGCTCCGCGTGGTCGAGCCAGTCCAGATACCACTGCGTGAACGACACGTGCCCGGTTCGGCCCGCGCGTGGTTCGACGGGAACCACGCCTTCACCGATGGCGCGTACATCGTTCCACATGGTTCCGCGCAGCGGGCCGGTGACGGCGAGGAGCGAGTAGTATCCGCACCCTTGATGGTTGATGCAGAGGGTGCCTTCCGTGAAGGCGTCGTGCAGTTCGTCGCGGCGGACGTCCCAGGCCGCGTAGGCGGCGAAGAAGGCGTCGTCATCCGGGTAGTAGGCCCGCTGGGGCTCCTCACGTTCGAGCTCGGCCGTGAGCTCGGAGCGAAACGGCAGCGCGCAGTGATCGGTGACGGGCGGGGCATCGGGTTCCGGGGGCCTGATCGGGAACAGTCCGTAGTCAGGCCCCGCGCCGCCCGCACCCACCTCCAGGAGGAACGCGCGGTACTCCTCGGGCAGTTCGGTTCCCAACCGCCGTTCCACCGCCCGCAGTTGCTCCTCGGTGAGGGCGGGCAGCAGCTCGAAGCCGTGCCCGCCCTCCGCCCCGAACACCGCCCACCACCGTGGCGCCTCCCGCAGCGCGAGCACCCGCTCCCGCACCCCAGCCCACGTCACACCCATCACTCGCCCTCCGGGAAATCGTCCCGCCACCACGCTATGCGGCGAGCTCCAGCCGCCAGCCCACCGAGCCAACCCGTCAAGTGCCCACCCATCCGCGTCGGAACAGGGCCGCCCACAGGAAGGGTTCTCCGAAGCACTCGGATTCGGCGGGCTCGTCGTGCATCCGGCGAAGTTCGATCTCAGTCAGCTCGGCGAAGATCCAGCGCAGGGACTCCGGCGAGTAGCCGAGTCCGCCGTGCAGGCGGAACTCGCGGTAGAGGTCCGCGTCGGGCAGTTCGCACCCCATTCTCCCGGCTGCGAAACACGTGAGCGCGAGGTGGCCGCCGGGGGCGAGGGTGCGGTCGAGCAGGGCGCGGTAGCTGATGCGGCGGTGCGGCGGCAGATGGTGGAAGCAACCCGAGTCGACGATCAGGTCGTACGGTCCGGTCAGTTCGCTGGTGAGCGCGAAGGCGTCAGCGCAGTGGAAGCGGATGTCGGCACCGGCTTCGCGGGCGCGCTCCTCGGCCCAGGCGACGGCTGTGGGCGACAGGTCTACGGCGTCCACCTGGAAGCCTCGGGCGGCCAGGTGTACGGCGTTGCGACCGGGGCCGCATCCCAGGTCCAGGGCGCGGCCGGGACCGATCAACCCTCGGTCGAGGTAGGAGACCAGGCTCTCGTCCGGCTTCGCCACGAAGAACGGCACGGACTTGGAGCGGTCGGCGTAGAAGTCGTCCCACCACGTCGCGGCGCCGTCCGTCCAACGGTCGGTTTCGGGGACGAACAGGCTGTCCAGGAGCTTGAGCAAGTCATCCACCGAGCGGACGTCACGGTCCATGAGCCCCCCTCAACATGAGGAGATCCTATCGGCGAACACCGCCAAACCGACGCCAAGTTCGGTGGCGCAGACCGTATCCCACTTCCCCACCGGGAGCCCGACTCGGCTCAGGCCTCGGCTCAGACACGGAACGCCGCGACGTAGCGGCGCGGATCGCGTCCCATGTCCGTCTCCCAGCGCCGGGCGCACTGCTCGGCGAAGGTCCTTCCCGTCTGCAGCACCTCGTCGATCGGATCGAGGTACTCCAACACCTTGGGGTGCTCCAGGCCTGCGTCCACCCGTGCCCGCAGCCCCTTGCGGGCCAACCTCACCAACTCACCGGCGAGTTCGTCGATCCGGTCCCCGCCGAGCGCGGTGCGCAGCCCTTCGACCGGCAGCTTGAGCATCGCCGAGCGCTGTTCCTCCACGCTGTAGTGCCCCAGCAGTTCCCATGCCGCCTCGCAGGACGGCGGGTGGTAGCTGAGCCCCACCCACAGCGCGGGGACAGCGGGAATGTACTGGTGGTGCGGCCCGTCCGCAGCGCGCAGTTCCAGGGTGCGACGGGGCCTGACATGCGTCCAGGTCTGCGTCAGATGGGAGACCCAGTCCGCGAAGGTCGGCATCGAGCCGTCCTCGTAACCCCGCTCCAGGATCACGGCGAACGGCCGGTCGGGAGCGGGCCGGTACCGCCCGTCAGGCCCCAAGCGGTAGATCATGCGGAGCCCCAGCGCCCAGTCGATGACATCATCGGCGCTCACCTCGCCCCGCAGCGCTGGCCCGAGCAGACCGCAGCGCCGCGGGTCCGTTCGCAGCCAGTCATGGGACCTGTGTGACAGCAGCCCGGTCAACCGGCCGTTTTGCAAGGGCGAGTTGACGAACAGCGCGGCGACCACCGGCGAGGCGGCTGCCTGCATCCGCAGCTTTCGTGTGAAGTCCTCGTCGGACAGGAAGTCCAGATGCACCTGCGTACACAACGACATCGACAGGACCTTCGGCGCGTCACGGCCCGCGTCGCCGATACCGGCGAAGAAGTCACGCATGACCCTGGCACGACTCATCGGCACCCACGGGATGGTCTCGATCCGGTCGAACGGCAAGTACGCACCGGGCACCAGCGCCCAGCCGAAGTGCTCGGCGATCTCGGAGAGCCGCTCAAGAGCGGCCCGCGTCTCGTCCACCACCGTGGCCAGATCGGCGGCCGGAGCGGACGAGTACTCCACCTGGCCGCCGGGTTCGAGCCCGATCAGCACACCGTCCGCCAGCTTGACGCCGATCAGCTCTCCGGCGTCGTGCTGGGCCTGCCCTCCCCACTCGGCGAGCAGCGTCTCCAGAACGGCCTTGACGCCCTTGTCTCCCGCGTAGGGGGCGGCCAGCCCGGTCTCGGGGTCGACGATGCCGCTCTCGATCTCCAGCCCGATCCTCTCCGAGGGGACGGCCGCCGGGGCGAACAGCGATCTGAGCTCGTCGCGCCGTAGCCGGGTGGTGTTCACAGGCGGGCCTCCTTGCCTCCCCTTAACCTCCGCTTACCTCCTCGCCGACGGCTGCGCCCACCCATACACCGCGTCCCGCCCGATGGATCGTCGGACCTGGGCACCTCACGCCGTCTCGTCGCCAGCCTGGATCAGCACGCCACCGCGAGCAACCAAGCCACGCCGGTGCGGGAGCTTGCGGACATGTGACGGGGGGCGGCGTCCATGCGCCTTTGCTGGTTTCCGTCGTCCCGCCCCAGCCTCTGTCAGGAAACCTTGACACGGGCATCTGTCAGGCTAACCTGACAGCATGGATGAGGACACACCGGCCTCGCTGGCCGGAAAAGTCACCAACAAGGACCCCGCCGTGGGGTTGCAGGCCGTGGTGGCGCTGCGCCGCCTGCTGGAGGAACTGGAACGTCTACACGTCGACAACGCCCGTGACCAGGGCTGGACGTGGCAGAGCATCGCGACGGCACTGCAGGTCAGTCGACAGACGGTGCACGAGAAGCACGCGGGCAGGCGCAAGGCCATGGGCAAGGAGGACTGAGGGTGTTCGAGTATTTCACCGACCGCGCCAAGCGGGCCGTGGTCGCGTCGCAGGACGAGGCGCTTGCCTTCCGCCATGACTTCATCGGCACGGAGCACTTGCTGCTCGGACTGGCGGCCAGCGGCGACAGTACGGCCCAGGAGGTACTGACTGACCACGGTGTCGACGTGTCACGAGCACGCGACGAGACCGTACGGTTGTGGGACGAAGCAGGCATCGTCGGAACCGGCGGCCAGGCCGCGAAGGACGCGCTGTCCTCGATCGGCATCGACGTCGAGGCGATCCGGCGGCGGGCCGACAGCACCTTCGGGCCCGGTGCCTTCCAGTACCCGCGGCCCGCCTACACACCGCGCGCCAAGAAGGCCCTCGAACTCTGCGTTCGCGAGGCCCGAGCGCTCGGGCAGGAGAACATCGGCACCGAGCACATGCTTCTTGGCCTCCTCGCGGAGGGGGAAGGCGTCGCCATCAAGGTGCTGGGCGCACTGGAAGTCGAGCCCGCGGCGCTGCGCGAGGCGGTACTGGCCCGTGTGGCGCCGCAGGCTTCGTAGGCTGGTGCTGTACAACTCGCCGTTCGCCCCGTGCTGTTGAGTCATCCGTTGGCGTGGGGGCGGTGGCGGGTGCTCGCTGCCGCCCGTGCGTCAGGGCCGCCAGACCACGGGTGTCGGCGCAGTCCTCGCGCCCGAGTCCCATCTGTATCACTAGGCACGCAGGCCTCGCCTGTCACGCTTACGACGTTCGTCATTGGCTGGAATTCCGGCCCGCTCACAGGGGCCCGACAGGAGATGCGTGGGGTTCGGGCGCGTGCCACGCTGGTCCCGGGTGGGGACGCCTTCCATACGTCACCTCACCGAGGAGTGAGACCGGCATGGCCAACAGGGATCGCGACCCGTACAGCAGCGATACGGACTTCATAGAAGACATGACCGAAGAGACGCTGGCGGCCCAAGAGCAGGAGCGGCAGCAGCGGCAGCACCAGCAGGAGCATCAGCGCGCCCGGCTGGCGGACGAAGACGCAACATACTTCGACCAGGATGACCTGGAGGATCTTCAGTAAGCGGGGACCTACTGACTTGGTTGCACTGCGTCGTATGTCACTTCAGCTGGACGCGGCGTAGCGGTGCGCACCGCGCGGCTGGGACGCCGCGCCTCCACTGATCGGGAGGGAATCGCGCGCCTGGCAGGGGTCGAGCATCGGGGAGGCGGTCATCCCTTGAGGGGAATCACGGTTGGAGAGACGCTCGCATTGCCGTGACGGCTGACAGGATCGCCCAGCAGTTGTCATGAGCTGGGGGTGTTGCCGTTGAACTGGGTTGCGGTGAAGGCGCATTGGACCATACGCGCGGCGGTGGGGCGCGTTGCCACGGTGGAGGCGTTGACGGCGGGCGCGCCGTTGGGGTTGGCGGGGGTCACGGGATGATCTGCGCGGTACCTGATTGGCTATCAGGAAGGCGGACCGCGGCAGGCGCGTTCCGCGCGAAGGGACTGTGATGGCGGCAGCAGAGGACGAGCGGCCCAATCCCGCGGGCCGGTTGGGGTTGGAACCGGGCCAGGTGGTCCAGGAGATCGGGTACGGCGACGATGTCGACCAGGACCTCCGTGCGGGGATCGAGGCGGTCATCGGCCAGGATCTGGTCGACGAGGACTACGGTGATGTCGCCGATGTCGTGCTGTTGTGGTTCCGTGACGAGGACGGCGACCTCACCGACGCGCTGGTGGACTCAAGCGGCTACCTCGCCGAGGGCGGCATGGTCTGGCTGCTCACCCCGAAGACGGGACGTGACGGCTACATCGAGCCCAGCGATATCAGCGAAGCCGCCCAGACCGCGGGCCTCTCCCCGGCCAGATCCGTCAGCGTCGGCAAGGACTGGTCCGGCACCCGCCTCGTCAGCCCCAGGCGGTAGCGGGACGCCCCCACCGCGCGGGTCCTCGGGGCCGGTCCGCACCGCCCACGCGCTCGTCGAACCGGACGGGGTGGCAGCCCTCGTCGCCTGCCTCGCCCGCCGATCTGATCGAAGTAGCTGACGCCCGCGTGGCCGTCTTGCGCATGTCGTGGATGTCCACTATCGATGCCAGCGGCGCTCTTGTCCTCAAGACCGCCGTCGACGAACTGGGCAGGCGCGGCATCCGGCAACTCCCAGCGGCGAAAGGGCATGTGAGACGCGTATGACGATCCAGTGGCGCTACACCAACCGCGATGATCTGGGCATCCTGTCCCTGTCCGGCTACCTCGGCACGGAAGCGGTCGCCCGTTTCGCGGGCGCCGTCGGGTGGGCGCTGGCACGCGGCAAGGGGCCGGTGATCCTGGACCTGACCGCGTTGCACGGCTGGTCGCCCGCCGGTCAGGTCGCCGTGCTCGACGCCGCCCGCCGCCTCGCCGAGCATGACCGGGCACTGGAACTGGCCGCCATCCCCGCCGACGGATCGATCGTGCCCGCCGGTGAGCAGCCGCCCATCGCCGTGCACTGCGACCTGGCCACCGCGCTCACCGCCCACCAACCGCTGCGCGGCCGAAGTCATCAGGAGTGGCGCACCGCCGACTGGGCCGGGGAGGGCGCACCACCAGTGGTTTGACGCGCATCCGCATGGCGCACACCAACGGCTCGCGCCCCCGCGACGCCGAGGGCGACGAGCGCCGGGCCCGTGCGCCGGGCTACGCCGTGGCGGAGTTGGGCACCTGGTCAGGAGGCACCTGGTCAGGAGCAAGCGGATGCACGGTGCCGTGTGCCGCTATGTGCAGCGTCTCGCCGGTGGGCGGTGGGGCGTCGGCGGGTGTGTAGGCGATGAGTGGGGTGGCGAGTTCGTGCCGGGGATCGGGGGCCAGTTCCAGGCGGTAGTCGTGGCCGCGGAAGCCGGAGTTGACGACGCGGGCTTCGACGGTGTGGGGGCCGGAGGTGGTGGACAGCCGGAGTTGGTGGGGGCGGAGCAGGACGACGGCGTCCTCGTCGGTGTCGGAAGCGCCGTCGGTGAGCGGGAGCTCGCCGAACGCGGTGATGGCGTGGTCGGCGGCGAGTTTGGCCGGGACGAGATTGGCCTCGCCGAGGGTGCGGGCCACGCCGGTGTCGGCGGGGCGGTGGTAGAGGGCGTGCGGGGCGTCGCACTGGACGATGCGGCCGTCCCGCATCACGGCGATGAGGTCGGCGAAGGCGAGTGCCTCGTCCACGTCGTGGGTGACCAGGACGGCGGTTGCGCCCGCACGGCGCAGGGTGGTGGCGACCTCGGTGCGCAGTTCGGCGCGCAGGGCCGCGTCCAGCGCGGCGAACGGCTCGTCCAGCAGCAGAAGTTCGGGCCTGGGGGCGAGCGCACGGGCGAGCGCGATGCGTTGCTGCTGGCCTCCGGAGAGCTGGTGGGGGTGCCGGTCGGCCAGGCCGTTCAGCCCCACGAGGTCGAGCATCTCGGCCACCCGTTCCCGACGTTCGGCGCGCGGCAGCCCGAAGCCGACATTGGCGGCGACGCTCAGATGGGGGAAGAGGGCGCCGTCCTGCGGTACGCAGCCGATGCGCCGCCGTTCGGCGGGGACCTGGGTGTGGTCGTCATTGAGGGTACGGCCGCCTACGGTGACCGTACCGCTGGCAGGCCGGTGGAAGCCCGCGATGATCCGCAGCAGGGTGCTCTTGCCGCATCCGGAGGGTCCGAGTACGCAGGCCAACGCGCCGTTGGGGACGCGCAGTTCGAGGTCGCGCAGCACGGTGGTGTGGCCGTGCGCCGCGTGCAGGGCGCTGATCGACAGGCCGCTCATCTCACGCCTTTCGGGGTTCGCGGGGTGCCGAGGGTGCGTCGGGTGAGCAGTACGACGGCCGGGATGGACAAGGCGGTCATCACGGCGGCGTACGGAGCGGCGGCGCCCCAGGACAGGTCGGTGGTGTAGGCCCAGAACTGGGTGGCCAGGGTCTCGGTTCCGGTCGGGCGCAGCAGCAGCGTGGCGGTGAGTTCCGTGCTGGCGGTGAGCGCGACCATGGCGAAGGCGGCGCCGAGGCCGGGCAGGATCAGCGGCAGCGTCACCCGGGCCAGTACCGCCAGCGGGCGCACCCCCAGCGAACGGGCGGCGTCCTCGACGCCGTGCGGCACCTGGGCGAGCGAGGCCCGTACCGCGGTCAGCGCCAGCGGGAAGAACAGCACCGCGTATCCGACCACCAGCATCGGCGGCTGTTGGTAGGCGGCCGGCGCGTAGCGGATCGCGAAGAAGACCACGGCCAGCGCGACCGCGATGCCGGGCAGCGCCCTGGTGAGGAAGACGGCGCGTTCCACGGCCCGGGCCAGTCGGGTCGCCCGCCGCCAGGCGTACAGCGCCACGGGCACCGCGGCGGCGGTGGCGAGGGTCGCCGCGGCCAGCGCGTAGCCGAGCGTCGCGGCGGTGGCGGACAGGATCGAAGTCGACGGCAGAGTGGAGGAGTTGCCGCGCGCCGTCCAGTAGACCAGCGCGTACACCGGCACGCCGAGCGTCACTGCGGTGACCGAGGCCAGTGCCGCCGTCGCGAGTGCCTTCCAACGCCCCAGCGGCTGCGGGGCGCAGGGGCGTGCGGTGCCGCCCTCGCGTACCACGCGGCCGCGGCGTGCGGCGCGGGCGTCAAGGCAGACCACCAGCAGCGCGAGGGCGACCAGGACGAGGGTCAGTACGCTCGCGGACTCGGTGTCGAAGGCGGTCTCGTACTCGGTGTAGATGGCGGTGGCGAAGGTGGTGAACCGCAGCATCGCGAACGCCCCGTACTCGCCCAGCAGATACAGCGACACCAGCAGTGCGCCACCGGCCAGCGCGGGTCTGGTCTGGGGCAGCGTCACCCGCCACAGTGTCGCCCACCGGCCGTGCCCCAGGCTGCGTGCCACCTCCTCGGCGGCGGCGTCACTGCGTCGCAGCGTGGCGGCGACGGGGAGGAACACCAGCGGGTACAGCGAGGAGGTCATCACCAGCACCGCACCCCAGTAGCCCTGTACCGAGGGGAACAGCGAGACCCAGCAGTAGCCGTGCACGAACTCCGGTACGGCCAGCGGCATCGCCAGTGCCACGGTCCAGGCGCGGCGGGCGGGGATGTCGGCGCGCTCCACCAGGTAGGCGGCGCCGAAGCCGAGTACCAGCGTGGCGGCGGTGACCATCACCGTCAGCGAGACGGTGTGCCACAGCAGGGTGCCGATGAGCGGGCGTCGCAGCAGGCGGGCGGCGGTGGCCCAGCCGGACTGACCGGCCTGCAGGCCGAGGAACACCAACGGGCAGGCCACCAGCAGCGCGACAAGACCGGCCGCCAGCGGCAGCATGCGACCGGCCCGCCACCGCAGTACCGGTGGCAGGCTCGGCCGGGTGAGCGGACGCGGAGTGGTCACGACAACAGGCCCACGCTCTGCAGGAGTTGCAGTGCCTGCTTGCCGTCGCCGAGGTCGCTGGCCGGGACCACCGCGCCGGCGTCCTTGAGCGGACGGCTGACCTTGGTGTTCTGCACCCCGGCGGCCAGCGGGTACTCGTAGCTGTGCGAGGTGGCGATGATCGTCTGGGCGGGCTTGCTGGTCAGATAGGTGAGGAACGCCTGGGCCGCCGCCTGGTGCTTGCTCTTGGCCAGGATTCCGGCGCCGGAGACGTCCACCAGCGAGCCGGGGTCGCCTGGCTTGAAGTAGGCCAGTGCGCTGTGGATGCCGGACGCGCCCTGTTCGTCGCGGAGCCGGTACCAGTAGTAGTGGTCGATCAGTCCGCCTTCGACCTCACCCCGGTTGATGGCGGCGACCAGGTCCTCGTTGCTGTCGTAGACCTTGCCATTGGCCTTCAGGCCCGCCAGCCAGGACTTGGTGGCGGCCTCGCCGTCGGACTTGATCATCCTGGTGACGATCGGGGCGAAGTCGGTCTCGCTGGGGGCGATGCCCAACTTGCCCTTCCATGCCGCCGAGGCCAGGTCCTTCACCGAGGCGGGGGCCTGTGCGGCGGACAGCTTGCCGTTGTTGTAGGCCAACACCGCCTCGCGGGCGGAGACGCCCACCCAGTCGCCCTTGGCCGAGCTGTCACCGGACGGTACGGCCGCCAGGGTGCTGGAGCCGACCTTGGCCAGCAGGCCCTTCTCCTCCAGCGTGGTGAGCGCGGGCGGGTTCTCCGCGAAGAACACGTCGGCCGGTGAGGCGGGGCCTTCCTGGAGGATCTGGTTGGCCAGCTCCGCCTCGTCGCCGGAGCGGACGTTGACCTCGATGCCGGTGCGCGACTGGAAGTCCTTCACCAGTGTGGCCACGGTCTGCTGGTGCTGGCCGCTGTAGAGCGTTATCGACTGCCCCTTGAGCGAACCGCCGCCCGACCCGGATGCGGTGCTACCCGATCCGCAAGCCGTCAGCACCAGCGATGACGCCGCAGCGCTCGCCAGTACCGCCATGATCCGCCGCACCGACCGTGGAACAACAGACAAGGGACCCTCCGAATGAGACACAAACGGGCCGTCAAGACGGCACCGCCTGGGTCTGCGCCGCGACCCCCACCGCTTTCACGGACTTCGCCCGTCCGCCCGGCACACACCCGACCAATGAAGCAAGGCGTACCTTACTTAGGTAAGGCTTGGTTCCACACCAGTCCGCGCAGCGATTTCCCGCCACCCATCAACGCGAATGCGCCAGTTCGCCCGGTTATGGGCGCTGATTTTTGACCGTCTCATGACCCGACGAACACCCCCACCGCCCCCAACCGTGACCGAAGCGTGATCGGTTCACGGCGGCCGGTCAGGCCGGATCGCCCGCCTGTTCCGGGCGCGGCACGCGGACCGGGGTGAACAGCGCCAGTACCGCGGTGAGCAGACAACAGGCGCCCGCGACCAGGCAGACGACCGCCGTACCGCAGCGCTGCGCGGCCCAGGTGAGGACGGCCGCGCCCACCGGTGCCGCCGAGTAGTGGATGGTCCAGAACGCCGAGGTGACCCGGCCCAGCAGATGGTCCGGGGTCACCTCCTGCCGCAGGGACATCGAGCACGTACCGGCCACGCTGACGCACCCCAGGAACGCGGCGGCCAGCGCACCGATGACCGGCACGCTGCCGGCCGAGCCGATGCCCGCCAGGGCGAGCCCGCCCACCGCCACCCCACCGATCCACGCCACCCCGAATCCCATGGTGCGGCGGATCGGGGCGACGAGCAGCGCGCCGGTGACGGTGCCCAGCGCGCCGATCGCGAAGACGGTGCCGACCGTGCCGTCGCCCTGGCCGAGATCGTGCTTGAGGTGGTAGACGATCAGGTCGTCCAGGCCGAGGGTGAGGAAGCAGAACACCGACAGCAGCACCGTCAGCGTCCGCAGCACCGGCTGCCGCCGCAGGAACGCCACCCCGGCGAGCAGTTCACGCCAGCCGTCGCTGCGCTGCTCCGTCCGCGTCCGGCCCCGGAACCGTACGAAGCTCACGCAGGCCGCCGACACCGCGAAGCTCGCCGCGTCCACGCCGACCGCCGCGGCCGGGCCGAACCGCCCGGCCACCGCCCCCGCCAGCACCGGTCCGATGACCCCGGCCGCCGCGGCCGTGGCGTTCAGCCTGCCGTTGGCCTGCGTGATGCGGTCCCCGGGAACCAGCGCCCGTACGGCGGTCACATATGTGACGGAGAACAGCATCCCGACCGCCTCGCCCAGCGGCAGGACCATGTACAGCAGCCAGACGTGCGGGCCGAACGCCCAGGTCAGCGGGACCAGCCCGTACAGCACCATGCGGGCGAGGTCACAGGCGACCAGCAGCATCCTGCGGTCCAGCCGGTCGACCACGACTCCGGCGAAGACCCCGGCGACAACCGACGCCACAGCCGCCACAGCCGTGAGCAGTCCCATCTGCGCCACGGATCCCGTCGCCCGGAACACCAGGAGCGGCAGGGCGATCAGCGCGAACGAGTCGCCGACCACCGAGAGGGTCTGCGCGGCCCAGAAGACGCTGAAGTCCCGATCACGCCACAGCGGGCGCGGTCGGCCCAACGCGGGCGTCTCATCGGCGAGTTCGGCCATGGCCGGAGGCTAGTGCAGCCGCCTGACGAGCCGCTCGGCATTTTCCGGCGGCCCCCGGTGCGGGCACGCGCCCGGGCCGGTGGCCGTGGCTTCCCGGTGGCCGTCCGGGGGTGGGCGGGCGGCCGGAATCCGCCTCTCGCCCGCACCCCGTGTCGGAGCGGACCCTACGGTCAGGCGTCCGGAAAAATGACATGTCCGGACCGGATCTGCGAGGAGCGCTGGATGCCGCACGAACGAGCGGGACGGCCCGCACAGCCGTCCGACCTGGTCGACGTCGCCCGGCTGGTGACCGCGTACTACGCGCTGCGTCCCGACCCCGCCGACCCCGCCCAACGCGTTGCGTTCGGCACCTCAGGGCACCGGGGCTCGTCGCTGGCCACGGCGTTCAACGAGGACCACATCTCGGCCACCAGCCAGGCGATCTGTGACTACCGGAAGTCAGCAGGCACCGACGGCCCACTGTTCCTCGGCGCCGACACCCACGCGCTGTCCGAACCGGCACGGGTGACCGCACTTGAGGTCTTCGCCGCCAACGACGTTGCCGTGCTGGTGGACAGCGCCGACGGCTACACCCCCACTCCCGCCGTCTCGCACGCCATCCTCACCCACAACTCGGGTCGTTCCAGCGGCCTTTCGGACGGAGTGGTGGTCACCCCGTCCCACAACCCGCCCGCCGACGGCGGCTTCAAGTACAACCCGCCGAACGGCGGCCCCGCGGACTCGGCCGCCACCGCGTGGATCCAGGACCGCGCCAACGAACTCATCGCCGACGGCCTCAGGAACGTGCGGCGGATGCCGTACGCCCGCGCGCTGTCGGCGCCGAGCACCGGGCGGTATGACTTCCTGGGGCGCTACGTCGAGGACCTGCCCGGCGTGGTCGACCTGGACGCGGTGCGTTCGGCGGGAGTGCGCATCGGCGCCGATCCGATGGGCGGTGCGTCGGTGGCGTACTGGGAGCGGATCGCCGAGCGGCACCGGCTCGAGCTGACCGTGGTCAATCCGCTGACCGATCCCACCTGGCGGTTCATGACGCTGGACTGGGACGGCAGGATCCGCATGGACTGCTCCTCGCCCCACGCGATGGCCTCCCTGATCGCGCAGCGCGAGAAGTACCAGGTGGCCACCGCCAACGACGCCGACGCGGACCGGCACGGCATCGTCACGCCGGACGGGGGACTGATGAATCCCAACCACTATCTCGCGGTGGCCATTTCCTACCTGTACGCACACCGCGACCAGTGGCCGCGCACCACCGGTGTCGGCAAGACGCTGGTGTCCTCCGGCATGATCGACCGGGTGGCGGCGGAGTTGGGACGCCAACTGGTGGAGGTGCCGGTCGGTTTCAAGTGGTTCGTGGACGGACTGCTGGCCGGGACACTGGGATTCGGCGGCGAGGAGTCGGCCGGGGCGTCCTTCCTTCGGCGGGACGGTTCGGTCTGGACGACCGACAAGGACGGCATCGTCCTCGCGCTGCTCGCCGCCGAGATCATCGCCGTGACCGGTAGGTCTCCGTCCTGGCACTACTACGCCCTCACCGACCGCTTCGGGGAGCCTGCCTACGCGCGCATCGACGCGCCCGCCACCAAGGCCGAGAAGGCGGTGCTCGCCAAGCTGTCGCCGGAACAGGTCACCACGGACAGCCTCGCGGGCGAGCGGATCACCGCCGTCCTCACCGAGGCCCCCGGTAACCGGGCCCCGATCGGCGGCATCAAGGTGTGCACGCACAACGCCTGGTTCGCGGCCCGCCCTTCGGGCACCGAGGACGTGTACAAGGTCTACGCCGAGTCCTTCCTCGGCCCCGACCACCTCGCCCAGGTGCAGCAGGAGGCCAGGTCCGTGGTGTCGACCGCCCTCGCCAGCGCTCGGTAGCGACCTGTCCGGCGAGGGTGAACTCGGCGGAGAATACTAGGAGTTCGGGTCGGCACCGAGGATTTCGGTGCCGAGAACGCGGCACTGGGGATTCGGCACTGGGGATTCGGCACTGAGGTTGCGGTCTACCGCAACCGTGCCAGCAGCGCGTGCTCCATCAACGCGATGAGCGTGTTCCTCGCCTCCTGGCGCAGTCGCGCGTCGGTGCTCACGATGGGCGCCTCGGGGCCGATCTGCAGCGCCTCTCGTACCTCGTCGGGTGCGTACGGCTGGTGGCCGTCGAATCCGTTCAGTGCGATGACGAACGGCAGCCCTGAGTTCTCGAAGTAGTCGATCGCCGGGAAGCAGTCGGCCAGCCGCCGGGTGTCCACCAGCACCACCGCACCGATCGCACCACGCATCAGGTCGTCCCACATGAACCAGAAGCGGTCCTGACCAGGCGTACCGAACAGGTACAGGACCAGATCGTCGTCGAGGCTGAGGCGGCCGAAGTCCATCGCCACGGTCGTCGTGCTCTTCTCCGGCGCGTGCGTGAGGTCGTCGATCCCCGCGGAGGCGGAGGTCAGCACCGCCTCGGTGCGCAGCGGACTGATCTCCGATACGGCACCCACGAACGTGGTCTTGCCCACGCCGAAGCCACCGGCCACCACGATCTTCGCGGAGGTGGTGGAGTGCAGTACCGCATCGCTGGAGATCGCCAGGTCCACTGAGTGCCTTTCGAGCAGTGTCATGTCTGGTCAGCCGCCTACACGGAGCCGTAGTGAGGTGGCGCCGGGGCGGTCTCCCACCGATGGCGATCACCGCCCCTTGGCCACAGGAATCGAATGGAAGCGCACAGCACGTGTGACCGATGCGGTGCGCCAGGGCAGTAGTCGTACCAACCCTGCGTCGTGCGTCCACGCGAGAGCCGCAATATGGCGGAAAGTGCAAACGGGTGGAACGTGGGTGTCGTTACTTCTCCGGTTCGCCGCCGATTCCGTCCGGCCTTTGTCCGTGACTACTCGTGCGACTCGCACCTCCTACTCGTACGACTCGTGCCTCGACGGGACCGGAATCCGCGGGACAATGGGAACGGCAGGGATGCGCGATACCGCTGCGAAGGATCGTCGGACGACCGATGAACTACGTCCTTCCGGCTGGCCGGACGCCGGTCTCGCTGGGTGTGCCGACCAAGCCCGCGCCGACCGCGGCGCGGTGGTCGGCGGTGCCCGCGGCTGCACCCCGCACGCTGGTGGACGTGCTGGAGGCGACGGCGCGTGCGCATCCGCACGCCCCGGCGCTGGACGCCGGGTCCGGCGCCGTTGACTACCAGGCACTGCTCGCCGAGGTGAACGCGTACGCCGGGACCCTGCGCGAGATGGGCATCGGCCACGGCGACCGCGTAGGGGTCCGCGTCCCGTCCGGTACCGCCGAGTTGTACGTCGCGATCCTGGCCGTGCTGTGGACCGGCGCGGCCTACGTACCGGTGGACGCCGACGACCCCGAGGAGCGGGCGGAGACGATCTGGTCCGAGGCCACGGTATGCGCGGTGATCGGTCCCGGCCTGTCGGTGCGCCGCCGGATCCGTACCCGGCCTCCACGAAGGCGCCCACACCGCCCGTCGCCGCAGGACGACGCGTGGATCATCTTCACCTCCGGAACCACCGGGCGGCCCAAGGGCGTGGCGGTCAGCCACCGGTCGGCGGCGGCCTTCGTGGACGCCGAGGCACGGCTGTTCCTGCGGGACCGGCCGCTCGGGCCGGGAGACCGGGTGCTCGCCGGGCTGTCCGTGGCGTTCGACGCCTCCTGCGAGGAGATGTGGCTGGCCTGGCGGCACGGCGCCTGCCTGGTCCCGGCGCCGCGCTCACTTGTGCGCGCGGGCGCCGAACTGGCTCCGTGGCTGGTGGAGCGCCGCATCACCGCGGTCTCCACCGTTCCGGGCCTGTTGGCACTGTGGCCAGTCGCGGCGCTGGACCGGGTACGGCTGCTCGTGGTCGGCGGCGAGGACTGTCCGGGCGAGTTGGTCGAGCGGCTGGCGGCGGGCCGGGAGATGTGGAACACCTACGGCCCGACCGAGACCGCGGTGGTCGCCTGCGCCGCCCGGCTGCGCCCCGGCGAGCCGGTGCGCATCGGCCGCCCACTGGACGGCTGGACGGTCGCCGTGGTGGACCCCGAGGGCCGCCCGGTGCCATGGGGCGCGACCGGCGAACTGCTGATCGCCGGAGTGGGCACCGCCCGCTACCTCGACGCGGCCCGGGACGCGGAGGCGTTCGGCGCGCACCCCGCACTGGCCGGGCGGCGGGCCTACCGCACCGGCGATCTGGTGCGGGCCGAACCGCAGGGCCTGGTGTTCCTCGGCCGCACCGATGACCAGGTCAAACTCGCCGGGCGGCGGGTGGAGCTCGGTGAGATCGACGGCGCCTTGCGGGAACTGCCGGGGGTACGGGCCGCAGCCGCTGCCGTACGCACCACCGCGGGCGCCGGACAGGTGCTGGTCGGATACGTCGTCCCCGCTGGCGGTGCGGCCCGCTTCGACCCGGCCTCGGCCCGTGACCGGCTGCGCGCCCGGCTCCCGGCGCCGCTGCTGCCCAGGATCGTGGTCGTCGACGAACTGCCCAGGCACACCTCGGGCAAGATCGACCGCATGGCGCTGCCCTGGCCGCCGACGAGGGGTGAGGGCAGCCCCCGGCAAGAGGAGTTGCCGGGAACCGCGGCCTGGCTCGCGGCGCAGTGGCGGCGGCTGCTGGGCGCAGCATCCGTGACCGGCGATTCCGACTTCTTCGCCATCGGCGGCACCAGTTTGACCGCGGCACGGTTGGTGTCGACGCTGCGTGAGCGGTATCCGGACGTCTCCGTCACCGACGTCTACCACCATCCGACGCTGCGTGACCTGGCCGACAGGCTTGACATGCGGGCACGGCGCAGCGAGCCACGCCATGTCGTACGACCCACACCGCGCCGCGCCGGGGTGGTCCAATGCGCGTTCCTTGTCGCTTTGTTGACCTTCGTCGGGCTGCGCTGGCTTCTGGTGCTGGCCAGCCTCAACAACCTGGCAGGGCCGCTGGCGGGCACCGCGCGACTGTCCTGGTGGCTGATCGTCGGCGGCTGGCTGGCGCTCTACGCCGCACCGGCCCGCGTCGGCATCAGCGCGGCGGCGGCGCGCCTGCTCACGGTGGGGATCCGGCCCGGAACCCATCAACGGGGAGGCTCGGTGCACCTGCGGGTGTGGGCGGCGGAGCGCACCGCTGCCACGCTGGGCATCCCAACACTGCTCGGCACACCATGGGCGCCCCTGTTCGCCCGGGCCGTGGGGTGCTCGGTGGGCCGCGATGTGGCGCTGCACGCGATGCCGCCGGTCACCGGGCTGGGCGAGTTCGGCGACGGGTGCGCGGTGGAACCGGAAGCAGACATCAGCGGCTGGTGGCTGGACGGCGACGCGTTCCACCTCGGCACGGTCCGCATCGGCGCACACGCCCGCGTGGCGGCCCGCGCGATGCTGCTGCCCGGCGCGAGCGTCGGGCGCGGGGCCAACGTCGCCCCGGGCGCCTGCGTCACCGGCGATGTGCCTGCGGGCCGGGTATGCGGCGGCAGCCCGGCGCGGCCGGTGCCGGACGACAACGGGGTGGACGGATACCGGCGCTCCGGGCGGACACGAGGCGTCTGGTGGCCCACCGCCTACGCCCTGGCCGGGCTCGGATTCGACGCCGTCCCGCTGCTCGCCCTGCTCCCCACCGTGGTCCTCCTCGATAGCGCCGCGGGAGACGCCCTGACGCCGACCGCTCTCATCCATCAACTGCCGTGGGCGGTACCCGTCGGAACGGTGCTGACCACGGTCAGTTACGCCCTGCTGGTGGCGCTGGTCGTACGCGTCGCCGGTGGTGCGCTGACGCCGGGTTCGCATCCCGTGTACGGCTCGGTGGCGTGGTGTGCGTGGGTCACCTCACGATTGATGGATCAGGCCCGCAAGCTGCTTTTCCCCTTCTACGCCAGCTTGTTCACCCCGCTGTGGCTGAGGTTGTGCGGTGCGAAGGTGGGTCGCCGGGCGGAGATCTCCACCGTGCTGACGCTGCCACCGCTGACCCGGATCGAGCACGGTGCGTTCCTGGCGGACGACGCGTTGGTCGCGCCGTTCGAACTCCGCGGCCGGTGGCTGCGGTTGGGCAGGTCACACGTCGGACGGCGGGCTTTCGTCGGCAACTCGGGCATCGTCGGAGCGGACCGAACGCTGCCGGACCGGGCCCTGGTCGGCGTGTTGTCCGACGCGCCCGCACACCTGGATCCCGGCGCGTCCTGGCTGGGGCGCCCGGGCTTCACCGTGCCGCGGCGCCCGGAAGCCGTTGATCCACGGCGGACGTTCCACCCGCCGAGGCCGCTGGTGCTGATGCGCGCCGCGGTCGAGGTCTGCCGTCTCATCCCGCTGTTGTGCGTGGCCGTCCTGGCCGACGCGTTCTTCCTGGCGCTGGCCGAACTGGCTGACAGGGCCGGTTGGTTGGCGGCGGTCGCTCTGGTCGGCCCGCTGTTCACGGCCACGGGTGTGCTCGCGCTGCTGATCACGACCGTGGCGAAGTGGCTGCTGGTCGGGCGGTTCGCCACCGGCCAACACCCGCTGTGGAGTTCCTTCGTGTGGCGCAACGAGCTGTACGACACCTTCGTTGAGACCCTCGCCATGCCCTGGCTGGGCCACTACCTGGTCGGCACACCGCTGCTGAACGCCTGGCTGCGCACCCTCGGCGCGCGCATCGGCCGGGGCGTGTGGTGTGACACCCACTGGCTACCGGAGACCGATCTGGTGCGGTTGGAGGAGGGGGCGAGCGTCAACCGGGGTTGCGTACTGCAGACCCACCTGTTCCACGACCGCCTGATGCGCATCGACACCGTCCACCTGGGCCGGGGCGCCACCCTGGGACCGCACTCGATCGTCCTGCCCGGCGCGACGATCGGCGACGGCACGGTGATCGGCCCCTCGTCCCTGGTCATGCGCGGTGAACAAGTCCCCGCGGGCAGCCGGTGGCTCGGCAATCCGGTGGTGCGGTGGAACACGGACGCATGACACCCCGGTGACCGCCGACGCGTCAGACGGCGGCGGCCAGTTCGACGACCGCCTCCTGCCACAGCGCGGGAAGCCGCCGTATCTCCTGGTGTGCGATCTGGGTGGTGAACGAGACCGCGGCACCGGTGTCGTGGGTGCACAGCATGCTGGTGAGCAGATGGCCCCCGACCAGCGGTGGAACGGCTGCGGCCGTGACGACCGGTGCGCCTGCCACGGTCAGTGGTTGGCGGATGCGCAGCGAGGTCGCGCACAGCAGCGAGTCCACGGGGGAGACTGGTTCGGGGATGCGGCGCAACAGTTGTTGTTCGGGCACCCGTGCCAGTCGGCCGCGGGTGCGTTCGCGGTGCGCGGGGGTCTTGACCGCGGACATCTGCCGGGTGACCTCCGCCAGTCGCCGCGCGGGATCGGGCTCGGTCACGGGCAGCAGCAGTCGGGCGTTGCCGACGTGATTGCCCAGCGCGGGATCGTCGTCGGGCTGCCGGATGGAGAACGGCACCCGCACCGGAACGTCATGGCTGCTGTCGGCGGGCGGCAGCCACCAGCGCAGCGCACCGGCGAGTGCGGCCAGATAGGCATCGTGCACGGTGCTGGGGCCCGAGCCGGCGGCGGCGCGCAGCAGGTCGAGCGGCACGGCCGCGGTGACGAGACTGCGCTGACCGGTGGTGGCCAGGCTCGGCACGCCGGAGCCGACGAGCGGTTCAGGTTGCCCGTCGGACTCGGCTATGCCGTCTTCGGCACCGTCGCCGCATGTGTCGCCGAAGAGCCGTTCCAACGCGTGTGCGGCGCCGACGCCGTCCTGTGCCGCCTGGTGCACCAGGTAGCCGAGCAGGTACGTGTCGGGCTGGTCACCGTCCAGTGCCCACAGCCCCCACAACGGCCCTGCGCCGGGCACCTGTTGGTTGGCGAGTACGGTCAACGCCCGGGTGTGGGGGTCCGGTCCGGGCGGCAACTCAAGGCGGTGTATGTGCGCACCGGCGTCGAAGCCCTGGTACGGCTGCCAGGTCTCCTCGCGGGGCGGCCCGGTCAGGTGCCAGGACAGGCAGGGCACGTCCGCCGCGCGTCGCTGGACCAGGGCGGCGAGTCGCGGCAGCGGTGGCATGGGGCCGCCCACGCCCATGAGCACCCCGAAGGTGTACCCGTCGCCGGGTCGGCGCCGCGACCACTCCAGCATCGCCCGGTCCATGGCGAGACTGCTCACCACGTCGCCGCCTTCCGCCTGCTCCGCGCTCGATGTCGATTCCGGGTGGACACGCCCACTCCCGCTTGCCACTTGTTCGATGTCCTCTCCCCCACCGTTTCGGGTCAACGGCTGCAACGATCCCTGGCTTTACGGGTAACGGGTCGTGACCTTAACCGGATTGAAACCTGACGCGCCCGCGGTGGACGACGCTTGATGAGCCTGCCTGCCCGTCGTTTCGCGCGAAACCTCACGGAACCACCGGTACGGTCAGCTCGTCCCGCTCACGAGACTTCAGGCAGATCGCACGGCACTGGACCGTACCGTCCCATGTGACCAGGCGGGACGGTACGGCCAGTTCACTTGGTGGCGAACAGCGACCGCAGGTGGCTGCCGTTGACGATCAGCACGACGCCCAACAGGCAGAGCCCGCAGAGCCCTTGTTCGATCTTCATCCACAGCGGAAAGGCTCCGGGCAGCGTGACGATCGCGGCGATGGCCACCGTCATGACGGCTGAGATGATCCGCAGTCGCCGGTACGCGCCGTGCGAGCCACGGGTCATGCGGGTGGCGAGTATGTACGTCAGCAGGGCGCTGGCGACGACCACGCTGCCGCGCACCCAGACGGCCTGGTTCACCACGGAGGTGTCGCCGCGCAGCAGCACGATGGCCACCAGGGTGAGCACGCTGATGCCGAGGTATGCGCCCACCAGCCGCTTCGCGCTGCGGAACGCCGCCTGACTGCGCGGGTGGTTCAGGGCTTCGTCGGATATCGCGGCGGGGCGTGGACTCGGGGCGTTCATGAGATCCCTTTTCTTCTGGTCAACGGAGGTGCTGGTTACGGCTCACGTTCCGCGAGCCATGCTCCGCCGAGCTCCGCCACCTCTCATCGCCCACGCGGACGAGCCAGTCCCCGGTCGCTGTCGGGGTCAGCAGGGGCCCATCCCGTACGGGCGGCCCCTTGTTGACGGCTCTACCGCAGCGGAAGCATCAACTCGCCGCTGACACCGCCGCGTTGCCGGTCGGCTCCGGCCCGTCGGCGGTGCGCGGTTTGTGGGCGACGAACTTCAGCCGGTCGTCGACGCTGAGGGTGATGCGCTCGAAACCCAGTGTCTGCAAACGCACCAGGAAGGCAGCGGGCTCCACCGGGTTGTAGGTGTCGCCTTCATGGACATGGTGCAGGGCGTCCCCCGGCAGCGCGTCCGAGCCCAGCAGCGCACCGCCGGGCCGCAGCACCCGCATCGCCTCCGCCAGGAGCCGGTTCTGCAGTGCCACGGTGGGGATGTGGTGCAGCATGGTGAACGAGGCCACGGCGTCGAACGACTCGTGGGGGAAGGTCAGATCCGTGGCGTCGCCGTGCACGACCTCGACGTTGGTGCCGGTGAACCGCTTCGTGAGGGCGGCGGCAGCCTCGGCCTCGTACTCGACCGCGACCAGCCTGCGGACCCGGTGCCGCAGCCAGTCCGTGGCGGCGCCCGGACCGGGGCCCAACTCCAGTAGGTCCGCTCCGAGTTCGGTCCACGATGCCACCTGCGGCAGCACGCTGGTCTGCAACATCTCGGCCCATTCCGGGCTGGGACACACTTGCATGTGGTGGTTGTTCATGGGATTCAGGCTAGGAACGGCAAGAGGGCCGAATCCACCGCGTATGCTTCCACTTCATGTCGCGATCCGGACATCCCGCCGCCGCGGACACGGTGGAGGACTCCGCCGCGATCGTGGTGCGCACCGTCAACATGGCACCGCGCAGCTTCTTCCCCGTCCACACACACGACGAGCACCAACTCGCCTGGGCGCGCAGTGGGGTTCTCGTGGTGACGACGCGGGGCGGCGAGTGGATCCTGCCGCCGAGCCGCGCGCTGTGGATCCCCGCTGGCGCACCGCATCAGACGGCGGCCTCGGGCAGTGCGACCACGTTGCGGTCCCTGTATCTCGAACCACGGCGCGCGATGCCGGACTGGCCGGACCCGCAACCGGTCGCCGTGAGCCCACTGGTCGCCGCGCTGATCGACCACCTGGCCGACGCCGTTCTCGACCCGCCGCGGCGGGCGCGCGCCCAGGCGGTGCTCATCGACACCCTGGAACCCGTTCCCGCGACGACGATCACCGTGCCCATGCCCAAGGACAGCCGGGCGCTGGCCGTAGCCCGGGCCCTCGTCGCCGATCCGTCGGATCCGCGCAACCTGGACCAGTGGGGCCGCCACGTCGGCGCCAGCGCCCGCACGCTCGCCCGTGCCTTCGTCGCCGACACCGGGATCCCCTTCGCCCGCTGGCGCACCGCGGTCCGGCTCAGGGCGGCCCTCACCCGCCTCTCCGAGGGCGAACCGGTCGTCACGGTCGCGCGGCGCGTCGGATACGCGACCCCAAGTGCCTTCGTCGCCGCCTTCGTCCGCGAAACAGGCATCACCCCCGGAAGCTACTTCCGCTCCGGACCCGGCCCGGGCGGTCGCGGCGACGTCACTCGCCGAGAACGGCCAGGTCCAGCCGCCGCAGGCGAGCGGGGTCGGCGATCACCTCGTACCCGGTGATCCGCTCCCCCTCGATGGTGAACGTCAGCACCGCAAGCAGCCGCCCACGCGGTGCCACCACGGCGCCCACCGTGCCGTTGACCAGGGCGGGCTCGGCGAAGCGGGCCCGGCGGCCGAACACAACGGTCTGTTCCGCGACGGTACGAGCGCCGGTGGCCGTCGTCTCGACGCCGGGCGGCAGGGCGGCCCGGTCGGCGCGGCGCACCACATCCGGGGCCAGCACCGTGAGCAGCGCGTCCAGATCACCGGCCCGCGCGGCGGCCAGGAAGGCATCGACCACGCGCCGCTGCCGGGCGACATCGGCGACGGAGCCCATCGCGCTGCCGCGCACCTTCTGACGTGCCCGGCTGGCGAGCTTCTTGGCCGTCACCGGTGTGCGCTCCACGATCGGCGCGATCTCGTCGAACGGTACGGCGAAGGTGTCATGCAGCACGAAGGCGATCCGCTCGGCCGGGGCCAGCCGGTCCAGCACCACCAGGAGCGCGCGCCCAACGGATTCGGCGAGCAGTGCCTGCTGTTCGGGGTCGCCGCCTTCGTCGGTGCCGCGCTCGTCCCACGCCTCGTCCGGCAGATGCTGCGCTACCGGTTCCTCCCGTCGTGCCGTGCGGGCGCGCAGCATGTCCAGGCACACTCGGGAGACGACCGTGCGAAGCCAGGCGGGCAGGTTCTCGATGCCGCTCGCGTCGGTGCGGCTGAGCCGTAGCCACGCCTCCTGCACGGCGTCGTCGGCCTCACTGAGTGAGCCGAGCATCCGGTAGGCGACCGTCCGTAGCTGGGTTCGCTGTGTCTCGAACCGTTCCGCCAGCCGGTCCTGCTCTTCCATCGGTCACCTTTCGCCATCGGGCTCCGTCACCTTTATGACGCATGCGAACCGGCCGAGGTGACGGCAACGCGCCCTGGCCCCGACGAGGAGACACACCACATGAGCACCACGGTGCCGACCGGCCTCGACCAGCCCCTGCTGCGGCGAGTGGACTTCGGAGACTTCCAGTTGCCCAACCGGGTGGTGATGGCGCCCACCACACGTGCGCGCGCGGTCAACGACTCACTGGTGCCCACACGGTTGCACGTCACCCACTACGCCCAGCGTGCCAGCGCTGGGTTGATCATCACCGAGTCGACCTGGGTCAGTGAACGGGCTGTCGGCTTCGTCAACGTACCCGGCATCTACAGCGAACAACAGGTGAGCGCTTGGCGGCAGGTCACCGACACCGTGCACGCCCTCGGCGGTCGCATCGTGATGCAACTGTGGCACACCGGTGCCGCCTCCCATCCCGACCATCTCGGCGGGCGGTTGCCTGCGGGACCGTCGGCGGTCAACCCGCGGGTCATGTCGTTCACCGCCAGCGGATTCAAGGAGACCGTCACCCCGCGGGAGATGACCGCGCGGGACATCGCGACGGCGGTCGCTGACTTCCGTTCCGCCGCGGCCAACGCCCGGCGCGCGGGGTTCGACGGGGTGGAGATCGCCGCCCACGGCTCCTTCCTGATCGCGCAGTTCCTCAACCCGCGGCTGAACCACCGCACTGACGCGTACGGCGGCGACCGCGAGCGGCGGGGACGGCTGCTGCTCGACATCGTCGACGCGGTCGCGGAGCCGTGGGAAGGACGGTGTGTGGGGGTGCGTCTGGCGCCGTATCTGTCCCCAGGAGAACTGTTCCGTGTGGACGACGACATGCTGGCGGACTACGACGCGCTGGTGGCGCGGCTGAACGAACACCCCGTGGCGTACCTGCATCTGCGCGGCCGGGACATCACAACTCCCGGCGCCGGTCCCGACTTCGAGGCGATCGCACGCTACCGGCGGGCGTTCCACGGGCCGTTGATGGCGAACAACGGCTTCGACCGCGAGTCGGCGAACGCCGCCATCGAGGCGGGCATCGCCGACGCGGTGTCGTTCGCCACCCACTTCATCGCCAACCCCGACCTCGTCACCCGCTTCGCCACAGGGCATGACCTTGCGGTCGCGGACCGGGAGACGTACTACTCCGGCGGAGCCCGGGGCTATGTCGACCATCCCGGCATCAGCACACCGTGATCGCTCAGCGGATCGACAGCGCCCTGAAGGGGTGCGGGGAACCGCGCGACCAGCCACGACGGCGCCGCAGCCGATCGACGGCCGCTAGACGGCACATCACCGCACTCCCAGCGGAGCAGCTCAGCGGCCGGTGACCGAAGCCAGCACCTTGTCCAGCACGGTGGCATCCGCGGCCTGGCGGGAGCGCCACGCTATGAACCCGTCCGGCCGCAGCAGCATCACCCCGTCGTCCTCAAGCCGGACCGCCGCTGCCCCTCGCGCGTCGAGCCGAACGGCGCGCAGGTCGATCCCCCGCGCCGCGCCGACCGTCCGTGCCGCACCGCACCAGTCCCCACCTGCCGGACCGGTCAGCACCGCGAAGCGCGATGCGCCCAGGTCCACGGTGGACACCTTCGTGCCGTCCAACCAGGCGTGGGGGATCCGCGACCCGGCCGCGCCGTTGAGGCTCTCGGCGAGGTCCTCGGTGGAGGGAAGGTCCACGACCGGGTCGATGACCGCCGACGAGGCATAGCGGTAGCCCATCGTCACCAGCGGGCCGTTCCACGCGCCGACGGCACGGCGTTCCGCCACGGCCGCCGGGTCCCAGTGCAGTCGTGGGTTCTCCCACCGCAACCGTGCCTGCCGGGTGACGAGTTCGGCGACGGCGTGGCGCTCCTCGTGGTAGGTGTCGAGCAACCGGTCGCCCGCCTGCCCGGCCAGTACCATGGCCAACTTCCAGGCCAGGTTGTGCGCGTCGGCCACGCCGGTGTTCAGGCCGAAGGCACCGAGCGGTGACACGGCCCGCGCGGCATCGCCGACGAGGAACGCCCGTCCGGAGCGGAACCTCTCGGCCATCTGCACGGTCGCCCGCCACGGCAGTACGCTGACGATCTCCACCGGTACGTCGGCACCCATCGCCGTACGGACCGCTTGTGCGCAGCGCTCCTGCGACGGGGTCTCGTCGGCGGGGATGCGGACGTGCAGCACCCAACGCCGCTCCCCCACGGCGAGCAGGATGCCCGCCGCGTCCGGGTGGAGGATCTGGGTCATGGTCGGCATGGAGCCGAAGTGGCCGACCAGGTCGGCGTTGAAGAGGATGTTGAGCGTGACATCACCGATGGCACCTGGCCCGGTGGTTCCTATCCCCAGCGCGGTGCGCACCGTACTGCGCACACCGTCAGCGCCCACCAGGTAGTCGGCATCCACAACACGCCCATCGGACAGGGATACTGACATGCTGTCAGTGCCCTGCTCGACGCCCATCACCTCGACGCCAAACTCGATGGTCGCACCACGTTCGCGTGCCGCGGGTACCAGCACCGCGTCGATGCGGTCCTGCGGATAGTGGCCACTCGGCGTCTCCGGCGACACGGCGGCGGAGGCGAACAGCATGGGCGCGGACGGGGTTCGGCTGCGGTCGACCTCGGCGACCGTGCGCGCCTGCGCCCGCCACAGATCGGCCGACCGCACGGCCACGGTGGCCAGTTCCTCGCGCAGACCCACCTCGCGGAAGATCTCCAACGTGCGCGGGCTCAGCCCGAGGGCGCGCGGATGGTTCGACGGTGCCGGGCGGCGCTCGACGACGAGTGACGGCACGCCGTGGTGGCCGAGGAACACGGCGGTGGCCAGACCGACGGTGCCCCCGCCAGCGATCAGAACCGGTGTCCGAGACATGTAATCCCCCTTGTATGCAACGGTGTTCCCGCGTTCGGGAACACCGTACCCCACGCGTACACTGTGCCCATGTCATCCCGTCCACAGCCCCCGAACCTGATCTGGATGCGCGACCGTGAGCGGGCCGCCCGTCCGATGCTCAGCGAGGACAGGATCGTGCGCTGCGCCGTCGAACTCGCCGACACGGAAGGCATCGACGCGTTGTCCATGCGCCGCATCGCCGCCAAGTTGGGAACCGGCACCACGTCGTTGTACCGCCACATCACCAGCAAGGACGAGCTGATCGAGCTGATGGTCGACGCGGTGTACGGCGAACGGACGCCATCTGGGCGGCCCGATGACGACTGGCGCGCCCAACTGGCCGAAGTCGCCCGCGACTTCCGCACGGCACTGCTGCGCCACCCGTGGCTGGCCCAGCAGGCCTCGCGGCGCCCGACCCTTGGCCCCAACGTCATCAAGGGCTTGGACCACGCCCTCGGGGTCGTGGCGAAGGCAACCGATGACGCGACCCTCTCCGGGATGGTGGTCAACGCGCTCAACACCTACGTGCTTGGCTCCGTCGCCACGGAACTGGCCGAGTTGGAGGCGCAACGCAGCACGGGCATGACCGAGGAGGAATGGCGGAGCTCGGTTGGGGCGTATGTCCAACAGGTCGTCGATTCCGGCCAGTACCCGCACTTCAACCGCCGCATCCTGGAAGCCGAGGATCCCGACGCCGAGGCCCGCTTCGAGTTCGGGCTGACCTGTCTGCTGGACGGCATCGCGAACGCGGTTGACACCGCCGGCCAGTCAACCGGCGGCGATCGCGCTAGTGTGCGGACGTGAGCCGTTACGTCGTCATCGGATTCGGACCCGCCGGAGAGGCCACCGCGCGGCTGCTGGCCGAAGAGGGTCATTCGGTACGGGTCATCACCAGGTCGGGTCGAGGCCCCGAGCCGGGTATCGAACATGTCGCGTTGGACGCTGCGGACAGCGAGCGGCTGATCGAGGCCGCACAGGGCGCGGCAGCGATCTACAGCTGTGCCGCACCGCCCTACCACCGCTGGACGAGTAACTGGCCCCCGCTGGCCTCGTCGGTCTGCGCGGCGGCCGAGGCGACTGGGGCCGTGCTGGTCATGCTGGGCAACCTCTACGGCTACGGACCGGTGGACGGTCCGCTGACCGAGCAGTTGCCGCTGGCCGCGACCGGCCCCAAGGGGCGGGTGCGCGCGGCCGTTTGGCAGCAGGCGCGGAGACTGCATGAGCAGGGCCGCATCAAGGCGGTCGAGGTGCGGGCGTCGGACTTCTTCGGGCCGGGTGTGACCGACGGCGGACATCTGGCCGCGCGGGTCATGCCGCGACTGCTGCGCGGCAAGCCGGTCTCCACGCTCGGGGATCCGGACGTCCCGCACAGTTGGAGCTATCTCCCCGATGTGGCCAGGGCCCTGGTCGAGGTCGCGGGCGAGGAACGGGCCTGGGGACGCCCCTGGCACGTGCCGACGCAGCCCGCGCTGTCCATCCGGGAGATGGTCGACCGACTTGCCGCCCAGTCGAAGACGGGACCGGTCGCGGTGCGCAGGCTGCCACCGGCCGTGCTGGGGGTCGCATCGGTCTTCTCCCCGCTGGTCCGCGAACTGAAGGAGATTCGTCACCAGTTCGACCGGCCGTTCGTGGTTGATTCGAGCGCTTACGAAGCCGAGTTCGCGGTACGTGCCACCCCCGTGGACGAGCAGGTCAAGGCGACGGTGGACTGGTGGCGTGAACGACTGGCCACCGCGGGGTGACATCGCCGCGCTGTGCAACACATGCGAGGGTCCAGCCGCACCGCCGCCATCACGGCGGCGGTGCGAGCCGGTGCCCTCAACCCGCCACCGCCTCCAACGGTTCGCTGTGCTCGGCGACCCCTGGCCCGGCCGACCGCCGCTCGACAAGCCGCAGCAGCGGCGGCGCCATCAGCGTGGTGACCAGGGCCATCAACACCATCACAGTGAACACGGCGGAGCTGATGATGCCGAGCTGGAGACCGACGGAGAGGACGACAAGTTCGGTGAGCCCGCGGGTGTTCATCAGCACCCCGAGGGTGAAGGCGTCCGCCCACCGCTCGCCGACGGCGCGCGCGGTCAGCGCGGTGCCACCCAGCTTCCCCGCGGTGGCGACCGCGATCACCAGGACGACGACACCCCAGACCCCGGCCGTGCGCAGCCCCTCCACATGAGTTGACAGGCCGGTGAGCACGAAGAACACCGGCAGCAGGAGCTGGGTCACGACCATGTCGAGCCGCTCGTGCACCGCGCGCTGCCACTTGGGCCGCCGTGGCATCACGGCACCGGCCATGAACCCGCCGAAGATGACATGGATGCCTGCCCGGTCGGCGAACCAGGCGGCGAGCAGCGCGATCACCAGCGCCAGCCAGACCGGCACATGGTCCAGCCGGGCGAGCAACGGCCGGACCACACCGAGCATGACGCCCACGTACACGACCGCCAGAACCAACGTCCGCAACCCGTCGGCCGCGCCGGTGGCCCGGCTGAGCGCGATGACGAACGTCAGCAGGCACCAGGCCACCACATCGTTGACCGCGGCCGAGACCAGGCTCAGCGTGCCGACCCTGGTGTCGGCCAGCCCGGACTCCTGTAGCAGCCGGGCCAGGACGGGAAAGGCGGTGATCGCCATCGCGGCGCCGATGAACAGGCAGAAGACCACCTCGTTCACCCCGCCCCCGTAACCGGGGTACAGCACAACGGCGAGTCCGACGGCCAGTGCGAGCGGCACCGCGATCGACGCCGCGGCGACGGACGCGAGCCGGGTACCGTGCCCGCGCAGCCGCCCGAAGTCCAGCTCAAGCCCGATCATGAACATGAACAGCACCAGGCCGACCTGGGCCAGCACGCCGAGGGCCGTGACCACGGGGGCGGGGAAGAGGTACCTGCTGGCCGATGGCGCGAGCAAGCCCAACAGGCTGGGTCCGAGCAGGATCCCGGCGATGATCTCGCCGATGACCGGCGGCTGGCCGAACCGGCTGACGAACCTTCCGACGGCCCAGACGACCAGCATGATGACGCCGAGCGCGAGCAGCGTCCAGACCTTGGGGTCAACGGTGTTCATTGCTGACGCTTCGTCAGTTCTGAGCCGTCTTGGTGGCGGGGATCCAGTCGTCGTCGAGGATGCCGGCGGCGCGGTCCTTCTCGTAGACCTCGACGAAGCGCATCAACTCGTCATCGCCGCGCCACCGTTCGACCTGGGCACGCATCGGCTCGTTGCCCTCCTCGGCATCGCCTTCGTCGAGGATCCGCTTGATCAGCTGGCCGGAAATCCGCTCGACCAGGCGCACGTTCTCCTCGAACTGGGCCTCGAACTCCTCGTCGTTCATCTCCGCCACCAGGCCGATGTGGACCCGCTTCATGAAATCGAAGTGGTAGAAGCTGGCGAACGAGTCCTTCAGCTGCGACCGGTCGACGGCGTCCCACTCGCGGAAGAACCGCTGGACGTGGTTGATTGCGGCGTGGAAGCGGGCCAGTCCCCACACCAGTTGCGGATGGTCGACCAGGCGGCGGATCTTGTCGTGGAAGTACAGCAGCGCCGGTACGGCCCAGTAGACGGCCGTGTCCCAGATGACCTTTGACTGCATCACCCGGGCGTTGCCCATCAGCGGGTACTGGTGGGTGTAGATCTTGAACCAGCCCTCGCCGATGGTGAGGTACATCTGGTTGTGGATCGCCGCCAGCTCGGTGATGTCCTCGCCGTCCAGGTCGCGAGTGACCAGGTCGGTGATGAGCCCGTTGCTGATCGAGATCATGTCGAAGCCGGGCGAGTAGAACGGGTCGAGGAACAGCCCCGCCTCTCCGGTCAGCGCCCAGCGGTCGGCGGAGTACACCTGCTCGACGCTGTAGGGGTAGTTCCGCAGCACCTTGAAGTCCTGCAGCTTGTCCTTGTGCTCCTCGACGACACGGGCGCACTGCGGCTCGTGTTCGCGCAGCCAGTCCAGCGCCCGCTCGAAGCGGTTCATCGTGTCGAACGGATGCAGATCGGGGTCGGCGACGATGCCGATGCTGATCGAGTCGGAGGCCAGCCGAATCAGCCAGACCCAGTAGCCGCGGCCCAGCAGGTGATTGGTGGACAGCTCGCGGCGGCCCGACTGGATGCGGCCCTGCCACTGCGGGTCGTCGGACCAGTCGTTGATGTCGATCGGGTGGCCGATCCGGAACCAGACCGCCTCGGCCCGGTGTTCGGAATCCCTGGTCAGCCCGAGCTTGCGCTTGAGCAGCGAGTACCGTCCGGTGGCGTCCAGCGCCCAACGTGTCTCGACCTGCTGCCTGCCGCCGTCCGTACCGACTATCGTGACGCGGTGCGGCTGGTCGGACCGAAGGTCGACATCCTCCACCTTGCCGTACACGAAGCGGACGCCGCGTTCGACCAGGTCGCTGGCGAGGTAGTTCTCCAGCCGTCCTCGGTCGAGCTGGAAGCTGCTGACGTCGTACGGCGGCAGCACCGCGTGCCCGACCTCCGCCCGGCGGGTGATGTCCTCGTTGCCCTCGGCGCTGAAGAACATCCGGATGCCGAACTTGTCGAGCTGCTGCTCCCGCAGGTGTTCCGTCAGGCCCAGGACATCGCGCAGATAGCGGCCACCGATCTCGACCGTCGACTCACCCACCTTGTGGGCCGCTTCGGGAACCGGATGCTGCTGGCGCTCGACCACCAGCATGCTGATGTCCGGCCGTGCCTGCTTGAGCTGGAGGGCCAGCGTCAGACCAGCCGCACCGCCACCCAGGATGACCACGTCATACCGCTCGGGCTGCGACGGGGTCGGCCGCGCGTGACCACCGGCCTCGACGGCGTCCTGCGGCATGGGTCTTCCCTTCATCGTGCCGATCTCCTTTGAAATTCCGGGCGTTGGGCGCAGCGGAGGATGGAAGTTCGCGGCCGGACTAGGCCGTCTGCGGTTCGAAGAGCTCGGAGGACTTCATGGCGAGCATCGTGTCGCCCACGACCTTGAGCCGGCCGGTCATGAACGCCCGCATCGCGTCCTGTCGGCCCTCCGCGATTGCGATCCAGGTCTCGGCGTCGGTGGTGAAGGTGGTGTCTGGCTCCGCGACACCACCAGGAACCAGCCGTCCCTCGCCGTTGACGATCTCGAAGGCCCAGACTCCGGGGTCAGCGTCCGTGATGTGCCACTGGATGGTCTTGGTCAGGCCCGCCGCGGCGGACGGGTTGTAGCAAGCTGGCAGGGCTTCGAAGAACTGGTCGACGTTCATCGCACAACGTTCCTTCTACTGATCCGCCTCCGGGGCCGCGCCACCGGGGGCTACCCACGTGGCCGCGCACAGGCCACGGAACGCGACGTTGGCCGGAATGCCACCCTCGCTGGCTGGATTCCAACCTCCCTCGCGTACCGCCGGACGTTAGCCGCAGCGCGCGGTGGCCAGAACCCCTAAGCAGCCCCTATGCAGCCCTTGCCTTTTCCCGTCGGCCAGACGGTCACCGAACGTGTCACCCAGATTTACGCCAGCCGCCCCATGGGCTGGAGACCCCGGAGGCAGTGGCGGCACTGATCGCCGCATACGTCCAGGGCCTGCCCGGCGGAAACCGACGCGGGAGAGCCACACGGCTCCCGCCTGCTACGCGGTCGGCAGCGTCGGCGCCAGGTGGCCGACGCCGCCGACTGGCAGCCCCATACCTTCAGAGCTGACGAAGCGTCATGCGAGTCGGAACGAGGTGTCGTCCAGCAGGAAGGCGGTGGCGGCGTTCCCCGTCTCGTGCGCGGTGAACTTCACGATCACCGTTGAGCCGAACTCGCTTGCCACGTAAGGCGTCAGGTCGACGCTGACCGGGACGTACCCGGAGGTGGCATCGTGGTTGGACCAGGTGTGCAGCACCGCGATGCGCCTGCCGGAGTACTGGTCGTCGAGTTCGAGGGTGAGGGTGTCCTGCGGCTGCGCCGATGCGTTCGTGGAGTCCACGTGCAACCAGAAGGAGAAGCGGGCCCGCGTGTAGCCGGGGGTCGTCTCGACGGACTGGGAGAGCGTGTCGTCCTGGGTGGCGGTGTGGCCGAGCCAGGCGTACCCCTTGCCGGAGCGGGCGGCGTGCGTGGTGGACTGCGTGATGATCCCGGGGGCGGACTGGGTCCACCAGCCCGGATAGTTGCCCTTGGCGTCCGTGGAAACCTCGAAACCGGGATCGACGATCTGCTCGATGCCCTGGCAGCCGTACTCGGCGCTGTGGAGTATCCCGAGGCGGAAGTGGGTCGCCGCCCGGTTCCCCGCCTTGTCCTGGACCGTCACCGTGACCGTGCGGGTGCCGCGCTGGTCGCTACGGCCGTGGATCAGTCCGGTGCGCGCGTCGATGGACAGACCGCGGGGCAGTCCGGTGGCCGAGTAGCGCAGTGCCTTCGACAGCCGGTCCGTGGCGATGACCGGCACCGACACCGCTCGGTTGACCGGCTCTGTGCGGTCGCACAACGTGCTCACCACCAGCGGACGGTTGGCGATCACCGGATGGGAACCGGAGCAGGTGTGCTGGTCGTTGGACCAAGTCGTCTGGACCGCGAAGGAACCCGTGGCGAGCTGCAGGTTGAACAGCCCGCCCGGCGTTCCCTGTTGGATCCAGGCGCACTTGTCGCCGTTCTCCTGCCCGGCCGCGTCGATCCAGCCGCCGATGGCGTTCTGGTCCGTGATGGTCTCGGCGTACTCGTGGCCGCCCAGGATGCCCCAGCCGTCGAGGCGGCCGCGCGGCCCGGGGTTGATCCAGTTGGTGCCGCAGTACTTGTAGTCGGTGAGGTACGGCATGAGCGTGTACGCCACGGTGCCGTAGCTGGAACGTTCGAAGGTGTGCCAGGCACACCATGTGTTGAGTTCGTGCCAGTGGTCGGGGTCCATGCCCTGGGCGGTGGTGACCACGTACTGCACATTGCGGTTGCTGGCCGGTGTGGTGTTGCCGAAGTGCTTGGCGGCGGCCGCCGCCTCCGCGGCTATCTGCGGCTCGGTGGCTGCCTGCGGCGCGGCGGTGGAGTTGTCCACCCAGATCCCGGCGAGTGCGTTGCCGTGCGGTATGCCGACGTGCGGGGAGTCGGCGTCGCATTTCGTGGAGCCTTTGGCGGTGCTCTCGCAGTACTGGGTCATGACACCACTCCAGGTGTCGTCCTTGGTGCCGAGCCCCTTGAAGAAGGACTGCTGATAGGGCGCCGCGTTGTCCGGGTCGTTGGAGAGCGTGGTGTATCCGGCGGAGTCCTTGCCCGCGGTGCCCCACTGGGAACCCCAGTAGACGATGTAGACCTTGGGAGATCCGGACGTGACACCCACCGAGTCCTGTCCGCCGTGGTAAGTCAGGTCCGGTTGGCCGTTGTTGACCAGGCCCACGGGGTGGGCCGGGTGCTGGGTCGCGGTGGCAGTGGATCTCGCGTTCATCGTGGTGAGGGCATCAGCGGCGGTGTGCGGGCGGGCGGGCTGGACCTGCTCCCAACTGCCGTGGGTGCGCACCCAGCCCGCTGCGGCTGGATGTTGGTCCTCCGCATGGCTCGTGCCGGTGGCGACGGTGGTTCCCGCCAGCGCCAGGGCGAAGGCGATGACTGGGCCGGTCAGCTTTCCCAACGCACGCAGGCGGCCAGGGCGCGAGGGCGGTGCTGTCATGGGGCTCTCCTTCGGGGTGGGTACGAGGACGGGCAGCGTGAGAAGTTGGCGCGGGCACGCGGGCGTCACGCCGTGCGTGCCGGCGTCAGGCGCGGGTGCGGTCGCACGGGCCCGCAGGGACCACATCGATGCGCGGAGAGCGCTCCAACGGGCTGGTGAGCGAGGCCCGGTTCACGTCACAGGCGGAGGTGATGCTCCGTCAGAGCTCTTGCGTACGCTGCCGTTTCGCTGGGCGCTACTCACGTGGGTGCTCCCGAGAAGGGGCGGGCACGCGCGACCGCGTGCATGACCAGAGCATGACAGCGGTACAATTTCACATGTCACGTGGCGTCGCGCCGTCCCGCGAAGTAAAGCTTGCACAAAGGCCGGACTGACGTCAGGGGCGTCATCCGAACCCCCGTCCAGCACCCGGGGCCTGACCAAAGGCACCACCGACACCAGTGACCGGTGCTGCGGCCAGGCCCCGCCGCGAAGTTCCCGGTGGGATCAGGGCTGGTCGGTCACCCTGCCACCAGCGGGTGAGGTGCGGCTGGCCGGGTTACTCGTGAGCACCTGGTCAGCGGCGTCGAGGATCTTTCCGAAGACGTGGGCGATGAGTGGTTTGACGAGCACGCGGGTGATGGCCGCGCCGAAGGGAAGGCGGACCTCGGAGGTGGTCGTCCAGACCACCTCGGTGCCCTCGGCGACTTCGGTGAAGGTCATACGGCCCAACTCATGCCGGGCCGGTGGAAAGCTCCGATCGACGACGTAGTCGAAGTCGTACGGCGGGTTGTAGGCGGTGATCCGTTCGCGGAACCAGCCGATCAGCCATGTGTGCAAACGCACCGCACCGACTCCGTAGGGCGCGCCAAGGCCCGGTCGGGCCAGTCGCGCCTTCAGGACGAACGGGGAGCGGGTGTAGTTGGTGGTCGTGGCGCACCAGTCGAACACATCGGTGATCGGTGCCGCGATGACACGTCGCACTGTCACGGTTTCCATGTCTCGTTCCTTCTCCTGGCCAGGGGGCGCGCGATGACGGCGGCGCCCAACTTGTCGGGGTTGCGTACGGCATACATGCCATGGATGCGGGTGTCGGCGATCTCGAAGATGAGCACGTAGTCGAGCTGGTCGCCCGAGCGGCACAGCACCGCGGGCAAGGCGTTGTAGCTCGCGAGCTCGAACCTGGCTCCCGGCTCACTTGTCCTGGCGACCCCGGCGACGAACCGGGCGACCTGCTCGCGTCCCCTGACCGGGCGGCGGGCCGCGGTGACCCGGCCCCCGCCGTCGGAGATGTGGACCACACCCGGCGCCAGCAGGCCCATCAACGCTGTGACATCGCCGGTGTTGGCCGCCTGCAGGAACCGGCCGACGATCTCCTCCGCCGTCCGCGGGTCGTGCTGGAAGCGCCTGCGCCGTGACCGCACGTGTTCGCGGGCTCGGTGGGCGATCTGACGCACCGTGGCCTCCGGCTTACCGACCACCTCCGCGACTTCATGGTGCAAGTAGCCGAACACCTCGCGCAGCACGAACACCGCGCGTTCATCCGGGCTCAGTGTCTCCAGGACCAGCAGCATCGCGATGGACACCGACTCCGCGAGCACGGCGTCCTCGCTCACATCCGGCCCGGTGCGGATCGGTTCGGGAAGCCAGGGCCCGACGTACTCCTCCCGCCGCCGCCGCGCCGCGCGCAGATGGTTCAGCGCCTGCCGGGTGACGGTACGCACCAGGTAGGCGCGCGGATGCTCGATGTGCTCCCGACTGGCACGGTGCCACCGGATGTAGCTTTCCTGCACCACATCCTCGGCGTCGGCCGCGCTACCAAGAATCTCGTAGGCGATCGTGAACAACAGCGACCGGCACTCAGCGAAGTCCTGCTCCCCGCTCAACGCGCACCCCGCATGTCCATCGCCCTCCTCTGGCCCCGAACTTGATCAACCATGGAGACACCACGCAGCCCGAAACCGTGACGCCGCCGCAGGTGATACGCATCACACCCCAGGCCACCACGCGGGATCGATCGACGCCGCGCGATGACTTCAACACCGCAACCACGAAGTGTGACACCATGGTTACGGAACGCATGCCGGGTCGGGGAGGTGGCTGCATGCGCCAAACAGCGGTACTCGACGTCGGGTGCCACAGCGCTCTTCTCACCGTGGTGCGCTGGCGCCCCGGTTCGGTACTGGACCCCGTCTTCTCCCACAAGGTACGGCTACGGCTGCACGAGGCACTCGACCAGAAGGGGCGCCTGGGCGAGGCGGGGGTTGAGAGTGTGCAGCGGGCGGTGGTTGAGGCGGTGACCGCTGATCCGCGTCCTCGCCCGTCGGATCTCTTCGCCTTCGCCACATCCGTGATCCGGGACGCCCCCAACCGGGACGAAGTCATCGCCGGGATCGCCCGCAAGACAGGCATGTGGCTACGGGTGCTGCCCGGTGAGGAGGAAGCGCGGCTGACTTATGTGGCCGCCCGTACGTGGGCGGGCGGCAGGACAGAACCGATGGTGGTCCTGGACATCGGCGGCGGCACCGTGGAGATGGCCTCAGGCACAGGCGACCAGCCGCGCTTCGTACGCTCGCTGCCGCTGGGAGCCCGCATGATCACCCGGCAATGGCTGCCCGGCGGCTTACTTCCGTCCGGGCGACGCCTGGCCGAGGTACGGCGGTACCTGCGCCAGTGCCTGAACAGGCCCCCGGGCGTACCGCGTGCCGCGCGGGGCGACCGCGTCCTCGCCTGCTCCAAAACCTTCGAACAACTCGCACGGTTCGCCAACCCGCGTCGGCACTCCCACAAGCTGTCACTGCACCAACTGCGTTCGCGCATAACGCTGTTGGGTTCCCCCGGCCCAGACCACCGCATCAGCCTGCCGGGCATCTCACGACACCGCGCCGGGCAGTCTCTGGCGGGGGCACTGGTGGCCGAGAGCCTCATGGAGGCGTGCGGGGTGGAGGACGTGGAGATCTGCCCCTGGTCCACCCGTGAAGGACTACTGCTCGAACGCCTCGGCATGACAGAGGACTCTCGCCCGTAGCGCGGCCCGTCGGCTGACCGCGGCCGAACAGCCTTGCGCCGGGGAGGTAGACCCAGCGGTGGAAGATCGGCATGCTGTGATCATGGTTCAAGCGGACGCCGGTTACGTGGGGGCCCTCATGACAGCGCAGGCACAAGCACTCACCGGCGACACCAGCCTGGTACTGCCGGAGTTCGACGTTCCACCACGCGAACCGCGGGAACTGCTGCGCCAGTGGCTGGAGTCAGCCGTACAACGCGGCGTCCGTGAACCGCATGCGACAGTGCTCGCGACGGCCGACGCGGCAGGGCGGGTCTCCAGCCGGGTCGTGCTCGTGAAGGAGGTGGAGGAGCGCGGGCTGCTGTTCACCAGCTTCCGCGGCAGCCGCAAGGGCCGTGAGCTGGCGGTCTCGCCCTGGGCGTCGATGACTTTCTACTGGCGTGAAACGCTTCAGCAGCTCACGGTGCAGGGGCCGGTCGAGACGCTCACCGAGCAGGAGTCCGACGCCCTTTTCGCGCGCCGTCCGCTCGCCGCACAAGCCACGACCGCGGTCTCGCAACAGAGCCGTCCGCTGGAGAGCGAGGCGGAACTGCGCGGCAGGGCAAAGGCGTTGGTCGAGTCCGGCACCGACATCGCGCGCCCGGCCGAGTGGACCGGCTACCGGCTCGTGCCGCGGTCCGTCGAGTTCTGGTACGGCAGCCCCGACCGGCTGCACCGCCGACTGCGCTACGACCGCGCCGACGCCACCACCAGCGTCTGGACCCACCAGCGACTTCAGCCATGACGAGGAGCCGCCCCTAACACGTCCCGCGGACGTATCCGTTGTCGTGCGGGGCGGTGACTTCCCGGTCCCGCCTTACGATGCTGAGCCGATTGCCGAAGGCCGAGCATGCCTTCCGCAAGCCCTGGTCGGTGTACTCGACCACGACGACGTGGTCGGCGAACGCAGCGGCGTACGTGCCGCATTCGTCGTACTCGGCACACTCTTCGGCGACGGCGAAGTCGAGGTGGGTGCGGGAGCGACTGCTCGCCAGCTCCGCCGTGTTCTTCTGGCCGACGGCCAGACCGCGCGCATGTGCGTGGTCGGCGAGCAGGGTGACGAACGCGACGGCGTCGTTCGCGGTGAGCAGGCCGTCTGATCGGCTGTAGCTGTCGTAGTTGTCGGGCTCGACGGCGTTGAAGCCCTTCGCCGCGCATTCGTCGATCCACCGGTCGATCCTGGCCGCCACGCGGGCGCGTTTGCCGGGGGTGCCGATGTCCAGCAGCGCCTCGTTCCAGTCGCGGTCGATGACCAGCTGGCCGTTCCTGTCGTGCAGCAACAGGTCGGCGGGCCACTGGCCCTGCTCACCCGACTGGGCCTGGAACGCGTTGACGTAGCAGATGTTGTAGACCCCGGTCGCCGGGGAGGCGCTGTGGTCGCGGCTGACGATCGCCACGCCCGGCGGCGGCGAGTAGGACCCGCCGATCTGGTAGTCGAAGCCACCGTGGACGGGAGGCAGTCTCACCTTGGTGGCGTTGGCTGACTCGACCGGCCTGGCCGGTCCGGGGGTGGTCGTACGGTCGGCGCCGCACCCGGAGAGCGTCGCCGCAGCCAAGGCCACGACTGCCAACAAGGCTGCTGGCCAAAGGCGCTGGGTAGGGCCGAGTGTCGCTTGCACTGGATGACGACCTTTCACCCGTAGGGAGCTGTTGCGATGGCGGCTGCGCCGCGGTCACCGGTACGCCGACCATCTTGTCGCAGGCCCTCTCGCGCGGGAGAACGCGAGCTCCGTACTCGCGCGCCAGAGGGCGCGTTCATGCTCGACCGCGCCGTGTGAAGCGCCGACCCGGTACTGGTTTGCGTCCAGGGCCGCTGCCGGATCGTCAAGGCGGCGCTCGACGAGCCCATGTTCGCCCTCCGCACCGGGGCCGAGGAGCCGGTCGAGATCCAGGACCGCGCCCGGCGCTTCCCTGGCGGGCGCTCGTCGAGTGGCGCGCATGAGGACTTCGCGCTCACCGAACTGGCCACGGACCGGCTCATCGCCGACTGGCGTGCCGCCAATCCGCGGCGCACGCTGCGCTGGCCGGGTTTCGGACGAGCCCTGGCGGAGGTCATCCGGCTGTCCTCGCCGACCTCACGGTCCACCACGGCTCGGTGCACCGCTATGCCACCGAACGGCTCAGCGCGACCGAGGAGTTGATCGCCAAGCTACGCGATCGGCTCCTGACGGTGTGACCCATCGACCGGGTGACCTGGGGGTCAACGCCAGCTGACACCCTGGGGGTCGCTGCGTAACGCGCCGCGCGCAACAGGTTTCTTACACAGCCAGGCGACGTAACGTGCGGACTATGCCACTCATGGATTCGGGTCGGGCCGTGTCCAAGGTCCGCCTTGCCTGCCGCTTGATGGGTACGTGCATTCTGGCCGGGGTACTGGCGGCCGGTCTCGCGCTACCCGCGGTCGGCGCCATCGGGGTCAGCGCCAAGGCAGCGACAGAGGACTTCAACGACCTTCCCGACGAGCTCAAAGCACCGCCGCTCGCCCAGGCCACGTCGATCTACGACGCCGACGGCGGTCTGATCGCCACGGTCTACGACCGCGACCGGATTGTGGTGCCGGAGAACCAGATCGCTCCCGTCATGCGCACGGCGCTGATCGACATCGAGGACCACCGCTTCTACCAGCACGGTGCCATCGACGTGAAGGGCGTTCTGCGCGCGCTCAACACCAACGCGGCCAGTGGTGGTGTCGTGCAGGGTGCCTCCACCCTGACCCAGCAGTACGTCAAGAACGTCTTCGTCGACGAGGCGGGCGACGACAAGCGGGCCGTACTGCGGGCGCAGCGGCAGACCCTCGGCCGCAAGGTCCAGGAGCTGCGCTACGCCATCAAGGTCGAGCAGACCCTCAGCAAGGACCAGATCCTCACCAACTACCTCAACATCACCTACTTCGGCGAACAGGCCTACGGGATCGAAGCGGCAGCCGAACGGTACTTCAGCGTCCACGCCAAGGACCTGTCGCTGACACAGGCCGCACTGCTCGCCGGGCTGGTCCAGTCACCGTCGTCCTACGACCCGACCGTGCACCCCGCACTGGCCAAGCAGCGCCGCGACACCGTGCTGCGCAAGATGGCCCAGTACGGGAGCATCACCTCCGCCCAGGCCCGGCGGGCGATCCGCACCCCGATCCAGCTCAAGGTCAGTACACCCCGGCAGGGTTGCATCACCGCACAACAGGGTGAGGGGTTCTTCTGCGACTACGTACGCCGGATCGTGCTGACTGACCCGGCGTTCGGCAGGTCCGCCGCCCAGCGCCAAGCGCTCTGGCAGCACGGGGGACTGCGGATCCACACCACACTGGATCCCAAGGCCCAGCAGGCACTTGAGCAGTCCGTCACCTCGCACGTCTACCCCACCGACCAGGCCGCCACCGCCATGACCCTGGTGCGGCCCGGCACCGGCGCGATCGTCGCCATGGGGCAGAGCCGTGACTATGGAGTCGGCCCGAACCAGACGGAGATCAACCTCAACGTCAGCGCCAACATGGGTGGTGGCGTTGGCTTCCCGACCGGATCGACGTTCAAACCGATCGTCGCGGCAGCCGCGTTGGAGGACGGTCTCCAGCCGTCCCAGCGGTATCCGTCCCCCTACTCCATGCCCTGGCCTGACATGACCGACTGTGCCGGACACGACTATCCGCAAAGCGGCGAGGTGCACAACGACAGCACATCACTGGTCGGTCCGTTCGCCATGCCCGCCGCGATGGCGCAGTCGGTCAACACCTACTTCGCCCAGCTCGAGGCCGACACCGGCCTGTGCAACGTCGCCGGCATGGCCAGCAAACTCGGCATCACCCACCAGGCCAACGGCGCGGCGCTGCAGGTCGTGCCCTCTTTCACCCTGGGCAGCAACGACCTCACCCCGCTGGAGATGGCGAACGTCTACGCGACGTTCGCCAACCACGGTGTCTACTGCTCACCGGTCGCCATCACCTCGGTGACCACGGCCGACCACCGCGATCTCGCGGTGCCAGGGACCAACTGCACGCGGGTGATGTCGGCACAGACCGCCGACACCATCACCACCATGCTCAAGGGCGTGGTCCAGGACGGCACCGGCAAACCCGCCGGGCTCACCGATCGCGACGACGCGGGCAAGACCGGCACCACCGATGCCAGCAAGCAGGTCTGGTTCGTCGGCTACACACCGCAGTTGTCGGGTGCGACGGTGGTCAGCGACACCAGCGACACCCAGGACCTGGACGGCCAGAGCATCGGCGGCGACATCATCGACCAGGCGTTCGGCGGCACCCTCGCGGGTCCCATCTGGCGCGACGCGATGGAAGGAGCACTGGCCGGGGCCCCTGCCGGGCACTTCTCGCTGGTGCGACTCCCGCAGGGCGGTTGAGGCTCGCGGGCTAACGCAGGGCGCCCCTCACCGGGGCCATACGCGCGCGCTCGGTGTCGGGGCTGCGGTAGAGCTCCTCGTCGATCTGGGCGAGCGTGGACGGGTGCACCTGCGGGCCGACGCCGTAGAACTTCTGGAAGCTCATGATGAGCGGCCGCCACTTGTCGGGGTCGATGCGGTCAGCTGTACCGTCCATCGCTATGTCCGGGTGCACATGGACCTTCTGCACCCGCACCTCCATGGTGACGATCTGGCCGTGCAGCCGCTCGTCGTCCGCCGCCAACGGGTGCACGGCCTCCAGCACCGCCTCCAGATGCACGGGACACTCAAGGGCGCGCGGTGGCCCGACTGTCGCGGACGCCACGGGTGACAGTCCAGCGGTGCCGAACTTGTCCCGCTCATGGCGGTAGCCCCTACGTCGCTTGGCCGGGGAAACCGGGTCGGCGCCGGTGGTGCGCGCCAGGCGGTCGACGGCCACGGCCTGGGCAACGGACGGCAGGTTGAGTACGCACTCACCGGTCCGCCGCAGGTTCTGTACGGTCTGCGAGCTCGTCGCCATGCCCAGGATCGCGCGCCAGCCCAGCCAGAACACCGAGGACATGGGGGCGAGATTGGGGGTCCGGTCGGGGTTGAGCGTGCTGATGAGGACGACCGGCGTTCCGAAGTACAAGATCGCCGGTTCCATCTCGCGGTGCGGTACGGCGGGGCTCACGCGTGGGGCTCGCTTCCAGTGGTGTGTTGACTGCTACCACTGGCCACCCTGCCGCGTTGGGGTGATCAGCGCTGGCGGTGATCGGACATGGCGTTGCCGGTACGTCGTGGTGCGTCCGAAGTCGCCAGACGGGTGTGGGAGTTCGGCCGCCTTCGTTCCGACAGGGCGACATGGGATACGGCACGACCATGCCGCCCTGTCCATCACCGGCTCAAAGCCATCACCGGCCGCGATGGCCAGTGCCCTCGCGCCACACCCTGCGATGGCGTGTGTCGCTGGAGGTCGTCAGCCCTTGGCGATCTGGTACAGCCCGCGGCCCGCGCGCTGCACACGGGACGCGGCCGCCAGCCGCTCCAGCGCGGTGCGCACCGAGTTGACGCTGCCCGAGGTGTTCTCCCGGCCCAGGGCCTCGTTGACCTCACCGGCCCGCAGCGGACCGTCGGCCTCGCCCAGGCAGGTCACGATGCTCTCGCTCAATCCGCGGGTGCGCTTGCTGGCCGGAGCCTTCTTGGCGGCCGGAGCGGTTTTAACCGCCTTCACCGCCTTCTTCCGGGCCCGCCCGGCGGCCCGCCGTGCCTTGGTGGGAGCGCTGGCCTTCTTGGCCTTGGCCGGGGCTTGTTCGGCGGCCTCGACGGTCTGCTCCTGGGCCTGCCGCGGCGCGGGCACCGAGACCTCTCGCGGCTCTTCCTCCACTGCCGTGACCTGCGCCTCCACGGCTGCCTTCTGCAAGTCAGCGGTCACTTCAGGCACCGGTGCGGCGGAAGCCAACGTCTGGAGGCTGCGCAGCGCTTCGCGGACCGCCGTCTCCCTTTCGGTGACCGCCGTCAGTTGCTTCTCCAGCGTCTGGTGCTGTTCCTGCAACCGGGGAAGCTCGGCCTGCAGCAACGAGATCGTGGTTTCAATACCGTCATGTGTGTCGAAGGTGGCTGCCACCGTTGTGTTCCTCATTCGTTCGTAGCGGTTGTCAACGCGGGTCCGCGCCGTCCACGGCGGGAACCCGTGCCCCCCTTCGCGTGCACTCGTTCATGGCGCCTTGTCCACACAGGCAGGGCCACGACCGCGCACCCACTGGCGGACACCTTACGGCGGTTTACCACACTTCGCGTACACAGCGGCCTGCCGCGCACCCGAAGTTCCTCACCGCCGCCAGCAATGTCCCACTCCCGGACGGGACTTCGGCGCGGGAACGGAGTGGGGCGTGGCCCACACCACACGGACGGCAACTGGCCACGCTCCAGCCCCAGTTCCGCGCCGTAGTGCAACGGCCGGGCTGTGCGCGCATCATGCCTGCTGGAACGCATCAACACAAGGTTGATGGCCGAGGTCATGCCACGTAGCCGTCCGGATCCGCCAACGCACGGCGGATGTGGACGGCTTCGACGAGGCCCAGGCGACCGGCCTGCGCACACCGTTCGTACGGGGGACGACGACCGCACGCGGCTGTCACCCGAGGCTGTCGGTTCGTTGTGGAACAGCGACCTCTGCTGGGATGAACGGGACAACCCTCTGGTTGACGTGCTGGTTCGCGGGCGTCGGCCAGGAAGGCAGCGGCAGCGGCGCGATCAACGTGCCGACTGTCGGGCCAAAGCGCCCACCAGCAAGTCGGCGTCGACCGTGCCGAGACCGGTCGCCTGGTCGTATCCGGGTCCGGCGGAGAAGCCGCTGGTACCGGTGCGACCGGTGGTCACGTCCACGATGCCGCTCCCGCGGTGGCCGTAGAGCCGGTACAGGAGCCCGTCGATGACACCGAGGCGGTGCCCGGCGGCCTGGTCGGCCAACGCCACGATCCCAGCGAACAGCGGCGACGCCTCACTCGTGCCGTTGCCGCCCGCGGTCCAGCCGACCCGGGCCGGGTCATAGCTGGAGTACAGCCACAGGGCGCCGTTGGGGGATGCGGCCATGCTGATGTCGGGAGTGCCGCGGTGTGCGCCGACGACCTTGCGCACGGGGTTCTGGTAGGAGGGCCGGTCGAAGACCTTTGAGTGGTCTCCGCCGCTGCCTGCCCAGGCACTGTCGGGCGCGAGGCGTTTGCCTGCGTCGTCCAGGTGGAGTTCGGTGCCACCGATGGCGGTGACCAGCGGGTCGCCCGCGGGCCAGGCGGCGTCCAGCCGGTTGGCGTGCCCGCCGCCGTCGCCGGAGCTGGCGGTGAGGGTGACGCCGTGCCGGGCCGCGTTGGCGAAGGCGTACCGCAGCGTGGTCAAACTGGTGTAGTCGCCCTGGGCGAAGCCGGGGAACTCCGCTTCGCTGGTGGCCCAACTCATCGAGACCACATCGCCCTTGCCTTCGTTGACGAGATGGTTGATCGCGCTCATCATCTCCGGTACTCCGACGGGGCCTTCGGTCTCCGCGACGGCGGTCTCCACGAGCACGATGCGCGCGCCGGGCGCGATGGTGTGGGCGGCCTCGATGTCCAACGTCGTCTCGTCCGCCCAGCCGTTCTGGTCGGGGTCCTTGGGGTTGAACGGCGGTACGTTGCCCCACTTGACCACGTCCACCGCGGTGTGCGGCAGTCCCCACTGCCGGTCGAAGACATCCAGGTCGTGCTGGCAGGTGGGCGAACCGAACGAGTCAACGATGACGATGGTGCGCCCCTCGCCGGTGATTCCCCTGGCGAAGAGCGGCGCCAAGTCGTACGCGGCGCGATACTGCAATGGCGAGTAGCAACCGCGGCCGATCCGCTTTCGGCACTCGCTGGTACTCACCGGAGCGGCGAACACCGGGTCCGCCTGCCGTGCGCGCTGCGGCTCGGTCCGCGAGGTCGATAAGGCGCGCGCGGAGCCGGTGGACCCGGTCGCCGACGTGCCCAGGGCAGGCGCGAAGGCCAGCGCTGTGGAGAGGGCGGCACAGGCGAGCAGCCTACGACGCCGTCGGAAAGCCAGGTTCATGACAGTCCCCTCCCATGTGAGAACACCCGGATTCAGCGCGCACCATGGCACCACAACACGCCGCCTGCCACGCACGGTAAATCCCGTCATCTTTACTCCCCAGAAACACTCCAAGGGAGTAACGGCAACGGGGACGGCCCCGCCGTGTGCGGCGGGGCCGTCGTGGGGCTGCCACCGAACGCATCCCCCGATTGGACGAGTGTTCCTCGCCGCCGGGAAGTTCCTCGGCGAGAGTTGGAGCGGGGCGGAAGGGCCACCCGGCCATTCGTGAGTGCTTCAGCGAAGTCACCAACATCCCAGGAGCTCGCCATGCCCGTGCAGTGCGTCCAGACCGCTGGCCGGGACACCTGTCCTGAGGGCTACTACGCCCTCTACGAGCACGCGAACTACAACGCACCCTGCCCCGACGGGGCCGGTCCAACGGTGGGGCAGACGGTCATCGCCAACGAGTCCGTCGCCTCGCTCAACAGCTACGACTGGCACGCCGGATTGACCACCTCGGTGGTCAACAGAACCAAGATGCACCTGGAGTTGTTCATCGACTGCGCGTTCCGCGGCAGGTCGATGATCGTGACACCGGGCCAGTACATCGATCGGCTACCACCGTCGTTCGACAACGCGATCTCCTCAGCCCGCCTGGTCGCCGCAGGCATCCACGAGGCAGTCCTCGTGGATGCAAACGGCACCGTCACCGAACACGTCCCAGTCGGCGAAGGGATCGTACGCCGCGGCGGCCTCGTCTTCGGCGGTGCGGCGGGCGGCCAGGGCAGCGCGCAGGGCGTCCGGCCGTAGCCCGGTGCCGAGGACCTGGCGCCGGGCTGGTGTTGGGGCGGTCAGCCGTTCAAAGCGGCAACCAGAGCGCGGACGGCGGAGGTTGGAGTTCGCGGGTGGACAACTTCCGTACGGTGCACCAGTCTCGGTGCCCCGATGCGAACCGCGGCCGTGCCCGGGAGGCCGGTGGTTGACGGTAGGGGGAGGGCGGCGAGGCCGTGGCCGCTTGCCACCAGTGCCGCGAGGCCTCGTATGTCGGTGCCGTCGTAGGTGACGTGGGGAGCGAAGCCGTCCGAGCGGGCGACGGCACGGAGTTGGCCGAGAGGGACGGCCAACTCGGGAGCGTCGAGCCAGTGCGCGTCCGCGAGGTCCGGTAGGCGCAGTGAACGGCGCCGGGCCAGTGGATGGTCGGCGGGCAGCAGGAGTGCGAGAGGTTCCTCGGCAACCGCGAGGGTGGTCATCGGGCCCGCGTCCGGCAGCGGCAGCGGATCGCTGGGAGCGGCGACGCCATCCACCAGGGCCACGTCGGCCGCGCCGGTCAGTACCTCCCGCACCGCATCGTCCCGGCCACGGACCCGCACGGCCACCGCAAGCGCCGGAGTGGTCGCGCGCACATGGGCCAGCGCCTTGGTGAGTGCGGGGGTGAGCGTGGCGGGAGCGCATGCGACGGTCAGCCGTGCTGGCCGCACCTGCTGGAGTCGGGCGATGTCCGCACGGGCCGCGTCCAGGCGCAGCAGCAACGGCCGGGCGTGTTCCATCAGCCGCTCACCCGCGACCGTCGGCCCGACCGGTCGCCGTTCCACGAGTTGGGTGCCGAGATCGGATTCGAGGGCCGCGATGTGCTGCGAGACGGCCGACTGCGTATAGCCGAGGCCCTGAGCCGCGGCGGAGAACGAACGGTGCTCGATGACCGCGACGAAGGTACGGAGGAGATGTGGGTCCACGGGCATCAGTATCGCTAATGGATGATGCATGAATCATCGTTGGACGTGATGGGCCGTTGCCGCCGACGATGGGTCCATGACGCACACCGCACGTATCGCCCTGGTCGGCGACCGCTCTCCCCAAGTCCGTTCCCACGCCCGTATCCCCGCACTGCTGGACGCCCTGCGCGACCGCGACGGCCTGGACCTCGACGCCTACTGGATCCCGACCGAGGAGGCCGAAACGGCCGAGTCCGGCGGAGTCGAGGGCTTCGACGCCGTGTGGGTCCTGCCGGGCAGCCCGTACCGCAGCGAGGCGGGCGTGCTCGCGGCCATCGGTACGGCACGCAAGAAGGGCATCCCCTTCCTCGGTACCTGTGGTGGCTTCCAACACGCATTGCTTGAGTACGCCCGCGATGTCTGCGGTCTCGGCGAGGTCGTACACGCCGAGAACACGGCGCGGTCCAGCACCGAGGAGGCGCTGATCGTCCCACTCGCCTGCTCCCTGGTCGGCCATGAGGCGGCGGTCCTGGTCACCCCCGGCTCGCAGGCAGGCCAACTGATAGGCACCGAACGGACCTTGGAACGCTACCACTGCAACTACGGCCCCAACCCGCGGTACTTGGACACGCTGCGCCGTCACGGCCTGCGCTTCACCGGCACCGACGAGGCAGGCGACGTCCGGATCGCCGAACTCCCCGAGCACCCGTTCTTCCTGGCCACCTTGTTCCAGCCGGAACTGCACGGCGACGGCACCCGCCCGCATCCCATCATCAGGGGCCTGGCATCGGCAGCCGTACGGCAGGCGGCGGCCTGACCTACCCGGTGGCCTGCCGGTTGGCGGGCAGTCGCTCGTCACTGGCAGGCCAGGGCTCCTGGAGCGACAATGGCCGGGCAGGCTGGCTTGCTGGTTCTCCCGGCGCCCGCGGCGCCCGTCAGGTGGAGACGTTCATGACCACACCCCGGGACCTGTTCATCGTTTCCATGGACATCGCATCCGATCGCCCGGTGGAAAGGGGCGATCTGTCGCTCGCACTCGCCGGGGCCGAAGTGATCGACCTGCTGGCGGCACAGGCCGTCAGCCTGGACGGCGACCGCATCGTGCCGCTCTACCAGCCGACGTTCACCGATCGCCTGCTGGAACAGGCAGCGTCGTCGCTGGTACGGGACGCACCGTATGAGTCGGTCAGTGACTGGCTGTGGCGCAGGGGTCGCGATCTGTCCTCGGCCTATCTGGCTGACTTCGAGGCGGAAGGTCAGATCACCCGGCAACGGCGCCACCGCTGGCTGCTCGTCCAGTCCACCCGGCTGACGCTGGTCGACTCGCCTGCCCGCCGCCGGGCGGATGACCGCTGGGCGTCGGACGAGCCGGTCCTCGTCGCACTCGCTGCGGCGATCGGAGTCCACGGCGAGGCCAGCGCGGACTCCCCCGGTGTCACCGACGAGTCAGTGCTCACGGTGCTCGACGCGGTGGACGACGCGCTGCAGGAACTGGCGACGGAGCGGCAACGTCGGGTAAGCAGGCTTGAGAAGGCGGCCCAGGACAACCGCCAGCGGGGGTGGTGAGGCCAGCGCGGCGGATGACATCAGCCGCCTCGACGGCGCCACGCCGGGTGGCACCGTCGAGGCGAAGGCAAACACCGCGGGTCAGCGCTCGGCGATCTCGCGGAGCTCCGCGGTGACCGTCATCTGCTCGTCGTGCGCCTCCAGGAACCGCCTGGTCCACTCCAGGGCCTCGGCCTTGTCCTTCACCTGAAGGATGGCGTAGCCGCCGACGACCTCCTTGCTCTCGGTGAAGGGACCGTCAGTGCTGTTGATGCGGCCACCGGACCAGGTCAGGCGGGTGGCCTCGGAGGTAGGGGTGAGCCCGGCGGTGTCCAGCATCACCCCGGCCTTGGTGATCTCCTCCAGCAGTGCGCCCATGCGCTCACCGAACTCGGGGGTGGCGCTGTTGATGGGGTGGTTCTGCTCGTCGATACGGATCAGTGACAGATACCGCGGCATGGTGGCTCCTCAGTCGGAAGGGCGGTGACTTCTTCCCCGCCTCTCACCCTTGCGTCGAACGGGAGGGGTCCGGATCGACAGCTTCCCGAAAAAATCTTCCGGGGATCCTTCCGGGGCGGTTCGGCTCGCTGGCGCTCCGTGCGGGGCGGGCGGTCACGATGGCCGGTGCCTGCTCCTGAGCTGATCGTGTCACGCCCCCCGGCGAACGATCGGACACACGTTAGTCGCGGAATCGATCGGGAAAGCGTGCCATATGGTGCAGATCGGTTACACGATGATGACAGAGCAAGCGGGTCCCCGGGAACTGGTGGACCATGTGGTCCGGGCGGAGCAGGCGGGCTTTGACTTCTCGGTCATCTCAGACCACTACTTCCCATGGCTGGACTCCCAGGGCCACGCCCCCTACGCCTGGAGTGTGCTCGGCGCGGCTGCGCAGGCCACCGAACGGATCCCGTTGATGACCTATGTGACCTGCCCGACGCTGCGCTACCATCCCGCTGTCGTGGCGCAGAAGGCGGCGACCGTGCAGTTGCTGTCCGAGGGCCGGTTCCGGCTCGGCCTCGGTTCGGGAGAGAACCTCAACGAGCATGTCATCGGCGGTGGTTGGCCATCCGCCGCCGTCCGACAGGACATGCTGGCCGAGGCCGTACACATCATCCGTGCCCTCTTCGCGGGCGGATACGTCAACCACCGCGGCGAACACTTCGACGTCGAGTCCGCCAAGCTGTGGGACCTGCCCGAACAGCCGCCGCCGATCGGCATCGCGGTCTCCGGCCCCCGCTCCTGCGAACTCGCCGGAGAACTCGCCGACCTGGTGATCGCCGTCGAACCGAAGGCAGAGCTGCTCACCGCCTTCGACGGGCACGGCGGCACCGGCAAACCACGGGTCGGGCAACTACCGATCTGCTACGACCCGGACCGTCCAGCCGCCGTACACCGCGCGCATGACCAGTTCCGCTGGTTCGGCGGTGGCTGGAAGGTCAACGCCGAACTCCCGGGCCCCGCGGCCTTCGCCGCCGCCAACGCCCATGTGCGACCGGAAGACGTGGCCTCGGCCATCCCGTGCGGAGCCGACGTGGACGAGTTCGTGCAGGCGGTACGGCCCTACGTGGACGCCGGATTCACGGAGGTCGCCCTGGTCCAGATCGGCGGGGACAGTCAACTGCCCTTCTTCGACTGGGCGGAGAAGGAACTGCTGCCTGCCCTACGGCAGTTGTAGCCCACCACTCTGCCGTACCCGCAAGCGCTCCTCCTCTCACCGCGACCGCGCCGCTGACATCGCCCGGTCGTCAACGGCAACCCGCTGCAAGAGCTGGGCGCCCTGCGCCGGATCCAGCACGTCTTCGCGGCCGGACAGCTCGTCACGACGGTTCCGACGTGTGCGCCGGTTTCGTGAGACAGCGCTGACGGGTCGCATCGAAAGCAGTACTCAACGCCCTTTTGATGTCGCGGTGGTTGCCAGGCGGCCCTCCTGGTGGCATTGATGAAGTGGTGACATGGCGTCAAGCTGGTGGCGGCCACCCGGGCGGTGGCGGTGAGGAGGAGGTGAGCAGTCACCCGACGGGCGCCCGCGGCGCCGTGCCGCGATTACCACTACTCCATCGAAGGGCCGCGCTTTGAGTGGGCGAAGATCACGGCGATGGGCATCGGCGATCGCCATCTGCACCGCGCTGCCACTGTCAGGTCTGGTCTGCCTCCCGCCACAGGCGACGGCCCAGCCGAGCAGCGGCGCCACGGCAACCGGCAGGCAGCGGGATTTCGCCGCCGCCGCTGCCGAATTCCACGTACCGTTGCCCGTCCTGCTCGGTGTCTCCTACCGGGAGTCGCTGTGGGAGGGCCATGCCGGGCAGTACAGCACCATGGGTGGGTACGGTCCGATGAACCTCACGGATGTAACAGCCAGCATGATGGCCAGCGGCCAGTCGGGAGCCGCCGGTCGTGGCGACCTCGCCACGCTGGCCGACGATCCGGCCCTGCACACCCTCACGGCCGCCGCGGAACTGACCAAGGCACCCGCAGCGCAGTTGCGCACCGACGATCGCCAGAACATCCGTGGCGGCGCCGCCCTGTTGGCCTCGTACGAGAAGGCGCTCACCGGGGCCACCCCGGCCGACCCCGCCCAGTGGTACGGGGCGGTCGCACGGTACCTCCACTCACCGGACACGAACGCGTCCAAGCGGTTCGCCGACGATGTGTACGCGACCCTCCGCACCGGCGCCCAGCGCACCACGGCGGACGGCCAGCAGATGCGGCTTCGCGCCACCTCCGGGCAACCGGCCACCGGCCAGCTGGCGCGCCTGCACCTGCGGGCTTCCGCCACGCCGCCGACCGACTGCCCCGCCGAGCTGGACTGCCAGTTCATCCCGGCCGCGACAACGAACTACCAGCCCGCCAACCGGACCTCGGACGGACTGCGCGTCCAGTACATCGTCATCCATGACACCGAGACCACCTACCAGCAGGCCATCGACGCCTTCCAGAACCCCGCCAACGGTGCGGCGGCGAACTACGTCATGCGTGCCTTTGACGGTGCGGTGACCCAGATGGTGCCCACCAAGGACCTGGCGTTCCACGCGGGCAACTACTGGTTCAACATGCACTCGGTGGGCATCGAGCACGAGGGCTTCGCCGCACACGGCGCCACCTGGTACACGCCGGAGCAGTACCAGGCGACAGCGGACCTGGTGCGCTATCTGGCCGCGAAGTACGACATCCCGCTGGACCGCCAGCACATCATCGGCCATGACAACGTGCCGGGCCCGGTGGACGGTCACGTGGCGGGCATGCACTGGGATCCGGGACCCTACTGGGACTGGGCGTACTTCATGCGGCTGGTCGGCTCGCCCGTTGACTGGGGACCGCGCGGAGTCGGTCCGGTGGGTTCGGTCGTGACGATCACTCCCAGCTTCGACCACAACATCCAGACGGTAACGGTCTGCCCGGCCGATGACGGCTCCGGCGCCACCACGACCTGCACCGATCAAACCCAGGCGTCGAACTTCCTGTACGTTCACACCCAACCCAGCGCCGACTCGCCGCTCGTCACCGACCCCTACCTCCATCCCACCACCGGTTCCATCGGCACCACGGAGATCGACGACTGGGGTGACACCGTCTCCACCGGCCAGCAGTTCGTCGTCGCCGGACGCCGCGGTGCCTGGACGGCGATCTGGTTCAGCGGCCGGAAGGCCTGGTTCTACAACCCCAACGGGCGCAACACCACTCGCGCCTGCGACGTCACGGTGATCACTCCGGCCGGTGCGGCGTCCACGGTCGGCGTCTACGGTGAAGGCTACCCGCAGCCGTCCGAATACCCGCCGGGGCTCAATCCGTCGACCGAAAAGCCGCTCAGCTCCTACCCGTTGCCCGCTGGACAGGCCTACGTGGCCACCGCTCCCCCAGCGAACGCCGATGACTTCTTCGCCAAGAACCCGCCGGACACGGTCGTGACCGGCTCCGAGCAGTTCTACACGATCCAGTACAACCACCGCGTGGCCCTGGTGAACGCCGCGGACGTCACGGCGGACGACCCGTGGTTCCCGAGGCACCAACACGCCGGAGGCTGAGGCCGACAGGCCGGGGGCTTGGCGCTGGACCGGCCGAGGTCAGGTTCGGCCAGCGGCTCCCGGTCTTTGGTCGGCAGGCAGAGCGCAGGCTGCCGTACCGCCGGGCATCCGGTCCCTGTTGTCGGCGATGATCCGGTAGACGCCGTGCGCGACCCAGCGAATCGGAGGCAGCCTGAGCACGGCCCCCAGAACGGCCCAGCCACCGCGCGCGCTGAGCAGGAGTTTCGCGACGGCCTGCGCACCGCCGTACACCGTTCCGTGAGGAGTGATCCACAGCAGTTCGCGCTCGGCCCGGCTCTGTGTGACCCCGAGGGCGTCAAGCTCCGCGAACTGCCACGGCGTTATGCCGCAGGAGGGACGAATCCGCCTCTCAGCGAAGGTGACAGAGCTCGTACAGAATCCGCAGTCACCGTCGTAGACAAGTACAGGTTGGGTCCGCATGGTTCCATGATGCCGTGCTCAGCCCTGTCGGTTTCTGCGAGCCGGTGTCGCGGCGAACGGCATCTGGTTCCCCGCCTGCCAAGCGCTGGACTCCAACCGGCGGCATCGCGGTTATGGCCACCCCACGGGGGCGTGTTCGACGCCGCCACACCAAATGCGCTTGATGTGTCGAGTGGCGCGGATGTCCGCGAGGGGGTCTCCGTCGATCAGCACGAGGTCGGCGCGTAGGCCGGGTTCGATGGCGCCCCGGTCGGGAAGTCCGAAGTGCAGTGCGGGCAGTTCGGTCGCGGCGCGCAGCGCGTCCACGGTGGTCAGTCCGGCATCCACCAGGAGTTCCAGTTCGCGGTGGAGGCTCGTGCCGTATGGGACGTTCGCGGGCGAGCCGGGTGTGGTGTTGGCGTCGGTGCCCGCGAGGACGGGCACGCCCGCCTGGTAGAGGGCGGTGACGCTGGCGCGTGCCGGGGCGTAGTCCACGCCGGCGGCCCCCGCCCGTTCGACGATCGTCTCCATCATGGTGAGCGTGGGAACGGCGACGCGCTCGTCGGCGACCATGCGGGCCACGGCCTCGGAGTCGAGTGCTCGGTCCAGCGGCGCGTGGGTGATGATGTCGGCGTCCGCCTCCTGCGCCATCGCGTAGGCGTCGAAGGCAGCCGCGTGAGCGACAACCGCCTTGCCGTGGGCGTGGGCGGCCGCCACCAAGGCAGTGAGGGTGGGCTGGTCAAGGCCCTCGACGCCGGGGCGCTCAGCGACGATCTTGATGTAGTCCGAGCCTTCGGCCACCCGGGCGGCCACGAACCGCTCGGCGTCGGCTGGCCCGGTCACGATGCTCTCCTCGGGGATCCCGCCCAGCTTGGCGTGCATGCCACCCGCACTGATGGCGAGGGTGCCCGCACTGCGGATGTCGGTCAGCCCCGGCATGTCGCGCAGGGAGTCCACCAGGGCCGGGGGCCAGGCAGCCATGTCCAGGGCCGTCGTCACACCGTATCCACACAGCCGCCGCAGATTCTGAGCACCCGTCAAGTGGACGTGTGCGTCGATCAGACCAGGAAGCAGAACGGCGCCGCCGCAGTCGATCACCCGTGCGCCCGCGGGATCGGAGCCGATCCGGTCACCGTCGATGACGACCGTTGCGGGACCGCGTAGTTCCCTGCCGTCGAAGACCCGTACGTTCGTCAGGGCCGTTCTGTCGTTGCGGGACGTGTCGGAGGATGACGGTGCCGGTCCGGGCATTCGGGCTCTCCCCTGTCTTCCAGCTTGTCGCGGTCACCAGCCGGGCCCCCGGGTCCACTGCGGTGGTCGCGAAGGTGGGCGGTCCTTGCGAACCATCTTGGCAAACCCGTTGCGGCGCACTCAGCCTTGCGCACCATGACACGGCACGATCGCGGCCCACAGCGCGAACCGCTGTGGGCCGGGGTCGGCTTCAGAAGAGTTGCCGTAGTTTCAGTACGAGTTCGTAGATGCCGTAGGCGGACGGCAGGCCCACCCATGTCCAGCTGAGGACCATGAGCGCGGTCGAACGGGATTTCATGCGGTGGCTCCCCTCGTCGCTTGCTCCAGCGTGGACTGCGGCTCGTGGAAGCGGGGGTCGACCGGGCGGATCAGCTCGTTGGCGACGAAGCCCACCACGAGGAGCGCGATCATGATGGTCAACGAGGTGGTGTAGAGCGATGGTCCGTGGTGTCCGGAGTGCTTCGCGGCGTCGGCGATGGCGTTGACGATGAACGGACCGACGACACCCGCCACTGACCAGGCGGTCAGCAGCCGTCCGTGGATGGCGCCGATCTGGTACGTGCCGAACAGGTCCTTCAAGTACGCCGGTACGGTGGAGAATCCACCGCCGTAGCAGGACAGCACGACCATCGCGGCGATGATGAACAGCGGCTTGGAGCCGTTGCCGACCAGTTCGACCAGCAGGTACATCAGCGCCCCGGCGCCCAGGTAGCACCGGTAGATGTTCTTGCGTCCCACCAAGTCGGACAGCGCGGACCAGAAGATGCGTCCGAACATGTTCGCCAGCGACAGCAGGGCGACGAAGCCCGCGGCGGCGGCCGCGCTGACCGGTGCCGAGGTGCCGGAGAAGAAGTCCATCACCATCGGAGCGGCCTTCTCCAGGATGCCGATGCCCGCGGTGACGTTGAGGCAGAGCACCACCCACAGCATCCAGAACTGCGGTGTACGAACGGCGTTGCGCGCCGAGACATGCCCGGTGGTCACCAGCGGGCGCGGCGCCACCGCCGCGGGCTCGAAGCCGGGCGGCCGCCAGCCGGGCGGCGGTACACGGACCAGCAGTACGCCCAGCGTCATGAACACCGCGTAGACCAGACCCATCACCAAGAACGTGGCGCCGATACCGTCCGGCTTGGTGCCCAACTCGGTGAGCAGCCAGGACGACCACGGGGACGCTATCAGCGCGCCGCCGCCGAAGCCCATGATGGCGATTCCGGTGGCCAGTCCCGGCCGGTCCGGGAACCAGGCGATCAGCGTGGAGACCGGCGAGATGTAGCCGATGCCCAGACCGATCCCGCCGACGATCCCGTAGCCGACCACCACCAGCCAGTACTGACTGCTGACCGCACCCAACGCGGCGAGCAGGAACCCAACAGAGAAGCACACGGTGGAGACCGCCATCGCCCAACGCGGCCCGTTGCGTTCGACGAGCGTGCCGCCGAACGCGGCCGACAACCCGAGCACCACGATCGCGAACTGGAACGGCAACGCGCTCTCGGTGCCGTCCAGGTGCAGCGAGGATTCCAGCGGCGGTTTGAAGACGCTCCAGGCGTACGCCTGGCCGATGGCCAGATGGATGCAGAGCGCCGCGGGCGGTACGAGCCAGCGGTTCCAGGACTCGGGTGCGACGGTCCTTGGGCGGCCGAGCACTCCGGTGGGGGCGAGCAATGCCATGGACGACCTTCAGACAGGCAGGATTGACGGCGTGCCTGACACCCTAGGGAGGTCGTGTCCCCGTCAACAAGGCCGTGATCGTGACGGACCGGTGAAGTTCTGGATCACGGCACATGGCGCTCCACGTGCGTCGATCGGACCCGGTCCAGGGGCCTCCAACCTGTGGTGAGCGTCTATCACTTCCGGTCACCGAGGGTTAGTCTGTCCGGCCATGGAATCGCACGTGCCTCCTGCTTCGAGCGCCGCGGCCTCCTCACAGCTGGAGTCTCTGCCCGTCGAACCGCTGATGACCAGGGACTTCGGCATTCGTCCCGCACTGGTCTACCAGCGGTTGCGGGAGCGGTACGGTCCGGTGGCGCCGGTGGAGTTGTTCGGAGTCCCGGTGTGGCTGGTGCTCGGCTTCCGTGAGGTGCTGGAGGTGCTGCGCGACGAGAGCCGGTGGAAGAAGGACGTGCGGCACTGGCGGGCGCTCCAACAGGGCCGCATACCGTCCGACTGGCCGCTGCTGCCCGCGTACGGTGTGGACCAGTTGCTGGTCCAGGACGACCAACGGCGGGCGACGACCCGTGCCGCGGTGGACGCGGCGCTGAGGCCGTTTCAGGATCCGCGGCAGCCGCAGGCCCGCGCGCTGGCGTCCGCCGTGTCCCGGCAGGTGGATGAGTTGATCACTGTCTTCGCCGATGGCGGTGGCAGCGGATGGGTGGACCTGTGCGCCCAGTTCGCCCGGCCACTGCCGTTGATGGTGGTCAACAGGCTGTTCGGTTTCCAGGTCGAGCAGGGCGACGAGATCCTCATGGACGCCTGGCGCATGATGGATTCCGGTCCGGACGCGGCGGACGCCATCGAGCGGCTGGTGACCGCGACGACGGAACTCGCCGCTCACAAGCGGTCCCAGCCCGGCGATGACCTGACCAGTCGGCTCCTGGCCGCGGAGCCCTCGCTGACGGTGGAGCAGGTCGGCCGGGAGCTGTACGCGATACTGGTCGCCATCGCCGACACCACCAGCCATGCGATCACCAACGGCGTACTGGAGGTGCTGACCGGCAACAGCGGGGCACGGGCGAGCCTGGCGGCCGGGTTGATCGGTGAACTGGTCAACCGGGTGCACATAGCGTCGCCGCCGTGGTCCAACCTCACCTTCCGCTTCCCGGTGGCCGACACCTCGCTCGGTGGCTTCCGGGTAGCCGCGGGCGATGTGGTCATGCCGTCGATCGCCGCCGCGCACGGCGATCCGCTGTTCGCCGACGCCGTCAACCAGGACTCCACGATGAGTTCGCGCGCCCATCTCGCCTGGGGCGCCGGACCACACCAGTGCCCCGGCCGGGGCTTGGCGGACATGATGGTCAGCGCCGCGGTGGGCCGCCTGTTCGAGCGCTGCGACCTGCAACTCGACGTGTCCGTGGACCAGTTGCCGTGGCGGTCGTCGACTTATGTACGCGGAATGCGGTCGTTCCCGGTCAGGTTCCGGATGCGCGCGCAGCCGGGTCCGGTGCCGGGTACGGGGAGCGCCCGACCGGCGGCGGAGTCCGAGTCGGCGGCACCCGCGAAGGCCACGCAGACCACGGAGGGCGATGCGGACGCGGACCAGTCGCGCCCGGCTCTGCGGCGGTTCATGGCGAATCTTCGCAAGGGGGTGCCGGTGATCGGCGATGGGATGGTCCACTAGCGCCGTACCGCGTCGGGCATTTGACAGGCGCCGCCGGGAGCTATCCCGCGAAGACCTTCCGTAGGAAGTCATCGAGGTTGCCGCGCATTCGGGCGAGCCTCTCCTCCACCGTGAGGGATTCGCGGTAGCGGCTCACCAGGGCCGACATCTTCCTGCCGCGTACGTACAACGGGCAGGCAAGGTCCGCGCATATGTAGGCGCCCACGGTGTTTCCCTCACGTCCTGAGGCGCCGACCTTGCGCGCTGCCAGCAGCGAGACGCCCGATCCGGGGTGGCCGGTCATGCACAGGGAGCACAGTGTGGTCTTGGTGAAACTCCTCGGGCCGCTCTGCGGAACCCGCAGCGTGATACCCACGGTCTTCCCCTCGTACTGGGTGACGAGGTATCCGCGGTCCGGCGCTCCCGGGTCGCGCCAGCCCAGGAAGTCAAGGTCGTCCCAGGGGAGTTCGGCCAGGTCCCGCGGTAGGTTGATCCTGCGGGTTTCGCCTTTCGAGCAGTTGACGAACGAGGCGCGTATGTCGTGCTCGCCGAGTGGTTCCATGGGCGTGAAGCTAACAGCGCCGTGGGCGGGTGTCGCGTGAATATCAGCGGTCCACGGCCGTGGTGCCTGTCCCGTGATCGGGACGGGCACCACGGTTCGCGCTGCTCAGCTGACGTTGACGGCGGTGTCGTCGATGACGAACGAGGTCTGCAGCTCGTTGTCCTCGCTGCCGGTGAACTTCAGGGTGATCTGCTGTCCCGCGTAGGCCGACAGGTCGATGGTGTGCTGGGTGTAGCCGGTGTTGTGGTCGAGGTTCGAGAAGGTGGCCAGCGTGCCGAGCACCGTGCCCGAGCTGTTCAGGACCTGCACGGTGAGCTTGTCATAGGCGGTGGTCGTGCTGGTCTCCGCCGTGTCGACATGCAGCCAGAAGCTCAGCTGGTAGCTGGAGCAACCGCTGGGAATGCTGACCGACTGCGAAAGGGTGTCGGTGTGCGTGGTGCCGTAACCGTCGAGCCAGGCGTCCCAGGAGCCGCTGTGCGGCGGCTCGCTGCTGCTGTTGTTGATCACTCCGGAGGACGCTGTCCAAGGTGTCGCGCTGCCGGTCTCGAATCCTGGGTTGCCCAGCAACTGCGCGGGCGTGCAGCCGCTGGACGACGGGTTGACGGTCCAGGTGAAGCTGGCACTGCCGCTGGCGTGGGTGGAATCGGTGACGGTGACGGTGACCTGGGACGTGCCCGCCGTGGTCGGCGTACCGGATATCGCGCCGGACGCGGAGTCGATCGACAGACCCGCGGGCAGGCCGCTGGCGCTGTAGCTGAGGGTCTGGCCGGACGCCGAGTCGCTCGCCTGGATCTGGAGGCTGGCGGCGGTGCCCACCGTGCTGGTCTGGTTGCCCGGGTTGGTCACCGTGACCGTGTTGCCTGCGGCCGGGTTCACGGTCCAGGTGAAGGACGTGGAACCGGACGGGCCCGTGGAGTCCGTGGCCGTGACGGTGACGTTCGAGGTGCCCGCGGTGGTCGGCGTACCTGAGATCACACCGGTCGAGGAGTCGATCGACAGACCCGCGGGCAGACCGGTGGCCGCGTAGGAGAGTGTGCCGCCCGCGGTGTCAGTGGCCGCGATCTGCAGGCTGGCGGCGGTGCCCACCGTGCTGGTCTGGTCACCGGGGTTGGTCACGGTCACGCTGCTGCTACTGGTCTGGTTGAAGTCCGCGCTGAACGTCGACTCGATGCCGCTGAGCACGCCCGCGTCGGTGGTGATCAGACCCAACTCGCGGTTGTGGTTGAGGGAGTTGTCGGAGAAGTTCTCCGAGCCCGCGAACACCTTCGCGGTGGACGTGCCGTAGTCCGCGACGATCGCCTTGGCGTGGATGTAGAACCCGGTGGAGCTGGTGTAGGTGGTCACCTTGCCACCCGCGGCGGTGACCTGGTTGAGCTCGCCGGTGTACTTCGAGTTCTGGTTCTCCGCGACCACGCGTACGGTCACGCCGCGCTGTGCGTCGGCGACAATGGCGTTGACCAGGGCGGTGTCGCCGAACTCCTCCTCCTCGACGTCCAGACTGTGCTGCGCGCCGTTGATCAGCGACAGCAGACGGCTCTGTGAGTCGGTGGGTGACCACACCAGGTCGTCGCCGTCGGAGGGGGTGATCGAGGTCTTCGCGTAGTCGGCGTTGAAGACCTGCTCGATCGCGGCGACGTCGTTGCTGTCGCTGTCGAAGACACCGTAGTCACGCGAAGTGCTGTAGTACGTGGTGTCGAAGTTCCCGGTGCTGATGTAGGACTTGGCCCCGTCGACGGTGATCGTCTTCTGATGGGTGTAGACGTAGGCCGAGGACGAGTAGGTGACTCCGACGCCGCCCGCGGACAGCGCGCTGTAGGCGGCGCCGTTCACGGAGGTGTGCTGTGCGTCCAGGATGACGCGGACCTGGACGCCCGCCTTCTCCTTGTTGACCAGGTCGTTGACCAGGGTGGTGTCACGCAGCTCGTAGATGGTGACGTCGATCGACTTCGTGGCCGAGTTGACGAAGTCGTAGATCGCGCTTTCGCCCTGGTCCGGCAGGATCACCAGCGAGTAGGCGCTGGCGGCGTGGGCGATGGTGGGCACGAGCACGGTGGCCGCGGCTGTGGCGCCTGCTACCACGGCATGTCTCAGGCGGCGGGTGACGCTCATCCGGGGGGCTCCTCACGTAGTCCGGCAGGGGGGCAACGCGCGTAGCGCCCATTAGTAAGGCACGGGAGTCATGACTCGTGAAGTCCTCCCGGATGACCGGTAGTTGAAGATGTAGTCATGTACAGGCAAAGCGCTTCGGGCACCGGCGTCGCCGCCAAGTGCCCTTTGCGTCGGGATCGTTGCTCTGCGAGCAGGCTCACGCGACGGGCTGGCGGCGTCGGCCGCTGGCTGTCTACATGCGCTGTTCAACGGCGTTTCCGCGGACCGTCCCGGTACTGGCGCCGGGCACGGACCAGTCCCGTGGACGGCGTACCCGGCACCGCTTCCGGAGCGGCCGTCGGGTGGCCGTTACCAGAGGCAAGCCCAACTCGCCCGCATCACAGACCATTTCCGCTATCTCCACAACCGGAACCGGGTTGGCGACGAGGGCTCCGGAGAGTTCGGGCTCCGGCAACGCGACGGCACACCGACCGACCGCGTCGCCCATGCGTCGCCGTGGCACCCAGCCGTCGGCGAGCAGCGCCACCGCGGTCAGTGGGACCGCGGCCAACAGCAGCGTGGCCCCGAGGACCGCGCCCATCGCGGGGTATCCGGCGCGAGTGGACAACAGCGTTCCGGTGAGCGGTCCGCCCGCGACGCCCAGCGAGGACGCGGAGCCAGCGAAGACCACCCACCGGCCATGGGCGCCGATGGCGGCGGCCATGCCGATCAGATGGGAGAACACAACGGGGTAGACGGTGTTCCACACCACCTCTCCCACAGTGAACGCCCATGCCGTCCGGGTCGCCGAACTGGCCGCGACACAGGCCGCGATGACCGCGGTGCCCAACCCGACTGGCACCGCCCGCCCCAGCCGGGAGCCGAGCGCCCCCGCACCGACCACCTCGGCCAGACCACCGCCGAGCGCCAGGGCGAAGACGACGCCCAACGCGGCCTCGGACAGCCCCACCCGTTCCAGGCCGATGCGACTGCTGACGCTCCACAGCGCCGTCTGTACCGCGGACCAGCCCAGCGTGGCGGCCACCAAGACCAGGCCCGCCACCCGACCGGTGCTGGTCTCCGTCCGGCGCTCCGCACGCTGGGCCATCGTCGGCAGCCGCCGTACCGCGGGCAGCACACCCGCCGTGACGCAGGCAAGCGCGACGAACGGCAACTGGTGGCCGCCGCCCCGCCGTGGCAGCAGCAGATACAACCCGGCCGCGGCGGCCGAAGTGGCCAGCAGCCCCAGCACCAAGGCGCGCTGCGGGTCCGGTCGCCCGGCGATGTCGACGGAGGCCACCGCCGTGGCGGCACCGGAACCGAATCCTCCGGCGATGCTTCCGACCATCACCAGCGGCGCGCAGTCCGCGCACGCGGCGACGGCGAATCCACCGGCGGCGAGCGACAACCCGGCTCTGGCCAGCCGCCTGGGGCCGATCCTGGCGACCCGCGAGGCGAAGGCGAAACCAGTACCGGCGGAGGCGAACAACAACGCACTGCCGACGACCCCAGCCTGTGTCGCCGTCAGCCGCAGACAAATGGTCAGGCGTTCGACAACGCTCGGCAGGAGGTATCCCGCCAGCGAACCGGCGGCGTAGACGGCCACCAGGGCCAGCATGGCGGTGCGCGGCGGATGGGACGTACGGGCGGAAGGCACTTTCGCGTTCTCGATCATGATCCGGACACAGCCCCAAGTGAAACGCGCAGGTTAAAGATCACGTTAATCGGACCAGCACGCCAAATCTCATGTGCCCCCCTGGCCTTCACGGTCAGCGCCGATCCCCCGGCTGACCTGGCACTAGGACGAATCTAGGACGGCCGACGGACCCGTATCCATAGCGTCACCGTAGCGGGCCTGCCGAAGACCAGTGGGCGGGCAATGCGTGCGGAGCATGCCTTGGGATTCCGCGCTTGAGGCAACCAGGGGAGGTGGCCGGACGCTTCACCGCGCAACTAGACACTCCACACAATGCGTCGCCGGCCCTACATTCGCGGTGAGGCGAAGGGGCCGACCGGGGTGTGGGGCTTGTGGGAAACGAGACTCCATACGGCCACCCGAGGCAGCCTGATCGGGGCCGCGGCAACGCCGAGGCCAGATAGAACGTGGGTCGACGGTGGTTACTACAAGGCATTCTCGCCCTCCCAGTACGTCGGCTGAGTCGGGCGGCTCGTATCCAAGGAATGAGCCAATTGACAGTCTCTCTGCCTTTTACACAGGCTGACCTGAGTAAGCTCCGGCTTTCTATATCGCCACTCGCGGAAGCCACCTTGGCGATGCATACACCGGCCGACGGCCGCCAACATGAACATCACAGACCCTGGCTCAAGCGTGCGGAGGATCGATGCCGCCTCACCCCGGTGTGACTCGGCGTGAGTCGCATCGGAAACCATTGAGACCTCTCGGGTGTCCGTGGCCGTAGGCATGGATGACTCGAGACGGAAAGAGGGAAGTTGTATATGGAGGGGAGGCCGAGATGGCTTACAAGTGGTAATTACCAATGAGCTGGGTGGCCTTGCCTCAGGCAAGGCCACCCTCCGGCCGTCGAATCCGCTGCTCGACCCGCAGCCGTGGAGTGTCAATCGTGACTTCTGACGAGCTATTCAAGCCACTCTCAAGCGAGTTCCAAAGTGATCCGTATTCGATGTACAGGAGGCTCAGGGAGGTGGAACCAGTTCACTGGTTCGAGCCTTTGGAGTCTTGGATCATCTCACAATACGATGACTGTCGAAGAATTCTGACGGACTATCGAGGGTTCGCTGCCGACGCCGATGCCCCCGGCATCCAGAGCCTTGATCCTCCAGTGAGTCTCCCCTATAGGAGCCTGGTGCGCACCGGGCTTCGCGCTGCCGAGACGATCGAGTTTCGATCCCTGATGGCGAAGCGGGCACGCGAGTTGCTCCTCGGCCTTTCAGGTAAAGAATCATTCGACGTTATGCGCGAATTCATAGGGCCTTTCGCATTGGCGGTCCTGTGCGATCTGATAGGTGTCCCTGCCCCGCAGTTCAACGAATTCGATCACGACGCGACCGCTCTTCAACGAGCAATGGATGGCGGACTGCGCCCGGAGGTGATCTCTCCTGCGGTCGAAGCCCGGGCACGTATATCAAAGGTGATCAGCGTCTGGTTCGCAGACCACGAACCCGGACTCCTCGGCCATGTCCTGAATGGTGCGAACAATATCCAGGTCGACATGGAGTCCGTCCATGACACCGTGCGTTTTATCATATTCTCGACGTACGGCACGGGAACGGCAGCACTCGGGAATGCGGTGGTGGCCCTCCTGCAGCAACCCTCGCGTCTCAGGGGCCTGTCCGCTATTCCCGCTGATCAATGGCACACTGCATGTGACGAGCTCCTGCGCTACGACGGCCCGGTGCAGGTGACCGCGCGCCGCTGCGCTGCTCAGACCACTGTGGGCAGCCAGACCATAGCGGTCGGCGATAATTTGATTCTTCTGCTCGGATCCGCCAACCGGGATGGCCGACAGTTCGAGGAACCCGATTCCTTGGATCTCTACCGAGCGCCGAATCCGCACTTCGCCCTCGGTTGGGGTGCTCACGTATGCCTCGGCGCCAACCTCACCCTGTCGATGATGGAAACGGCGCTGCGTGCGCTTTTGGAGAACGTTCCCGACCTGATTCTCGAAGATCTGCCCCGGCGTAAGGGAATCAGCACCAGCCGCGCGTTTGCGGCGATTCCGGTCAGGCGCGGCGGGATGCCGCCGGCACCCTACGATGTGCCGTTCGCCACGCACCCTTCGAAAGGATGACCCCATGTCTGACACCGCCGACATCATGAGCGTTCGCGGAGCATGGCTACAATTGCCGCCTGCGGTGCCGCTCGATCTGGAAGCCGACGCCGAACGCCTCGGTGCGGAGGTTCAGGACCTGGTGGATTTGACCTGGGGTGGAAACCGTCCGGTCAGTCAATATGGCATCGGTGCCGAGGAGGAGTTCGACTGGAAGATAATCTCACTTCGTTCCCCGGGCGGCGAATCCGGACGTACTGATCCCGGCGGTGCCGGCCTGGAAGACTTTCTCGACACCCCGGTCATGGAGCGCTGTCCGTACCACGCTGAGATCCTCTCCGGGATTCCCGCACCCCTGTACAGCGTACGACTCATGGCGCTCGGACCGGGGGCGTCCACCCATGAGCACCGCGATGGGCGGACCAATTTTCCGTGGGGTGTGCTCCGGCTCCACATACCCGTGGTGACCCAGCCGGGCGCGGAGCTCGTCGTGGATGGTGAGACGTTTCATTGGGAGGCCGGGCGACTGTGGTATGCGGACTTCGACCGTCCGCATGTAGCCAGGAACCGAGGCTCAGCGCGGCGGATACACATCGTGATCGACTGTGGAGCGACAGTGGAGCTCCTCGAACTTTTTCCCGCCGATTATCTGCGGCGGCTCCCCTGGAGCGATGTCCTACTTTCCCGTGACGTGGTTCCGATCCAAAGATCTGAGATAGTCGGGTTTCAATGCGAGGTTGATGTTCCAGCGAACTTCCCCGACTGGTCGGACGAAACGGAGGCGCGAGCTGATCAAAGCATCTCCGGGGCCATCAAACTCATCGATGAGCGGCTGACGCTCATCATCGACGGCGCGCCCCGGTTTGGACTTGTTCACATCGGAAGCGCGGAATTCCGGTTGCAGGGGTGGACCGAAGAGCGCACCATCAAGATGGAGCTCGACGGGCAGAATCCCAGAGTTCGTTTCCGCGTTCGCTGTGGCAGGGTGCTGGAGGAGGAGATCAAAGAGGTCTCGCTCGTTTGACGACACCCGGTCGGCAGGTGTGATGGTTCGGTTCCAGCCGAAGTCGAAGTCCATGCCGCTCCCGAGCCGGGCGAGGGGACACAGCGTATCGCGGCGTTCGGCTGTCTGCGCGTGGGTGTGCGGGGCGATCGCATTCCATACGGCGTCCGTCGACCAGGTGGGCAACCGTTGTGGTCTGGGCAGCGCCGCCAACCTGCATCTGCACGTGCGCCGACCAGTGGGCACGATGCCCACGGATGTACCAAAAGGCCTTCGCCCCGTCACACCGCTGAACTCCTCGGTGGGTTCCCGGGATTACCTATGCGTGACTGATTCGCGCGGTCGCGATCCTTCGTAGCGTCGTGTTCAGCAAGAGCGACGAACCCTGAGACGAGGAGATCGAGATGCCGTTTTTCAAGACCAACGACGGAGTGCGGCTTGCCTACGAGGACTACGGCCAGGGTGAGCCCATCGTGTTCCTGGCCAGTTGGGTGCTGTCGGCCGACATGTGGGAGTACCAGGTTCCGTTCTTCCTGGAGCACGGCTACCGCTGCGTCATGCTGGACCGGCGCGGCCACGGTCGCTCTGACCGGCCTTCCACCGGATACGACGTGGACACCCGCGCCGACGATGTCGCCGCGCTGATCGAGCACCTGGACCTGGATGGGGTCACCCTCGTCGGGCAGTCGGGCGGCGGTGGCGAGGCGGTGCGCTACCTCGCCCGGCACGGCCAGGACCGCATCGCGCGGGTGGCGCTGCTGTCCACCACGTTGCCGTTCCTCAAGCTGACCGACGACAACCCGGAGGGCGTGCCGGAGGAGGCGCTCGAAGCTGACCTGGCCCAACTCCGGGCTGACCGCGCCAAGTGGTTCGCCGACCGTGCCCAGGGCTACTTCGCCACCCATCTGGGCAACAACGTGTCCCAGGCGATGGTCGACCACATGCTACGGCAGTGTCTGTCACCCTCCTTCTACGTCACCGTCGAGACACAGCGGCAGTTGTTCAACGCGGATCACCGCGCCGACCTGGCCCGGATCACCATCCCGACGTTCATCGCCCACGGGATCGCCGACCAGTCCGTTCCGATCGACGTCTCCAGCCGACGCACCGCCAAGCTCGTACCGCACAGCGTCTACAAGGAGTACGCGACCGCCGGTCATGGCCTCCACATCACCCATGCCGAGGAACTCAACAACGACCTGCTGGAGTTCATCAAGAGCTGAGTGCGCACACGCCGCCGGGGCCGCGCCGTGAACCGGGGACACGGCGCGCCCCGCACCGTTCAGTCCACGGCGAACGGCATGTGTTGGGCGCGGTGCGCACGGGCGGGAACGGTGCCCGCGCCGGGTGGAAAGGCCCCGTAGCGGAACCGTGTGCGGTTCAGTTACGGGTGAGTGTGCGGGTGGCCGCTGCCGCGATCGCGATGCCCAGGGTCCAACCGAGCACCGTCAGCACCACCGTGACCACCGCGGCCACCCCGTGGTACTGCCACACATCCGTCTGGCCGAAGTGGATGACCGGAATCAGGTGGTCGGCGGCGTACAACACGGGATTGAAGATCGAGCGGTCCTCGGTGCTGACGTGATCGGGCCGCACCGTGCTGAAGTACGCGCTACTCGCAGCCAGTAGGGCGATCGCCCAGCCGATGGCGCGCAGCGGACGGTAGCCATAGCCGACCAGCAGGTCGAGCAGGTGGCCGGGTATGCGCTGCCACCAGGGCAGCTTGGCGCGTTGTGCGCGTTGCCTGGCCAGCAGTACCGTCCTGGCCTCGCCGTCGTTGCCGAGTGAACGGTAGTAGGAAGCCAACTGTTCATACGGCTGGGCGCGGAAGCTGCCTGTCTGGCTGCGGTCGGCGCGCCGTACCTGACGGCTTATCAGCCGCAGCCTGTCCACCGCGGGGATGTAGTCGCTGAACGCGCCGTAGGTGAAGCCGTCCAGGTTCAACCGCTGTGGCCATGCGTCGAGGTCGTCGCGGATGCCGCCGACCGCGTTCGCCGCGTACAGCGTGAGCAGCGCGTCCGGGCTGTCCATGCCGCGCAGGTCCAGGTGTCCGGCGATACGGACGCCGGTGAGCCGGATCTCGCCGTCGGTGTGGAAGCGGTCGTTGAGGCGCAAGGAGCCCTCGACCACCATGCCGCCGCCGCGCAGCGCGGGCTGCCCCTCCATCGCGGTGAGCCGCGCGCCGCCGAGATCGAGCCCGCCGTCGAACCTCGCCCCCGACAGGCGCACGGTCCCCTGGGCCGTAAAGGGCCGCTCTTCGCCCGCAACCGGGCGCGGGCGGAAGGAGGCCTCGCTGGCCACCGTGAGCGAGTCGCCGTGCAGCGCCGGGCGGCCCATGCCGTTCAGCGTGGCGCCGTCCAGCAGCAGCGCACTGCCGATGTGCGCGCCCGGCAGTCGCAGTTCGCCCGATGCCTTGAGCAACTGGGCCATCAGACTGCGGCCGACGCGCATACCACCCGCGTTGAGTGATGCACCACCGGTCTCGGCATCGCCCAACTCGGCGCCCACCAGCGTCACCTGGCCGCTGATCTGCGCGTTGATCAGGGTGAACGGGCCGCGTACGGCGGCGCGGCTGGCCAACAGGCTGCCGTCGATACGAATGCCGTCCGCGTGTACGGCTCTGTCTCCCTCACCGGTGACCACGGTGTCTTCCAGGTTCAACGTGCCGCGCACATGGGCTCCGTACGCGCTGATGGTGGTCAGCCGGGACCCGCTCAGGTCTATCGATTCGGTGACGGCGCCATCGAGGTCGACGGGGCCATCGAACCGGCAACCACGCAGCAGGAGGAGGGAGTCGACCTGCCCGTGGTCCACGAAGAGTTCGCCGCTGATCCGCGCACCGGCGAGCCGCAGGGCCGCCACGGCGCCGGGTTCCGCCGAACACGCGCCGAGCAGCAAAGCGGCGATCACCTCGCCCCGTACCATCCGATCGGCGGGCCAGTCATGGGCCTTCGCCGGATCGTCCACCTCGGGATCACCAGTGCGCAGATCGACCAACTCGCCGGTGGGGAAGGCGCGCCAGACCCGGCGTTCGGTGGCGGAGAGCCTGCCGAGCCGACTCGGTACGGCGGGGTGCGAGACAACGGACGTACGACTCATGCCGATCATCTTGCCGTAGGGGTCTGACAGCTGACACGCCTGACCGACTGCCTCTCGGTGCTCACCGCCCGCTGGCGGTGAGCACCGAGGGCGCCCCCCCATCCTCAAATCCGTCAGTACGCGCTGGTCTGGCCGTTGAAGTAGTGACCGGCATCGAGGTCGGCGATGAGTCCAGGCCGCACGGGGCGCCATCCCAGTCGCTTCTGGGTCAGCGCGCTCGACGCCGGGGCGTCGAGCGAGAGGAAGGGTGCGAGCCAACCGAAATGTTCGGCTGTCCGCTCGTGGGGAACGGAGTTCACCGGCAGCTTCAGGTGTTGACCAATCGCCTCGGCGATCTGACGAACCGGTACCGCCTCCTCGCCGACCCCGTGCAGCCGTGTGCCCGCGGGTGCCGCTTCCAGGGCCAACCGGAACAGACATGCGGCGTCCAGTCGGTGCACCGCGGGCCACAACAACGAGAACCGGCCCGATGCGGCACCGCGGGGTGCTGGTCCGGTGGTTCCACCGTGCGGCCATGGGCGGCTGCGCGTCCAAGTCCCGTCCCGCGACGGGCGATGCGTTTGAGGCATCACCACAGTTGGCTTGCGGTGACTCGGCTCGACCGGTGGCGCTACGCTGGGGCCATGCCCGACTCGCCGCTGCCTTCGGCGGATCTCGATCTGCGGTTGGTGCGTTACTTCACGGTCGTCGCCGAACACCGGCACTTCGGCCGTGCCGCCGAGGCCCTGCGCGTCGCCCAACCGTCCCGAGCCGACAGATCCGCTGCCTCGAACAGCAACTGGGCGCCCGCCTGCTGGACCGCACACCGCGCGGCAGCCAACTCACCGCAGCCGGAGCGGACTTCCTGCCCCACGCCAAGGCGCTGCTGCGCTCAGCGGGCCAGGCGGCGGCGCGCGCCCGGGCCGCCGCCCAGCCCAGCCGGATCACCATCGGCTACACCACGAACCTCATCGTCACCCCCGCGGTGCGCGAGCTGCGGCGCCAGCACCCGGACGCCGACGTGCACGCCCTGCACCTGGTGTGGAACGAGGCACGCGCGGCGCTGCTCGATCACCGTGTGGACGCGGTGGTGACCCGACTGCCCCTGTCGACCGACCAGTTGCACGTGACGGCCCTCTACGACGAGCCGAGGGCGCTGCTCGTCCCCCTTGACCACCGGCTGGCGGGCAGGGAATCCGTCACGCTCGACGACATCGCCGACGAACCACTGCCCCGGGTGCCCGACCCCGCCTCGAACGCGTTCTGGCGTGTCGACCCGAGGCCCGACGCAAGGCCCGCACCCGACGGACCCCTCGTCCACGCGATCGAGGACAAGCTCGAACTCATCGCCGCCGGGGAGACGGTGGCGATCGTCCCGGCTGGCGGAACCAGCCGCCTGCGCCCCGACCTCACGGCCATCCCCCTGCACGGCGTCGAGCCGAGCCGTGTCGTACTGGCGACCCGTGCCGACGATCACCACCGCTTGGTGGCAGCCTTCCGCAAGTGTGCCCAGGACCACCTCGTCGGTCCCCGCCCCGCGAAACCGGCCTCCAGGAGCTGAAAGTCTCCGCTCACCCTGTCTCACCACGGTGGAGAACTCCGCCTCGCTCCACGGGGGTTGCGCAGCCGTGGCTCTCGATTGGGCGCTCGTTCCGGGCGGCGAGTGAGTGAGTGATCAGATACTGACCGGCGGCAAGCACCAAGCACAGCAGGGACATCGCGGCCCACAGAACCGTGGCTCCCGCGTGGTCGAGGAGTTGGGTGCCGAGGATCGGCGCGGCGACACCGGCGATGCCCCAACTGATGCCGTAGACCGCCAGGTAGCTACCCGTGCCGCCAGTTGGGGCGAGGTCGGCGACCAGGGCGTAGGCCGGACCCAGCATCAGCAGGTCGCCCAAGCTCCACACGACGATCGCCGCCATGGCGGTCGGCAGGGTGTGCGCGACCGCCAAGCCCGCCAGGCCACCCGCCAGCAGGACGTACCCAAGAGCGAGCGTCGCGGGCGCGGTCAGCGCGCTCAGCCGCTTCAGTCGCAGTACGGGCTGGGCGACGACGACGGTCACCGCGGAGACGGTGAACAGCAGTCCCGCGTCCGCGGGCCGCATTCCACGGCGTGCCAGGGACAGCGGCAGCCCCATCATGACCTGCAGGTACACCAGCGCGTACAGGGTGCCGAACACCAGCATGACGAGCAGCACGCGGTCACGCCATGGATGGCTGCCAGCGGGGCGTTCGTCGGTGTGGTCGAGCGTGCGGGGGCGGTCGGCGGGCAGGACAGCGCGCACGATGAGCGCACAGGCCAGGCAGCTCACCGCGTCGGCGACGAAGAGCCACCGCAGGTCCCATCGGCCCAGTCCGGCCGCGATCAGCCCGGCGCCCATGCCGCCCACCGCCAGGGCGGCGCTCAGCAGGCTGTACGCGCGAACGCGTTCGGCGGGTCCCACAGCGTCGGCGATCATCGCCTGGCTCGGCGGTTCGTACAGCTCGAAGGCGAGTCCGAGCAGCAGCGCGCAAACCGTCACCATTGCGATGGAGTCCGCAGCGGCGATCCCCAACTGCGCGGCGGCGCAGCCCGCCAAGCCGAACACGATCGTACGGCGGCGCCCCAGGCGGTCGGCGAGCCGTCCGCCGATGAGGCGGGACGGAATGGTCGCGAGCCCGAAGGCGGCTGAGACGCATCCAGCGGTCGCGGCGCTCACTCCGTAGTCGGTGGTGATCAGGACGGTGAGGAACGGGAGCGAGAACGCACCGAGCCGGTTGATCACTCGGGCGGCCAGCAGCAGCCATACCGTACGTGGTAACTGGCTTTGGCGCCTGAAGAGTTGCACACTCGCCTTTCGTCACTGGTGTTTTGAGCGATGTCAGTGACGCGACGCTAAACCTGGAGAGGATAACTGGTCAAGTGATGTTCGACAGTCATGTATCAGTCCTGCTGAATGCAGCTGTCGCGCTGGTCAACGCGCTGACCGACGGGCACGCGCGCGGTAAGCCGTACTCCGCACCGCGCGGTGCGGAACTGGACGCCGCGGTGCAGGCCGCGCTGCCCCGTCCCCGCGCCCGGCGCGCGATCGAGCACGAGCAGGCCGTCCATCTCGCGCGGACCGCACGGGAGATGCGCGAGGTCTTCGAGGCAGTGAGTGCCGGATCGACGGATGAGGCCGCCGAGGCACTCAACGCGCTGCTGCTGTCGAGCGGCGCCCGTCCGCAGTTGGACCGCGCCGACGGTGAGCCCTGGCAACTCCACTTCCATGGCAGGGACGACTCGTTCGCGGTGGGATGGAGCGCCGGTTGCGCCACGGGGCTGGCCATCGCGATCGGCAGCAGTCTGGCGGGCCGCATCGGCGTGTGCCAGGCGACGCGGTGCGACCGCGTCTACGTCGACACATCGCGCAACGCCGCCCGGCAGTTCTGCTCGACGGCATGCCAGAACCGCACCAAGGCGGCGGCCTTCCGCGCCCGCCGAGCCGTGCGCCGTTGACCAAACACGTAGGCGCTGGCCACTTCGCGCACCACGGGACGCACCGCCATCACCCGGCTCCCCTACCGGCGGGGCGAGTTGACGGCGCCGACCCTGAAACGGCGGACGTAGCGCCTCTGCCAGGGGGTTTCGACGGCGTGGCGGTCATAGTTCCGCCGCACGAAGTCCACGGCCTGGCTCGCCGGTACGCCGTCCAGGACCGCCAGACAGGCCAGGGCCGTACCGGTCCGACCCCGGCCACCGCCGCAGGCGATCTCGACGCGGTCGGTAGCGGCGCGTGCCCATGCCTCGGTGAGCACGGCCTGGGCCTGTGTCTGACTGCTGGGCAACCGGAAGTCCCGCCAGCGCACCCATCGCACCTCCCAGGGGACTTCGGGAGGCTGTTCGCCGAGCAGATACACGGCGAAGGCGGGCGTCGGCCCGGCCGGAAGGGGTCGGCGAAGTCCACGACCCCGGACCAGGCGCCCGGAGGGAAGCCGAAGGACACCGGCGTCGGTGGCGTTCCAGGTCTCCATCATCCACCCACCGTAGTGCGGCTGAACGGTCAATTCCCCTGCGGGAAAACGGGAGTTGACTGCGGCATCGGCGCGCTCCAGAGCTGGACACGTCGGGCTTCTTCCAGGAGCGGATGACCGACGAGCGTCACCACGCGGTGAGTCGGGCCGCCGCCGCGGCCGTTTCACCGCAAATACCGGGGACTGCTGCGGCGGCGGGAGCTCTGGGCGGGCGCGTACGTCTACAGCCACCGTCCCGCGGAGCAACTCAGGGACGTGCTGTCCCGGTTCGCGCCACCGCTCGCCCCCTGGACGCGGTGCACGACCTGCAACGGAACGTTGCGCGAGGCCCCGAAGGAATCGGTGCACGAGATGTTGCGCGTCGGAACGCAGCGCACCTACGACGCGTTCGCGCAGTGCACTGACTGCGGCCAGGCGTACTGGCAAGGTGCTCACCATGAGCGACTGGCCGCGATCGTGGACGAGGCGGTGCGTGAGTTCGGCGTGCGGTCACCGTCCCAAAGGCCCTGAACAGCTTCGGCGGTCAGCAGCGGCCGCTGCCCTCGCCACCCAGGTGGAAGCCGGTGCGGGTGATGTGGCCCGCGTCGTACAGCGCCGGACTGGTGGATGTCACGGTCAGCCGTGGTGCGTCGCTCGAGCCGATGAGGTGGAAGCCGCGGATCCAGGAGGAGCCGTGGGCGGTGCCGGGGCGCCCGTCTCCCATCTGCTCGCATGTCGAGCCGCCTGCGTGGGCGACCTCGCCGAAGGCGGTGATGACCTGAGCGCGGGTGAAGTCACCCTGCCACAGGGAGCCGGGGAAGTAGCCGACAGGCTGCTCGTCGTAGAACAGCCACCAGTCGCCGCGCAGGTTCCGGATGGTGAACCGGGCGGACGCTCCGGCTCGTAGGGCCATGCCCGCCTTGATCCGGTGCGATACCTGGACGAAGCCGCAGGCGTTGTAGCAGCTCTCGGCGCCGTCCACCCAGTGGTAGACGAACAGATGCGGGCGCATGTCGCCGTTGAGCCCCAGGTCGACGGTCCAGCCGATCTCCACGGTGGACTTGCGGTCGGTTGACTGCACGGCCAGTTCCTGCAGGGAGTGGGACTGCTGGTCACCGGCTTTGACCCGCGGTGCCGCCTGGAGCATCCGAACGCTGGCCCCCGAGGCGTCGGTGAACTGTCTGCCGGAGACGTAGTCGTAGCACGCGCCGAACCAGCAGACCGGCCCGGAACCCGTGGTCGTGGACGGCACGAGGACCGGTTGCCGCTCAGTGATTTCGGCCTGGGCCGATGTGCCCGCGCCGAGCAGACACAGTGCGGCCGCGACGAGCGTGGTCACACTGTTGCGGATCGTTGGACGTATTCGCATGGACAGCTCCGATCACGTCACGGATGTGCTGGGAGGCGTTGAGCGTCAGGGACGGCGGTTAAGCCATCTGGTAAATCCACTTACCCGGCAGGTTAAGCTAGCGTTGGCGCAACTCGGCGCGCAATAGCCAGAGTTGGCCGACATCCCACCGGGTTCGGGAACCCGCGCCACCGGGCAGATCCACGAGGGCAGTGACGAAGGGGGAGTACCGTGCCGAAGCCGACACCGAGCGTGGAGTGGCAGGGGCCGCAGGACACCGCCGGAATAGGCCAGCGCGTTCTGCGGCTGCGCACCGAACGGCGCCTCACCCAGCGCGCGTTGGCGGAGCCGAAGTACACCGCCGCCTACATCTCCACCCTCGAATCCGGCAAGGTGCGCCCCTCGGAGACCGCGCTGCGCTACCTGGCGGACCGACTCGGCGTCAGCTACGAGGAGTTGTGCACCGGTCGGCCCGCTCATCTGGCCACCGAAGTGCGCATGCGGCTCGCCGACGCCCGACAGGCCTTCTGCGAGCGCTCACTGCCGGACGCTGCGCAGCGGTACACACTCGTGGAACGGGAGGCACACCGGCTCGGTCTGCCCTCCGAGCAGGCCGCGGCGCTGGTGGGGCTGGGTGACTGCGCCCTGGAGGCCGGGGATCTCGACCAGGCCATCGAACGCTTCCAAGCGGCCGAGGAGTTGCTGGCCGACGCCCCACTGCCGCAGCGCGTACCGGCGCTACGCGGTCGCGCCGTCGCCCACCTGCTCGCCGGTGATCTGCGGTACTCGTGCTACCTGCTCGAGAACGCCATCGACGAGCTCAACAGCGCGGGGCTGCATGACCCCAACGCCCTGCTGCTGCTCTACTCGGCCGTGATCGCCCCGTACATGGACATGGGAGCGCAGGCACGCGCCGCACGGGCCGCCGAACTGGCCCTGGCGCTCGCGCCGCAGGTCAGCGACCCGGCGCTGGTGGCGCGTATGCACCGCGGAGTGGCGCGTACCCTGCTGGCCGAGGGACGTACCGCCGACGCGGACGCTTCGCTTGCCAAGGCGCAGGAGCTGTACCAGCAGTTGCAGATCCGTACCGAACTCGCGCACTGCCACTGGATGCGCGGTTACCTGCGCGCCCAGGACGGCGATCTGACGCGGGCCGAGGCCGAGTTGCGTACCGCGCGGACCATTCTGGCCGAGCGCCAGGCCACGTTGTACACGGTGCAGGTGAATGTGGAACTCGCTGATGTGCTGCGCAGACAGGGCGAGTACGGCGAGGCCGAGCAACTGCTCTCGGACCTGCTGAGCGAACTCGGCAGTGGGCGTGGCGCGGTGCACGCGGGCGCCGCGCACCGGCTGCTCGGGCTCATCGCCGAGGAACGGGACCGCCCGGAGCAGGCCGAGGAACACTACAGGGCGGCACTCGCGCTGCTGGAGCGGGCCGGTGCGAGGGGTGACAGCGCCGATCTGTGCCGACTCCTCGGCGATTTGCTGCGCCGCACCGGCCGCGTCGAAGCGGCACTTGACGTCTACCGCACGGGTCTTGGCCACCGCGCCGCACCTGGCACGACGACGTTGGGGCCCGCCCCGGCCGATCCGCCGCTGTGACCGTTGCCCCGAATCACAGCAGGCCGAGGTCGCCCAACTCCTTGTGCAGGTCAGCCCGGGGACCGGGCGCACCTGGCATCGTGGCTGCGCTCGCCTCGCTCACCGTGGCCGCGCGTGGGCGCCGGTCGCGGAAGATCCACGCCCCCACCAGACCGCCGACCAGGCCGCCGAGGTGTCCCAGCCAGCTCACACCTGGGGTTCCCGGCACGGTGAGGGTGAGGGTGTAGGCGAAGGAGGCGGCCATCACGATGCCGATCAGTGTGTCGATCAGGTGCCGGTCGAAAAGGCCCCGGACCACCACATAGCCGAAGTACCCGAAGATCAGCCCGCTGGCACCAACGGTGTCAACGCCGCCACGCTCGAGGAACCAGACCGTCAGTCCGCTGGTCACCGCGACCAGCAGACTCAACCCCGCAAAGCGGGCCACCCCGCGGTAGGCGGCGAGGAAGCCGAAGACGAACAACGGCCCGGAGTTGCCCTCGATGTGCGCCCAACTCCAGTGCAGGAAGGGTGCGACGAGAATGTCCGGCAGCCTGCCCACATCGCCGGACACCACTCCGTAGGCCCGGGACAGGCCGTAGTGGTCCGCCCAGTTGGCGAGTTGCAGCAGCCATACCAGGGCGAGGAAGCCGAACATCACGAAGAACGCCTTCCGCGCTTCCGCGATCATTTCCTCCGCGTTGATGGGTCTACCCGTGACCGCCCGCTCACCCAGCCCGCTCATGTCCAGACGTTCCTCCCCCGGCGGGACCCTTCCCGCCGCTACCGCGCACTCTAGGCGCTCCCGGACTGGTTCAGTTCTGCGCGCTGCCCAGCTCCGCCACCAGGCGTGCCGTGACCGGGGTGGCGATGCCGTGGCGGGCCGCGGCCCGTAGGACGGCGCCGCCGATGGCGTCGAGTACGCCGCCGCGACTGTCAGCGCCAACGCGCGGTTAGAGTGGGCCCCGTGCATGACATCACGGCCGAAGTCCTGCGCTCCGGTGAGCGGTTCACCGCCGCCGTTGAGGCACTGAGTGACGCGGAGGTCCGCGAGGCCTCAACACTGCCCGGTTGGAGCCGCGGTCACGTCATCACCCATGTGGCGCGCAGCATCGACGCGTATCTGTGGCTGCTGGCCCTGGCCCGCAATGGGGTTGAGCCCGGGCCGCGCACGGATGCGGCGGCACTCGCCCGCGCGGTCCGGGAAGGCGCCGAGCGTCGGGCCGACGAGTTGGCGGCTGACGTACGCGGTCGGCTCAGTCAACTGGCCGAGGACGCCGCGTCGATGCCCGCGGAGCGGTGGGACGTTCTGGTCGCGGCACTGGCAGGCTGGCGCCATCCGGCCTGGTACACCCTGCACCGATGCTGGCGTGAGCTGGAGACCCACCATGCCGACCTGAACGTCGGGTACGCCTCGGCCGATTGGCCCGCCACGTATGCGTCGTGGGCCCTTGACGACACCCTGACCGCGCTGGCAGCACGCGGCTTCCCCGTCTGCCGTGTCGAAGCCGTCGATCTGGGCCGGTCCTGGGACCTGTCCCCCACCGGCCCCACCGTCACCGGCTCCGGTCACGCACTTCTCGGCTGGCTCAGCGGCCGTGCCTGCGCAACCGGGCTCAGCGCTGACGGCCCACTGCCGGAACCACCCCGGTGGCCGTTGCCACCGGCCCCTGGGTGGGACTGAAATCGCTCGCGATCGCCTGCGCCGCCCTGGTAGGTGTGGGAGATGGATACCGAAGCCATTGATCCCATGGCACGTCTGATCGCCGAGCGGGCCTGTGAGCGCCTGATCCTTGACTTCGTCCGGCGGCTGGACCTGGGTGAACCGGGCACGGTTGCCGAGTTGTTCACCACCGACGGTGTCTGGGAGAGGCCGGAGGGTGACCGGCGGATCCAGGGCCGTGACGCGCTCCGCGAGTACTTCAGTGCTCGGCCCGTCGACCGGCTCTCTCGCCGTATGTGCACCAACGTCCTGGTCACCGTCGCTTCCCCGACAACGGCCAGTGCCACAACGTACTTCGCGACATACCGTGTCGACGGCCGCACCGAAGGCATGCTGGCGCCCCGGCTGCCCGCGAACGTCGGGCACTACGAGGACGTCTTCCGCAAGGTGGACGGTAGTTGGCTACTAGCCAGCCGAACCGTGTTCATTCCGTTCGGAGGACCGACGGAGCGCATCGGCTAGGGGGACCGCGCGGTGCAACTGGAGCAGGTCCCAGCGGTTTCCGTACACGTCCCGGAAGACGGCGACCGTGCCGTAGGGCTCGTGGCGTGGCGTCTCCTCGAAAGTGACTCCGGCGGCGCGCAGGCGCTGGTAGTCGCTGTCGAACGCGTTTGTGTGGAGGAACCAGCCGACCCTGCCGCCGGTCTGGTCGCCGATCCTGGCGCGCTGTTGGTCGGTGGCGGCCCTGGCCAGGAGCACGGCAGTCTCCCGCGCGCCTGGTGGGGCGACGACCACCCAGCGCTTGTGGTCGTCGAGCGGGGTGTCCTCCAGCAGCTCGAAGCCGAGGGTGTGCACGTAGAAGTCGATGGCTTCGTCATAGTCGGATACGACGATGGTCACCAGTGCGAGGTGGGGCACGGCTACTCCTCGATCGCCCCGCCGATCCGGCGCAGGTGCTGGCGGAAGGTGTAGGTGGGGTCGGTGGCGCGCCGGGCCAAGTAGTCGGTGAAGGAGGTCTGTTGGCGCAGCGTCTTGCCCGCCCGGATCCTGTCGGCCTGCTCGCGTTCGGTGTGCCGGATGCGATGGGCCGTCGTCAGTACCTCCTCGGCGTGGTCGTTGGCGACGAACAGCACGCCGTCGTCGTCGCCGAAGACGACGTCCCGCGCGGTCACCAGATGCGGTCCGAACCGGGCACTGGTCAGTGCCTCGGGTTCGCGCTCATCGAGCCGTACGGGGCCGGGCGGGTAGCTGCCGTAGCTGAACACCGGTAGGCCGATCTCCACCAGTTCCGGTGTGTCGCGGTGCAGCCCCCACACCACCAGACCCGCCACACCCGCCGCCGCGGCCTCCAGCGCCGCGAGGTCACCGACGCAGGCCTCGTCCAGCCGCCCGTCGTTGTCGATGACCAGCACATCACCCGGTTCCGCTCGGCCGAACGCCTCCAAAAACACATCCACGCTCCCGTAATGCCGAACCGGCAGCGCCCGTCCCGCGATTCGCTGCCCGGGCGCGACCGCGCGAATCCCGGGCGGCGCGGCACGCAGCGGCACGCCGCAGCGCAGGCAGGCGTCGGCCACCAGTGGCGTGGACAGCTCGGCAAAGGCCTTCAGCATGGACGTCTCCCAGGCTTCTCCCCGTCACCACCTGCGGGACGCGGACTCATCGATCATCCTCACCCGCGCGGCGCTTCCGCCGCCAGTCCCATGGCGGTTCGACACCGTACCGGTCGGAAGACGCACGTACGCCTATGACCCCAGGTCCTCGCCGTCAGCGGTGATCTGCTGGGTGGCCCAGCGGGCCCACTGCTCCCGCATCTCGTGCAGCCGTAGGCCGAATTCGAGGGCGAGTCTGCCGTTGGTGGTCAGCATGCCCTTGTTGTCCCAGTCCAGAGACTTCTGCAGTTCCCGCAGCCGGGCCAGGTCGGCGGCGGCCTGCTCGGCCAGTTGGGTCAGGTGCTCCACGGCCTGTTCGGGAGTGAGAACGCCGAGGAAGAACACGCGCAGCAAGGCGGCGCTGCGGTGCACCTCCGGCTGGGCGTCCATCAACCAGCCGCGCAGTTCGGCCAGGCCCTCTTCGGTGAGCGTGTACTCCTTGCGGCCGCGCGGGCCCTCGGCGGCGACGTCGACCAGTCCGGCGTCCGCGAGGCGGGCCAGTTCGCCGTAGACCTGGCTCTGGGTGGCGGGCCAGACGTTGGCCAGCGAGGTGTTGAACAGCTTCATCAGGTCGTAACCGCTGGCGGGCTTTTCCACCAGCAGGCCGAGGACCGCGTGCCGAAGACTCATGCCAGCCATCCTACCTTCCACTGTTGACAGGTCGCCCTAGGAGGTTCTAGGTTCGACATGTCAAGATTGGAATGTCAGGGAGGTCCGGAACGGCCGGGCCCGCTGTCGAGGGGGGACCTGTCATGAACTACCTTCGCGGCTTCGTCCCGTGGATCGCCTTCGCCGCTATCTCCGCTGTCGGCTGGCAGTGGGGAGCGCTGGCCGCGCTGGTCATCGGCGTATGGCTGCTGGTCGACTCCCGTAGGTCGGGGGTGGCCGCCGACGCGCTGATCCTGGAGACCAGCACCGTCGTCTACTTCGCCGCCCTGACCGCGTTCGCGTTCGCGGTGCCCGACTCGCCGCTCAAGGCGTACGGCGGTGCGCTGTCCTTCGGCTGGCTCGCCGTCACCGCGTGGGGCACGCTGGCCGTCCGCCGTCCCTTCACCCTGGGCATCGCCCGCCGCAGCACCCCGCAGGAGTTCTGGCACACCCCGCAGTTCCTGCGCGTCAACACCGTGATCACCACCGCGTGGGCCACCAGTTTCGCCCTGACCGGCGCCGCCGTCGCCGCCTGCGAAGCGGCGCACACCGGGGCGCTGGCCACGAGCGGCTGCCAGGTCGTGGGCTTCGTCGTCCCCGCGGTCTTCACCAACCGCTACCCCAAGATCGTCCAAGCCCGCCTCGGCGTGACCCGCTGAAGTCCCCTCAACCGCCTGAGGAGCCCGCCGTGCCTGCCACCGCCCCTCATCTGCTGGGCAACTACGCCCCGGTTCCCGACGAGATCACCGTCACCGAGCTGTCCGTCACCGGCGCGATACCGCCCGAGCTGACCGGCTGGTACCTGCGCAACGGCCCCAACCCGCACGAAGCCGCCTCGGCGCACTGGTTCCTGGGCGACGGCATGGTGCACGGGGTGCGGTTGGAGCGCGGGCGGGCCGTCTCGTACCGCAACCGCTGGGTGCGGACGAGCGCCTTCACTCGCGGCGCCGGGCTCCGGGACGAGCGGGGCAACGTCGATCTGACCGCTGATGTCGCCAACACCCATGTGGTACGCCATGCGGGCCGCACCCTGGCGCTGGTCGAGTCCTCCTATCCGTACGAGCTTGACTGCCGGGTTGGCCATGAGCTGGAGACCATCGGCGTCCATGACTTCGACGGGCGGCTGCGTACGCCGATGACCGCCCACCCCAAGACCTGTCCCACCACCGGCGAACTGCACTTCTTCGGGTACGGCTGGTCGTCGGCCCCGTACCTCACCTATCACCGGGCCGACAGCCGCGGTGAACTGACCATCAGCCGACCGGTAGAGGTACCCGCGCCGACGATGATGCACGACTTCCAACTCACCACCGGGCACGTGGCCTTCATGGACCTGCCCGTCGTGTACGACCGGTCACGGGCCAGGACCGGTATGCCATACGTATGGGCGCCGGACCACGGCGCGCGGCTGGGTGTCCTGCGGCGCGACGATCCATACGGCGAGGTGCGGTGGTTCGCCATCGAACCCTGTTATGTGTTCCACACCTTGGGCGCCTACGAGGAGGGCGGCGGGCAGCGGCTGGTCCTGCACGCCATCCGCCATGACCGGCTCGGCGACGGCGTGGAGTTCAACGGGCTGACTTCACTGTGGCGTTGGACGCTCGACCTCGCGGCGGGCACAGTACGTGAGGAGCAACTGGACGACCACAGGGCCGAGTTCCCGCGCATCGACGACCGCCTCACCGGTATGCCGCACCGCTACGGCTACGCCAGCACGGCCGGTGGAAACCGGGGCGGTGCGATTCACCGGTACGACCTGCGCGAGGGCACCGTCGCCAGCCACCGGTTCGGGCCGGGTCGCGTGCCCGGGGAGGCCGCCTTCGTCCCCGCCGACGACACTCCTGGCGGGCCGGGCTGGCTGATGGCGTATGTGTACGATGCGGCGACCGACCGCAGTGACCTGGTGGTTCTCGACGCGGACGAACTGACCGCGCCCCCGGTCGCCACCGTCCATCTCCCCCGGCGCGTCCCCGCCGGTTTCCATGGCAACTGGCTGGCCGATCTGTGAGCGGAACGGAGTGGCCGGACACTCTCCCGTTGACTGAACCCGCCGCCGCGGCGAGCACCAGCCGTGTCCGGACCTCCGATGTGGCGCCGGTACGCGCTACCGCGCGAACTGCCCCACACAGGCGACGATCGCCACGAGAAGACCGAGGATCCGGATCACCACATCCCACCTTTGAGGTGCGGTCCAGTGGTCGTCCGTCTCCTCCACGTCGTGATCGTCCATCGTTCCTCCTCGCTCCTCCGAACAGGCCCCGAAGGACGGGGCCCTCGCTGGCGTGGCTGCCAGCGAAGCTGCGGGGAGGAACGTGTGGAACTGCCGAAAGAATACCGCGAGTTGGCGCGCCTGATGGGGCGATTGCTTCTGAACCCCGTTGTGGGTTGGTGACGGTGACCGGTATCCACGGCTTGGCTGGGTTCGGCTCCGTCGCGCACCTGGGCGAGGCGGCTAGTCCCGACGACTGCTGGTCCACTCCAGCAGGCGTTCGACCGGCCACGTCGTGATGACCCGGTCCGCACGGACCCCGCACTCCTCGGCACGGGCGCAGCCGTAGATCTGCCAGTCGAGTTGGCCCGGAGCGTGTGCGTCGCTGTCGATGGCGAACAGCGTGTCGTACTCAACCGCCAGGCGCAGCAGGTCACGTGGCGGATCCAGGCGTTCAGGCCGACTGTTGATCTCCACGGCGGTTGCGGACTCCGCGCAGGCGGCGAACACCGCCTCGGCGTCGAACAGTGAAGGCGGCCGCTGGCGGCCGGTCACGATGCGACCGGTGCAGTGCCCCAGCACATCCACCAACGGGTTGCGGACCGCCGCGACCAGCCGCCGGGTCATGGCCACCGGATCCATCCGGAGCTTGGAGTGCACCGAGGCCACGACCACATCGAGTTCGTCCAGCAGTGCCTCGTCCTGGTCGAGTGAGCCGTCGTCGAGGATGTCGCACTCGATGCCGGTGAGCAGCCGGAACGGAGTCAGCTGCGCGTTGAGTTCGGCGACGACGTCCAACTGCTCGCGCAGCCGCTCCGCCGACAGGCCACGGGCGACCGTCAGCCGTGGTGAGTGGTCGGTCAGCACGGTCCAGCGGTGGCCGATGTAGTCACGGGCGGCGTACGCCATCTCGGCGATCGGGCTTCCGCCGTCCGACCAGTCGGAGTGCGTGTGACAGTCACCGACCAGTTGGGCGCGCAGTCGTCGGCCGCCGCTGGTGAGTTCCTCCTCGGCGGCGCGTTCCAACTCGGCCAGGTAGCCGGGCCGCCGCCCCGAGACCGCCTCGCTGACGACCCGTGATGTGGTGGGGCCGATGGCGGGCAGGGCGGTCAGTGTCCCGGCCGCGGCTCGGGCGCGCAGTTCCTCGGGCGGCAGCGCCGCGATCGTCCGCGCGGCGGCGCGGAAGGCGCGGACACGGTAGGTGGCCTCGTGGCGGCGCTCCAGCAGGAACGCGATGCGGTCCAGCGCGGTGACGGGGTCCATGAACGACGAATAGCCACCCGGAGCGTGATCGACGCGCCGACCGGCCGGGGCGTCCCCCGTCTGGCGCAGGCACCGCCCGCCCTATCGGTGTGCGTTGCCTCCCGGGCCCAGCACGCTTCCCAGCAGGCGGTAGTGCCGCGGTTGGTGTACGTGTACGTCGCCTTCGGCGGCAGTGGGCAGGGGCGGGGGCCAGGCGCCCGTGTCGTGCCCGTGCACCGCGTAGAGGACGGCGCGATCGCCATCCGTGCCCGCGAGCAAGTGTGCGGCGCTGATGCCTGCGGGCGGTGTCCTGCGGAGGGCGGCGGCGGTGGCGTCCACCCAGCGGCGGGCCTGGTCCGCCGACGCTGTGGTGACGTGCAGCAATGTGATCGCCTCGGCGGGATCGGGGGCGCCGTCCGGGACGACGCTGTGTAGCAGCCGGTAGCGGGACAGGCCGGGACGCTCGATGCCGGGGACGGCCTGGTCGATGCGGTTGACCATGTCCTGCCGGTGCTCGCGCGCGAAGGCGAGGTGCGCCTGGTCGCTGGCCCACTGGGCATGGCTGAGCAGCACCCGGCCGTCCGCACTCGCGAAACAGCTGAGCCGCAAGAAGGCGTCGGGCCGGAACCTGGCGGACAACTCATGCCACTCCCCCAGCAGCGCCTCGGCGGCGGCCCGCTGTCGTTCGGGTGCGCCGACCACCCACTCGCTGAGCAACGTGGTACCGGCATCGGTACGGGTCAGGTCGGGAAACGGCGGCCGATGGGAGGTCACGCGGCTTTTCTCGGTGCTCAACTGGACTCCAGGACTGCTTCGCGGTCAGTGCTCGTGTGATCGGCAAGCAGCCTGCAACCTCAAGTGCGGTTCAGGTCAAGCGTCCGTCATCCGACGCGCTTCCGGGTAGCTGACCGGGGCGCCGACCCGCACGTCGTGCAGGAGGTGGGCGAGGACTTCCACGCCGCGTACCACGCGGGGGCCTGGGCGGTTGAAGTGCGCGGGGCCGTCCACCACCCAGACCTGGTCGTCGCGTACCGCGGGCAGGTCCGGCCAGCCGGGAAGGCCGGTGAGCAACTGCCCTTCCGCTTCGGTGCGTTCGGGGGTGAAACCGCACGGCATCAACACGACCGCCTCGGGCCCGGCGGCCCGTACCGCATCCCACTCCACCGGTCGGCTGTGCTCGCCGGGGCGGGCCAGGAGCGGTTCGCCCCCAGCGCAGCGGATCTGCTCGGGTACCCAGTGCCCGGCGAGCCAGATCGGGTCCAGCCATTCGACGGCGGCCACCGCCGGGCGCGGCAGGCCCGCCACCGCGTCGTGGACGGCGTTCAGCCTGCCGCGGAGGTCAGCGACCCGACGAGCCGCTGTTTCCGGAACGCCCAGTGCCTCACCGACCCGCTCCAGGCAGCCCAGCACCTCGGGGAGAGTGCGGGGCTCCAGGCTGATCACCCGCGGTGCGGCCTCCAGGACCCGTACCGCCTGCGAGACATCGGTGTAGGAGACCGCGCACACCTCACACAGGTCCTGCGTGAGCACCACGTCCGGGGCGAGTTCGGCCAGGCGGCGGGTGTCCAGCGTGTACGGGGACGAGCCCTGGTGGGACATCCCGCCCACGGCGTCGGAGATCTCCCGGCTGCTCATCCCGTCCGTCCGCAGCTCGGGGGCGGTGACCACCGGTACGGACGCCACGGCCTGCGGCGGCCAGTCGCACTCGTGCGTGCGACCGACCAGATCGCCGATCAGGCCCAGCTCGGCGACGATGTCGGTGGCCGCGGGCAGCAACGACACGATCCGCATACCGCGAGCGTAGAGCCTGTCCGGCGGAACGTCACTCCACGGCCGCCGTGGAGCGAACGGCCCTGCGGGCCGCCGGGCCGGGGCCCGGCGGCGGTCGGGCTCAGAAGAAGTCGCGCTCGACGATCTCCTCCCGCTCGATGACCTCCTCGCGACCCAAGAAGCCATCGCGCTCGACCACGGTCTCACGCTCGATGATCTCTTCCCCGCCGAAGAACCCGTCCCGCTCGATGATCTCTTCGCGCTCGTAGAACTCTTCACGCACGGCGCTTCCTCATTTCCCTCGGTGGGGCCGCCCAACCGAGTTGGGACGACCGAATTGTACGGAGATCGCCAACTCCCCCGCCCAGCAGGGGAGTCGCCGATCCGAGGCATGATCATAGGGGTGGCGGGGAGCCGCTCCGCGCACGGAGGGACTCAGAGCTCCGCCGGGAGCGCGGCGCTATGTCATCGATCGTCTGCAGCTCCGTCGTGGCTGGTCGCGCTGCTGCTGGAGGGTCACTCCGGTGACCCGGCGGCTGCGGATCTTGCCCCGGTCGGAGATGAACTTCCGCAGCAGGTCGGTGTCCTTGTAGTCCATGTACGTGATGCCTGCGGCGTCAAGGGGGTTGGCGCGCTTGCGGCGCCGGTCGGTGGCCTTGGTGGTGGTACGGCGGGACATGGCCGGAGCCTTTCCCCTCGATCTGCCGGGCGAAGGTGTCGGCGATGGTGCGCTGGTCGGTGGGCGCGGCGGCCAGACCGACCTCGGCGAGGTCGTCGCCGTTGGCCAGGTACGGCAGCACGAGGGCCGGGTCCACAGCGGTGGCCACGCCGGTCAGTTCCAGCGGGGCGCCCGCGGCGGCGATCACGGCGGCCATGGCCTGCGGTTCGACGGAGTCCCACAACTCGACGACGGCCAGCCGGTAGGTACCGGCCTCGGCGAGCCGAAGCAGCTCGGGGACCAGGTCCTCGCGCAGGGCGCAGCAGGCTCAGTCGTTCACCAACAGGGTGTGGCCGCTGCTGACCGGGCCGCTCAGGTCGCGGACGGTGCGGTACACCGTGCCGTCCGGCGCGGCGGACAGGCCGTGGTGGAGGACGACCGTACCGGGCACGGCGTGCAGGATGTCACCGATCGCCGCGCGGCGGGCATCCGCGTGCAGACCACCGACCATGGCCACCGGCAACCGACGCTCGGGCAGGCTCATCGTGCTCCCGCCCGTACCGCCGCTCGAACAGCTCAGCGCGACCCGCGGTGTCCAACACGCGCTGGGTGCCGGTGTAGAAGGGGTGGCTCGCGGAGGAGAGCTCCACGTCGATCACGGGATAGGTGTTGCCGTCCTCCCACTCGATGGTGCGCTCGCTGGTCATGGTCGAGCGGGTGAGGAAGGCGAAGTCGGCGCAGCGGTCGCGGAAGACGACGTGCCGGTACTCGGGGTGGATGCCGGACTTCATCGCGGTCAGCGCTCCTCTCGGAAGTCGACGTGGCGACGGGCGACCGGGTCGTACTTGCGCAGGGTCAGCCGATCCGGGTTGTTGCGGCGGTTTTTTCGGGTCACGTAGGTGGATGGGGTCTCCCCTGTCCGAGCGGAGTCGAGAACTTGGGGAGCTGTTCCGGCGGTGGACCTGAGCTTGATGGTCGGGCGTAGTTCGTCGCGAGCCATGGACGACAGCCCACATGGCATTGATTTTCATATTCACCCCTGCGAAGTGAACATGCCGCCCATGCCTACGTGTGCTTTCCGGCCAACCTCGCCGCCATCAGACGCATCGAAGGGGGGCGTAAAGCACCTCGCGGGCGGAAATGGGTAGACCGAAACGGTCGCTGGGTCGCCGCTGACTCAGCCCACACCAGGGGAGGGAACCTCGATGGACGTCCCCTTGTACCTGGAGCCGAGGCTGAGTCCCCGGCTGGCGTCCCTGGTACGGTCCGGGCAGTTGCTGCACATGCTCGTCGGTGGACTCGGCTCCCCGCTCAACCTGGTGCTCCCCGAGCAGATCACCGACAACCTCGCGCGCTTCCGGAACGTCTACCGTGAGCACCGGCTGGGCGGTGAGGTCTTCTTCGCGCACAAGGCGAACCGTTCCAGTGCCCTGATACGGCAACTCGCCGCCGTGGGCGGTGCGGTGGAGGTCGCCTCGCTGGGCGAACTCCAGCACGCGCTGGGCGCGGGATTCACTCCCGACCGGATCATGGCCACCGGCCCGAAGAACCCCGAGTTCTTATGGCTGGCCGCCCGCACCGCAGTCGTTGTGCACGTCGACTCCCCCGCCGAACTGGAGGAGTTGGCCGCCCTGGTGCACCGGTTCCGGCTCCCCCGGGTCCGGATCCTGCTGCGGCTGTCGTGGTTCACCGCGCCCGGGGTCAAGGTGCTGACCCGGCAGAGCAGGTTCGGCTCACCGGTGATGGAACTGGACGGACTGCTCAAGGGGGTCGAACGACACGGAGACGCCGTGGAGTTGATCGGCGTCGGCTACCACCTGGACACCACCAGCCTCACCGAGAAGGCGGTGGCGCTAGAAGGCTGTCTGCAGGCGATGGACCTGTGCCGCGCCCGCGGGCTCCAGCCGCGGGTCATCGACATCGGCGGCGGCTTCGGCGCCAACTACCTCGCCGACGGCGGGCAATGGGAGCGCTACACCACGGAGCTGACCAACGCGGTGCTGGGCAGGCGCCCGCCGCTCACCTGGCGCCAGCACGGCTACGGGCTGCGCAACGAGTCCGGAACGCTGCGCGGCGCCCTCGGGCTCTATCCGGCGTACCGGCCCGTCGCCGGTGAGCGCTACCTGGGGGCGTTGCTGTCCAGCCAAGCGCCCTCGCTGCGCGGCCGGTTGGCCACACTGCTCCTGGAGAGCCTGTACGACCTGTACACGGAACCCGGTCGGGCGCTGACCGACCAGTGCGGGCTCACCCTGGCCCGGGTGCTGGAGGTGCGGCGTACGGAGGCCGGAGAGCACCTGGTTCGACTGGCGGCCAACGCGGACGACATCGGCCTGGAGGAGCACGGGGTGCTGATGGACCCCTTGCTCATCCCACCCGGCGAGGGCCACGTCCCGGCGGCGTCCGAGCCGTTGGGGGCGTACCTCGCCGGGAACCTCTGCCTGGAGGCGGACATGATCACCCGCAGGATGGTGTTCCTGCCCCGTCCGCCCGTCCCCGGCGATCTGTTGGCCTTCGCCAACACCGCGGGCTACTGCATGGACTTCAGCGCCGACCACGCGCAACGGCAGCCCGTGGCGCGCAAGGTCGCCGTCTGGCAGGACGCGGGATCCTGGCGGTGGTGCCTTGACGAGCAGTACTGGCCGATCACGAATAACGGGGGCGTGCATGAGGTTTGACCACATCACCGAGGCCATCGGCAACACCCCGCTGGTGCGCATCGACCCCGCGGTGCACGGCCTGCGCAACATCGACCTGTACGCGAAGCTGGAGATGTTCAATCCGTTCGGTTCGGTCAAGGACCGGGCCGCCTGGAACATGGCGCGCCCCGGGCTCAACGCGGCGGTGGAGGGCGGTCAGACGGTCGTAGAGCTGTCCAGCGGCAACACAGCCAAGGCGCTGGCCGTCATCGCGGGCATGCACGGGCTGCCGTTCAAGAGCGTGACCAACCGGATGCGGGTACCGGAGATCAAGGAACTGCTGCTGTTGCTGGGCGCGGAGATCGAGGAACTGCCGGGACAGACCGAGTGCCTTGATCCCACCAACACCACCGATCCGTTGACGCTTTTTCACCAGTCACTCGCCGAACCGCAGAGCGCCTACCTGTATACCGACCAGTACTTCAACGCCCGTAACACGCAGGCGCATGCCGCGGGCACCGGCCCGGAGATCGTCAAGGACCTGGACGGGCAGGCGCCCGACTGGTTCATCGCCTGCGTGGGCACCGCGGGCTCGTCCACCGGTGTGGCCAGGGTGCTGCGCGAGCGGGATCCACGGGTGAAGGTCATCGGGCTGGTGGCGCACAAGTCGGACTTCATCCCGGGGATCCGCACCATCGACGAGGTGCAGGCGGTCGGTCTGTTCGATCCGGCTACCTATGACGCGGTGGAGTCGGTGACCTCCGATGAGGCCATCGACGGCATGCTGACCCTGGCCCGCCGCTGCGGCCTGCTGGCCGGGCCCACCGGCGGCGCGGCATACTTCGGCGCCGTCCGCCAACTGCGCTCGGTGGACGCCGAGTTGACCGAGCGCAGGTCGGCGGTGTTCATCGTATGCGACCGCATGGAGAGCTATCTCAGCTACGTCCGGGAGCGACGGCCGGAGTTGCTGGGGCGTCCACCGCGGAAGAACTCCATCGCCACGCTGTCCGACGCCGAGGTGCTGTCGGCCGCGGTCATCGACACCGAGGACGCCCTGAAGTGGATAGCCAGGGAGCGGCCGCTCATCGTCGACCTGCGCAGCCCCTTCGCGTACGCCGCACTGCACATCGAGGGTTCCGTCAACATCGTGGAGGAGTTGTTCGGCGAACTCGTCCGCGGTGGGCTGCCGTTCAGCAAGAGCCAGCCGGTGCTGCTGGCGTGCCCGGTCGGTGAGCAGTCCGCCCGGTACGCGGCACTGCTGTCGCGGATGGGCCACCCCGATGTGCGCAGCCTGTCCGGTGGCATCATCGCCTGGCGCGACGCGGGCGCTCCGCTGGTGCGGGAGTGAGGCGGCGGTGACCGCCACGAGCGACCAGGCCACCGACGTACTGGAGGAGCTACGCGCATGGCACACCGCTCTGCGCGCCCAGTTCCCCATCATCGCGGGCAATCCGGAGCTGGCGTACCTGGACAGCGCGGCGACCGCGCAGAAGCCGCGGGCGGTACTGGACGCCGTACACACCTATCTGACCACGACCAACGCCAATGCCGGGCGCGGCAGTTACACCTGGGCCAACCAGACGACGGAACTGGTACGGGACACCCGGCGGCGCGTCAAGGAGTTCCTGCGCGATCCCGCGCCGGAACGCTCCGACGTGCATTTCACCAGCGGGGCCACGGAAGGACTGCGGACCGTGGCGCGGGACTGGCTGACCGGTTTCCTCTCCGACGGGGACGAGATCGTCGTCCCGTTCGCCGACCACCAGGCCAACATCGCACCATGGCTTGAGGCACGTGACCTGCTCGCCCGACGGGGTGTGCGGGTAGCGGTGCGCCCCATGCCGTACCAGCCGGACTCCCATGACTACGAGCCGGGGGCGCTGCGCGAAGTGGTCGGCGAACGCACCCGGTTCGTGGCGGTGACCCATGTCCACCATGTCTACGGCGGTGATATGAACGTGCACCGGATCCGCCGGGCGGTGGGGCCGCACATACCGATCTGCCTGGACGCCGCGCAGAGCGTGGGCCATCTGCCGGTCTCCATGGCCGAACTCGACGTTGACTTCGCGGTGTTCTCCGGCCACAAGGCGCTGGCCCTGCCGGGCAGCGGCGCGGTGTGGGCCCGCAACGCACGCGGCCCCCGGTTCACACCGGGCGGCTGGGACGGCACCCCGAACACCAGCGGAATCGCCGGTCTGCGGGCGGCACTTGACTGGCTGGACGCCGCGGGCACCGGCCGCATCGAGCGCTGGACGACCGCACTGGCGGCCCGGCTGACCGAGGGGCTGCGTCAGCTCGCGCCGTACGAGGTGCTGGGCTGCCAACGCAGTCTGGCGGCCGGGTCCGACGTGCAGCAGCGGCGAGGCATCGTCTCCTTCCGGCACCGTGGCATCGACTCGGGCGATCTGGGGTTCGTGCTGTTCAGCGAGGGGTTCATGGTGCGCAGCGACAGCCACTGCCAGGGCAGCGCGGGCGAGAGGCAGAACTCGGTGCGGGTGAGTCTGCACGTATACAACGCCCCGGAAGAGATCGACCGACTTCTGCGGGTATTGGCCACCTTGGAGTGAAGCACACTCAGTTGAAAATCGTTTCCACCTGTAGTCTTCGTACCGCCCGAGCGGACGGTACGAGACGTTGGAGGTGGCGCGACCCGATGGGACTGAGCATGGCAACGGCCGCGCTGTGGGTGGAGCGCTGGGAGCGCCAGCAGCAACGCTACGCCGTGGATCGTGAGGAGCGGTTCACGGTGATCGCGGACATCGTTGAGCATGTGGTCCGCGACGAGCCGAACCCGCTGGTCGTGGACCTCGGTTGTGGCCCCGGGTCACTGGCCGCGCGACTGGTGCGGCGGCTGCCGCACGCGGAGATCGTGGCCGTCGACCGGGACCCGTTGCTGCTGGAGTTGGGCAGAACCCATCATGCGGCGGCGGCTCAGTTCGTGGAGGCGACGATCGGGGCGGACGGCTGGGTACGGGCCATGGCACTCGACCGTCCGCTGGACGCCGTCGTCTCCACCACCGCGCTGCACTGCCTACCCGTGGAGGTGCTGGCAGACGCCTACCGGCAGTTCGCCGCACTGGTGCGGCCGGGCGGGGTGCTGGTCAACAGCGACCACTTCGAGCCCGGCGGCGATCCGGCGTCGCGGATCGCCGTCGAGGTGGGACGCCGCCGTGCCGAACGGCGGCGGCCGCACGACCTGGAGGACTGGACGTCGTGGTGGGCGGCCGCGGCGGACGAACCCGAGCTGGCGCAGTTGCTCACCGACCAGCCCAGGCCGTCCAGCGCACACCACAACCCCGACAACGGCCTGCCCCTGTCGCATCACGTCGAGTTGCTGCGCCGGGCGGGGTTCCAACACATCTGCCCAGTCTGGCAGTTCGGCACCGGATACGTGCTGGTCGCGGTGCGCTGACCGGCGCGGTTCAGTCGGCTTCGGCCGTCGGCACGGGCCAGCGGCGCTCGACCTTGGCCAGCCGCCAGTAGGTCAACGCGCAGACCCACACCACCACGAACAGACCGACGATGACGAAGCCCACGTTGTTGAGGTCGATGCCGGAGATCCAGTTGGTGACGGCGTCGTCGAGGCTGAGTTGGTCGTGCAGGACGCCGACCAGTTCGATGGTGCCGATGAGGAAGGCGACGGCGATGGACAGGCCGGTGATGGTGAGGTTGTAGTAGACCTTGCGCACCGGGTTGGAAAACGCCCAGTGGTAGGCGAAGTTCATGAAGGTGCCGTCAAGCGTGTCGAACAGGCTCATTCCGGCGGCGAACAGCAGCGGCAGGCAAAGGATCGCGTACCAGGGCAGTCCGGCGGCGGCGCCGGAGCCCGCCATCACCATCAGCGTGACCTCGGTGGCGGTGTCGAAGCCGATGCCGAACAGCAGGCCCACCGGGTACATCTGGCCGGGGCGGGTGATGGACTTGGTCAGCCGTCCCAGGACGCGGTTGAGGAAGCCACGGGAGTCCAGGTGCTTCTCCAGTTCGTGCTCGTCGAACTGGCCTGCCCGCATGGCCTTGAAGACCCGGTAGATCCCGGCCAGCGAGAGCAGGTTGAGGGCGGCGATCAGATAGAGGAAGCCACCGGAGACGCTGGTGCTGACCACGCCGAGGGTCTGGCGGGTGCTGGAGTTGTCGTTGGTCAAGGTGGTGGCGAAGTGCGCACCGGCCGCGATGCCCCCGGCGAGGACGATCACGATGGAGGAGTGGCCGAGGGCGAACCAGAAGCCCACCGAGATGGGACGTTTGCCATCGGCCATCAGCTTGCGGGTGGTGTTGTCGATCGCGGCGATGTGGTCGGCGTCGAAGGCGTGGCGCATGCCCAGGGTGTACGCGGTGACGCCCAGACCGAGGCCGAAGACCTGCTTGCCGACGGTGTAGTGGTGGGGGGCGACCATCGTCACCAGGATGGCGAAGGCGACGACGTGCAGGGCGGCTATCACCGCCAGCAGCCCGCCGGTGCGTATCCAGTCCTTGCGTTCCCAGCGGATCAGCGGCGTGGCCGGAACGGCCACGGCCGAGGCGGAGTTTTCAGACAGGGTCATCTCAGGGAGCCTCTCCAGCACCTCGTGGACGTAGGTCGCGTGCGGTGCCGTGGCCGGTCTCCTGGCTGACGGGTCGAACGCCGACGTACCCGACCTTCCCGGCACCCGAAGGCCCCAGTGGCGTACCGCCTGGTGGTGGCGGAGGTATGCCAACTCCCCGATCACAGTGGCGAGGGCCGCTCCGGCTTCGCACCGGTCTTCCCGAACACCACGGCTGGACAACGGTAGATGTCCAGCCATGGTGGCTTCAAGTCTGCACAGGTGTGCAGGTGTGTTGGTCAACAGCGCGGAGTGGGGCGAGAATGCCACCCATGCACTTGGTTCCCCCGCAGCGCGCGCACCAGCGCGCCATCGACGAGCACACGGTGTGCGATGCCATCGAGGGGATCGGCGACCCCCAGCGGGTGCGCACCTGGGCCGAGCGCTTCGCCTTGCTCGCCGACCCAGGCCGCCTCTCGCTGCTGCTCGCGCTGTACCGGGCGGGCCCCACCGCGGTCTCCGATCTGGCGCTCGCCACCGGTATGCGGGACACGGCGGTCTCCCAGGCGCTGCGGCTGTTGCGCACCTCGGGCGCCGTGTGGGCCGACCGGGACGGCCGGGTGGTCCGCTACCGCCTGCGCGATCCCGAGATCGTGGAACTGCTCAAGGCACTTTCGGCAACGCCCGGTTCGGCGTCCGCGCACGCGTGACATCACGCCGGACGGTATGTGTAGCCGACCTGGCGTACGGTCGCGATGAGCGAGCGGTGCGCCGGGCCCAGCTTGCGGCGGAGTCTGGCGACGTGGACGTCCACGGTGCGGGTGTCGCCGACGGACGGTTGCCGCCACACCTCGTTGATCAACTGCGTCCGGGTGTGCACCCGCCGCGGGGCCGTTACCAGACGGGCGAGGAGTTCGAACTCCAGATACGTCAGGGAGATCGGCCGCCCGTCGACCGATGCCGTACGCCGCTCCCGGTCGATGACCACACCCTGCGGGGATGCCGCGGGTTCGGCAGCCACGTCGGCCGCGGGCGCCGACCGCTCCCGATCCGGCCGTGCGTACAGGCAGTTGGGGTGTCTCGAGTACCGCGTGCGGGGATAGCGAACCAGCATGGCCCCTCCTTGGCGTCGACCAGGGCCGCCAGCCTATCGCAATTGAAATTCATTTTCACCTTACCGGGGCAGCCCTGGCCGCGGAGGGCGGCGACCCGTCGCAATCGCCGCGCAAAGGGCCACTATCGTGAGGCACATGCAGTCCTACACGATCGGCCAGGCGGCGCGCCTGCTCGGCGTCAGCCCGGACACCGCCCGCCGCTGGGCAGACGGCGGCCGTATCCGCACGCACCGCGACGAGGCCGGTCGCCGTCTCATCGACGGCAAGGACCTGGCCGCGTTCTCCGTGGAACTGGCGCAGAGCACTGGAGGCGACGAGGAGGCCTCCTACACCACGGCCCGCAACGCCTTCCCCGGCATCGTCACCGCGGTCAAGCTGGGCGATGTCGCCGCACAGGTGGAGATCCAGGCGGGGCCGCACCGGCTGGTCTCGCTGCTCACCCGGGAGGCCGTCGAGGAACTCGGGCTGGAGGTCGGGATGCAGGCCACCGCCCGCGTGAAGTCGACCAACGTCCACATCGACCGCTGAGCCCGGGAACTGACGGCCCCTAGCCCTGGTCGGCCTCCAGCACCTCGTGGCCGAGCAGACGGGCGTGATCGGCGTGGACGTGGTGCAGCAGCCGGTGCGTCTCCCGGGCGAGGCGCAACCGCTCCTCCTCCATACGGGTGCGCCGGCGATTGGCGCGCACCAGGTGCAAAGTGCCGCCGGCGGCGATGCACGCACCCACGTCGCTGGTCACGTTGGTGTAGTTGCCGCCGATGAGCTCCGCGGTGGCGCTCGGGGTGAGGACGTGGACCAGCGGCAGCAGGACCAGATAGGTCCCGAGCGCGACCAGGAAGACGACGTGCGCCTTGCTGGACAGGGCGCGCGGCACCCAGGCCAGGATCCGGTCGAAGGTGTGTCCCGGGTGCGCTATCCCGGTCAGTGACTCCACCGGCCGCGCTGCCGGGTCAGTCGGCCGCTCGTCGGTGACGGCGTGGGATTCCGTGCTCATTGGGCCCTCCCCTGGGGTTCCGCTGCGTTCGGGCTGGCCAATCGTAGCCACGCCACTTGCATGGTTGCGCAAGCTTGTACGAGGGTGATTCGGATCAATCCCGCCCTTAACGGGAATGTGTGATGATAAAGGGCCGGAATGCGGCGGCCCTGATGCCGCGGAACCTGAACGGTTCCGGGTACCGAGTCGACTCTCTGCTATGAGGACGCTGCGGATCGTGACGGAGCGGAGCGTGGTGTTCGCCGGGGCGGCGCTCGCCGCCGTCTACGTGCTGGACGAGGACGCGGACGAGCTACGGCAGGCCGAGACGGTGGGGGAAGGTCCCGGCGCCTGTTACGGGCTGTCGTCCCGCTACCCCTTGTCCGGCAGCTCGCCGGTGGCCGACGCCTTCCGTACCGGCCAGCCGCGGTGGCTGGACCCGGCGGAGGTGACCGGGCACGGTGCCGGGCAGGCCGCCGTCTGGCTGGGCGCCCTGCCGCTGGGCGCCGACGGCAGGCGGCTGGGCTGCCTGGTCGTGGTGGACCGCGCCGGGGACGGCTTCGATGCCGTGCGGCGCAGCCTCCTGGAGTTGTACGCGGACCAGGTCGGCGTGCTCCTCGACGCCGCCAACGCCGCCTGTGGCGGTACACCACCGGACGCCGCCCTGCGGCACATGCGCGTCGGCTCGTTCACCCTGCTGCTGGCCACCGGACAGATAGACGCCGACGCACAGGTGCTGGAACTGGCCGGGATCGGTCAGAACGAGTTCGACGGACGCGTGGAGACCCTGCTGGCGCACACCGTTCCCGAGGACCTGCCCGCGCTGATGTCCGTCGTCGAACCGGGCCATCTGGCGCCCAGCTCACGGGAGTTGGAGTTCCGGGTGCGCTGGCCGTCCGGTGAGCTGCGCTGGCTGCGGCTGCGCTGCCGGGTACTGGCTGACGCGGGCGGCAGGCCGGAGCGGATGCTGGGTGTGCTCGCCGAGGCCTCGCATCTGCGGCCCAGCACGGACGAGGTCGCCCGGGTGCAGCGGCTGTCGGCGATCCTGGCCAACGCGATGAGCGTGCGGGACGTCAGCCGGGGCGTGGTGGCCGCCCTGCGTGAACCCCTGGGCGCCGACCGGATGGCGCTGTCGGAGTTGCACGCCAGCCGACTGGTGGTCACCGTCCTCGATCCGCCGGAGCCGTCGGCATGGCCGGAGATCTGGCGCTCCCAGTGGCGTTCGGAGTGGCCCGATGCCCCGGCCCGTGCGCTGCCCACGCTGGAGGCCGCGCTGCGCGAGGGCCGCACCAGCTTGTGGACCACCAGCACCGGCCTTGAGCCGGGGCTCGCCGACATCGGCCGTGGCGGGCTGGCGGTGCTGCCGCTGCCCGCCGACGGCCGACTGGTCGGCGCCTGCCTGCTCGGCTGGGACGAGCCGCACGAGTTCGGCACCGAGGAGCGGTCGCTGCTGACCGCGACCGCGGGCCTGGTGGGGCAGGCCCTGATGCGGGCCCGTGCCTTCGACGCCGAGCACGAGCTGGCCGCGATGCTCCAGCGCAGCCTGCTGCCGCGCAAGCTGCCCGAGCTGTCCGGCTGTGCGGCGGTCGCCCGCTATCTGCCCGCCACGGCCGGGCTCGAGGTGGGCGGCGACTGGTACGACGTCATTCCCCTCACAGACCGGCATGTGGCGTTGGTCATCGGGGACGTGCAGGGGCACAGCGCCGAGGCCGCGACGATCATGGGCCAGATCCGCACCGCCATCCGGGCCTACGCCGTGGAGGGCCATCCGCCGGACGTGGTGGTCTCGCACGCCAACCGGCTGCTCGTCGGCATGGAGACGGACGCGTTCGCCACCTGCTGCTATGTCGCCCTGGACACCGAGGAAGGCGACGCCTGGATCGTCAGGGCCGGTCATCTGCCGCCACTGCTGCGCGACCCCGACGGCAACACCGGCGAGGTGGAGGCGGAGGGCGGGCCGCCGCTGGGGGTGCTGGCGGAGGCGGAGTTCCCGCTGACCGTGGTCGGCCTGGCCACCGGAAGCGTCCTCACGCTGCTGACCGACGGCCTGGTGGAGTCGTCCAGTCTGCATCTGGACGACGGTGTGCGACGGGCGTGCGAGGTGCTCTCGGCCACCGACCCGTCCGACGTGGACCGGCTGGCCGACGCGCTGATCGGCGGCGCCGACCAGCGTGAGGACGACGTCGCGGTGCTGCTGCTGCGCTACGACGGGTTGCGGACCCGACCGCTGCGCGCGGGCTGGGCGGTGTGGCGGCTACCCGACGCCGTCATGCACGCCCGCCGGTTCACCGCGCGGATCCTGCGCTCGTGGAACGTGACCGAGCAGACGGACGCGGCGTTGCTGATCGTCTCCGAGCTGGTCACCAACGCCCTGGTGCACACCCAGGGCGAGGTGCGGCTCGACCTCACCCTCGCCGGGGAGCGGCTGCGGGTGGCGGTCAGCGACTCCTCGCCGCGCGCACCGGTCAAGCCGAGGACCGTGGACTGGGAGGTGACCGGCGGCCGGGGGCTGCTGCTGGTGGAGGCCTTGTCGTGCTCGTGGGGCGCGGTGCCGCTCAGCGGTGGCAAGCAGGTTTGGGGGGAGATCATGCTGACACCGGAGGAGACCCATCGACCTTGAGTCCGATTTTTACGTATTGCGGCTATTGTCGATGAGGAAACCACGACGGGAAGTGCCCGCGGATGAAGAGTTCTCTGGGCCGCGCTGCGGTTGCCGTGACGGCGGTGTCGATGGCCGCCGTCCTCGCCGCGTGCGGAACGGCCCGCGGCCCCCTCAACACCAGCGCCCCGGCAGGCGGCGGTGGCGGCTTCACGATCGGCCTGCTCTTCCCCGACACCCACACCGCCCGCTGGGCCACCTCCGACAAGCCGCTGATGGAGCAGAAGATCAAGCAGCTGTGCCATGACTGCACGGTGCACTACGCCAATGCCTCCGCGGACGTGGCGACCCAACAGCAGCAGATCGACTCGATGATCGCCAACGGCGTCCGGGTGCTGGTCATCGACCCGGTCGACAACAAGGCGCTGCGCGCCTCCGTCATCAGGGCACATGACGCGCACATCCCGGTCGTCTCCTACGACCGGCTGGTCCAGGGCCCGGTCTCGGCCTACTCCAGCTACGACTCCCGGCAGATCGGCCGCATCCAGGCCGAAGCCCTCCTGGCAGCCATCGGCCGCAAGGACCCGCAGATCGTCATGATGAACGGCGACCCCACCGACCCCAACACCGGGGCGCTGAAGGACGGCGCACTGTCCGTCCTCAAGGGCAGGGCCAGCATCGACGCGACGTACTACACCGGCGGCTGGATCCCGGAGAACGCGTTCAACAACATGTCCGCCGCCATCGCCGAACTGGGCCCGAACCGGATCGACGGCGTGGTGTCCGCCAACGACGGCCTGGCTTCCGGCGTGGTCGACGCCCTCAAGGCCGCCGATGTCACACCGCTGCCGCCAATCACCGGCCAGGACGCCGACCTCGCCGCCGTACAGCGGCTGCTCACCGGCGAACAGACCGTCACCGTCTACAAGTCCTTCGTCTCGGAGGCCAAGGCCGCCGCCGAGATGGCCGTCGCCCTGGGCCGCGGCCAGACGCTGCACGGTATCGCCAACGCCCGGGTCAGCAACGACACCAGCAACGACATCCCGGCCGTACTGGGCACCCTGGCGCCGGTGACCGTGCACACCATCCGGCAGACCGTCGTCGACCACGGTCCCTACACGGTCAGCCAGATCTGCACGCCCCAGTACAGGGCCGCCTGCCAGAAGGCGGGTCTCATCGGTTAAGGAGATGGTCGATGTGTCCACCACGCCCGTGCTGGCCCTGCGCGGAATCTGCAAGCGGTTCGGGGCCGTCCGCGCGCTCACGGACGTGGAGTTGGAGATCCACGCCGGTGAGGTGGTCGCGCTGGTCGGTGACAACGGCGCCGGGAAGTCCACCCTCGTCAAGGTGATCACGGGTGTCGGTCCCGCGGACGAGGGTGTCATCGAGTGGAACGGCCGACCGGTGCGCATCAGCCGCCCCCATGACGCCCAGTCCCTGGGCATCGCGGGCGTCTACCAGGACCTGGCGCTGTGCGAGACCCTCGATGTGGTCGGGAACGTCTTCCTCGGCCATGAACTGTGCAAGGGCGGTGTCCTCGACGAGGTGGCCATGGAACGCCGCACCCGGCAACTGGAGTTGATGGACACCCTGTCCATCCGCATCCCCAGTGTGCGGGTCCCCGTCGCGTCACTGTCCGCGGGCCAGCGGCAGACGGTCGCGATCTCCCGCGCGCTGCTGAGCGAACCCAAGGTCCTCATCCTGGACGAGCCCACCGCCGCCCTGGGCGTCGAGCAGACCGCCCACTTCCTCGACCTCATCGACCGGTTGCGCGAACGCGGCATCGGTGTGCTGCTCATCAGTCACAACCTGGGCGATGTCAAGGCGGTCGCGGACCAGGTCGCGGTGCTGCGCCTCGGCCGCAACAACGGCTTCTTCGACGTACTGACCACGTCCCAGGAGCAGATCGTCTCCTCCATCACCGGGGCCACCGACAACGCCGTGACCCACCGCAGGACGTGGGCGTGGGAGGCGATGCTGTGAGCACCCCGGAAGCTTCGGATCCCGATCCCACCAAGGTCACCGCCGAACGGCGCCGCAACGAGCCGGTCCGGGAACCGCAAGGCCGTCTGGGCGAGTTCACCCGCAGGCTGCGCGGCGGCGAACTGGGCTCGCTGCCGGGCGTGTTGTGCACCGCGGTGATCTGGACCGTCTTCCAGATCCTGGACCACCAGTTCCTCTCCCCGCGCAACCTGTCCAACCTCAGTGTGGACCTCGTCGGTACGGGACTGATCGCGGTCGGCATCATCTTCGTGCTGCTGCTCGGCGAGATCGATCTCTCGGTCGGCTCGGTCAGCGGGCTGACGGCGGCCGTGTTCGCCGTGCTGAACATCAACGACGGCCTGCCGGAGTGGGTGGCGATCGTCGCCGCGCTGCTCGTCGGCGCCGCGATCGGCGGCCTCCAGGGGTTCTTCTTCGCCCGGGTCGGTGTGCCCTCCTTCGTGGTCACCCTGGCCGGGCTGCTGGCCTGGAACGGGCTGATGCTGCACGTCCTGGGCGCGAGCGGCACCATCAACCTCCATGACCAGGGCCTGGTCTACGCCCTGACCAACCAGTACTTCCACAACACGGCCGCGGCCTACGGGCTGGCCGCGCTCGGGGTGGTGATGTTCTTCCTCGCCTCCTACCAGGACCGGCGGCGGCGCAGGGCCGCCGAGGTGCCGTACCGGCCGCTCGGCGAGCTCGCGCTGCGCAGCGCCGTGGTCGCGGTGGTCGCGTTCGGCGCCGCCTATGTGCTCAACCAGTTCGAGGGCCTGCCGCTCGCCCTGCTGATCTTCCTGGTCCTCGTGGTCGGCCTGGACTTCGTGCAGCGCCGTACGAAGTACGGACGGCGGATCTGCTCGATCGGCGGCGGTGCCGAGGCGACCCGGCGGGCGGGCATCAACGTGGCGCGGGTGCGGGTCTCGGTTTTCGCGATCTCCGGAACGCTGGCCGCACTCGGCGGGCTCTTCCTGGCCTCGCGGGTGGACTCGGTGGGCCAGACCTCGGGCTCCAGCATCCTGATGATCAACTCCGTCGCCGCGGCCGTCATCGGCGGGGCGAGCCTGTTCGGCGGGCGCGGCAGGCCGTGGTCCGCGCTGCTCGGCATCCTCGTCATCCAGTCGATCGCGTCCGGAATGCTGCTCATGGGCATCCAGACCACGGTGCAGTACATGATCACCGGAGGGGTGCTGCTCGCCGCCGTGGTGCTGGACTCGCTCTCCCGGCGCTCCCAGCAGGCCCACGGCCTGGCGTGACCCCGGGGGCGTTCATGCTAATGGCGTAGTCCCGACTGCCGGGGAGGCGGCCCGGTGCCAGGGTGGCGGTGTAACGCGGTAGCGGGCGTCAGCGCCCGTGGCCGCCGTGGTGGGGGCAACCGCTACGAGGGAGACGATGTCCCGTGACGGTGAGCGTGCCTCGGCGGGCTGTGCTGTACACCGGCGGTCTGGTGGCCGCGGCGGTGAGTGGATGGGGCCTGCTGGTCGATCCGCCCTGGCACGGTGCCACCGGGGCGCGGACCCGGTCCCGGTTTCCCACCCCCGGGCCCGCGCGGAGCGGGGAAGAAGGCGAGCGCGGGCCGCTGTACCACGTGGACGCAGGCCCCAAGACCATCGCCATCACCTTCGACGACGGCCCCGACCCCCGCTACACCCCGCACATACTCGACGAGTTGCGGCGCCACCGGGTCACCGCCACGTTCTGCGTGATCGGCGAACACGCCGCGAAGCACCCGGAGTTGGTGGCCCGCGCCGCCGAAGAGGGGCACACACTGGCCAACCACACCTGGTCGCACCCCAATCTGCGGCATATGCGTCCGGCGCAGATACGCGACCAGATAGAACAGGCCGCCGACGCCATCGAGTCGGCCTCCGGGGGCGACCGCCCAGGGCTGTTCCGTGCCCCCTTCGGAACGTTCACACCAGAGGTGCTGGCCGCCTGCTCGGAGTACGACCTGCGGCCGCTGGCCTGGTCGGTGGACCCGCGTGACTGGTCCCGTCCGGGCAGTGCGCGGATAGCCGCCACCGTCTTGAACCGCACCCGCACCGGAGCGATCATCATCAACCATGACGGCGGCGGCGACCGCTCGCAGACCCTGGCGGCCGTGCGCAGCTACCTGCCGAAGCTGCTCGCCGCGGGCTACCGTTTCACCACACCCGTCTCCGCGGCCGAAGACAGCGACGGCGAATAACCGGTCGTCGGCATCAGTCACCAACGGACCTTCTTCGGCGGACGGCACGACTTGCTGGGCGCCGGGGTGGGACTGTTGCCCATGGTGCCGCCCGCCGGGGCGGTGGCGCTCGCGCTGGCGCCGGGCGCCGGGGCGGAGGCGGACGCGGTGGGCGGCATACCGCCGGTACCGGTGGGCGCGCTGGGCATCGCCGAACCGGAGGGCATCCCCGAGGGCATGGCCGGGGCCGAGGGCGCGGCGGACGGCGGGGTCTTGCCGAGCGGGGCGAGGGCGGCGGCGGTGACCACACCGTTGCCGTTGGTCGTCAACGTGATCGGGTTGGCGGCGTTGAGGAGTTTGCCGCAACCGAGGTTGGTGAAGCTCTGGTTCGCCCGCATCCCCAGGAAGGTGAACAGGTTGGTGGCCATCGCGGCGTCCGGGGAGGGTGCGTTGGCGAACATCGCCTGGTCCTTGAAGATCCGCTGTACGCCCATCGGGTTGTTGAACATGTTCTGGCAGTAGGTCTTGCCGTTGCCGTTGTCGGCGGCGCCGATCGGGGGCTGGTCGACTCCGGCGCGGTACAGGTTGGTCTTGGTCTGGCTGGCGTTGGCGTTGTTCAGCGTCATCGGGTCGTTGAGCGGCACGAGGGCGATCGGGGCCTTCTGGTTGGCCGCGGCGGACAGTTCGTCCAACGGCAGGGCGGCGCTCGGCTGGTTGCCGCTGGACTGGTCCGGCACGGTCCACGGGGTGCAGCCCAGGGCCGGGTCCATGAACTTGCTGATCAGGAGGTTGTCGCTGGCGTTGGCCAGGTCGGTGGCGTTCGGCACGGCGGCCATGCCCGCGGCGTTGTTCTGGGCGGTCTGCCCCTTGGCGTTGGCCAGGTAGTGGGTCACCACGTTGTCGCTCTGGTCCTGGTCCACCACGGAGAAGTCACGCGTGGTGGGACACGGCATGCCGTCCTTCGCGGTGCCCACCGCCGGGACCTGCAACTGCTTGTTGGCGATCTGGGCGTTGGCGGCCTTGAAGAACGCGGGGGCGTTGCACTGCGCGAACTCCCCGAAGACCGAGCCGTTCAGCCCGTTGACGCACTTGCCCTGGGTGAGGCTGTTGGCCCCCGCGGCCGACTTCAGCGTCAGGTTGGTGCCGTTGAACCCGAACCAGATGCCGACCGTGGATCCCGCCGGGACCTGCGCGGCCGCCGGGGTCGCGGCCGGTTGGGTGCCCTTGTCGATCACCAGCGGGTTGTACAGCGTCAGTTGGCCGTTGTTGCCCATGATCGCCGCCTCGACGAACGCCGACTGGTTGGCGTTGGCCTCGTTGCACGGGCCCATCGCGGGGTTGGTCGCCGTCAACTGGTAAGGGGTGGCCAGGCCTTGGGCGCTCAACGGGTTGGCGGGGACGATCAGGGTGCAGTTGGGGTTGGCGGCGGCTGCGGCCGCGGCCGCCTTGGCGGGAGCGCTGGCGGCGGGAGCCGCTCCGGCGGCGCGGTGATGGCCCCCGACGGCGGCGAACACGGTTCCGGCGAGCACGCCCATGGCCAGCGGCACGCCCGCGAGGGTGAGCGTCAGCTTGGAGATCCTTCGACGACGCACCCGTTGCCGTCGCAAGGTCCTTCGGGACTTCTCGGTGCGTATGTGCGACACGTATCCGGCTCCGATCTTCGTGGTTCGGTCGGCCCGCCGTCGAACGGCCGGACCGCCCTCCACACGTACGGGCGCGCGTCGGGGTTCAATTCACGGTGCGGCAGGGTCGGTTGACAGCAGGCGGGAGAGCCATGCCCAACTCGCCGACTTTGACCGCTCGATATGTCGCCGCCGTGGAAACAACCCACATAAGCGCTGTATCGCCTTACGCGAAGGAGCCTTATGGATTTTTTCCGGTCGAGTGACCGCTCTCCAAGCTGGATTCCGCTAAGCACTTCTGTTCGGCTCTGCCGAATTCCGGTGCGAATGACGCCTGTGGGCTGGAGATGTCGGGGACGCGGCGGGCGCCTGCCGTCTTCGTACGGTTGGCGGGCGGCCGGGGCGTCTCCCCCGGTGCGCCAGCACCACACAAACGCCCTGGTGATCCGCGTGGGCGCCGTCAGGCCTGCGGCGGATCCCCCTCGTCCCTGCCGAGTTGCTCTTTGAGCCTGTCCCGGGCGGTGTCGATCTGGCCGCTGTATCTGCCCTGCGTCCGCTCGTCCAGGATGTCGTCCCCCTTGTCGATGCCCCTTCCGGCCTGCTCCTCGTGGCCCTTCAGCATCTGCTTGAGTTTGTCCAGCACAGACATGGTGGTCCTCCTTGGCTGTGTGGCCCTCCCTCCAGGGTCACCGCACAGGGCACGGTCCGCATCTCCAGGCGCTGACCGCCTCGAAGGAGTGAATCGTGCGGCGCTCGCGAGCGGCTGGCGCCGCCGGGAGCGACAGTGGAGAACATGAGATACCCGAAATTCCCCGTCACCGCGCTCACGGTCGGGCTGGCGCTGTCCACCGCCGCGATCTGCGCACCCGCACCGGCCTCCGCCGCACCGCATACGAACCGGTCGGTAACAGCCGCCCGCCTCACCCTGACGAACACGGACAACGGCCACTCCGTGACCGTACGGCGGGGAGCGGTCATCACGGTCCGTCTCTCCGGCCGCCAGGCGGACGGAGAGACATGGATGTGGAGCGCGCCGAGCGCCAGCGATCAGCATGTGCTCCAGCGCACCCTCCAGGCCACCTCCCGGGGCGGCAGCGCCAGGGCCGTCTTCCACGCGAACGCCGACGGCACCGCGACCATCACCGCCGACGAGCGGTGCGCCGCCGCACGCGGCCACATCTGCCCGCACACCGTGCTGCACTGGACGGCAACGGTCCACGTGAAGTGAGATCGGGGCCCAATATCAGGGCCCCGCAAGGGAGTTGCCAGGCGAAGCGCGCCGTTCCCCGTCGGCGGACGGCGCCCGCGGCGACGCCTCACAGTTCCTCGGAGCCCGGCTCCTGACCTTCCTCCACGATGCGCATCGCCGCCTCCTCGGCCGACGCGGCGCCGCCCGCGATCCCCACGTCGTAGGCCGCGATGTCGTCGGCCTGCTCCGCACCGTGCGGCACGCCCTCGTCGACGCCCACCAGGCGCCCCGAGCGGGCGTCGCCGACCTCGCGGTCGATCAGCTCCCCGTTGCCGCCGGGCAGGTCTCCGACGCCGTCCCCCGGGGGCTCGCCCACGTCCGGTACCTCCTCCGCGAGCCGCTGTTCGAGCGACTCGCCCCGGCGCTGCTCGCTGCCGGTGACGCCGAACCGCTCCACTGCCAGGGGCCGCTCCGGCGGTGAGTACCCCTCGTCGATGGCCGGGCGGACGCCGCGGTCGTCCAGGGTGTCCTCCGGGTCGAGGACCCCGCAGTCGTCCTGGACCTCCGACCCGTCGGGTTGGTAGACCTCGTTGGCCCACATCTCGTCCGACATGGGATTCTCCTCACCACCGGGTGAGCCGCTGTACCACTCAGACTCCTGCCCGCCATGCCTTGTCTCAACTCTGTCGCACTTTGTTCCGCTATGCCAGACCTAGCTGGTCGGCCAGCCGGGTCAGCAGCGCATCGGGGTGGATGGGCAGCGCGCGCAGCCGTACCCCGGTGGCATGGTGGACGGCGTTGGCGATCGCCGCCGCGGTCCCGACGATGCCGATCTCGCCGATGCCCTTGGAGCCCATGGGGTTGAGATGCGGATCTTCCTCGTCGATCCAGTGGACGTCGATCTCCGGTACGTCCGCGCAGGCGGGTACGTGGTAGGAGGCCAGATCGCGTTCCGCGTAGTCGCCGAACTCCCGGTCCATGGTGCTGCCCTCAAGTAGCGCCATTCCCAAACCCATTGTCATCCCGCCGATGAACTGGGAGCGCGCGGTACGGGGGTTGAGGATCCGGCCCGCCGCGAAGACGCCGAGCAGTCGGCGCACCCGGGTCTCACCGGTGACCGGGTCGACCTGCACCTCGGCGAACTGCGCGCCGAAGGCGTGGCGGGCGAAGTCCTCCCGGTCGTCCAGTTCTTCGGCGATGTCCGCGGCGACGGTGATGCCCTGCTCGGGCACCGCGTGCCCGCACTCCGCCAGGCGGCGCCGCAACTCGGTGCAGGCCTTGTGCACCGGCCAGCCCCAGGAGGCCGTACCGGAGGAGCCTCCGGCCACCGAGGCGGGCGGCAGATCGCTGCTGCCGACGCGCACCCGGACGCTGTCCAACGGCACGCCCAGGGCCTCGGCGGCGATCTGGGCGAGCACGGTACGGGCGCCGGTGCCGATGTCGCTGGCACTGACGCGCACCTCGTAACCGCCGTCGGCGGCGGCGTGCGCCTCGGCGTGCGAGGGCATGACGAACGCCGGGTAAGTGGAAGCGGCGACTCCGCTGCCGATCAGGAACCGGCCCTCGCGGCTGGTGGCGATCCGGGCGTCCCGGTCGTGCCAGCCGAACCGGCGGGCGCCTTCCCGCAGGCACTCCACGAGGTGGCGGCTGCTGTACGGCAGGCCGGTGTCCGGCTCGACCGTCGGCTCGTTGCGCAGCCGCAGTTCGACGGGGTCGAGCCCGCAGGCCAGGGCGAGTTCGTCCATCGCCGACTCCAGGGCGAACATCCCCGGGCACTCGCCTGGGGCGCGCATCCACGAGGGGGCGGGCACGTCAAGGCGGGTGACCCGGTGGGTGGTGCGGCTGTGCGGAGCGTGGTACATGGTGCGGGTGGGCACCGCGGCGAACTCCACGAACTCGCCGACGGTGGCCGTCTGGGTGACCAACTCATGGGCGAGCGCGTGGATGTGCCCTTCGGCGTCGGCGCCGACGCGGATCCGTTGGATAGTGGGGGCGCGGTAGCCGATGGTGGCGGCGAGCTGGTTGCGCGGCAGGGCGAGCTTGACCGGGCGGCGCACGGTGCGGGCGGCCATCGCGGCGAGCACGACGGGAGCTCGGGCGGAGCCCTTGGACCCGAAGCCGCCGCCGACGTGCTCGTTGACCACGTGCACCTTGTCGGCCGCCAGTCCGAACAGCCGGGCGAGGGCCTGCTGGACACCTGAGGAGTCCTGGTTGGAGTCGTAGACCGTCAGCTCGTCGCCGTCCCACAACGCGGTGGCCGAGTGCGGTTCCATCGGGTGGTTGTGCAGCGCCGGGGTCTCGTAGACCACGTCGATGCGCACCCGCGCGTTGGCGTAGGTGGTGTCGAAGTCACCGTGCTCCCGGTCGGCGGGCATGCCCACGCCAACCTCGTCGGGTTTGTAGAGACCGGGGTGGTCGGGGGTCAGCACGACATCGTGCGGCTCGCAGCGGTAGGTCACCCGGATCGCTTCGGCGGCCGCGCGTGCGGCCTCCAGTGAGGTGGCGACGGCGAGCGCGACGTACTGGCCGCGGTGGTTGATGCGTGGGCTCTGCAGCACGGTGACGAACGGGTCGTCGGTCTCGCGCAGCCGCGGGGCGTTCTGGTGGCTGAGGACGGCGAGCACGGCCGGGTCGGCCAGGGCCGCGGTGGCGTCGATCGCCGTGATCTCGCCGCGCACGACGGTGGCGGGCACCGGCCAGGCGTACGCGGTCCGGTCGGTGGGGTAGTCGGTGGCGTAGCGGGCGGTGCCGGTGACCTTCTCGCGGGCCTCCAGCCGGGCCGTGGGCGCCCCGAGCAGGGGCTTGGTGGTGGTCATCGCTGGCCCCCGGCGTCCGGCGCCGCCAGGTCGGTGAGCACGCTGACGGCGAGGCGGCGGGCGAGGGGGACCTTGTAGCCGTTGTCCCGCAGCGGCCGGGCGGCGGCCAGCTCCCGGTCGACCGCTTCCCCGAAGGCCTCCTCGGTCGCGGGCTGCCCCAGCAACGCCTCTTCCGCGGTCCGGGCCCGCCAGGGCCTGGCCGCCAGCGCGCCGAAGGCGATCCGCACATGGTGCACCATTCCCCCGCGCACCTGGAGCACGGCCGCGACGGAGGCGAGCGCGAAGGCGTACGAGGCCCGGTCACGGGCCTTGCGGTAGGCCGAGCGGGCCTCGGGCACCGGCGGCGGAAGCTCCACTGCGGTGATGAGTTCACCGTGCCGCAGGACGGTGTCGCGGTGCGGTTCGTCGCCCGGCAGCCGGTGCAGTTCGGTCAGCGGCAGCGAACGCGGGCCCGCGGCCGAGACCAGGTGCACCATCGCGTCCAGTGCGGCCAGCGCCACGGCGAGGTCGGACGGATGGGTGGCGACGCAGTGCTCCGACGCGCCGAGGATCGCCAGGTCCCGGTGGACGCCCTCTCGGGCGGGGCAGCCGGAGCCCGGCCGACGCTTGTTGCACGGCTTGCCGACGTCCTGGAAGTACAGGCATCGGGTGCGCTGCAACAGGTTGCCGCCGACAGTAGCGGCGTTGCGCAGCTGCGCCGAGGCGCCGGACAGCAGTGCCTCGGAGACGATCGGATAGCGCTCGCGCACCATCCTGCGGGCGGCGAGGGTGCTGTTGCGTACCGCGGCGCCGACCCGCAGCCCGCCGCCGTCGGTCTCCTCGACCTCCTCGAACGGCAGCCGGCTGACGTCGACCAACAGGTCAGGGGCGGCCACGCCGAGTTTCATCAGGTCCACCAGATTGGTGCCGCCACCGAGGTAGGCGGCGCCAGGAGCGTCGGTCAGCAAAGCGACGGCCGAGTCGGCGTCGGTCGGCCGTTCGTACCGGAATTCCTTCACCTAGCCACTTCCCGTACCGCACTGACGATGTTCACATAGGCGCCGCAACGGCACAGGTTGCCGCTCATCCGCTCGCGGACCTCCGGGACGGTCAGCTCGACCGGACCCGGCGGAGCGTCGTGGGCGGTGACGGCACTGGGCCATCCGGCGCGCGCCTCGGCGATCGCGCCGACCGCCGAGCAGATCTGGCCCGGCGTGCAGAAGCCGCACTGGAAGGCGTCGTGGTCCACGAACGCCCGCTGGAGCGGGTGCAAGGTGGTGCCGTCGGACAGCCCCTCGATGGTGGTGATCTCGGTTCCGTCCATGGCGACCGCCAGCAGCAGACAGGAGTTGACCCGACGGCCGTCGAGCAGGACCGTGCAGGCTCCGCACTGTCCGTGGTCGCAGCCCTTCTTCACCCCGGACAGGTGCGCGTGTTCGCGCAGCAGGTCCAACAGCGTGGTGCGGTTGTCGAGTTCACGTGAGAACCGCTCGCCGTTGACGTTCAGGGTGACCGCGGTCATGGCACCCATGGCTCGTCTCCTTCCGGTGCGTGCGGTTCCGCGGAGCAACACATCGGCACAGCGTTTCGGGCTAACCGTTCCTGACCGGCGTCAAACCGATGCGCTGTCATCTCACACCGCTGGCGCACGCAAGGCCCCACCGAACCGGCGGGTCCGCCGCGAGCACGGCACACCCGCCGGGTGTCGCCCGTGCGGGGGCATGGCAGACTCGGGCTGGGCCGTGCCGGAACCGACAGGAGGGGTTGACGTTGCTGACCCTCGACCTTCACCCGATCTTCCGGAACAACCGCGACATCGAACTCGCCCTCCGGCAGACCATCTTCAAGGCCGCCCGAACCGGCGAGACCGTCGTGGAGATCATCCCCGGCAAGGGATCGGGGCAGCTCAAGCGGCGCGCTCTGGCGTTCCTCGGCCAGAAGCACATCAAGAAGCTGTACGACCGGGTCGAGGCCGACCCGGACAACCCGGGCCGTCTCCTGGTCCACTTCAGGCCAGCCCGGTGACCGCGCCGCATCCGCCCCTGCCGCTTGCGGAGGGCGACGAGCCGGAGGAACGTCGGCGCGTCAACTGCCGCCTGTGCGGGCGGCCGTTGACCGGCCGGGAGGCGCGCCTGTGGGGACTGGGCGACGGCTGCCGCGCCAAGCTGGCGGAGCGCGGCGCCCCGCGGCCGCCGCGCACGGAGGTCGAGCAGGACGTGCTGCCCGGTCTGGCGGACTGAACAGGTCACTCGTTAGTGGGGCGGGCGCGTACGTGCATCCGTTCGCCCTGCGGCCCGAACAGGCTCAGGAACTCGACGGGTTGTGATCCGGCGTTGGCGAAGCCGTGCGGGAGCCGGGTGTCGAACTCGGCGGCCTCTCCCGCGGTCAGCACGAGGTCCTGCTCGCCCAGGTACAGCAGCAGTCGGCCGGACAGGACATAGAGCCACTCATAGCCCTCGTGCACGGTGAGTTCGGGCCGCGGGTGCCTGGTCAGCCCGACGGGCATGATGTGCTTGTAGGCGTGCATACCGCCGAGGTAGCGGGTGAGCGGCACCAGGGTCTGACCATGCCGGTTGATGGGGCGCGGGTGGATGCGGGGGTCACCGGTGGCGGGCGCCCCGACCAGGTCGTCCAGTGGCACACCATGGGCCTTGGCCAGCGGGAGCAGCAGTTCCAGGGTGGGTTTGCGCCGTCCAGACTCCAGCCGGGACAGGGTGCTCAGCGAGATTCCGGTCTGCTCGCTCAGCTGGGCCAAGGTGGTGCCGCGGTCCTGCCGCAGCGCCCGCAGTCGCGGGCCTACGGCGGTCAACACGCTCGCCAGGTCGTCGTCAGCCATGGATCCATTTGCCGATTCGGCAAGAATGTTTGTCAAGCCGGTCGGCCCGGGGCGAGGCTCTGCGGTGTGCGCGGCCCACGGATCGAGGGCGGCGCTCCCGCCAGCACCCCAAACCGCCGGAAGGAAACGGCAGATGACCGAACACACCCACTCGACCGCCGAGCTCTGGGACGCCCGCTACCGCGAAAGCGAGCGGATCTGGAGCGGCAAGCCCAACACCGTCCTGTTCCGGGAGGCATCCGGCCTCCAGCCGGGCAGAGCGCTGGACCTGGGATGCGGTGAGGGAGGCGACGCGATCTGGCTCGCCGGGCAGGGCTGGCGGGTCACCGCGGCCGACATCTCCCGCGTCGCCCTGGACCGCGCGGCCCGGCACGCGCGGGCGGCGGGCGTCGGCGACCGGATCGACTGGCAGTGGCACGACCTCGCGACCTCCTTTCCCACCGGCGAGTTCGACCTGGTGTCGGCCCAGTTCCTGCACTCCTTCGGCGACATCCCGCGAGAGGAGATCCTGCGGAAGGCAGCGGCGGCGGTCGCGCCCGGCGGGGTGCTGCTCATCGAGGGGCACTGCGGCCTTCCCACGTGGGAGGACCACTCCCACCCCAGCGTGCCGCTGCCCACCCCGGAGGAGGTCATCGAAGCGCTGCACCTGCCGGACGGGCAGTGGGAGGTGCTGCTCAGCGAGGAGCACGAGCGGATCCAGACGCTGCCGGACGGCCAGTCGATCACCCGCACCGACAACACCGTCAAGATCCGGCGGCTGGCCGAGCCGCGGTGAGCGCACCGTTCCGGGCCGGGCCAGGGCGGTCCGGCCCGGAACAGCGGTCAGGCCGGGGTGGCCGCCTGCTCGGCCCGCAGCCGCAGCTGCTTCTTGTCCGGCTTGCCCGCGTCGGTCAGTGGCAGGGCGTCAACGAAGGTGATCCGCGCGGGCTCGTACATCGCGCCGCGTTCGCCGCGCACCATCTCGCGCAGTTGCCGCTCGTCGACATCGCCACCGGGCACGCGGACGACGGCCGCGTGCACCCGCTCCATCCGGTCCTCGTCCCGTACGCCGAAGACGGCGCTGTGCAGCACCTGCGGATGCGAGTTGAGCAGGTCCTCCAGCTCCGTGGTGTACACATGGCCGCCCACCACGACGATCATGTCCTTGATCCGGTCGACGATGGTCAGATAGCCGTCGGCGTCCAGGTAGCCGATGTCACCGGTGTGCAGCCAGCCGTCCCTGAGCACCTCGGCGGTCAGTTCGGGCTGCTTCCAGTAGCCGGTCATGATCTGGTCGGAGCGCACGCAGATCTCGCCGTGCTCGCCCGGGGGCAGGTCGCGTCCGGACTCGTCGCGGACGGCGACCTCGACCCCGTCCAGGATCTTGCCCGCGGACCGCAGCCGGTCCGGCCGCGCCACGTCGTGGTCCTCGGCCTTGAGCACGCTGATGCCACCGGCCTCGTTCTGCCCGTAGAACTGCATCAGCACCGGGCCGAAGCGCCGCACCGCGTCGGCGATGCGGGTGGGCGACGCCTGGCAACCGCCGTACACCACGCTGGTCAGGCTGGAGGTGTCGGTGCGGGCCGCGTCCGGGTGGTCCATCAAGTGGTAGAGCAGCGGCGGCAGCAGGAACAGATGGGTGATGCGCTCGCGCTCGATGGTGGCCAGCACGGTCTGCGCGTCGAAGTCCTCCAACAGCACCGCGCAGCCACCGGAGTTGAGCGTGGAGTCGACCAGGAATCCGGCCGCGTGGGCCAGGGTGGTGCACACCAGCTGCCGACGCTGGTCGCCCCGGTTCTCCGGCAGCCGTCCGCGCAGGTTCCGCATCTGGCCGAACGAGGTGCATATGCCCTTGGGGTGGCCGGTGGTGCCGCCGGTGTGCCGGATGGTGCAGATGTCCTGCGGCTGGGCCTGGCTGGGGAACGGCTCGGCGGACTGCTCGGCCGCCAGCGCCAGCAGGTCGGAGCCGACGGACGCGGACCCGAGGACCAGTACGTCCTTCACCGGCACCCGGCCGACGACCTCAGCGGCACGTCCGGCCAGACGCGGGTCGACGATCAGCGCACGCGTCTCCACGTCGTCGACGATGGTGGCCTGGACCTCGGCCGAAAGCTTGTTGTAAAGGTGGTTGACCCGGCATCCGATCAGATTGGCGGCGTAGCGGGCGGCGACGGTCTCCGGCAGGTTCCCGCACAGCAACGTGACCGTCTGGCCGCGGCCTATGCCCCGGGCGCGCAGGGCGCGCGCCATCCGGTAGACCAGGTCGCGCAGTTCGCCCGCGGTCATGCGTCGCCCGTCGTGTACGAGGGCTTCCCGCCCGGGATCAGTCCCCAGCGCGTCGAGGTTGTCCTCCACGTAAGTACGGAAACCGTCGTCGGCGGCGGCAGACATCTATAACTCCTCCTAGGAACCCATAGGGTTGCCCAAGGCAACCGAATGTACGATGCACCCTCATGATCCACAACGACAAATCGGGGCATCGCCATTCGGCCCAGCGAGACCGCCCACGGCACTGCCCCGCCACACGCGGGGCACCGTGAGCGCGCTGGCCGCGGCCGTGCTCAGAGGTTGGTGAGCTTGTCGCCCTTCATGTCCTGAAGCGTGTGGTCGACGCATACCGCCAGGATGAGCAGCATCAGCGTGTCCCGCTCGCTCATCACGTCCACCGCGTAGGCGTCACGAACGGTGAACCAGCGTCGGGAGATGTGCGCCAGGGTGTTGCCGTCGTGCTGGATGTCGAACTCGCGGTCCCAGAAGTTGCCCACTATCCGCAGCCGTCGCCCGTCCCGCAGGCTGACCTTGAAGCGGTCACCGAACAGGCTGAACATCCGCTTGCTGATCCATCCGTCCAGCTGGCCGTCCCGCTTGATCAGGATGGTGTGGTGCAGGGTGAACGCCTTCTTGACGATGCTGGCCACCTGGTTGCCCTGCGCGTCGACGAGGTCGAAGGTGCGGCGCAGCCGGAGGAACTTCCGGTTGACCTTGAAGACCTTCTCCCGGTGCTCGGTCTCGATCCATGCCTCCTCGTGGAAGGCCAGCATGCGATCGCGTACCAGGTAGCGCATGGGAAAACCCCGTTCAGGTCGTTGCTGCAAGTCGACGGCACTGTGCCGCTCCAGAGCGTAGTACGCCGGAAAGGCGCGCTCCGGTTGCGTCCGAGCCGTCTGTCAGCCGCGACCCGCCGACCGCGGTCCGAGTGCCGTGGCCAGCGCCGTCGTCAACGGCACACGGGGAATCGTTTCCTGAACCGTCAGCGGTAGCGCCAGCGGCTGGGCGGGAAGTAGAACCACCGGGGGCGGCGGTCGAAGTTCTGTACCAGCAGCGCCGGGTGGCGGCGGTAGAAGCCGACGATCCGGAACTGGTGGCTACCGGAGGTGTTGAACGGGATGTTGACGTCGAGGAACGTCAACACCGAACCGTCCTGGGTGGACTTGATGATGGCCTCCGGCCCGCGTCGGCAGTTCTTCAGGATCGCCCTGACACCCTTGTAGAGGAGCGGAGTGCGGGTGGGACAGTGGTAGTGGTGGGGCCCGCCGCCGAGGGCCACCCGGCGGCCGCGGCGCCGGTCGGGGGCCACGGGGCCGTGCCCGGTGCGGTGAACCAGGGCACCGGCTGCGGGGTGCGGGACGGGTGCGGGGACCGGGGCGGCATCGGCCGCGATCGGCGCGGCGAGGGCGATGACCGCACCTGCCAGCGGAGCGGTGGCCCACCTACGAAGGCTCATGGCGAAGACCTCCTCGGGCGGCGGACGCAGGCACGTGGCTGCTGCTGAACGTTCGGAAGATCCGCACCCTCACTACGAGCTAAAGGCCATTCGGCCGGTGTCGCAGCCCGGGCCAGTGACCGGCAGTCACCCCGCCGGAGCAGCCGGAGCCCGTTCCCGGTGGTTACCACGGTGACCGGACGGCGGTGATTCATCCCGCTGGCGGAGCACGATTGGTGGCGCCGCCCGGCACCGCTGGGCAGCGGCACCGGGTGACCGGTGGTCAGCGAACGGCCACCCGCTCGGTCCGCCCGGCCCCGGCGGCGATGCGCTGGCGGGCCGCCTCGTAGAGCACCGCCGTGGTGGCGTTGGCCGCGTTCAGGGAGGTGGCCGCACCGGTCATGGGGATGCGCACCATATGGTCGCACACCTCGCGCCATGCGTTGCTCAGTCCGCTGGTCTCGTTGCCGACCAGCAGCAACGTCGGCTGGGTGAAGTCGAAGTCGAAGACATCGCGGTCACCGCGCTCGTCGGTGCCCACCAGCACCACCGGCTGACCCGCGGCCCGTCGCGCGGCCACCCAGTCGGTCACCTCGCGGGGCGAGGCGACCCGTACCGCGGGTAGTGCGAACAGCGAACCGGTGCTGGCCCGCACCGACTTGGGGTCGTAGACGTCCGCCGCGTGCCCGGCGACGATCAGGCCGTGCGCACCGAAGGCGTCGGCGGAGCGGATGATGCTGCCGATGTTGCCCGGGCTGGTCGGCCGGTCGAAGAGCACACCGAGGAAGTCATCCTCGATCGTGATGCGGTCGAGGTCGTCGGCGGGCATCCGCACCACGGCGACGACCTCCGGGGCGGACTCGTTCTTCTCGCCGAGGTCGGCCATCAGGTCGGAGGCCATGGCGATGTGCTCGGCCGGTACGGTACGCAGCAGTTCCTCGGCCCACCGCGACAACTTCCGTTGCCCGTCGTGGATCAGCGCGCGCACCGGCCAGCCGTACCGCACGGCCAGCGTGATGGGCCGAACTCCCTGGACCAGGAACTCCCCTGCCCGCTGGCGCTTGTTGCGGTTGCCCAGCAGCGCCTGCCACTGCTGGAACCGCGCGTTGCGCGAGGCGATGCGTTGCACGTTGGCCACCCGTCCCCCAAACCGTGATGACCCGCAGCCTACTCGATGGCCGCCCGCCACCCTCCGTTCCGGTTCCGGACATGTGCGGTGCACCGAACGGTGGGATATCTGAGGGGTTCGGACGGTGCCCGGCAGAGCACCCACGACCGATCGTCTACACGTTGTAGTAGCTTACCTGGCGCGTTGCCCCGTCCCCGTACGCGACCCAGAGAGCGACCGTGACGACCGACGATCGAACGCCGACGCTCGCGCCCACCGCGAGACCGACACGCCAGGCCGTACGCGGGTCAGGGGCGTCCGATGGGCGCCAACGGGCTGCGGCCGGGCCGCTGATGCCACCGGTCCCCCGGGTCGCGCTGGACGGCGGCCACGCGTGCGTCGCGGCCCCACCGGACGCCCTCGGGGCCACGCTCAAGGACCGCATCGGCGACACGCTCACCCGGCCGAGGGCGGCCGTCGGCGTATCGGTGCTCGGCATGGTGCTGTTGGTGCTGGTCGGCGCCAGCGCACCCAACAACCACACGCTGCGGGCACCGCTTCCACTGCCCCTGCTGGCACCCATGCCGGGGGGCGTCTCCACGATCGCCGTCTACACATCGACAGCGCTTTGCTGCCTGGGGCTGTTCGGACTGCTCGGCGCCAACGACCGCGGCTGGCGCCCAAGACCGCGCGGGCTGTTCTGCGTCGGTGCGGCCACCGTGGCCATCGTCACCAATCTGACTCCGGTCGGCTCCTCCGACACCGCCAGCTATGCCGCCTACGGACGAATAGCCGCGCTCGGCGGCGATCCCTACGTCACCACACCAGGCCAACTGGGCGGCGGCTACGCGCACTTGGTGAGCGGCGTGTGGCTGGGTACCCCCTCGGTGTACGGGCCGGTGGCGACCTGGTTGCAGGCCGCTGCGGCGCAGATCGGCGGCCAGCGGCCGTGGTTGACCATCTGGCTGCTGATGCTGGTGAACGGCGCCGCGTTCCTCGCCGCCGGATACCTGCTGATACGCACCGCCGACGACCCGGTCCGCGCCGCGCTGCTGTGGGTCGCCAATCCGTTGCTGATCGTGCTGCTGGTCGCGGGCGGTCATCTGGACACCCTCATCGCCGCGTTGGCGGTCTGCGCCGTCCACCATTCCCGCCGGGCCACCCGGCCGCGTGACGACCTGCTGGTGGGACTGCTCGTCGGCGTGGCCTGCGGCCTCAAGATCAGCGCGGTGCTGCTGGGCGTCGGCTTGTTGTGGCCGCTGCTGCGGGACCGCGCCTGGGCGCGGGCGGCCCGGCAGACCTCCGCCTTCGCGGCCGTGTCGCTGGCGGGCTACTACCCGTTCGGTCTGCACGCGTTGGCGCCGCTGTCGTCCGCCGCACGGCTGGTCTCCGTACCCTCGTTGTGGGCGGCCGTGCAACAACTCGGCCTCGGCGTCCTGGGATCGGCCGTGACCAGCACCGTCATCAGCCTCGCCTGGCCCGTGGTGATGCTCGTACTCGCCTGGCTGCTGCACCGCCGCATCCCGGCGCAGGCGTCGCTGGCCGCCTCCGTGCCGTTCGCCCTGGGCTTCGCCTGGATCCTGGCGGCCCCCTGGTCGATGCCCTGGTACACCGCGACCGTCTGGGCCACGGCGGCGCTGCTGCCACGCGGCCCGCTGATCCGCTGGCTGATCCTGACCACGTCCGTACTCGCCTTCAGCCACAACAGCGGCGGCCACGGCTGGACCTGGTAGCGCTCCCGCACACGCGGGCGGTGAAGTTCACCAAGCCGCCGTCTGCCGCTCATGTCCGCGAGCGGCGGACCGGGACCGGCCGCCCCTACGGTACGGCGCGAACACGAGCGGAAGCCCCGCACGCCGCACCCGGCCGTGCGCTGACCTGGAGCGGAAGCAATGGACGTCCTGCAACACGCCTCCCCCGACCACGCCCACCAAGACTCCAGGCCCCAGCCGCCGCTACGCGCACTGGTCATCACTGGAAGCGTCGGCGCGGGCCACAACGGCGCCGCCACGGAACTCGTGCGTCGGCTGGCCGCGCACGGCATCGAGGCCACCTACCGTGACTACCTCGACGCGCTGCCGCGCCGCTACCGCCGTCTGCTGCGCGACGGCTACGCCTTCAGCGCGACCCGCGCGCCCTGGGCCTTCGACTGGCTGTTCCGCAGCGAGGAACGGGACTCCACGGTGCGTGCGCTCACCATGCGGTTGTGCCGCCTGGCCTGCCGCGAGCTGGCGCGCTGGCTCGGCCAGGAGTACGACGTGGTGGTGACCACGTTCCCGTTCGCCGCGCAGAGCCTGGGCATGCTCAAGGAGGACGGCACGCTGACCGCGCCCGCGGTGTGCTACCTCACCGACCCCGCGCCGCACCGGCTGTGGGTGCACCCCCGCCTCGACGCGCACCTGACCGTCACCCAGGCCACGGCCGCCGAGGGCAGCGCGCGCTACGGCGTGCCGATGACGGCCGCCGGACCGCTGGCCCCTGAGGTGTTCGGCACGCCGGTCGACCCGGCGGACCGGCGGGCGCTGCGCGCCGAGCTCGGCGTACCGGCGGACCGGCGGATGGCCCTGCTGGTCACCGGCTCGATGGGGCTCGGCGATGTGATGGCCAGCGTGCGCGCGGTGCGCGCGGCGCCGGGTACGGTGCCGGTCGTGCTGTGCGGCAGGAACCAACGGCTGCGGCAGCGTGTCGCGGGGCTGCCGGGCGTGGTCGCCCTGGGGTGGCGCGATGACGTGCCGCGGTTGATGTCCGCCGCCGATGTGCTGGTGCACAACGCGGGCGGGCTGTCGCTGACCGAGGCGCTGGTGGCGGGGCTGCCCGCGGTCAGCTACGAGGTGCTGTCCGGCCACGGCCGGGCCAACGCGGCCACCCTCGCCCGCGCCGGGCTCGCCCCCTGGCCGCGCACCCCGGCCGGGCTGGCCGAGGCCCTGGCCGAGCAGACCGCGCGGGGCCGGGTGCGGCTACCGGTGGTGCCCGCGCACCAGCAGGCCGCGCACGTGGTGGCCGAGTTGGCGCGACGGCGGCGTGACGAGGGCAGGGGTGTCCACGTGGCGGCGCCCGTGCGGCGGCGCCTGCCGCGGCCCTGGCGGCGGCAGGTGGACGCCACCGCGCCGAACGCGAGCTCGCACAAGCCCTCGTGATCCAGGCGGGCGCCACCGAAGAGCCCGGCATTCGCGCCAGCACGGGCAGCGGCCTCGCCTCCTCGTCGTCGAGGTACGCCGTCAACTCCCTTGGTCCGCGGTCCGCTTCGACACCGAGGGGCGCCACCGCCTGATCGCCTCACTGTGGTGCCTGGCGAGCGTGCGGTCACTACACCGCCGCCTGGTCGGCTCCCACCCGGGCGTCCTCGGCCTGCATGGTGGCGCGAACCACGGCCAGGCAGGGTGAGCAGCAGCGTTCCGTCGCGGCGTGGCCCGCGGCCACCAGGCGATCGTGCACCGTCTCGACGAGTTGCTGACCGCACAGGGCCATCCGGCTGTCTTCCTTGGAGATGACATGCCACAACAGCGCCAAGCTGCTAGAAGTGTTTTCCAGGCCGCCGGTCGCATCCGGGTCGAATTCGGCGCGCATCTCGTACATTGGCCTCTCCCTGGCTGATGTCCCAGCGGGCCGAGCAGCCCCGGCCCGCCCGCGGATCCATCGAAACGCCGGGCCCCCGAATGGACCATCGGAGCTAGGCCGTCAGAGTGAACGCCGGAAGTCGATCAGCCCACGGGGCGGCGGTCGATCGGGGTGAGCGGGGTGCGGATCACCACCGGCGTACGGCGCGGCCCCGACCAGGGCGCCGGGACCGCGTCGATGTCCCGCGCCAGCCGGTACGCCAACGCCTCGTAGTTCACCCGCCAGCCACGGAAGTGCGGCCACGCCTCCTGCGGGGTGCGCTCCATGGGATAGCCCTGCTCGGTCATCCGTGCCACGCCCTGGAGGAAGTCCTCGTACGTCAGCTGTAGCGGGTCGTCGGGGCGTGGGTCGGGGTCGTAGCGGATGCCGCGGCTGTCGGCGATGTCGCGCAGGCAGACGAAGCCCGCGCGCAGCGCCATCCGTACCTCGGCCCGTTGCCGGGAGGGGTTGAACGAGAGCCACAGCGCGGCGGCGTCCATCACCGACAGCAGGGCGATCAGCCAGTTGCGGACCGCCTTGGTGGACCGGAACTGGATCAGGACCGGGTAGGTGGTGTGACTCTCGCTTAGACCGGCGCTCCACCGCTCCCAGTCGCGGAACAGCTCGGTGAGGTCGTCCAGCAGCTCGACCTGGGCGTACCGGGCGAGGATCTCCGGCCCCCACGGCGGGCTCCCGGCGCGTGCCTCCAGCAGCGTGACCTCGGTCTCCCGGCGCTGGTAGGCGGTGTAGAGGGCGGGCAGGTAGCCGACCTGCAGGCCGATCACGATCGGGCCGGTGGCGGCGCCGCAGAAGTCGATGACGTTGAGCGACGCCCGGTTCCCGCTGGCGAAGCCGAGCGTGAACAGCGACGAACCGGCCTCGGTCAGCGCGGCCCTGACGCCCAGTTGGCTCACCGCCGCCTCCAGCAGCGCGTAGCCGACCAGGAAGGAGGCCAGCCAGCTGATCAGCGTCATCACGATGGCCAGGGGCGCTACGGGGGCGAGCACCCGGTCCTTGGTCTCGGCGCTGTCGGTGCGGTCGGCCAGCCACTGGAACGGCCGGTGCACCAAGCGTTGCACGACCCGGGTGAAGCTGGAACGCGTCGGCCGGGGGATCACCAGGGTGCGCAGCACCGAGGAGAAGATCCCGAGCACAACCACCGCACCGGCGACGCCCAGCAGTACCCGCAGCACAGTTTCGTTCCTTCCCCACACCGGTCAAGACCAGGGAAGCGTACGAGGTCGGCCAACGGCTCCGTGTCACGCCGCCGCCGCTCGCCCGTGCCCCTTGCGCAGGAAGCTCCTCAACCGGCGCAGCGGCCAGGTGTTGATCACGTCGTCCGCGGTCAGCCAGCCGCGCTGCGCGGTGCCGGTCGCATAGCGCAGGTACGGCAGGTGGATCGGGGTGTGGGCGTCGCTGTCCAGCGCGAACTTCACCCCGTAGCGCTTGGCCAGCAGGATGTCCTCGTCGCACAGGTCGAGCCGTTCCGGCTGACCGTTGACCTCCACCGCGGTACCGGTCCGGCCGCAGGCCTCGAACACCGCGTCCAGGTCCACGTCGATGGGCGGGCGCCTGCCGATCTGGCGGGCCGTGGGGTGGCCGATGATGTTGACGTACGGGTTCTCGCAGGCCCTGATCAGCCGCCGGGTCTGGGCCGCGCGGCCGAGTTGGAAGTACGAGTGGACCGAGGCGACGCACAGGTCGAAGTCCGCCAGGAAGTCCTCGGGCCAGTCCACCTCACCGTCGCGCCCGATGTTCAGCTCGGTGCCGTGCAGCAGCCGCAACTTGCGGTGTTTTCCGTCGAGTCGGCGCACCAGCTCGCGCTGGGCGAGCGCCTTGTCGTCGGTCATGCGCTGCATGTACAGGTCGGGGGCGTGGTCGGTGACCGCGTAGTACGCGTAGCCGCGTTCGGCCGCGGCGGCCACCATGTCCTCCAGCGGGGCGAGGCCGTCGGTCAGGTCGGTGTGGGTGTGCAGATCACCGCGGAGTTCCTTCTCCGCCACCGGATCCGGCAGGGTGCCGGCGAGCGCGGCGGCGATCTCACCCCGGTCCTCACGCAGTGTCGGCGGGATCCACGGCAGCCCGAGCCGCTCGTACACCTCCTCCTCGGTGCGCGAGACGATCAGCTCGCCGCTGTCGGCGTCGAACAGCCCGTACTCGGAGAGTTTCAGGCGCTGTCGTACCGCCACCGTGCGCAGCCGGATGTTGTGGGCCTTGGAGCCGGTGAAGTACAGCAGGCCAGCGCCCCAGGAGTCGGGTGGTACGACCCGCAGGTCGACCTGGAGGCCCTCGGAGGTGCGGATCGAGCTCTTGGTGCCGCCGTGCGCGATGACGTCGGCGGTGTACGGCAGGTTGAGGAAGGCGTCCATGAACGGCGCCGAGTCGTCCGCCGCGACGAGGATGTCCACGTCGCCGATGGTCTCGCGCATCCGGCGCAGCGAGCCCGCGTAGGCGCAGCGGACGCAGCCGGTGAGCTCGGTGAGCCTGCCCAGCACGTCCTCCGCGGTCTGCATGGCGGTGTTGAGCAGGATCCGGTCGCCCGCCTGTCGCAGCAGGCCGATGCCGTGCAGCAGGTTCTCCTCGGTTTTCGGGCCGAAACCCTTCAGTCCGCGGAGCCTTTCCGAGCGGATGGCCTCGGCCAGCTCGTCGACGGAGGCGATGTGCAGGTCCTCGTAGAGTGCCATGGCCTTCTTCGGGCCGAGTGTGGGGATCCGGATCAGCTCGCGGACGCTGGCCGGGATACGGGACCTGCGCTCGTCCAGTGCCGGGATGTGGCCGGTGCGGAAGTACTCGGCGACCTTCTCCGCGATGGACGCGCCGACGTTGGGGATCTCGCGCAGGTGCTTGGCGTCCAGCCGGGAGACATCAGCGTGGTACCCGCCCACCGCGCGGGCCGCCTTCTCGTAGGCGCGTGCCTTGAAGGCGTCGCCACCGGTGACGGAGAGCAGGTCGGCGTACTCCTGGAGCAGCGCCGCGACCTCCTCGTTGGGCCGCACCATGGTGCCCATTTTACTGAGCCTGCCCTGACGCCGCCTGGTCACCGGGTACCGCGCCCTGCCAAGGTTTGGCATGAAACCGCCAAGTTTGGAGGAAGCGCGTATGACCCGGTTACCCACCCGCGCGGGCGCCCTGCTCGCCACCGCCGCCCTCACCGTCCCGGCCGCCGTCCTCAGCGCTCCGGCCGCCCACGCGGCCCCCGGCTGCCTCAACGCGTCCGCCCCGATCACCGTCGAGGAGCAGCGCCTGGCCCAGCCCGTACCCCAGGAGATACTGCGCCGCAGCGGATTCGACACCAAGGCACCCGACTTCCTACGGCAGTTGTGCGCGGCGGGAACGACGGCGCAGGCCCGGCGCGTCGTCACCGACAGCGGCAGGCGGCTATGGCGGGCGGCGGTGGACCGGGCGCAGGGGCGCGGGGCGGTTGGCGGGGACCTGAACAGGAGCGATGACCGTCCCCTGTACTGGGCGCGGCTCGGCATGACCGAGGACCTTCGCCGGTGGCGCCCGCGCTTCCCGTTGGGCGAACGCGAACGCGGCGCGCTGCTCGGCCAGTTGGAGCGTGCCTCGCGCGGTGAGGACTCGATCGACCTGCCGACGGGCGGTCGCACCAAGCGGCTCGTCGTCACCGGATTCGATCCGTTCACGCTGGACACCGACATCCGCATCGGCAACCCCTCGGGCGCCAACGCGCTGGCGCTGGACGGGGTGACGCTGCGGACCGCCGCCGGACCGGTCAGGATCGAGACCGTGGTCTTCCCGGTCCGCTGGGACGACTTCGCCGACGGCACGGTCGAGCGGTCCCTGCTGCCGTACTTCAGGCCCGGACCGCGGCGGGTGGACATGTTCGTCACCGTCAGCCAGGGGCGGGTGGGCCGTTTCGACGTGGAGCGGTGGAACGGCGCGTGGCGCGGTGGCTACCCCGACAACGACAACCTCTCCCGCACGGGGACGATCCCACTGCCCTCCTGGGTGCCGGGCCGTCGCCCGCAGCCGCAGTGGACGGTCACCACGCTGCCGTACCGGCGGATCGTGGCGGCACACACCGGGCCGTTCCCGGTGTACGACCACACCGAGGTCACCGAGCTGCCCGCCGGGCAGAGCACCCCGGTGACCAGGCCGGACGGGCCGACGCCGGGCTCGACGGCGCGCGCGGGCGGCGGCGGTGACTACCTGTCCAACGAGATCGCCTACCGCGCGACGCGGCTGCGGGACGCGGTGGGACTCGATGTGCCGGGTGGCCATGTCCACACCCCCGTCCTGGAGTTCGGGCCGGGCAACACCGGCGCGATCACCGATCCGGTCTTCGAGCACAACCGGCTGGCCATCCTCGCCCAACTGCGCGCCATCATCACCACGGCGGCGGGAACGCTGCGCTGAACATGCGCCGCCGACGGGCGCGCGGTGCCCCGCGCCCGGGCCGCGGCCCGCAACCGCCGCCCGTTATACGGCGCGTCGCGCCGACCGCCGCGATGACCGGCCGCCACTCCTCCCTGGTGCCCGCGTCGAGGCCGACGACCTTGCCCGCTCGTCGGCCTCCCGTAGGGCCGGTGAACCAGGGCGAACGGCGCCGTGCGGCCGTTGCGAAGGAATTAGGCGAGTTGTCCGATCGTGAACAGCGCCTGGCCTGTGGCGCCGCAGCACCAGCACGCCCGCTCGTCGTCGGCGCACGGAGCCATCGGGTGGTCGTGGTCCGGGCAGGGCGGCCAGGGCAGCGCCTCATAGCCGATGAGGTGGTCCTGGGTGAGCTCGGCGACGCGGACGGTCAACTCCGCTTCGTCCACCGCACAGTTGACGCCGGTGCCGAACAGCGCCCCCTGCGCGGTCGCGAGTCCCACGACCAGGAAGTCCGCCGGGGCGCCCGTCTCCCGCCCGGCCCACCACCGTAGTTCGGGCAAGCGCGCGCGCACCGTGGCATCGTGCCGCAGGTCGTGTCCGACCCGTACGCAGGCCCTCGCCAGGGCGGTCGGCACACCCTCCGTGGGCGTACCGACCAGTTCCCAGGAGGCCAGCTTCCGTAGCGCTGACATCACCTTGCGCGGCCCCTAACGGATCGAGGCACTGCTGACCAGGGCCGGCTTGTCGGAGGGCACCGCCTGCCGGTGCGTCGCGGCGTCGCCGCCCCCGCCGTCCACGACGTACCGGAAGACGAAACGCACGTTGGCGGTCCCGGTGCGGCCGCCCGCGTTGACCGGGAAGACACAGCTTCCGCTGGCCTGCATGTGCGGCCCGATCGGGTTCTCCGGGAACGTCCAGTGCCACAGGTACCCCGGCGGGATGGAGTGGTAGTCGCTCGCGCCGGTGAGGGCACCGTTCTTGGACTGCCAGGCTCTGCACTGCATCGTTCCGGTGGCGATCGACCGCAGGTACGGGCTGATGACCAAGGAGAACGCCACCGGGTTCGCCCGGAACGGACGACCGCCGACCACATAGGTGACCTGTGCGGTGAAGTGCCCGTTGGAATCGGTGGCTTGGAAGAACTGGTCGCCGACCTCGAAGATCTTCTCGCCGTAGTCGCCCCCGGCGACCGCCGGGATGGCCAGGCCGACGCTCGCCGCGAGGAACGCGGCGAAGGCGATGGTCAGATGGAGGACTTTGCGCACTCCGTACCGCCTTTAACCGTTTGACTGTTTGGAGATGGTTAATCCTAGGGATCGGGCGCCGTGGAACGGTGTATTCACTCTGAACGGACTGTGAGCGAGGTGTGCGCCACCCCGCGCCCGCGGAAGCGGGACCGGCACGGATGCGCGACGATGGAACCGATGACCGAGCACAGGCAATCAGAGCCCGGCGGGCGACCGCTGGCCGGATGCGTGGCGCTGGTGACCGGTGCGTCGAGCGGCATCGGAGCGGCCACCGCCATGGCGCTGGCCCAGCAGGGTGCCGCGCTCGCGCTGGTCGCCCGGCGCGCCGAGCGGCTGGCGGAGCTGGCCTCCGCGATCACGGACCAGGGCGGCTCGTCCGTCCCGCTCACCGCCGACCTGCGGGATCCGGCACAGACCCATCAGGCCGTCGACGCCGCCGTGGAGCTCCTCGGGCGACTCGACGTACTGGTCAACAACGCCGGTTACGCGGCGATGGGCGCCCTCGAAGAGGGCGACCCCGAGGACTGGGACCGGATGGTCGACCTCAACTTCAAGGCCGTGCTGCACACCTCGCGCGCGGCGCTACCGTATCTGCTGTGTGCGGCGCGGGACGGTCCGCGCGAGGTGGCCGATCTGGTGAGCGTCAGCTCGGTGGCGGGCCGGGTGGCACGGGTGGGCAACGGTGTCTACTCGGCGACCAAGCACGCGGTGGGCGCGTTCAGCGAGGCGTTGCGGCAGGAGGTCACCGGTCGCGGTGTGCGGGTCGGTCTGGTCGAGCCCGGGGTGACCCGTACGGAGATGACCACCGAAGGCACCGGCGTGGCCGCCGCCCGCGGCATGCCGGAGAGCCGCTGGCTGCGCGCCGAGGACATCGCCCGCGCCATCACCTTCGTCGTCACCCAGCCGCCGCACGCCGCGGTCAACGAGATCATGGTGCGGCCGACGGCCCAGGAGTACTGACCGCCGCCCGGAAGGCGCCCGCCGCGTCGCGGATCCGCTGTGCTCGCAGCACACTGGTCCGCAGACGGTGAGCCCGCTGCGCGGGAAGGAAGTGCCCATGTCCACGGACTCCCATCCCGGTCCGCTGCGGGTGCTCGTCTTCGGCGCGGCGCTGCGGGCCGAGTCAACAAACGCCCGCCTGGCCGCACTTGTGGCCCGGCTGATCGCCGACACCGGTGCCTCGGTGGACCTCGCCACCATGCGGGAGTTCGACATGCCGCTGTACGACGGCGACATGGAGGACGCCGAGGGCCTGCCGAGCGGCGCGCTGGTGCTGCGCGACCGGCTGGAGCGGTGCGACGCCTTCGTGATCTCCTCCCCCGAGTACAACGGTTCGGTGCCCGGGGTGCTGAAGAACGCGATCGACTGGGTTTCCCGGGTGCGGCCGCAGCCGTTCAAGACCAAGCACGCGCTACTGGTCTCCGCGTCGCCCTCCCTGTTCGGCGGCAACCGCGGGCTGTGGTCGCTGCGGATTCCCCTGGAGCACCTGGGCACCCGCGTCTATCCGGACATGTTCAGCCTCGCCAGGTCCTACGACGGCTTCGCCGAGGACGGACGACTGGCCGACCCCGGTCTGCAGCGGCGGTTGACCGAAACCGTCCAGGCGTTCCTCAGCCTCGTCGAGGCCGATGCGCGGTACGTCTGCCTGCAGCGCCGGTGGTACGAGTTCCTGGGGGACCGTACCGGCGCGGGCGTCACCCAACGAGCGGAGGACTAGGGCCGGTCCGCCCCGGGCGTCGCGCTACCTGCCCCAGTCGCCGTCGTCGTCCTCTCCCCATCCCGCGTCCCGCTCGTCGTCGCTGCGCCGCAGGTCGTTGTCGTCGTCACCGAAGAGCTCACGCAGATCGTCCATGGCCACCATGATGCCGACTGCGCGCCCGAGGGTTCACTCCACATCGCCCCGTACCGGTTGGCCGTCACCCCAACAGGTGAACGGACCATAGAATGTATGGAAACTCACCCCGAGAAGCCTAAGATTCTCCTGCCGCAACTGCTATTCTTCTGATGAATCTTAAGCGTTGAGGGAAAGGGGTAGGCGGTCATGGCCGGGGGCAAGCGAGTCTTCGTCGGCGTGAGCGGATCGACGGCCAGCTTGGCGGCGCTGCGCCGGGCGGTGGCGGAGGCGCGGCGCACCGACGCCCTGCTGGTACCGGTGCTCGCCTGGACCCCGCCGGGCGGCGAGACCGCGTACCGCAAGCACCCTGTCCCGGCCCTGATGCGCCAGTGGCACGAGGCCGCCCGCAAGCGCCTGGACACCGCGTTCGAGGAGTCCTTCGGCGGCTACCCGTCCGACCTGGACATCCGCCCGATGCCGGTGCGGTTCGCTCCCGGACCCGCCCTGGTCCAGATCGCCGACGAACCCGACGACCTCCTCGTCGTCGGCACCGGCCGCCGCGGCCGGATGCGCCGCGTCTTCCACAAGTCGGTCAGCCGCTACTGCCTGGCCCACGCCAAGTGCCCCGTCATCGCCGTGCCCCCGCCCGAGCTGCTGCGTGAACTGAGCTTCACCGCAAGGGCGTTGCGGCGCATGCCAGCCCTGGAGGCCCCGGACTGGACGGCGGCGGTCCACGCACACCGGGGCTGACCGGCGCGGGCCGGCCAGCCCCGGGCGGGGGTCAGCTCAGTGTGAGTGCGGTGTCGTCGATGACGAAAGAGGTCTGCAGCGACTGGTCCTCGGTTCCGGTGAAGGTGACGGTGACGGTCTTCCCCGCCAGGGACGACACGTCGAAGGTCTTCTGGCTGTAGCCGGTGGCGGCGTCAAGGTTGGAGTAGGTCGCCAAGGTGGTGCCGTTCGCCGTGACGGTGAGCGTGTCGTACGCCGTCGTACGCGATGTCTCGGCGGTGTCGACGTGCAGGTAGAAGCTCAAGGCGGCCTTGCAGCCTGACGGTATGGTCACCGACTGGGACAGGGTGTCGGTGTGGGTGCTGCCGTAGCCGTCCAACCAGGCGTCCCACGTGCCGCTGCGGGCGGGCTCGCCCTGTGAGGCGTACTGCCCGATGACGCCCGAACTGGCGGACCACACCGTGTTGCCGGACTCGAAGCCCGGGTTACCGAACTTCTGGCCGGTACTGGTGCACGTACCGCCGCCCGCCGGACTGACCGTCCAGGTGAAGTTGGTGGATCCGGTGGCCTTGGTGTCGTCGGTGGCGGTAACGGTCACCTGGTACGTACCGGCGGTGGTCGGCGTGCCGGAGACCAGGCCGGCGCCGGAGGCGATGGCCAGGCCGGGCGGCAGGCCGGTCGCGCTGTAGCTCAGCTTGGCGGTCGGCGAGGAGTCGGTCGCGGTGATCTGAAGGCTCGCCGCGGTGCCGACGGTGCCGGTCTGGTCACCGGGGTTGGTGACGGTGACGGTGTTGCCGCCGGGCTGGCCGCCGCCGATCGGCAGTCCTCCGGTCGGCGCGTACATCCCCACGTCGAACGTGCTGCCGCTGGGGGCGTGGGCGACCGGGATCACGGTGACGGCGTTGCCGCCGGACAGCACGGAGGTCGAGATGTAGTCGCCGAACATCCGGCCCTGCGTGGTGTTCGGCAGCCAGGCCAGCGTCATGGGACCGGCGAGTTGGGTGGGCGCCGTCCAGGTGGTGCCGCCGTTGGCGGAGGACACGTAGCCCGCGTAGAGCTGGCAGGTGGTGTCCGTGCAGGAGGCGTTCGGGTAGTAGTAGTAAGTCAACCCGATGCGGGCTGAGTTGCCCGAACTGCTGGGGTCCACACCGATGCCCGGCACGAAGTGGTCGGCGGCGCTGGTGGCTTCGTCGATCGGCACACGGGTTGGTGAGCTCCACGAGGTGCCGTCCGTCGAGGTCGACAAAATGATGTCGTTGCTGGCGCAGTTGGCGCGGAAGCGGCAGTCGGACCAGACCACGTAGACCTTGCCGGAGCCGTCGATCTCGGCGGACGGCAGCGGCCCTTCGCGCAGGGTGTCCAACCGCGACATGTCGGCGGCGGCGTCCTCCAGCCCGGCGACCGGGTGGTGCGAGACAGTGGCGATCTGCACGCTGGAGCCCCAACTGGCCCCGCCGTCACCGGAGGTGAAGGACCGCTCGCTGTCCTCGCTGCCCGAGGCGAACGGCACCACGACGGTGCCGTTGGGCTGCACGACCGGCTGCCCACCGAGCCCGCTCGGACTGTCGGCCGGGCTCTGCTCCGCACCCCACGTCGCGCCGCCGTCGGTCGACGTCCTCATGTGCTCGGCGTCACCGGCGTTGGCGTCGTCGTACTCGGTGTAGCAGTGGCCGTAGTACGGGCTGGACGGGTGGTTGTCGCACACGGTCCAGTTCTTGTCGTCGAACGTGCCGGTGGAGACGGTGACCGGGCTGCCCCAAGTGTGACCACCGTCCGTGGAACGGCTCAGGTCGACGTCGACGTTGTTGCCGGAGCCGATGCCCAGCCAGGAGACCATCCACACGTTGTCCTTGGCGTCGTAGGCCACCGAGGCGTCACTGGCGGCGGAGTACGGGCCGCCGGTGTTCGTGGTGGAGTTGGGCATGAAGCCGTGCGTCCAGGTCTGCCCGCTGTCGGTGGAGGTAGCCCAGCCGATGTTGGACGCGCCGCCGCCGGAGACCCGTCCGACCTGGAACCCGGCGACGACGGTGGTGCCGTAGCTGAAGGTGTCCGGCTCGACCTCGGTGGCGTGCTGGGCCTGCGAGTCGGAGTACGGGTCACTGCTGATCTGGGCCAGGGCGGTGGCATGCGGGGTGGGGGACGCCACCAGGGCCTGGGCGGGGAGGGCGGGGGTGGCGAACGCCATCGCCGCGGCCAGGGCACCAACGAGGAGTTGGGGTCTTCCTCTTGCCAGTCTGGACATGTCTCTCCTGACATGCAGAGCGGTACCAGTGGATGTCGACGGTCGCCGACACGGGACAGCGGGATAGTGGGCGCCACCACCGCCGCTGGGGAAGACAACAGCGCTGTCGGGAAGTCGACATGGCGCGATGGCGTCAGGTGCCGCCGCGGGGATTGCGCGCGAACTGATGTCGGACTCGGTGCGCGCGCTTCCGGCCGATGCGTCACCCAACGTCAGTGACCGGGCGGCGGCGCCGACGATTTTCAGCAGCCCCGAGTATTGCTGACACTCCTTCAGCGCGCTTGACTGGACACGGACAAGCGACTGAGCCGTGGCGCGAACCGCCGCCCAGTCCTTCGTCCTTCCCCCACCAACGCTTGAGGAGTTCGGGATGCGCAACCACAGATCCCGCAACACCAGCTCCACGCGTTCTTCAGCCAACCGCATCCGGCACACCCTGATGGTGCTGGCCGCGGCGCTGACGGCCGTACTGGGCGCCGCCGCCTCCAGCACGGCGACCCCCGCCGCCAGCACGCCGAACGCAACCCCCGCCAACCGCTCCGGCCAGGTGCGCTACGTCCACACCCACGGCCGTACGGTGCGAGTGGTGACCCACGGACGGTTCGGCGTCGTACCCACCCTGCGCGGTACGCGGACACCGGGCACCGCCGACCGGCGGCGGCCGTCCGCAGGCAGCACCCTGCAGTACAACGGCGGGCCGGTGCAGCACCAACTCGCGGTGTACCTGGTCTTCTGGGGCAACCAGTGGGACAGCGACAGCAACGGCGTCCAGGCCTACGAGACCAACCTCTTCAACGGCCTGGGCACCTCGCAGGACACCTGGTCGACCGTCACCTCCCAGTACACCGACTCCTCAGGCCAGGGGCCGACCTTCAACGGACCGGTACTGGCCGGTACCTGGGTGGACGACTCAGCGGCCGCGCCCAGCTCCGCCGCCGCCTCGGACATCGCCGCCGAGGCCACCGTCGGCGCCCAGCACTTCGGCGTCTCCGGCAACGACGTGCAGATCGTGGTGCTGAGCCCCAGCGGCACCTCCCCCGACGGATTCCCCAACTCCGGCTTCTGCGCCTGGCACGACTACAACGGCACCGTGCCGTACACCAACATGCCGTATGTGCTGGACGCCGGTTCGAGCTGCGGCGCGAACTCCGTGCAGAACCAGCTCGACGGCTTCAGCATCGTCGAGGGCCACGAGTACGCGGAGACGGCCACCGACCCGCAGCCGTCCAGCGGTTGGGTGGCGTCGGATGGTTCGGAGAACGGTGACCTGTGCGCCTGGCAGAACCTGGGCGCGATCAGCCTGCCGACCGGCTCCTTCGCCATGCAGCCCACGTGGAGCAACGCCGCGGGCGGCTGCGCGATGTCGTCCAGCTGACCTTGAACGAACACCACGGAGAGGGCGCCGCCGCGCCCTCCCCGTGACCGCGGCGTCCGATGTCCGCCAGCCAGGACCGACCGCGGCGGGGCATGCTGCCGCGCATGGCTGACCGTACTGACTGTTTCGACGGGATCACTGACCGGTTCGCGCTGTCCAGCGCCGGGTTCGAGCGCAGACTGCGCATGGTGCGCTCCGAGCAGTGGAACTGGCCAACTCCCTGTAGTGAGTGGGACGTTCGGCGACTGGTCAACCACATGACGCGCGGAAACCTCAACTACGTGGCGCTGCTCGGCGGTGCGACCGCCGCGGAGTTCTGGCGGGCGCGTGATGCCGACGCGCTGGGTGCGGATCCGGTCGGCGCCTACGCCCGGTCCGTGCGGGAGTGCGCTGCGGCGTTCGGCGGGCCCGGTGCGCTGCGGCGGGTGCTGGACTACCCGTTCGGCCGGATGACGGGAGAGCAGGCGCTCGCGGTGCGGACCACCGACAGCGCCATTCACACGTGGGATCTCACGCGGGCGATCGGCGCCGATGACGAGTTGGACACCGGCCTGGCGGCATGGATCGACGACCATCTCCGCGAGATCTACTCCGGCCTGGCCGAGACCCCCGTGTCCACCGACACCACCCACCGGGCCTTCGCCGCTCCCGGTGACCCCCTCCCCCAGGGCGCGTCGCGCCAGGACCGGCTGCTGCACCGCATGGGGCGCAACCCCTCCCACGACCGCTGAGCAGTCGGCACAGTCCACAAGCCCGGGGGGAATCACCCTGTATGGACTATTTCCCGCCGATGCCCCCAGGGTAGGAACTCCTCATGATCGTCGCGCGTCCGCGGTCAGACAGGCGAGGAGTACAAAAATGGCAACCGACCGTCCCATGCAGCTCGGCATGATCGGGCTCGGCCGGATGGGTGCGAACCTGGTGCGTCGGCTGACGCGGGACGGGCACCGGTGCGTCGTCTACGACGTCAGTGACAGCGCGGTGAAGGAACTGGAGGGCGAAGGCGCCCTGGGCGCGGTGTCCGTGGCGGACCTCGTGGCCAAGCTGGACAAGCCCCGGGCCGTGTGGCTGATGCTGCCCGCCGGTGTCGTCCAGTCCACGCTCCACGAACTCATCGCACTGCTCGATCCGGATGACGTGGTGATCGACGGCGGCAACTCCTACTACCGGGACGACATCGCCCGCGCGAAGCAACTCGCCACGCGGAACATCCACTATCTGGACTGCGGGACCTCCGGCGGAGTCTGGGGCCTGGAGCGCGGGTACTGCCTGATGATCGGCGGCGCGCGGGAGCCCGTCCAGCGGCTCGACCCGATCTTCCGCAGCATCGCCCCCGGCCGGGGCGGCGCGGAACCCACCCCCAGCCGAACCCGTACCGACGGCACCGCGCCGGAGGGCTATCTGCGCTGCGGCCCCAACGGCGCGGGCCACTTCGTGAAGATGGTCCACAACGGGGTGGAGTACGGCATGATGGCCGCCATCGCCGAGGGGCTGAGCATCATCCGGCACGCCAACGTCGGCGAGGCGGACCGTACCGTCGACGCGGAGACCGCGCCGCTGCGCGATCCGCAGGCGTACCAGTACGACATCGACGTCGCCGAGGTCGCCGAGGTGTGGCGGCGCGGCTCGGTCGTCGGATCGTGGCTGGTCGACCTGGTGGCCGACGCGCTGGCCCGCTCCCCCGAGCTCGCCGACTTCACCGGACGGGTGTCGGACTCCGGTGAGGGCCGGTGGACGGTGCTCGCAGCGGTGGACGAGGGGGTTCCGGCGCCGGTGATCACCGCGGCGCTGATCGAGCGGTTCCAGTCCCAGGGTGGCGGTGAGTTCGCCGACAAGGCGCTGTCCGCGATGCGCAGCGAGTTCGGCGGCCACGCGGAGCGGAAGGGCTGACGATGTCGCAACCTTCGGCGGTGCCCGACGACCATGTCATCGTGCTGTTCGGGGCGACCGGCGACCTCGCCAGGCGCAAGTTGCTTCCCGGCCTCTTCCACTTGGCCAAGGCCGGTCTGATGCCGTCGAGTTGGCGGATCGTCGGGTCGGCGCCCGCCTCGTCCGCGCTGAGCGACGAGGAGTTCCGGCAGCACGCCAGGGACGCGGTCGCCGAGTTCGGGCTGGCCGAGCCGGTGGGCGAGGCATGGCGGGCGTTCGAGGACGCGTTGAGCTTCGGCGCCGCGGACGCCGGGGATCCGGGGCCGCTCGTCGCCGCGGTGGGCGCGGCGGAGCGGGCCGTCGGGGGAAGCCCGCGGCGGCTGTTCCATCTGGCGGTGCCGCCGACCGCGTTCGGTTCCGTGATCGGCATGCTGGGCGCCACGGGGCTGGCGGAAGGCGGCCGGGTCATCATCGAGAAGCCGTTCGGCACCGATCTGGCCTCGGCCCGTGCGCTCAACGAGACGGTCCACACCGTCTTCGACGAGTCCAGGGTGTTCCGCATCGACCACTTCCTCGGCAAGGAGTCGGTGGACAACATCCTCGCGCTGCGTTTCGCCAACGGCCTGCTGGAGCCGGTGTGGAACCGCGACCACATCAGCCATGTGCAGATCGACGTGCCGGAGACCATCGGGATCGAGGGCCGCGCCGGTTTCTTCGAAGGCACCGGCACCTTCAGGGACATGATCGTGACGCATCTGCTCCAGGTGCTCGGCTTCGTCGCGATGGAGCCGCCGACCTCACTGGCCGCCCGGCCGCTGCGGGATGAACGCTGCAAGGTCTTCGAGGCGATGCGGCCGCTCGACGTACGGCATGTGGTGCGCGGCCAGTACGAGGGGTACCGGGACGAGCCCGGCGTCGATCCGCGGTCCCAGACGGAGACGTTCGTCGCGCTGCGCGTGGAGGTGGACAACTGGCGTTGGGCCGGAGTCCCGTTCTACCTGCGTTCTGGCAAGTCCCTGGGGCAGCGCCGCCAGGTGGTGGCGCTGCACTTCAGGGAACCGCCCTTGCGGATGTTCCCGGTTGACGCGCGGCCGGACGCCGACGGCCGGGGCAACGCGCTCGTGGTGGACTTCGACGACCCCGGCTGGATCTCGTCCCGGTTCCTCGTGAAGCGACCCGGCCCCACCATGCGCCTCGCCCCCGCGGAGATGACCTTCCGCTACACGGACTCGTTCCAGAAGGCACACGGCCTGGAAGCCTACGAACGGCTCATCCTGGAAGCGATGTCGGGCGACCAGTCCCTGTTCACCCGCTCCGACGGCATCGAACGCCTCTGGCAGGTCGCCGAACCGCTGCTCGACTCCCCACCGGACGTACAACCGTACGCTCCGGGCTCATGGGGCCCCGACGCCATCAACGACCTGATCGCGCCGCACCGTTGGTACCTGCCGGACGGCAAGTAGGGCAGCCCGACGGGCCGCTGGACAGGCGGCCGGTGGAATACCGGCGCCGCGGGCCGGGCTGACCATGACATGCCACACGTCGTCGCGGCGGACGGGGTCCGCATCGCCTACCAGTGCCAGGGCGCCGGAGCGCCGCTCGTACTGCTCGCCGGTCAGGCGAACAACCATCACTGGTGGGACCGGGTACGAGCGGACTTCCACACCGGGCACCGCACCATCACGCTCGACTACCGCGGTACGGGCGACAGCGACAAGCCCGACGATCCGTACAGCACCGAACTGTTCGCGCGGGACGTGATCGCGGTGCTCGACGCTCTGGGTGCCGAACGCGCCGATGTGTACGGCACGTCGATGGGCGGCCGTGTGGCGCAGAGGCTGGCCGCCGACCACCCGCACCGGGTACGCGCCCTGGTGCTCGGCTGCACGTCCCCGGGTGGCCGACACGGCGTCGAGCGCGGCCCCGACGTGCGCAGGGCACTGGCCCAGCCGGAACCAACGGCCGCCAGGCAGGTTCTGCTTGAGCTGATGTACACCCCGGTCTGGCTCGCCGCCCACCCCGGTCCGTACACCACGCTCGGCGACACCGGCATGCCGCCGCACGCCCGGCGGCGCCATCTGCGCGCCAGCGACCAGCACGACGCCTGGGACCTGCTGCCCGGCATCAGCGCACCCACTCTCGTGGTGCACGGCACCGATGACCTGCTCAATCCCACCGCGAACGCCCACCTGTTGGCTGACCGCGTCCCCGGCGCGCGGCTGCATCTGGTGCCCGGCGCGCGGCACGGCTACTTCGAGGAGTTCCGTGCCATCGCCAGCCCGCTCGTCCTGGAATTCCTCAACCAGGTGCGGTAGGCGTCCCAGCGGTCCGGCCCGGTCCCTGGCCTTTCTCCGCCCGCGGCCCCGGCGTGGCCTCGACCAGGCTGTCGATGCCCGATGGCGGGCGACCGAGACGTTCCGTCACGCCATCGGTGTCCCGGGACCAGCCAGGCTCTACGGCGAACACTCCTCCTCCCGGGGGGCGTTGGCCCGGCACGCGGTGCGGCTGGCCGTGGGGGACGCGTGGTTCCTCACCGAACTCCAGCGTGGGCACGCCCCGCCCCGCCCGGCGCGGTGCCGGGCGGGGCGAAACCTTACGTCAGCCGTGTGTCACCTCGTGCACCAGCGGACGTAGCGGTAGTTGTTGACGTAGTAGGCGGGAATCCAGCCCTGACCGCCCGCCAGCTTGTACCAGCGGTCGTTGGTGCCGACCCGGTCGCCCCGGACCTTGCACACGATCCACACGTGCATTCCGTTGTTGATCGTCCCGGTCGCCCAGCGGTTGACACCGGGGCCGTAGTGGACGGTCACCGGCTGCGGGGAGACCACCCGCCCCTCGACGCGGTGGTGCCAGAAGCCGTGGTGGGCGGGGGTGAGGGCCTGGGCTCCGGTGGCGGTGCTCAGCGCGACCCCTGCGGTGAGCAGGGCCGTGGTGATGGCCCTGCGGATGGAGTGACGTTTCATCATGACGCTCCTCTCTCCAATACCGGCACACACAATGGGATTTGCTGTTTTGCCGGTATTGGCGACAAGATCCTGCCCAGAGCGCGATGCACTGTATGCCACACGTTGGAGTGATTGGCTAGTCAAGTGACTTGACCGGCTCACAGTTACCGCACAGACAACCGGGCACACCCGGGCGCGTGGGGCCACCGCGCCAACGGTCAATCAACGCCAGCCACTTTCCTTCCTTCGAGGAATTCCGTTCGGCGTGTCGGGATGAGAGCGGCGAGCTTCGGCAACTCTACGTATGCGACAAATCACCCTATTGGCCTTCATGGGCCCCACGTGCAAGGGAGGGGGATCGCTGCCATGTCCGTCGCATCAGCGGTAGCCGGGTTCGGGCTCGCCGGTCACGACGCGGAGCGCCGACGAGTGCGGCGTCCGCCGCGATGAAGAAACGTAAAGCCGCCGTACACGGGCGGCATGCCCGACGGACCGCGGCGGACGCGCTCCCAGAGCCCAACTCGCCATCAGTGGACGGGCGTTGGTCGGAGCAGTTGCGCCGGACGATGCTCGTCGTCCTGGTGGCGGCGGTCATCCTCTTCCTCGACTCCTCCGTCGTCCATGTCGCGCTGCGGCCGCTGTCCACCGGTCTGCACATGTCGTTGAGCGCCGGACAGTGGATCGTCTCGGCGTACATGCTGTCCTTCGCGGCGGCGATCCCGACGAGTACCTGGGCGGCGCAGCGCTTCGGCCCGGAGCGGGTGTACCTGACCGCGATGAGCGTCTACATCCTGGCGACCGTGTCGTGCGGGCTGGCGCACGTGCCCTGGCAACTCATCGGCGCCCGCGCCGTACAGGGCGCCAGCGGCGGGCTGATCAGTTCGGTCTGCCGGATCATGCTGGTCACCGCCGCTGGTCCCAAGCGGCTGCCCAGGGCCATGGGCACCCTGGGGCTACCGGTGATGCTGGTGGCGGTCATCGGGCCGCTGCTGGGCGGTGGACTGCTGGCGTACGTGGGATGGCGCGCGATCTTCTTCATCAACGTGCCGATCGGCATCGTGGCGCTGTCGCTGGCGCGCCGGTTGCTGGGGCCGAAGCCGCCGCGGACCAACTCGTCGCTGGACGTGGTCGGGCTGCTGCTGGTCTCCCCCGGACTGGCCGCCCTGACGTACGCGCTGACCCAGGCCGGTCGATCCGGTCGGCTCGGCTGCCCGGCGGTGGTGGTGCCGCTGTGCACCGGCACCGTGCTGATCGTGGCGTTCGTGGTGTGGTCGCTCCAGGGCAGCAGTCCGCTGCTGGACCTACGGCTGTACCGCGACGGGGTGTTCCGGGCAGCCGCGCAGTCGATGCTGGTCATCGGTGCGGTGGTGTTCGGTGGAACGATCCTGCTGCCGCTGTACCTGCAGACCGTACGCGGTGACGACCCGTGGCGCACCGGTCTGCTGATCGCGCCGCAGGGGCTGGGCACGGCTGCCGCGATGTGGCTGTCAGGGCGGTTGTTCGAGCGGCTGGGCAGTGCGACGGTGCTGGTCGGCACCGGTGCGGTACTGCTGTCCACGCTGCCGTTCGCGTTCCTGACGGCCAGCACTCCCTACTGGTGGCTGATCACCGCGACCGTGCTGCGTGGCGCGGGCGTCGGGCTGGCGCACACCCAGGCGATGACCGCCGCGTACCAGTCGCTGTCTCCCGCGTACATCGGGCAGGCCAGCACCCAGTTCAACACCCTTGAGCACGTGGGCGGTTCACTGGGCTCCGCGACGCTGGTGCTGCTGCTGGCCCGGATGCCGTACACCTACAGCCACGCCCCGGTCTCCCGGGCGCACGCGGTGGACATGGCGTACTGGGCGCTGATCGGGGTGAGCGGATGCAGCCTGCTGCCCGCCGCCGCGCTGGTCGCCGCGCAACGCAGAAGCGGCCAGGGCGTCGCCGCCGCCTCGCCGCGCTAGGCGCTCCGCTGGGAGTGGTGCCGACGATGCGCCGTCGATCGTCTGCAGCACCACTGTGGCTGGTCGCGCCCACGCGGCGGAGCCGCACATGAACACAGTCCCGCGCCCCTTCGGGGCGCTAGCGAACCGCGGCCGACTTCACCCGACCTGCTCGGCCCGCGCGATGGACGACGCGCCAGTCCGCCTGCGAGCATCTGGCCCGGTGACGACGAGTGGAGGACGACATGGCGGACACGTCCGCAGTCAGATACGTGACCTACATCGGCAGCAGCGCGGAACGGGTCTGGCACGCGCTGACCGACGCCGACGCGACGGGCGCCTACTGGGGCCACAGCAATGTCTCCGACTGGAAGGCGGGTTCGACCTGGGAGCACCAGCGGACGGACGGTACACGCACCGCCGATGTCGTCGGCACGGTGCTGGAGAGCGCACCGCCGACCCGGCTGGTGAGCACCTGGGTACTGCCCGGCGCGGACCCCACCGGGGAGGCCGCCTCCCGGGTCACCTTCGACATCCAGCCGTACGACGGGATCGTCCGGTTGACCATGACCCATGAGAACCTGCCCAGCGATGCCGAACGGGAAAAGGCGGCCCACGGGTGGGCAGCGGTGCTGTCCAACCTCAAGACGTACGTCGAGACCGGCAACCCGCTGCCCCAAGAACCGTGGCGGATGCCGTAGTTCGCTTCACACACTGACGAAGCGGTCGCACCGCTCGCCTTCGAGGTGGCCCGGCGGGACCTTGCGGCCGTAGGCGAGCAACAACAGGTCCTGGGCGGAGCCGGAGATGGGCGTTCCGGTGCCGTAGGTCCAGTCGAGGTCGTTGGCCCGCAGTTGTACGCCGTGCAGGTCGGCGCCGAAGAACTTCAGGGTCCTTGCGTTGATGGTGTCCAGCAGGATCCGCAGGCGGTCCTGCGGTACCCGGCGGTCGTGCCCCAGCGCGACCGTGATGTCCAGGCCGTGCACCACATCGTGCCCCAGCGCCGACTCGTACCCGCCGACCGGCGGCTTCCACGGATTGTCGGCGTTGTCCCGTAGCGAGGCGGCGAGCGCACGTGTGGAGTGGGCCGCCGCGTCCACCCTGGCGCACCGGTCGGTCATCCGGTGGAGGTTGCCGCGCGCCTTGACGAGTTCCCACGCTGTCTTGCCGAACGAGTACCGGAATCCCATCGACATGTGCGCCGCGACATGCCGCACCTGCCAACCCGTGCACAGGGTCGGCGCGGCCCACTCCTGCTCTGACAGACCGTCCAGCAGGTCGGCCAACTCGCGCCGCTCCGCCGCGATTTCGGTCCTGACTTCCGCTGTCGTCCTGCGGTGCGCTGTGTTCCCCATGTCCCAAGGGTGTCGGCACTTGGGCCGCAAGTCCAAGAACGTGCGATTATCGCGGCCAGCATGGCTGGTTATCGACTTCGGGTACGCGCGGGTGTCCCACCGTCACCTGGCGGCGTCTCGTCCGTTGATGTGGTCGTGGACGAATCGGATTACGCGGATTACCCGGTCGACGCCCCTGACCAGCGGGAGGACGCCGAGGCCCTGGCGACCGAGCCGGAGCGTACGGCCACCCGCGCCACCCGGACCTGGGTCGTGTCACGTGCGGGCATCGCGGAGGCCCACCCGCAGAACGGCGCTGCGCGCCGGACCGAGGGCGCGCTCTGAGGGTGGCGGGCGACCGGGGAGACGGGGGTCGTAGCGGTGGCGCCGGCCGGTGCAAGGTCGCTTGAGCGTAATCGGGATGTGGTAGCGGTGGGCGTTCGTGCACACTGCGGCGATGGAAATTGACCCCGCCTGGTCACCGCAGCACAAGGCCCTGCGCCATGTCGCCAACCTGTCCTCGGGAGGCCCGCTCGACCCCCGGTTGCGGCTGACGATGAACTTCCACCCCGACCGGTCAGCGGACGGCCAGCCGATCCTGTGCAAGATGGCCGCGGACCGAATCTACCGCTCGCAGTTCGTGACGGGCACCAGCAACGGCGGTCTCACCGCCCACCCCGGCGGGGACCGGTGGCGATGGGAAAGCCGCATCTTCGCAGGCGCCTACGACCACGCCGCCGACGCCGAGCGCCCTGTCTACGGAGCGCTGGACTTCCGCCGCAGTCCCGTCGGCGGAGCACCACGGTTCGGCTCCTCGTACTTCCGGCTCACCGGTGAAACCCTCGCCCGGGCCACGTTCTGCTACCCCGACAGTTCCACCGGGCCCCGCGACTTCGGCGTCGCGGATCACTTCTCGCTCATCGCGCTGGCCGAGGCCGACGACCTGGATGACCTGGACGGCCACATCGAAGCGCAGATACACGGCCCGGTCAGGCTCGACCGTGATGTCGAGGCACTCGTCCTCGATCCCAGCTATCGCGGTACGGCCGTGGAGGACGCGGCCCGCGCGCTACCGTGCCCGATCGAGTGGCATCCTGGCTTTCGGCTCAGCGTGCCGCACCTGCGGCGCCACCCGGAGTACCGGGGACAGCGCTATGTGGACCTGGGAGCGGAGATCGCGGTCGGCGGCCGACTCGATCCCAGGATCATCGGGGACGCCGCTCGAACAGGCCGGTACGACCCGCAAGACCTCAAGAAGGTCTGGCACTGCCTGGCGCGTTTCGGGGCGCCCGCCTGCCGCCGTCCCGGGCGGCCAGGCGTAAATGGGTAACAGGCAAACGCCCGACGGTGGTTCACTACACCCCGACCAGATGGGAACGGCCACACCGGGGGAATCATGCGTAAGGTCCCGACACTGTTCGTGCGCGATCCGCGGGAGCGTCGCTTCGTGCTGCCTGAGGTGGCGCCCGACTGTGCGTGGGTGGTGGCCGGTGAGGGCCTGCCGACGCGTAAGTGGGACGGGACGTGCGTGATGCTGGACGAGCACGGCGCGTGGTGGGCACGGCGCGAGGTGCGGGCCGGGAAGGCGGCGCCCGCGAACTACGTGCCCGTCGAGACGGACCAGACCACCGGCAAGACGGTGGGTTGGGAGCCGATGGCCCAGTCCTCGTTCGCCGGGTTCCACGCGCAGGCCGTGCGGCTGGGTGATGGGTGGACGCCCGGCACGTATGAACTCGTCGGTCCGAGGATCAACGGCAACCCGGAGGGGTTCGAGGCCCACACCCTGGTACGTCACGGCTGGGCGCCCGCAGCGGTCCTGGCCGAAGTGGCGGCCGCGCCGCGGGACTTCGAGGGGCTACGGGAGTGGCTGCTGGCCCGCCCGCGGTACGAGGGGATCGTATGGCACCATCCAGACGGAGTGCGGATGGCGAAGATCAAGCGGAGGGACTTCAGGGCATGACGGTAGAACGCGTCGGGCCGCCGTTGATCGGGCCGGAGCGCGAGATGCTGCGTGCCTTCCTCGACTACCAGCGTGCGACGCTCGCCATGAAGTGCGAGGGTCTGAGCGACGAGGAGTTGCGCCGTCAGTCGTCACCGCCCTCGACGCTGTCGCTGCTCGGCCTGGTGCGGCACATGGCCGAGGTGGAACGCACCTGGTTCCGGCGGGTGATCAACGGCGAGGACATTCCGCTGGTCTGGTCGCGGGAGGACGACTACCAGGTGGCGTACGACGCGAGCGCGTCCACCCGGTCGGAGGCGTTCGCCGCCTGGCAGGCGGAGGTCGAGCACGCGCGGCGGATCGAGCGTGAGGCGGAATCCCTTGATGTGGTTGGGCACCAGGCTCGTTGGGGCGAGGACGTGTCGCTACGGCTGGTGATGCTGCATGTCTTCTACGACTACGCCCGGCACAACGGCCACGCCGACTTCCTGCGCGAGGCCATCGACGGCACGGTCGGGGCGTAGAGGGGTCTGGCCGCATCGCCGGTGAGGTCCCGGGCGATGCGGCCCGACTATGAAGTACACGACGGACACCAACCACTGAGAGCCGGTGACCCTGCCGTGGAAGTCCGGCAAGGGCTGCAACCAGCCGTTGATTAGGCGAGTTCGGCCTGCGGAACGGGTGCCGCTACCGCCGCGCCTCCGCGACGTGGGCCACCACGCAGCTCACGTTGTCGGGGCCGCCGCGGCGGTTTGCCTCGTCGATCAGTTCACGTGCCGCCTGTTGGGGGCCGAAGTCTGCTGCGATGACCTGGCACAGGAGTTCGGCCGGTACCACTGCGGACAGGCCGTCGGAGCAGAGCAGATAGCGGTCGCCGGGCCGGGCCTCGTGCAGACGGACATCGGGGATGGCCTCGTCCACGCCGGTCAACGCCCTTGCTAGTAGAGCGCTGGGTCAGCAGTCCCAACTCGTCGTAAAGGCGCAGGGCCTTCGGTGAGAGCCGGGACGCCTTGGCGAAGGCCCCGATGGTCAGCAAGCCCATGCCCGCTCCTCCTCATACCGGGCGCCTCGCCCGGCCCGATCGATGCTGCGGCCTGCCCCAAGGTGAAGGTCAACTTCGGGGGCCGCAGGCGAGGCGGCCCCTAGTTGGCGCGCCAGCCCCGGGGGTCCACGCCGCCCGGAATCGAGGCGGCGGGCTCGTAGGGCTGGCGGGTGAGGACGAAGCTGCCGATGTCCAGATGGCTGGCGGTGCCGTCGGCGATCCTGACCACCCGCAGCCGCTCACCGGTGTAGTAGCCGTCCAGGCCGGTCCACGTGCCGTCCGGCTCCGCCCGGAAGCGCGAGCTGCGGCCCACCGCGCCCAGGGCGGTCAGTTCCAGCGCGCGGTCCGCCCGCAGCCGTAGGGTGAACGGGGCGGCGCCCCAGTACCAGGGGCCGGTGAGCGCCAGCAGCTCCTGATCGACGTCGCGCAGCGGGCGCCACGGCTGCGGGATGCGCGGCTCGTGCTCGGCGACGATCCGGATGAGATCTGCGGCGATCACCGTGGTGTTCATCCCCGAGGTCACATTGGCCAGCGTGACGGCCGCGACGTCGTCCGCCTCGCTCACCCAGACGCTCGCCAGGAACCCGGGCATCGAACCGCCGTGGCCGTACAACTCCCGCCCGTCCCGCCGCAGGATCTGCAGGCCGAGCCCGTAGCCGGTGGTCCACTGCGGGTCGTACGGCTCCGCGGTGGGGCGGCGCATCTGCGCGACCGTCGCCGGGCTGAGCACCTTCTCGTCACCGTCGGCCAGGAACGCCGCCCACCGGCACAAGTCGGCCGTGGTGGACCACAGTTGGCCCGCGGGCCCCATCACGCCGGTGTCCTCCAGCGGTTCGGGCAGCATGACGTCCGCCCACGGGTGCACCGCGAACCCTGCGGCGTGCGGGGCCTGCGGCAGCAGCGTGGTCCGCGTCATACCGAGCGGTTCCAGCACCTCACGGTGGAGCACCTCGCCCCACGGCGCACCGCGCAGCCGGGCCACCAGCGCGCCCAGCAGGGCGTAGCCGGGGTTGGAGTAGTGGAACCGGCGACCGGCGGGATGGCGCACCGGCTGCTCCCCCAGCACATCCGCCAGGTCGGGCCGCAACTCACCGGGTGTGCGCTCCCACCACGGTCCGGGCGTCTCAGCGGCCAGCCCCGAGGTATGCGCGAGAAGCTGATGTACCGTCAGCTCACCGACGGAGGTGCCGGGCAGATGCCGTTCCAGCGGGTCGGCGAGGTCCAGCAGCCCCTCGTCGCGCAGCCGCAGCACCAGTACCGCGACGAACGACTTGGTGAGCGAACCGATCCGGTACTGCACGTCATCGGTCGGCTGGTGGTCGTCCAGCATGCCGCGCGCCCCGGTCCACGCCGTGCGCCCGTTCCGTACCACCGCTCCCACCAGCGACGGCGTACGGCCCTCGGCCTGGCCGACGGCCAGCCGGTGCAGCAGGGCGCGACGTGTGGCGGGCAGCAACTCTTCTGGTGCGCCGTCCATTTGGCACCTCATCCTTCAGCCCCGTATCCGAACCGGTCGACAGTACCGGCCGGGGGCCACAGATTCGAACGAATTTCACCATCCCCCAACAGACCTACGGATCCACGGCAAACCCGGGTTCAGTACCCTGGAATCCTTGCCCCACAGGGAAGTTGGACCACATGAACGCTCAACTAGCCGAGCTCATATCCTTCGCGCGGCAGAACTCGCCGTACTACCGCGACCTCTATGCCGAGCTACCCGCCGAGTCGGCCGATCTGACCGCACTGCCACTGGTCGATCACACCGCGTACTGGAAGGCGCACGGCGCGCCGGTCAGCCAGGTGCTGACCGGACCGCACACCGAGGGCATCGTCTTCAAGACCGGCGGGACCACGGGCGCTCCCCGGGTGTCCCGCTACACCCGGGACGAGTGGCGGGCGATGAGCCGCCGGTTCGGGGACGGCCTGCCCGCGGCCGGGCTGCGGACCGGGGACCGGGTGGCCAACCTCTTCTACGCCGGGGAGCTGTACTCCAGCTTCGTCTTCACCCTCAACTGCCTGCAGGACGCGCCGGTTCCCACCGTACAGCTGCCGATCGGCGGCGGCAGTCCGCTGGACTTCACCGTGCACGCGCTGCGTGACTTCGACGCGACCGTCATCGCCGCGCCGCCGACCTCGCTGTGCCGCCTGGCGCTTGAGGTGGTCAACACGGTCGGCACGCTGCCCGGCGTCCGGCTGGCGCTGTTCAGCGGTGAGGCGCTGTACGGCGATCAACTCTCGTTGCTGGACCAGGCGTTCCCCGGTATCGAGGTGCGCTCCATCGGCTACGCCAGTGTTGACGCGGGCGTGCTGGCCGGGCCGGTCGCCGGGGAGGCGGATCCCCGGGTGCACGAGGTGTTCACCCCGGACAAGGTGGTGGAGCTGCTCGACCCGGAGACCGGTGAGCCCATCGAGGAACCGGGCCGCCCCGGCCGGGTGGTGGCAACGGACCTGGTGCGGCGGTTGATGCCGGTGATCCGCTACCCGGTCGGTGACATGGCCGAGTGGGTGGACTTCCCCCGGCGGCGCCTGCGGCTGCTCGGCCGCTCCGAGGAGGGGGCCAGGGTCGGGGTGGTCACCGTGTACCTGGAGGACCTGCGGCAACTGGTCGAGACCGAGGACAAGCGGGGTCTGGTGGCCGGGACCCAGGTGGTGCTCCGGCACCGGGAGACCCGGGACGAGCTGGTGCTGCGTCTGGCGGCGCGGCGCGGCGATGGCGCGGACCGCCAGGCCCTGGAGGACGCGCTGACGCAGCGACTGGCTTGCGTGCGGCCGATGTTCGACGAACACGTACGCCAGGGCAAGATCCACCCGCTCGCGTTCGAGTGGGTGGATGTGGACGGCCTGACCCTCAACCCCCGTACCGGCAAGCTGGTCAGGCTCATCGACGAGCGGATGTCGGGCTCATAACGACGAGTCCCTCCGCCGGACCCCAGGCGGTCCGGCGGAGGGACTGTGCCGCGCAAGCCGGTCAGCGGTTGCGTTCCCGGCGGTCCACGACCGCGAGCAGCTTGCCGCTGGCGGCGGTCTGCTCGAAGCGCTCCACGGGGGCCCACTCCACCCGCAGCTCCACCATGCGGTCCCGGTTCACCGCGATGTCCAGCGCGGGGTACTCATCGAGGAAGACCCGTGCCGCGTCGGCCTCGGGCCGGGTGGCGTCGCCCTCCAGCCGTACGGTCAGCCGCTCGTCGGCGTGCTCGTTCTCGTCCAGCAGGATCTGTACGGCGCCGGTGTGGCCCAGCGCGTCCTCCGCGACGGCGGCGAACCTGCGGTAGTTGAGGAAGTGGCTGCCGCTGCGGAAGATGTCACCGAACCGGCCCAGCAGTTCGAAGCGCGGCGTGCGGCGACCGCACGAGCACTCGCCCGGCACCCAACGGCCCAGGTCACCGATCTCATACCGGTCCAGTCGCTGGCCGCGCCGGGTGTGCGCGGTGAACACCAGTCGTCCCGTCTCGCCGACCGGTGCCGGGCGGTCCGCGACCGGTTCCAGGATCTCCAGCGTCTGCAGACCGCTGAACAGGTGGTGCACCCGAGCCGGTGACGCACCGCACTGGTAACCCAACGGCCCGGCGTCAACGCTGCCGTAGGCGGCCGAGCGGATCAACTCGACCCCGAACTCCTCGCGCAGCCAGGCCTGTTGGCGCTCGGGGAAGTGCTCACCGCCGTAGAAGATCTTGCGCACCCCGCGGTACCCGCGCAGTTCCTCGGCGCCCTCGGTGAACACCCGTAGTAGGTAGTTGGGCATGCCGAGGAGGGTGTCCACCCGGTGTTCCACGATGGAGCGGGCCACCGCGGCGTGGTCCTGCTGTGCGGCCATGGGGAACTGCACCGCGTTCAGGGTCTCCAGCACCGAGAAGAAGCTGGGGAAACCTCCGTAGAGCAGACCGCCGAAGAACAGGTTCATGGCCCGGTCGGTGCGCGGCTCGAACCCGGCGGCCAGCAGGCCCTCCGCGCCGTGGCGCATGTGCTCGTGGTAGTCGTCCCAGGTGAACGCGGACAGCTTGGGCGCGCCGGAGCTGCCGCCGCTGCGGAAGAACACCTCGGCCCGGCTCAGGTCGCTTTGCAGTTGCTCGAAATCCGCCTTGGCGGTGACCGGCACGGCGGGCGGCGGCAGTTCGCGCGCGCCGACCAGGTCGTCCAGGCAGGCGTCGGTGGAGAACCGGGCGTCGAGTTGCACGTCCACCCGGCGGCTGTAGCGCTGCAGCGCGTAGACGCCGTCGTGCGGTTCGCCGTTGTAGCTGCCCAGCATCTCGCCGGGTACGGTGACCCGTTGGGCTCCGGCGGCCAGCACGGCGGTGGCCAGTTCGGCGGTGTCGCGGCGATCGGCGCCCAGGCCGACGGTCTGCAGGTAGCGGCGCATCGGGCGCAGCACCTCGCCGATCCGTTTGCGCGGCAGGGGCTTGACCCACACCGTGCGGTGCAGCGGTGAGGCCCGCAGCGCGCCACGGGTGTCGGCCAGTACGTGCCAGCTGCCGTCCGGCGCGGCGTGCACCCGGGTGAGGTCCAGGTGCTGCTCCAGCTGGGCCACCAGGACGGTGTTGGTGATCTCCGCGCTCTCCATCAGCTCCGGCTCGGCCGGACGCGACTCGCTGACGGCGTCGGCCAGTACGGTGGCGAACCGCTCGGCGAACGCGAAGACCTCGTCGGTGTCTTCGGTGTCCAGATAGACGACCTGCGGGCTGGAGCACGCCTGCTGGCCGAGGCGGCAGATGTCGGCGGCCACCGCGCGCAGTGTCTTGGGGGCGGACCAGGTGTCCGCGGTGAGGTAGGCGAAGGAGAGCTTCGGCCCCCAGTCGACCAGCCGGCAGCCGGGCCGCACCAGGGCCGCCACGCCCGCGATGGCCTCCTCCCCGCCCCAGGCGGCGACCGCGTCGGCTGCGGCGCACAGCCGCTCCAGCCAGCTGGTGCGGCTGGAGGGGAAGCCGAGCACGACCACCCGACTGGCGATCTGCCCGGTGGGATCGAGTTCACCGAGACTGGCCAGCAGTCCGTGGGTGAAGCGTGAACCGCCGCTGGTCTTGGCCACGTTGACGTTTCCGGCGAGCAGCCCCTCGACCACGCTGAGCGCTCCGGCGGCGGGCGCGTTGCCAGGGGTGATGTGCACCAGCAGGCCGACCGGCAGCCAGGCCTCGAAGACCTCCCGGCGCAGGTCGAAGCGGGCCAGCCGACCGGGGTCGATGCCGCCCAGCTCGCGGGTCAGCTTGGTCTCCAGGGCCTCCCGGCCGAGGGCCGCGGCGATGTCGCGCAGGGTGCGTGCCGACTCCTCCTCGGGCACCGCGGCCTGGCGCAGCAGTGCGGTGAGCCGCTGGGTGTGCGGGTCGTCCGGGTCGCTGAGCGCGGTGGCCAGGCGGTCGCACGCGGCGATCACGAGGAGTGGGCTGAGGGGGCGGGCCAGCGCCTCGGGGACGTAGTCGTCCAGCGCGTCGAGTCGGCGTTCCGCCTCGGCGTCGTCGACCCACTCGCCCTGCCAGTAGTGTCCGTCGGGCAGCAACTCGCTGGTCATGACTTCCCCTTGATCAGTTCGGCGGCGGCGATGGCACAGCTGCGGTTGCGGCTCAGCCCGGCCCGGCCGTGCACGGTGAACCAGGGCGTGGGCAGCCCGCAGCCGCACTCCTCGGGGCCGTACTGCGTGACCAGGTCGCCCATGAGCACGGACTGGGCCGGGACCGACGTGATGTACGGGGAGATGAACTGGGCGTAGCCGGGCTCCCCGTGGGGCAGCGGCTCCAGCGTGCGCACCGAGCGGACCAGCATCCTGGACCAGGTGGGTACGTGCAGGCGGTGCCGTGGGCACTCCATGTAGAGCACGGAGTGCTCGGCGGCGCCGAAGCCGTCGCGGATGCGTTCGTCGGGGATGCCCAACTGGTCGTGGATGCGCTGGTACAGCTCGGGTTTGGCCACCTGCTTGTCGGCGTGGCCCTTCCAGCCGCCGCCGAAGACGACCAGCGACCGCGGGTCGAGCTCCAGCGGCGGGATGCCCAGCTCCCGCATCCGGTCGAGGGTGAAGGAGAGGAAGGCCGGGAACCCCAGGATGCGTACCGGCGCGCCCTCCTCGGCGTAGCGGATGAGCGCGCGAACGCAGCCGAACGGGTCGAACTCGTGGCCGCCGCCGGTGTGCTTGAGCGCGTACTCGACCGACCGCACCGGTGCGAAGTGACACAGGTACTCGTCGGTGAACGAGCTGCCCAGGTTCAGCCCGGGACGCGGCTGGTAGTTGGAGAGCAGGTAGTTGACCGGCTCGCTCTCGCCGATCCAGCCGTAGTGGTCGAAGATCCGGGCGACCATGCGCTGGCCGTTGCGCAGCGTGAAGTCGTCGAAGAACATCTGCGACTTCTGGCCGGTGGTGCCGGAGGAGGTGACGTGCAGCTTCACGTCGTCGGCGGGGATGGACACCACTTCGTGCGCCTTGTAGAAGTTGGCGTGCACGAACGGCAGCCGGTGCAGGTCGGCCACGTCCTCCAGCGGACGGTCGGCGGCCGCGCTGGCGGCCAGCAGCCGGTCGAAGAACGGGGAGCGGGCGGCGTGCCAGGCGTTGGACTCGTTCATCGCCCGCGCGAACAGCCGGTCGCTGTCCGGGCCCGCGAGGTACGGCTCGGCGATGTCGCACAGCCGTTGCACGGCGGCGAGGGCGTCGGGATCGGGTACCGAGACCGGTCCCAGGTACTGGTTCACTGGAAAACCCCGCAGGTGTTGAGGTATTGCTGCTTCCACAGCTCGATGTACTGCTCGGTGAAGGGCTGGAACGCCATGTCGATGGCCAGGTCGTGGAAGTCCAGCGGCTGGAGGGTGCGGGCCATCACGACGTGGTCGCGGAACCGTGTGCCCTCCCGGCGCATCGCCGGGTAGGCGGCGGCGGGCAGGAAGCCGTGGGCGAGCAACCGGCACAGTTCTTCGTAGCGGTCCAGCGGCACCAGGGTTTCGATGTAGGAGGCGCCGTAGCCGCCCAGCCGCTCGATGAGCGGTTCCAGGTCGTCACCGAGGGCGGAGAATCCGGGAGCGGTGCCGATCAGCGCGCAGTACCCGTCGGACCGGCTGAGTTGGGCGTACAGCTCGTATGCCCCGTCGGTGGCGGCCAGCATGATGTTGGGCGCGTGGAACGGGTAGAAGCGCCGGGCGGGGTCGGGCATGACCTCGGCGAAGCGGCGCAGGACGAACTCGGGCGCGTCCACGAGCTCGACGGCGCGGTCCGCCGGGCGGCCACCGGTGACGCGCGGCGGTACCTCGTCGGTGACCTCGGTGTCGAGCGCGAACCCGGCCGAACGCAGTGCCTGGACCAGGCCGCCGAGTTGGGCCGGGACCCGGGGCACCGGAAGGCGTCGTTCGAGCACGCCTTCGCGGTGGCGGGCCAGCAGCACCATGGTCTCGTGCCGGGCGGCCTTGCGGAGGTTGGGGAAGATGCCCAGGGCGTGGAAACCACTGCGCAGGCAGATGCGTTGGGGTGCGGTGGAGTTGGTGCGCGCGGTGGCGTAGACGGAGTCGGCGGGCTGCTCGCCGCTGAGCAGGGTGTCACTGAGTTGCTGGACCGCCTGCCGCGCGGCGCCCGAGCCCCGGGCGTCGGGGTGGATCACCAGGCCCTGGAGCTTGCCCAAGCCGTTTGACGGGTCGTGGTTGCCCACGATCGACCCCACCAACCGTCCGGTTCCCGGCTCGTCGGCGACCAGCCAGGTGGTCAGCGGTGCGCAGATCTCCCGGGCCATCACCTCCGGGTCGGTGCCGAGCGGCAGCGCGTAGTCGCGCCCGTAGACCCGTCGGTAGAGCTGGAGCAACCCGTCGATGTCTTCCAGAGTCGCGACGCGGAAATCGAGGGCCAAGGTACCTCCACACGGACATGGCACACCGGCGGATCGACGCTGGTGTGCACGGGAAGGCGTTCCGCGGACGGACATGGGCTGCCCGGTCGGGGCATCCCACAACGTCCCGAAAACGGCGGAAGCGTAGGGAGAAGCGATGTGTTGGCAGGATCTGCCGACACATCACACACTAGCGTGCGAAGTCAGTTGAAGATCGTACGGAGCGTTACTGACCAGGCATTATGGAGGCGGTGTGCGACCAAGCTCACAGATTGGTCACATCCGGGAACTGAACGCGACAGGGCGGAATTTGGGGTGCCTCGGCGGCAATTCCCGCTCCTGCCAGGGTCGTTGGTCCAAGCGCGGGTGAAGTCCACTGCGGTCCGGTAGCGCCCCGAAGGGCCGCGGGGCTGTGTTCATGTGCGGCTCCGCCGCCTGGGCGCGACCAGCCGCAACGGCGCTGTAGACGATCGACGGCACATCGCCGCACTCCCAGCGGAGCGCCTAGGCACTGCCGGGCAACGGCTGTTCGGCCCAGATGGTCTTGCCGTCGGAGGTGTAGCGGGTGCCCCAGCGTTGGGCGAACTGGGCCACCAGGAACAGCCCCCGGCCTCCCTCGTCGTTGTAGCGTGCGCGACGCAGGTGCGGGGAGGTGTTGCTGCCGTCGGACACCTCGCAGATCAGGTGTACGTCGCGGATCAGCCGCAGGCTGATCGGCTCGGAGGCGTAGCGGATCGCGTTGGTGACCAGCTCGCTGACGATCAGTTCGGTGGTGAACGCCAGCTCCTCCACGCCCCAGCGCTCCAGTTGCCGCCCGGTGATGGCCCGGGCGTACGCGACCGCGGTGGGCTCGCTGCTCAGGTCCCAGGTGGCGAAGTTGTCGGCGCTGAGCGCGTGCGGGCGGGCGACGAGGAAGGCGACATCGTCATGCGGACGGTCCGGCAGCAGGGTGCGCACCATGCCGTCGCATATCTCCTCCAGCGGGCGGTCGGGGTGGGCCAGCGCGAAGCACAGCCGCTCCAGGCCGGTCTCCACGTCACGGTCCGGGGAGGCGGTGATCAGACCGTCGGTGTAGAAGGCGAGCACACAGCCGTCGGGAATGGGTACCTCCGCGGCCTCGAACGGCAGACCGCCGAGGCCGAGCGGAGGTCCGGCCGGGATGTCGGGGAACTCGACGGCCTTGTCCAGGTGGGCGATGGCCGGTGGCGGATGCCCGGCGCGGGCGAAGGTGGCGGACCGGCAGATGGGGTCGTACACCCCGTACAGGCAGGTGGCGCCGAGCACCCCGGTGCCGGGCCGGTCCGCGGCGTCCTCCTCGGCGGCCAGCCGCAGCACCAGGTCATCGAGGTGGGAGAGGAGTTCGTCGGGCGGCAGGTCGAGGTCGGCCAGGGTGTGCACGGCGGTGCGCAGCCGTCCCATGGTGGCGGCGGCGTGCATGCCGTGGCCCACCACGTCGCCGACGACCAGGGCCACCCGGCTGCCGGACAGCGACAGCACGTCGAACCAGTCGCCGCCGACCCCTGCCTGGGTGTCGGCCGGCAGGTAGCGGTAGGCGGCCTCCACCGCGGTGTGGGCGGGCAGGTCCTGCGGGAGCAGACTGCGCTGCAGGGTGAGGGCGGCGCGGTGTTCGCGGGTGAAGCGCCGGGCGTTGTCGATGCACACCGCGGCGCGGGCGGCGAGTTCCTCGGCCAGCAGCAGGTCGTCGGCGTCGAAGGGCTCGGCGTTCTTCCAGCGCATCAAGGTGGCCACTCCCGTGGTGATGCCACGGGCGCGCAGCGGGACCACCATGTGGGAGTGGACGCCCACGTCGTGCAGGTGCTTGGCGCGTGGCGGGTCCTTGCGCAGCCAGGGCGTGGACAGGTCCACCACGGCGTCCAGCACCGGCCGGCCGGTGGCCAGGCAGCGGGCCTGTGGTGACACCTGCGGGTAGTGGGCCGGTTCACCGAGCGCCACCAGGACCTTCGGCGGGCCCGGCCGGATGGACCGATGGGCGGTGCGGCGCAACTCGGTGGCGTCGGAGACCAGCACCACTTCCGGGTCCTGCTCGCAGATCACGGAGGCCAGCAGGTCGACGGCGACGAAGTCGGCGACCCGCGGGACCAGCACCTCCGCCAGTTCCTGGACCGTGCGGTCGAGGTCCAGGGTGCTGCCGATCAGCACGCTGGCCTCGTTGACCAGGGCGAGGCGCTGCCGGGCGCGATGGTGGCTGGTGACGTCGAGCACCGCGTGTCCGACGCCGACGGTGCGCCCGGCCGAGTCCTGCAGCCGGAAGGAGGAGCCGGACCGTACGTGCTGCCGGTGCGGGTCGGTCGCGGAGTCCACCTGCTCGACGGTGACCAGCGGTTCACCGGTCTCCAGTACCTCCCTGGCCCGCTCCTCCGCCAGCGGTCCCCCGGCTCCGGGCAACGTGTCGCGCAGGCGGCGGCCCAGCCGCAGCCGCGCCGGGACGCCGTCCATCCGCTCCAGCGCGGGGTTGATCATCAGGAACCGCAGTTGCGGGTCGACCACGGCCAGCCCGAACGGGGACTGGGTGAACAGCCCGCGCAGCACCGCCTGCTCGCGCTCCCATGCCTGCGTGGTGGCCAGGTCGGCGGCGACCACCAGCCAGCTCGCGCCCTTGCGGTCGGCGCCCAGCGGGCACGCCTGCGCGCCGACCTCAAGGCTGTGCCCGTCGCGGTGGCGTACCGACAGCGACGCCTGCCAGCCGCTGCCGGTGCGGTGGCGCAGCTTCGGTCCCTCGCCGGGGGTGGCCAGCAGGTCCGTGGCGGGGCGTCCGATGACCTCCTGCTCCCGGTAGCCGAGCAGTTCCTGTGCGCCGCGACTCCACCCCTGGATCAGGCCCTTGGGATCCACCACCAGGACGGCGGCATCGGTGACGTCGAACGGGCAGCGCCGAGTGTCGCCGCCGGACGCCTCGGGAGTGTTCATCGCCCTTGGCCGCACCTGTCAATTATCGCCCCTCCGGCGATCAGCCGCATGGCACGGTTCGGGCCGCGGGACCGGCTGGCGGTGGCACTCCGGCCGGTGCGAGGCGGTGCCGCAACTCCTCACCGGGGCGGGCGACTTGTCACTCCACCACCAGTTCCACCGGGATGTTGCCCCGGGTGGCCTTGGAGTACGGGCAGAAGGCGTGCGCCTTCTCGACCAGCTCGCGGCCCGCCGGACCCTGCAGCGACTCGGGCAGTTCGACGCGGAGCGTCACCGCCAGCCCGAAGCCGCCGTCGGTGTCCTTGCCGATGCCCACCTCGGCGGTGACCGAGGCGTCGCTGGTGTCAACCTTGGCCTCACGGCCGACCGCGCCGAGAGCGCTGGCGAAGCAGGCCGCGTATCCGGCGGCGAACAACTGCTCGGGGTTGGTGCCGTTGCCGTTCCCGCCCAGCGCGGGCGGGAACGCCAACTGGAGGTCGAGCCTGCCGTCCGAGCTGACGGTGCGGCCCTCTCGGCCGTTGGCGGTGGCGGCTGTGGTGTAGAGCGCGTCCATGGGAAAGCCTCTCAACTCCTGGCATGTGCATTGTGCACAACTAAGTTGTGTACAACTAAACAGCACGCGCGAGCCCTGGTCAAGTCCGACTGGCCGGGTCCCTTCCGGTGCCGGAAGATGGTGCACGGTTCTTTGCGTGCCGGAGCCGCAGCCCTGAGGAGGCGGGCGCCCATGAGTGAACCCACACCGAAACCGCGGCTGATCGGCGAGCTCTCCGCGGAGTTCGCCGGAACGATGGTGCTGATCCTCTTCGGCTGCGGCGTGGTGGCACAGGTGGTGGCGGCAGGCGCCCTGACCAGCCCCAAAGGCGGCCTCGGCAACCACGACAGCATCGCCTGGGCCTGGGGTTGGGGGGTGACGTTCGGCGTCTACATGGCGGGACGCATCAGCGGCGCCCACCTCAACCCCGCGGTCACCCTCGCGCTGGCCGCGTTCAAGGGCTTCCCCTGGCCCAAGGTGCTGCCCTACGCGGTGGCCCAGACGGCCGGGGCCTTCGTCGCGGCCCTACTGGTCCGCTGGAACTTCACCGAGGTACTGGCCCGCGCCGACCCCAAACACACCACCGCGACCCAGATCGTCTTCTCCACCCTGCCCGGCAACGGCTCACTCACCGCGGGCATCCACGAGTGGGGCGCCTTCCGCGACCAGGTGATCGGCACCGCGCTGCTGATGATGCTGATCCTCGCGGTCACCGATCTGCTCAACACGCCCCCCCGCGCGAACCTGGCGCCGTTCGTCATCGGCCTGATCGTGGTGGTGATCGGCATGGCGTTCGGCGCCGACGCGGGCTACGCCATCAACCCGGCCCGTGACTTCGGCCCCCGGCTGGCCAGCTTCATCACCGGCTACCGGGGCGCCTTCCGCGACCAGTGGGGGAACCTCTACTTCTGGGTGCCCATCGTCGCACCGCTGATCGGCGGGCTGGTCGGCGCGGCCTTCTACAAGCTGTCCATCAGCCGCTATCTGCCGGTCCCCCAGCCCCAGGAACCCGGCGAGATCCCGACGCCGCCCGGCAGCGGACCACCCACCGCGTGAGAGGCGACCAGCCATGGCGGACTTCGTCGGCGCGATCGACCAGGGGACCACCAGCAGCCGCTTCATGATCTTCGACCACGACGGCAACGAGGTGGCCAGGCACCAGCTGGAACACACTCAGATCCTGCCGCGCCCCGGCTGGGTCGAGCACGATCCGGTGGAGATCTGGGAGCGCACCAACGTCACCATCCAGACCGCCACCCGTACCGCCGGGATCGCCCCGTCCGACCTGGCCGCCATCGGCATCACCAACCAGCGCGAGACCACCGTGGTGTGGGACCCGCGCACCGGCCAGCCGTACTGCAACGCCATCGTCTGGCAGGACACCCGTACCGACACCATCGCCTCCGCGCTGGAGCGGGACGGCCACGGCGACCTGATCCGCCGCCGGGCAGGACTGCCGCCCGCCACCTACTTCTCCGGCGGCAAGGTGCGGTGGATCCTGGAGAACGTACCCGGCGTGCGCGAGGCCGCCGAGCGCGGGCACGCGCTGTTCGGCACCACCGACTGCTGGGTGCTGTGGAACCTCACCGGCGGCCCCAGCGGCGGCATCCACGCGACCGACGTCACCAACGCCAGCCGCACCATGCTGATGGACCTGGAAACCCTCGACTGGGACGAGGAGTTGCTCGAACTGTTCGGCATACCCCGCGCCATGCTGCCGAAGATCAACCCCTCATCCCACCCCGAGGCGTTCGGCCAGGCCCGCACCACCAGACCGCTGCGCACCGCGGTCCCGATCACCGGAGTGCTGGGCGACCAACAGGCCGCCACCGTCGGGCAGGTGTGCTTCGCGCCCGGCGAGGCGAAGAACACCTACGGCACCGGCAACTTCCTGCTGCTCAACACCGGTACCCAGCCGGTGCGTTCGGAGCACGGCCTGATCACCACGGTCTGCTACCGGTTCGGCGACTCCCCCGCCGTCTACGCGCTGGAGGGGTCGATCGCCGTCACCGGATCCGCGGTGCAGTGGCTGCGCGACCAGATGCGCACCATCCGGGACGCCGCCGAGAGCGAGACGCTCGCCCTTACCGTCGAGGACAGCGGAGGCATCTACTTCGTACCCGCGTTCTCCGGACTGTTCGCACCGTACTGGCGTTCCGACGCGCGCGGCGCGATCGTGGGGCTGGCCCGCTACCACACCAACGGACACCTGGCCCGGGCCACCCTGGAAGCCATCTGCTACCAGAGCCGCGACGTGGTCGAGGCGATGTTCCAGGACTCCGGGGTCCACCTGGACGTGCTCAAGGTGGACGGCGGGGTCACCGCCAACGACCTGTGCATGCAGACCCAGGCCGACATCCTCGGGGTCCCGGTCAGCCGCCCGGTCGTCGCCGAGACCACCGCGCTCGGCGCGGCCTACGCGGCCGGGCTCGCCACCGGCTTCTGGCGCGACACCGACGAACTGCGCGCGCACTGGCACGAGTCCAAGCGCTGGTACCCGCGATGGAGCGAACAGCGGCGCGCCGAAGGCTACGCGGGCTGGCAGAAGGCCGTGCAGCGCACCCTCGACTGGGTCGAGGTCCCTTAAGCGCACACCGGTGGTGTGGCCCGGGAGCCGCCCCGCGAGGGAGCAGCATACAGAAATCCGTGGCGCCAACTGCCAGTTGCCGCAAAGAGAATGATTATGCGTCAGGCACAGGCGGAGCATGGCTATGCTGCTTCGCGGCTCAGCGTGTTGCGGCAGTTACGCCGCGTCGCCCCTGTGTGCTGTTGGGGTTGCCGCTGATGCCGTATCCGCCTTTCGTTCATCCAAGTCTGCTGACGGTTTGAGGATGCTGATGGTTCCTGCTGGATCGTCATCCGGAGTCCCCCGGCCCGCCTCGGTTGTCCCGTGGTTACTGCCTGCCGCCGGGACCGCTTTGTGCGCGACCGTCGCCGTCGCGGTCGCCTCCGCGCAGGCGCGCGGGCTCGTCGCCTGGTGCGGTGCCGTGGCGACGGTGGCGGTGGCCCTGGTCACCGCGGAGACGGCGCGCCGGGGACGCGTGGTCGCGGTACTGCGCGACCGGCTCGCCGAGCAGGAGGCCACCCTCAACGCCCGGCTCGCCCAACAACGGGCCGACACCATGTGGTTGGCGGACGTCCTGCTCCCCGAGGCGGTGGGCCGCATCCAACGGGGCGAGTTCCCCGAGGACGTCATCAGGGCGGTCGCCGCCAACCAGCAGGGGCGCGGCGATCCCGAATCCAACGCCGTCAACCTGAAGGTGGTGCGCACCGTCCTGGAGGCGGTCTCCGCCGAGGAGGACATGCGTGACTCCGCGCAGCGCGCCTTCGTCAACATCGCCCGGCGCGTACAGGCCATCGTCCACCAACAGGCCCGCGGCCTGCGGGAGATGGAGGACCGGCACGGCAACGACCCCGAAGTCTTCGGTGACCTGCTGCGGTTGGACCACGGCACGGCGCTGATCGGCCGCCTCGCCGACAGCATCGCGGTGCTCGGCGGTGCCCGGCCCGGCAGGCAGTGGAGCAAGGCGGTACCGCTGTTCAGTTGCCTGCGCGGTGCCATGTCGCGGATCCTCGACTACCAACGGGTGGAACTGCACTCGGTGTCGGAGATCGCCATCATCGGCCCCACGGTGGAACCGCTGATCCACGCGCTGTCCGAACTGCTGGACAACGCCACTCGTTACTCGCCGCCGGAGACCAAGGTGCATCTGACCGCGGTCGAGGTGCAGTCCGGTATCGCGGTGGAGATCGAGGACGGCGGGGTGAGCCTCAGCGAGGAGGCCCGGGCCCGCGCCGAACGGATGCTGGCGCAGGCACAGGCCGGTATCGACCTCAACGACCTGGGCGAGACGCCCCGGCTCGGTCTGGCGGTGGTGGGACGGCTGTCCCAGGCCTACGGCTTCCAGGTCTCGCTGCGGCCCTCGGCGTACGGCGGGGTACGGGCGGTGCTGATCGTCCCGCAGGAACACCTGACCACGGCCGCGGCGACGGGCAGGGCACACGGCATCGGCGCGGTCGCCATCACCAAGCAGGACCCCACGGCGCCCAAGATCTCGATTCCGCGGCCCATCACCGCCGCCAGCCCCCGTCGCGGCATGCCGCGCGGCACCATGGACGACGATGTGCCGGTGGTGACCGAGCGCACCGCCAACGGGCTGCCGCAGCGGCGTCGCCGCACCCCTGTGCCGCCGCCGCGAACGCGTTCTGTCTCGGCCCCCGCCGCCAAGTCCCCCGCCGCGGACGCTTCGGAGCAGGGCAAGGAGCCACCGGGTATGTGGCTGGCCGCTTTCCACAGCGCCGTGAACGGCGATGCGTCAACCAGCGCTCCAGTCCACGACAACAGTGACGAGTCATCGGATAAGGGTGAATAGCCATGATGCAGTTGCGGGCCAACATGGACTGGATGCTCAAGGACCTGGCGGAGGGCGTTCCGTTCACCCGTCAGGTGGTGGTGCTCTCCTCGGACGGTCTGCGGATGGCGCAGTACGGCGCCGACACCGACGCCGCCGACCGGCTCGCCGCCGCCTGTGCCGGGTTGCAGAGCCTGGCCGCGGCGGTGGCCGCCGAGTTCCCGCACAGCAACGGCCTGATGCGGCTGGTCGTGATCGAGATCAACGGCGGCTTCTTCTACCTGATGGCGGCAGGCGCCGGCGCGTATCTGGCGGTGCTCGCCGACGAGGGGGTCGACGCGGGCCTGATGGGACAGCGCATGCGGGACCTGGTGGCCCGTATCGGTGAGCACCTGAGCAGCCCGCCGCGCAACGACGGGCAGGCCACATGAGCGATGCGGAAGAGAAGAAGAACGAGCCGGAGTGGAACGAAGGTGACCCGGAACGCCTGTACGTGATCACCAAGGGACGCAGCGGTTCGACCGCGAAGGCCACGATCGACCTGGTCACGCTGATCGTCTCGCGGTCGGGGCCGACATCGGGGATGCAGCCGGAGCACTCGGCGATCGTACGGCTGTGCCAGTCCCCGCTGTCGGTGGCCGAGATCTCGGCGTACTTACATCTGCCCGTCAGCGTGGTGAGCGTGCTGGTCGCGGACCTGCTGGCCGACGAACGGGTGGAGGCGCGTGCGCTGGTACCGCCCGCCCAACTTCCCGATGCTGCGCTCATTGAGGCGGTGATGCATGGACTTCAAAAGCTCTGAACTGGTCGACGCCGACAGCGTTGTCGGGCCGCGGGCCGAGGACACGTTGCCCTCGTCGGCCACCGCCGCGGTGAAGATCGTGATCGTAGGGGGGTTCGGGGTCGGCAAGACGACCCTGGTCGGCTCGGTGAGCGAGATCCGTCCGCTGACCACCGAGGAGACGATGACCCAGGCCGGTGTCGGGGTGGACGACATCGCCGGGGTGGAACGCAAGACGGCGACCACCGTCGCCATGGACTTCGGCCGGATCAGCATCAACGAGGAACTGGTGCTCTACCTGTTCGGCACACCCGGCCAACAGCGCTTCTGGTTCCTGTGGAACGGCCTGTTCCGAGGTGCGTTGGGAGCCGTGGTCCTGGTGGACACCCGCCGCCTGGAGGTCAGCTTCGATGTGATCGGACGGCTGGAGGAACGGGACGTCCCCTTCGTCGTCGCCATAAACACCTTCCCGGACGCCCCCACATACCCCACCGAGGAACTACGCGCCGCCCTCGACCTGCCCGCACACGTCCCCATCGTCGACTGCGACGCCCGCAAGCGGGCCTCCAGCCGCGACGTCCTGTTGACCCTGATGCGCTACCTGCACTCCCTCGCAGTTACTCCGGAGCACTCGTGACCACTACTCCGTCCAACTCCCCTCTCGCCCCGCCCCCCGGCTGCCCCGCCCACCGCGTCGGGCCCATCGGCCCCGGCGGGGTACGGCGCCTCTACGGCCCGGAGGCGGAGGCCGACCCCATCGGCCTGTACAACAAGCTCCGCGCGGAACACGGGGCGGTGGCACCGGTGTTGGTGCATGGTGACCTGCCCGCGTGGCTCGTCCTGGGATACGCCGAGAACCTCGAGGTGATGCGGACGCCGTCGCGGTTCTCGCGGGACTCACGGCGGTGGCGCGAACTCCAGGAGGGGCGGGTGCCGATGGACTCGCCGCTGTTGCCGGTGGTCGCCTGGCAGCCACTTTGTGTCTTCGCCGACGGCGAGGAGCACGAACGGCTGCGTGCCGCGGTGACCGAGAGCATGGGCCGCTTCGACCGGCGCGGGATCCGGCGCTACGTCGTTCGGTTCGCCAACCAGCTCGTGGACGGCTTCGCCGCCGACGGCAAGGCCGAGTTGGTGGAACAGTTCGCCGAGCACCTGCCCATGCTGACCTTGACCCAGCTTCTCGGAATGCCCGACGAGTACGGCCCACGCCTCGTCCAAGCGGCCCGGGACATGGTCAAGGGGACCGAGACGGCCATCGCCAGCAACGAGTACGTGATGAAGACTCTGCGCCAACTGGTGGTGGCCAAGCGCGCTCTGCCCGGAAGCGACTTCGCGTCATGGCTACTGGAACACCGGGCCGGCCTCAGTGACGACGAGGCGGCGGAACACCTACGACTCGTCCTCATCACCGCCTACGAGACCACCGCCAACCTCATCGCCAACACCTTGCTGATGGTCCTGACCGACCCCCGGTTCCGCGCCTCCCTGGCCGGTGGGCACATGACCCTCCCCGATGCCGTCGAGCAGGTGCTCTGGGACGCACCGCCGTTCAGCCGGGTCTACGGCCGCTGGGCCACCGGGAACGCGGAGTTCGCCGATCAGAAGATCAAGTCCGGTGACTTGATGATCCTCGGCCTGGCCGCAGGCAACATCGACCCGGCGATCCGCCCCGACCTCTCCGTCCCCGTCCACGGCAACCGGTCACACCTGTCCTTCAGCAGCGGGCCTCACGAATGCCCCGGCCAGGACATCGGCCGCGCCATCGCCGACACCGGCATCGACGCTCTCCTGGCGCGCCTGCCCGACCTGGAGCTGGCGGTTCCGGAGGACCAACTGCACTGGGAGTCCTCCCTGTTGTCCCGGCGGCTGGTCGCCGTGCCGGTGGAGTTCACCCCACGGGAGCCTGAGCCAGAACTGTTCGGGGAGTCCTTGGTGATGCCTGCGCCACCCGTGGCACCGAGGTACCCGATGCCGGAGCCGCCCCGCGAGGAGATGCCGACTCCGTCGTCCTTCTCCCATCGGGTCGCCACCCGATGCCGTTCACTGCTCCGGTGGTTGCGGAAGCGGTAGGACGTGCCGATGCCGGGCATCCGCCTGCCCGTCCTCCCCCGCATCCCGTCCCAGAAACCGACGTGCCGGGCGGCCTCTTGGCCGCCCGGCACGTCGCACGTCAGCTACTTTCGCCAGTGCACGGTGACGCGCAGCCTCGTGCCGTCCTCCAGACGGTGCACCGGCGAGTAGCGCGGGGAGAGTTGATGCCCGGTCACCAGCCCGGCCATTAGGTGGCGGACCGCGTCCAGCCACCAGGCGATCTCGGGGTTGCGGTTTCGCAGGTGCTGGTCGACCGTGTGGAACTGACACAGGTACCGGGCATGCAGACGGGCCACTTCCTCGCTCGCCTCGGCCCAACTGAGGCCGTCGTGGTGAGCGATGGAGAAGACCAGGTTGGGCCAGTCGGCCCGCGAGTCCATGGTGATGCCGTGCAGATCGTTGTCAGCGAGGTGCACGCTGCCGACGAGTTCGTAGATGCGCTCCAGATCGATATCAAGAGCGCTGGTGGGAAGTTCGCGCCCCAGGGCGAATTCGATCAGCGCCACCCACGGCCCCATACCAGCAGCCCGGTTACGGATTCCGGAATAGATCCCGACTTCTGGATACCGTCCCCAGTTGGCGACCATCTGGGCTTCGGCCCGGACCGCGTCCTGCCAGGCCCCGTATCGCTCTCCGAAGCGATGGCACCATTTAGGGCTGGCCAGTTTCGCGAAGTCCTGTCCGATCTCCCACCAGGCCCGGATCTCCCGGTCAGCAGTGACGGGGGGCTCTGTCAGCGCTCCGGTCAGAGCACAGCGGATGAGATCGGCGCGGTCCTTGGAGATGCCGCCTTCACTTTCCAGCCGGTCGTCGTGCCGCGTCCACAGCGCGAGGAACCTCGCGATCACGTCAAGCGCACCGGGCCGGGCATCGGGATAGCAGTGAACCGCGAAGATCCTGGACTGCAGATCCTTCACGAACGCGCGGTCCTCCACTGTCTCGAGGTAACCAAGGCGTTTGAGCCAGGGAATCTCCGGGGCACCCTGGAGAGTCGTGCTGGGCGGTCGTGACCACTTCGCGGGATACGTCAGAACTACCTCTCGCGTGGTGGAGGCCTCTACCGAGGACAAAGCAACAGGCATAAAGGATCCTTCCTGGAGAATCTCAACTCACGGGCCCTGCCCCGCGGATAGTTGGCTGTGACGCCGCGAACGTCATCCCTCAGGGCGCACCGGCGCCACGCGCCGCGACCTGCTCCCCAGCAGGGGGAAAACGTCGAACGAACGCCAGAGCGTTCGGCAGCCCACGCAACACGTCGTCCTGGCACGTCGCCTAATAGACGTACGGCTCAACCGCCCCCGTCAGCGCTACGGCGCCGAACAGCCGAATTTCCCAGTACGCTCCATCTCAGCCGCACGACATCAGGCGCCGTGGCCTGGCCCGATCCGAGCCCGTCGGCCAATACGGCCAACAGGGGCGACTTCAACTGAGATTGACCCAGTCACGCCCCGATATCCCGGACGAAACGCACCCTCAAGTAGGGGAGCCGGAAGGTACAGGGAAACAGCTTCTCTTTCCGCTGTCGGGCAACTTGAACCTCTCCGGCCATGCATAAGCCGCCTCCCCCACAAGGCAGGTGGACTACACGCTGCTGTCAGACCGTGCGAGCACGGCACACGTTTTCGATTCTTCCGGCGCCGCTAGCTTCTCGCCACGTGCCATTAAACGCCCGAAGCCACCTTCAGGGAATAGCGTATACCGCTTCTGATACGAGAGCGTCTGTTGCCGCGATTGAACTCGTAGGGGGGGGCTTGATCCCTTATGAGGGAGAGAAACAGCCCGGCCTCCACCTGGGGCCCTGAACGGCAAATCTCCACAAGGCCTCAGAACTGGTACAGGTACGGCGTAGTCGTGCTCAATCGAACAAAACCCAGCCGTCCGAGAATTGGCCGACTCTCGTCCGACGCGTCCACCTGCAGGTACTGGTAGCCCCGCTCGGCGGCGATCGCGGCCCGGTACGCGATCAGCGCGCGGTAGATGCCCTTGCCGCGCCAAGCGGGGAGCGTGCCACCGCCCCACAGGCTGGCGAAGTCGGCTCCCGCGTGGAGCTCCAAGCGGGCAGCGCAGACGGGCTGGTCGGCTGCCATGGCGAGGACCGCCATCACCGTGTCGGGCGCTTCGGCGAGTTGGGCGAGCAGTCGGTGTCGGAGGCGGGAACCGTCCGCACCGAAGACCCGTTCGTGAACGTCCACCACCAGGTCCACATCGGCGGCGGTTGCGACGGGGCGCAGATGGATACCCGCTGGGAGGTTCACCCCCGTGGCGAGTTCGCCGATCTCCGCGACCATCAGAGCCTCCTGGGGGCGCGGGGTGAACCCCGCCGCGCCGAGGCGTCGCCCGAGATCGGCCGGGCGGTCATGGGAGTAGAGCTTCCACTCGAAGTCGTCAACACCCAACGCCCCGAAGAACGCGACTTGTTCGGCGATCGCCGCGTCCGCGGTGTCCGCGTCCAGGTCCGACCACAGGACGCCATTCCAGTCCCGCTCCGTGCCAAAGTGGCGTACCACGTTGCCGATTCGCTCGACCCGGGCGCCCGGACCATCGGCCCTGGCTCCCCGCCGCATCTGCTGGTCGTACGCCGCCAGCACCGTCTCACTGTGCACGCGGTCATCCCAGCACCGGGCAGTCACACGCGGCAACGCGTTTCCCAACTGGCCAGCGCCCGCGACGCCGTCCCTTGTGCGGGGCGGATACCACAGAGAAGTTGGGCCGTGGGTATGCAACCGCCAACGGCCGCGCCGCAGTCTCCGTCCCGGAAGTACCCGAAGAAGTTGGCCAATGGGGTGGGCGGGATGGCGAAGCACGACATTCAGAGCAGGATCACACGCTCAGCGAGGCGGCTGCGGGCAACCGCCGCCTACGTAGCGGCACTACTGCTGACGGCTTGGTGGCTGAAGGGCCAACCAGCCGCGGAACAGGCCCGCTTCATGCGGCACAACAGCAGCAATGTGCATCACATGGAGGTCGGCAAGTGGTGGACCCTGTTCACCAGCGGGCTGGTGGTCGACGGTGTGCCCGTGCTGCTCGGCGTCGTCGCCGTGGCCGCCGTGCTGGGCACCGCGGAGTGGCGTTGGGGCTCGCGACGGGCGGTGGGGGTGTTCGTCTTCGGGCACCTCACCGCGACGTTGCTCACCGAGGGCGCGCTGTGGTTGATGCGTCTGGCGCACATGCCCGGCATCACCACCCGCGCCCGTGATGTCGGCATCAGCTACGGGCTGGTCACCACGGGCGCCTGTCTCCTCGCGCTGGCAGCGGGTCCGCCGCGCCGGTACGGACTGCCGCTGCTCGCCGCGGGGCTGACCGCCGCGTGGCTGTACGACCAGCAACTCGCCGACGCCGGACACCTGATCTCGCTCGCCCTCGGCTGCCTCGCCGCACGCACCCGCTGGCTGCGGCCGAGCCCCTGGGAGCCCCGGCTGCCCGCCCCCACCGAGCTGCGCCCACTCGACGCCTAGGCGTGCCTGTCCGACGGGACGACGACGGGCCCGGCGGTGAATCGCTCCATCCGGTGTGGGACAGGCTAAAACAACGCGAGGGCGCGGGCGCGTGTTGGGATGTGCCGTCACGCGCCAGATACACATGGGCATCGGCACCCACAACGTCCAGCCCCGCCAGCTCCGCGCTGCGAGCACGGTGCGGCCGACTGGCCACAAGGGCGCCGAGCGGGCTCGCTGGCGGGCGGCCGCGCCTCAGCCGGTCCGGGTGACGGGGGCGTCCCAGGGGATGCGGTGGTCGTACTGCCAGGCCATCTTCTCGGGCTTGGCCAGCAGCCTCATCGTCGTCGGCATCAGCAGGTCGCGCAGCACGCGGGCGATCGGGCCCGCGGCCTTGTCGCTGTTGGTGCGCGCGGCCGCGGCGATGATCTTCTCGGCGCGGGCCCGGCGCAGCCGCTCGAAGGCGGCGAACGCCTGCTCATGCGGCAAGTCCCGCAGGCAGCGGGCGAGTTCCACGGCGCTCTCCGCGGCCAGTGAGGCGCCCTGTCCCGAACTGGGTGAGGTGGCGTGCGCGGCGTCGCCGATCAGGACCGTGCGGCCCCGGTGCCAGGTGGGCACGGTGGGGATGTCCTCCATCGGGCCGACGACCAGGAGGTCGGCGGGCTCGGTGCGGCGCAGCAGTTGCAGTGCAGGGGTGCGGTCGTCGGCGAAGGCCTCGCGCAGCACGCGCAGCCACTCCTCGGCGGGCACCTGCCGGGTCTCGGCCAGCGTGATCGGCGCGCGATGCGGCAGGTTGACGAACCATCCGCCGCTGCCGTCGTCAAGCACCTGGTAGCCGAAGAAAGCACGCTTGCCGAAGACCATGTGCATCTTGCCGCCGGTGGGTGCTGCCCCGGTGTCCGTCAACCGCGCACCGAAGCTGATCAGACCCGTGTAACGCGGTCGAGGGGCGGCTGGGTCTATCAGCGTCCGGGTCGTGGAGCGGATGCCGTCGGCTCCCACGAGGATGTCGGCGGTCGCCTGGGTGCCGTCGGCGAAGTGCGCGGTCACCTCGTCACCGGTGTCGGTGAGATGGACCAGCCGTTTGCCGTGCTCGGTGCGGATGCCGCGCCGGGCCGCCTCGTCGTACAGCGCCCGGTACAGCTCGCTGCGCCAGACGAACTGCATGGTCGGCAGGCCGGGCAGGCCGCCGAACTCGGCGAGCCGTTTGCCCGTCCAACTCTGCACGACCATGGCCGTCATCGGTGTGCCGATCCGCCGCACGGCGTCGTCGGCGGTGAGGACGCCTAGCGCGTTCAGGCCGTTGGGGGCGATGCTCAGGCCACCGCCGACGCCGTCGGCGGTGGCGCGGTAGGCCTCGTACACGGTGGCGTCGACGCCTGCCTTCCGCAGCGCCATCGCGGCCACCGGACCGGCGATCCCGCCGCCGACGACCAGGGCGGTGCGTATGTGGGTCATGGTGCTTTCTCCTCGCCGTTGGGGGCGGGCTCACCGTGGAACTCGGCCCAGCCACCCGCCCAGTCGGTCCGCGGATCGGTGATCTGTGCAATGAAGCGCTCGGCGAACGACGACTCGGTCTCCAACAGGGCGAGCCGGTACTCCTCCTCGATCAGGAACAGGCCCGGGACGCCCTTGCCGGTCGCGTCGTCGATCAGGGTGCGGATCTCGGCACGTTGTTCGGCGAGCCGATCGAGCCGCCGCCGCAGCAGTTCGAGGACCTCGCTCGGCGGCAGCGCGCCGATCAGCGACAGCGCGGCCACGAACCGCGGGTACTCATGTTCCGGCTCCTCGACCAACTCGCGCAGCCAGTCGTGCAGTTCCTCGCGGCCGCTGTCGGTGAGGGCGTAGACGGTGCGTTCCGGCCGCTGCCCCTCGCGATGGGTATCCACATCGGTGACGAACCCGGCCTTGGCCAGTTGCTGGACCACCATGTACAGCGAGCCGTGGGTGAACTTGATGCTCCGCGCGTCGCCGTTGTCGCGCAGCGTGCGACTCAACTCGTAGGGGTGCATGGGCTTCTGGCGCAGGTAGGACAACACCGCCAGCGCCAGCAGGTTGCCGACTTTCCGCTTCTTCGCCATGCGTTTCTCCTGGGTCGTGCGTTACGGACGTGCTTGGCGCCGCCGGGGCGGCGGGCAGTTCAGTGGGTGCCAGCCGGGTCGGCCACGGTCGGCATGCCACCCTCCTGGTGCGCCCGCCGCACGTCGGCGAGGTACGCGCGGGAGCACATGGCGGTCAACACGGCGAAGCCGCCGCGCTGGACACGGATCTCGCCGCTGTGCATCCGGCCGACGATCACGATCCGGCGGCCGGCTTGCGCCTGCGGGCGCTGTGTGTCCTTGACCCGTCCGCGTCCGGTGCGCCGCAGGTCCCAGTCGTCGAGCGTGGCGTCGTCGGCGACCAGCAGCTTGAGCACGGCGTGGTCGAGGTCGACGTCGATCCGGATGTCGCCGTCCGGGATCTGCGGGGAGCGCAGGTCCAGCACGGCCTGCCCGCGGTGGGCCCGCACCTCGAACCGGCGGTCGGTGGTCCAGTGCCCGAGGCGCTTGGTCACCGTGGCGTTGGCGGCGATCCGGACCGGGGCGGCGGAGGCGGCGGCCGGGCTGATGCGCGTGGTGCTCATCGGGGTTTCCTTTCCCGAGACGGGCTACTGCTGTGGACTAGCCGGGATCAACTATCCACCCTCAACTAGTCAGTGTCAACTATTTGGGAGGCGAGCCCGGGTGGGGAGGCGAGGTGCCGCATCGTTCAGACAGCCACCGGATCGTCTCGCCACGCGCCTTGACACGTTCGCGCGCGGCCTCGAACTGGAGCGCGTCGGCGGCAACGCCGGGCTCGGCACACCGCGCCAACGCCCGCAGGAAGGCCAGGGGTGGCTACGACGGGGAAAGCCGAGGCGGCAGACCACCTGCCTTCGACCGGAAGACCTACAAGCAGCGCAACACCGTCGAACGGTGCATCAACCGCCTCAAGCAGTGGCGAGGCATCGCCACCCGCTACGAGAAGACCGCATCCATCCACCTGCCCGGACTCCACATCGCAGGAATCTTCCTCGGGTCCGCCCGCTGATCCAAACGAAACTGCCTAGGCACGCGTCCCCTCCTGGCCAGGCGATTTCCTAAATCCTTTAGGCTAATGCATAATCACCTATGCCGGACAGGAGGCACACTATGGCACGCGCAGGACTGACCCCGGAGCGCCTGGCCCGGGCGGGGGCGGAGCTGGCCGACGAGGTCGGCTTCGACCAGGTGACCGTCTCCGCGCTCGCCAGGAGGTTCGACGTGAAGGTCGCGAGCCTGTACTCGCACCTGAAGAGCTCCCAGGACCTCAAGACCAAGATCGCCCTGCTCGCCCTGGAGGAACTCGCCGACCGAGCCGCTGACGCCCTGGCCGGCCGCGCTGGCAAGGACGCCCTGACCGCCTTCGCGAACGTCTACCGCGACTACGCCCGCGAGCATCCCGGCCGTTTCACCGCAGCCCAGATGAGACTCGACGCGCACACGGCGGCCGCCAGCGCAGGTGGCAGGCACGCACAGATGACGCGGGCTGTCCTGCGCGGCTACCACCTGACGGAACCGGACCAGACACACGCGGTCCGGCTGCTGGGCAGCGTCTTCCACGGCTACGTGACTCTGGAGCTGGGGGGAGGGTTCAGCCACAGCTCCCCCGACACACAGGAAACCTGGTCACGGGTCCTGGACGCCCTCGACGCCCTGCTGCGCAACTGGCCCGCCCCCTGACCCCGCACCCCGTGGCCACCAGCGCATCAGAACCACACCAAACCCCGAAACAACAGGCTGAGACCATGCGCACCGAGCACAACCGGATCACCACGCCCATCACCGCGAGCCTCCTGCGCGGCGCCCTCGAGTTGGAGCCCACAGCTCACGGTGTGCTGCCACACCGGCTGCCCGCCCGGGCCCGCGCCCAGTGCCCGGACCACGACGGACAACTCGCCATGGTGGAGGCCCAACCCTCCGGTGTGCGGCTGGTGTTCCGCACGCAGGCCACCGCCATCGAGTTGGACACGCTGCGCACCAAGCGGGTCTACGTGGGCGCACCACCCCGCCCGGACGGTGTCTACGACCTGCTCGTCGACGGTCGCCTGGTCAGCCAGGCCAGCGTGAGCGGGGGCCACACGCTGACCATCGACATGGTCACCGGGACCACTGAGCACCAGCCAGGCCCGGTCGGTACCGTCCGCTTCCCCGGACTGCCGGACGGCGTCAAGGACATCGAGATCTGGCTGCCGCACAACGAGACGACCGAACTCGTCGCCCTGCGCACCGACGCCCCCGTCGAGCCCGCGGTCGACCGCGGCCGCAAGGTGTGGCTGCACCACGGCAGTTCGATCAGCCACGGCTCCGACGCCGCGAGCCCCACCGCCATCTGGCCAGCGCTCGCCGCCTCCCTCGGCGGCGTGGAGCTGATCAACCTCGGTCTGGGCGGCAGCGCCCTGCTCGACCCGTTCACCGCCCGCACCCTGCGGGACACCCCCGCCGACCTGATCAGCGTCAAGATCGGCATCAACCTGGTCAACACCGACCTGATGCGACTGCGCGCCTTCACCCCCGCTGTCCACGGATTCCTCGACACCATCCGCGACGGTCATCCCACCGCACCGCTGCTGGTCGTGTCACCCATCCTGTGTCCCATCCACGAAGACACCCCCGGTCCCACCGCTCCGGACCTCACCGCCCTCGGCGACGGACAACTGCTGTTCCGGGCCGCGGGCGATCCGGCGGAGCGTGCGAGCGGGAAACTCACCCTCACCGTCATCCGGGAAGAGTTGGCACGGATCGTGCGGCAGCGGGCGGCCGAGGACCCGAACCTGCACTACCTCGACGGCCGCGCTCTCTACGGTCCGGACGACGCGGCCGAGTTGCCGCTACCCGACCAGATCCACCCGGACGCCGCCACCCACCGCCGCATCGGCGACCGCTTCGCCAAGCTGGCCTTCGGCACTGACGGCCCGTTCTCAGGCGCCTGACGCGTGGCGGCACCGGACGCGCCTACGGGCATCCAGTACCTCCGCACCACCTGAGCCACACAGCGGTAAGTCCGCGACATTGCCCGCGTCCAACGCGGCATCGCGCCGCGAACTCTCCACGGCCACCACATGAGTTGGCACCGGGTGTCCGGTGCGGACTCCTGTGGTGGCCGCGTGACGTTCGCGCAACAGCAGTGGCGCCGCAGGCGACCTCCGGCGCAGCCAACCGCCACCTCACCGAGCAGGACCGAGTTCGCCCCTTGTTCGCGTCGACGGCACCCATACTTGGTTGAAGTATTGACCGACGCCTGACAACTCGCTACGTTCTCAGCCGCACACCACTCCGCGTGGTGGCACCCATCAGCAACCACCACAGTCGTCCGGCCATCCCCCCACCCAAGGCACGGATTCCACAGCCAGCCCCGCCCGCGCCGCACTCATCTCGGCGAGCAATGTCATGTGCACAACATGCCGAGAAGCCGTGCCCCGCGCCGTCGGCGCATGGCCGTGGGGGCCCGCCCGTCACCAGCGGACGGACCCGATCGCCCCCTGTCGGCAACCCTCACAGAAGGACACCATGTTGCTGAGCACACCCCACACCAGACACATGCTGTCGCGCCGCGCCGGCCTCGCCGCCGTCGCCGCCGCCTCGCTGGCGGCATCCGCCCTGGTCCTGGCCGCGCCCGCGGGCGCTTCGCCGAATTCCGCCCATGCGATGTCCCCGCATTCCAGCGCCGCCCAGGCCACCGCTTCCGGGGGCAACCTCGCGTACGGCGGCGGTGCCGTCGTCACCAACCCCAAGATCTACATCGTCTATTGGGGAAACCAGTGGGGCAGCGGCTCCACGGTGACCAACGACCCGTCCGGCGAAGTCCCGGTGCAGCTGTCGTTCTTCCAACACACCTACGGCAGCGGTGACACCTGGTCCAACAGCCAGACCCAGTACTGCGAAGGCGTCGCCACCGGGACCACCCAGTGCAACGGTGCGGGCACCCCCGTCGGACACCCGGCCTCCAACCCCGTCGCCGGCACCTGGCTGGACAGCTCCACCAACGCGCCGTCGAAACCCACCTCGTCGAGCATCGCCGCCGAAGCAGTCAAGGCGGCCTCCCACTTCGGCGTTTCGGGCGACAACGTCGAGATCATCGTCGACGCACCGCACGGTGTCGTGCCGCAGGGCTTCAAGACGAGCTACTGCGCGTGGCACGACCACACCACCGCGGCGAACGGCGCTGACCTGCCATACACCAACATGCCGTACGTTCCCGACGCGGGTAGCGGGTGCGGCGCCAACTTCGTGTCGACCGGCAGCAGCGGGGTCAACGGCGCTACCGAGGGGGTGACCATCGTCGGCGGGCACGAGTACGCCGAGACCCTCACCGACCCGGCGCCCAGCAGTGGTTGGGTCGACTCGACCGGGTCCGAGACCGGCGACAAGTGCGCCTGGATATCCAGTGGTCAGGGCGCGTCGTCCATCGTCACGTTGAACGGTGCCGACTTCGCCGTTCAGTCGCTGTGGAGCAACAACTTCAACGGCGGCGCGGGCGGTTGTGTGACCCACTACGTCAGCTCGGGCAACCAGGGCTGAGCCCAGTTCCGTACCAGGAGGGTAAGTGAAGTGCCGTCGCTGTCCCCCGCGTTGTGGCTTGGGACAGCGACGGCCGTGCGGGGTGTGCCCCGCAGTGGCGGTGGGCAGCAGGCAAGGACGGCGGTGAGGGTTGTGCGGGGAGCGAAGTCGAAGCGCAGGCAGCACAGGGGGCCGCGAGTGCCCTGTGCGCTGGGCGGCCTGGCGGCGCTGGCCGTGCTGGTGTCCGGATGCGGTCATGAGGCCGTCGCGCAGAGCCCCGCTACGCCCTGCCGCACGCTGCCGCCCGCCCAACTGCCGCACTCCGCGGGCACGCTCACCCAGAGCGACTCCGGGACGTACTGCCTTCACGTCGGTGGGCAACTCGATGTCTTCCTCAGCGCCGACGGCCCGCAGATGTCCGCACGGTGGAGTCCCATCACCAGCTCCGCCCCGCAGCGCCTCGCTCCGGCCAACAGCGGCGTACTCACCCCGCCCGTCGGCGTGACGCCCGGTGTCTTCGTGGCCACCGCGCCCGGCACGGTCCAACTCAGCAGCCGCACGTCCGACGGCAAACGCTGGCAGGCAACCGTGCGGATCGAGTAGGTAAGCGAGTTCAGCGACACACAGGTCGGCCCGATGACTATCTGTCCTGGTCTCGGCCAGGGTCAGTCAGGGCGGGTACGGCTGACGAGGGCCGCGTTCTACGGGGGTTGGCGCCGGGGGTGGACCTGATGCCTCGTCGGGGTGAGCTCGGGGTCGGCTCAGGGGCGATCCCGATACCTGACGCATCGGCGGCTGAGCAGGATGGAGCACGTTCGACAGGACCGCTCAGCAGAGCTGATCTAATGGAGTTACTCCATGAAGCCACTGGCCCACCGTGTCACCGCGCTCAGCCTGGTCGGCGCTGCCTTCGTCGGCCTGACCGCCGGGTCGGGCACACAGGCCTTCGCCGCAACGAGCGCGCGTACCAGCACTGTTATCGCCTTTCCATCTCTCGACCCGTCCGCGCTCCAGGCCGCCATACAGACCCGGCCCACCGACGACACCTCGGGTGCGATCGCCCGGGTCGGTGAGCCGGGCCAGTTGTGGAAGGGCTCCACCATCGACAGCCAGACCGGTCGGAAGATCCCGGACAACGCGCACTTCCACATCGGCAGCATCTCCAAGGTCTTCGAGACCACCGTCATCCTGCAGCTCGCCAGCGAAGGCCGGATCGACCTCGACCAGACCGTCCAGCACTACATGCCCGGCCTGCTCCCGGGCATCTTCCAGCCGATCACCGTCCGAGAGCTGATCAACTACACCAGCGGCCTACCGGACGTTGACGAAGCCAAGCCCGCCGACAACGTCGACGAGACGATCGCGAACCGCTTCCGCTACCGCACCTTCGACGAGATCATCCAGACCACCCTGCGTCCCACCGGCCGCCCGTGGCCCGGCCCGCACTTCGCGCCCGGCACCAAGCAGGAGTACAACTCCCTCGGCTTCCGTATCGCGGGCAAACTCATCGAGCGGATCACCGGCCACTCGTTCAAGGAAGAAGTCACAGCGCGCGTTCTCAAGCCGCTGCGCCTCGACCAGACCTCAGTGCCCGAGGACGACCCCCGGATGCCCCAGCCCTACCTGCACGGCTACATCACCAACAGTCAGGGCAGGGCAGTGGACGTCAGCGAGCAGGGCGGCGACCCGTCCAACATGATCTCCACCCCGGCCGACCTGGACCGCTTCATCACCGCGCTGTTCCGGGGGCGGCTGCTGCCAGCTGCCCAGTTGAACGAGATGTTCACCCTGCCCAGGGACCATGCGGGCAACCTGGTCCCGTTCGTCGGCGGCACCTCCTGCAACAAGCAGGCGTGTTTCGGTGCCGGTCTGATGTCCACCCCACTGCCCGACGGTAGCGTTCTGTGGGGCAAGACCGGCCACGACGACGGCTACGCCAACGGCATGTTCGCCACCCGCGACCTGTCCCTGCGCGGCATCTACTCGGTCTCCAACCTCAGCCTCGACTTCGGCGCCCCGACCCCGCTGGCCAACCGGCTGCTCACGGCGGTCCTGACGCCCGCCGCCTCTCACGGCTGAGGAGCTGGCCCCCGTCCGCGTCCGCCGAGTGGTTTGCCAGGAGTACCTCGCCGCTGTCGGGTTAGGGGAAGCGAAGAGGCGAACGCACAACGAGTAAGGGGGCGAACGCCATGACGCTACCGTGGCGTGAGGATGAGCACTGGCGCCGTCGGTACCCACAGGCCGGGCCCGACTGGACGCAAGGGATGCCCCAGGGAGCGGCAGACCCGTTGACCCCCATGGGGCGAGTCGAGCAGTACGGGCGGATGGGCAGTGCACTTCGCGGCGGTTACACCGCTCCCTGGCAGCAGAAGGTGATGTGGGCATTCGTCGTCGGCGCGGCCGCCGTCATCCTGGTCTCGGTCCTGCTGGTGGCCTTCGGCTGACGGTCGACACCACGAACCGCGGCCGGGGAACTACGCCGGGGCGTACCACAACGGTCACGTGGGCGCCCCCGGCAACGGCCCCCCGGGAGGCGGAGCGGGCGAGCTACCCGCAGGCTGTCGGCTACTGGCCGCTGTTGGGGCTACGAGTGGCCCACACCTCGACGAATGCGCCCCGGTCAACGTGGTCGACTCACCACCGTCTCGCCTACTCCGTCACCACGGCCCCGCCCCCGCGAGCCACAACTGCGCACTCAACTGACCGCGGCGCCGAACCACTTGGACAGCTGGCTGAGCAGATCGCACTGATCTTCTCCGACCCACGCCACATGGCCGTCCGGCCGCAGCAGTACCGCGGGGACATCCAACTCCTCACTTACGTCGACGACATGGTCGACCCGATCCGCCCAGCCCGCCACCGAGAGCTGGCCGGCCTGGTCGAGCAGTAGTCCGCGGCCGCCATGCGTCAACTCGTAGAGACGGCTCTGCTTCAGTTCCACGTCCCGCAACCGTCGGCCGAGCAGTTCGTGGCCCTCGCCGAAGTCGTAGCGGACGCCGACCGCGGTGATGATCCCGGTCACGTACCGGTTCACCTCCTCGAAGTCCATCAGCTTCGAGAGCAACTCCCGCAGGGCCGTCGCCCCCCGATCGGTTCCCATCAGCGTCATCTGCGCGCGGGTGTTGTCCAGCACCTGGCTGCCCACCGGGTGACGCTCGGTGTGGTAACTGTCCAGCAGCCCCTCCGGCGCCCAGCCATTCACCTCGGCGGCGAGTTTCCAACCGAGGTTGAACGCGTCCTGGATGCCGAGGCTGAGCCCCTGCCCGCCGGTCGGCGGGTGGATGTGCGCCGCGTCGCCAGCCAACAGCAACCGGCCGACGCGGTAGCGCTCGGCCTGCCGGGTGGCGTTGCCGAACCGGGAGAGCCACCGCGGTGAGTGCGCGCCGAAGTCGGTACCCGCGAAGGCCCGCAGCTGCTGCTTGAACTCCTGGAGGGTCGGCGGGACCATGCGGTCCTCCGCCACTCCCTCGGCGGGCACCACGATGCGGTACACCGCCTCGTTCCCGTCCACGTTGGGGATGGCACCGAACCGCAGTTGGGTCTTGCGGACTTCCGCGACGACGGCGGCGATCGTCGCCGGATCCTCGGTGACCTCCATCTCGCCCAGCAGCGTCTCCACCGTGGCGGGCTCGCCGGGAAAGCCGACGCCGAGCCGCTTGCGCACCGTGCTGCGGCCGCCGTCGCAACCGACCAGGTAGCGCGAGCGCAGCTGCGTGCCGTCGGCCAGCTCGACGGTCACCCCGTCCCCGCCCTGGCTCAGGCCGACCACTTCGCAGCCGCGCCGGATCTCGGCACCGAGCTCGACGGCACGCTCGTTGAGCAACCGCTCGGCGACCGACTGCGGGATGGTGAGGCCGTACGGGTGAGCCGTGTCCAGCCGGTCCGGCCACGGCTTGTGGATACCGCCGAAGAAACCGCCGACCTGGAACTTCTCACTGACCGCGAGGAACCGGTCCAGCAGCCCGCGCTGGTCCATGATCTCGACGCTGCGCGCGTGCAGGCCACGTCCGCGGGACTGCACGGACGGCTCGGTCAGCTTCTCCAGGACGACCACGTGCACGCCGTGCAGCCGCAACTCACTGGCCAGCATCAAGCCCGTCGGTCCACCGCCGACCACGATGACGTCAATCATCACGCCCCCCATTCACGAGATTGGATGTCAGCCAGCTACTCCGCGCAGACCGGGACGCCCACCCGCGCATCCACGTGCCCACGCGCCCCGCGCTTCCGCGCCGAGTGCCCGCAGACGCACTGCGAGTCTTCCGGAGGTTCGGCGTCCCCCAAGGCCCCTACAGCGCCAAAAACGCACGTGTTCCGCGGGTCCCTGATGTCCACAGATTCTGGCTTCGATCGGAGATTCTGCGGCACGACCGGGGCCTTGCCGCAAGACCCCTGGTGCGCTATACATTGAGAGTGGCAAGGAGTGGGCACTCCTTGCCTTTCTCTTTGGTCGTCCGTTTTTCGTCCGGTTTTTCGTCCGGTTTTTCGTCCGCTGCGGACGGACATCCCTCACACAGCGGCAGCGCGCGCCGCATATGGCGGAACGTTGATACGGGAGCTGCCAGCAGATGCCTGCGCATCCGAGCGCGGCTTCGAGATGACTGTCGCGTAACGCGAGGTCGTGGCTCGAGACGCTGCTTCGTTGACTCACGTCGGAATCCGGTGCGCGAGGGCTGGAGCGGAGCGACCGGTGGCTCGTGAAAGGAAACATTTGCCGCAGCTTGGGCTCGGCCAACGCAATCCCGGCGACCTTGAGGATCAAGCGTGCCTGCGTCGCCTTGTCCGCCTCATGGTGTAGGTCTTCTAGGACCAGGCTTCAAGGCCGGGTCGTCAAACCGGAGAGGAGTTCGACTCCTCGGCTCCGCGACGGCGAGACGTGCCTGCGGTCGCCAATTCCGGGTAGAGGTCTGGATCTGCGGGAGTTGGTGGCTCATGGCGATCAGAACGGGAGGATTTCGGGGTCACCGCCGCCGTCTGACTGATGCCTGCGCCCAGGATGCCGCTATCGCAACGAGACTGATCACGAGTTCTGCACCAGGAGGTCGATTCACATGCCTGGCAAGTTGGTCGAGGTGGAGCGTAAGCGCCAACTCCCCGACGGCGGGGAGCACTTGGAGGCGCTGCTGGCCAATCTGGGCTGGCAGGCCGGACCGTCGGTGGCCGAGGTGGATACGTACTACTCCCGGCCGGACGTCGACTACCTGGAGACGATGGAGTGTCTCTGGGTGCGGCAGCGCGGCGAATCCACGGAGATCACCTACAAACCGGCGTCCGATGATGGGGCTCGCGGTGCGACGCACATGGTGTCTGGGCCGGAGACGAACCTCGTACTCGGCCCTGGGCAAGCCGCGACGGCGGAGGAAATGCTGGTGCGCATCGGGATGCGCCTGCTTGTGCGGCTGGAGAAGACCCGCACCGTCTACCGGCATCCGGCATACCGGGAGGTGGTGGTCGCCATCGATACCGTGGCGGGCGTCGGCAGCTTCGTGGAGGTCGAGGTGCTGAGCGCGGACGCCGACGACGCCGCGGAGTTGGTGGGACAGGTCGAGGAGCAACTCGACCTGCTTGACTGCCCGGCGGTGGATCTGCCCTACAGGGACCTGGCTCTCAGCCGGGCGGGCACTGGCTGAATGGCTGCCGTCGCAGCACTCCGGCAAGGGCACCCGTCACACCGGACGGTTGTGGTCGCACGCTCGGTTGTCACCCGAGAGGGCAGTCTCGGGTGACAAGCACACGCATCTGGGCGCTGCCAGGCTACTTCGGCCGGTGGCGCCAACGGAGTTCGGGCCACGTCGGCCTGGTTGAGCGCCCGTACGGTCGCTGGGCTGTTCAGCCCTGGGGGTCCGCAGGCGGTTCAGGTGCGGAAGGTTCCCCGGGCCGGTACCGGGGCCGTCACTGAACAGGGCTCCTGGTTTCAGGATGCGCGCAGTCGGCTGGCAGACATGCCGGGCGCGAGACGGACTACTCCGAACGGGTGACTGTGAATAACGGCGGGCCCCTGCGAGGCCTCACATAACATCATCTGGGAAAACAAGCACGCCGCCGATATTCGCTTGCGGGGCCTCGTCACCCGGGTCACCGTCACCTGACACCTGACGAAGGCAGAGAAGATGACCACACAGACCCATCCCGTCGACCACGAACTCATCCAGGCCGCAGCGCACGTCGCCCGCACTCGCTGCCGGGGCGACAACCACACCGTGGCAGCCGCGGCCCGTGCCCGGGACGGCCGGATCGTCACAGCGGTGAATGCCTACCACTTCACGGGAGGGCCCTGCGCTGAGCTGGTCCTCATCGGCGCGGCAGCCGCCGAGGGCGCCTACGAGTTGGACACAATAGTCGCCGTGGGCGACCGCGACCGAGGGGTTGCTCCCCCGTGCGGCCGGTGCCGTCAAGTCCTCCTTGACTACTTCCCCGCCCTCAAGGTCATCGTCCGCGAAGCCGACCGCATCCGAACTGTCCCTATCACCGACTTGCTGCCCGACAGCTACGTCTGGGCCGACCACCAGCTAGAGGCCGAGTAGACCGCGTCACTCAGCATGGGCTGAATCCACCAGCCGACAGCAGGGCGAACGTTGCACGATGCGGCACTAGCTCCGACGGCCGCACTCCCAACCACAGTGGGAGACCCGATGCACCGGGAAGCCGACGCGGCGCGTGTGCATCGGCCACATCTGCGCCTCGACCGCAAAGCAGTCCTGGATGTGCGGGTGTTCGTGGCCCCTTGGGGGCGATGTCGATCGGGCAGAACGGTGAGCAGCCGGGCGCTGTGCGGAGATGCTCCGGCCGTTGTCGGTGGCCCGGCCTAGGCTGGAGGCATCCGAACGTTTGCTCCGACTCTGGAGGTTCTTATGGCCTCGCGGCTCAACCCGTACCTCACCTTCGGTGGCGATGCCCGGCAGGCGATGGAGTTCTACCGGGAGGCCTTCGGCGGCACGCTGACGCTGCACACTTTTGGCGAGTTCGGCCAGGCCGACGCGCCGGAGGCAGACAAGGTCATGCACAGCATGCTGGAGACGCCGACAGGCTTCGTCCTGATGGCTGGCGACACCGCGCCGGGGATGAAACACACTCCGGGCAACAACATCTCCGTGAGCCTCAGCGGCGACGACGGTGCCGAGCTGCGTGGCTACTGGGAGAAGCTGTCCGCTGGCGGCTCCGTGGCCGTGCCTCTGGAGAGACAGATGTGGGGCGATGTCTTCGGCATGTGCACGGACCGGTTCGGTATCCCCTGGCTGGTCAACATCAGCGAGCCGCAAGGCTGATCGGCAGGCCGCACCAGCACAACGGCATTGAGGTGAAGGGGGCCTTTAGGACTCCCGCCCGGCCGGGCACCCGGCGGGGCGGGAGCGATGCGGGACGTGTCAGCTCAACCGCCGTCGCGGCGAGGATGGGCTGACGCGTCGGCCACCGTTAACCGCTCCGGGCGCCCCGGGGGGACGGTGACCGGGGTTGGCCCGCAGGGCGCCGCGAGTTGGCGGCGTAGGAACGGCAGCAGGCCGCGTTCCCACAGCGTGGCCTGCCACACCGCGCGGGCGTGCGCGACAGCCGGATCCGCAAGGGGCGGGGCGCCGGGACCCGACGGCGTGCGGGCGGCGGCGGCCACCAGTGCGATGGCGCCGCCGAGCGCCACCACCGCTGAAACCAGCGCGGACGTCCACCCCGCGATCACCAGCGAGCGCGCCAACTCCAGCTGGCCGGTGGTGAGTTCCAGACCGTAGCCCAGCAGCAGGAACACGGCTGCGGCAACACCGGCCAGTGGCGGGACCAACGCGGCCAGGATGGCGGCGAGTTGTGCCCGACCACGCCCTGCGGGCGTCGACCCGGGCGGCCATGGTTGCGCCGCTGCGGCCGCCATCCGCCGCCGAAGGTAGGCGGCGTACTCGGCGGTGGCGCTGGCCGCGATCTCCGCGCTCGCTCGCATCGCCAGGGTCCGCAACTGCTCGGCGTTGACCACGCCGCGAGTGCGCCGCAGCGCCTGTCGGATCTCCGCGCAGTTCAACGCCTGGTGCACGAGTCGTTCGAAGTCGGCGCCATCCTCGCGCAACAGGCGGTCAGGGCAGGGCATGTGCCTCCTCTCGGCCAGCGCGGCGCATCGGTGGTCCCGAGCGGCGGGCGTCGCGACGGGCCACGCCCTGGGTGCAGGCAACGGCGGGAGGTGATGGACGAGCCATGGGAAACCTGCCTTCCTTGGAGAGGGGGGAAGGCAGCACGCTAACCTCCGGGAAACGGGCACAAGCACGTGTCCCGGGGGCGATGGCGGGTTTTATGGCCTGCTTAAGGAGGAGTTGCGGCCGGGTTAACGCTCCGGGGACGCATCGTGTCCTGACTGGTTGTTTCTTTCCTTGGCATCGGCGGCGACGGCCGGTGGTTTGGGGGCGTCGTCCCAGGCCGCGCGGGGTCGCCGCCCGGAGCCGTGGCGCGCGGCGCGGTCAGCTCCTGGCCGCCGCGATCACCGTGAGGAGGATCAGAACCAGCCCGACGGTCAGTGCCGCGATGCCCCCTCCCAAGATCCAGCCGCGGTAGTCGACCAGCGTCTCGACCGCGCTGCACTTGAGGTTGACCGACTGGTCGCCGAACTGGGCGAGTCGGCCGAGGAGCGACGTGCACTCGTCGTCGTACGTACGCAGCCGCGGGATGGCGAAGAGTCCCACGGCGGTCAGCACCGCCCCGAGGAGTGCCAGCCGGATACCGTTCATGAGTGCCCCCGTGAGGTCTTCGTGGTGGGTTCGGGGTCGTGGCGCTGTCACAGCGTGCCGCCCAGGCCGAGCGGGTGGCCGCACAAGTCGGCGATGTGCTCGGTGGCGGCCAGCAGATCCGCGCCGGTGGTGGAGTTGGACCCGGCGATCCGGTGCAGGCGCGCCGCGTCCGCCGACAGGTCGGGCGGGCCGGGGTAGCGGGAGGTGAGCCCCGCCAGGTCGCCGGTCTGATGGAACAGCGGGTCGTCGAAGACGCCGTTCGCGGCCAGCATGCGGTCGCCGAGCTTGTCGAAGCTGCGGCATACCTCGGCCCTGGAGGACGGACCGGACTCACCGCCGCACCCGGCGAGCGCGACGGTGGCGGTGACCAGTACCAGGGCCGCGAATGCGCGGTGGGGGCGGATCATGGCTTGCGCCACCCCCAGCGGCGGCGCTCGCGGCCGACGGTGATGTCGCCGTTCGCCACCAACCCGCGGGAGATGGACAGGTCACCGCCCGAGGTGAACGACACGCCCCCGGGGCGCGGTTCGGCCTCCGTCCGCCGGTCCGCTGCCGCCGTGTGCGTACGGGCGGCGATCGCCCGCGCGGTCGCGTCGTCGCCCGGGACACGCAGCCAGGCCCGCGTCCGCGTCTCCTTGACGGCCACGTCCACGGGATGGAACGCCCCCGGGTCGAGGGCAGGGTGGCCATCGTGGGCCACGGTCTCGTACAGGGCCTCCGAGACCAGCAGGGCGCTGTCGCCGCGCGCCGCGGCGAGCGCCTCGCGCAGGGGTGCGCTGTCGGCGAGCCGGACGGCGTGGTTGACGGCGTGGCCGCCGATGCCGTGCTCGTCGAAGCGCACGTCGCCCGCGTGCGCGGCCACGCGTAGGCGCAGCGGCGGGTCGCCGCGGTGGCGGCGCGCCAGCCCCGCGTCGAGCGCGTGCAGCGCCTCGCCGAGGACGACCGCCTTGGGGACCTGCGGGGGAACGACGAGCAGCACGCCGTCGCCGCGGTCCTCGCACATGCAGGCCCGCCACGCCGCCGGGCCGAGCGCGGCCCGCAGCACCTTGTAGAGGTCGTCGCGGGTGCGCATCTGCTCGCGGTCGCTGCGCGGGCCGAACCCTTCGACGTCGGTGACCAGGACGAGTGCGTGCCGGGGCGCATCGTGCGCGGTGTGTCCGGAGGCGGGCCGGAGGCTGGTGCCGCGGGCGGGCAGGTTCGGTTCGGTCGTCATGGCAGCGGGATCCCGCCCAGCGTGAGCTGTCCGCTCTGCGAGTCGACGAGTGAGAGGAAGACACCGCCCGCCAACTCGGTCATGGCCGCGTAGCCGCTGCCCATCTGCCAGCGGCCACCGGACCAGGTGAGCGGTACGGTGCCCTGCTCCTTGCCGTTCCAACTCACCGGGACCTGGGCGCTGGTGCCGGACAGCCGCGGGGTGCCTATCTGGACCTGGTCGACGCGGTCCCGGTAGGACTGGGAGCGGCGCTGGAACTGGCCGCCCATGGTGTTCTGGCACCCCGAGTCGGTGGGAGCGGCCAACGTGCACCACGCGGCGGGGTCACCGGCCTTCTCGGCGGCGCGGATCTGACGCGCGGTGTCGGTCGCACCCCGAGCACCCGGCTCGCTGACCACGGAGGTGTCGACGCCATCGCCGCCGGAGCCCCCGCCGATCTGCGTCAGGGCCACCCCGCCGCCGACCGTCGTTCCGGCCGCGAGAAGCACCAGCAGGGCGAACCCGACAGGGTGGCGCTGCTTCAAGGTGTTCTTGGTGGTGTGCTGGCTGTTGTCCTGAGTGATGTCGCCGTTCGCGATGAGGTTGCCGTCGCCGAAGGTGGCGTCTCCGCCGGTGTTGAACGTGATGCCGCTGTTGCCGTTGGCGCTGTTGCCGACGGTGGCGTCGCGGTTCACGCTGCGGTCGGCTGACCGGTTCTGTCTCAACTGTTCAGTCACGTGTTTCTCCTGGGCCGGTCCGAGTGGGGGTCGCAGCATCACAACAGCTCAGGAGTGACCGAAAAGCGTCAACTGCCGCATAGGGAGTCACTATCGGATGACACTTGCGGCATGTCACCGGTGAGGTTCTGGGACCTGCTGACTGAAGCGGAGCGCGCCGAACTGGTCGGCTCCGGCCATAGCCGCCGCTTCCACAGGGGCGAGCGTGTGTTCTCCGAGGCAGAGGACGACGGCAGCACCGCCGTGATCGCCAGCGGCAAGTGCCGGGTGGTCGCGCACGGGGAGGATGGGGTGGGGACGTACCTGGCGCTGCGCGGCGAGGGCGACATCATCGGTGAGATGGCGGCGATCCGCGGCGGCCCGCGCAGCGCGACGGTCACAGTGGTCTCGCCTCTGGTGATGGCGCACGTTTTCGCCAAGGCCACGTTCCACAGACTGCTCGCGGCGCGCCCGGCGCTGACGGCGCATCTGCTGGTCGTGATGATCGAGCGGCTGCGGGAGGCGGACCAGTGCCAGGCCGATCTGGCCGTCGCCTCCACGGAGTTGCGCTTCAACCGGCTTCTGCTGCGGCTGGCCCGGGCCGAGGGCGTGCACACGCGGGACGGGGTGGAGATCGCCGGGGTCACGCAGTTGGACCTGGCCGGTTGGTGCGGCATCAGCCGCGAGTCGGTGGGACGGCACGTCAGGCGACTGCAGAGCAACGGCGTGCTCGCCGCCGGGCGCAGTAGGGGGCGGCTGGTGGTACGTGACCTGGAGGCGCTGCGGCACGGCACGCTGCTCACGCCGTCGTGAACTGAACTGCCGCAACTGCTGGTCAATCCAGCAGGCGCCCAGCCATCGGCTGCGTCGCTCCCGCCAGACTGCGCAGAGCGGAGCAGTTCCAACAAAACAGTCACAAACCGCCACAAGAGCTGTAGGCATCGTTTCCGGCCGAACCAGCAGCCCCCGCGAAGCCCGCAGGACTTCGCGGTCCGACGATGCGGAGGCGCACGTCACGGCCATCGAGCCGAAGCGCCGCCAGTCGGCGGACCGATGTGGCCCGGCTACTACGAGACCTGGGTCACAGAATTCGGCCACCTGTCCACATACCGGGTTACCGTGCTGCGGAACTCACCGATCTGTGTCGATCTCTGCCGGTTCAAAAGAGAGACCGGCCGGATCCCGGTGGATCCTTGCGCACGCTGGTGGATGGACATCCCCCGTGCGGCCACGGGCCGACAGGCCGTGTGGCGCCCCTGCGTGGATCACCGACGGCTGACGAGGAGGAGCCATGTCCCACTCCGACCAGGCCCCGGACGACAGTGCGGTACGGCGGCGCGACCGAGGGCTGCGGCGGGTGGGAAAGGCGACCCGCTGGGCCGCCGCGTCCGCCACCGTCGCTTTCGTAGCCCTCGGCGCCGGGTACGCCCATGCGCTGCCGGGGATGTCTTCGGCCTTCGCCAGCAGCGCTGTCCGTCCCGCCACCGCCTCCCCCTGTCCGCGGCCGGGCGCGCCGACCTCCGCCGCGGTTTCCTCGCCGTCGGCCGACCCCGCCGGGGCACCCGCCTCACCGCAGGCACCGACGCGGACGCCGCCTGTACCTCCGATTCCGTCGCACTCCGCATACCGAGCGTCATGACCGGCACCGCGCTCCCACCCGTCGCGCTCTGGCTGCCCTCCGGCAACAGATCCGCGGCCGACACGGGAGACATCCGATGACCGGCATCATGCAGTTCGCCGCGAGCGGTCCCCGTCCCCTGTGGTACGCCACCCGGGCAAGCGGCACCATCGCTCTGCTGCTGCTCACGGCGACCGCCGTACTCGGCATCGCGGTAGGAGGCCGCTACGCCCCCCAGCGGATCGCCCGCTTCGAGATCAGCGCACTGCACCGCAACCTGTCGGTGCTCACCCTCGCCTTCCTGGGACTGCACATCGTCACGACGATCGCCGATCCCCTCGTCCCGGTGAGTTGGTGGGCCGCGGCGGTGCCGTTCGTCTCCTCGTACCGGGCGCCGTGGCTCGGGCTGGCCACAGTCGCTTCCGACATGTTGCTGGCCGTCGCGGTCACGAGCGCCGTACGGCTGCGCTTGGGTCGGCGCCGCTGGAAGGCGGTGCACTGGCTGGCCTACGCGGCCTGGCCGGTGGCGCTTGTGCACGCCACGCCGGGTACGGACGCGCGGTTGCCGCTTCAGTTGGGGCTGTACACGGGATGTCTCGCGGCCGTCGTCACCGTGGTCTGCTGGCGGCTGTACCGGGCGGGCCCCGGTCGGGTCGCGGCCCGCCTCTCGGCCGCGTTGACCGCGCTGGCGGTTCCGGCCGCCTTGGGCGGATTCCTGTTCTCCGGCCCGACGCATGCCAGGGGTGGCGCGCCCGCGACACCGTTGACCGTCCGATACGGGCAGTCCTCCGCCCGCGCACCCCACGGAGGCTCCCCATGACGGAGCAGCCCGCTGTCCTCTCCAGCACCAGCGCTCTGGACGACCTGACCGGACCGCATGGCGCCCGCCTGTTGCACGGCTGGTTGACCACCGGCGGACCCGCCGACCTCAACGAGCACCTGAACAGGTACGGGCCGCCCCCGTTGCCGCGCACCACCCGCCGCCGGACGGTCGCACCCCTCGTGCGAGCGGTGGAGGACGCGGGACTCACCGGCCGTGGTGGCGCCGCCTTCCCCACCGGCCGCAAACTGCGCACCGTCGCCGAGGCGCGCGGTCCCGCCGTGGTCGTTGCCAACGGTATGGAGAGCGAGCCTGCCAGCCGCAAGGACGAGGTGCTGCTCGCCCTCGCACCGCACCTGGTGCTGGACGGCGCGGTACTGGCTGCCGTCGCCGTGGGGGCGCAGGTGGTGCACCTGTGTCTGCCCCGCACCCGGCAGGACCAGATACGCCAGCTCGCCGAAGCCGTACAACAGCGCCGCCAGCGCGGCATCGACCCGGTTCCGACGCAGGTGCACGCGCTGCCCCACCACTATGTGTCCAGCGAGGAGACCTCGCTGGTGAGCTGGTTGAACGGCGGTGACGCCCGCCCGGCGGTCACTCCGCCGCGCCCCTTCGAAAAAGGGGTCGACAGCCGCCCCACCCTGATCGACAACGTCGAGACGCTCGCCCACATCGCGTTGATCGCCCGGTACGGTCCGACGTGGTTCCGCCGCGCCGGTCGGCCCGAGGCGCCCGGCACCACACTGGTGACGCTCTCCGGTGCCGTCCGCCAGCCCGGCGTCTATGAGGTGCCGATGGGGCTGCCGCTCGATGCTGTGCTGGACGTCGCCGGGGGCCGGTCCGCACCGCTGGGCGCGGTACTGCTCGGCGGGTTCTTCGGCAGTTGGCTGGCGGCACGGGAGGCCATGGCGGTGCCGTTCACCAAAAGCGCGCTGGCCGAGGTCGGCGCGGGACCGGGCGCCGGGGTGGTCATCGCGCTGCCGGAGAGCGCCTGCGGCTTGGTCGAGACCGCGCGGGTGCTGGAGTACCTGGCAGCCCAGAGCGCCCAGCAGTGTGGTCCGTGCCGACTGGGACTGCCCGCCGTCGCCGCCGACTTCGCCGAACTGGCCGCTGGCGGTGCCGGTGACCTGGAGCGGCTGGAGCGCAGGGTCGGCCTGCTCCCGGGGCGCGGCGCCTGCCGCCATCCTGATGGGGCGTCACGGCTGGCCGCGACGGCGCTGCGGGTCTTCGCCGAGGACGTCCGCCACCACGTGCGCAACGGTCCCTGCGCAGGTGCCGAGCGCGAACCAGTGCTCGGTGTGGGCGCATCACACGCGCCCGAAGGACGGGACTGGCGGTGAGCGGCATGCCCAAGCGCCACTCCCTGCGCGTCGATCCCATCTCCTGCGACGGCCACGGCCTGTGCGCGGAACTGCTTCCGGAGCTCATCGGCCTCGACGAGTGGGGTTACCCCGTGCTGCGGGCCACCGAGGTCCCGGGCACGCTCCTCGACCACGCGCGCCGCGCGGTCGCAGCCTGCCCGGTACTGGCCCTCAGGCTGGACCGAGCCAGCCGCTGACCCGCCCATGTACCCCCGGCAGCGGTCAGCGCGGTCAGGGGTACATAGACCTGGGCGCTGACCCGTCCCTGTACCCCCGGCAGGGAGAATTCAAACCATCGGCCGACGGATCTTCCGGTCGGTATCGCAGCAGGCGTGGGCGAGTTGGCCGGAATACTGACGGTGCCTGTCGCGTTGGACAGTCGGTTGCCAGGCGAAACCACGCGTCTGGCGCTCTATCGCGCGGAAAGGCACTCACATGGCCACAGACGTAGCGATACCCCAGCCCAGCGATGGCGGATCGGCTGAGGGCCCGTCCTCCCGCCCGCGCCGAGGACTCGTCCTCGGCGGCGGCGGAATCCTCGGTGCGGCGTGGACGATCGGCGCACTGTGCGCGCTGGAGGAAGCCCTTGACTGGGATCCGCGCACCGCCGACGTGATCCTCGGCACCTCCGCGGGTGCCATCATCGCCTCGGGCCTCGCACTGGGGGTACGTACGAGCGAGCTGCGCGACCACCAACGCGGCCTGGAGGTAACCACCGGCCCACTGCGCGGCGTGCGCGTGGACTACGACACCTGGGTCGGAGGCGCCCGACCGATGCGCCCCGGCATGGGGATGGGTTCGCCACGCCTTCTGCGAGGGCTGGCTCTGCACCCACGCCGCCTCCCACTACCGACCATGATCGCCGCGCTGCTCCCTCCAGGACGCGGACCACTGCTCGGCGTCCGGTCCGCCTTCGCAGCGCTCAACCCGAGCAACGCCTGGCCCGCGGGCGACGCGCTGCGCATCGTGAGCGTGGACTTCGACAGCGGCGACCGCGTCGTCTTCGGCACTCCGGGGGCGCCGCGCGTTGGATTGGCCGACGCGGTCGTGGCCTCGTGCGCATTGCCTGCCTGGTTCGCACCGATACCCATCGACGGGCACCGCTACATCGACGGCGGCGTCTGGTCCGAGACGAACCTGGACCTCATGGCGCCGGGGGGGTTGGACGAGGTGTTCGTGCTGGCGCCGACCGCCACCCGGACCACCGACCAGCCCCACGGCGTGGCCAACCGGCTGGATCGCCGCCTGCGTCACACCGCCAGCCGACGCGTACTACGCGAAGCCAAGCTGGTGCGCGACGCGGGAGCAAAGGTCCGGATCATCGCCCCCAGCCCAGCGGATCTGACCGTGATGGGCGCGAACCTGATGGATGCCACACGGCGCCTGACCGTCCTTGAGACATCTCTGCGCACCACCGCCGCCTTGCACCCACCGGCCGCCACACGCCGGTAACCGCTTCCCACGCTGCCAGGCACGGCATCGCTGGGGCGTCAAGCGTGCCGACCCGCGGCGGCGGAATCGGTGTCAGTCGTTGCTCTCGGCCGACTCCTTCCTTGCACTGGACATCTCGCGTGTGGCTCGTCAGCCTGGAAAAGAGATGCGCTCCTGGAATTGACTTCAAGGAGGCAACCATGAGGCTGGGCAGAAAGCTTGCTGTGGGTGTCGTCGAGGAAACCGAGCGGATACCCGAGTCCGAGCTCTCGCGTGATGGTGCCGACATCCCGCCGCGAGGCGAAGCCGAAGTCAGTGCACCGTCCGAGGAGCGTCCGTGCCCGGAGGAGTTCGCCAGCAGCGCCGCCGACAGCTAGGCCATGGTGGGCTGGTTCACCGCCCGGAGGATCCCACGGGAGCGGCAGCAGGTGCCGCTGCGCGGCTACAAGCTTGCCTACCCCGTGGTTTCCGCGGACGGTACGGAAGCGGGGTTCACCGGCGTTTCCCTGGGCCGCTCGCGTGCCTACGGGATCACCGCCGACGCTGAGTGCGTGGGCAACGCCGCCCACCACTGCCCCGCGACCTGGTGCGGCTGCGGGTTTTACTGCTTCCACTCCCTCAGTGACGCGCGAGCGCTGGCGTGTGACTCCGAATTCCAGCACAGCGTGCTGCTTGAGGTGGAGGCACGTGGACACTACATCCGCTGTGAGAAGGGGTTGCGCTACTCGCGGCAGACGGTGACAGCGGTGCGAGCCGGACGCTGCGGTTGCGGTTGGCCGGCAAAGGCGTTCGCCGATGCTGGCGACGGGCTCGTGGGCTGGCGTCGGCTCCTGCCTTTGTGCGCGGCGTGCGCCGCGTCGCGCCCGGTGCTGAGCCTGGAGGAGTTCGCTCGATTGGCCGGTGGCGTGTCGGTCAGCCGCGATGAGCAGGCGGTGGCCTGGGCTGCCAACTCCGCAGTGCCAGCGAGCGACGCCGACATGGTTCCCCTGCTGTCCGCCGAAGCGGCTTTGCTGCACGCCCGCCTTGACCAACTGCAATCCCAACTCGACCGGCTGACCGGGGAAAACTGAAGTCTCCGCCTCCAAGTGCCGTACTGAGTAACGTGTTTGCTGCTGCTCAGCGCTGCTACACCGAGGCGCTGGCGCCGGACTCCCGATGCGAGGAGTCCGGCGCCAGGCTCTTCATGAGTTGGGGTTGGCTGGGCTTCGCGACACCACACCCAGGTCAGCGCCGCCCCTCAACTCGCCTGCGGCCGCCTGCGGTTGCGGCGCCACACCGTGATGGCGCCACCGGCGAACGCGGCCGCCACCACTCCCGCTACGCCGAGTCGCGTGGGCGACGAGGACGGAGGTGACGGCGTGGATGCCAGGCCGTAGCCACCGGCCAGACCCTTGCGGTCATACCCGGACCCCGGCAGTTTGTCCGCGTAGCGGCTGTGCACCAGCTTCTGGTAGTCAGCCAGCGTCACCGCCCGCTTGCCTCGCAGTCCTGAGGCTGCTTCCCGGTTGAGCGGTTCGACGGTGTTGTCGTTCAAGCGGTACCAGGCGTGGATCTGCGGCTCGGTGAAGACCATGGAGCGGCCTGTGGTCTGTTGCTCATAGCTGACATCACTGTCGCCGTCGCGCACGCCCGCCAAGTGCCAACTGCCGCCGCTCTTGGCCGTGGAGGAGAGCAGGACCGTGGCCTTGTGCCCGTTGGCGCCAGTGGCCAAGGAGGCCAAGTACGACAGGCGTGCCACGTTGCCTGCGGTGGGCTTCGCCTTTCCGGTGACGAAATCGGGCGCGAGTTCGTACAGCGCGACCGGGTCGTTCAAGTTGAACGCCTGCTGATCGCCATGCGCCCCGGCCGCCGTTGGTGCCGCAGCGCCGGAGCCGCCGTCGGCGCCGACGTTCGCCGTCACATTGAGGAACCGGGAGACCGCGTTGTGCACCTGTGTGGTCTGGAGTACCTGCCGTGCGCCTTCGTAGTCGGGGATGGCACTCGGGGCATCGGCCGCCTGCGCCTGGCCGGACAAGGCGGTGGAGAGCGCAGCCGCCACCGCACCGAGAGAAAGGGACAGGCCCGCGAGACGAGCAGCACCCCGTTGTTCAGAAATTCTCTTGCCGCGCATTGCCGACCGCCTTACTTGTGTATCCCGACACGTGAATGGGTCCACTGGAACGACGAGTTGCTGACGTAGTCGTTGTAGTTCCACCATGTGTAGGTCTGCGTGGACGGCCAGGGGTCGCCGACCGCGATCATTTGCGATGACGGGTCGTAGCCGTAGATGACGTTCATGTGGCCGCCGCCAGAATTCCATCCGATACGGACGGCGAAGGGACGGCCGCCGTAGATCTCCTTGCCTACCTGGGAGAAGGAGGCACTGCGGTCAAGGTCGTATCCGGTGTTGTTCAGCCCCACGTTCGCCAGGCCGTTGGCGATGTCGTCGAGCGTGGCAGGCTGGTCGTCGCAGCTGAGGTTTCCGTTCTGGGCCGCAAGGCGGCAGAAGTCGTACTGGTTGTACTGGGTGTAACCCCAGTACTTGGCGATGGTCAGGCCGGTGGCGTCCCAGCACCATTCGTCCTGGACCTGCTTTTGCATGTCTATGGTGAGGGCCACCCGTCCACTGGGGTGGGAGCGGGAGGGTGAGCAGACCGGCAGGTTGCCGGTGTTTCCTTTGATGAAAGCGGCGGCTATGTAGAAGGATCCGGAGTCCGACCAGATCCATCGGGGGTCGTTCTCCACCGCGTCACCCTGGACACGGCAGGTCATCGCGACCGTGCTGCCGACCGCGGCCTGACCGACGATATGGGCGGAAAGGCTGGCCGATGACCTTTCGTTGATGCTGCCGTAGTGGCCCTGACCGCCGGTCACGGAACCGGTCACGGAACCGGCCCGGGCGTTGCCACCGCTGAGCAGGAACGCGGCGGTGATCGCGGTTATCGCGATCACCGCGAATGGTCTCCACAAAGTTATGACGCGCGAACGTCGCATGTACGGAACTCTTTCAAGATGTGGGGGGAAGTGACGCGCTTGGCGCTGGAGCATGCCGGGTCATCACCCGGCGGCGTTCCTGCACGATCGGCCGGTGTGCGGTTCACGGAATACGGTTCGGACCCATGGCGCCCGAACTCTTTCCTTGCACACGTGCTGCAACCGACTAATTCTGCTGCGCATACCCGCTGCCACGCGAGAGCGCCGAACGGCAGCGGTCGCCAGTTGCACCGCCCTGGCCTGTGGTGATCAGTAAGCGCGGGAAAATTACTACATCATCTTCACCGGCACCGCAAATGACTCCACGTCAACTCCCTTAATTTACTGACCAGTAGCCAGGGCCCGGCCGCAGGGTTAGCCGTATCCGATGCCCCTTTATGCGGCTTGCGGTGTCACAACAGGTATGACGAGTCACTACCGACAGTCACTCACCACGCGAAATCCCCTACAGCGAAGCGGAGTTGCAACGAAGACCCTGAACACCGCTACGATGCGCGGCAATCCGTTCGCCGATCACTCGGCGCCCCCCCCTCACGGAGGAAGTTGCCCATGAAGCACGCCAAGCACGCACGAAGAAACCACGGCCGGTTGCGTGCCCGGGTCGCCGGTACCACAGGCACACTGGCCGTCGTCCTTGGCGCCGGGATCGTGCCAGCCACCGCTGCTGACCAGGCCGCCGGGACGCCCACGGCCAAGACGGCGCCCCTGGGCGCGGCGGAGACCCCGGGCGAGCTGACGCTCCCCGCTCCGACCGGGCCCCATCGCGTCGGGACGGTCGACCTCCACCTGCACGACACGACACGCACGGACCCATGGGAGCCCGGCAACAAGCCGCGCGAGCTGATGGTGTCGCTGTGGTACCCGGCCACGGACACCGCGCACCATCCCGCCGCACCTTGGCTGCCGTCGGCCGCCGCCGCGCACTTCCTGGGCAACTGGCAGATCCCGCCGAACACGGTGACCCTGCCCACGACCGCCGGGCACACCGGAGCCCCCGTTGATCACAAGGTCGGCAAGTTGCCGGTGGTGCTGTACTCGACTGGGCGAGGCTCGGACCGCGCGACGGGCACCGCGCTCGCCGAAGACCTGGCCAGCCGCGGCTACCTGGTCGTCACCCTCGACGACACCCACGATGACAGCGAAGTGCAGTTCCCCGGCGGACGGCTCGAAGTTGGCACCATGCCGCCCACCACCCCGGCGTCCCGCGTGATCGCCACCCGGGTCGCTGACACCCGCTTCGTCATCGACCAGTTGAACGTGATCGCCCACGGCCACAACCCGGACGTGGACCACGCGCCCCTCCCCCACGGGCTGTCCGGCGCGATAGACATGAGCCGCATCGGGATGTTCGGCGCTTCCCTCGGCGGAGCAGTGGTGCCCGCGGCGATGCAGGCAGACTCAAGGATCGGTGCCGGTGCGAACCTGGACGGACAGTTCTTCGGACCGGAGACCACTCGGGACCTCAACCGCCCGTTCCTGCTGTTCAGTTCCCAGAACCACTCCCGCAACGACGATCCGAGCTGGGCGACCTTCTGGGAGCACCTGCACGGCGAGCGGTTCGACCTGAAGCTGCTCGGCGCCCAGCACGTCTCCTTCATCGACTACGAAGCTCTCTGGTCCCAGGCGCCCGGCCCCTTCAAGCTGTCCCCCACCCAACTCGTCCAAGACCTGGGCACGATCGCCCCCGACCGCGCCATCGAGCTCCAACGCGTCTATCTCGCGGCGTTCTTCGACAAGGAACTACGCCACCAGCACAGCCCCCTGCTCGATGGTCCGTCCCCGAACTACCCGGAAGTCGCGTTCGCGGACTCGCCCGGCCATCAGCCGCACCCACCCACCGCCCTCTACCGCTGCTACAACCCCGCCAACGGCCACCACCTCACCACCACCGACGTCAGCACCACCAGCACCAGCTGCGAGGGCTACCCCGACCTCGACGGCCGCCTCGGCCACATCCCCGACCGCCAGGTCGCCGACACCATCCCCCTCTACCGCTGCGACAACCCCGCCAACGGCGACCACCTCGACACCACCGACCCCAACTGCGAGGGCTACCCCCACAAGGACGAACGCCTCGGCTACATCTACACGACCCAGGTCCCTGGTTCCGTACCTCTCTACCGCTGCTACAACCCCGCCGACGGCGACCACATGACCAGCACCGACCCCAACTGCGAGGGCTACCCGCACAAAGACGGCCGCCTCGGCTACGCACTCCCGTAGCCGGACGGTCCGGCGGGTCGTCTGACGGGCCTGGCGGTGGATCGCCCATCCCGTGTGAGACGGGACGAAGCAGCGGGCGCCAATTCGGCCTACCGCGCCCGCAGTCGGTCGTGCAGGGATCGGGCCACATGTGCCATCACGGCCTCCGCCGTCGGCTGGGTGGCGGCGGGCACCGTGGACTCGGTCAGGGCCGCGATGGCGTACCGCGAGCCGTCGTCGTGCTCGACCACGCCGATCTCATGGCGCAGATTGAGCAGTGTGCCGGTCTTGGACGACCAGCGTGTGGCATCCGAACTGAAGTCGGGTGCGAGTCGGTGCCGTACCACGTTCGCGCCCATGAGCGAGCGCACCTGCGCGGCGACCTCAGCCGGGACATGTACCGGAACCCACAGGGCCTGCAGAAGGTCGACGCATGCTCTGGCCGTCCCCGAGTTCGTACGGGTGACGTCCAGTTGGGAGAGCGGGTGCCCGTGCCCCGCGGTGCGGGAGCCGATCGCCAGGGACTGGGCGAGATGAACGTCGCGCGGCTCGAACCGCTGCACAGGTGTCTGGATGAGTTCGCGCATCAGGTGGCGGATGGTGATGCCGGTGATACCGGCGTTCACCAGGGTGCGGTTGACGTCTGCGGGTGGGACGAGGCCGAACAGGGCGTCCGACGCGGTGTTGTCGCTGAGCGCGGTACTGAGGTAGAGCAGGTCCTCGACGGCGATCCGGGCCGGGTGGCGGAATCTGCTCAGTCCCACTTGGGCGGGCGAGGTGTTGCGTCCCGGTGGCACGTCGATCATGGCGGCGCCGTCGAGCCGCCCGTCCTGGACGCGCTGCAGCACGGCTACCGCGAGCGGCACCTTCACCAGGGATGCGATCGGCAACTCGACATCGGGGGTGATGCCGAGTTCGTCACCGGTGGCCAGGTCCCGGACCAGGAACGAGCCGGACAGCCCCGCCTCCTTGAGCATGGCCCGCAGTTCCCGGATGGCCCGCTGGGTGTTCACGGCCGCTCCTGTCGGTTGCCGGGTACGCCCAGGCAGCGCGCGATCGGCTCCCAGAGGCCTTCGCTCAGGCGCCGCGCGTCGTCGCCGCTGCCAGCGCGCAGGTGGTACCCGCGGGCAACGGGTGCGCCCGCCAACTCCCGCCAGTACAGCCCCAGTTCGTCGGCCTGCGCGGACGAGCACAGCAGCAGTGCGTTGCTCCGTAGAGTCTCGGACACGGCCGCGGTGAGCGAGGCCGCGACGGTGATCTGCGCGGGTAGGAGGGCGGCACGGTGGCCCAGTTGCTCCAGGGGGTCCCGGATGTGCGGCAGGTCGTCTTCCGGTTGGATCCGGATCCGCTGGAAGGGGCGCTGGGGTTGCCGGGGCCGCAGCGTTTCGATGCGCAGGGGCCGCGCGTCCGTGGTGACCGCGGTGGCCACTCCCAGGGGGACGGTCCAGGTGGCCTCCTGCGGCGGAACGGCGACGAGCGCCAGACGTACCTCGTGGGCGCTGAGCAGTTCCCCGCGCGCGGCGGGGCCAGCGGTCCGGAAACCGAGGACCGTACCCAACTCCCGCGCGGCCGCCTCAAGTGCGGCCAGTTCCCGGACGGGGCAGATGTCGGGGACGGCGAACGAAACCGGCCTGAGCCTGGCCTGTTCGGCGTCGCACTCCAGCGTGTCCGCGAGCTCAACCAGCCGCTTCGCGGACGGCAGCAGGTCCCGCCCGAACGGGGTCAGCGCGGCGCGCCGCCCTGACCGGTCGAACAGGGCGTTGCCCAGGTGCTTTTCCAGAGCGGCGATCCGCCGACTCGCCACCGGCTGCGGCACTCCGGCCGCAGCGGCGCCCAGAGTGAAGCTCCCCCGCTCGCCCACCCGCACGAACACACGGCACGCCCCCACCAAGTCCACGACCACATCTTATGCCGAAAGTGCATGGAAGCGACCACATCTGTCTTTGCCCGCATGAGTGGTGGGCGGCAGCCTGTCGATCATGCTCTTCACAAAGCTTCGTACCGCTCTGCTCGCCGCCCCGCTGTCGGCTGCCATGGTGTTGACCGGATGCGCCGCGAACGGCGCCAGCGCACCGGCGGGTTCCCACAGCGGTGCCTCCACAGCCCCGGCGGCCAACTCCTTCCACCAGCTTGAGCAGCGCTTCGGCGCCCGGCTCGGGGTGTACGTGCTGGACACCGGCACCGGTCGGGAGGTGACCTACCGCGCGGACGAACGGTTCGCGCACGCCTCGACCTTCAAGGCTCTCGCCGCGGGCGTCCTGCTGCGCCACGCCTCGGACGGGGAGTTGGACCAGGTGGTGAGGTACCGCTCCACGGACCTGCAGCAGTGGGCGCCGGTCACCTCGCGGCACCTGGCCACGGGCATGCCGCTACGCGAACTGGCCAGCGCGGCCGTGGAGTACAGCGACAACACGGCGGCCAACCTCGTCCTCGACCACCTCGGCGGCCCGGCAGGCCTGCAACGCGCACTGCGCGATCTGGGAGATACGACCACCAACACCAACCGCACCGAGCCGACCCTCAACGAGGCGACCCCGGGCGACAAGCGAGACACCAGCACGCCCCGCGCACTCGCCACCGACCTGCGCCGCCTCGTCCTCGGCGACGCACTCGCGCACAACCGGCAACAGCTGCTCAGGAACTGGCTACTGGGCAACACGACCGGCGGCCCTTACATCCGGGCCGGTGTCCCCGCGGGCTGGAAGGTCGGCGACAAGACCGGGAACGGCAAGTACGGAACCCGCAACGACATCGCGGTCACCTGGCCGAACCACGGCGGCGGTCCCATCGCCATCGCCGTCCTGTCCGACCGGGGCGAGGTCAACGCCCGTTCGGACGACGCCCTGATCGCGCAGGCCACCAAGACGGCTCTGGCCGCCCTGAACTGATCAGTCCCGAGCCGCGGGTCGTCGGGGCCGACACCCGTCGAACCGCTCGGCAGCACCGTGGTCGAACCCCGCCACCTCGCCCAACTCCGGCTCTGACGCGGATGCTTGAGCTGACGCGTCAGAGCTCCCAGTTCTTCCATTCCTCCCAGTAGTCACGCCATGGCAGTTCGACCCATGTGTCGGGTGGCCCTACCACGGCGCGTGCGTCGGTCAGGCGCAATCCCACCCGGTCACACGAGTAGGCCACCGGGTTGCAGTCGTAGAGGTACGAGACCAGGACTTCATCGGGTGTGTCGTCCAGGTTCGGTCCGCCGCCCGGGTGGAGGTCCCAGCCTTCGATGGTTTTGTCGCGGACGATGCTGCCCTGGTTGCCGCTCTTGGGGTTGGCGTACATGCCGTAGCAGACGGTGCCGACGGACAGCCGGGTCAGCACGCCCGGCGCTGTCGGCGCGTAACCCCACGGCTGGGTGATGACACAGCCGCCCGGCACGGTCGTCACGCCGACGATCCGCAGGGCCTCGTCCGGGTCGTACTCGTGGGGTGCCGCCAGCAGTACGTCCAACTCCTCGGTGGTGGCTGGCTTCCCGGCCAAGCGGCGTATCGCTTCCTCGGCGTGGATCCCGGCCACGCAGGCCAGGCCCGTTCCCTCGTAGTAGATATCTCCCAACGCCGTGATCAGCCGACTGCCTTCCTGCGCGAGCGCACGCTCCGCCGCGGTCAGCCCGCGCTCCCCCTCAGACAGGGCGAACAGGTCCGGCGTCGGTCCGGCCAAGCTGAGCCGACCCGCCGACCAGCCTCCGATCAAGGGCCGCCAGGGGTCCGCTCCGGCAGCGGCGAGGGCCCGCGCGTTGTCGGGGCGGCGGGAGACGACCGCCTCCCACAACGCGGTCGTCCCGTTCTCCAGCGCGTCCACATCCGCGACGCGGCGGGCCAGTTCCGCGACGACGTCCGGTGAGCCGAACACCGCTGCCCGGTGCAGCGGCCGTCCACCGCTCCACGCCTCTGGGTCGGCTCCCTGGTCCAGGCGCCGCCGGATGCTGCCGTAGTCCCGCCATTCCTCACATCCCATGCCTGTCCAGCCGTCACCCCGAACTGCCACCATGCCCCCTCCAGCGTCGATCCGGGCGGCTCCTGCCCCCCAGCCGCGTACCCACACCATCGCAGACGGGTCTGACAACGCCCGTGGCTCCTCGGCGCGTTGGGGCTCAGGCGTCTCCCGGAGGGTTGACCCGGCGGTGGTGGCGGGCCTACAGTCACGCGTCACGGATAGGAAACTTTCCTAACCGCCGCTCCGTTGGCGACCCATCAACCTCCTCCCCCACAAACGGAGGCCTCGATGAAGCGCTCCACCGCTCGCTGCCTGCTGTCCGCAGCGCCGTGGGCGGCCGAGTTCAACGTCACCGTCACGGACCCGCACCACTGAGTCGCACGGATCCACACGGATCCACACGGACCGCACGCCGAGAGGTTCGCGCACTCCCTCGCCCCTCGGCGCGCACACCACGCACGCGGGTCCGCCCCCCACATAGGAGAACCCATGCGTCATCGTCTGACCCCACCCCTGTTGATAGCCGCGGGCGCCCTCTCGCTCGCCCTCGTCCCGCCCTCCGCGTCGGCGCACACCAACTCCCCCGCCGCGGGCGCCCGTTCTCTCGTGACGCGGCCCGCGGACAGCCAGACCATCAACGTCAACGTGACGTCGTACGGGTACAACGACAACGACGACGGGAACGGCCACTACGGCACCGCTCAGATCGCCTATCCGCAGATCCACAGCGAGGCGACCGAGGACCTCGGCACGTACGACCGACCCGCGACCTTCGCCACCGACCCGGGCGAGTTCGCCCCCGGCACCCGCATCTACGTCCCGTTCCTCCAGAAGTACTTCATCATGGAGGACGGCTGCGCGGAGTGCAGTTCCGACTGGCAAAACGGCGTCCACCACGTCGACTTGTGGATGGGGCCCGCCAGTTCGCAGCCGGAACCCGCGCTCGACGACTGCGAGGGGTCGATCACCCAGAGCGCCGACATCGTGGTCAACGCCGAGCCCGGCCTGCCCGTTGACACCACTCCGATGTTCTCCGACGGACAGTGCACGGCCGTCCACCACTGAGCCGGTGGCCGAGTGGGGCAACTCCGCCGCGCGTCACGCGTCAGAGCTGCTCTTCCATTCCGATCGCCTCCTCAAGGCACTCCCGCGCCTTGCCCGGCTCGCCTTGCCACTGGTGAAGCATGGCGGTCGCGAGGGCGTCCAGCTTCCGCTGGACGGCGTGCTCCGCACGGCGCTCCGCGTTCTTCAACAACGCCAGCAACAGCAGCGTGACCGCGCCCATCGCATCGCCCGCGACGTGCTGCCAATGCAACGACAGCCCCGCCGCGTGCACCGCGACGAACGCTCCGACGAGCAGCGCGCAGAACGAGAAGAACAGCGGCGAACTGGTGAGGTTGGAACCCCACTCGGCAAACCGCGCGAACGTACCGCGGCTCGCGCCGCCACGCTCCGCGGGGTGTTGGATGGTCATGACAGCAGCGCAGCCGACGCGGCTGCTCGCAACGCTGGGCAGGTCCTCACGACCTCACCAACGTTCGCCGCTTCGCCTGGGCACGGGACGGACCCGGCAACCACCGGGACGGACACGAAGTACGCACCAGCGGGCGAACGGACATACCGGGGTTTCCGCGTGTCCGGCGCGGAAACCCGGTCGCCCCCGGCCGTCGCGCTGCGTACGCTCGACGCATGAGCACGCGCGGGCCGCTTGTCGTCGTTCTCAGTGGGGCTGGGATTTCCACGGATTCCGGTATCCCGGACTACCGGGGGCCGAACGGGCTGTGGCGGCGCGATCCGGGGGCGGAGAAGCTCGTCACATACGAGCACTACATGGCGGACCCTGAGATCCGGCGCCGGTCGTGGCGTATGCGGTGCGACAGCCCGACGCTGCGGGCCCGGCCGAACGAGGCGCACCGGGCGGTGGTCCGGCTGGAGCGTTCGGGCGTGCCGGTGCGGGTGATCACCCAGAACGTGGACGGCCTGCACCAGCTCGCGGGTATGCCCGCCAGGAAGGTGCTTGAACTGCACGGCACCGCGCGCGAAGTGGTGTGCACCGGGTGTGCGGCGCGCTCCCCGATGGAGGACGCGCTGGGGCGGGTGCGGGCGGGCGAGTTGGATCCGGCGTGCGCGCGATGCGGCGGAATCCTGAAGTCGGCCACGGTGATGTTCGGTCAGGCGCTGGATCCCGAGGTGCTGGGCCAGGCGTTGGCCATCACGAAGGCCGCCGAGGTCTTCGTCGCGGTCGGCACGAGTCTTAAGGTCCAGCCCGCCGCGTCGCTCGCCGGACTCGCGGCCCGGCACGGCGCCCGCCTGATCATCGTCAACGCCGAGCCGACCCCGTACGACCCGATCGCCGACGAGATCATCCGCGAACCCATCGGCGCGGCGCTGCCCGCGCTGCTTGACGGCATCGCGGCGCGGGCGGCGTGAGGGCGTTTCACGCGAACGGCGGGCCAAAGCGGACGATGTCCTCAGCCGATGTCCTCAGCCGATGGCCTTAATGGAAACAGCCGTCAGGCATGTGCCGTCGCCTTCGGCCGCTTGCTGAGGCTGCGTGGTGGCTGGCCGGCGTAACGGGCTATCAGGTGACGACGGTCCGCCCGGCGTCGGTGAAGTGGCCGCTGCCGGTACGAACAGGCAGCACCGGCTCTCCCCCCGGCCTCGGCTTTGAGCCCGCCCACCCCGTTCGGGCGCGCGCCGAGAGGGCCGGTTCCGGACGGCCTGGGCTGCCGGGGGCCGTACGGTGCGGCGATCCGCGGCCAGCGCCGTCGGCCTGGCCCGGCCTCGACCGTCCTGTGATTCGGGCCCAGAAGCGATAGAAATGGTGTCATGTGGAGGGCATTGGGTGGATTCGGACGTAGCTCGTCCGAGGGAACCCATGTGCCCGGTCGGCGTTCCCATCCTGGGTCTGGCGATCAGGGGGACCCGCGTCAGGGGAAGCCCTGGCGGCTGCTGCGTCGGGTGGTCTCCCTGCTGAGCGTGCGCAGCCTCGCCGGGCAGGTGCTCCTCCTGCAGCTGGCCGTCGTCGTGCTGCTCGTCGCCGCCGCGCTGGCCGCCCTCGTGGTGCAGGCGCAACGCGACACCATGGCCGGTGCCCGCAGCCGGACCCTTGCCGTGGCGCAGTCGTTCGCGCACTCCCCGGGGATCCTGGCGGCACTGGCCGGTCCGGATCCGACCGCGGTGCTGCAGCCGCGCGCCGAGGCGGCGCGTAAGGCCGCTGGTGTCGATGCGATCATTGTGTACAGGCTGGACGGGATCACCCTCACCCACAGCGACCCGAGCCAGATCGGCAAGCACGTCATCGGCCCCTACGCCCAGGCCGCGGCCGGGCAGCCGTTCACCAGGACCTTCCAGGGCTCCTTGGGGCTCTCCGTGACCTCGGCGGTGCCCGTCACGGACGCCCATGGCTCGGTGGTCGCCATCGTCTCCTGCCCGGTGCGGGTCGAAAGCGTGCAGCACAGGGTGAACCGCCAGCTTCCGGTGCTGTTCGGGAGCGCGGCCGGGGCTCTGGTCATCGCCGCGGGCGGGGCCGGTCTGCTGACCCGCCGGTTGCGGCGGCAGACGCACGGGCTCGGCCCGATCGAGATGACCCAGATGTACGAGCACCACGACGCGGTCCTGCACGCGGTACGGGAGGGGGTGCTGATCATCGGCAGTGACGGTCGGCTGCTGCTGGCCAACGACGAGGCGCTGCGGCTGCTGGACCTGCCAGCGGCCGCGGAGCAGCGCCACGTCACCGAGCTGGGGCTGGAAGCGGACCTGGCCCAGCGGTTGGCCTCCGACCGCCCGGCCACCGACGAGGTGTACCTGGTGGCCGACCGGCTGGTGGCGGTCAACAAGCGGCTTGCCGCCCCCCACGGCCTGGCCAGCTCGGTGGTGACGCTACGCGACACCACCGAGCTGCGGGCCCTGTACGGCAGGGCCGAGACGGCCCGTGAACGGTTGAAGCTGCTGTACGACGCCGGGGGACGGATCGGGACCACGCTGGACGTGACACGCACCGCCGAGGAACTGGCGGACGTGGCGGTCCCCCGGTTCGCCGACATCGTCAGCGTCGAGCTCCTGGACGCGGTACTGCGGGGCCAGGAGCCCTCTGGCCTGAGCACCCCGATGCGCCGCACCGCGGCCGTGGGCATGAAGGGGGACGATGCCTTCTACCCTGTCGGCACGCTGGTCCGGTTCTCCCCCGCCCACCCGATCGCCGAGTGCCTGGTCAGCGGCCGGGCGGTCCGCGTGGAGCGCCTGAGGGGCTCCCCCGGCTGGCGGTCCCAGGATCCCGAACGTGCTCGGCGGATCCTCGACTACGGCGTTCACTCCTTGATCGCGGTCCCGCTGCGGGCCCGGGGGGTTGTGCTCGGCACGGTCGCCTTCTGGCGGACGAGCGCCTCCGCGGCCTTCGAGGAGGAGGACGTGTCCGTCGGCGAGGAACTGGCCGCCCAGGCGGCGGTGTGCATCGACAACGCCCGCCGCTACACCCGCGAGCACACCATGGCCGTCGCGCTGCAGCGCAGCCTGCTGCCCCGAGGGATGCCCGAGCAGACCGCCCTTGAGGTGGCCTACCGCTACCTACCCGCCCAGGCCGGGGTCGGAGGGGACTGGTTCGATGTCATCCCGCTGTCGGGTACCCGGGTGGCCCTGGTGGTCGGCGATGTCGTCGGCCACGGACTGCACGCCGCGGCCACCATGGGTCGGTTGCGCACCGCCGTTCTCAACTTCGCCGCGCTGGAGATGCCGCCGGACGAGCTGCTGGGCCGCCTGGATGAGCTGGTGGCCCAGATCGACGCGGAGGAAGGTGCCGCCGAGGCAGACGGAGGCGGGATCATCGGAGCCACCTGCCAGTACGCCGTCTACGACCCCGTCTCCGGGCAGGTGATCACCGCCACCGCAGGCCACCCGGGGCTGGCGGTGGTCCACCCCGACGGGGACGCGGGCTTCCCCCCGATGCCCATCTGCCCGCCGCTGGGCCTGGGCGCCCGGCTGCCGTTCGAGAGCGCCGAGCTGACCGTTCCCGAGGGGTCCCGGCTGGTGCTCTACACCGACGGCCTCATCGAGGACCGCGACCGTGACCTGGACGCTGGCATGGAGGCCCTGCGCACTGCCCTGACCGGGCCTGACCGCACCCCGGAGGCCACCTGTGCGGCGGTGATGGAGGCCATGCTGCCCGCGCAGCCGAAGGATGACATCGCGCTGCTGGTGGCCCGCACCCAGCGACTCGACCCCAGCCGGGTCGCCCAGTGGGACGTGCCCCGCGACCCGGCGGCGGTAGCCCCGCTGCGCAACGCCTGCGCCCGGCAACTGGCGGACTGGGACCTGGAAGCGATCGCCTTCACCACCGAACTCATCCTCAGCGAGCTGATCACCAACGCCATCCGCTACGGCACCGAGCCCATCGCCGTCCGGCTGCTGCGGGACCGCACCCTCATCTGCGAGGTGTCCGACGGCAGCAGCACCTCGCCCCGCCTGCGCCGCGCCCAGGCCACTGACGAGGGTGGCCGCGGCCTCTTCCTGGTCGCCCAGCTCGCCCAATCCTGGGGCACCCGCTACACCCCCACCGGCAAGGTCATCTGGGCCGAACAGTCCCTCCACGACGGCGCCACCGCGGCCCCGGAAGGCTTCATCGAGTTCCTGTTCGACGAGGAACTGCCTCCGAGCGGTAGCTGAGGAAAGGACGATCCGGCACGGTGAGCGTGATCGCGCGCGGGTACGCCGCGGAGCTGGTGGACGGCGGAAAATGGGGGTGGCCGCCCGGAGCGGACGCGTCGTCCGCCCCACGACACGACGCGACCGCAACCGACCAGACGTCCATCGGTGATTAGGCTCGTCCCTCTATTCCCGCCTGGAGCCGTCGTGACCGCACCTCGCGTCCGAGCAGCAGCCGCCTTGGGCTGCCTCGTCCTCGCGGCCGTGGGGCTGGGCTCTTGCGGCTCCGCACCGCCCGCCAAACCCGTGAAGCCATCGGTGGCCACCTCCGCCAAGGAGGTGGGCGGCATGGACGCACTGATCGCCGCTGCCAGGAAAGAGGGCAGGCTCAACGCGATCGCCCTGCCGCGCGACTGGGCCAACTACGGCGGACTGATCGACGACTTCGAGAAGAAGTACGGCATCAAGGTAGCGGTCAGCGATCCGTACGGACACAGCGAGGACGAGCTGAGCGCCGTGGCGAGGAGCGGGACCCGTCCCAACGCCCCCGACGTGATCGACGTGGGGGACACGTTCGCCCGGACCGCCGCCGGGCAGCAGCTGCTCGCCCCCTACCGGGTCGCCCAGTACGACGCGATCCCCGACAGCCAGAAGGATCCGCAGGCCCGCTGGTACAACAACTACGGCGGCTACATCTCCATCGGTTGCGACGCCAAACGCGTCATGACCTGCCCGGAGACCTTCGCCGATCTGCTGAAACCCGAGTACAAGGGCAAGGTCGCCCTGGAGGGCGACCCAACCCGCTCCGGTACCGCCTTCGCCAGCGTGTACGCCGCCGCCTTGGCGAACAACGGGTCGTTCGACAACATCCAGCCCGGCCTCGACTTCTTCGCCAAGCTCCGGAAGATCGGCAACTTCGACCGCGTCCAGGCCACCTCGGCCGCGGTCGAACACGGCCAGACACCCGTCGCCCTCAACTGGGACTACACCAACCTCGGCTACACCGACCAGTTCCGCGGCGAAGGCGTCGACTGGCAGGTCTCGATCCCCTTCGACGGCAGCTTCGCCCAGTACTACGCGCAGGCGATCAACAAGAACGCCCCGCACCCCGCCGCCGCACGCCTGTGGCAGGAATTCCTCTTCAGTACCGAGGGCCAGAACCTCCGGCTGCGCGGCTACGCCCGTCCGGTGCTGATGGCCGCCATGGAGCAGAACGGCACCCTCGACAAGGTCGCCGCCGCGAAACTGCCGACAGTGGAGGGAACGCCGCAGTTCCCGACGGAATCACAACTGGAGAAGGCGCGGGAGACGGTGGCCCAGGGCTGGACGAAGGCCGTCTCGGGCGCTACCCCTACGCGCCACGCGGTGCGCTTACCGCCACCGGGGCAGCCGAGGTCGTGATGCGCGCCGGGCACGGGCGGGTCGGCACGCTGCGCTCGCCAACGTCCCGTCGGCAACCGGCTATTCAACGGTCAGGTCGGCCCACCGCCGCTACAGCGTCTGCGGTTGGGGGCCCAACCCACCGTAGCGCGGCGGTCGTTGGAGCGGTTCCGCTACGACCACACGTCCGGGCCGCCTCCCTGCCACTCGATCAGCTGCGGGTCGTCCAGCGCCACGTCGTCCGGGTCCAGACCGGCGCGGCGGAGGAACTCCTCGACGTCCGCCAGTCCGTAGGCCCGCCCCACCACTTCGCCCTGGACCGTCACCCGCCGAGCCCCGTCCTCCACCGGATGCACAACAACAGGTGGATGCTCCATGCCCTCAAGGCTCCGGCATCCGCGGTCCGCCCGCACCCGGGGCTACTCCGCGGGCGGTACGGCGGCCTGGCGGCCGCGGGTGCCGGTCGACAGTTGGACGCGGATGGTGCCGCCGCGCGCCATGCGGGCGCCGGAGGCCGGGAGCTGGCCGCAGACACGGCGCCTGGGAGCGTGCGCCGGGCAGCCGCCGAGGGCGGAGCGTACGACGCGCAGGCCGACGCTCTGCGCGCCCGTTCGTGCCTGGGAGACGGTCTTCCCCAGCAGATCCGGCACCGTCACGGTACCGGCCGCCTGCGACGGGGCGGGTCCGGACGGCCCCGACGCGGCGTAGGCCGCGCCCGCGACCAGCAGCGCGGCGATTCCGGCCGCCGCCGACCACAGCAGACGGGACGGACGTCGACGGCGCTGCTCAGGCTGCTCCTCACGGGCGGTCGGGGCGATGGCCGTGGCCTCGGCCGTCGCGGGCGCGCCGTCGAGCCGGGTCAGCGCCTCCTCGATGGCGGCCCGCATCTGCTCCGCGCTCTGGTAGCGCTGGTCCCGCTGTTTGGCCAGCGCCGTGAGCACGACGGTGTCGCACACCGGCGGCAGCCCGGGCACCCGTGCCGAGGGCCGCTCGGGCGCGTCGCGTACCTGGGCGTAGGCCACGGCGAGCGGGTTGTCGCCGGTGAACGGCGGGCGACCGGTGAGCAGTTCGTACAGCAGGCAGCCGGTGGAGTACAGGTCGGTGCGGGTGTCCACGTCCTCACCGCGCGCCTGCTCCGGCGACAGGTACTCGGCTGTGCCGACCACCATGGCGGTCTGGGTGAGCGTCGCGCCCTGTGCGCCGAGCGGTCGGGCGATGCCGAAGTCCATGACCTTCACGGTGCCGTCGGCACCGAGCATGACGTTCGCGGGCTTGATGTCACGGTGCACGATGCCGCACTCATGGGCGTGGGCGAGTGCGTCGAGCACGCCCGCGGTCATGCGCAGCGCCTGTTCAGCAGTCGGCGGCTGTTCGCCGCGCGCCAGTTCGGCCAGGGTGCGGCCCTCGACGTACTCCATCACGATGTACGGCACGCTGACGCCGTGCGCCGTGTGCTCGCCGGTGTCGTAGACGGCCACGATTCCGGGGTGGTTGAGCAGTGCCGCCGACCGTGCTTCCCGCAGGAACCGCTCGCGGTAGGACGGGTCGCCCGCGCACTCGGGGCGCAGGGTCTTCACCGCGACCGGGCGGTGCAGCTTGAGGTCGTCGGCGAGGTGGACCTGGGCCATTCCTCCCCGGCCCAGCAGCCTGCCCACCGCATACCGCTCTGCGAGCGGACGTTCCTGGTCCATTCCGCGTGCCCTTCTCCGGCGCAAGCCGTACGGGTGCACGGCTTCGGCTCCGGGCGGCACCGTAGTGGGCAATCATGTGGATTCCATGTGGGAATCCGGGTCAGCTCACCGCCCGCAGGATGCCGAGCAGCCCGGCCTTCTCGTCGTTGATCCCGGCGGCGAACCAGACCGCGTCCTGCCGCGCCTTGTGGGTGCCGCGCAGCAGGCCCCACAGTCCGGGGATGGCGATCGGCCTGCCCTCGCGGTCGCGCAGGGTGCCGACCAGGCGTCCGGTGCGCGGGTCGAAGGCGTGGACGTGGCCGTCGCCGACGTTGCCGACGAGCAGGTCGCCGGAGAACCGGCCGAAGTCGCGGGGCGCGAGTTCCATCCCCCAGGGCGAGTTGAGCACCCCGCGGCGGGCGAAGCGGCGCAGCAGACGGCCGCGGGTGTCGAACTCGTCGATGAAGCCGTGGCCGGGCCCGGCGATGTCGTCGTGCCTGGCCAGGTCCTGCTTGGCGTAGGTCACGAACACCCGTGAGCCGAACGCCCTGACGTTGAACGGCGCGTAGCCGCACGGGATGCGGGGATCGCGGAAGCCGCGGTAGTACGGCAGGCGGTGGAAGCGCGCGTCGAACACGTCGACGCGGGCGGCCCGGAAGTCGGCGACCAGCAGTCGGGGCGTACGGCCGCGCACCAGGGTCAGCCCCTTGTAGACCGCGTTGACGCCGCGCCGCTCGACGTGGGCGACCCGTACCGCCCTGTGCTCCGAGACCTTCGGGCTCCAGGCGAACAGGTCTCCCTCCTCGCCGGAGAGGATGAGCCGGGCGGTGGCGGACTTCCCGAAGGCGTGGACCCGGAAGCCGCGCGTGTCGTTGGCCACGCTGCCGTTCGGCGCGCCCGCGCCGGGAACGGACTGCACGCGGGGCAGCACTGTGGCCGGTTTGCCCGGCCGTGCGCCGGTGTAGGTCGTCACTTTGTCGCTGCCGTTGTCCGAAACCCAGATCACCCCGCCGAGTTGGGCCAGTCCCCAGGGGTTGACCAGGTTGGGATCGGTGGCCGTCGCCTTGCCCGGCACATTGGAGACGAAGTCGAACTCCTGGTAGCCGCGGTCCGGCTGGCGCGGCGGCTGCGTCGCGGCGCCCGGTGTCGCGAGTGCGAGGCTTCCGCAGGCGCTGAGGGCCATGGTGGCTGTCACCAGTCGCCTGGTCAGTGAGTGCCGCTGGCGCGCCGAAACCTGGTGGCCCATGGGATTCTTCCTCGCTGCTCGGTGGCATGAGCTGGTGGGGAATCCTTAACCGGCCAGGTGGCTCAATTCATAATCAAAAGCATAAATTACCCGTTTGGCGCATTGCTCGGCTCGGCCCCCGGTCCGCCCATGGCACGCATGGGCGGACCGGCGGCGGTTCAGTTGGAGAAGTCCTGCGTCAGCCAGACGGTGCCCTGGGCGTCCCGGTGGACGGCTATCCCGATGTGGGTGAAGCCGCTGCTGAGGATGTTGCGCCGGTGGCCGTCGTCCGGCGGCTGCTCGTTCAGCATGCCCTGGGTCAACTGGACGGCCATCGCGGCGATGTCCTGCGGCGAGGAGCTGACCGGCCCGCCCTCGCCGATGTTCTCACCGGCCGAACTCCACTGGACGCCCGCGGCCGTCTCCCGGTCACCCAGCGCGGCCTCGCCCGGGCACTGGTGGGACAGGCCGCAGCCGCCCGCCATGACCTGGTTGTGGGCTTCGGCGCTGCGGGTCAGCCCGGCGGTGATGGTGTAGGCGGGCAGCCCCTGGGCGGCGCGCGCCTTGTTGATCAGGGCCAGCACCTGCCGGACCGCGTCGGAGGTGTCGCTGGCCTGCGGGGCCGGGGTGCCGCTGGCGGTGGGGGTGGCCGGTGCGGTGGCGGGCACGGAGTGGGAGGGCGCGGCCGAGGGCTGGGTGGAAGCGGGTCGCACGGGCGTGGCCGACGGCCGCGGGGAGGGGACGGCGGGGTGCGGGTGGGTGGCGTGCTGGACGTGGTGGGCGGCGTGGTGGTGCTGGTGCGCGTGTCCGTGGTGGCCGTGTTCGTGGTGCGCGTGCCGCTGGTGCGACTGCGGCTGCCACTGGTCGGCGGTCACGGCCTGGTGGCCGCTGGGTGCGGCGGTGGCGGCGCTGGCGCCCATCAGCGGCAGCATCAGACCGGCACCGGCTATTCCGGTGACGGCGAGGCGGCGGGGGGAACTCTGGTGCGGGCGGCGGTGCCGTCCGGAACCCGGTATCAGCATGCAGGCTTCCTCCACGACGCCTGCGAGGTGAGCTGTCGGGTTCGGGCGGTGAGGTGGCCCGGCCGCGTGGCGCGGCTTCACCCCGAGCCGACCACACGCGCGCCCGGGCGTCGGGCGGGGCATGGGTCGGCGGCTTACCTGGTTCCCCCGCTCCTGCCCGATTGCGCTGATCGGCTGCCCGTCGGCCGGTGGACAGGACTCGGCGTCCCGGCCGTGGGGTACGCGTGTGCGAACACCCCGCACGCTAGGCAGCCGAGATCACACACCACAAGCATGTGTCGTGCACATCACACACCGGACACAGAATCTGACGCCACGTCAGGAGATTGTGAGGGCATATGCCCTGTTAAACCTGGGCACTTCAGGACACTCCGGAGTAGTGACGATGTGGGCACAGCAGCCCGAACATCCCCAAATCCCCCATCCGGTCAGGCCGCGTACGCCAGCGCGGCGGGGCGTCGCACCGCCGGTGGGCGCCCTCACACCGCCGCCCCCATCGGCAGCTCCAGCTCGAACCAGACGACCTTGCCGTGGCGGGTCATGCGGCTGCCCCAGCGGTGAGCCAGTTCGTCGACCAGCCGCATGCCGCGACCGCTCTCCACGTCCTCCTCGCCCGCCGGTCGCAGCAGCGGGATCTGACGGCTGGTGTCGGCGACCTCCACGGTCAGCGTGCGGTCCTGGAACAACCGCAGCTGCCGCGGTGGGCCAGCGTGCCGCAAGGCGTTGGTGACCAGCTCGCTGACCAGCAGTTCGGTGAGCTCGCCGAGCGAGCCCAGGCCCCAGGACTCAAGGGTGGAGCGGGTGAACCGGCGCGCCTCCCCCGCGAGTGCCGCGTCCTCGGCCAGCGGCAGGGTGGCGATCTTGTCCTCGGGGACCGGCAGCACCCGCGCCATGATCACCGCGATGTCGTCCTCCGACCCTTCCGGCACCAGGGCGGCGAGCACGGCGTCACAGCTCTCCTCAAGGCCGCGCCCCCGGTCGGTGAGGGTACGGCACAACAGCTCCAGGCCCTCGTCGATGTCCTGGCCGCGCCGCTCGATCAGGCCGTCGGTGTAGAGCGCGAGGATGCCGCCCTCCGGAATGGTGATCTCCACGGTCTCGAAGTCCACTCCCCCGACGCCCAGCGGGACCCCGGCCGGCAGGTCGACCGGCCGGGTGCCGCCGTCGGGGTCGACCACCACGGGCGGCAGGTGTCCGGCGCACGCGATGGTGCAACTGCGGTCGACCGGGTCGTACACCGCGCAGACACAGGTGGCGAACTGGGCCTCCCCGATGCCGGACGCCGTCTCGTCCAGCCGGGTCAGCACCTGGTCGGGCTGCATCTCCAAGGTGGCCAACGTGCGGGCCACGGTACGCAGTTGGCCCATCGTGGCGGCGGCCCGGATGCCGTGTCCCATCACATCGCCGACCACCAGCGCGACCCGCCCGCAGGACAGCGGCACCACGTCGAACCAGTCACCGCCGACCTCGCTGCCCACGCTGCTCGGCAGATAGCGGTGGGCGATCTCCATGCCGAGGGTGTGCCGGGTCTCCTGGGGCAGCAGGCTGCGCTGCAGGGTCAACGCGGTCTCCCGCTCGCGCCGGTACAGCCGGGCGTTGTCGATGCTCACCGCGGCGCGGGCGACGAGTTCCTCGGCCAGCGCCATATCGGCGGCGGTGAACGGTTGCGGGTTGCGGGTACGGACGAACTCCACCCCGCCGAGCACCGCGCCGCGGGCGCGTACCGGCACCATCAGATACGAGTGGACGCCCGCGGCCAGGCCGGGCGCCACCCGGTCCTGTGAGCTGACGATGGCGGACAGGCTCTCCTCGTCCACCTCCGGCACCAGCACCGAGCGCCCCCTGCGCAGCGCCTGCGCGTAGAGCTTGCGGGTGTCGAACCGGGAGATCTCGCCGACCGCGTCGGCGACGTCGGTCAGCCCGGACACGCCCGCCTCACCGACCGCGACCGCCCGCAGCACCAGAGCCTCGTCGTCGGGCATCCTGCCGGGCTCCTCGCCGCTCAACACCGGCTCCAGCAGGTCGACGGTGACGAAGTCGGCGAACCGCGGGATGACCACCTCGACCAGTTCCTCGGCGGTGCGCTGCAGGTCGAGTGTGCTGCCGATGCGGCTGCTGGCCTCGTTGATCAACGAGAGCTGCTCACGGGCCGCGTTGGCCTCGCGCAACGCTGCCTGACGTTCCATCAGGTTCTCGTGTTCCCGCAGATACAGCCGGGCGTTGTCTATGGAGGCCGCCGCGCGGGAGATCAACTCGTCACCGAACGTGCTGTCCTGCGCGTCGAACGGCTCACGGTCGTCGCTGCGGCCGTAGATCACGACGCCGAGCACCGTCGCCCGGGCGACCAGCGGGGTCACGCGCACCGGCTGGGCCCTGTGGGTCAGATAGTCGAGGACCCGGTCGGCCCGCGCGTCGGTGAGCGGCGGCAGTTCCCCGGGCGGGACGATCACGGTGCGCCGCCCCGCCATCGCCTGCTCGTAGGGCGAACCCGGCGGTATGCGGTACACGCCCTCGGTCGGCAGGTCGGCGGCGGGGAAATCGGGGTGGGACGCGGCCAGCGCGAGCCGTCGTACGTAGACCGACTCCGCGGCGCCCACCGGTTCCGGGTCCATGCCGCCCACCAGCCGGTCAAGTACATGGACCGTACATACATCGGCGAGCTGCGGAACCATCGCCTCGGACAGTTCCCGGGCGGCCCGGCGCAGGTCCAAGGTGGCGCCGATCCGGGCGCCCGCCTCGGCCAGCAGGGAGAGCCGCTGCTGGGCCTGCTCCGCCTGGGCCTCGGCCTTGAACCGCTCGGTCACGTCGATGATCGACGAGCAGACTCCGAGGATCTGGCCGGACGGCGCCTCCAGCCGGAAGTACGAGGCCGACCAGGCCCGGTCGTGTTCGGGATCGCCCGGTGTACGGCCGTACGACCGCGCGTCGACCACCGGCTCGCCGGTGGTCAGCACCCGCTGCATGACCTCCTCGATCTCCTTGGCGTTGAGGCCCGGCAGCACCTCGCTGAGCCGTCCGTCGAGATGCTGTTCGGGGGTCAGGCCGTTCATCCGGGCCAGCGCGGCGTTGATGCGGATGAACCGCAGGTCGGTGTCGTAGACGGCCAGGCCGATCGGGGACTGGTTGAAGAAGCCGTCCAGGATGGCCAGGTTCTGCTCCACCCTGCGCAGCGCCGCCACCTCGGACGCGGTGGCGAGCACGAACAGGCGTCCCTCCGGGCCGACGACCGGGTAGGCGTGGAACTCCAGCTCGACGTAGCGGCCGTCGCGGCGCCGGACCGGGAACGTGCCGGACCAGCCGCGCCCGGAGGTGATACTCCCGAACAACGACAGCACCTGCGGCCACTGCTCCTTGTCCAGCAGCAGTCGGGCGGCGAACCTGCCCACCGCCTCGCTCGCCGGGTAGCCGACCAGCTTCTCCGCGTCCTCGCTCCAGTGGAGGATCCGCCCGTCGCTGTCGAGCAGCGCGGTCGCCAGGGGCAGCAGTCGATGCCCCTCCAGCCGTGCCTCTGCCACGTCCTGCGGCTCGTACTGGTGCATGGCCAAGAAATCACCTACCCACGCCGCATCTCCAGAGTGCTACGCCACCCGCCGGACGGCGAACGCAACACCGCCCCGGCAGCCCGCGCTGCGGCTCTGAGCTGCGCCGATGCAGGAAATCCGGCCCCGGGTGCAAGTGATCAAATCCAAAGGCGCTCCTTGCCTGGTTGGCTCGGGCTGGCGAGCGCGGCGATCCGTTCCGGCCAGGTCCTCGAGGTCCAGTTCCCCACTCCGCTGATCGCCCCCGCACCGCGCCGGCCAACCGGCGCCGTCGCGGTGCGGGGGCGATCAGCCGCGATGGCCCGTGGGCCGCGTCAGCGTGACTGGGCGAGCCTGCCGAACGCGACGCGGGCGGCCGACGTACCCAGGCCATTGGGGGCGCCGAGGCGGGAGGCGGCGCCCACCCGGTAGCGCAGTTCGGACTCCCGGTAGCGGGCGCAGCCCCGGTGCCAGGTGAGGATCGCGGCCATCCAGTCCTGGAGTTGCCGCACATAGCCGTCCAGGCAGCGGCGGGCGGTGCCGTCCAGTGAGAAGTCGTCGTACAGCACGGGCAGTTCGTGCGCCGCGACATGCTGGAACTGGCGCATCCGGGAGTTGATCAGGTCCTGGATGATCGCCAGCCCCGTCGGGTAGTCGCAGTCGAAGAAGTTCTGCACCACGAGGACACCATTGTGCACCTCGCCTTCGAACTCGATCTCCTTCTGGTACGAGTGGACGTCGTTCACCAGGCACGCGCAGTCCATGGCGGAGTTCTCCAGCGAACGCACCGGACCGCTCCGGTAGATCTCCTGCGGCACCTGCTTTCCGCGCGCCAACCGGCTCAGGCTCATCGTGAGTTGGGCACCGAAGGTCCACCGGCGCATCTCGATGTAGTCCACCGGGTCCGGAATGCGGTTCTGCGCCTGGTTGGCGAGTTCCCACAGCCAACTGGAGAGCATGCCCTCGATGGTGCTACGGAACTCGCGGCGGGCGCTGACGGGCATCGTCCGCACCGTGCGCGACCACAGATCGGACAGGCCGCGCTCCAGCGGACTCGTCGGGACGGGTGCGGGGTCGGGGTCGATCGGCATGTACGCCGACAGCCGCTCGTTGCAGAACTTGGCGGCGGCCGGATTGCGGGCCCGGCCGAATACCGCGGGATAGTAGTCGTCCGCGTAGGTTACCCAGGTCAACCACTGGGCGGAAAGGTCGAGTTCATCGGGCGACGCCTGCGGATTCACGCCCGCCGCACACAGTGGGAAGTCGAACGCGATGAGCTTGTGCTCGTCCCAGATGTGCGATCCGGGAACACCGGGTTGCGGCTTGAGGAATCCCATTCGGTGCGCCCAATCCACCACGTTCCGCCGCGCCGAGTGCAGGTGCGGGCTGAGCCTGGTGCTGAACGGCATGTGGAACTCGGGGATTCGGGACGGCCCGACCTTCTGGAAGGGAATGTGGACGAAGCCACGGAGCCTGTTGGCCTCGGCCCGCCCGGGTTTGAGGTCCGCCGCCGAAGTGCCCGGTCCGCCGGGCATGAACGCGGACCGACCAGTGGACCGGGCGGGCTGACCGCCGCCGTTCATATAGCGGCTGGAGCGCATGTGCCATTCGTGGCCGCCTGACTGCCAGTCCTGGAGCCCCTTGACATAAGCCAGGACACCGGCGCACGACACGGGGTCCAGACCCTTCTCGGCGAACAGCGGGGCGAGTTCCGTCAGGGCCGTGTTCTCGAACTGCTGCAGCCGTGAGGTGAGCAGGTCGTTGACGGCGTCCGCGGCCTGCTGGGTGGTGCAGTCAAGGAACTTCTCCAGTACCAGCACCCCGTTGCTCAGTTCGCCTTCGTCCTCGGTCTCCCGCTGGTAGGAGAACAGGTCGTTGCGGAGGTGGACACCGTCGGCGAAGGCCTCCTTCAGCACCCGCAGCGGCCGGGAACCGGCGATCACCGCGGGCACCTCGGCACCCACGGCGTGTTCGACCAGTCCGGCGGACCACGGCGCTCCGCCGACCTTTCGGCGCATCTCGATGTACTCGACCGGATTGGGTACCCGGCCCGCGTTGATGTTGGACAGCTCCCACAGCGACTCGTTCAGCAGGTTCTCGGTGCTCTCGGCGAACCGGGCCCGCCACTCCATGGACATGGCGGGCACGGTCCGGTGCCACAGATCGATCAGCCCCGCCTCAACCGGATTGCTGGGTACGGGAGTCGCCGCGGACAGGTCCATCGGCATGAAAGCCGCCAGCCGGTCGAGGTACTCCTTTCCGCCCTCCCGGTCGCCCGAGCGTTTGAAGGCCTCAAGGAAGTGGTCGTCGAAGAAGAACACCCACACATACCAGTCGGTCACCAGCGACAGTTCCGGGCCGTCGCAGTCCGGGTGGGTGTAGGAGCACAGCAGGGCGTAGTCATGGGAGTCCAGGTCGTGTTGCTCCCAGATGCCCGAGCCCTCCAGCATCCCCATGTTCCGGGCCCACTTCCTGGAGTGCGAACGCGCCTCCTCCAGATACGGGTTCAACCGCGCCGGATAGGGCATGTAGAAGTCAGGCAGTTGAAAAGGCTGGGGCTGGGTCATCTTGACAGCCTCTCTGGACTTCCATCGCCATGGACATGGATTTGGGCGGCCGGGAGTCAACTGCCCACCGGGCCGCTCGAATTCACGGAGGACCACCGGAGAGAGGTGGCCAGGTGACGGGGCCTGCTGGCATGAAGAATCCGTGAGTGTTCTCCGCGGACCGCCCCTCCCCGTGCCGTTCTCCCGGTCGCGATAGCACTACCCAGGGCGACACGCGGTTACCCAGTCCCATGAACAATCATATGAACGTAAGTACATTGCGCGGTGGAATGCCGCAGCCTCCAAGGTCCCGGCGCACACCCGTGGCCTCGCCGCCGGACGTGGCTAGGCTTGAGTCTCCCCTGACGGGAGGCTCCAAGGTGACGGCCATGGACGACGACGCCCTGTGGACGATCGGGGAACTGGCCCGGATGACCGGTCTGACGGTGAAGACCATCCGGTTCTGGTCCGACGCCGGAGTGGTGCCGCCGACCGACCGTACCCCCGCGGGCTACCGGCTCTACGGCCAGGACGCACTGGCCCGGCTGGGCCTGGTGCGTACGCTGCGCGACCTCGGCATCGACCTCGCCACCATCCAGCAGGTGCTGGCCCGCGAGGTCAGCGTCGCCGATGTCGCACGGGTGCACGCCGAGGCCCTGGACGTGCAGATCCGCACCCTGCGGCTGCACCGGGCCGTGCTGCGCGCGGTCGCCGGACGCGGGGCCACCCCGAAGGAGACGCAACTGATGCACAAGCTGGCCACACTCTCCGATCAGGAACGCCGCCGCCTGATCCATGACTTCATCGACAACACCTTCGGCGGCCTGGACGCGGACGCCGCGTTCCTGGCGATGATGCGGGACGCGATGCCCGAGCTGCCGGAGGAGCCGACCACCGAGCAGCTAGCCGCCTGGGTGGAGCTGGCGGAGCTGGTACAGGACGACGGCTTCCGCGCGGCGATGCGCCGGGCCGCCGCCGACCAGGTCAGGGCCCGTGAGGAGGTCGGGCAGCCCGACGAGGGCGCCGCACAGCGGCTTGCCGAGCTGATCCGGGAGCGCACCGACGCGGCCCGGGCGGCCGGTATCGAGCCGACCTCGCGGGCGGCCCGAGCGGTGCTCGACGAGCTGGTCGCCGAGTGCGCGCGGCTGACCGGGCAGGCGGACGGACCGCGGTTCCGGGCCTGGCTGCTGGACCGGATGCGGATCGGCCATGACTCGGGCTACCAGCGGTACTGGGAACTGCTCGCGGTGGTCAACGGCTGGCCGCCCGCGCCCAGTATGGCCTCCGCCACCGAGTGGCTGATCGCCGCACTGCGGGCCGCCTGACCCGAGGCCCCGTGGCGGCGGTGGATCCCCCGCCGCCACGGCGCGCCCGCGGTCAGTGGACCACGCGCACCATCGGACGCAGCCGCGACTCCAGGTCCGCCACCACCCGTTCCGCGGCGGGCAGCATCCGCGGGCCGAGGGCGGCCACGCCGATGGCGGTGGTGACGCCCGCCCATGCCACCGGACCGAGCGGTGTGCAGCCGAAGAAGTGGCTGACGCCGGGTGTCTGCACCAGGGCGACCAGGGCCGCGGCCGAGCCGAGCACGGTCGCCAGCACCAACGGACTGTGGCGGCGGCCGATGACCGTCTGGGTGAGCTGGGCGCCCACCACTCCGCACAGCGCCATGGTGCTGGTGCGCCGGGCGCTGCCGGGGGTGAGGGTGCCGATCAGCCATGCCGTGGTCGCGCCGAGGCCGGTGATGACACCGCGGTGCCGGATCTGCCGGGACAGCGGCTCGCCGAGAGCGGCGATGCCCACCGGCGCGGTGCCGGTGGTGGCGTCCCGCCCGTCGACCGCCCCGTCGACGGAACCCGGTTCGGCCTCCTGCGGGGTGACCGCGACGGCCATCGCCGGGAACATGTCGGTGAGCAGGTTGACCAGCAGCAGTTGCCGGGTCGACAGCGGCGAGGTGCCGGACAGCAGGGTGCCCAGCACGGTGAAGCCGACCTCTCCGGCGTTGCCGCCGATCAGGATGCTGATGGCGTCCGCCACGCTGCTCCACAGCGCCCGTCCTTCGGCGATGGCGTCGATGAGCACCGACAGCTCGTCAGTGGTGATCACCAGGTCCGCGGCGTTGCGGGCGGCCGCCGACCCCCGTACCGCGATGCCGACTCCGGCGTCGGCGGCGCGGATCGCGGCGGCGTCGTTCGCGCCGTCACCGACCATCGCCACCACCCGCCCGGCCTCCTGGAGCGCCTCGACCACCTGGAGCTTCTGCTCCGGCGCCACCCGCGCCACCACACCGCAGTCCCGCAGCCGCTCGGCCCGCCCGACCCGGTCCAGGTCGGCCAGTTCGTCACCGGTGACCACGGTGACGTCCTGCGGCCACCCCAGTGAGATCGCCATCGCGCGAGCGGTCTGCGGGTGGTCGCCGGTGAGCATGACCGGCCGAACTCCGGCCTGTTCGAGCCCGGCCACCAGCGGGGCGGAGCTGGCCCGCGGGGTGTCGGCGAGCGCCACGAAGCCGACGCACTCCAGTTCCGCAAGTGGCTGGTCCATTACGTCACTTGACTCCTGGGCGGTCAACCGGCGCTTGGCGACGGCCAGTACGCGCAGCCCCTCGCCAGCGAGCGACTGGGCTGTCGCGGCGGCGTCCGGCCCGACCTCGGGGCAGCACGGCAGCACCACTTCGGGTGCGCCCTTGACCACCAGGACCTCGCTGCCGTCGGTGTCGGTCCCGCGGGCGGCGGCGTAACCCCGGCTGGCCTCGAACGGCTGGACGTCGACGGGCTTCCAGTCGGGGTCCTCGGGGGCCGCCTCGATGACCGCCTCATCGGTGGCGTGCGCGTGGACGCCGGTGTCCTCGGCGACGCGCGGGCAGGCGCGGGCCGCGATCCGCAACACCGTAGCCGCCTCGGGGGCGTCCGCCGGGTGCGCGACGCCGTCGGCGGTGACGGTACGGACGACGTGCAGCCGGTTCTCGGTGAGGGTGCCGGTCTTGTCGAAGCAGAAGGTGTCCACCCGGCCCAGCGCCTCCAAGGCGCGCGGGGTGCGCACCAGTACGCCGTACCTGCTCAGCCGTCGCGCGGCGGCCATCTGCGCGACCGTCGCCACCAGCGGCAGCCCCTCCGGTACCGCGGCCACGGCCACCGCGAGGCCGCCGCGGACCGCCTCACGCACCGATCGGCCGCGGATCAGCGACAGTCCGGTGACCACCGCACCACCGGCGAGGGTCAACGGCAGTACCCGGCTGGTCAGTTCGTGCAACCGGGCCTGCACCCCGGCCGCGGGCGGCGCGTGCGACGCGAGGTGCTCGGCCCGGCCCGCCTCCGTCTGGTCGCCCGTGCCCACCACCACGGCCCGGCCCTGACCGGCCACCACGGTGGTGCCCTCGAACACCATGCACCGCCGGTCGGCGACCGCGGCCCGCGGTGTGGCGGACACCGACTTGCGGGTGGGCAGCGACTCGCCGGTGAGCGAGGACTCGTCCACCTCCAGGTCGTCGGCCTCCAGCAGCCGCGCGTCGGCCGGGACCACGTCGCTGGTGCGCAGCTCGATCACCTCGCCGGGGGCCAGCCGTCCGGCCTCCACGGTGGTGGTGGCGCCCGCGCCCTGGTCGGCGACCCGGCGGGCGGTGCGGCGCTGACCCGCGGCGAGCGCGGACAACGCCCGTTCCGCGCGCAGCCGTTGCACACCGCCGACGAGTGCGTTCATCCCCATCGCGCTGGCCACCAGCAGCGCGTCCACGGTGGATCCGAGCAGCGCGGACGCGGCGGCGCCGACCACCAGAACCGGTGTGAGGGGGTCGTCGAGTTCGTTGCGTACCGCGGACAGCAGACGTACCGTCAGCCGCGCCGGGGTGAACACCGGTAGCTGACCCACGGACCGCGCCCGGGTACGCAGCGTCTGGAGCGCGGAGGGCGTGGTGCGCGGCATGCGGGCCAACCGGGCCAGCGCTTCCTCGGGTTGCAGCGCGTGCCAGGCCACCCGGGGCCTGGGGTGCGGGGTGGGACGGCTGCCGACCCGGACGGCGGCCCGCCAGCCGGAGACCAGGGCGCAGGCGGCGGCCACGTTGACCGGGCTGAGCCGGAAACCCAGGCCGAGCGGGGCGCGTTGGGACCTCGTGCCCCGGGTGAGCACCAGCAGTCCGGACAGCGCGGCACCCGCCTCGGCGAGGATCTTGGCGTGCCGACCGACGGTACGGGCGGCGGGCACCGCGGCCAACAGCCGCCACACGCCTTCGAGTCCGCCCAGCGCGAGGATGTCGGCGCCCCAGACCACCGCGCTGTCCTCGTCGGTGACGGACACCGCCACGTCGCTGCTAAGAAGTCCGTCGAGCACCTCGCGGCACTCCTCGGTCAACTCGCGTTCGCTGGTGGCGCCTTGGCGCGGTACCCGCGCCACGGTGAGCACCACCCGGCCGTCCTGCTGGAGTTCGCGTACCACATCGGCCAACGGCCGTTCGACGGGGGCGAGTTCGTCGACCAGGGCGGCGAAGTCGCCCAGCGAGGGGTCGTCCACCACCACGACCCGCAGCCCGGCCCGGCGCGCCGCGTCCAGCCCGGCCTCGGCCAGCGGGTCGACCTCCCAGCCGACGAGCACCGTGCCCACGTCCCTGCCGTGCGCCGACGCCACCATCAACCCGGTGTCCGCCGCCTCCTGACCGGGCACCGGCCGCAGCCGCAGCCCCAACTCCGCGGTGGGCAGGGCCCATTCGTCCGGCGGCCGCAGGGCGGCCGCCGCGGCGCGCCACAGCCGGTCGTGGTCCCAGTCGTCGGCGCTGGGGTTCACCTCCAGCACGGTACGGCGGCTACCCCGCAGCGCCTCGGGGTGCAGCACCACGGTGTCCACGATCTCCAGTTGCCGCAGCCGCTCGCTGTCGCGCACCAGCACGCCCTCGCGGGCCAGCGCGCTGCCCAGCACGGCGGTGAAGGCCGCCGGGCCGTAGCGGGCGGCCTTGGGTGACCCGGCGAGCACGGCCTCGGCGGCCTCCTTGGCGTCGCGGGTGAACAGCAAGGTGGCGGCGGCGCCGATCATGCTGCCGGTGACGGCCTGGTCCGCGTACTCCTCACCGGGGTAGGGCCGGATCGCGGGGCGTTCCACCTGCCCCGCCAGGCTCAGCCGGTCGGGGGCGCAGACGGTGTCATGGTTGGCGTCGAAGGCGGCGGCGCGGGCGAAGGCCTCGGCCAGCTGGGCGGTGCGCAGCACCGCGTCCAGCGCCAGGGCGGTCGGCGACTGGCCGAAGCCGTGGGCGGCGGCGTTGGCGGTGGCCAGCAGCAGGTCGGTGGGGGCGGTGCCCAGGCGCTGGCGCAGCATGCGGCGCACCCGGGAGTCCTCGCGCAGCAGGGTGACCATGGCGGTGACCATCTGAGGGGAGCGCCGGATGCCCACGGTGCGGGCGGTGAACGCGGTGGCGATGCCCGCCACGTCGCAGGCGAGCGCCAGCGCGCCGGTGCGCACACTGCCGACGTCACCGGGATGGACGCGTTCCAGTACCCGCTCGCCGGGGTGCGCCAGGCCGTGCCGGCCGGCCAGCCGACGGGCCTGCTCGGCGACCTCGTCGACGGCCGCGTCCTCGGTGGTCTGCACGACCAGCCGGGCCAGGCCGCCGTCCCAGTAGGCGGCCAGCACGTCGGGGTGCTCGGCCAGCGCCACCGCGGTCTTCCTCGCAGCGGTCTCCAGGTCCTTCAGGCCCCGCTTGGCGGCGTCCGGCGCCAGCCGCAGGGGCAGGTGCAGCCGGGATCCGGCGTGCCAGTAGCCGGTGCCCGGTGTGACGGCGTGCCGGGCGACCCGGCCGAGGCGTACGGCGGTGCCGGTCAGCGCCGCCGCGCCGCTCGCCGTGACGTGCGCACCGGCGCCCGCGAGATCGGCCGCGAGTCTTACCGCGGCCCCGGCGGGCGCCGCCACCCGCCGTGTGACCTCGGCCGGTGCGGCCATGGCGAGATCGAGCCCGATCAGCGGAAGGCGGGGCAGCAGACGCAGGACCATGTGTCACCTTCGCGGGGAAGCCAGCGAGCGGACGGGGCGTGACGCGCGTTATGAGGTTTTCCGCCTGCTTGTGGCGGACGACGCGCCGCGCCGGGAGCGGGCGCCGGAGGCCGTCCGCTTGGCGGCGGTCTTCGCCTTGGGGGCGGTCTTCGTCTTGGCGGTGGTGCGCTTCTTCGACGCGGTGCGCTTTGCGGTGGTGCGCTCGGGCGCCTTCGCCTTCGGGCGGGCGACGGTGCGCTGACCGGTCTGCTTGGCGGTGGCGCCGCCGTTGTGCTCGGGGCGCGGCTGGGTCAGCCATACGACCGCGGCGCCCGCGGCGGCCACCGGCCACTCGACCAGGCCCGCGACGCCCAGCAGGCCGACGCCCGCGTAGGCGGCGACGCGGCGGGCGTGCGGGGACACGACACCGACCGTGTCCAGCACACCGTCCACGGCCCCCTTGACGACGGTGGCGCCCGGAACGTGGTTCACCGCCTCTGTCACCGTCTGCATCGGATGTGACAATTTCGACATCACTGTCGAGGGAGTATCGGCGCGCTCACTCATGGTGTCTCCGATCGCGGGTGCGGGGCGGGACACGCCGTAGCCTAACCCGGCGCTCCGCCCGTATTCATTCATCTGCCCCTCCCCTTTTGTTCACCTAGCTCTCCTTGACAACTTACGGCAATTACCAGGAATCTCGTCATATGTCAGCACCACGTTAGGCGGAATGCTCCGCCTGGTACTGATGTCACAGAGCCGTCGCAGCCTCCGTCGCGGGGCTGCCGGTCCGTTCGACGACACCCGCGCGTGTCCCGGCCGCGAGGAGGTGAGGGAATGAGTTCCCGGCCCGATCCAGAGCCCGACCAGCGTTCCCCGTTCCCCTCCGATCGCGGCTCGCGCGCCCGCTGACCCAAGCCCGACCTGCCGCCGCCACGCGGCACGCCCGGCCCCGGTGTGCGCCCCGCGGACGATCCGCCCCGTCCCATGAGGCAGACACCCATGCGCATCGAACTGACCTGGCCGCGCTCCGGCGCCGCGGACCGCACCGTGACCGTCCCCGTACCCGATGTCCCCGTCGCCGCCCTGGTGCACCAGGTGCGCCGGGCCTGGAGCCCCGCGACGGCGCGCCGGATAGCCATCTACGCCCAGCCGGTCGTGGACAGCACGGCCAGCGCCGTGGGAGCCGGGGCGCTGGTGCAGCTCGCCCTGCCGTTCGCCGCACGGCTGGCCCGCCAGGCGCTGGACGACACCACGACCGGCCCCGGTCGACCTGCCCGGCGCTGAGGTACGGCAGGATGACGCCATGAGCGTCGTCAAGATCAACGTACTCACCGTCCCGCCGGAGATGCGGGAGACCCTCGAACAGCGCTTCGCGGCGCGGGCCGGGGCCGTGGAGAGCTCCGACGGGTTCGAGTGGTTCGAGCTGCTGCGCCCGGTCGAGGGCACCGACCAGTACCTGGTCTACACCCGCTGGCGCAGCGAGGAGGACTACCAGAAGTGGGCCTCCGAGCGGATGGGGCCCGCGCACTCCGGAGAGGGCCAGCGCAAGCCCGCCGCGACCGATGCCACGCTGTGGTCCTTCGAGGTCGTACAGCACGCGGCCCCGAAGACCGGCTGAAGCGCGCTTCCCCGAAGGCGGTGCGCCCTGGCGCACCGCTTTCCCGCTTCACCCCGTGACGGGACCGCCGCGCCAGGTCGGCAGCGGGCAGTGGCCGACGGCCGCGTCGAAGGCGGCGCGGGCCAGTAGCCGGGTGGAGTCCAGCGTGGGCAGCGGGGAGACCTCGGGCGTCACCAGCAGCGGGATCTCCGTGCAGGCGAGCGCCACCGCGTCGCAGCCCCGGGCGGCCAGCCGCTCGATGACCCGGACGTAGGCGTCGCGCGAGGCGTCGGTGAGGACGCCGTTGACCAGTTCCTCGAAGATGATCCGGCTGACGGTCTCCCGGTCCCGCGCGTCCGGTACCTCGTAGCCGATCGCGCGCTCGGCCAACGCCCTTGGGTAGACAGGGCCGTTCATCAGAAAGCTGGTGCCGAGTACGCCCACCTTCGTACGGCCGTCGCGGGCCGCGCGGTCGGCGACCACCTCGGCGATGTGCAGTCCGGGAAGCGCGAGTTCCGCCCCCGGCCGCTCCAGGGCCTGGTGGGCGGTGTTGTCAGGGCAGACGAAGAAGTCCGCGCCGGCGCGGGCGAGTCGGGCCACGCTCACCGACAGCGTCTCCCGGATCGTGTCGTGGTCCCCGCTCTCCCAGGCGGGCATGGAGCGCGCCAGGGCGATGAAGTCAAGTGTCACGTCGGGATGTTCGTGCGGGCCAAGTTCACGGAACCCTTCCTGACAGAAGGTCCGGAAGCACAGCGCGGCTCCTTCCGCACTGTGCGCGACAATGCCGAGGTGGTGCATGAAGCCTCCTGGGGTGTCAAGATGTGATGTGTCGTCAGCAGTCGGGTCAGCTCTGTGGAAACTCACGTCTCCGTCGTAAAGATCTCACTCACGGGACCAACGACCATGACGGAAATCACCGTTCTGAATACCGTTAGTCATGAGCCGCTCGGGGCACGCGCATCACATGGTTCTCCGGCTGCCGTGGAAGTCCGCCGACTTCCGCCGAGGCGCATCACTCCTGGTGGGCATCCGGGTGCGATCCGTCAACCGGGTTGTGCTTCCACGGTGTTATGGGGAATTCACCACCTTTCGGGACTTCCACATTCGCCGACCCGTCTTCGCAACCGTAGCGGCCCTGGTGTCGTCATTCCTGTCGTGTCAGCCCCTATCCCCCCGCACGCCCGGCAGGGCACCTGCCGACGGCCGTTATTTTCCACCCCCCGCTACCAGGCGGGCGCCCGGTGGAACGGTCGCCGGTGGATTCCCCGCGCCGTCCGGTACACCGCCCCGGTGGCGGTGGAGAAGAAGGGGCGCCACCGTGCGGTGCCGCCTTCGAACCCGCTCCCCCGCCTCCCCGTATGTTCCATTGACTGTGCGCGCCCGACGGTTCGTGACGCAGCCGCGCACGACGAGACGCAGGAACTGGCGACTGATGGCAACTAACGGCTACTCACCGGCAACTGACGGTGTTCCAGGCAAGCATGGCCCCATCCCCACGCTCGTCTACGTCTGTGAACCGGATTCCGCCACCGCGGAACAACTCGCGGAGCTGTGCCGGATCCACGCGGCCCACCGGGCGTGGTGGGTGGTGGACACCGTGATCGAGCCGACGCCCGACGCCCCGCTGCAGCAGCGGGAAGGGTGGCAGCGGGTCAAGGCGGCCCTCGACCGGGGCTCCGTGGACATAGTCATCACCTGGAGCCCGGTTTCCGTGGCCTCCGGGCTCGCCGAATTCCAGGTCCTGCAGGCGGAGTTCCGCGTCAACGAGGCGGTTCTTGTCGCGGTGACCGGTATTCCCGACCCTCCGCCTCCACAGCACAGCCCCGCGGACTGAACCACCGCCAGGAACTTCGCGGAGCCCCAGCGGAACCCCACGAGTACGCGGGGCACCACCTACACCCCTTGGAAAGGCCATGCAGCCATTCGCCCTCACCTACGCCCGGCGTCCGATCCCTGAGCCGGAGACGTCCTTCGCCTACGACTCAGAGCAGCAGCTGAACGTACTCGCCGACGGCACTCCGGCCGTACGGCACCCCAAGGTGCTGCTGGAAGCCGGTTCCACGACCTCGACCGCCGGGTCCAAGACGCATTTCGACGACTGATGACGGTTCTGGTCCTCACCGGCCCCGAGGATGTGACCGCCGACATGGTGGTGGACCATCTCAACACGATGGGCACCCCGGTGCTGCGTGTCGACCCGGCCGACTTCCCGGAAAGGGCGTCCCTCACCGCGGCGTTCACCTCCGGTGGGCTTTCCGGAAGGATCACCACCAGGCACCGTTCCGCCGAGCTGAGCGCCATTCGCGCGATCTGGGTGCGCCGCCCCGGAAAGCCGGGCGCCGGAGCACGCGCCCAAGCCGCGTGGGTCGCCCTGGAATCGGACCACGCCTGGTACGGAACGCTGCGCGCGCTGCCGGACGTACGGTGGATGAACCATCCCGACGCGCACACCGCGGGCCGTTACAAAATGCGGCAACTCATCCTCGCCCAATCGGTCGGATTCCGTGTCCCGGCAACGCTGTTCACCAGTGTGCCCGGTGACGCCAAAGGATTCGCGGAAACTCATGGACCCCTGGTGTGCAAGTCGGTTTCCGGCCATGCCCCGGACGATCCACCGCTGGCGCTGCCCACCACACCGGTACCCGAGGGCACTGATTTCACCGCCGTCGCCGAGGCACCCACCTGTCTGCAATCCCTGGTCGGCAAACGCAGCGACATTCGGCTGACCGTGGTCGGCTCCGAAATGTTCTGCGCCCGCGCCGACCAACTGGCCCGGGACCAGGCGGAGCTGGACTGGCGCTACGCCGATCCGGAATCGGTGCGCTGGTACGCCGCCCCGGTGCCGCCGGACATCAGGACGAAAACCGAGGCCTTCATGCGGCTGGCCGGGCTGATGTACGGGGCGTTCGACTTCGCGGTGACCGCCGACGAAACCTGGCACTTTCTGGAGTGCAATGCCTCCGGCCAGTTCGGATTCATAGAGCTGGCCGCGGGACTTCCCATCTCCCGGGCGGTGGCCGACTGGCTTGCCGGAACCGCGGATTCGCCCTGAGCGGGCCGACCCGGCCGGGGGACCGTCAGGCCCCCGGCCGGTGCCGTTCAGCGGGCCGCGGAGAACCAGCGGCGCGGATGACGGGTCAGCCGGTACCCGGCCACACCCGCGACGGCCGCGAGCACACCGCCCCCGACCGTCCACAGCCACCGGGTGGACAGGCTGGCGAACCAGCCCTTGGCCCGCTCCACCGGCCGCGGCGCGGACGCGGCGGCCGAGGGCGCGGCCGAGGCGGCCGCATCGTCCGGCGCCAGCGTGGAGCCCGGGTTCACCGGCGGCGACAGCGGGGCCTTCAAGGAGGCGCCGTCCGGCTGGGCGTCACCGTTTCGAGCACTGATCCGCAACTCGGCCTGGATCGGCAACCCCAGGTCCTGCTCCGGCAGATCGGTCGCCGACAGCCGCAGGTAGTACGTGCCCGGCAGCGGATCGCCCGACCAGGACTCGGCCCAGGAGCGGACCTGGCGCAGGGCGCAGCCCAGCGACACGGTGGTGTCCCCGGTGGCGGCGGTGACCGTCTGCGCGCCCGCCGTACAGGCCTGGCGGCGGCGCAGTCCGTCGAACGCCTCCACGGTCCATGTGGCGCTGCCGTGGCGGCTGCTGGCGGGCGGCAGGGTGAGGGTCACCTCGACCCGGTCGGTCTGACCGGCCGCGGCGGCGAACGACCAGTACAGGTAGTCACCGGTGGACCCGGACAGTTTCGCCGTCTGCCCGGGCCGCACGGTGGTGGCGGTCAGGAAGGACGATCCCGCGGTGCTCACCGTGCCGGACGGGCTGGGTGAGGGGGAGCCGTCCGCCGCGGCCGGTCCGGCGGTCAGCAGCAGGACGGCGCCCGCGGCCGACAGCGCCGCAACTCGCTTGGCGCGCATGGTCAGTTCTCCTTCCAGACGGCGATCCGCCAGCGGGCCAACCAGCCGGTCACCAGCCCGGCCAGCAGTCCGGCGACGGTCAGCACGGCGAGCAGCGCCCAGCCGCGGCCCAGGTCGGGGCCGTGCGGGGCGGCCGAGGAGGGCACCACGTCAACGGTCAGCTCCAGCGGCATACCAGGCGTGGTCTGCACCCCGGCCGGGGCGGAGAAGGAGTTGCTGACCACCAGGCAGACGGTGTTCGGCCCGCTCGCCGCCGAGGCGGACGGCGCGGGCGTGGGCATGGGCGTGGGCGTCGCCTCGTCCGCCGCCTGCGGGTCGGACCACCGCAGCCCGGTGGACACCACGTCGGTGCGCCCGCTGCCCGCGTCCGTACCGCGCACCAGCTCCCGGCCGTCCCCTGCGGTGGCCCGCAGCAGCAGCCCGTAGTCGGGGTTGAGGGCACGGTCGAGCGACATGCTCACCGATGCGCGCAGTTCCTGGCCCGGCCGCACCGGCACCCGGTACCAGCGGTGCTCGGCGAACCGCTCCCGGTCGGTGTAGACGCCGGGTGCCAGGATCGGTGCGGCTGCGCAGCCGTCGGCGCCGGACACCTGGCTCGGGGTCTCCTGGTAGGTGTCGTTGGCCCGGTCCACCAGTTGGTTGAGGCGGCCGGTGAGCTGGTTCTGGCTCTGAACGGCCGTGTAGGTGCCGCCGGTTGCCGAGGCGATGCAGGTGAGCTGCCGCCGGACCTTGTCGTCAAGGGTGAGCCCGAGGGTGTCGACCACCAAGTGGGTGCCCTGCGCGGCGAGTTCACGGGCCACGTCGCACGGGTCGGGCGGTGCGCAGTCATCCTCGCCGTCGGTGATCAGCACGATCCGGCGAGTGGTGTCGCCGGTGCCCAGATCCTTGGCGGCGTCGCGCAGCGCGAGCCCGATGGGGGTCCAGCCGGTGGGGCGCAAGGTGGCGATGGCGGTCTTGGCCTCGGTCTTGTCGACCGGGCCGACCGGGGATATCTGCTGGGTGTCCCGGCAGCCGACCGTCTTGTCGTCACCCGGGTAGGTGGATCCCAGGACTCGGATGCCGAGTTGGGTCTGCTCGGGGAGCGCGTCCACGACTTCGTCAAAGGACTGCTGGGCCACGGAGATCCGGCTGTGGCCCTCGATGTCGGCGGTGCGCATCGAGCCGCTGTCGTCAAGCACCAGCTCGACCTTGGGTGGTTCCTTGGACTTGGGTTCGTCGGCGACGGCGGGCGGCGCGCCGAACATGTTCAAAGCGGCCAGCACGCTGAGCAGGCCGACCGCGGACCGTCTTCTGTTGATCACCCGACGATGGTAGTGATCTTCAGCTCACCTTCTTGCCGCGATCGTTTTCCGCACAGCCATGGAACCTCGCGCTCCGGGACGGTAGAACTGTTGACCGGAGTCCCGCCGACGATCATGGGACGGAGGTTAACGGAGGCTTCGCCATGGCTTTCCGCCCCAGCCGACCGTCGTTCCCGATCGCCTGGTGAGACTCCGTCCGGAACTCCGTTCCGTCGTGAACCAACCAAGGAGACACGCTCTTTATGACCGGGATCAACCGTCGCAGATTCATGCAACTGGCGGGTGGCACCGCCGCCACATCCATGCTCACCAGCGCCATCGCCCGCGCGGCGGAGATTCCGGCAAACCGCCGTACCGGCACCCTGCGGGACGTGGAGCACATCGTCGTCCTGATGCAGGAGAATCGTTCCTTCGACCACTACTTCGGTACCATGCGCGGGGTACGCGGCTTCGGTGACCCGCGCCCGGTGACCCTGCCGAGCGGCAAGCCGGTGTGGTACCAGTCCGACGGTTCCAAGGACGTCCTGCCGTTCCACCCGGACGCCGAGAACCTGGGCCTGCAGTTCCTCCAGGACCTCGACCACGGCTGGGACAGCGGCCACCACGCGCACAACCAGGGCAAGTACGACCAGTGGGTTCCGGCCAAGACCGCGACGACGATGGCCTACCTGACCCGCCAGGACATACCGTTCCACTACGCGCTGGCCGACACGTTCACCATCTGCGACGCCTACCACTGCTCGCTGCTCGGCCCCACCGACCCCAACCGCTACTACATGTGGACCGGTTACGTCGGCAACGACGGCACCGGCGGCGGCCCGGTCATCGACAACGCCGAGAAGGGCTACTCGTGGACGACGTACCCCGAGCGCCTGGAGAAGGCCGGAATATCCTGGAAGATCTATCAGGACGTCGGCAACGGCCTTGACGCGAACGGCTCCTGGGGCTGGACCCAGGACGCCTACATCGGCAACTACGGCGACAACTCCCTGCTGTACTTCGACAACTACCGCAACGCCGCCCCCGGCAGCCCGCTGTACGAGAAGGCCCGCACCGGCACCAACGCCAAGCAGGGCCAGGGCTTCTTCGACATCCTCAAGGCCGATGTGAAGGCGGGCAAGCTCCCGCAGATCTCCTGGATCGCGGCGCCCGAAGCGTTCACCGAGCACCCCAACTGGCCGGTCAACTACGGTGCCTGGTACATCTCCCAGGTGCTGGACGCGCTGACCTCCAACCCCGAGGTGTGGAGCAAGACGGCGCTGTTCATCACCTACGACGAGAACGACGGCTTCTTCGACCACGTCGTGCCGCCGTACCCGCCGTCCTCCCCGGCCCAGGGCAAGTCGACGGTGGACGTCAGCGGTGACCTGTTCACCCCCAAGAGCGGTGACAGCAGCGTTCCGGGACCCTACGGTCTGGGCCAGCGGGTGCCGATGTTCGTGGTCTCCCCGTGGAGCACCGGCGGCTACGTCTGCTCCCAGGTGTTCGACCACACCTCCATCATCCGATTCATGGAGCGGCGCTTCGGCGTCCACGAGCCCAACATCTCCCCCTGGCGCCGCGCCATCACCGGCGACCTGACCACGGCCTTCGACTTCTCGAAGACCAACACCAAGGTGCCGACCCTGCCGGACACCAGCGGCTACCTCCCGCCGGACCACAACCGGCACCCCGACTACGTGCCCAAGCTCCCGGCCAACCCCGAACTGCCCAAGCAGGAAAAGGGACTTCGCCCGGCCCGGCCGCTGCCGTACGACCTGTCCGCGGACAGCCGGGTGGACGCCCACGACGGCCAGCTGACGCTCGACTTCACCAGCCACGGCAGGGCCGGTGCGACGTTCTACGTCACCTCCGCGACCCAGCCCGACGGCCCGTGGACCTACACCGTGGAGGCCGGCCGGCAGTTGTCCGGTAACTGGCACCTCGGCTCGGCCAAGCAGTCCGGGTACGACTTCACCGTGCACGGACCCAACGGCTTCCTGCGGCAGTTCAAGGGCCACACCGGCGCCACCCGCCCCGAGGTGAGCGCCCGGCACGAGGGCGGCAGCGGGCAGGTGAGGCTGGTGCTGACCAACGAGGGCACCACCACCGTCCACCTCACCGTCACCGACGCCTACGGCAACGACCGCCCGGCCAACTACCGGCTGAAGCCCGGCGCGCGGGTCGTCCACACGGCGACCCCGCACCGCAGCCACGGCTGGTACGACCTGTCGGTCGCCTGTGAGCAGGACCGCACCTTCCTGCGCCGCCTCGCGGGCCATGTGGAGACCGGCCAGGTCAGCACCAGCGACCCGGCCATAGCCACGGTCTAGGGTCCGTACCCACCGAAGGGTGCCGTCCGCCGGGCGGCACCCTTCGTCGTACCGGGGTCAATTCCGCACCAGCCTGCACGGATCCGGCGGAATCCACTAGTACGCTACGCGCCTCGGTACAGCCCCCACTCCCCCACGCGGTCCGCCATGTCCACAGTCACCCAGTCCGCCCGCCCGCTCGGCGACCTCGCCGAATGCCTGCGGCCCATACGGCGCTTGCTGGCGGCGGCGCACCGGGCCGCTCCGGCGCTCGCGGGGTACGCCGCCGTCCGGGGCGTGTGCCTGGCGCTGTTCACGGCGTGGGGAGCCTGGCGCGGCACTTCGGTGTGGCACCGGATGGGGACGCTGTGGGACGCCGCCGCCTATCTGCGCGTCGCGACGGTCGGCTACCCGACCGCCGTGCCCGCGCCGGACGCGCACGGTCACCGCTACTGCGACCTGGCGTTCTTCCCGCTGTACCCGATGTCGGTCAGGGCGGTGCACGCGGTGCTGCCGGTGTCGCCGCCGGGGGCCGCGCTGCTGGTGGCGTGGGTGGCCGCGGGGGCCGCGGCGTGCGGCATCTTCGCCGTCGCCGAGCGGCTGTACGGCCACCGTACGGGGGTGGCCGCCGCGTTGGTGTGGGCGGCGCTGCCGCACGCGTTCGAGGTCAACCTCGGCTATACCGAGGCGCTGTTCGCCGCTCTGGCCGCCTGGACGCTGTACGCGGCGCTGACCGGGCGTTGGCTGTGGTCCGGGGCGTTGAGTTCGGCGGCGTGTCTGACCCGGCCGACCGGTATCGCGCTGGCCGCCGCCGTCGCCACGGCGGCGCTGGTACGGGTGCGGCGGGCGCCGTGGTGCTGGCGGGCGGTACTGGGCGCGGCCGTCGCGCCCCTGGGATGGTTCGGGTTCGTCGGATGGGTGGGGTACCGGCTGGGGCGGTGGAACGGCTACTTCACCGTGCAGATGGCGTGGAACTCGCACTTCGACTTCGGCGCCACCACCGCGGGGCAGGTCGTCCAGGTGCTCCGGGATCCTCTCGGCGCCGGGATCGGCGCCGTCGCGGTCACGGTGGTGCTGCTGGCGGCGGTGGTGCTGTTCGGACACTGCTGTACCGCGCGGCAACCGGCGGTGCTCGTGGTGTTCAGCGCGGCGATGCTGACCATCACGCTGGGCGACGCCGGGGCGTTCCTGTCCCGCGCCCGCTTCCTGCTGCCGGTCTTCCCCCTGGTCCTCCCGCTGGCGACCGCGCTGGCCCGGGCCCGGTCCCGCCGCGCGGCCGGGCTCACGCTGGGGGCGGCGACGCTCGTCTCGGCGGGGCTGGGGCTGTACCTGACGTTCATCAGCACCTCGTCGCTGTAGCCGTCGGCCGGTTGACACATTGGCCGGATCCGCCACCCACGGGGACGCGCCACCGCGGATCCTCGCTTACCGTCGCGACATTCGGCAAGTGCCGGACATCTGCGAGGAGTTACGGAGAAACCATGCCGACGACGAACCGGTTGGCCGGAACGGTGGCGCTGGTGACCGGAGCCTCCAGCGGGATCGGCGAGGCGACGGCCCGGGCGCTGGCCGCCGAGGGCGCGGCGGTGTCACTGGTGGCCCGGCGGCAGGACCGCCTGGAGCAAGTGGCGTGCGGCATCCGGGAGTTGGGCGGCACCGCGCTGGTGCGCACCGCCGACCTCACCGAGGAGGAGCAGGCCCATGCCGCCGTCGACCACAGCGTGGCGGCCCTGGGCGGCTTGGACATCCTGGTCAACAACGCGGGGCTGATGCTGCTCGGCCCCTTCGAGGAGGCCACGTCCGACCAGTGGCGGCGCATGGTCCGGATCAATCTGATGGGCTTGATGTACACCACCCAGGCCGCGCTGCCCCACCTGGTGCGGGCGGCGGCCGACGGCACCCGGCAGGTGGCCGACCTGGTCAACGTCAGCGCCGTGGCGGGACGCCGCACCCGCGCCGGACGAGCGGTCTACAGCAGCACCAAGTTCGGGGTGGGCGCGTTGACCGAGGGGCTGCGCCAGGAACTGCACGACCGCCATGTCCGGGTCTGCGCGATCGAGCCCGGCAGTACCGTCACCGAGCTGCGCACCCACAACCCGCCGCACGTCCGGGCGCGGCTGGACGCCCGCCGCCTGCGGCGCCTGGACGCCGACGACGTCGCCGAGGCCGTCGTCTTCGCGGTCACCCGGCCGCGGCACGCCTCGGTCAGCGAGCTGCTGATCCGGCCTACCGAGCAGCCGTGAGCACGGCCCGGGCGGGCGACCGCGTCGGCGTCGGCCCGGCGGGAGCTCCTACGGTCGCGCTGGTCGCGCACCGGTCCACAGCGTCGTGGGTGCCCAGCGCCGCGGCGCCAGCAGGTCACGCGCCGCGACAGTGAGCGGCCACGATGCCGCGGGCCCGGCGGTGCCGGTGACCCAGCACGCCTGCGAACGCTCGACCGCCGTACCCTTTGGGTAGGTATCTCCCTTCGGGAGGACGGTGAGCGCATGACCCACTGGGGGCCGAGATGGGTCGGCGCCGCGCTGTGCCTGGCGGTGGTCGCCATCCATGTCGTGGACCAGGGCGGCGTACCAGGCGCGAGGGACCCGTTCTACATCGGTGTCTGCTACCACCTGCTGGAGATCGCCGGGCTGCTGGCCGCGGGGCTGCTGCTGTGCCGCCGGGTCCGGCTGGGGTGGCCGTTGGCGGCCGGGGTCGCCCTCGGCCCGCTGCTGGGCTACGTGCTCTCCAGGGGTCCCGGCCTGCCGCAGTACAGCGATGACGTGGGCAACTGGGCCGAACCGCTGGGCGTGCTGAGCCTCGTGGTGGAGGCCGCCCTGCTGGTGCTGTCGGTGACGGCGCTCACCCGTCACCGTCGTGCCCTGGCCCACCGTTGAGGTGGGCGAACGCCTCGGCGACCAGCGCGTCGAGTCCCGGCTGCCGCTGGCCCGGGCGGGACAGGTACAGCGTGGTGTGATAGCGGCCGTCAGCCTCTTTGCCCGTCGGGTCCCCGCCCGCGGCGGTGAGCGCCTCGATGGCGCTGCGCTGCTCGGCCGGGTCGGTGAACAGGCGCTGCGGATAGCTGTGGTCGGTGTCCTGTTCGGTGGCCAGCCCGTACTCCGCCAGGGCGCGCGCCACCGGTGCGTAGGACACGGTGCGCAGGACGAACGCGACTACCCAGACCGGGAGTTGGGCGCAGTCCAGCAGTGCCCGGAAGGTCCGGGCGGAGATGTAGCCCACGCCGCCGGTGACGGTGATCAGTCCGGTACCGGCCATGGCGCGGCACAGCCGCTTGCTGGGGGGCGCGGACTCCAGGTCCTCGGCGAACCCGTCGTCCAGCAGTCCGACGTCCAGCGCGTACCGTACGGGGTTCGCCGCGGCGTCCAGCCCGAGCACCCGGATCGGGTCGGGGCGGCGGCGGGAGGCGTAGAACTCCTTGTCCCACGCGATGAGTTCGTCCCGCGTGCGGTCCCGCGCCTGGGGACCGGTGTAGTGCTCGTACAGTTCGTCCAGCGTCAGGTCGTGGTTGAGCAGTGCGGCGTTGATCCCGTACGAGCAGCACACGTCGAGGACGGTGACCGGGCCCCGGTGGCCGGGAATGGCGGCACGTGCCCGGTGCACACGTCGGAACAACGGTTGGGCGTGCTGCGGGATGCGGTACTCGAGCGGGGCGAGTCTGCGGAAGTAGGCGCGCGGGTCGGGCTGGTCGTAGATGTCGTCGAAGCAGCTCTTACCCGGCACGGTGTGGTTCCGCCTACGGGTCATACAGGCTCTCCTCGCTGGCGTTGATCACGTTGGGGTGTCGTCGATCACGCTGAGCAATATCATGGAGTTTGTAGCGGCGCGGAACGCATGTGGTAGGGGGCGTGTCGAAAAGTGGTCAGCTCCGCGTCCGTTACGCCGCGTTACGGGACAGCTCGGCCCAGATGATCTTTCCGTCGGGCGTGTAGCGGGTGCCCCAGCGGCGCGACAGCTGGGCGACCAGGAACAGGCCACGGCCGCCTTCATCGGTGGTACGGGCATGGCGCAGGCGCGGCGAGGTGCTGCTGGAGTCGGCGACCTCGCAGATCAGCGCGTGCTGCCGGATCAGCCGTAGCTGCATCGGCCCGGACGCGTGGCGGATGGCGTTGGTGACCAGCTCACTGACGATCACTTCGGCGGTGAACACCAGGTCCTCAAGTCCCCATCCCTCAAGGCAGCGGCTGGCCAGCACCCGGGCCTCCGACACCACCGCCGGATCGCACGGCAGCTGCCAGGAGGCCACATGGTCGGGGCCGAGCGCATGGGTGCGGGCGATGAGCAGGGCGACGTCGTCGTCCGGCGGCCCGGCCAGCAGCGCGTCCAGCACCGCGCCGCAGGTCTGCTCCAGCGGCCGGTGCGGATGCGCGAGCACCGTGCGCAACCGGTCCAGTCCCTGCGCCTCGTCCCGCCCTCCGGCCTCCAGCAGGCCGTCGGTGAACAGGGCCAGCAGACTGCCCTCGGCAAGTTCGAACTCGGCGCTCTGGAACGGCATGCCGCCCATTCCCAGCCGTGGCCCGGTGGGCAGGTCGGGGAAGCTCACGCTGCCGTCCGGCGCCACGATGGCGGGCGGTGGATGCCCCGCCCTGGCCATCGCGCAGTTGCGGGTGACCGGGTCGTAGACGACGTACAGGCAGGTGGCGCCGACCCCCGGCTCGGGATGCGCCTCCTCCCGCGGCTCCTCTCCGCCCGGCGGCAGCACCAGGTCGTCCAGGTGGGCGAGCAGCTCGTCGGGCGGCAGGTCCATGTCGGCCAGGGTGCGCACGGCGGTACGGAAGCGCCCCATGGAGGCCGCCGCGCTGATCCCGTGCCCGACCAGGTCACCGACGACCAGGGCGGTCCGGGCGCCGGACAGCGGGATCACGTCGAACCAGTCGCCGCCCACGCCTCCGCTGGCGCCCGCGGGCAGATAGCGCGAGGCCACCTCCAGCGTGGTACGGGTGGTCAGCTTGTGCGGCAGCAGATCGCGCTGGAGGGCAAGCGCCGTGCTGTGCTCACGGGTGAACCGGCGGGCGTTGTCGATGTTGACGGCCGCCCGGGCCACGACCTCCTCGGCGAGCAGCAGGTCGTCCTGCTCGAAGGGGTCGGGCCGCTGCCAGCGGACGAACGTGGCGACGCCCAGCACATTGCCGCGGGCACGGATCGGGATCAGCATCAGCGACCGCAGCCCGAACCTGCGGAAACTGGCCGACCGGACGGCGTCCGCGGCCATCCACCCACCGGGACCGGTGTCCGGCCGGGTCTCCAGGAACGAGGTGCCGTCCGCCAGGCACCGTCCCCACGGAGAGTCCGGGTCGATGGTGACGATGTCCCCGGTCCCCGCGATCGACTCGGGACTGCCTTCCAGCACCGACTTCTGCCCGGCCCGGCGCAGCTCCCGCACGTCCAGCAGCGGCCCGGCGCGCGGTGCGTCACCGCGCAGCACGGTGTCCAGCAGGTCGACGGTGACGAAGTCGGCGAGCCGCGGTACGCCGATCTCGGCCAGCTCCTGTGCGGTGCGGCCGACGTCCAGGGTGCTGCCGGTGCGCGCGCCCGCCTCGTTCAGCAGCGCCAGCCGCTCCCTGGCCCGCACCCGCTCGGTGACATCGACGACCATGTAGCACACGCCCAGCACCCTGCCGAAGGCGTCGTCGAGCCGGAAGAACGAGGTGGAGTAGGCGTGCTCACGGTTGGGGTCGGCCGGGGTGCGGCCGCGGTACTCGAAGTCGGTCGCGGGCTGCCCGGTGTCCAGCACCTGGCGCATCTGCGCCTCGATCTTCTCGGCGTCCAGCCGCGGCAGCACCTCACCGAACCGCTTGCCGATCCGCTCCTGGCGGGAGACGCCGCCGGTGCGCTCCAGCGCGTCGTTGATCCATACGAACCGCAGGTCAGGGCTCATCACCGCCATGCCCACCGGTGAGCTGGACAAGAACCGCTCCAGCATCGACCGGTTGACCTCCCACCACGGGGTGCGGCCGATGTCGATGGCGGCCAGCAGCCAGCCGAGCGGGGGGTCCAACGGCCAGATCCACAGGCCGAGCCGCAACGGCCGCCCGTCCCGGTGCCGCACGTCGACCAGGCCCGCCCAGCCCTCCGAGGTCGGCCGGCCCCGTACCGAGGCCAGCACCCGGGCGCCGTCCTCGGCGTTGACCAGCAGCCGGGTGACCGGTCGCCGGACCACCTCGGCGGCCGGATAACCGAGCACCGCCTGCGCGCTGACGCTCCAGCTGACGACGAGGCCCTTGGCGTCCACCACCCCGATCGCCACGCCCATCAGATCGAAGGGGGGCTCTACCCCTTCGGGCGTGGTGGTGCGGTCGAAGGCGTCCATCGCGCTACCTCGTCCACCCGTTCATGCACAGCGCTCCCGTTCCCCGGCCCGGTCGCCTCCGACCAGCCGGTGGTCCTCCCAGCATCGCACCAATGCGCCCGCCGGGTCGGCCGAGCACCGGTGGCCGGGCCCGGCCGAGCGCGTGGATTCACGTTCGCGAACGCATGGGCGGCGCCGCCAGCCGCGTACCGTCCCGCCCGTCTCACTACGCCTTCCCGGTGGCCGACGAGCCCGGCGCCAGCCGCCTTGCGCACGAGCCCGGTTGACGCCTTCGGCCCGGCGAAATCCGGTCGCCCGGCGATCAGCCGACCCGGCAGGATGACGGGATGCTGAGCATCCTCCTGCCCTTCCTCGGCGCGTGCGTGGTCATCGCCGCCGTGCCCGGCCCCAGCACAGCGATGATCATCCGGCACTCGCTGCGCGGCGGGCGGCGGGCCGGATTCGCCACCGTGCTGGGCAACGAGACCGGTGTCTTCCTGTGGGGCGTCGCGGCCGCCTTCGGCCTCACCGCGCTACTGGCCGCCTCGCAGCTGGCGTATGACGTCATGCGGTACGCCGGAGCCGCGGTGCTGATCTGGTTCGGCGTCCAGGCCCTGCGCGCCGCCCGGCGCCCGGACGCGGCCGACGGTGCGGCCGGGTCCGGCCCGGCGGCGCTGACACCGTGGCGGGCGTACCGCACGGGGGTGTGGGTCAACCTGGCCAACCCGAAGGCGGCGATCTTCGCGATGTCGTTCCTGCCGCAGTTCGTTCCGCACGGCGCGCCCCAACTGCCCACGGTGATAGGGCTGGCGACCGTGCAGGCGCTGTTCGAGGTGGCCTTCTACGGAACGTACGTCTGGTTCGTCCACCGTATGAAGTCGCTGTTCGACCGCGCGTCGGTGCGGCGGCGGATGGAGCGGATCTCCGGCGCCGTGCTGCTGGCGCTCGGTCTGCGGCTGGCACTGGAGGGCTGACCAGCGGCGCGGGCCACTTGGCGCCGATATGATGACCGCGGGGTTCCCCGGGCTGCCGCCCATGACCCGACGCGCCTCGGAGGGTCCATGACCCGACGCCGTCCCACCCCGTCCGCCGACGACCTGCTGACCTCGCTCGGCCGGCTGACCGCGCAGGCGCTGGAGCGGGCCGAGTCGCAAAAGGCCCGGGTGGAACTGGCCGTCGCCCTGCAACGCGAACTGCTTCCGGCCGTGCTGCCGCAGGTGCCGCGACTGCGCTGTGCGGCGCGCTACGCGCCCGCCCGGCACGGCCTGGACATCGGCGGCGACTGGTACGACGGTTTCAGGCTGCCCGACGGCGCCGTCGGGTTCTCCATCGGGGACGTTCAGGGCCATGACGTCGAGGCCGCGGCGTTCATGGGGCAGATCCGCATCGGACTGCGCGCGGTGGCCGCCGCCGTCGAGGATCCCGGCGAGGTGCTGAGCCGGGCCAACGAGCTGCTGCTGTCGATGGACTGCGGCCTGTTCGCCACGTGCAGCTTCCTGCGCTTCGACCCGGCCACCAGCGAGCTGGCCGACGCCCGCGCGGGCCATGTGCCCGGGGTGTGGGCCACCGCGGACGGCGACTGGGGGGTCGCCGAGCACCCCGGGGGCGTACCGCTGGGCGTACTGCCCGGCGAGGCGTACCCGGTCACCACGCGCCGGATGTCCGACACCGAAGTGCTCGCTCTGTTCACCGACGGTGTGGTGGAAGGGCCGTCGTTCTCCATCGAGGCGGGCATCGAGCAGGTGGCGCGCCTGGTCAGGGACGCAGTCCCCGCCGATCCGGGCGAACTCGCCAGTCAGGTGATCAAGGTGGCCGACCTCACCGGCCACACGGACGACGCCGCCGTGTTGGTACTGAGCCACCAGGCGGCACAGGGCACAAGGTGACGTAACCGCCTCGCCGCGCGTGTCATGGGCTATGGCGGCTTCGCAGGCTGTCTGATGGCTGCCGTGGTGCGCAACGAGGAGGCCCGGCGCCTCGCGGGGACAGCCCTGCGGATCCTTGCCGTCGCAGCCGCCTACTACGTCACCGGCTACCTCGGGCTGCTGGAGCGGGTGGTCGTGGCCGGCGCGGTGGTGACCCCGCTGTGGCCGCCCACCGGTATCGCGCTGACCGCGTTGCTGCTGATGGGGTTGCGGATCTGGCCGGGCATCGCACTGGGCACGTTGCTCGTCGTGGCCTCGCTCGGCCGGATGACGCCCGCCGACGCGGGGATCATCGCGGGGAACACCCTCGCTCCGGTGTGTGCGTGCCTGATGCTTCGGCGGTCCGGTTTCCGGCTCGATCTGGCCCGGCTGCGGGACGGGGTGGCGCTGGTGTTCCTCGGCGCGCTGACCGGGATGCTGGTCAGCGCGACCATGGGTGCCGGGTCGCTGGTGGGCTCCGGCCTCCTGCCGCCGAGCCGGTTCTGGGGAGCCTGGGCGGCGTGGTGGGCGGGGGACGCGATGGGCGTACTGGTCGTCACGCCGCTGCTGCTGGTCGCGCGCCGGGCGCGGTGGCCCCGGGACGTGCCCGGGTCCCGGTGGGCCGAGGCGGCGGCGCTGGTCACCGTTGCGGCCGCGGTGACGACGCTGGTGACCAGCACGCGGATGTCCCTGCTGTTCCTGGTCTTCCCCGTGCTCATCTGGGCGGCGCTGCGCTTCCGGCTGGCCGGTGCGGCGCCGTGCGTGCTGTTCATGTCGGTGCTGGCGGTGGTGGCGGCGACCCATCGGGCCGGGCCCTTCGCCCACCACGGGTTGTTCGCGGTGATGGTCAACCTGCAGGCGTTCAACGGCTCCGCCGCGCTGACCGCGCTGCTGCTGGCGGCGCTGACCACCGAGCAGCAGAACACCCTGCGCAGGATCCACCAGGCCTGCGACGAGCTCACCGAGGTCGTCGCCCGGCTCACACCGGGCGACAGCGCTCGCCGCTGGCCGCCGGACCGGCCCGGGTAGCCGCTAACGACTCGCCTTGGTGAACTCCGTGACGAACGCGTCGTCAAACGCCTTCAGATCGGCTGGCTTGCGGCTCGTGATCAGGGTGTTGGGGCCGTCCGTACAGACCCGAACCTGCTCGTCGACCCAGTTGCCGCCCGCGTTGCGGATGTCCGTCTGGATGCTGGGCCATGAGGTGAGCGTACGGCCGCGCACCACGTCGGCCTCGACCAGGGTCCACGGGCCGTGGCAGATCGCCGCGACCGGTTTGCCCGCGTCGAAGAAGCCCTTGACGAAGGCGACGGCCTTGGCGTCCATCCGCAGGAAGTCCGGGTTGGCCACGCCACCGGGTAGGACCAGAGCGTCGAAGTCCTTCACCTGGGCCTCGGAGACGGTCTGGTCGACCTTGAAGGTGTCGGCCGCCTCAAGGTGCTTGAAAGCCTGGACGCGTCCGGGCTTCGTGGAGACCACTGTGGGCGTTCCGCCAGCTTCGTAGACCGCCTCGCAGGGATCGGTCAGCTCGACCTGCTCGACGCCCGCGGTGGCCACGAGGAAAGCGACCTTCATAGGCTTGGGCTCCCTTCCGGCTGCCGTTCAACGGCTACCAGTAGTGCCGTCGGCCGAAGACCGCGTGGCCCAGGGTGCCGAGCACCCACAGGATCGCCCCGATGACCACCAGGATGATGCCGATCGTCCACAGAATGGCGATCTTCAGCAGGAAGCCGACGATCAGCAGAATGATGCCGAGGACGACCATGGTGCCCTCCGTTTCCGCTTTGTTATGACGTAGGGCCGCCTACCCCTTTCCGGCGCGCATAACCAGCCGCGGCCACCTCACTGACCTGCGGGGACTATCTGGCATCGGCGGCGCACACAGCATGGAAGATCCCCCAGGCCAGGTGCCCCTCCTGAGAGGCCCGCGCCCACAGCGGAAGGTTCCCCCCGAGTCGCTCCAGATAGCCGGGGCTGATGACCTGCGCCAACTCCTCGCCGTGTTCGCGCACTTCCTCGGTGAGCCGGATGTAATGCGTCAGCAGATGCTCGCTCAGGTCCTCGAACTCGACCGGCGCCAGCCCGAGTTCGCCAAGTCGCGCACGGTAGAAGTCGAGCGTCGCGAACCGCCCCATCGCCAGGCGCTCCGCCAACGGCGCCAGTTCCTCCGCGGTCGCCTTCGGGGTGGCCATGATGTCCGTGAAGACGAACGCGCCACCCGGCTTGAGGACCCGTGCCGCCTCACCGAGTGTCTTCGCCCGGTCACCGCTGTGGCACAACGCTTCCTGGGACCATACGACGTCGAAGCTGCCGTCCGGCTCGGGAACGTCGTTGAACGAACCGGTGACGACCTCGATCAGTGCGCCGAGGCCGCGTGCGGCGTTGGCTTCCCGGTGCCGCCGGTTCTGGGACTCGCTGATGTTGAGGGCGACGACCCGGCACCCGAAGCGCTCCGCCAGATAACGGGCCGCGCCGCCGTAGCCGGAACCCATGTCCAGCACGCGCCGACCGGGCCCCAGCAGGTCCGCGGCCTTGGCGGCGACCCGCTCGACGGTGCGCCGGGAGGCCGCACCGATCGCCTCACGCGGATGCGCGTAGATCCCGGTGTGGATGTCCTCGCCGCCCCATACCGAGGCGTAGAAACCGTCGACATCTGCGGTTTCGTAGTAGCCGCGCGCCGCGTCCGCCGCTCGCACCGTGCTTTGATCATCCATAGCTGCTGCCTTGACCAAGCGGTCCCGCGGCAAACCTCGGGGCGGGCCCATGGACGAGTACCGGACAACCGTGATGGATCATCAGGCCGGTGTGCGGCGCACCGGCCGTACACATGACGGAGCGGTTGGCGGTGTGGGTCGCCTTGCCGCTTCCCACGCCCGCCAACCGCTCACCAGCGTTGCTCAGGCTGGATTGCCTGGGTCGGGATGGATGCCGTGGTCAGTCCCAGTCTCCCCAGTCACCACCCCAGTAGCCGCCGCCCCAGCCCCAGCCCCACCAGCCAGGGCCCCAACCCCAGCTCCAGCCCCAGCCAGGACCGCCGCCCCAACCGCCGCGGCCCCAACCGCCGTGGCCCCAACCGCCGTGGCCCCAGCCCCAGCCGCCGCCTCCGCCTCGGACGCTCACGGTGGCAACGTGCGTCGGGTGCTGCGGTGCCGCTGATGCCGTTGACAGGCCGCCGACACCGGCGAACGTACCGGCAGTGAGCACCCCGGTGGCCGCAGCCACGGCGAGGCGCCGTATCGGCTTGCGCATGGCGCTCTCCTAACTCTGTAGACGCGGCGGGTTGCCGCTCCTCAAGTTCAGAGTGCGCCCACACCCCCACAGACACAAGCAAATCACCATAAAACTCATATAAATCGGAAAAAGCTGACATACCGCATCATCCGCGCGCCTCCGCCTACCGGTGCGTCAGCAATGAACTCGCTGGTCAAAGCAGCTCTCCCGAGCCCTCCCCGACCAAAGCGGCCGCCACGGCGGCGCCCCTCCCGGGAGGATGCCCGCACCCGTCGGTAACCCTGCGCACTCTGTCACTCCTCCGCGTGATCGCCGCTGGACAAGGCCCCCGTGCCGGGCGTACCGGCGTAACCTGCCCGAACCATGACGGATTTTGCGGATGAGGCGCGGTCGCGTACCGCGCATCTGTTGCGAATGGCGAACACGGTGGACGCCCGGCTACGGGCACAGATCATCGAGTACGCGGATTCGACGCCGGATCCGCCGGTGATGGGCCCGACTGGGATCGCCACGGCGGGGTGTCCGCTGTGCCTGCGGACCATGTGGCGGCAGCGCGATGGCTGGGTGTGCGCATCGTGCGGCCATGTCGAGGAGGAGCTTCCGGTGAGCTGCCCGAACTGCCGGACCGTGATGAAGCCGCCGCCGACCAGCGCGCCGGATCGCTGGTGGTGTTCGAGATGTGGCCGGGTCGCGACGGCCGGTGACTCCACGACGGAGATCGAGAACCGCGAGCGGGGACGGCTGGAGGCGGTTCGGCTGCTGGACCGGGCGGTGGCACAGCGCGCCGACCGGCGCCGGGAGGCGGAGGCCACGGCGGTGTCCTGGGCGTTCTCGGCGGCGGTCACCGAGCGGGAGCGGTTGCGGATGGAGCGGGCGGCGCTGCGGCTGCGGCCATGACGCCCGGCCGCCCGCTTAGGGCGGCGAGGTCAGCGCGGGCACAGACCCCGCGCGTAGTCCACCGTGGCGGTCCCCCGCGAGTACGTCCACTCGGGATCGAGCAGTCGGGTCTGCAACTGACGTGCGGCAGCGGGGCTTTCGACGATGTAGCCGAAGTCCTGCAGCCAGGACGGGTAGAGGTTCTTGGAGCCGAGGTAGAACGCGGAGTCGTCCACGGAGACCACCTTGTGGTGCAGTGCGTACGGGTGGCCGTCGGCCCAGTTGTCCGTCGGGGCGCTGCGGAAGGACGCCAGTTGCAGGTTGGCGCACATCTTCGCGTGGGCGGTGCGCTGGTCACCGGTGACGCGGGCGAGGCGTTCGCGCAGCGTGTCGCTGATCTCCGACAGGGACCTGATCTGCGAGTATCCGCCGCTGCCGACCAGTCCGCGGTTCGCCGGGTCGCTGACCACGATCCGCACCTTCACGCCTTCGGCGAGCTTGGCGGCCAGCGTGTCGTACAGCCGGATGTCATAGCGCGGCAGCGGCGGGCAGGTGCCGTTGAGGTCCTGCTGGGAGATCTCGACCCGGCGGTGCGCGCTGCCGATCAGCGAACGCAGGGCGCTCTCCTCGGGGTTGACGGTTTCGTAGTCCCGGTCCGCGTTGGTGTTGTCGTGCACACCGATGCCGCACCGGGTGTCGGAGGCGGTGGGCAGCGTGGGCCGGTACGACGACGCCGGGTCCGACTTCCTGATGCCGACCCCGAGCCCGCCGACCGCGATCACCGGGATGTCCCCCCGCGCCTTGACCGGTTCGGGGTTGGCGTCCTTCTCCAGGGTCGGCATACAGGCGGCCGAGTTGGAGGTGGCCAGCCAGACCGAGTTGGGGTCGCCGGAGTTCCGGCAGGTCCAGGTCCACAACGTGTCCAGAAACGTTCCGGCGGCACGGGCGGCGGGTCCACGCAGCGCCAGGTCGACGTCCGAGACCGGGTGGGTGGTGTCGATGTAGTCGTCCTTCCAGTCGTTGATGCCACCGGTGATCACGCTCTCGCCGTCCACCACGACCAACTTGGTGTGGTTCCAGGAGAACGACGCCTTCGACGTGGTCATCGAGGCGACGTTCAACGTGATGTTCTCCGCCGCCTTGCCGAGCCGGTTGACCAACTCGTGCCCGTACAGCGCTGGTATCACGTTGAGGTTGTACACCGGCGCGGCGCCGACCAGCACGCGCACCCGCAGTTTCCGCCCGTCCGCCACCGCCGCCTTCAGGCCCGCCACGATCGCGTCCTGGAAGGCGCCGTTCGGCAGCGGGGCGAGCGAGGAGATGTCAACGGTGCGCCGCGCCTGGGAGATGTTCTCGGTCATCTTGGCGAGCAGCCGTCGGGTACCCACCCGGTTCGCGCACTTCGGATCGCCCCAACACCCCGGCGTCTGAAGCAGCCAGCCCCCGGCGTCCAGGCCGTTGCCACCACTGCGCGCCCAGACCTGCCCATCGAGCCCCGGCGACACGCCCCGCAAACCGCGCTGCACGGCGTCCAGATGGGGAGTCGGCGCGGCGGCGTACGCCGACCCGGCGGGCAGCGCGGCCAGTACGGCGCTCAGAACGGCGGCACAGGGCGTCAGACGGCGGAACCGGTGGCAGAGCAAGGCGCATCCTTAGCATTGTGTTAACGGGATGTGAACTGCGCGGACCTACAAGGGAACGTAAATTCTTCCGCCCGCCGAAGCTACCTGTTCCCGACCCGCCATGCGCGCCTCGACGAAACTCCTCAGCCAACCGCCCCGGAGTTGGCCCGATCCGATCGCCGCATCAACAGCAGCACCAGTGCTGCCATCACCGCCAGCGCCGTCGCGCCCACCACCATGGCCAGGTGCAGTCCGTCCACGAACGCGCCGTCAACCGCCCCTCGGGCGGCGGCCGGTAAGCCACGGCCCAAGCCGTGCCCGCCCCCGGATACGACCGAGTGCGCCAGCACGCCCGCGCCGGGCACGCGCGCCCGCAGGTCGGACGCGCACCGGGTGGCCGACACCGCGCCCATCACGGCGACCCCGGCCACTCCGCCGATCTCCCGGAACATGTTGACGGTGGCCGAGGCCATGCCCGCTCGCGCGGGCTCCACCGCATTCATCACCGCGATGGAGATCGGCGTGAACGTCAGCCCGAGGCCGACGCCGAGCAGCGGCATCAACCACCAGAACTTCCCGAACCCGGTGTCGCACCCGCACCGTGTGAACCCCGCGACACTAGCCGCGACCAGCGCCAACCCGGCGGCCAGCGGCAGCCGCGGACCGTGGCGGGCGCACAGCCGCCCGGCGACGATGGCGGTGCCGCCGGTGCACAGCGTGGCCGGGAGCATCACCAGCCCCGCCGCCGTCGCCGAATACCCCAGTACCGACTGGAGGTACAGGCTCAGGAACACGCCCAGGCCGAAGAATCCGAAGCTGACGGTGAATCCGGCGAGCACGGCGGCACCGGTGCCCCGGTGGGCGAACAGCCGCAGGTCCACCATCGGTGACGGCACCAGGAGTTCAAGCGTCACGAAACCGGCCAGCAGCAGTACGGCGGCCAGCGCGGCACCCAGCACCAGCCGGTCGCCCCACCCCCGTACCGGTCCCTCGACCAGCGCGTACACCAGCGTGCCGAGCCCGGCGACCGCCGTGATCTGGCCTGCGGGGTCCGGTCGCGCCCCCGACCTCGGCACCGGCGGCAGGATCCGGGCGGCCAGCAGCAAACTCCCCACGCCCAGCGGCACGTTGATCCAGAACGCGCTGGCCCAGCCGAACCGGTCGACCAGCGGCCCACCAAGGGCGGGGCCGACGGCCAGTCCCGCCCCGGAGACACCGCTCCACACCCCGATCGCCCTGGCCCGCTCGGACTCCCCGGTGAAGACGTGCCGCAGGATGGCCAACGAGCCCGGCGTCAGCAGCGCCGCACCCACCCCCTGCACGGCCCGTCCGGTGACGAGCACCGCCAGGCTCCCGGCCGACGCGCACAGCGCCGACCCGGTGGTGAACAGCGCCAGCCCCGCGAGGTAGACCGGGCGGCGGCCCCATCGGTCGCCGAGGACGCCTCCGGTGAGCAGCAACGAGGCATAGACCAGGCTGTACGCCTCGACCACCCATTGCAGCCCGGACGTCCCGGCCCGCAGTTCCCGCCCGATGGCGGGCAGCGCCGTGCTCACCACGAGGTTGTCGACCATGGCCATGAACAAGCCGCTGCACAACGCCACCAGCACCAGTCGCTTGCGGCCTCGCGAACAGGTCTCCACAGCTCCCCCTAACATCGTTAGCCGTTCCCTAACGACGTTAGCTTGACCCTAACGCTGTTAGATTCGCAACCGGGAATCCGCGAACTGCCGCACGGGAGAGGCGACATGGCGAGCGCTCAACGGGCCGAACGCACCGGGCTGACCAGGGACGACCTGGCCGATGCCGCACTGCGGTTGCTGGAAAGGGACGGACCCAAGGGCCTGTCCATGCGCAAGGTCGCCGCCGAAGTCGGCGTGCAGGCCGCATCGCTGTACTGGCACGTACAGAACAAGGAAGAGCTGCTCGACCTGGCCTCCGACGCGCTGTGGGCCGACATCGACATCCGCACCCTCACCGCGACTCCACCCGCCCACTGGCGGGACGGTGTCGCCGAGATGGCACGTCGGCTGCGCACCCATCTGCTCGCCCGGCCGAACGCCGTGCGCGTCCTGGCCGGACGGTTCTCGCCCGGTCCGCGGGCGCTGGCCGGGATGGAAGCGCTGATCGACATCCTGCGCCGGGCGGGCTTCGGCGGCACCGACGCGGTCAACGCCGCCTATCTGGTGAGCACTTGGGTGCAGGGCTTCGTCGTGCACGAGTCGGTGCCGATGTCCGCGGCGGAGGAGCCCGGCGCGACCCCCGGGGAGGCGCTGGCCGAGGCCCGGCGGCGGCTGGCCGCGCTGCCCGCCGAGCGCTACCCCAACGTCCGCGAACTGGCCGAGGAGATCGCTGGGCCCAGCATGGACAGCCGGTTCGAGTTCGGCCTGGCCCGACTGCTCGACGGCCTCGAACCGCTTCGGTAGGCCAGGTGGCCGGGGCGTTTGACGGCGGTGCCGACCAGGACCGTGTCCACGGAGTGGATGCCCAACCCGGCAAGGTCCTCGGTGATGAAGTGGTAGAGGGCCTCCAGGTCGGGGAGCCACACGGCGGCATGCAGGTTGGCCTGGCCGGTGGTGGCCAACGCGCCGTGCACCGCCGGGTGCTGGGCAAGGCGACGGCCCACCTCGTCGAGGTGGTCGGGTGGCACCTGGAGCCATACGTTGGCGTCCACCGCGAGTCCGAGGCGGCGGTGGTCCACGACGACCAGGGTGCGCAGCGCACCGCGGGCGGTCAGGGCGGTCAACCGGCGGCGAACGGTGGAGTCGGGCAGGCCGGTGCGGGCGGCGAGGGACGCCGCCGAGGCGCGGGCGTCGTCGGCGAGGGCGGCGAGCAGCAGGTCGTCGGTGGCGTCCAGCGGCCCGGCGGAACCGGGGCGCCCACGCGGGGCGAGCGCCGCCCGCTCCCGCGCGGTGAGCACGTCGAGACGCCAGTCGGCGGCGTCCCGGAAGACGTGCAGCACGGTCTGCGCGGTGACCGAGGTGACCGCCGAGGTCGCGGGCAACTGCTCGAACACCAGCCGGTTGCGCGGCCCCGAGCCGGTCAGCGCGATGGCGCTGATCTCGTCGCCCCCCGCGGAGACATCGATGAACGGGATGTCGTCACGGGCGGCCAGCGCCTTGGTGACCGCGTCGAGGCGGCCGCGCAGCACCCGGACGCGCAGCAGCATCACCCGTGTCCCGTCCGGGAGTTGGGGTGCCATGACGACCTTGACGATCCCGTCGGCGAACAGCGCGGACCAGCGCCGCCGTACGGTGCGCGCGCTGAGCCCCAGTACGGTCGCGGCCCGCTCCACCGGCAACCGGCCGTCGCACTGCAGGGCCGCGACCAGCCGCCGATCCCGCTCGTCGAGGACATCAATCGCCGTTTCCATGGCCACAAAGAGCATTTTCGCTCATTTCGAGGGCCTGGAGCGCCGATGCCCGGCCGAGGCCCGCGAAGGTGGACGCATCCACCAACGGCAAGGAGGAACACACCATGTCGGACCTCGGCCTGCTCGCGCCGCTGACCACCATCGCCCAGCACACCGGCAAGCGGTTGCTCGACCGCGAGCGCCCGGCTGCCGCCCGTACCCTGTCCGAACTGCGGTCCGCCTTCGAGGCGGTGGACGGACCGGCGTCCGAGGCGCTGCGCACCGAACTGGCCCGGCTGCGGCCGCAGGCCGGATGGGCGGACGAACTCGACCTGCGGCTTCCGCGGTCTGGTGAGGTGTGGGTGGCCGACGCCATGGACGGCGCCGTGCAGTACCTCCAGGGGCTGCCGCAGTGGTGCGTCACCATCACCCTGGTCCGCGACCGGGTGCCGGTGGCCGTGGTGCTGCACTGCCCGCCGCTGGGCGAGACGTACGCCGCCGCGGCGGGCCACGGCGCCACCCGCGACGGCGCGCCGATCACGCCCTCGGCCAAGGCCGAGGCCACCGCGACGGTCATCGCCACCAGCCATCCCATGTTCGCCGCCGAACAGCCCACCGCGATGGCCCGCGCCGGGCGCTCCTACCGCGCACTGCTGCCCGAGGTGCGCGCCATCCGCAACCTCGGGCCCACCTCCTGGCAGCTCGCCGACACCGCGGCCGGGCGGCTGGACGCCTTCTGGATGTACGGCACGGACGATGTCAACCTGCTCGGCGGAGCACTGATCGCCCGCGAGGCCGGGGCCCGCGTCACGGACGCCCAGGGCGCGCCGTGGGCGGCCGGGGCCGACAGCCTGCTGGTCTCCGGGCCCCAACTGCACGCCCGCTTCGTGGAGTTGCTGCGTGACGTTCGCTGACAACCGCCCTCGCCGCAGCGTGCGGCCCGGCCCCGACCAGCGGTTTGCCGTCAACGCTCAGTAGAGTGCGGTGCCGCCGCCCATCATCGGCCGCGTCCCGCACGGCCCGAGGAGAGAAACATTGACGGTCTACTTCATCGGCGCAGGTCCCGGCGCCGCCGACCTGATCACCGTGCGCGGCCAGCGCACGCTGGCCCGCTGCGGGGTCTGCCTGTACGCGGGCAGCCTGGTGCCGCGCGAACTGCTCGCCGAGTGCCCGGCCGACGCCCGGCTGGTCGACACCGCGCAGCTTGACCTGGACCAGATCACCGCCGAGTTGGTGCGCGCCCATGAGCAAGGGCACGACGTGGCGCGACTGCACTCCGGCGACCCCTCGGTGTTCAGCGCGGTCGCCGAGCAGATGCGCCGCCTGGACGCGGCGGGCGTGCCGTACGAGGTGGTGCCCGGTGTGCCGTCCTTCGCGGCGGCAGCGGCGGCGCTGAAGCGGGAGTTGACCGTCCCCACGGTCGGGCAGACGGTGATCCTGACCCGGCTGGCGCACCGCGCCACGCCGATGCCGGACGGCGAGGACCTGGCGACCCTCGGCCGCAGCGGCGCACTGCTCGTACTGCACCTGGCCGCCCGCTATGCCGACCGGGTCGTGGCGGAGTTGCTGCCGCACTACGGTGCCGACTGTCCGGCCGCCGTGGTGGCGATGGCCAGCCGCCCCGACGAACTGGTGCTGCGCGGCACCCTCGGCGACATCGCCGGGCAGCTCAAGGCGGCGGGCATCGTGCGTACCGCGGTCATCCTGGTCGGCCGGACGCTCGGCGCCGAGCAGTTCGGCGACAGTTACCTCTACTCGCCCGAGCGCGAGCGGCACGGCGGGTGCGATCAGCCGTAGGCCCGAGCGGGTTCGGCCCGGCCGACGATGGTACCGGCGCGGTCGATGCAGATGATGTCGACCGCGACCGGCGCCTCCCGCAGCACGCCGAGGGCGGTGCTCCTGGCGGCGGCGGCCACCAGATCGCCCAGCGGCACGCCGTGCGCGGAGCACAACTGGACCGCCTCCAGGCCGGTGTTGGCGCCCGCCACCGCGGCGGCCAGCTCGTCGTCGGCTCCGCCGTCGCGGGCCAGCTCGGCCAGGAAGCCCTTGTCCACCTGGGAACGAGAGGAGTGCAGGTCGAGATGGCCAGCGGCCAGTTTGGAGAGCTTGGCGAAGCCACCGGCGATGGTCAGCCGCGGCACGGGATGACGGCGCAGGTACTTCAGCACCGCACCGGCGAAGTCGCCCATGTCCAGCAGCGCGTCCTCGGGCAGGCCGTGCACCGCGACGGCGACCTTCTCCGAGGTCGACCCGGTGCACCCGGCGACATGGGTGCGCCCGGCGGCCCGGGCGACATCGACACCGCGCCGGATGCTGTCGATCCACGCGGAGCACGAGTACGGCACGACGATGCCGGTCGTGCCCAGGATGGACAGCCCGCCGAGGATGCCAAGCCGGGGGTTCCAGGTGCTGCGGGCGATCTCCTCGCCGCCGTCCACCGAGACCTCGACCTCCACGTCCGCCGTCCCGCCGTGCGTTCGGGCGACCTCGGCGATGTGCTCGCGCATCATCTGGCGGGGCACCGGGTTGATCGCGGGCTCACCGACCGGCAGCGGCAGACCGGGCCGGGTCACCGTGCCGACTCCGGGTCCGGCCCGGAAGACCACACCGGTACCGGGGGCGCCGTGCCGTACCGTCACCCTGATCAGGGCGCCGTGGGTGACGTCCGGGTCGTCCCCGGCGTCCTTGACCACGGCGGCCATGGCCTGCCCGTCCGACGACTCCTCGGCGGCCAGGGCGAACGCGGGCCGCTGCCCCTTGGGCAGGATGATGGTCACCGGGTCGGGGAACTCCCCGGTCAGCAGCGCGGTGTACGCGGCCGTGGTGGCAGCCGTCGCGCAGGCACCCGTGGTCCAGCCGTGCCGCAGGCCGGTGCGCTCCAGTTGTGCCGACCGGCCGCCCTTCGGCTTCGTACCCTCACTCACCGGACGGTCCGATGACTACCCGGCGCCATGTGCTGATCCTCGGCGGTACGACGGAGGCCCGACGACTCGCGGCCGAGCTGGCCGCCGACCCCGGCCTGCTGGTCACCAGTTCGCTGGCCGGGCGGGTGGCCCAGCCCAGGCTGCCCGCGGGGCAGGTGCGCATCGGGGGCTTCGGCGGTGCCCAAGGCCTGGCGCAATGGCTGCGCGAACACCGGGTTGACGCGCTCATCGACGCCACTCATCCCTTCGCCGAGAAGATCAGTTTCAATGCGGCCGAGGCCGCCGCCATCGCCCATACTCCCCTGCTCGCCCTGCGCCGTCCCGGGTGGGTGGCCGGTCCCGGGGACCGCTGGCACGAGGTCGGCTCGCTGAGCGAGGCGGCGGGGGTGCTGCCGTCGCTCGGGCGGCGGGTCTTCCTCACCACCGGCCGGATGGGTCTGGCGGCCTTCGCCGGGCTGGACGAACTGTGGTTCCTGGTCCGCTCGGTCGACGCGCCCGAGCCGCCGGTTCCGGCACGGATGGAAGTGCTGCTGGACCGGGGTCCGTTCACGGTCGAAGGCGAGTCCGAGCTGGTCCGGCGCCATCGTATCGAGGTGCTGGTGACCAAGGACAGCGGCGGCCCGGCGACGTCCGCCAAGCTCACGGCCGCCCGCCTCGCGGGCGTGCCGGTGGTGGTCGTGCGGCGACCTCCGGTGCCGTCGGGTGTGCGCGTCGCCCCCGACGTGGCGGGGGCTGTGCACTGGCTCGGCACACTGCGGTAGCGCACTGCGGGATCCTGACCGGGTTGCGGCCGGTTCGACCCCGCTGGTCCGGTTTCGCCGGGGTTGATCGCCGTCGCGGCGGATTCAGTTGGAGGCAAGCCCTCAACTCCCAGGCGGTTGAGCCGCGTTGGGACCGCACCACCAACTCTCAGCAGCGCCGGGGGCGTCAGGGGCTTGCCCCCGACAACTTCCCCGCCGCGACGGCGGGCACCCCCGGCGAGACCGGACCGGCGGTGCCGAAACACGCGCAACCCCCGACCAGGCGCTACCCCCCGGAGGGATAGTCGCGGGGCGTCCACACCACCGTGGTGCCGTCACCACGGTGGACCGTGCGGGTCTGCGAGGAGCCGACCAGCAGAACGCAGCGCATGTCGACGGTCGCCGGGTCGAGGGTGTCCAGCGTGTGGAACCGCACCGCCTGTTCCGGACCGCCGACATCCCGGGCGACCACCACCGGCGTCTCCGGCGCGCGGGTCTCCCGCAGCACCTTCAGCGCGGTCTCCAGCTGTGTCCGGCGGCTGTTGGACGCCGGGTTGTACAGCGCCAGCACCAGATCGGCGGCCGAGGCGGCGCGCAGCCGCTCCTCGATGATCTGCCAGGGCTTGAGCCGGTCGGAGAGCGAGACCACCGCGTAGTCGTGGCCGAGCGGCGCACCCGCCAGCGCGGCGGCCGACTGCGCGGCCGTGATCCCGGGCACCACCCGTACCCGTACCCCCAGGTACGGCTCGGCGGAGGCCGCCTCCAGCACCGCGGTGGCCATGGCGAAGACCCCGGGGTCGCCGGAGGAGACCACCGCGACCTTGCGGCCGCGCCGGGCCAAGTCGAGGGCGAACTCGGCGCGTTCGGCCTCCACCCGGTTGTCCGAGGCGTGCCGCCGCTGGCCGGGGCGGTGCGGTACCCGGTCCATGTAGGTGGTGTAGCCGACCAGGTCCTCGGCCGCGGCCAGCGCCGAACGGGCCTGCGCGGTGAGCCACATGGGACCGGCCGGTCCGAGCCCGACGACGGTGACCTCGCCTTCACCGGAGGGCGGCCGGGCGTCAACCCGGCTGGGCAGGACCGCCATCGAGAAGTACGGCACCGACTCGGGGTCGACGTCGGCGAGCGCGGCGGTCCGCTCGGCGTCCATCGTGGCGCGCTCCACGTAGTGGGCGTCGGCCAACCGGCCCGCCCGCTCCAGGGCGTTGCGAACCGCCGGGAAGGTGCGGCCGAGCTTCATCACGGCCGCGGAGTCGGTGCTGGCCAACCGGGCGGCCAGCTCGTCCTCCGGGAGGGTGCCCGGCAGGATGGTGAGCACCTCCTCGCCCTCCACCAGCGGCCGCCCCAGGCGGGCCGCGGCGGCGCTCACCGAGGTGACGCCGGGCACCACCTCGGTCGGGTAGCGGTCGGCGAGCCGCTTGTGCATGTGCATGTAGGAGCCGTAGAACATCGGGTCGCCCTCGGCCAGTACCGCGACCGAGCGTCCGGCGTCCAGGTGCGCGGCGAGCCGGGCGGCGGCCTCGGCGTAGAACTCCTCCAGCGCGCCCCGGTAGCCGCCGGGGTGGTCGGTGGTCTCGGTGGTCACCGGGTAGACCAGCGGTTCCTCGATGTGGTCGGGGCGCAGGTGCCGTTCGGCGATGGAGCGGGCGATGCTGCGGCCGTGCCGGGCGCTGTGGTAGGCGATGACGTCGGCGCCGGTGATGACCTCCACCGCCCGAACGGTCATCAGCGACGGATCGCCGGGGCCTAGGCCGACACCGTAGAGGCGGCCCACCGGATGTGCGGCTTGCGTGTTCACTCTTCCTCGCTCGCTATCGCGTTGATCGCGGCGGCGGCGATCGCGCTTCCGCCGCGCCGTCCGCGTACCACCAAGTGCTCAAGTCCCGACGGGTGTTCGGCGAGCGCCTGCTTGGACTCCGCGGCGCCGACGAAGCCGACCGGGACGCCGATCACGGCGGCCGGGCGCGGGCAGCCCGCCTCGACCATCTCCAGCAGCCGGAACAGCGAGGTGGGCGCGTTGCCCACCGCCACCACCGCGCCGTCCAGCCGGTCCCGCCACAGTTCCATGGCGGCGGCCGAGCGGGTGGTGCCCAACTCGGCGGCCAGCGCGGGCACCGAGGGGTCGGACAGGGTGCACACCACCTCGTTGTCGGCGGGCAGCCGCTTGCGGGTCACCCCGCTGGCCACCATCGCCACGTCGCACAGGATCGGGGCGCCCGCCCGCAGCGCGGCACGGGCGTCGCGTATGACGTGCTGGCTGTAGCCGAGATCACGTACCAGGTCGACCATGCCGCAGGCGTGGATCATGCGGACCGCGACCTGGGCCACGTCGTCGGGCAGCCCGCTCAGATCCGCCTCGGCGCGAATGGTGGCAAAGGACTGGCGGTAGATCGCCGGGCCGTCCTTCTCGTACTCGATCACGTGGTCCTCGTCTGGGGTGTACTGCGGGCCGCCGCCACGACGGCCGGCAACTGCTGGCTGCCGGGCAAGTCTGCCCGATCGGTTCCGGCCACGCTGACCTGGTATCCGTCGGCGGTGGCGAGCACGTCGACCCACCGTGCGCCGCCGGGGTGCCCGCAGCGCCGCGCGCAGCCGGACCAGTGCACCGGCAACCGCCGTGCCGCCAGCGCCGGTTGGGCCGTGAGGGCGGTGGCCGCGTCGCGGCGCACGTCGGCCAGCGACTTGGCGCAGCCGGGCAGTCCGGTGCAGGCGCTGGCGCCGTGCCAGGGCGAGCCGGGATCGGTGACCAACCCTGCCTCGGTCAACGCGCCCAGCTCGTCGGCGGACGCGCCGGGCAGTACCACGCCCCGCCAGGGCGTGAGCCGCAACTCACCCGCGGACACCGCCACCAGCCGCCGCCACTGTGCCGTGGCGGCCCGGCCGAACCGCAGCCCCAACGACAGGCCGACCACCGTGCCGTCGCCGTCACACACGGCGCCGAACTCCGGCGGCGGCTCGAAGCCGACCGCGTCGGCCGAGGTCGTCGCGGCGAGCCGGGCCCGGATCAGGCTGCCGTCCGGGTCCACCTCCCGCACGCGCCAGGCCCGTTGGCCGCCGTCGCGCAGCACCGCCAGGAACTCCTCGGCGGCCCGCAGCATCCAGCGCGGTCCGTCGACTGCGGGCACCGCGATCCCGGATCCCGCGGCGACCGGCCCCACATGGAGCACCGCCTGACCGCCCGGTCGCGCGATCAATGTCACATCGCCGCCGAGCGCAGCCACATCGCCGCGACCGTCATCGAGGACGAAAAGGAACCGACCCGACAACTCGGGCGTGATGTCGCTGGCGCACAGCAGGGAGTCCAACTCCCGCGTCCAGCCCCGTACGTCGGCGTGCCCGCGGCCGTCCAGCCCGGCCAGCGGTGAGGCGACGATGTTGCGCACCCGCTCGTGCCGGATCGACGGCAGCAGCCCCGCGGCGCCCAGCCGGGCGGCCAGTTCACCGCCCGCGTCCGAAGGCAGGCCGCGCAGTTGGACGTTGCCGCGCGAGGTCAGATCGAGATGTCCGTCACCCAGTTCCTCGGCCAGCCGGGCCAGCGCCTCGGCCTGAGCGGCGGTCAGCAGCCCGCCGGGCAGCCGCACCCGGGCCAGCGCACCGTCGTCCGCCGCGTGCAGCCGCAGCGCTCCCGGGCAGGCGTCATCGCGCCCGCGGCCGACCGCGGACACGCCGAAGGGGCTGGTCACGGCGGCTCCGAAGGTTGTTGGGCAAGGCGGCGGCGGGTCTCAGCATGTAGGACATGGGCGACCGCCGCAAGCCTTACTATGCTCGCGGACGTTCCTGCACGGCGCGTCCTTGCCCGTGACGGCAACTGGGAGGAAACCGGTGCGAATCCGGTGCGGTCCCGCCACTGTCACCGTGTCGCGATGACGCCTTGCGCGCCGCTGTGCCACGGAAGCCAGGAACTCCCCGCCGTCCTACACCAGCCCGGGGCGCGGACCCCGAGGAAGGCCCGACGTGATCCTGCTGTTGTCGACGTCCGACACCGACCTGCTCAGCGCCCGCGCGGCGAACGGTCCCGTGCCGTACCGCTGGGCCAATCCGGCGCGGCTCTCCTTGGACGAACTGCCCGCCCTGCTGGAGGGCACCGACCTGGTGGTGGTCCGGCTGCTGGGCGGCATCCGCGCCTGGCAGGACGGACTCGACGCGCTGCTCGCCGGGCCGCGCCCGGTGGTGGTGCTCACCGGCGAACAGACCCCGGACGCCCAGCTGATGGCGTCCTCCACGGTGCCGATGGGCATCGCCACCGAGGCGCACGCCTACCTGGCGCACGGCGGCCCGGACAACCTCGCCCAGCTCGCGCGCTTCCTGTCCGACACCGTGCTGCTCACCGGCCACGGCTTCGCCGCGCCCCAACCGGCGCCCTCCTGGGGCCCGTTGGAGCGCGAGGAGCGCGCGGGCGCGCGGGGTCCGGTGGTGGCGGTGCTGTACTACCGGGCGCACCACATGAGCGGCAACACCGGTTTCGTCTCCGCGCTGTGCTCGGCGATCGAGGACGCGGGCGGCCGTGCGATGCCGCTGTACGTCGCCTCGCTGCGCGCCCCGGAACCGGAGTTGCTGGAGGCGCTGGGCGCGGCCGACGCCATCGTCACCACCGTGCTCGCCGCGGGCGGCACCCGCCCGGCCGACGCCGCCGCCGGGGGCGATGAGGAGGCGTGGGACGCGGGCGCGCTGGCCGCCCTCGACGTGCCGATCCTGCAGGCGCTGTGTCTGACCGGGCCGCGCGCCGCCTGGGAGGAGAACGACGAGGGCCTGTCCCCGCTGGACGCGGCCACCCAGGTCGCGGTGCCGGAGTTCGACGGGCGGCTGATCACCGTGCCGTTCTCCTTCAAGGAGATCGACGCCGACGGCCTGCCGGTGTACGTGGCCGATCCGGAGCGCGCGTCGCGCGTCGCCGGGATCGCGGTACGGCACGGCAGGCTGCGGCACGTTCCGGCGGCCGACAAGCGGCTGGCGCTGGTGCTGTCCGCCTACCCGACCAAGCACTCGCGGATCGGCAACGCGGTGGGCCTGGACACCCCGGCCAGCGCGGTCGCACTGCTGCGGCGGCTACGGGAGGAGGGCTGGGACCTCGGGCCGCAAGACGGTCCCGACGCGCTGCCTGGACTGGCCTCAGGGGTCGGCGACGACCTGATCCGGGCGCTGATCGAGGCGGGCGGCCACGACCAGGAGTGGCTCACCGAGGAGCAGTTGGCCCGCAACCCGATCCGCGTCCCGGCCGCCGACTACCGTCGCTGGTACGGCAGGCTGCCCGCCGAACTGCGCGAACAGGTCGAGCGGCACTGGGGTCCGCCGCCGGGTGAGCTGTTCGTGGACACCAGCCGCGACCCCGAGGGCGAGATCGTGCTGGCCGCGCTGCGCGCGGGCAATCTGCTGGTCCTCATCCAGCCGCCGCGCGGCTTCGGCGAGAACCCGATCGCGATCTACCACGACCCCGATCTGCCGCCGTCGCACCACTACCTGGCGGCCTACCGCTGGATCTGCGCCGCCCGCGAGGACGGCGGCTTCGGCGCCGACGCCATGGTCCACCTCGGCAAGCACGGCAACCTGGAGTGGCTGCCGGGCAAGAACGCCGGGTTGTCCGCCGCGTGCGCCCCGGACGCGGCGCTCGGCGACCTGCCGCTGGTCTACCCGTTCCTGGTCAACGACCCCGGTGAAGGCACCCAGGCCAAGCGCCGGGCGCACGCCACGCTGGTGGACCACCTGGTGCCGCCGATGGCCCGTGCCGACTCCTATGGAGACATCGCCCGGCTGGAACAACTCCTCGACGAGCACGCGTCCATCGCCTCGATGGACCCGGCCAAGCTCCCGGCCATCCGCTCGCAGATCTGGACGCTGATCCAGGCCGCCAAGCTCGACCACGACCTCGGGCTCGAAGACCGGCCGCACGACGCCGAGTTCGACGACTTCCTGCTGCACGTCGACGGCTGGCTGTGCGAGATCAAGGACGCGCAGATCCGCGACGGGCTGCACGTGCTCGGCCAGGGGCCGACCGGTGCCGAGCGGGTCAACCTGGTGCTGGCCATCCTGCGGGCCCGGCAGATCTGGGGCGGCACCGCCGCGCTGCCGGGGCTGCGTGAGGCGCTGGGCCTGGACGAGTCGGCCGCGTCGCGCACCGGTGCCGACGACGCCGAGGCCCGCGCCCGTGCGCTGGTGCAGGCCATGGAGGACGCCGACTGGAACCCGGAGGCGGTGCCCGAGGTGTGCGCGGGGCTGCCCGAGGACGTCGGCCGGGTGCTGGACTTCGCCGCCCGCCAGGTGGTGCCCCGGCTGGCCCGTACCGGCGACGAGATCGAGGCGGCCGTGCACGCGCTGAACGGCGGTTTCGTGCCCGCGGGTCCGTCCGGATCCCCGCTGCGCGGTCTGGTCAACGTGCTGCCGACCGGCCGCAACTTCTACTCCGTCGACCCCAAGGCGGTACCCAGCCGTCTGGCCTGGGAGACCGGACAGGCGCTCGCCGACTCGCTATTGGAGCGCTACCGCACGGACAACGGCGACTGGCCGCGCTCGGTGGGCCTGTCGCTGTGGGGCACCAGCGCGATGCGCACCGCGGGCGACGATGTCGCTGAGGCGCTGGCACTGCTCGGGGCCCGGCCGGTGTGGGACGACGCCTCCCGCCGGGTCACCGGTGTCGAGGCGATTCCGCTGGAGCAGTTGGGGCGCCCGCGCATCGATGTGACGCTGCGCATCAGCGGCTTCTTCCGGGACGCGTTCCCGCATGTGGTGGCGCTGCTGGACGACGCGGTACGGCTGGTCGCCGCACTGGACGAGCCCGACGAGTCCAACTTCCTGCGCGCGCACGCCCGCGCGGACCTCGCGGCGCACGGTGACGAACGACGGGCCACGGTGCGCATCTTCGGCTCCCGGCCGGGCACGTACGGCGCCGGGCTGCTCCAGCTCATCGACAGCCGTGACTGGCGCACCGACGCCGACCTGGCCGAGGTCTACACCGCCTGGGGCGGCTACGCCTACGGCCGCGGCCTGGACGGGCGGGCGGCGCGGGAGGAGATGGAGACCGCCTACCGGCGGATCGCGGTGGCGGCGAAGAACACCGACACCCGAGAGCACGACATCGCCGACTCCGACGACTACTTCCAGTACCACGGCGGCATGGTCGCCACCGTGCGCGCGCTGACCGGCAAGGCCCCCGAGGCGTACATCGGGGATAGCACCCGTCCGGAGACGGTGCGCACCCGGTCGCTGCTGGAGGAGACCTCGCGGGTGTTCCGGGCCCGGGTGGTCAACCCCCGCTGGATCGAGGCGATGCGCCGCCACGGCTACAAGGGCGCCTTCGAACTGGCCGCCACCGTGGACTACTTGTTCGGCTATGACGCCACCACCGGTGTGGTCGCCGACTGGATGTACGACAAGCTCGCCCAGACCTACGTCCTGGACCCGGAGAACCGGGCGTTCCTCCAGGAGGCCAACCCCTGGGCGCTGCACGGCATGGCGGAGCGCCTGCTGGAGGCCGAGAGCCGCGGCATGTGGGCCAAGCCCGATCCGTCGGTGCTGGAAGGGCTGCGGCAGGCGTTCCTGGAGACCGAGGGCGATATGGAGGGCGGCGGGGAGTGAACCGCCCGCTGGGAGCGGAACACCCCGTTGGCGCTGCGCCGGAACCCGAACCGGCTCACCCCAGGCCGAGGGCGTCGGCCGACCTGGGCGTCAGCAGTCCCCGCAGGGTCTGGTAGAAGGCGTAGGTGGACCAGGCGAACGGCGGGTAGCCGAGGTAGCCGGGGAGCGGCATGTGGAAGAGGTGGGCGTAGGACAGGAACGCCGGAAGGCGGTAGATCCAGTGCGCGCCCACCGTCCAGTAGTTCCACATCTCCCAGAACAACCCGCACATCAGGCCGCCGAGCGCCAGCGCCGCCAGCGGCTGCCAGCGCCCCCGGGCCAGCTGGCCCCACAGGCTGGGGAGGCCCAGCCGGGTGTTGAGCGGATCCAGGACCAGCAGCGGGCACAGCCACACCAGGAAGAACAGCTGCCGGGGGAAGACCAGCACCGCGGTCAGCAGCAGCACGCCGAAGGCGCTGACCCCGTAGAGCAGCGCGGGACGGCACTTCAGCGGCCGCCAGCGCCCGGTGTGACGCGACGGCCTTGTGGAGTACAGCAGTTCGGCGGACTCCAACAGCGCGGGCAGCGCCGTACTGAAGCACAGCGAGTACAGCAGGATCCGCACCGGTTCGCTGTGCGGGACGGGCTCGATGTAGTACCAGTTGTGCAGCGCGGTGTTGAACCACTCGTGCATCCACCAGAGCGGCACCGAGTAGCAGAACAGCAGCCCGAACCGCGCGGCGCTGCGGGTGAGGATGGAGGTACCGGTGCGCAGTGCGACCACGCCGTCGACGGTGAGGGCGTAGCCGAGCCACAGGCCGAAGAAGAAGATCTCGGTCCAGGCGTTGACCACCGTCCAGAACAGCGCCCAGCAGCAGGCCACCAGCGCGAGGCCGACGACCAGCTGGACCGGTACCCGCTCCTCGGCCCGGCCACTGTCCGCTTCGGTCCTCATCACCGCGCCCCTCGTTCCCAGGCGATACCGGTTGGCTACCCGCAGCGACCGCTTTCACACCCTATGCGAGCATCGCGCAGTTGGCCCGAAGCATCCACTTCCGCACGGCCGCGCCGAGGGGAATGATCGGTATCGACGGGCCCTATGGGTCCTCTTAACACCAGCGATACCACGACGCGGACCAGGAGGCGGGAGGCATGACACGCCACGAGACGGAGTGGAACACACACGTGTACGTCGTCGAAGAGGGCGACATCACCAAGGCCAGGGCGACGCTGGACACCACGACCGCCCAGTTCACCGGCGACGGGGAAGCCCGCAAGAACCCGCGCGACCCGCAGGTCCACGAGATCGGCGACGAGCTGGCGGCGGGCCGGGCGCTCGCCGACCTGTCCCGCAAGCTGTTGCGCGAGGCGGCGCAGGAGATAGAGGAGAACGAGGACATGGAGCCGCGGGAGACCGAACCCGCCCCGGCTCGGCTGTGGCAGTGATCGGGCTCCCGGCGTCCGCTACATGTTGATCATGTGACCGGCCAGCCCGTGCACCGCTTCCTTGACGGCCTCGCCCAGGGTCGGGTGGGCATGGACGTTGCGGGCCACCTCGTGCACGGTCAGGTCCCACTGCTGGGCCAGGGTCAACTCCGGCAGCAGCTCGGTGACTTCGGGGCCGATCAGATGGGCGCCGAGCAGTTCGCCGTAGCGGGCGTCGCTGAGGATCTTGACGAATCCGTTCGCGTCCCCCAGACCGTGGGCCTTGCCGTTCGCGGTGAAGGGGAACTTCTGCACCTTGACGTCGAAGCCGCGCTCACGGGCCTGCGCCTCGGTCCAGCCGAAGCTGGCGACCTGCGGCTGGCAGTAGGTGGCGCGCGGGATCATCACGTAGTCGAGTTCCATCGTCTCCACGTCCGCGATGGTCTCGGCGGCCACGATGCCCATCGCCTCCGCGGCGTGCGCCAGCATCAGCTTGGCGGTGACATCGCCGATGGCGAAGATGTGCGGCACGTTGGTGCGGCAGCGGCCGTCCACGTCGATGGCGCCGCGATCGGTCAGCCGCACGCCGGTGTTCTCCAGGCCGTACCCGGCCACCCGTGGCTGGAACCCGATCGCCTGGAGCACCTTGTCGGTCTCCAGTACCTGGCGCTGGCCGCCGGTGGAGACGTGCACCCGCACCCGCTCCCCCGAGTCGTCGATCGACTCGACCCGGGTGGAGGTGAGCACGTTGATGCCCAACTTCCGGTATCGACGGGAGAGTTCGGCCGACACCTCCTCGTCCTCCAGCGGCACCACCCGGTCCAGGAACTCGACCAGTGTCACCTCCACCCCGTAGTTGTGCAGTACGTAGGCGAACTCCACGCCGATGGCCCCCGCGCCCGCGATGACGATGCTGCGGGGCAGCTCCGAGCTGAGGATCTGCTCCTCGTAGGTCACCACGCGCGCGCTCAGCGAGGTGCCGGGCAGCAGCTTGGTGGTCGCGCCGGAGGCGATGATGCAGTGGTCGAAGCTGACGGTGTGGGTGGCGCCGTCCGTGGTGCTGACGCTCATGGTGTTGGCGTCGGTGAACGTACCGGTACCGGTGTACTCGGTGATGTCGTTCTTCTTCATCAGGTAGTGGACGCCCTTGACCCGCCCGTCCGCCACCCGACGGCTGCGGGCGTAGGCCTCGCCGTAGTCGAAGCTGACCTTGCCGTCCACCCGGATACCGAAGGTCTTGGCCTCCTGCGTGAAGATGTGGGCCAACTCGGCATTGCGCAGCAGCGCCTTCGAGGGGATGCACCCGACGTTGAGGCAGACCCCGCCCCAGTAACGGGCCTCCACCACGGCCACGCTGAGCCCGAGCTGGGCGCAGCGGACCGCCGCGGTGTATCCGCCGGGCCCCGCGCCCAGTACGACGACGTCGAAGTGTCCGCTGCTGTGCTCCACTTGATCCGCCTTTCCGAAAGGCGGCGTCCCCAAGGGACACCACCAGGTAGGGGCCGCCCAGTCGGCCCTGGTCAGCTCTGGTCACCTGCCCGTTCTTCGCCATTGTCTCCCATCCGTCTGCCACTCCCTGGGCCCGACTCCCCTGTAAGGAAAATCCACACCGGTCACCGCCGGGGGTGAGCCGCCGCGGGAGGAGACGCTTCCCACCACATGTGAAAAGCCCCGCGCTCGACGGCGCGGGGCTCCAGGCCTGACTGGCATCGTGTCATCGGGGCGGCGGCAGCCGCTGCAGGAAGACCTCGATGGCCGTGGGATCGACCCTGGTCACGCCGTCGAACGGGTAGTCCATCTCTTTGATCAGGATGAGCGAGATCACCACCAGGGCCGACAGGGTCAACACCATCAGGGTGTGGGCGGGAGTGTTGGACAAGCCGAAGAGAAAGGTGAATCCCACGGTCAGTACCGCGCCCGTGATCAGGGCGATCCACAGGATGCGCGGGACGGAGTCCTCCACCTGGTTGAGGCGCTGACGGCGGGCGGAGGCCAGGTCTTCGACGTGGGTGACCGCATGGTCGTACATGACCTGCCGCTGTGGGGTGGTGGGTTGGAAGGACAGCACGGAGTTGCGGATGTCGTAGACGAGTTGTGTGGCCTGCGGACTGCTCTCGTGCTTGGCCATGAGGGGCCACTCGGTGTCCCGGACGGCGTGGGCGTACTCCAGGGTTTCGTGTTCGATCTGGGAGCCGAGTGGCAGCGGCATGGCTCGGGAGATCCAGTACACCCCGGCGAGGGCATCAGCCTCCTGGAAGGTGGTCTTACGTGCTGTCTCGACGTTCTCCCAGACACCGACGACCACAAAGGCGAGCAGGACGGCGTACAGCACGCCGACTCCGGCGAAGATGAACCCGGCGACATCGTTGTGCTCTTCTCGGCGCGCGTAGGGAACGAAGCGCTGCACAAGCCATAGTCCGAAGGCTATGACAGCCATAGCGGCGACGAAGATCACGGCATCGGACCAGCTCATGGGGCGGACTCCATCGCTTGGACCGGGCACGCGCGTTGGCGCGTCCGGTGTCACGAACCAAGTGCACTCAGATGCGGTCGGCCGCGATCAGCAGGTACTGGAACGAACCGTCCTTGTAAGAACTGATGAACGCTTCCTCAATGCCCGTCACCAGAGAGGACGTGGCCCGCAACTCCCAGTAGGGCAGGGTCGCTTGGGTCAGGTCGATGACGGCCTGCGGTACGAGCCGGTTGTCGGCCATGGCGCGCAGGTACTCCCGGCGGGAGTGGATGTTGCACTCGAAGTGCGCGTTGATCTGGGAGACCCACTTCGAGGGTTGGCCGTAACGCGGATTCCAGCAGCCGGTGATGGTCACATAGCGGCCGCCGGTCGCCAGGATGCGGGAGTGCTCGGCGAACAGATCGTGCAGGTCGACGTACATGCTCGACTCGTTGTTCCACGAGGCCGCGGCCTGCCCGGCCGCGAACGGCATGTCGAGCATGTTGCAGACGCGGGCGCGGACGTGGTCCTCGATGCCGAGTTCACGGGCACGCTGGTTGGCGAAGTCCGCCTGCTTGGCCGACAGGGTGACGCCCTCGACCCTGCACCCGAAGCGCTGGTGCGCCATGACCATGGAGCCTCCGCGGCCGCAGCCGGCGTCCACCAGCGTGTCGCCGCGCTCGACGGGGCCGAGGTGGTCCAGCAGGAGTTCGGCCTGCGCCGACTCCAGGCGGTGGAGTTCGGCGATCAACTTCTTCTCGTAGGTGCCGCCTTCGGCACCGCCGAGGGCGGCGTGGTCGATGTCGCCGATGCCGTAGTGGTGGTGGTAGAGGCCGTCGACATCACCCAGACGCAGGTTCACCGGCCTGGCCTCGTGGTCCCAGTAGCGGGCGATGTCCTCCTGGTAGGCGGTCGCGGGGGCGGGGATGAACGCGGAGTTGGCGGTGGAAGTGGCGACCGTGGTGCTGAACTCGGTGCTGGTCACAGATACGTCCATTCCTCTTACCAGAAATCGGGCAGGCTGTAGCGATAGGTGTTGGTCTGGTGCCAGTAGTGGTTGCCGTCGACCCACACGGCCACGCCCCGCAGGAAGCGCTGCACGTTCGGCAGGGGGCAGGCGGCGGCCAGGGCTGCGGCTTCGGCCTCGAAGTCGTGCATGAGGTCGTTGTGCACCTCGATCGCCTTCAGATAGGCGTCGCGTTCGCCGATGCCTTCACGTTCGGCGATCACCACGGGGAGGTTCAGATGGCGGCCGGGGCTGGCGAGTTCCTTGGTGTACGAGTACAGGTCGTTCACGATGGTGGTGGCGTTCCCGCCGAGCGCGATGACCCGCTGCATAGCGGGCTGAGCGTGTAGATCGGCTGGCAGTTCGTAGCCGCCGACGGTGTCGGTGATGGTGGGACAGGGACGGAAGTTGTTGAACTGACGCATCGCCAAATACGCCCACACCTCGGGGACATGCCCGCTCTGGGCCCAGGCCGCTTCGGCGAGGTACCCCATGTGCAGACGGGCCATGTCGTGCCGGAACCGGTCGGCCTGGGAAGGGCTGGCGCTTTGGACGAAGTACTCCATGGCGGACCGGTAGGCACGTCGCGGCGCATCCGAATGGAGCGACTCCGCCCACTGCTGCTGGTACTCCTTCGTCGTGTGCAGGGGGTCGATGGCGGTGTGTGCCAGCAGAAGGCGGCCGCCGAGGCCGATGGGCGAGCCCCCGTGGTCCTCGCAGTAGCAGTCGTCCACGGCGTTCTCGGCGACCATCAGACGCGCGGCGAGCATCAGGTGGTCGACGGTGGGAGCGTCCGGATGACAGGCGACCATGTAGCGGCCCACGGAGAAGCCGTCGAACTGCTCCTCCCACTCCTGTGGGTACAAGTCGACCTCGTCCAACGCCCAGGCCTTGATCCTGCGGCTGACTTCTTCCACCCGCACCGGGTCGGGCTCCGGCACCGGGTGGTGGTAGAGGCCGGGGATCGCGTTGCCTTCCACTGGAGCCGTCGACGGCTCCGGTGGCGTCGGGGGCTCCTCGCGCCGTGTCAGATACAGGCTCGTCGTGCCCAGGCCGCTGGGGCCTCGCAGGATCCGTTCCACGGGTGCGGATGGGCTCGACTGTGGAGGGGAAATCTCAGGATCGGGCATCCATGGCTCCTTGATGGGATGGGTGACTGTCCCGGATCACGGGCATACTCGACCGGCCCGGGAGCTCCGAACTGCCGTAGCCGCCGGGATGGGCGCGGGTCCTCTAGTAGCTCGCCAGAGGTGAACTCACGCTCCCGCCACCGCGATTGCTCTGACGTGGGGACGCGGGGACTGCTGGGTCGGCTCCGGCCGTGCTTGCGGGCTGATGTCAACCGTCATGAGGCGAGCTCTCCTCGTCTGGGCGGTGGCTGGCGTGGCGCGTGACCGGAAAGGAGCCAAGAAGCAAGAGGATGGAGACACATCCAGATAATCCGTTCAGATCCCGGACAACGGTAACGGCCGGTCCGCCCAGTCGACCCTGGGAAGTCGTTGACATTAACTCCATGCAGTGATCCCACGCCGCGCAAGGTTTGCCCGGATTGCCGAGTGTATTTTCAGAGAACGTCCGGTTTGCGCTGTTCATTAGCATTCGACCGTGCGATCGCGGCGGCCGTCCAGGCTCTCGGAACTCGCGACACGCCCTGCGGGGTGCTGTTCGCGGTGCGGCCGGAACACTACCTCCCAGTTTATCGTGTCTATGCCACTCTGCACGGGTGTGCTCTAGCCTGCTCCCGCTCCGCCGCACAAGGCGGCGGGCCACGATCCCGGGTCCGCCCGGGGCTTGGGGGAAAACATGATGCGCGATCGAGTGGCGCTCGCTGTCCTGGCGGCCGCGACCGCGACCGCCCTGGTGACCGCCGGTACCGCTCACGCCGGTACGACACACGCCAGTACCGGCACCGCGAAGTCCAGACCGCGCGTCGTCGACGTGACATCGATGGCGCAGATCCCGACCGTCCAGAGCAACCTCAAGGGCAAGGCGGTCCCGAACCAGGTCTACCGGCTCACCATGACCAACAACGACCGGGGCGAGTGCCTGGACGGCGACACCAACACCATCCCCGCCAACGGAGCCAAGGTCCAACTCTGGGCCTGCAACGGCTGGACCAACCAAACCTGGATCTGGGCACCCGCCGCCGGACAACCAGCCGGGAACTACACCATCCAGAACGCCGACGGCAGCGAGTGCCTGGACGGCGACACCAACACCATCCCCGCCAACGGAGCCAAGGTCCAACTCTGGGCCTGCAACGGCTGGACCAATCAAACCTGGGCCTGGCACGGCAGCACGCTGACCAACAACGACCGGGGCGAGTGCCTGGACGGCGACACCAACACCATCCCCGCCAACGGCGCCAAGGTCCAACTCTGGGCCTGCAACGGCTGGACGAACCAGAACTGGACGCTCCACTGAATCCCCGCAACGTTGCGCTCAACCTCGCGCTGTAATACCCCGGCCCGTCGACCGCCAGATCGGCGGCCGCGACCAACAGACGGGCCGGGCAGCATCGCTGCCCGGCCCGTCGTCGAAGTCGACCGACCCGTCTCCGTGTTTGACGGCGTTTGACGGCTTTCGTTAGCGGGTGCTCACCTCGCGGCCGAGCCAGGCGGCGAGGCGGGTGTAGTGGTCCGCGTCCGGCGGGGCCTGGTGGACGGGGCCGAACGGGACCTCGGGCCCTCGCCGGTCAGCGGGCAGCGCGCGGTGCGCGGTGTCCAGGGCGAACTCGGCGATGGCCGGGTCGAGTTGGGCGGGTGCGTCGAGCGCCTGTGTCACGTCCCAGGTGTGTGCCGCCACTTCCATCACGTAGACGCTGAGTGCCGCACGGCCCGGCACGGTGCCCCAGGGCATCTCCGCCGTGCGGTCCAGCACGGCGTCGTCAGCCCACGCGGCAGCCGCACGGGCTCGCGCCCGGGCCACCGCCGCGGGCCAGTCGTCGTCCGCTACGAAGCCGACTTGCGCATAGACGTCCAACGCCCGTCCGCCTTCGCCCACGTAGGCGATGCGGTGCACCGCGCCGACGAGATGGCCGAGCAGCCCGCGCAGGTCGAACTCGGCACAGGGAGTGGGGCGCGTCAGTGCCTGCGGTGGGATGGTGGCGGCCACTTTCTCCAGTTGGTCCAGCGAGCGAAGGAAGAGCGGACGGGGGTCCATGGCGGCTCCTTGCCGGTTCGTTGAGGTTTCGACGGCACGCAGCATGCCGCCCAAACTTGACACCTGGCGTCAGGTTTTATGCTCGGTTTCCGTGAAAGCCGACCGACTGTTGTCGATCCTGCTGTTCCTGCAGACCCGCGGCCGGGCCTCCGCCGCCGAACTCGCCGAGCGTCTTGAGGTCTCGGTACGCACCATCTACCGCGACGTGGACGCGCTGTGCGCCGCGGGGGTGCCGGTGTGGACCGAGCGCGGGCGCGGCGGCGGCATCCGGCTGCTGCCCGGCTTTCGTACCGACGTCACGGGGCTGACCAACGACGAGGCGCGGGCGCTGTTCGTGCTCGCGGCCGAGGGCACGCACGACGCACTGGGCCTGGGCGAGGCGATACGGTCGGCGTTGCGCAAGGTGATGGCCGCGCTGCCCGCGCCGCACCGCGATGACGCCGAGCGCACCAGTCAGCGCGTCCTGGTCGATCCGGTGCGCTGGATGCACGGCGGCAAGGCCGATGCCGACCTCGCCGAACTGCAGCGTGCCGTCTTCACCGACCGGCGGCTTCGCCTGACCTACCGCAGCAGCTCCGCCCGTGAGCCGCGCAGTTACACCGTCGATCCCTATGGGCTGGTCAGCAAGGCGGGCGTTTGGTATCTGGTCGCCGATCGGGACGGCGAGCCGCGCCTGTTCCGTAGCGACCGCGTGCAAGCCGCCACCGTCACGGCCGAGCCGGTGCGTCGCCGCCCGCGGCAGGATCTGGCGTGTGTGTGGGCGCAGTTGCGGGACCGGGTGGAGAAGCTGCCCGACGAGGTCACCGTGCGCTGCCGGGTCCGGCTGGATCGCACGGAGTTGCTGCAGCGCTTGTTCGCCGCCAATCTCGTCGCCCCGCCCACGCCTGCCGAGGGTGATCCCGGCTGGGCCCGTGTCGACCTCGGGCTGCGTTCCCTCACCGCCGTTCGCGCCCTGCTGTGCCTCGGCGGTGCCATCGAGGTCATCTCGCCGCCCGCCGCCCGCGCGGAACTCGCCGCCGCCGCGGCCGAGGTGGTGGCGCTGTACGGCGCGTCGGCTCCGGCCGCGGTCGACGAGGTGCCCGTCGAGTCGCCCGCCCACCACGATGTACCGGGCCGCCAGGGCACAGCGGGCTGAGCGTCGGCCGAGGCTACGTCGCCGCCCGCACACCCCGTGTGCCCGCGCCGACCGCAACTCCCGGCGGCCCGGCGGCCGTTGAGAGCGGGAGCTGGTGAGGCCGCACCCGCTGTGGTTCCGGTTCGTACGCGGTCCGCTGGCGGCCGGGCGCGCCAACGGCCTGGCTAGCGAGCCGCGTTGGAGTCGGCGTCAGGGTGCTTGCCCTGAGTGCGTCGGGCGTAGGCGCGGGCCGCGCGGGCGCGGTCGCCGCAGCGCACCGAGCACCAGTGGCGCCGGGCGTGGGTGCGCAGCAGGTAGCGCTGGCAGGGCGGCGAGTCGCAGGCTGCGAGCCGTTCGGCGTCGGGGCCGGTGAGCAGATCGGCGGCGTCTGCCGCGAGGACCGCGAGGGCGTGGTCGACGATCTGGTCGGTGGGATGAGCCTGGACCCGATGCAGGCCCTGTTCGGGGTCCCAGCGCAGCAGCGCGACCGCGGGAGCGCCGACGAGTGCGTCGTTGACGGCGCGTAGTGCGTTGTCCGGCGCGGGGCGGGCGTCGATCCGGGAGGTGAGCAGTTCGCGCAGTTGGTCCCGCAGGGCGCGCAGGCGGGCCGCGCACACCTCGTGCAGTTCGGCGTCGGACGGAGCGAGGTCGCGCTCGGCCAGCCACCGCTTCGCCGCCTCGGGAGAGCCGAGCAGGTCCAGGAACTGGCCGCCTGGCAGGGCGAGCGCGGTGTTGGCGAAGTCCAGCGCGCGGTACTGCTCCGCACCCGGTGCGGGTGGCGGGGCGGGGTGGACGGGCTTGCCGGTTGCGGTCTCCTTCACGCTTCTCATGTTAAGCCTTGCGTTTCTCCGTGAGGCTCGACTAGCTTCCTCTCACGGAAAAACTCTCATTTACCCGTGAGGAAACGATGTCCGAGACCAGCACGCCCTCCGAGCAGATCCCCGTCAGCGTCTACGGCGGTCCGACCGCCCTGATCGAGTACGGCGGCCTGCGGTTCCTCACCGATCCCGCCTTCGACGAGCCAGGCGAGTACCCCCGGGGCAACGGCTACGTCCTCACCAAGACCGCCCCAGCCCGCGTCCACCCCACCGAACTCGGCCCGCTCGACGTGGTCTTGCTCTCGCACGACGAGCACCCCGACAACCTCGACCACTCGGGCCGTGCGCTGCTGGCCGACGTCCCCCTGGTCCTCACCACCCGCGGCGGCGCGCACCGGCTCGGCGGCACCGCCCGGGGCCTGGCCCCCTGGGAGGCCATCGACCTGCCCCGCCCCGACGGCGGCACCCTGACCGTGACCGCCACCCCCGCCCAGCACGGACCGGACGGCTGCGAACCCGTCATCGGCGAGGTGGTCGGATTCGTTCTGACCGCCCCGGACCTGCCCACCGTCTACGTCAGCGGCGACAACGCCTCGTTGGCCCTGGTCCGGCAGATCGCCGATCGCCTCGGCCCGGTGGACACCGCCGTGCTCTTCGCGGGCGCCGCCCGCACCCGGCTGTTCGACGGCGCCCTGCTCACCCTCGACAGCGCCCAGGCCGCCGAGGCCGCCGCCATACTCGCCGCCCGACGCGTCGTCCCCGTCCACTTCGACAGCTGGGGCCACTTCACCGAGGGCCGCACCCATCTGGTCGACGCCTTCACGGCGGCCGGGCTGCGGGACCGCCTGGAACTGGGGTCGGTCTGAGCCGGTGGCGGACGATGGCGGCGACTGCCCGGTTTCGCCGCGGCCACACAACCGGTGATCACTTCGCCACTGGTCTCGGCCTGTTGGCGTAGTCCGGCGTGCCGCACGGCCGTCGGGTGGTGATGCTGAACGGGTAGCGAGAGCTGAGCACGTGTTGGGAGGACCACGTGATGCGTCACCGTGCCGTCATCGCCTGCCGTTGGACCGCGCGTTCGCTGCTCGCCAGCAGCTTCCTCGTCGGCGGGGTCAGCGCGCTGCGCAACCCCGGGCATCTGCCGCACGCGGTGGAGCGGCTGGGCGTGCCGCGTGGGCGGGCGGCCACCAGCGCCACCGCGTCGGCGATGCTGGCGGGGGCGGTCGCGCTGGCCACCGGGGCGGCCCCGGTGGCCGGCACCGTCGTCCTGGGTCTGTGCCTGATGGGCGCCACGGCCGCCGTCCACCCGTTCTGGACCGAGGACGACGAGGGCCGCCGCGCTGCCCACCGCAACGCGTTCCTGACCAACGTCAGCCTGCTCGGCGCCCTCGGCGTCACCGCGGTGGACGCGCTGCAACACCGCGGCAGATCCCGGACCTAGCCGCACTCGAGCACCGCGCGGCCGCGTTCGGCGGCGGCCATCTGGGAGACGATGGACGTCGTGTGACTGCCCGCGCGAAAAGCGCTGTCCGCCAGTACCTTGCGCAGGAATTCGGAGGTGGTGCACACTCCCGGCCCGTCGACCACCATCTCGGCGAGCGCCCGGTCCATCCGGACCAGTGCCCGCTGCCGGTCCGGGGCCCACACCACGACCTTCGCCAGCAGCGAGTCGTAGTCGGAGGGCACCCGCCAACCGGTGAAGGCATGCGAGTCCACCCTGGTGAACGGCCCACCGGGCGGCCGGTAGTCGGTCAACGTACCGGCGGTGGGCGCGAAGTCGCGCTCCGGGTCCTCGGTGTTCACCCGGCACTCGATGGCCGCGCCGTTGCGGTTCACGTCCTGCTGGGTGAGCGAGAGCGGAAGTCCCGCCGCCACCTTGATCTGTTCCTGCACCAGGTCGATGCCGGTGACCTGCTCGGTGACCGGATGCTCCACCTGTATACGGCAGTTGATCTCCATGAAGGTGAAGCGGCCGTCGTCGTCCACCAGGAACTCGAAGGTACCGGCGCCGGTGTAACCGAGCGCCCGCACCCCCTGCACCGCCATCTCGTTCATGCGCTCGGTGATTTCGGCGGGCAGGTTGGGCGCTGGGGTCTCCTCCAGCAGCTTCTGGTGGCGCCGCTGCACCGAGCAGTCCCGCTCGCCCAGATGGATCGCGTTGTGCTGGCCGTCGGCGATCACCTGCACCTCGACATGGCGCGCGGTCGCTATGTACCGCTCCATGTAGACCCGGCCGTCGCCGAACAGCGCCACCGCGTCGGCGTGCGTCCTGCGGTACGCCGGGACCAGGTCCTCGGGGTCGTGGACGACGGTCATGCCCCGGCCGCCGCCACCGGCCACCGCCTTGATGATCAACGGGAACCCGATGTCCTGCGCGACCTTCTGGGCGGTGGCCTCGTCCAGCACGGCGCCGTCGCTGCCGGGCAGGGTGGGCAGACCGGCGCGCGCCATCATGCGGCGCGCCTCGGCCTTGTCCCCCAACTGCCGCATGAGCCCGGCCGGTGGCCCGATGAAGGTCACCCCGTACGCCGAGCAGATCTCCGCGAAGTCCGGGTCCTCAGACAAGAACCCGTACCCCGGGTGGATCGCGTCGGCACCCACCCGTAGGGCGGCGGACATCACCGCCGCCGGGTTGAGGTAACTTCGGCGCGCCGGTGCCGGGCCGATCTGCACCGCGTCGTCGGCCAGCCGCAGCGCCTCGGACTCGCGGTCCGCGGTGGAGTGCACCACCACGCTGCGGATGCCCAACTCCCGGCAGGCACGCACCACCCGCACGGCTATCTCACCGCGGTTGGCGATCAATACGGTCCTGAACATGGTGCTCCCTCCGCAGGCGGTGGGCCGCCTTGTCATGCCGCGTGGTCGGTCGCCGCGTCCGTCACTCGGCTTCGTCGACCGGTTCGAGCGCGATCAGGGGCTGGCCGTACTCCACCGGTTGGCCGTCCTCGACCAGTACGGCGGCCACCCGGCCGGCGCGTTCGGCCTGGACGGGGTTCATCAGCTTCATGGCCTCCACGATTCCGATGTCCTGCCCCTGTTCCACCAGGTCGCCGACATTGACGAACGGCGGTGCGCCGGGTTCCGGGGCGCGGTAGAAGTTGCCGACCATCGGCGCGGTGATGTGGTGGTGCCGGTCGCCCACCTCGCCGGGCGCGGCGGGTTCCTCCGCCGCGGCCGCGGGGCGGGCGGGCGCGGCGGGTGCCTCGCTGGGCGCGGGGTGGTCCTGCGGCCACTCCAACTCGACCAGCGCCTCGCCGTACTGGATGCGGACCCGTCTCAAGGGGGCGTTCACCATCGTGGCCAGCCGGGACGCGGTCTCCGCCAGCCGCTCGACCGAGTGGGCGGGGCCGTTCCTGGCCAGGCCGTCCGGGCCGTAGCTGGCCTTGCCCAGCCCGTCGTGGCCGCCGTGGCGTGCTTCGAGCCGTGGCACCGAATCTGTCATGACCATCCTTTCCCTGGGATCATCCGGCTGGGGCTCCGATGCCCCGGAACCGCGCTCTGCGGTCCCGGATGAGTTGTTCGCCGCCCTTGCCCGACAGTTCGTCCAGGCAGTGTGAGACGGCCCGCCGTAGTAGGTCGGCGGCCTGTGCGTGGTCGGTGTGGGCGCCGTCCTCCGGCTCCGGTACCACTCCGTCCACGAGCTGGTGTTCCATCAGTGACCGGGCGTCAAGGCGCAGGGCCTCCGCTGCGACCGGGGCCGAGCCGCGGTCGTGCCACAGGATCGCCGCGCACCCTTCCGGGCTGATCACCGAGTACACGGCGTTCTGGCAGATCAGCACCCGGTCGCAGACCGACAGCGCGAGCGCTCCGCCGCTGCCGCCCTCGCCGGTGACCACCGCGACCAACGGCACGGGCAAGGAGGCCATCAGCCGCAGGTTCTCGGCGATCGCCACCGCCTGCCCGTGTTCCTCGGCCTCGATGCCGGGGTGGGCGCCCGGTGTGTCGATCAGCGCCAGCACCGGCAGCCCGAGCTTGGCGGCGAGCCGCATCATCCTGGCCGCCTTGCGGTAGCCGTCGGGCGTGGCCATGCCGAAGGAGTGGTCGGCCAACTCCTTCGTACTGTGGCCCTTTTGGGTGCCGACGATGACCAGGGGCCGGCCGTCGAGGGTGCCGAGGCCGCCGACGACCGCCGGGCAGTCACCGCTGAGCCGGTCGCCGTGCAGTTCGAGGAAGCCGTCGCCGTCCAGCATGTGGCTGAGGTAGTCGCGAGTGGTGGGCCGGTTGATGTCCCGGGCCAACTGGACCACGTCCCACGCCGGGCGCCGGGTCAGTCGCGCGGGGTCGGTGACGATCGGGTGCTCACCGTCCACCGCCGGGGCCCGGCTCACGCGGCTGTCGCACGCGCGCAACAAGGTGGCCAGCACCTCGCGTTGACGTGAGCGGGGCACCACGGCGTCGATGAGCCCCTGGGCGAGCAGGAACTCGGCGGTCTGGAAACCGTCCGGCAGTTTCTGACCGATGGTCTGCTCGATCACCCGCGGTCCGGCGAAGCCGAGCCGCGCGCCCGGTTCGGCGATGACGATGTCGGTGAGGGTGGCGAAGGAGGCCGCGACACCGCCGTAGGTGGGGTCGGTGATCAGGCTGACGGTGAGGATCCCTGCCTCGTCCAGGGCGGCGAGTGCCTGCGCGGTCTTGGCCATCTGGAGAAGGGAGTACACGCCCTCCTGCATCCGCGCCCCGCCGGAGGCGGTCACCAAGACCAGCGGAATCCGGTTTTCCAGGGCGTGTTCGGCCGCCGCGGTGATCGCCTCGCCCTCGGCGCTGCCCATGCTGCCGCCCATGAACCGGAAGTCCATCGCCGCCACCACGACCGGGCAGCCGTCGATCCGGCCCTGTCCGACCAGGACGGCGCAGGGGATGCCGATCTGGTCCCTGGCCTGCTCCAGGCGCTGCGCATAGGGCCTGGAGTCGGTGAAGCCCAGTGGATCGTCGGCGGTGCGCCCCGGCCGTACGCAGCGCGCGCCTTCCCGGCCCAGCAGCCACTCCAGGCGCTCGGCGGCGGTCAGCGGCGCGTGCCAGCCGCAGTCCGGGCAGGTGTTGGCGGCACGGGCGAACCGGCGGCCGTACACGATGGTTCGGCACTGGCCGCAGCGCGCCCAGTCAACTCCCGTGGTTTCCAGGGGCGGTTGGGTGGTGGTGGTGGGTTGCGGTTCGGTAGGGAGCATCGCGATCTCCGGGGTTGCGGCCCGCGGTCGTCTCCGCGGGCCGACGGACGACGTCCGGCGACATGGGACACCGCCGAACGCCTTGGCGGACGTGCGTGCGCCGTTCCTCACCTGATACGGGGGCTCGGCCCACCACGACCGCTGTCCTGGATATCGTTGTCATCGATCATGATGCGCCGGGCCCCGGTGTGCGGCAACCGGAGTACCCCGGGCGTGTCCGGCCGGGGTGCGCGGCCCGCAGGTGCGCATGCGGACCCCGGCGGGCTGCCGTATGGTGACGGAAGATATCCGCGCCTGAAACGGTGCCAAGGGTGACATTTCCCCTGGCCCGGCCAGGGCCGCACCGTGTCGACGCGTTCGTCCGATCCGCTCTGATCCCCTGTCTGATCCCCCTCTGAATCGCCCGTCGGGTGCCCATCGCGGACGCCGCGAAGCACCCCTGCGACCAGGCGGACCCGGTACCGTCCGCGACGCAAGCCCGGAGGCATCCCATGAGCAGCCAGCCGAAGGACCCGCCCCAAGCGCGCTTCTGGAACGTGGAGGACGTGCCGGGCCTCGACTTCGACCCCTTCATGGAGCAGACGCTGGCGCAGGGCTCGCTGGCCCGGGTCAAGCTGCCGCACGGCGAGGGAGAGGCCTGGCTGGCGGCGAAGTACGAGGACGTCAAGTTCGTCACCTGCGACCCGCGGTTGAGCAGGCAGGCCCTGGTCGGGCGGGACGTCACCCGGCTCGCCCCGCACTTCATCCCGCTCGACGACGCGGTGGGGTTCGCCGATCCGCCGGAGCACACCAGGCTGCGCAAGACGGTGTCGAAGGTGTTCACCACCCGGCGCATCGCCCAACTGCGGCCGCGCGCCGAGCAGATCGTGAACCGGTTGCTGGACGGGATGGAGCGGTGCGGGCCGCCCGCCGATGTGATGGAGCACCTCAACACGCCGTTCTCCCTCGCCGGGATGAGCGAGTTGATGGGCGTGCCCGAGGAGGACTGGCCGAAGATGGCCGACTGGACCCGCAAGGTGATCTCCGCGGGCATCGGCCGCGCGGTCAGCGAGCAGGCCAAGGAAGAGATCGGCGAGTACTTCGACGCGCTGGCCACCGAGCGAGGGCGGTCACCGCGGGACGACCTGCTCAGCCATATGGTCGCCGCGGAGCGCGAGGGCGGGCTCAGCCGCCGGGAACTGGTGGCCTTCGCGGTGCTGATGCAGATCAGCGGGATGAACTCGGTGCGGTTCAACAGCGCCAACATGATCTATCTGCTGCTCACCCATCCGGAGCAGCACGCCCGGCTGCGCCGTGAGCCGGAGCTGCTGCCGCAGGCCGTCGAGGAACTGCTGCGGTTCATCCCGCACCGCAACGCGGTGGGCATGGCCCGGGTGGCGACCGAGGACATCCGGTACGGCGAGGTGACGATCCGCTGCGGCGAACCGGTGTACGCCTCGTACCTGGCGGCCAACCGGGACCCGGAGCGGTTCGCCGAGCCGCACGCCCTCGACTTCGACCGTGACTTCAATCCGCACCTGGCGTTCGGCAACGGCCCCCACTACTGCGTGGGGGCGTCGCTGGCACGGATGGAGTCCGAGGTGATGCTCCGCGCGCTGCTGGACCGGTTCCCCGGTCTGGAGCTCGCGGTCGCGCCGGAGGAGATCCAGTGGCGTCGCGGTGAGCTGATCCGCGGCCCGCAGGCGCTACCAGTGACCTGGTGACGCGACCCGTGAAGTGAGGTGAGGACACGATGAGCACGCTCACGCTGAACGCGTTGGACGGGCTGGTGGTGGCGCCGGGCGAGGGCCGGACGCTGGTGACCGGCGCCCAGGAGGTCACCTTCAAGGTCACCGGCGAACGCAGCACGGTGGGCTCGCTGTTCGAGGTCGTCGTACCCCCGGGGTTCGACGTGGGCGCCCATGTGCACGCCAACAGCGAGGAGTTGTTCTACGTGCTGGAGGGCGAGCTGGACCTGCTGGCCTTCGAGCCCAAGGTGCGCACCCCGGACGGTTGGCGCGGCTGGGAGTCCCCCTCCGGCATGCGACCGGTACGGGGCACACCGGGAACGGTGGCCCATGTGCCGCCGGGGTGTCCGCACGCGTTCGCCAATCCGACGGACAAGGAGGCCAGGATGCTCTTCCAGGCCTCGCCGCCGCCCGCGCACGAACGCTACTTCGAGGAGTTGCTGGAGATCCTGTCGTGCGACGGTCCGCCGGACATGGCCGCCATCGCCGAACTGCGCGCGGCGTACGACATCCACCAGCTGACACCGCTGCGCACCCGCCACCGGTGACCTCCGGCGAGGGCGTGGCAGGAGGTACGGCCAACGGCGCAACCATTCGCGCGCCTGGGTCGTCTTACTCCTCCTGCCCATCGACCCGCAACGGAGCACCATGCACGTCCTGTTGTCCGGCACCGTCGGCTCCACCGCGTACGGCCTGGCCCACGAGGGGTCCGACATCGACCGGCTCGGCGTCTTCGCCGCGCCCACCGTGGCGTTCCACGGCCTGCGCCGCCCGGCGGAGTCCCATGTCACCACCAGGCCCGACCGCACCCTGCACGAGGCGGCCAAGTACTGCCGCCTCGCGCTGAGCGGCAACCCGACGGTGACCGAACTCATCTGGCTGCCGGACGAGTTGTACGAGGTGCGCACCGCGCTCGGGGACGAACTGATCGGCATCCGCCGGGCGTTTCTGTCGGCGGGGGCGGTGCGCGACTCGTATCTCGGTTACGCCGCCCAGCAGTTCCGGAAGCTGCGGGCGCGGGCGGGCGCGCAAGGCCGCAAGCGCTCCGAGAAGCACGCCCGGCACCTGGTGCGGCTGCTGGAACAGGGCGCGGAACTCCACCGCACCGGGCACCTGACCATCCGGCTCGCCGACCCCGACCGGGTCCGCGCCCTGGGGGTGCGCATCGCCGCGGAACCGGACCACGCGCTGCCGCTGCTGTCCCGCGCCGAGGACCGGTTCGCCCGTCCGGGCGCCCTGCCCGAGGCCCCCGACGAGGCCGCCGCCGAAGCCTGGCTGCGCACGGTGCGCGCCGCGCTGTACGCGAGGAACTGAGCGGTCCGCTGGGAGTGCGGCGATGTGCCGTCGATCGTCCGCGGCGCCATGGTGGGTGGTCGCGCCCACGCGCCGGAGCCGCACATGAACACAGCCCCGCGCCCCTTCAGGGCGCCACCGAGCCGCAGCGGACATCGCCCGACCTGCTCAGGGCGTGTCCGGCGGGACTTGGTCGGGCCAGCCGGTCACCCAAGGCGATCTCTCAGGCCGTCAGGCCATCCAGTGCCGGGCCGATGCCGCGCAGCACACCGGGCCAGCCGCCGCCCATGCCGTCGAACGCCTGCTTGCCCATGGGCGAGTCAAGGTCGAATCCGGCGTGTTCGAGGAACAGGCGGGTGCCGTTGCCCTCGGGTTCCAGCCGCCAGGTGATGGTGGTGTCCAGCGAGCCCTCGGCGAAGCTGTAGCGCAGCAGCCGCTCGGGCTCCACCGCGATCACCTCACACGGCTGGTGTCCCCAGGGCCCCATGTCCAGGGTGAAGCGGTGGCCGACCACGGGCCTGACGTCGCCCGCCGCCCACCAGCGGGCGTGCCACTGCGGATCGGTCAGCGCCCGCCACACCACGGCGGGCGGATGGGCCAGGAACTGGTCGCAGTGGATGACAGCGGGGTCGGTCACGGGTTCTCCTCGTCGAGTAGGTCGCGCAGCGAGCGCATGCGTTCGCGCCAGTAGTGCTCAAAGGGGTGCAGCCATTCCTGCACCTGCGCGAGGGGCTCCGCCACGAGGTGGTAGTACCGCTGGCGGCCCCTCGGCTCCTCCCGTACGAGGTGGGCGTGGCGCAGCACCTGCAGGTGCTCGGAGACCGCTGGGCGGCTCAACGAGAACTGGCTGGCCAGGTCGTTGACCGCGCGCGGTCCCTCGCGCAGTGATTCGAGCAGCTTGCGGCGCACGGGGTTGGACAGTGCGCTGAAGACGTCTGTCGGCACGGCGCCACCATACGTCGGAAAATCCCGACGCGTCAAAGATTTCCGACGCGTCGAGTGCCGGAGGCCGGGCGTCTAGGGTGTGCCCATGGAAATCTGGATCAACCCCGCCTGCTCCAAGTGCCGATCGGCGATCAACCTGCTGGACGAAGCGGGCGCCGACTACACCGTCCGCCGCTACCTGGAGGATCCGCCCAGCGCCCAGGAGCTGCGCGAGGTCCTGGACAGGCTGGGCCTGGAGCCCTGGGACATCACCCGCACCCAGGAGCCGGACGCCAAGGAGCTGGGCCTGAAGGACTGGCCGCGGGACGCGGCCGGACGCGACCGCTGGATCGAGGCGCTGGCCGCGCACCCCCGGCTCATCCAGCGCCCGATCATCACCGCCGACGACGGCACCGCGTCGGTGGCCCGCACCGAAGAGGCGGTACGGGACGCGCTGGCCCGCAAGTAGGGGATTCGGCGGCTGCCCCGAACCAGGGCCGCCGCTCGTGGACGCCCGGGTGGTGCCGGTCCGGCCTACCCGGTCAGTCCGGCGGGGGTGACGTGTCCGGGCTCCAGTCTCGCCGCTCAGGCTCCGACGGCCGGTCTCCAGTCCGGCCGCTCAGGCTCCGACGGCCGGGTGCCGTCCGGGTCCGCCGCCCGGTCGGCACGGTTCGGACGACGGCCCCCGCGCCGCCCGCCGCTCACCCGGTGAGCGCCGCGGCCGTGAACAGCAGAGCCGGGTACGCCCCGGTGAAGGCGAAGACGAACGTGCTCAGCCCCATGGTGACCGCGATGCCGAGGTGCATCACCGCACCGGCGGCGAGGAACCCCCAGCGCGGGGCCTCCGGCAGGACCAGGGTGAGCCAGAACGTCACCTCCAGCGCCATGACGCCCCACGCGAGCAGGAACCCCAGGTGTGGCCGGGCGCGCAGGGCCGCGGCCACCCGGGGCGAACCATAGGCCCGGGTGGAGAGGATCTGCGCGAGGCACGAGCCGTCGCGCCACATCGGCGAGACCGCCTTCGCCACCCCGGCGATCAGATAGCTCAGCACCAACTGGCCAGCGAGGAAGGCGAGGCAGAGGCGGCCGACCGTGCCGCCGGTGATCAGCGTCACGGCGGCGGTGAGCAGGCACAGGGCGGCCATCTGGTCCGCCCCGTCGGTGCCGAAGTCACTGCGGTGCAGACCCAGCAGCAGGGTGGACAGCAGCAGACAGGCGAGCACGGCGGAGCCACCTGTGGACAGCGCCGCCACGACCGGGGCGGCGAGGCCCGCCGCGCACTGGACGGCCAGCACCGCTCGGTACCGCTCCCAGACGAAGAGCCCGCGCACCACGGCCGGGCAGCGGTGCGGGTGCGCCCCGACCACGGACCACGCCAGCGCGCCGCCCTCGCCGAACTCGCGGGCCTGGCGCAGATCACGCGCCGCCGACACCGCCAGCCCGCTGCCAGCGACGGCCAGGATCGCCCGGGCTGCCCCGGTCTCGGTCAGTGTGATGGTCCCGTGCAGCATGACGGTCTCGTTCAGCATCGGGTCCCTTTCCGTGCGCCGACCCGGCGCGGCCCGGCCTCCCCGGTGGCGGTCGGCTGCTCACCGGGCTCACGCGCACTGGGCTTACGTGCGCTGGGCTCCGGCGCGCCGGGCTCCCACATCCCCGGCTGCGCGCGGCCGACGGCCGTCTCCAGACGGTGCACCGCCGAGACGAAGACCACCTGCGGATCCTCCTCCCGCAGGCTGGCGTGGACGATGACGAACTCGAAGGCGACGGCGGCCGCGTCGTGCGGCGCCGCGGCGGCCCGGTTGAGCAGCAGCAGATACGGGGTGCCGATCATCAGCCGGGCGTCCCGGACCCGCGTGTCCGGCTCCTCCTCCCGGCCCCTCGCGGCCCCCTGCGTCAGGTGCGAGGCGGCGTCGAACAGCGCCTTGCCCGCCCGGCCCCGCGCCCCGCCTTCTGGCAGGACCAGGCGCAGGGGGCTGACGGAGCCGTTGGCGAGGATGTCCCGGTACATCTGCACCTTGTCCTTCGTCGCCGGGTTCGGCGCGAAGAACGTCCAGGACGGCAGCAGCGGGGCGAACCAGGCGGGGATCCGCTTCCGGAGCGCGCCGCCGGTCCGGGGCAGCGCCCCCACCACGGTCAGCAGCAGCCACAGCGCCAGGACGACGGCCACGAGGACGGATCCCACGGGGCATCCGCTAGCGGGAGAAGTGGCGTCGGCGCGTGGCGAGCAGGTCGGCCACCGAGGCCGCGGGTCCGTCCGCCCCTCCCGTGATCTCCTCGATCTCGGCCTCCGACAGCACCGTGTCGCTCTCGCTCATGCCGCACCCGCCGCGTCCGTGCTTGCAGTCGACGGCGGCCTGTGCCGCAGCCGCGATGTTGTTGGTGATGACGTTCATCGTCGTGATCGTCTGGCACGGTTCCCGCGGCCCCATGTGGAGATGCCGCTCATCGGGACCGACGCTTTCGAGCAACCGGCGCTCCAGCGGCGTCAGTTCCGGCGCGCGGCGCAGGAGGAGATAGCTCGTCGCGACCGCGGGCACGTCCCGGCCGGGGTGCTCGACGATACGGAAGTCCGCATCCCGGATCGGGCCGCCGGTGTACGGGAAGGTCACCGTCCGGAACGGGCAGCCGTGCGGAAGCGCCAGATCGCGCGCCACCGTGTGGCCCGCGCAGAGCAGGTCGAACAAGGGCGACGCGGCAACCAGCCGGGTACCGGGCGCGGGCGGTGCGGGAACGGGTGCGTCCCGCAGAGCCTGCCAGTCGCCGCGCAGCGCGGCCTCGCGGAGCTGCTGCCACGAGGACGCCGCGGCGTCCCCCACGCAGAGCACCACCGATCCCGCGGGCGGCAGCATGCCGCCGTCCGCCACCCCCGCGGCATCGGGCGGGAGGGTCACCACGTCCACGCTCCGGGCCGTGGCGGCCGATGCTGAGGCAGTCATCACGGACTCTCCCGTCCATCGTGGTCCGGAGCCGAATGCCGGACCGGGCGACCAGTGTCACGCCGGGCCGTGGTCCTCAGCACCCCCCGAATATTGGGGGGTTGGCGAATCCTTTCCCGCTGCATTACCTGGAACCCGGAGGGAAACACCACCGACGACATGGAGCGAGGAGAGTGGTCGGCATGGCCGGTGCGGAACCCGAAGGACCAGACGCCCCGCAGCCCGCGGCCTCCCGCAGCGCGTACGTACGGCTGCTCGCGATGCAGCCGCGCACCGAGGGCGGGTGGCCCGCCTACCCGGACTTCTGGGTCGAGGGGCCCGGCAACGGGCCCGGGTGGCACGAGAGGTTCGGGGACAGTGGGCCGCCCGGGGCCCGGCGCGTCGCGCAGGGCGGCGGTGCGCGGCGGCCACGGGGCGGGTCCCGGATCACGGACGCCTTCCTCCGGCTGAGGTCGGCCCTCGGCCCAGGGCCCGCATGACGACGCCGCCCTACCTGCAACTCGTGGTGAAGGTGTCCAAGTTCTGCAACCTGCGGTGCCGCTACTGCTACGAGTACCCGTCGCTCGGCGACCGGACCGCGATGACGGTGCCGCAGGTGAGGACCATGATCCGGCACGTGGGAGAGTGGCTGGCGGACCAGCCGGGCCGGACGGCGGACTTCGTGTGGCACGGCGGGGAGCCCCTGCTGATGCCGCACGCGTTCTACCGCGAGGTCAAGCGGGCCCAGCAGGAGTTCCTGGAGCCCGCCGGGATCCCCTACGGGAACTCCGTCCAGACCAACCTCTACCGGCTCACCGACGAGGACATCGCTGTGATCCGGGAGGTCTTCGACGACGTCGGCGTCTCGGTGGACCTCGTCGGCGGCCAGCGCGTGACCGTTGCCGGCCGCCAGGCGCAGCCCCGGGTTCTGGCCCACATGCAGCGCCTGCTGGACGAGGGCCTGGACTTCGGCTGCATCACCGTGCTGTCCCGCTCCACGGCACCCCACGTCGCGGAGATCCACCGGTTCTTCGAGGACGTGGGCCTCGGCTTCCGGCTGCTGCCCGTCTACCGGACCGGCTACCCGGGGCAGCAGGCCCGGCACGGGCTCACGGCGCAGGAGATCGTCACCGCGCTGAAGACGCTCACCGACCGCTGGCTGGCCTCCGACAGCTCCATCACCGTCGAACCGGTCGACAGCTACGCGGCCAACGTCGTGCACGCCCTGCACGGCGCGGGGGAACAGCGCTTCTACGACAAGGAGCAGGGCGAGACCATCCTGGTCGTCGACACGGACGGGTCCGTGTACTCCAACGGCGATGCGTACGACCCGGCCCTGCGGCACGGCGACATCTTCACCGAGTCCCTGTCCGCCATGCGCCGTTCCCCGTCCTTCGGCGAGGCGCTGCGCCAGTCGCGGGAGCGGGTCCGCCAAACCTGCACCGGCTGCCGCTACTTCGGCTCCTGCTCCGGATTCTTCGCGGCGGAGTCCACCCCCGAACAGCGGTGGCGCGACCCCGTGTCCGGCCTGCCGTACTGCGGGGTGGTACGGCCCGTACAGCAGTACATCGAGGAACGGCTCACGGCCCTCGGACTGGTGGACCGGGTGAACCGCCGACTGGACCCCGCCCTCCTTGAGCGGCGGGCGCTCGGCTGAACCGCTCCCCACCGCGCCATTTCCCACAGGGCTGTTCCCTACGGCGCTGCTCCCTACTGCCTGAGCCCCGCGATGAGTTCCTCGCGCCCAGCCGTGCCCGTCTTGCGGTAGACGGACCGAAGGTGGTCGGCGACCGTGTGCGGGGACATGCCCAGGAGACGGGCGATGTGCTTGGTCGGCAGCCCGCTCAGCAGGTGCTCGACGATGGCCTGTTCCCGCGGGGTGATCCCGTACCAGGTGGAGACCGCTGGCAAAAGCAGGGCTGCTGGGGCGGGCTGGAAGGTGACCGTGATGTCGCCGTCGGTGCCGTCGAGGAACTGCGCGTGCGCGGCGACCCACCCGGTGTGCGTGGGGATCCGGCTGAGGGCCGTCCGGTGGGTGCGGCGCGTGTGGTAGGTGAAGCCCCACAGGAGATTGGGGAGTTCCTCCTCCGCAGTCCGCAGATGCTCGGGGACGAATTTGGCGAGCCAGGTGCGCGCCGTCGCCGTCATCCCCTTGACCGTGTCGTCGGGGCCGATGACGACCACGCCCGGGGCCAGCGAGTTACGGCCCGGCCGCAGCGGCTTGCGGGCCACGAACTCCCGAAGCGCGGCGGCCACCGGGCCCGCGAGCCGCTCGGTGCACAGGGCCTCCCCCTCCGAGAACCGTCCGTTTCCCCGGTCGCGAAGCAGGATCAGCCCGCCCCAGGTCAGGCCCCGGTGCGCGAGCGCGACGCGCATCTCGCTCCCGAACCCCTCCGTCGGTATGAGGACGTGCGACCGCACGCTCTCCGGGTAGCGGGACGAGGCCGCACTCAGCACGCACACCGGGCTGGGACCGCTCATGAGACGGGCGAAGGGGTGCGGTTCGCTGCCGAAGGAGTCGTCGATCTCCAGCCGGTGGGCCGAGGCCACGCTGTATCCGTGCTCCTTGTGGTGGAAGCAGCCGACACCGGTGAGCGGATCGAGCCCCGCCAGCATGTACCCGTCGTGGGGGACGAAGCGGTGCAGCCACCGGGACACCTCGGCGGCCAGCTCCGGAATCGTCGCGATGGCGCCCGCCACCGCCAGCAGTTCGCGGCACGCGTCCCGCTCGGCGGCGGTCACCCGGTACTCGGCCATGCCAGGCTCCCCGTCCTGCCGGGACGTCGCCCGGCCCCCGCACCCCATGCTCAGCGACACCGGCCGGACGTCGAATCGACGCCCACGACTGGATCACGGCCTCCCACCTGCCGCCGTACGCACCCGACCTCAACCCGGTCGAAGGCATCTGGTCACTGCTACGGCGCAGCAGCCGGGCCACCACCGCCTCCACTGACCCCGACCGCTTCGTCCCCATATTCTCCGACACGACCCTCGCCAGAATCCAGTACCGCAGCCATCGCCGTTGACGGATGCTCATCGCGACCGGCCTCGACGGGCCGGGGTGGGCCCTGGCGGTGCCCTGCTTCACTGCTCAAGACCTTCAGTCGACGGCGGGGGAAGTGATCACCCCGCTGAGGAAACCGAACAGCCCGAATTCATATCCTCATCTTCTGAAGGTTTCATTCAACAGAGAGCGATGACCGTGGGACTCACGTCCAGCTTGTTCCTCACAGTGCTGGTGATCACCGCCTTGGCGGTGGTCGCGCTGGCGCTGTGGCTGTGGCCGCGCGCCGCGAAGAAGGGCCCGCTGCAGTGGCTCGGCCGCCTCGGGCTGATCGCGGCGACGCAGATCGTGATACTGGGCGTGATCCTGGTCGGCGTCAACAAGAGCATGGGCTTCTACTCGTCGTGGACCGACCTGTTCGGCGCGTCCACCGGCAAGCAGGTGCTCACCGCGGGGACCGCCAGCACCCGCCCGGTCGCCCTCACCGTCAAGGGCGTGATCAACGCGGGCCTGCCCGGCGGCAAGGCGCACTCCGGTGAGGTGCAGAAGGTCACCTTCCACGGCCCGTCCTCCGGGGTGACCGCCGACGGCTTCGTCTACCTGCCGCCGCAGTACTTCCAGAAGGCACACCAAAGCGACCGGTTCCCGGTGGTCGTCGCCCTCAGCGGGCAACCGAACGGGGCGCTGCCGCGCACCGTCGCCGCCGACATCGTCAGCAACAAGATCAAGCCGACCATCTATGTGATGGTGCGGCCCACCGTGGTGCCAGGCCGGGGCGTCGACTGCACCAACGTGCCCAGCGGCCCGCAGGGCCTGGCCTTCTTCAACCAGGACCTGCCGCTGGCCGTCGCCGACCAGTACCGCGCCAGCGGTGCCCTCGGCTCCTGGGGCACCCTCGGCGATGCCACCGGCGGCTACTGCGCGCTGAAGCTCCCGCTGACCAACCCCACCCGCTACGGCGCGGGCGCCAGTCTGTCGGCCGACTTCACCCCGCGGACCGGCGGCACCGGCGATTTGTACGCGGGCAACACCGAGGTGAAGAACGAAAACGACCTGACGTGGCGGCTGGCGCACATGCCCGCCCCGCCGGTCTCCCTGCTGGTGCCGGGCGGCGGGTCCAGCACCCAGTTCCAGCAGAGCGCCAAGGCGCCCTCGCACGTCGACGCCCAGAACGGCACCGGCTACCCGGCCGCGATCCGCTGGCTGGACCAGAAGCTGGCGCTCACCGCCGCGCAACAGGGCTGAGGTTGTCCCGTTCCGGGGGTCTCCCGCTGAGCGGGGGCGCCCCCGGAACCGGTTCGCCGGGCGCCCCACGCGTTCAGCGCGGATCCGAAGTCGCCCACCAGCCAAGGGACTTGCCGCCGGATGTCCGCCCGCGCGACCGCCTCACCCTCCGCCCTCCAGGCAACCCGGCGCCGATCGCCACGGGTTGGCGCCCCCGCCGGACACCGCGCAGTGCGCCCCGGCACCGCGCTGCCCGGCCAGCCGCGCCACCCGCTCGTGCGCGCCCGGCGGAACGTCGTACACCAGATGGCAGAACCGCTCCGGGTGGTGCCGTGCGGGCCAACCGGGCGCCGCGGCACGGCAGTAGGACGGCCAACCGCCCTCGAAGGCCACCAGCACGTCGGCGATCTGGGCAGGGCGACGGCACGCGTTTTCCAAGCCAGGGTGTCCCCCCTGGGGCAGCATTCGCCATGCTGCTCCGGTCAACGGTGCGCGCAGGCACACCGCAGTACGGCGTGACCGCCGGTGAAGTGGATCCCGTGATGGTCGTGGGACGTGCGATGCGCTCTGCACGGCAACCGGGAATCCCCCATTTCCGGTGGGCGGGAGCGGACGAGCGCGGATGATGCCCGCGCTCGACGGTCACATTCTGCGGGCCCGTCGTAACCCGCGCACCGCTGTTCCACGGAAGCGGCGAGAAGTCTCCAGCGCGGGTGGGAAGTTCACATTCCACGTGCACCGCGTTGCCAGCGATCACGCCCCGGATGACATGCGGCGGCGCACCGGGCCAGGAGTAGAACGCGTTTTCGCTGGAGGATCGCCGGTGGTCATAGTGAGCCATCGACCAGCCGAAATCCAGGGAGCCCACGGAGAATTCACAGGAAAATCACATGATTTTCCATCACGCCGCCGCGGGACACCAGGGCACGAGAACGGGCGCGGCCCGCGTGGTGAACGACGGAGCCGCGCCCGACACTCGTAGCGTTGCCGGACCGACAGGCGGGACGGGGCGCGGTCCGCGGCCGGTCCGGCAGCCGCGAACCCTGGGAGCGCCGGTTACACGCCCGCGGCCGCCTCGTAGGCGGCACGAATATCGGCCGGGACCCGACCGCGCTCGTTGACGTTGTAGCCGTTCTCCTTGGCCCATGCACGGATCTTGGCGGTGTCCTGGTTACCGGCCACCACCGGGCGTGCCTTGCCGCGCCCCGCAGTGGTCCGCCCACCGGTCCTGCGGCCCGACTTCACAAAGTCCGCAAGGGACTTGCGGAGTTTCTCGGCGTTGGCCGCCGTGAGGTCGATCTCGTAGGACTTCCCGTCCAGCGCGAACGTCACCGTCTCGTCCGCCTCGCCACCGTCGAGGTCGTCGACGAGAAGGACCTGAACCTTTTGTGCCACGAGTTTTCTCCAGCTTGGTACGACTGATGGATGACGGATGCTACAGGAGACGCGATCGGCTGCTCCCAGGCTTCTGCAAACCTCCCGACATCATTCATAGGATGCCCCTAACTCCGGGGCGCTACTCATGAATTCACCGAGCCGGTTGGGCTCCGTCGCCCGACGGCTTGCAGGGCGCGGGGAATTCCTGACGGCGGCTGCCGTCGGCCGGGGCGCGGAAAGCGCTTCGGCGGCCGCGGGGACCGGCGTTGACGGTGCGTGGGATCGGGGCGAAATGGCTGTCAGGTGGCAACGCGGGCCGTATGACCGGCGGTAGAAGTCCCGGTGGTGGCCGCGACGGCCGTCACCGGTCACAACCGGACCCGCACTCATGGCTCACGGCCGAAAAGCGGTCAGGAATACGCGCGTTGGCGTTCTAGACGGCGCCCGAGCATCCGCCCCGCCGATGAATCCGATCCGCATCTCGGCCGAGGGCCGCCGTCGAGTCCCTCCCCGCGGCACCCCTTCCGGCAGACGGCCCTCGACGTACCCCCAGCACCGGCCGGAATGCGGCGCGGCGGTGTTGACCGCCGACCACGCCCGAACCACGCGCCCCAACCGCGCCGCCTGGACCCACAGCCGCGTCCGGGGCAACCGGTACTTCGCGTTCCGCCCGGAAATGCCGCACGGTGGTTTCAAGCGCTCCGCCACGGCAAGAAGCTCTCACGTCACGGCCTGCAGGAGTACGCCGAATCAAACACGTCATGCACCACACCGTGAGCGACGCACGCGCGGCCGCCGAGCCGCAGAAAGCAACGATGCCCGCACCCGCGCCGCGCGGGCGGAGAAGCGAACAAGAACACACCGGGGCGGCGGGGTGAGACCGCGGCGGCCACGCCCCCTTACGGAGCAATGTGCGGCTGCCGTCGGCGCGCGCGATGAGATCGTGCACGGCCACGGCCTCACACCGATCCCGCGCACAGCTCCCCGACCCGAGGAACGTCCATGACTGCCGCTTCCCCCAACGGACCCAACGCGACGGTCGGACCCCGGTCCGACCTGACGGCCGTCTTCGAACTCGCCCAACAGCTGCGGGTCGACTCGGTGCGCGCCAGCACCTCCGCCGGTTCGGGCCATCCGACGTCGAGCATGTCGGCCGCCGACCTGATGGCGGTGCTGCTCGCCCGCCATCTGCACTACGACTGGCAGCGCCCCGACGACCCCGGCAACGACCACCTGATCTTCTCCAAGGGACATGCCTCGCCACTGCTGTACGCGATGTTCCACGCGGCGGGCGTGGTCAGCGAGGAGGAGTTGCTGGCCCGTTACCGCAGGGCGGGATCGCGCCTGGAGGGGCACCCGACCCCGGTGCTGCCCTGGGTCGACGTCGCCACCGGCTCGCTCGGCCAGGGGCTGCCGTACGGCGTCGGCGTGGCGCTGTCGGGCCGCAAGCTGGAGCACGCGCCGTACAGGGTGTGGGTGCTGTGCGGGGACAGCGAGATGACCGAGGGGTCCATCTGGGAGGCGCTGGACAAGGCGGGCCGCTACGGTCTGGACAATCTCACCGCCATCGTGGACGTCAACCGGCTGGGCCAGCGCGGCCCCACCGAACTCGGCTGGGACCTGGAGGCCTACGCCAACCGGGTGGAGGCCTTCGGCTGCGCCGCGTTGACCGTCGAGGGCCATGACGTGGCGGCGATCGACAAGGCGTTTGAGTACGCCACCCAGAGCGAGCGGCCCACCGTCATCCTGGCCAGGACCGTCAAGGGCCAGGGCTTCAGCGAGGTGGCGGACGCCGAGGGCTGGCACGGCAAGCCACTGCCGTCCGAGATGGCCGAGCGGGCGATCGGCGAACTCGGCGGCGTACGCCGTCTGACGGTGCGCGGCCACGGACCGCGGCCGTACCAGCCGCCCGCGCGCCCGGCGGCCAAGGAGGTGCGGCTGCCGGAGTTCGAACTCGGCGAGAAGGTGGCCACCCGGTCCGCGTACGGCAAGGCGCTGGCGGCGCTGGGAGCCCGGCCGGAGGTGGTCGGGCTGGACGCGGAGGTGGGCAACTCCACGCACGCCGAGGACTTCGCCAAGGTCTACCCCGGCCGCTACTTCCAGTCCTACATCGCCGAGCAGCAGATGCTGGCCACCGCGGTCGGACTCTCGGTGCGCGGTTGGCGGCCGTACGCGGCCACGTTCGCCGCGTTCTTGACCCGCGCGCACGACTTCATCCGGATGGCGTCGGTCTCCCGGGCCCGCCTGGCGCTGTGCGGTTCGCACTGCGGGGTGGAGATCGGCGCCGACGGCCCCTCGCAGATGGGCCTGGAGGATCTGGCGATGATGCGGTCCGTGCACGGCTCGACGGTGCTCTACCCCTGCGACGCCAACGCGACCGTCGCCCTCACCGCCGCCATGGCCGACCTGGAGGGCATCTCGTACCTGCGCACCACCCGCGGCGGCTACCCCGTGCTGTACCCGGCGGGGGAGGCGTTTCCCGTCGGCGGCTCCAAGACGCCGCGGTCCTCCGCCGACGACCGGATCACGCTGGTCGGCGCGGGGGTGACGGTGCACGAGTGCCTGGCCGCCGCCGACACGTTGGCGTCGGAGGGCATCAACGCCAGGGTGATCGACGTGTACTCGGTCAAGCCGATCGACGCCGACGCGCTGGCCCGGGCCGCCGAGCAGACCGGAGCCCTGGTGGTCGCCGAGGACCACCGCCCGGAGGGCGGCATCGGCGAGGCGGTACTGGGCGCGCTCGCCGAGCGCTCCGTGGCGCCCCGCTTCGCGCACCTGGCGGTACGGGACCTGCCCGCCTCGGGCACGTCCGCCGAACTGCTGGACGCCGCCGGTATCTCCAGGCCCCACATCACCGACGCCGCGAGGAGGCTGCTCAGCGGCTGAGGCGCCTGCGGCCGGGTTCGCACCGCACGTCCACTGCCGTACCGCCTCGGCGCGCAGTCAGGGAGGGGCCATGACGAACGGTACGGACCGCACCGGCGGTTCACTGCCGCCGGACGCCTGGGTGGTGGCCGTCGGAGCCGGGGTGATCGGCGCGAGCGTCGCCTTCCAGCTGGCCGAGGCGGGGGCGCGCGATGTGCTGGTGCTGGACCGCGACGGTCCGGCCAGCGGCTCATCGGGCAAGCCGATCAGGGGAGTTCGAGCGCGTTTCCGCGATTCCCTGAACAGCACGCTGGGGCAGCGCGGTTTCGCGGCGTCCCGCGACTTCCTCCAACTCCCAGGCGTGGGTGTGGTGTTGGGTGAGGCGGGTTACCTCTTCCCGCCGCGCGACGGCGAAAAGGCGGCCGCCTGCGCCGGAACCCGGTCATCGATGTGGCGCCGCTGGCCGCCGACGGGTTCGTCCTCCCGCGCCAACCGCCGGGAATCCGCCGTCATCTGACGCCGCCACAGGATGACTCCACCGAGGAGACGTAAGTCGTGACCGACCCGCGCACCACACTGCCCGACACCGACTCCCTGCGCGTTCTGGCCGCGCAGCGGCTCAACCACTGCGGCGCCCAGCCGCCGCTCGGGGGTGACAGCGGTGATCTGGTCTGCCGTACCCCGATCACCGGCGGCGCGATGTTCTTCCTGCCGTGCGCGGGTGCCGAGCAGGTCGACGCGGCGGTCGGCACCGCCCATGCGACGTTCGCCAGTTGGCGCACCACTCCGGCGCCGCAGCGCGGTCGGCTGGTCAAGCGGCTCGGTGAGCTGCTGACCGAGTACAAGGAGGACCTGGCCGATCTGGTCACCCTGGAAGCGGGGAAGATCCGCTCGGAAGCGCTGGGCGAGGTGCAGGAGATGATCGACATCTGCGACTTCGCGGTCGGCCTGTCGCGTCAGCTCTACGGACGCACCATGCCGTCTGAGCGGCCCGGTCACCGGCTCGCCGAATGCTGGCATCCGCTGGGCGTGGTCGGGGTGCTGTCCGCCTTCAACTTCCCCGCGGCGGTGTGGGCGTGGAACACCGCGGTGGCGTTGGTGTGCGGTGACACGGTGGTGTGGAAGCCGTCGGAGCTGACCCCACTGACCGCGGTGGCCTGCGACGCGCTGCTGGCCCGTGCGGCGAAGGACACGGGCGCCCCGCCCGGGGTGCACCAACTTGTCCTCGGGGACCGGGACACCGGACAACAGCTGGTGGACGACGACCGGGTGGCGTTGGTCAGTGCCACGGGCTCGGTGCGCATGGGGCGTGCGGTCGCGCCACGGGTCGCCGCGCGGTTCGGCCGGTGCCTGCTGGAGCTCGGCGGCAACAACGGGGCGGTGGTGGCGCCCTCGGCCGATCTGGACCTGGCGGTGCGCGGCATCGTCTTCTCCGCCGCGGGGACGGCGGGCCAGCGGTGCACCACGCTGCGCCGCCTGATCGTGCACGAGGACATCGCCGACCGGCTGGTGGACCGGATCGTGCACGCCTACCACCGGCTGCCGGTCGGCGACCCGTTCGCCGCCGCCACCCTGGTCGGCCCGCTGATCACCGCACGGGCCCACGAGGCGATGGCACAGGCCCTGGAGCGCGCCCAGGCCGACGGCGGAAAGCTGCTGACCGGTGGCGAAACCCTGCTACGGGACGAGGCGCCGCAGGCGCGTTATGTCGCGCCCGCGGTGGTCCGGATGCCAGCGCAGACGGCGATCGTACGGGCGGAGACGTTCGCCCCGATCGTCTACGTGCTCACCTACCGCACCTTCGAGGAGGCCATCACCCTGCACAACGAGGTTCCTCAGGGCCTGTCCTCCAGCGTCTTCACCAGCGACCAGCGGGAGGCGGAGCGCTTCCTGGCCGCCGACGGCTCCGACTGCGGCATCGCCAACGTCAATCTCGGCACCTCCGGCGCCGAGATCGGCGGGGCGTTCGGCGGGGAGAAAGCCACCGGTGGCGGCCGGGAATCCGGTTCCGACGCCTGGCGGGCCTATATGCGGCGGGCCACGCACACCGTCAACTACTCGGCCGAACTGCCGTTGGCACAGGGCGTTGACTTCCTGTGACGGTCGGTGGTCGCGGCAATTCGGCTTCCGCGCCCTACGGTTCCATTCCGCTGGCCCGCACAATGGCCTCCACCTCGTGCCGGTCCCGTTCCCGTTCGGCCAGTGCCAGCAGTCCGCTCGGCGGCCCCTGACGGCCGCCGGTGGTGGCCGTACCAGCGGAATCGCCCACGTCGACGACCATGCGCATGCCGTGCGGCCCAAGGAGGTCCATAAGCGTTCCCAATTCCCGGCCCAGCTCATTGGTGAACAACTCCCTGTCGCCCGGACCGAAGGGAATGTCAACGCTCCGTGAATGATGCACCAAAGCTTGGTTCACGCCATGCAGGATGCGTAGCAGCAATGCGAACGACTCTTTGTCCAAACGAAGCCCGAGTTCGGCCAGATGACGCGCGAACCGCTCGGTGCGCGCCGCGAAGTCCTGATCGCTCATGGCGCCATCGTCGCGGATCACACCGGGCAGATGTGCTCGATTCCCTAAATTAGGATCAATCGGCGGCCCGCTGGGCTATGCGCACGGAGGCACCCCCGACACCTGGCGGCGTTGTTGATCTGTACGCGCCACACGACCTGCGGACCCCGGTCGGCCGCTCCAGGTTCGCGTGGTACCGTCCCCCGTCTCGTGAACGGCCAAGGAGGGGCGGCGTGCGTCGGTATCGCTATTCCGGACGGAATCCGCAGGGCGGTCAGGTCCCTGAGCATTTCGGCGAGTTGGCCGTTTCCCCGCCGTCCCGTGACGGCCACACCTGGCCGTTGGGGCATGCCCGTGGCAACTGCCACACAAAACCGTCAGCGGTGTTTGCTTTCGGCTAGATAACAAATCACTACGTTGCCGTCTCGTAAGAATTAACTTCTTGACGGGACCCAATTGCCGGAGTTCTACTCACCTCCACCTCGGCCGTACCATCGCGGCCCTGTCAGGGAGGTACCCCTCGTGAACACCACTCTGCGTCGCGCCGTCGTGGCGACCGCGGCAGTGTCCATAACGCTCAGCATGGCGGCGTGCGGCAAGAAGTCGGTCGACACCGGCAAGACCAGCGCGGCAGACGTGAATCAGGGCTTCCGGATCGGTCTGGCGCTGCCGGAGAACCAGACCACCCGTTACGAGGCGGTAGACCGCCCGCAGATTCAGACCAGGCTCCACGCACTCTGCCCGAAGTGCCAACTGGACTACGAGAACGCCGGGCAGAACGCCAACACCCAGGAAGCGCAGCTCAATACGCTGATCAGCGAGGGTGACAAGGTCATCATCGTCGATCCGGTCGACTACAAGGCGATTCAGCCCTCGATCGAAAAGGCACACGCCGCGGGCATCAAGATCGTCTCCTATGACCGCCTGGCGCAGGGCCCAGTGGACGGGTACGTCTCCTTCGACAACACCCAGGTCGGCAAGGAGCAGGCACAGGGACTGCTGGAGGCCCTCGGCGGCCGGGCCACCCCGAGCACCCCGGTCGTCATGATCAACGGTGACAGCGCCGACCCGAACGCCGCCCAGTACAAGGCCGGTGCGCTCAGCGTCCTGCGCGGCAAGGTCAGGATCGCGGCCACCTACGACACCCCGGGCTGGCAGGCCGACGAGGCGAGCAAGGAGATCGACAGCGCGATCAGCCGCCTGGGCAAGGCCAACATCGCCGCCGTCTACTCGGCCAACGACGGTATGGCCACCGGGATCGTCAACACCCTGCTGGCCGACCACGTCAGCCCGCTGCCCCCGATCAGCGGACAGGACGCCCAACTCGACGCGACCCAGAGGATCGTGGCCGGTCTGCAGTCGTTCACCGTCTACAAGCCGTACCTGGTGGAGGCCGGCACCGCGGCGCAGATGGCGATCGAACTGGCCACCGGCCAGCCGCTGGAGGTCGCCGACGGCAAGGTCAACAGCGCCACGAACAAGGACATTCCGGCGAAGCTGGTCGCCACCACGATCATGGACAGCAAGAACATAAGACAGACGGTCCTCGCTGACGGCCTCTACACGGTGGACCAGATCTGCGCCTCGGAGTACGCGGCGGACTGCGTCAAGGTCGGTCTGAAGTAGCCCTCTTCGCGCGCGTGCCTCCCGCGATGGGTGGTCGGCCCACCGCGGGAGGCCTCGGCAGCACGGACACGGCCCCCAGACGGTGCCGTGCCGCCAAGCACGGGCGGTTACCTGCAGTAGGGCACGGCAGCGAGGTTCTTGACGTACCGCGCGCTGACATAGCCGGGCTTGCCCCCACCCAGCAAGTACCACAGGTTGTTGCCGTCGACGTTCTGGCCGACCTTCTTGCAGTGCAGCGCGATCACCGTCGCGGGGCGGAGGGAACCGAGGAACTTCGAGTTGGTGGTGGGTTGTTCGCGGATCGACAGGTTGACCCTGGAGACCACCTTCCCCGTGGGCTCCGCGGCCCTGACGGCGACCGGCGCCGGATGCGCCACCGCGGTCGGCGCCGCGGCGACGGCCAGTGAGGCGCCGGACAGCGCCATCGCGCCCGCCAGCATCGCGCCCGCTGCGACCACAACCCCTCGACGCAAGCCAGATGTGGACATGTCTATCCCCCTACTTCACCGAATGGGAAATCTTACCGGATCAGGCCGTAACGACCTCTCACGTCCTGTATGACACGCGACCCCACGCGAAGGTTGCCCACCGTCAGACAGACAAGTCGATTTGGGCCGCACCACGTTCCCGGTGCGGCCGGACCGGAGTGGCTACCACGTGGGCGCGCAGGACATCCCACCGTCCACCACCAGGTTGTGCCCGGTCAGCCACCTGGCCATCGGGGACGCCAGGAAGACGCAGGCGTCCCCGATGTCCTCGGCCTCGCCCCGGCGCCCCAGTGGCGCGGTCCGGTCCCAGCGGCGCACTCCGTCCGGCCAGTCCGCCGCCAGCCCTGGGCGGTCGATCAGGCCGGGTGAGACGGTGTTGACCCGGATGCCCAAAGGCCCGTACTCAAGCGCGGCGCTGCGCGCGTGCATGATCAGGGCCGCCTTGGACGAGCAGTAGTGCGCGTGGTGTCGGGCGGGTTGGCTGCCCTCGATGGAGGCGACATGGGTGACCGTCCCGCCTCCGGTGGTGCGCATCGCCTCCACCGCGGCCTGCGTACAGGCGAAGGCGCTCACCACATTGAGGTCGGCCACCTCCCGCCAGTCGGCGACGGTCATGCCCTCCAGGGGCTGTACCGGCTGCACCCCCGCGTTGTTCACCAGGGTGGTCAACCGTCCGTTCCAGGAGGCCGACTCGCGCACCAGGCGCCGGCACTCCGTCTCGTCAGTGAGGTCGGCGCGCAGGGCCAACGCCTCGCCGCCGCGCCGCCGGATCCGCTCGACGACTTCTTCCGCGCGATCGGCCCGCGCGCGGTGGTGGACGACGACGGCGGCACCGGCGAGGGCGAAGCGCCAGGCGATGCCGCGGCCCACAGTGCCACTGGCGCCGGTCACCAACACGGTGTGCCCGCTCAGATCGGGCAGGGCCGGGTCGGTCACGTCGGATCCTCCTGGCCGACGGCGTGGCGCAGCGGGACTCCGGGGCGGCACAGGCCCCTGATCCGCTCGGCCGCCTGCGGGTAGCGCGCGCAGAGCTGGTCGGCGTCCGCGCCCTCGTAGTCGGCCGCCACGAATCCCGGCGCGTTGGTACAGCCGAGCAGCGCCCAGCTGCCGCCGCCAGCCACCTTGCCACCCATCCACGTACCACTGGGCACGGTGAACTGCACCTGCTGGCCGCCGAGCACATCGTGGCCGAGCACCACGGTCCGGGCGGCACCGTCCGGTTCCAGCAGCAGCAGTTCGACGGGGTCGCCGAGGTAGAAGTGCCAGATCTCGTCGGTGGGCAGTCGGTGCATCGCGGAGAACCGGTCGTCCTCGGCCGAGAGCAGCACGATGATGGCCGATCCGGCGGGACGGCCTCCGGCCACCCGCGGGCCGGCCCAGGTACGCCGGAACAGCCCGCCCTCCAGGGGCAGCGGCTCAAGGCCGTAACGCGAGACCAGTTCCCTGACCGTGATGTTCTCGGGCCGCATCCGCCTACCCCTCATGCGTGCTCGTACGGTTCGACCGCGCGCAAAGACGGCAGCATCGCCCAGACCTTAGCGCCTCGCACGTCGTACGGGTCGCTTTCACGTCACCCCCGTCGCCACCCTCACGCACCTCCCCCGAAACCTGCTGCCCGGGTCACCGGCCAGGCCGCCCTCACCGCAACTCCGCAACCGCACTGGCTGGCCCGGCCGAGTGGAGGAACCCCGCCTCCGGCACCGACCGGCCGGTGGAACGTCCATTCGCTGCGGAAACGGCGTCCGGCCGGGCGATCCCCGGGTGCCCCGCGTTTATGCACCTGGGCCTTCGGACACGTGGGGTGAGCACCCAGCGGTCCGGAGGCTGACGCATGCGCCTGTTGCTCGTCCACCCGAGCTCCCTGATGTACTCGGAGATCTTCCTACGGCTGGAGCCTTCGGGGCTGGAACGGGTGGCCGGCGCCGCCCGTGACGCCGGCCATGAGGTGCGCGTCATCGACCTTCGGATCGAGTCGCACGCGTCGCTGGACCGTCAACTGGTGTCCTTCGCCCCGCAGGCGATGGGCGTTTCCCTCAACTCCCTGGCCAGCGTAGTTCCCACCACGTTGCCACTGGACGTCTTCTACCAGGAACTGGTGCGCACCCAGGCAGTCATCAACCGCAAGCACCTCGGCCTGCGCACCGCCGTCAGTGCGGCACGGGTCCTCGCCGGAAACCTCGCCCGCGGCCACACGAACTTCGCCCGCATGCTGTGGCGCTTCAACCGCGTCCACAACCCGCGGCGCCAACTCGCCGACCACGCCCGCCCGGTCACCTACGAACTCCCGCTGCCGCGGCGCATCGACGTCGGCGACCGGCGCCAACTGTACGTGCACACCCGATCCGGACGCGGCGAGACCGGCCAAGTGCGTCCAGTGGCGAAGGGCCCGGGTGAACCGTGCTGAGGGAAGTACCCACCACACCGTCACCACCCACCGCGGGACCCGGGATGAGCGCGGGGGAAGGGCGGCGCGGAAGGCGACCGGCCCGTCACACCGCCCGGGCCGTCACCATGGCGGTGATCCTGTCCCTCGCCTGCGCGGACTGCTCCAGTGGGGGCAACGAGGAGCCGTCCCCCACGGCCAACCACCAGGCGCAGCCCTTCGGGCCCGGTTGTTCGTCCATTCCGCGCAGCGGCACCGGTAGCTTCGCGGAAATGTCCAAGGACCTCGTGACCGACGCGTCCGCGCATCTGCCGATGCTGACCCAGTGGGTTCACGCCGTTGACGAAGCCAACATGCACAGAACGCTCAAGGAAGCCCAGCACATCACCGTCTTCGCGCCAGACGACGCCGCCTTCGCCAAGATCCCCAAATCCCAACTGGCGCGGCTGCTGGAGAACAAGGCAGAGCTGCGCAAGACCCTCCTGTACCACGTCGTCGGCCATCGCGTCACACCCGACGCCCTGTCCAACAGCGCGTTCACCACCCTGAGCAACGGCGCGCTGCTGACCTCGGGATCGGGCCAGTCGTTCAAGGTCGACGGCACGGCCAACATCGTGTGCGGGAACATCCAGACCGTCAACGCGAACCTCTACATCATCGACAGCGTCCTGAGCCCCCAACCATGAACCAGGCGTTCACTCCTGGTCCGGGCTGGTCATCGCCGTCTGAATTTCTACCCGCCTGCCCGGAACGGCCGACCGATGAGGAAATCCGGGCCAGACCGTCACCGCGCCAAGATCCCCAAGGCGCCAGTCGATCAGGGGGCGTTGACCAGGCAGCCCACGGCCCCTACGATCCGGGCAGCTCGCGGTTGCGCCTAGGGTTCCGCGACGGCCCCGCCTCAAGTGATGACAATCAGGGGTCGGCGGACTGGACCGAGCGGCGCCAGAGCCGAGGCATTCGGCTCCACACCTGACGGGATAAAAACCCCGAGGGCTTCCATCAGCCTGCCCGCCTTCCGGCTGGGCTGGATCCCAGGAGGCCTTCTCGTGAACCCTGTCACCGCCGCCAGCCATATACCCGGCATCCCGGTCGGCCTGGTCGTGACCGGCATCGGCAACATCGTCGTGTTGGCCGTCGCCGGGGTCCTCGCCGGGCTGGTCGGCACCGCTGGCGGTATCACCTCGCTCGTCTCCTACCCCGCGCTGCTCGCGGCCGGCCTGCCCGGCCTCGCGGCGAACGTGGCCAACATCGTCGCGCTGGTGGCGTGCTGGCCCGGTGCGGCCGTGGCCTCCCAGCCCGAACTGGCCGGGCAGGGGGCGTGGCTGCGTCGCTGGGTGCCCATATCCGCTCTGGGCGGGGCAGCGGGGTCCGTTTTGCTGCTGTCCACCCCGCCGGGCCTCTTCGCTCGCGTCGTGCCATTCCTGGTGGCCGTCGGCTCGCTGACGCTCCTTGCCCAGCCTCGGCTGGCAGCCCGGCATTACCAGTGCCCGTCCGGACGTCAATCCGATGCCCGGCACTTGGTCCTGCCGCTCGGACTGACCGTGATGTCGCTCTACAACGGCTACTTCGGCGCTGGATCCGGTGTGATGACCCTGGCGCTCCTCCTGATCTGTGCTGAGTCACACCTGCCCACTGCCAATGCTGTGAAGAACATGCTCATCGGCGCTGCGGCGCTCGCCTCTGCGGCCGTCTTCGCCGCCGTGGGGCCTGTCGACTGGACCGCTGTCATCCCCCTTGGAGCGGGCATGTTCGTCGGCTCCACCCTCGGCCCCTGCATCGCCAGACGCCTACCTCCCGGCCTCCTGCGCTGGCTGGCTGCCCTGATCGGCATCGGCCTTGCGATCCAGCTATGGATCAACCCGAGCGGGTAATCCGGGCCCGGACCGCCGAGTCCGGGTGCTGCTTCCTGTGTCGACCGGCGCAGCTCCCGGGCCAGCCCGCCCCGCCTTGTCAGCGCGTCCGAGAAACGGCGGCCGCCAGCTCGCGGCCCTCGTCGGCTCGGCCACCGGGGGTTCCGGCCGATGTTGAGCCGCCTACCGCGGCTTCGCCCTTCTGGTGACGAAGTCGCGGATCTTGTCGCGGATCTTGTCGACGAGCCCCAGCCAGGGTGACACGGCCCCGATGGCGGGCGGCCTGTCCGGGGCAGCGGGATGCGGTCGGGTGGGGGCGATCCTTTCGGCGCGTCGGACCTTGTCGCCGAGATCCCGCAGGACTTCGCGCGGGCAGGCTGCCGAAAGCCGCGGGAAGAGCCGTTCCTCTTCGTCGCGCACATGGGCGGTGACGCCCGTGACAAGCACGACGAGCAACTCACTGAAGCCGGGATCACCGGAGTCCACGCCCGCCAGGGCGTTGAGGGTCTCCGCTATTCTGGAGTGATCCCTCAGTTCCTTCTCGGCCAGCGCCTCCCCGTCGACAACATGCTCACGGACGGCCGGGTAAAGGTACTGCTCCTCCGCCACCGCATGGCGTACCAGACGCTCGGTCACCTCGTCGACCAGCTCCTTGCGTTCCCTGCTGCCGGGCCGGGAGGAGCGAATCCGGTCGAAGAGACCCGCCACTTCGGCGTGGTCGGCCGTGAGTTCCTTGATGACATCACCGCCATGTCCCATGGTGTCGGACCTCTCGGGTGTATCGGACGTGGCCACCGGGCGACCAGTGTGATGCGTCGTGGCCGCTTGTCCGGCCATTGGAGTCTGCGGCGAGCGGAAGACGCGGCGAAGTACCGCTGATTCGCGTAATCACGGCCGCGCGAGTGATTGGACATCAGCGGTGGAGGTTACGCATCAGCCGCGATGACCCTGCTCCTGGCGGCGGGCAGGGCGGATAGGGAGCGTGGGCTGGTGCTGCTGTCGAAGAAGAAGGCCAGGCTTGTGTCCAAGGCGCGGGAGACGGCCTACACCGGCTTCGTGGTACTCGACCGGCGGCTTCCGGCAGCCGAGGCGTGCAAGGCCCTGCTGCGCAAGGCTTTCCCCGAACACTGGTCGTTCCTGTTGGGGGAAATCGCCCTCTACAGCCTGGTGGTCCTTGTTCTGACGGGCAGCTACCTGACCCTTTTCTTCAATCCGAGCATGAGCGAGAGCGTCTACCACGGCGTCTATGTGCCGTTGCAGGGTCTGCGGGTCACGGATGCCTACTCCTCCACCTTGGACATCAGTTTCGACATCCGCGGGGGGCTGCTGATCCGGCAGATGCACCACTGGGCGGCCCTGGTCTTCGTAGCGGCCATCGGCGTACACATGCTGCGGATCTTCTTCACCGGGGCGTTCCGCCGCCCCCGGGAGGCCAACTGGATGATCGGTGTCACCCTGTTCATGCTCGCCCTGCTCGAAGGGTTTTGCGGCTACTCCCTTCCGGACGACCTGCTGTCCGGCACCGGATTGCGCACCGCGAACACCATCTTGATGTCCATCCCCGTTGTCGGCACCTACCTGACTTTCTTCGTCTGGGGTGGAGCGTTTCCCGGGCATGCTCTCATTCCGCGGCTGTACATCGTGCACGTACTGTTCGTTCCCGGCGTGCTCATCGCACTGGTCGCCGCGCATCTGATGCTGGTGGTCTACCTCAAGCACACGCAGTGGGGCGCGCAGGGCAAGACGAACCGGAACTCGGTCGGCCTGCCGATGGTCCCGCAGTTCACCGCCAAGTCGACCGGTTTGTCCCTGATGGTCTTCGGCGTGACCTCCGCCCTCGGCGCGGTGGCGCAGATCAACCCGATCTGGAACTACGGTCCCTATCAGGCCGACCAGGTGGCGACCGACGCCCAGCCCGACTGGTACGTCGGCTTTCTTGAGGGGGCGCTGCGGATCATGCCTCCGTGGGAGAACAACGTGGTCGGACACACCATCATGTGGAACGTCTTCATTCCCGCCGTCCTCATGCCCGCCGTGCTCTTCCTGGTGCTCTACCTCTACCCGCTCTTCGAGAAGTGGGTGACGGGCGACCTGATGGAACACCATTTGTGCGACCGCCCCCGGGACCGCCCGACCAGGACCGCGCTCGCGGTGGCGGCCATCGTCTTCTACGCCGTGACGTTGTTGGCCGGGGGAAACGACGTGATCGCCTACAGCTTCCGTGTCTCCGTCAACGCACTGACCTGGATCTTCCGGATTTCCGTGATCCTCGGCCCCATCGTGGCCTTCCTGGCCACCAAGCGGATCTGCCTGGCGATGCAGATGCACGACCGGCAACTCCTCGAAGAAGGGGAGGAGACCGGGAGGGTCAGCCAGAACGTCTACGGCGGCATCAGTGAAAGCCACCGCCCGATCCCCGTCGAACACCGCTACCGCCTGCTGGTGCGGGACATCCCCAAGCCACTGGCCCATCCCGGCAAGCAGGCACCGCGCAGGCACCGGATGCGGGCGGCACTGAGCGCCTGGTACTACCGGGATCGAGTCGACATGCCCACCACCGCCGAGCAGCGGTTGCAGATCACCGGCAAGACCGCCGCCCCCGTCGCAGCCCCGAAAGAGTGAGGGCCGGGATATCCGGGCCGCCAGGTCAGTCGTCGCGCCCGACGAACTCGAAGGCCATACCCGCGACCCCCGCCATCGTGATGCCGAAGGCGATGATGAACAGCCACAGGCCGTAGACGATTCCGACGCCGAGCAGGGCGATGCCCAGGCCGGTCATCGGCGGATAGCCACTGTGCGGCGGGAAGAAGTCCAGCACTCCCGCGCGGTCCTGTACCTGGCCGTCCCGGCGGTCCTCGGGGCGTCGGCCCTTGCGCTGGTAGTTCATGGTGAAGAAGAACGAGATGACCGATGCCATCAGGAACGAGACCGTCAACGCGGCGATTCCCGCGGGTTCGTGGGCGAAGACGATGTAGATGATGTCGGTGACCAGGAAGAAGCCGGCCACGCCGGCGAACAGATAGGCCTCGGTCTTCATTCGCTCTGTTCTCCCAGCGTGTCGGGGGTCGGCTCAATCGTGCCGCGTTCCCCCGGCGGAAGCTCCAGGAACCCGGGGTGGTGCAGGTCGAAGGCGGGGGAATCGGAACGCACCCTGGGCAGCGAGTGGAAGTTGTGCCGCGGAGGTGGGCAGGAGGTCGCCCACTCCAGCGAACGGCCGTATCCCCAGGGGTCGTCGACCTCCACCTTCGGGGCGTACTTGGTGGTCTTCCACACGTTGTACAGAAACGGCAGGGTGGACAGGCCGAGCAAGAAGGCGCCGATCGTGGAGACGGTGTTGAGCGTGGTGAAGCCGTCGGCGGCCAGGTAGTTGGCGTAGCGGCGGGGCATGCCCATCCCGCCGAGCCAGTGCATCACCAGGAAGGTGGTCTGGAATCCCACGAAGAGGGTCCAGAAGTGGATCCTCCCGAGGCGTTCGTCGAGCATGCGGCCGGTCCACTTCGGCCACCAGAAGTAGAAGCCGCCGAACATGGCGAAGACGATGGTGCCGAACAGGACGTAGTGCAGGTGGGCGACGATGAAATAGGTGTCGGTGACGTGGAAGTCCAGCGGCGGCGAGGCGATCAGAACCCCGCTGAGGCCACCGAGCAGGAAGGTCACCATGAAGCCCACCGACCAGAGCATGGGTGTCTCGAACGACAGGCTGCCGCCCCACATGGTGCCGATCCAGTTGAAGAACTTCACTCCGGTGGGCACGGCGATCAGGAATGACATCAGGGAGAAGAACGGCAACAGGACCATGCCGGTGGCGAACATGTGGTGCGCCCACACGCTCGCCGACAGCATGGTGATGGTGATCGTCGCGCCGACCATGCCGACGTAGCCGAAGACCGGTTTGCGGCTGAAGACCGGGACGATCTCGGTGATCACGCCGAAGAACGGCAGGGCGACGATGTAGACCTCGGGGTGGCCGAAGAACCAGAACAGGTGCTGCCACAGGATCGCCCCGCCGTTCGCGGCGTCGAAGACGTGGGCGCCGAACTTCCGGTCCGCCTCCAGGCACAGCAGGATCGCGGTGAGCACCGGGAACGCCAGCAGCGCCAGGATGGCCGTGAACAGGATGTTCCACGTGAACAGCGGCATTCGGAACATCGTCATCCCCGGGGCGCGCAGCGAGACGATGGTGGCGATGAAGTTGACCGACCCGAGCGTCGTGGACAGGCCCGCTGTCACCAGGCCCATCGCCCACAGGTCACCACCGGCGCCCGGGGTGTGGATCGGGCCGTTGAGCGGCGCGTAGGCGAACCAGCCGAACGGCGCCGCGCCGCCGGGAACCACGAAACCGGAGATGACGGTCAGCCCGCCGAACAGGAACAGCCAGTACGTCAGGGCGTTCAGGCGGGGGAAGGCGACGTCCGGCGCGCCGATCTGCAGCGGCATGACGGCGTTGGCGAAACCCGCGAACGTCGGCGTGGCGAACAGCAGCATCATGACCGTGCCGTGGATCGTGAACAGCTCGTTGTACTGCTCGTTGGAGACGAACTGCAGGCCCGGGCGTGCCAACTCCGCACGCATGGCCATCGCCAGCAGACCAGCGAACAGGAAGAAGCTGAACGAGGTCACCAGGTACATGTTGCCGATCGTCTTGTGATCGGTCGTGGTGAGGTACTTCCTGACCCTGGCCCCCGCACTGACCCGTGGGTTCTGCGAGGCGTCCAGCGGCTCTTGGCGCTCGTCCTGGCCCAGCTGCGACATGGCCCTCCCGAGCACCCGGCGGAAGCAGCAGAAACGGCGTTCCGGCAACGCCGCCTGCTGTGTAGCCCCTACCGTTTCCCGGCAAACCTGGCGTCCGGGCGTTCGGCCTATCGGCGGGGTTCGTCAGGGTGAAAAAGCGCTGCGCGACCTGAGCGCCGACCGGGTCACGCCGACGGTCGCGCTAGGCCCGCGGCAGGCGGCCGTGGAGCGGCGTGGGTGCGCGGCGGTGGGGTTTGACCACGGCGGGCAAGGGTTAAGCGCAGTCGGAGAACTCCAGCGGAAACGGATTGGATCGTTCACCGTCTCGGTGGAGAAAGGCCCTCGCTCATGCCCCAGACCGTTGTCATCACCGGAGCCAGTGGCGGCATCGGCCGTGCCACCGCTCGCGCGTTCGCCCGGCGCGGTGCCAATGTCGGCCTCATCGCCCGTGGGGACATGGGACTGCGGGCGGCGGCGCGCGAGGTGGAGCAGGCGGGCGGAAGGGCCCTCGTGCTGCCCGCCGATGTGGCCGACTACTCCCAGGTCGACGCCGCCGCGAGCACGATGGAGGAGGCGTACGGACCCATCGATGTCTGGGTCAACACCGCCTTCACCTCCGTCTTCGCGCCCTTCACCGACATCTCGCCCGAGGAGTTCCGACGCGTCACCGAGGTGACCTACCTCGGCTGCGTCCATGGCACACGAGCGGCGCTGTCGCGGATGCTGCCCCGCGAGGCGGGCACGATCGTGCAGGTCGGCTCCGCACTCGGCGAGCGCTCCATCCCGCTGCAGTCGGCCTACTGCGGTGCCAAGCACGCCGTGAACGGCTTCACCTCGTCCATCCGCTGCGAGCTGATGCACAACAAGAGCAAGGTACGGCTGACGGTGGTGCAGATGCCGGCCGTCAACACCCCCCAGTTCTCCTGGGTGCTCTCCCGGCTTCCGCGACATCCGCAGCCGGTGCCGCCGATCTACCAGCCGGAGGTCGCCGCCCGCGCGGTGCTCTACGCCGCCGACCACCCGCAGCGCAGGCAGTACTACGTGGGCGCCTCGACCGTCGCCACCTGTCTCGCCAACAAGGTCGCCCCAGGGCTGCTGGACCGCTATCTGGCCCGCACCGGCTACGAGTCGCAGCAGACCGGCCAGGAGGTCCCCCCGGACCGCCCGCACAACCTGTGGCAGCCGCTCGACGGCCAAGGCGGCCGCGACTTCGGCGCCCACGGCGTCTTCGACGCCCAGGCCCACGGCCGCGCACCCCAACTCCTGTTCTCCCACCACCCCCGCATCACCTGGACGGCCATCGGCGGCACCCTCGCGGCGGCCACCGCACTGCTCACCACCAGGCTCCGCCGCCGACGCGCATGACCCACGCCCACCGAAGCCCCCGCAAGCCCCAAGCCGCCAAACCTCACCGCCTCATGTCACAACCGCGCTGACCAGCAGGATCGCCCCCAGCGAGGTCACCGACAGCAGCGTGTGCGCCGCCGTCCAGGTGCGCAGGGTGCCGCCGACCGACAGGCCGAAGTACTCCTTGAACATCCAGAACGCGGCGTCGTTGACATGGCCCAGGAACGCCGCGCCCGAGCCCAGTGCCAGGGCGAGCAGGGCGGCCTGGGTGGGTGTCAGTCCGTGGGCCATGGGGCCGATGATCCCGGCCGCGGCCACCGTGGCGACCGTGCCGGAGCCCGCCGCGGTACGCATCAGGGCCGCGACCAGCCAGGCGAGCAGCAGCAGCGGAACGTGGAAGTGCCGGACGGCCGTGGCTATGGCCTCGTCCACACCGCTGTCCTGCAGGGCCTGCGAATAACCGCCGCCCGCGCCAACTATGGCCAGTACACCGGCGATTGGCGGAAAGCTCCGGCTCAACGACTCCTGGACACGCTGCCTGCTGGACCCCACCGAGTAGCCGAAGGTGAACAGCGACACCAGGACGGCCAGTAGCAGGGCGATGACCGGTGTGCCGAGGAACTCCAGCACGGAGTAGAGCGTGCCGTGCGCCAGTTGTGCGGTGTCGCAGATCGCCTTGAGCATCATCAATGCGATGGGCAGCAGGATCGTGCCGAGCGTGACCGAGAAGCGCGGAAGAGTGCGGGAGGGCTCGTCGCCCGCTCCCGTGGTGAACGCCGCCAGCGCGGAGGGGGGTATCTGCGCCCTCACCCGCGGCCAGATGTAGGCGGTGAGCAACGGGCCGACCACGATCGCGCAGGGCACCGCCACGATCAGCCCGTACACCAGGGTGAGGCCGACCGTGGCGTGTACCGCCTGGACGGCGATCAGCGGTCCGGGGTGCGGCGGAACGAGTGCGTGCACGGTGGCGAGGCCGGCCATCGCCGGAATGCCCACCCGTAGCACCGGATACCTGGCGCGGTGCGCCAGTTGCAGCACCAGCGGCACCAGCATCACGAAGCCGACCTCGAAGAACATCGGCAGCCCGACGACGGCCGCGACCAACGTGATGGCCCACGGCAGGCGTTCGGTTCCGACCAGCCGGGTCAGCGTCTGGACGATCTGGTCAATGCCCCCTGAATCCGCCAGCAGGCGGCCCAGGATCGCGCCAAGGATGATCAGCACGCCTATCTTGCCCGTGGTGCCGCCCATTCCCGTGGTGAAGGAGTCGACCGCCTTCGCCACGGGATGCCCCGACAGCAGTGAGACGACGAAGGACCCGACCATCAGGGCCAGGAAAGCGTGCAGCTTGAGCCAGCTGATCCCCAGGATGACCACAACCATGGAAATCCCCACCAGCGTCAACAGCCAGGTGTCATGCGCGGTCCAGGACATCGCCGCCGCCTTCGCCGCCGATGTTGCCAATGCCGTCATCCAGGGATCTCCTTCTGCCGTTCTCCCCCATTGCGGCTTGCACCGTATGGGCCGAGTTCGAACCGCGGCCAGATCCAGGCCGGTTGTGCTGATTGAGAATGACGAATGCGTTTCGCGCTTTGTGTGCGTTGTGCTCACCGAAGCCCACCAGGCGCATGCCGCATACACCCACCGGCGCCGACAATGCCGTCTCGTACGCTGGCGGCATGTTCCGCCGTAAGCCCCGCATCGTGACCCAGGCGCTGCTCGCGCAGATCACGGTGCTGCTGCTGGTGCTCGGCGCCGGATTCACGCTCACCGCGATGCTGGTCCGGCACCAGTCGGAGCAGCAGTACGCACAGCGGGCGCTGGCGGTGGCCCGTACCACCGCCGACAACCCGGTGATCGTGCGGCGGATCGCTTCCGGCCGTGACCCGAACGGCGATGTCCAGCGGGAGGCCGAACGGATCAGGCGGCGCACCGGCATGCTGTTCGTGGTGGTCACCGACGCGCACGGCATCCGGTATTCGCACCCCGACCCGGCGGAGCTGGGCAAGCCCGTGAGCACCCGGCCGACCGCCCTGGACGGCCAGGAGTCGGTCTCGGTGCAGCGCGGCACACTGGGCGACTCGGCACGGGCCAAGGTGCCGTTGCGGGACCCGCGGGGGCGGGTCGTCGGCGAGGTGAGCACGGGGGTGCGGACCCGGACCGCGCAGCAGGCCGCCGTGCCGCTGATCCGGCAGGCCGCCGCGTTCGCCGGGGTGGCGCTGCTGGTCGGCACGGCGGGGGCGGTGCTGCTGTCGCGGCGGCTGAAGCGGCAGACCCTCGGGCTGGAGCCGGTGGAGCTGGCCGAGCTGCTGCGGGAGCAGCGGGCGGTGCTGGGCGGCGTCGGTGACGGTGTGCTGGCGGTGGACACCGCGGACCGCGTCACGGTGTGCAACGACGAGGCGGAACGACTGCTCGGCGGACCGCGACCGCCGGGCACACCGGTGGCCGAACTGCCGCCCGTGCTGGGCGAGTTGCTCATCGAGCGCCGGGAGCTGCGGCAGAGCCATCTGGTGGTGGGTGACCGGCTGCTGGTGGTCACCGCGCAGCCGGTGCGCCGCGGCGGCCGGGATCTCGGGCATGTGCTGACCCTGCGCGACCGTACCGAGCTGGACGAGCTGGAGCGGGAACTGGCGGCGCTGCGGTCGCTGTCGGACGCGCTGCGCGCCCAGGCGCACGAGTACACCAACCGGCTGCACACCCTCTCCGGCCTGCTGGCCACCGGCGCCAACGAGGAGGCGCAGGCCTATCTGCGGGAGCTGGCCGCGGCACCGCTGGCCACCGAGGGGCGGGACGGCGCCCGGATCGCCGATCCGTATCTGCGCGGGCTGCTGGCCGCCAAGACGGCGACCGCGTCCGAACTGGGCGTCGCGCTACGGCTGGTGGCCGACTCCCATCTGCCGCGGCGGCTGGCCGAGCCGCTGGACGTGGTCAGCGTCGTCGGCAACCTACTGGACAACGCGCTGCGGGCGGCCGCCGCCGGAGTGCGCGCCCCCGCCTGGGTGGAGCTGAGCGTGCTGGCCGAGGGCGACACCGTGCACCTGGCCGTGGTGGACAGCGGCGACGGTGTGCCGGAGGCGGACGCGGACCTGCTGTTCCGCAGCGGCTTCAGCACCCGGCCGGAGCGGGGCCGCGACGGGCACGGCATCGGACTGCCGCTCGCCCGCCAGCTGGTCCGGAAGTACGGCGGCGAGCTGCGGCTGGAGCGCGGGAGCGGCGCGGACCACGGCGCGGTCTTCATCGCCCGCATCCCATCGGTGGTGGAGCCGCCGGGCACCGGAGCACCACACGTTGACACGATGGAGGTCGCACGATGATCAGCGTGCTGGTGGTGGACGACGACTACCGCGTCGCCGGGTTGCACGCCCGCTACGCCAGCGGCGTGGACGGCTTCGAGGTGGTGGGCACCGCGCACTGCGCGCGGGAGGCGGTCGAGTTGGAGCAGCGGCTGCGCCCCGACCTGGTGCTGCTCGACCAGTACCTGCCGGACCGGCTCGGCACCAGCGTGCTGCCCGAGCTGCGGGCGGACGTCATCATGCTGACCGCGGCCGCGGACGCGGCGCAGATACGCCAGGCGCTGGGCCGTGGCGCGGTCGGTTATCTGATCAAGCCGTTCGACGCCCAGCAACTGACCGCGCGGCTCAGGTCCTATGCGCGGTTCCGCGCCCAGCTCGGCGGTGACCGCACCCTGGACCAGGAGCAGGTGGACCGGGCGCTACGGGCGCTGCACGGCACCGACCGCGCCGCCCGGGCCCGGCGCAAACGCTCCTCCCCCACCGCCGAGTTGGTCGCGGAGGCGGTCCGCCGCGCCGACCAGCCGGTGACCGCGAGCGAACTCGCGGCCCGACTCGGCCTGTCCCGGCCGACCGCGCAGCGCTACCTCGCCGATCTGTCCGCGGATGGGGCGGTACGGGTGGAGTTGCGCTACGGCGTCGCCGGGCGCCCGGAGCATCTGTACCGGTGGAACTCCCAGGCCACGTAGGGTTGTTGGGCCCAGTCGGAAGCGGTTCGCCAGCGCCCCCGAAGGGGCGCGGGGCTGTGTTCATGTGCGGCTCCGCCGCGCGGACGCGACCAGCCACAACGGTGCCGCAGACGATCGACAGCACATCGCCGCACCCCGCGAAGCGCCTAGCCGTACATGTAGATCGCCAGCGCTATGCCACCGGCGATACCGCAGACCACCAGCAGGATCACCGCCGTCACGCCCACCAGGGCGATCAGTTCCGCGCACCGCACCACCGCGCCGCCGAGGCCGCCGCGCGGCTGCGGCGCCGGGCGCTGCGGCGCGCTGGCGGCGCGCCGCGAGCGGGGGCGCCCGGTGGCCGCCCCCGGCCTGGCCGCCGCGCTACGGCCGGCGGCGCGGCCGGGGTTCCGGTCGGTCCGGTGGTTCAGGTGCACGGCGGGGCCGTCCGGACTGGACATGGACGTCTCTCCTGGTTCTGCTCGTCGAGGACCGTCAAGGACCGCTCATCAGGGCTGATGCTGGGCGGGAGGTAGCGTACGTGCGGTTCCTAGGCGCGGTACACAGGGATGCCGGTCCCCAACCCGAACGGATTTAGCGAAGACCCAGCAGGTGGTCCATGGCGAGCTGGTCGAGCCGTTCGAAGGCCATGCCGCGGCGGCCCGCCGCCTCCGGGTCGAAGTCCTCGAACGCCGAGCGGTCCGCGAGCAGTTCGGTGACCGTCTCACCGGGGCCGAGGGTGGGCCGGGCGAGCTGGTCGAGCCGGGCGGCGCGCAGCGCTTCCTGGACGGCGGGGTCGGCGCGGAAGGCGGCGGCCTTCGCCTTGAGCGCGAGATAGTTGCGCATGCACCCGGCGGCGGAGGCCCACACACCGTCCAGGTCCTCGGTGCGCGGCGGTTTGAAGTCGAAGTGCCGCGGCCCGCTGTAGCCCGCCGATTCCAGCAGGTCCACCAGCCAGAACGCCTGCCGCAGATCGCCCGCGCCGAACCTCAGGTCCTGGTCGTACTTGATGCCGGACTGCCCGTTGAGGTCGATGTGGAACAGTTTGCCCGCCCACAGGGCTTGCGCGATGCCGTGCGGGAAGTTGAGCCCGGCCATCTGTTCATGACCGGTCTCGGGGTTCACGCCGAACAGCTCGGGGTGCTCCAGCCGTTCGATGAACGCCAGGGCGTGGCCGACGGTCGGCAGCAGGATGTCGCCGCGCGGCTCGTTGGGCTTGGGTTCGATGGCGAACCGCAGTCGCAGGCCCTGGGCCAGGACGTACTCGGCGAGCACGTCGAACGCTTCCTTCAGCCGGTCGAGGGCGGTGCGCACGTCCTTGGCGGCGCCGGACTCCGCGCCTTCCCGGCCGCCCCAGGCGACGTAGACCGAGGCGCCGAGTTCTACGGCGAGGTCGATGTTGCGCAGGGTCTTGCGCAGCGCGTAGCGGCGCACGTCGCGGTCGTTGGCGGTGAAGGCTCCGTCCTTGAACACCGGGTGGGTGAACAGGTTGGTGGTCGCCATGGGGACCTTCATGCCCGTTTCGTCCAGCGCCTGCCGGAACCGCTTGACGTGCGCCTCGCGCTCCGCCTCGCCGCTGCCGAACGGGATCAGGTCGTCGTCGTGGAAGGTGACGCCGTAGGCGCCCAGTTCGGCGAGCCGCCGCACCGTCTCGGCCGGATCGAGTGCGGGGCGGGTGGCGTCGCCGAACGGATCGCGGCCCTGCCAGCCCACGGTCCACAGACCGAAGGTGAACTTGTCCTCGGGGACGGGGGTCAGGTGGTCGGTCATGGGTGCCTCCCGGTTGCCGGAGGTGAGGAAGCGGCGCCACCCCTATTCGTAAGGGCGGCAAACAAATTAGTATGCGCGGGCGCCGCGAGGAAGCCCCGCGGCGGCGGGTTGCGGCACGGGTGCGCGAGGAGGCAGCGATGGCCGTACAGCGCGTGGTCGTCGGCGTGGACAGTTCCACCCAGGCGACCAAGGCGGTCGCCGTGGACGTGGACACCGGTGCCGTGCTGGGCGAGGGGCGCGCCCCGCACACCGTGAGCACCGGAGCGGCCCGGGAGAGCGATCCGGAGCAGTGGTGGCGCGCGTTCGCCGAGGCGGTCCGGCGGACCGGCCACGCCGACCAGGCGGCGGCCGTCTCTATCGGCGCGCAGCAGCACGGCCTGGTGGCCCTGGACTCCCGGGGCGTGCCGGTGCGTCCCGCGCTGCTGTGGAACGATGTGCGCTCCGCGCCCCAAGCCGACGCCCTGGTCGAGGAGTTGACGCCGAAGTGGTGGGCGCGGCGCACCGGCAGCGCCCCCACCGCCGCCTTCACCGTGGCCAAGTGGGCCTGGCTGCGCGCCAACGAGCCGGAGGCCGCCGACCGGGTGGCCGCGGTGCGGTTGCCGCACGACTACCTCACGGAGCGGCTCACCGGTGCCGCGGTCACCGACCGGGGCGACGCATCGGGCACCGGCTGGTGGACCCCGGACGGATATGACCAGGACATCCTGCGCCGGGTCGGGCTGGGCCGCGCGCTGCTGCCCGAGGTGCTGGCCCCGGGCGTGGCGGCCGGGACGGTCAGGGCGGGCGCACCGCTGCGGGAGGGTGCGCTGGTCGCGGCCGGTACCGGTGACAACATGGCGGCGGCGCTGGGGCTTGGTCTGCGACCGGGCGTGCCGGTGGTGAGCCTGGGCACCTCGGGCACGGTCTACGCGGTCACCCGGGGCAGGCCGCGGGACCCCTCCGGTACCGTCGCCGGGTTCGCCGACGCGCGCGGCGACTGGCTCCCGCTGGCCTGCACCCTCAACTGCACGCTGGCCGTCGACCGGATCGCGGCGTTGCTGGACCGGGACCGGGAGGACGTCGAACCTGGCGGCACCACCGTGCTGTTGCCGTATCTGGACGGCGAGCGCACCCCCAACCTCCCCTACGCGTCGGGCCTGTTGCACGGGCTGCGCCATGACACCGGTGGCGGCCAGTTGCTGCAGGCCGCCTATGACGGCGCGGCGTACTCGCTGTTGACGGCCGTTGACGACGTACTGCGCGCCGGTGGCGAACCGGTCGATCCGTCGGTTCCGCTGCTGCTGGTCGGTGGCGGCGCCCGGGGCACGGCATGGCGGGAGACGGTGCGCAGGCTGTCGGGGCGGCCGGTACGGGTGCCCGCCGCGCGGGAGTTGGTGGCGTTGGGCGCCGCCGCGCAGGCCGCCGGGCTGCTCACCGGTGAGGAGCCCGACGCGGTGGCCCGGCGGTGGGGCACCGCGGCCGGGATGCTGCTGGAGCCGGTGCCACGGGACACCGAGACGCTGGAGCGGATCAGGCAGACGCTGCGCGCGGCCGGACCGCTGCTCAGCGCGGGTCCCACACCGTGACCCACGGCTGGGCACCCCCCGCACGGTCCGGGCGGGCCGCCTCACAGCAGGACATGCGGCGGCAGAACCTGGCACTGGTGATGACCACGGTGGCCGCGCACGGGCCGCTGTCCCGGGCCGCGATCGCCGGGCGCACCGGACTGACCAGGGCCGCCGTCTCCAGTCTGGTGGAGGAGCTGAACACGGCTGGCCTGCTGACCGAGTTGGGCTCGCTGCCCAGCGGCCGGGCCGGTCGCCCAGGCCGGGCGCTGGCGCTCAGTGAGCGCGGTCCCGCCGGGCTGGGGCTTGAGGTCGGGGTCGGTCATCTGGGCGCCTGTGTGGTCGATCTGCGCGGTGAGGTCAGGGGCTGGCTGCGGGTCGCGGCGGACAACCGGAACCGTCCGGCGGACGAGGTGCTGGCCGAACTCGCCACGGTGTCCCGGCGGGCCGTCACCGAGGCGGAGGGGACGGGACTGCGCCCGGTCGCCGCGGTGTTGGCGGTACCGGGACTCGTCGGAGAGGCGCCCGGAACCGTGGCGACCGCCCCCAACCTGGGCTGGCGCGATGTGGCCGCGTCCGGACTGTGCGCCCAGGGGCTGCCGTTGGAAGTGGAGAACGAGGCGAACCTCGGCGCGCTGGCCGAGTTGTGGCACGGCACGGGGACATCCGACTTCATCCATGTCTCCGCGGCCGAGGGCATCGGTGCCGCCCTGGTCGTGGGCGGCCGGTTGTTCCGCGGCGCGCGGGGGTTCGCGGGTGAGTTGGGCCATGTGCCGTTGTGCCCGGACGGTCCCGTGTGCGCGTGCGGTGCGCGCGGCTGCCTGGAGCAGTACGCGGGCGAGGAGGCGGTGCTGCGGCAGGCCGGGCTGGCGGCGGGCGAGGACGCGGTGCGGCGGCTCGCGTCCCGGGCGCGGGAGGGCGACCGGTGTGCGCTGGCGGCGCTGGAGCGGGCGGGTGAGGCGCTGGGCACGGCGCTCGCCGGTGCGGTCAATCTCGTCGACCCGGAGGCGGTGGTACTGGGCGGCGCCTACGCCGAGTTGGGCGACTGGCTGCTGCCGGGGATGCGCCGGGAGCTGACGGCCCGCGCGCTGCGCCGCTGGCCGCCCAAGGCGCTGCTGGTCTCCGGGCTGGGACGGCGGGGTCCGCTGCTGGGTGCCGGGATGGCCGCCATACGCCGCATCATCGAGGACCCCGCCGAACTGACCGTCAGCCGCAGTCGACGGTGATGGAGGCCACCGGCGCACCGGACAACTCCGAGTCGCCGCCGCCGATTTCCTGTTCCGCACCGGCGAAGTGCGCCCGGTCGTTCAGCCGCACGACGCAGCCGAAGCTGTCCGGTATCGGGTTGTACGCCGAACGCGGGCCGCTGGGCAGCGAAAGCGCGTCGGCATCGGGGAAGGTGAACGTCGTCCTGCGCACCTTCGCGTCCAGCTTGTACAGCACGTCGCCCGTCTGGTGCGGGCCGCTGAACAGGCAGAAGTCGCCCTTCCCGCACCGCTCGGGAGCGGCGGCGTAGCTGCTCGGCGCCAGTACCGCCGACACGCCGAGTGCCGTAACCGCCGCTACCCCTAAGCGAATTGCGCGCTGGCGCATGAATGCTCCTCGTTGGTTTTTCAAAGGTTTCCCGGCTGGCTTCTCGTGAGCCTGACTCTGTTTACCAAGGGTTCGCGCCGGCGCACATCCGCTACCAGTGGTCACAGGTTGTTATCGGCCAGCCGCGGTGGGCTCGGCCGGTGCGCTCGAACGCCGGGGCGCCGCGGGAACCACCAGCGGGGTGCCGGTTTCCGGGTCGTCGATGACGCGGCAGGGGACGCCGAAGACCTCCTCGACCAGTTGGGCGGTCACGATGTCACCGGGCGCACCGGCGGCCATCACCCGGCCCGCGCGCATGGCGATCAGATGGGTGGCATAGCGGGCCGCCTGGTTGAGGTCGTGCAGTACGGCGACGAGCGTACGGCGCTGCTCGGCGTGGAGTTCGGCGCACAGGTCCAGCACATCGATCTGGTGGGCGATGTCGAGGTATGTCGTCGGCTCGTCCAGCAGGAGCAGCGGGGTCTGCTGGGCCAGCGCCATGGCGATCCACACGCGTTGCCGCTGTCCGCCGGAGAGTTCGTCGACATAGCGGTCGGCCAGTTCGCTGACGCCGGTGGCGGCCATCGACTCGGCGACGATCCGCTCATCCTCCGTGGACCACTGGCGCAGCAGGCCCTGGTGCGGATAGCGGCCGCGGGCCACCAGGTCGGCGACGGTGATGCCGTCCGGTGCGATGGACGACTGCGGCAGCAGGCCGAGGGTCCTGGCCACCTTGCGGGCGGGCACGGTGTGGATGTCCTGCCCGTCCAGCAGCACGGTTCCGTCCGACGGCTTCAGTGTCCTGGACAGCGCGCGCAACAGGGTTGACTTGCCACAGGCGTTGGGGCCGACGATGACGGTGAAGGAGTGGTCGGGCACGGTCACATCGAGGTGTTCGGCGATCGTGCGCTGTTCGTAGGCGAGGGTCAGCGCGCTGCCGCTCAGTCGTGTTCCGGTCTGCGCCATCTTCTTCGGTACCTCGCGTTGTCCGTTGTTCACGTTCCCGCTCAAATCCGCCCCCGCTTGCGTTCGGTGGCCAGCAGCCACACCAGGTAGCCGCCGCCCAGTACCCCGGTCACCACGCCCACCGGCAACTGGTGCCCGTTGAGCAGGCGTTGGGCGACGAAGTCGGCGCTGACCATCAGCGCGGCGCCCACGCACAGCGACGGCACCAGGTTCGGCCCGGGCGCCCGGGTCAGCCGCCGGGCCAGCCGTGGCGCGGTGAGCGCGACGAACGCCACCGGTCCGGCCGCCGCCGCGGCGAAGGCGGCCAGCAGCACCGCGCAGCCCAGCAGCGCCATCCGGGTGCGGCGCACCGGCACGCCCAGGCCGTGCGCGGCGTCGTCACCCATCTCCAGCACCCGTAGCGGGCGGGCGCAACCCAGCAGCACCACCGGCAGCAGTACCGCCATGGCCAGCGCGAGCGGCAGCACGTCGCTCCACTGGCGTCCGTCCAGCGAGCCGGTGAGCCACAGCACCGCACGGGCCGCGTCGGGAATCTGCGCCCGGGTCAGCAGATAGCCGTTGACGCCGGTGAGGATCGCCGCCACCCCGATCCCCACCAGGATCAGCGGATAACCGTGCGCGCCCTGCCGTGCGGCCAGCGCGTAGATCACCGCGCCGGTGAGCACCCCGCCGAGCACCGCGCCGCCCGCGAGCGCCGCGCCGCCGCCACCGATCAGCACGATCACGGTGAGCGCCCCGGTGGCCGCGCCCTGGGTGAAGCCCAGTACGTCGGGGCTGCCCAGCGGGTTGCGCACCAGGGACTGGAAGACGGCACCGGCCAGCGCGAGCGCCGCTCCGACCAGGAGCGCGGTGATGACGCGCGGCAGACGCAGTTGCTCCAGGACGAAGGTGTCGGCCACCGCGCCCTGCCCAACGAGGGTGCGCAGTACGGCGGTCGGGCTCATCGGGTACTCGCCGCTGCCGAGCGACAGCACGCCGACCGCCAGCGCGAGCAGTGCGCAACCGGTGCCGACCAGCAGCGCCCTGGGCCGGTAGGCGACGGACAGCCCACCGGTGGTACGGATCACGCTCATGCCCGCACCGCCCGGTTCCGCCGCACGAAGTAGAGGAAGAACGGTCCGCCGACGACCGCGGTGACGATGCCCACCTGGACTTCGGAGGGCCGGGCCAGGACCCGGCCCAGTACGTCGGAGCCGAGCAGCAGCACCGGCGCGAGCAGTGCGCAGTACGGCAGTTGCCAGCGCAGGTCGGGTCCGGTGAGCGAGCGCACCAGGTGCGGCACCATCAGTCCGACGAACACGATCGGCCCGCAGGCCGCGGTTGCGGCGCCGCACAGCAGGGTGACGGCCACGATGGCGGCCGCCCGGACGCGGGCCGGACGGGCGCCCAGCGCCTGCGCGGCGTCGTCGCCGAGGGCCAGGGCGTTCAGCGGCCGGGCCAGCGCCAGGGCGGCGGCCGCGCCGACCGCCACGAACGGCGCCAGCCGCTCGGCGGTGCCGGGTTGGGCGGCGCCCAGGGAGCCCACGGTCCAAAAGCGCATCTTGTCCAGCGACGCGGTGTCCAGCAGTTCCACGGCGCTGACGTACGAGTAGAGCATCGCGTTCACCGCCGCACCGGCCAGCGCCAGCCGCGCGGGGGTCGCGCCGCGCCCTCCGCCGACCGCGTAGATGAGGACGGAGACCAGCGCGGCCCCCAGAAAGGCGAACCAGATGTATCCCGTGAAACTGGACAGTCCCAGAAAGGAGATGACGGAGACCACGGCGGCCGAGGCGCCCGCGTTGATCCCCAACAGCCCGGGGTCGGCCAGCGGATTGCGGGTGAGGGCCTGCATCACGCCACCGGCGAGACCCAGCGCCACCCCCACCACCAACCCGAGGACGGTGCGCGGCAACCGCATCCGGTGCACCACCACGTCCCCCGGGTCGAACAGGCCGTGCCACACCTGAGAGAGCGAGAGCGGCTTGGCGCCCAGCGCGAGGCTCAGCGCCGCCACCACCGCCAGGAGCAGCAGGGCGCCGAGGAGCCCCGCGGCACGCAGTGCGCCACGTCTGCCGGGCGGTCGTATACCGGGCGACGGTGCAGCCGTCGAACCTCCCATGGCTTGCGGTGACTTGGTGACCGACACGTAGGTGCTCCGGTGCGACCGGGGAGCGGCGGCCGCCCCCCATTGGACAGTGACTTAGGTTAGGTTAACCTAACATCGATCTCGATCACCGGCGTCGTCAGGCACGCCGTACGCGATGACGCCACCGATGAAGGAAGTTCCGCCATGCCTTTCTCCCCGTCCGCCGACCTCTCCCGCCGCGGCCTGCTCGCCGCGGGCGGCGCCCTCGGCCTCGGCGCCCTGGTGACCGCCTGCGGGGCCAGGAGCGGTTCGGCGTCCGCGGGCGGGGGTGACGGCTGGTCCTTCACCGACGACCGCGGGCGGAAGGTGACGGCCGCCTCCCGTCCGAAGCGCGTCGTCGCCTACACCGGCGCCGCCGCGGCCCTGCACGACCTCGGCCTCGGCGACCAGATCGTCGGAGTCTTCGGGCCGACCAGGCTCAAGGACGGCAAGCCCGACCCGATGGCGGGCGACCTGGACATCGGCAGGCTCACCGTCATCGGCAACGCCTACGGCGAGTTCGACATCGAGAAGTACGCGGCACTGGAGCCGGACCTGCTGGTCACCAACATGTTCCAGCCCGGCGCACTGTGGTTCGTACCGGACCAGAGCAAGGACACCATCGGCAAGCTGGCGCCCAGCGTCGGCATCACGGTCAGCAGGGTGCCGCTGCCCCAACCCCTCAAGCATTACATGGAGTTGGCCGAGTCCCTCGGTGCCGACACCAGGGCGAAGAAGGTCACCGACGCCAAGGCCCGCTTCCAGGCGGCCGCGGAGCGGCTGCGCGGCGCGGCGAACGCGAGCGGCCGGATCAAGGTCATGGCCGCCTCGGCCAGCGCCGACCTGCTCTATGTCTGTGATCCGAAGGTCTACCCCGACCTGTCCTACTTCCGTTCCCTCGGCGTCGACTTCGTGCAGCCGGACAAGGTGCAAGGCGGCTTCTTCGAGAACCTCAGCTGGGAGAACGCCAACAAGTACCCGGCCGACGTGATCCTGCTGGACAGCCGCACGGCCGCCGCCCAGTCCGGCTTCCTCACCGGCAAGCCCGCCTGGACCAACCTGCCCGCCGTCAAGACGAACCAGGTGCTGCCCTGGCAGAGCGAGCCGCGCATGTCGTACGCGGGGTGCGCGCCGACGGTCGAGGCGCTGGCGACGGCCGTACGGCAGGCCAAGAAGGTCAGCTGAACCGACGCGACTCACCTTTCGGGAGGGACCCCATGACCACCGCGACCACCACGACCGCCGTTCCGTTCCGCTTCTTCGACCTGCGGGTGGCCCGCACCCGGCGGCTGGGCCCCGGCATGGTCCGGGTCACCTTCGGCGGCGAGCAGTTGGCCCACTTCACCTCCGGCGGCCGGGACCAGCGGTTCAAACTGTTCCTGCCGCACCCCGGCCAGGACGCCCCCCTGGTGCCCACCCACGAGGACTGGTTCGCCCAGTGGCGGGCGATGGATCCGGCGGTGCGCGGGGTGATGCGCTCGTACACCGTGCGCGAACAACGCCGCGAACAGCAGGAGTTCGACGTGGACTTCGCGGTGCACGGCGGCACCGGCCCGGCCTCGCGCTGGGCGCAGCGGGCGGTGCCGGGTGACCGGGTGACGGCTCTCGGACCGGTCGTCGAGGACAACGGCGGGGTGGACTTCCGGCCGCCGCCGGGCACCGACTGGGTGCTGGTCACCGGCGACGAGACGGCACTGCCCGCGATCGCCGGAATCCTGGACTGGCTGCCGCCCGGCACCAGGGCCAAGGTGTGGATCGAGGTCGGCCACGCCGCCGACCGGCAGGAACTGCCCACCGCGGCCGACGCCGACATCGTCTGGCTGGTCCGGGACGCCGCGGACGATCCGCTGCTGGCGGCGGTACGGTCCGCCGAACTGCCCGACGGCACACCGTACGCGTGGATCGCCGGGGAGGCGGGCGCGGTACGGGCGCTGCGCCGCCATCTGGTCGGGATGCGCGGATTCGACCGCCGGGCGGTGAAGTTCACCGGCTACTGGCGCCGCGGCGCGACCGAGGAGGACCTGCTGGCGGAGGCCGTCTCGGGCACGGCCGCGGCCGAGGACTGACGACTTCTTCCCTCGCGGGGGCCGCGCTCCCAGGGGCTGGACCCCCGACCCCCCCGACACCTGACGCTAGGACACATCATGAGTTTCACGTCGCACCTGCTCAACGACCTGACGGCCGAGGACTACCGGCGCTGTGTGACCGAGGGCGTGGAGCGGGTGGCGGACAAACTCACCCGTACCAGAAAACCGTTGACCGGAGTGACCCCGGCGCAGCTGGCTCCCGTGATATCCGCGATCGACCTGGACCAGCCGCTGGGCGAGGCGACCGCCGCACTGGAGGAGTTGGAGCGGGTCTACCTGCGGGACGCGGTGTACTTCCACCACCCCCGCTACCTCGGGCACCTCAACTGCCCGGTGGTGATACCGGCGGTGCTCGCCGAGGCGGTGATCTCCTCGGTCAACTCCTCGCTGGACACCTGGGACCAGAGCTATGGCGGCACGCTGATCGAGCGGCGGCTGATCGACTGGACCGCGGAGCGGATCGGCCTGGGCGAGCACGCGGACGGCGTGTTCACCAGCGGCGGTACCCAGTCCAACCTGCACGCGATGCTGCTCGCCCGCGACGAGGCCTGCCGTACCGCGCAACAGCACTCGCCGACTCCGTTGCGCAAGGCGGAGATCCTGCCCCGGCTGCGTGTCCTCGCCTCCGAGTGCGGCCACTTCAGCATCGCCAAGGCCGCCGCCCTACTGGGCCTCGGCTACGAGGCCGTGCTCCCCGTACCCTGCGACGAGAACCGGCGGATGCGCACCGACGCGCTCGCCGCCGAGCTGGACCGCTGCCGGGACGAGGGCCTGGTGGTGATGGCGGTCTCCGCCACCGCGGGCACCACCGACTTCGGCAGCATCGACCCGCTACCGAAGATCGCCGAGCTGTGCGAGCGAGCCGGGACCTGGATGCACGTGGACGCCGCCTACGGCTGCGGGCTGCTGGTCTCCAACCGGCGCCGCCATCTGCTCGACGGCATCGAGCGTGCCGACTCGGTGACGGTCGACTACCACAAGTCCTTCTTCCAGCCGGTCAGTTCCAGCGCCATACTGGTCCGCGACCGCTCGACGCTGCGCCACGCCACGTACCACGCCGACTACCTCAACCCGGTCAGGGCCGCCGAGAACCTGATACCCAATCAGGTGGACAAGAGCATCCAGACCACCCGGCGGTTCGACGCGCTCAAGCTGTGGCTCACGCTGCGCGTCATGGGAGCCGACGGTGTGGGAGCGCTGTTCGACGACGTGGTGGACCTCGCCGCCGACGCGTGGAAACTGCTGGGCGACGACCCGCGCTTCGAGGTGGTCACCGAACCCCAGTTGAGCACCCTGGTCTTCCGCTACGCCCCGGCGGAAGGCGCCACCCCCGCGATGTGCGACCGGGCCAACCTACGCGCCCGTGAGGCACTTGCCGCCTCCGGCGAGGCCGTGGTCGCCGGCACCGTGGTGGACGGACGGCACTACCTGAAGTTCACCCTGCTCAACCCCCGCACCACGCTGGAGGACATAGCGCACGTCCTCGACCTGCTCGCCGACCACGCCCACCGCTACCTGTCCGAGCACGCGGAACCCAGCCAGGCCCTGGCCAGCTGACCCACCCGACCCACCGGACCGGAGAGACCCTTGGCCACGCCCCCCACCCCCCATGATCCCAGCAGGCCGTACGACTTCATCGGCATCGGCCTCGGCCCCTTCAACCTCGGCCTCGCCTGTCTGACCCAGCCGATCGAGGAGCTGACCGGACTGTTCCTGGAGAGCAAACCGGGCTTCAACTGGCACACCGGAATGCTGCTGGAGAGCAGCACCCTGCAGACCCCGTTCATGTCGGACCTGGTCACCCTCGCCGATCCGACCTCGCCCTTGTCGTTCCTCAACTACCTCAAGGAATCGGGCCGCCTGTACTCGTTCTACATCAGGGAGAACTTCTACCCGCTGCGCAGCGAGTACAACGACTACTGCCGCTGGGCGGCCGGCAAGCTGGACAACCTGCGCTTCGGCCACCAGGTGACCAGCGTCGAGTACCACGAGGACGACGGGCTGTACGCGGTGCACGCCATCGTGCTGTCCACCGGCGAGCGCACCGTGCACCGCGCCCGGCGCCTGGTGCTCGGCACCGGAACGCCCCCGCACATCCCCGAGCCGTGCCGCGGCCTGGAAGGCGATCTGATCCACAACTCCCGCTACCTGGACAGCAGGTCATCGCTGCAGGAGAAGCGGAGCATCACCATCGTCGGCAGCGGCCAGAGCGCCGCCGAGATCTACTACGACCTGCTGCAGGACATCGACGCCCGCGCCTATGAGCTGACCTGGGTGACCCGCTCCCCGCGGTTCTTCCCCCTGGAGTACACCAAGCTCACCCTGGAGATGACCTCACCGGAGTACATCGACTACTTCCACGCCCTGCCGCAGGCCACCCGCGACCGGCTGACCGTGGAGCAGAAGCCGCTCTACAAGGGCATCAACTCCGACCTGATCAACGCCATCTTCGACCTGCTGTACCAGAAGAACCTCAAGGGTCCCTGCCCGACCCGGCTGATCACCAACACCGCGCTCACCGACGCCGGTTACGACGCGGCGAGCGGTACGTACACCCTGGGCCTGCGCCAGCAGGAGCAGCGGCGGGACTTCTCCCTGACCACCGAGGGCCTGGTGCTGGCCACCGGCTACCGCTACCAGGCGCCGGACTTCCTGGCCCCGGTACGCGACCGGATCGTCTGGGACGACCAGGGCCGCTTCGCGGTGCGCCGCAACTACAGCGTCGACACCGCCGGGAACGAGATCTTCGTCCAGAACGCCGCGGCGCACACCCACAGCATCACCGCACCCGACCTGGGCATGGGCGCCTACCGCAACTCGTGGATCATCCGCGAACTGCTGGGCCGGGAACACTACCGGGTGGAGAAGTCCATCGCCTTCCAGGAGTTCGGCGCTCCCGTCGGCGCTGAAGGAGGCGTGGCCTGAGATGACCGACGTGGTCTTCAACCGTACCGACGAGCGGCTCGGGCGGTTCGCCGTCCGCCCCGTCGACCCGGCCACCGACACCGAGCTGCTGCACCGTTGGGTCACCCACCCCAAGTCCGTCTTCTGGATGATGCAGGACGCCCAACCGGCCGATGTGCGCCGCGAGTTCGAGGCGATCGACGCCGATCCGCACCATGACGCGCTGCTTGGGCTGTACGAGGACCGCCCGGCGTTCCTCGTCGAGCGGTACGATCCCACGCACAGCGAACTTGCCGGACGGTACGCCGTCCGGCCCGGCGATGTCGGCATGCACTTCCTGGTGGCGCCCACCGACACCCCGATCCCCGGCTTCACCCGCGCCGTCCTCACCACCGTGATGGAGCTGCTGTTCAGCGACCCCGCCAACCAGCGCGTCGTGGTCGAGCCGGACATACGCAACCACGCGGTGCACGCGCTCAACGCGGCGGTGGGCTTCCGGGTCGTGCGGACCATCGCGCTACCGGACAAGCACGCCCATCTCAGCACCTGTACCCGTCAGCAGTACCTGGCCGCCCGCGAGGGCGCCGCCACCGTGGCTGCCGAAGCCACGCAGTGAACCGGAGCGCCATGCACAACCACACCCCGCGCGACGTGGTCGCGCATCTGACACCCGAACTGTGGAGCCGCGCCAACCGGTCGCTGGTCCGCAAGGCCCTCGCCGAGTTCTCCCACGAACGGCTGCTGGCCCCGAGACGGCAGGAGTCCGGCGAGTACACCGTCACCAGCGACGACGGCACGGTGGAGTACCGCTTCACCGCCCGGCTGCTCACCTTGGACCACTGGTGGATCGACCCGGACTCCATCACCCGGCACCGCGGTGGCGCCCAACTCCCCCTGGACGCACTGGACCTGTTCATCGAACTGCGCGAGACCCTCCACCTGGACCAGGAGGTCCTCCCCGTCTACCTGGAGGAGATCAGCAGCACACTGGCCAGCAGCGCCTTCAAACTCTCCCAGCCACCGGTCGGTTCGGCGGAACTCGCCAAGGCCCCCTTCCAGCGGATCGAGGCCGGGATGACCGAGGGCCACCCCTGCTTCGTGGCCAACAACGGCCGGTTGGGTTTCGGCGCGCCCGAGTACCTGACGTACGCGCCCGAGGCCGCGGACGGGGTACGGCTGATCTGGCTGGCCGCCCGGCGCGACCGGTCGACGTTCTCGGTCGGCGCCGACCTGGACTACGACGAACTGATCCGCTCCGAGCTGGGCGAGGCAACCCTGGAGCGGTTCACCGCCACGATGGCCGAACTCGGCCTGGACCTCGGTGACTTCCACCTGATGCCGGTCCACCCCTGGCAGTGGTGGAACAAGCTGTCGGTGACGTTCGCCGCCGAGGTCGCCCAGCGCAACATCGTCTGCCTCGGCCACGGTGACGACACCTATCTGCCCCAGCAGTCGATCCGCACCTTCTTCAACACCTCCGACCCGTCCAAGCACTATGTGAAGACCGCGCTGTCGGTGCTCAACATGGGCTTCGTGCGCGGCCTTTCCGCCGAGTACATGAAGGCCACTCCGGCGATCAACGACTGGCTGGCCGCACTGGTCGCCGAGGACGAGGTGCTCCAGCGAACCGGTCTGGCCGTGCTCCGGGAGCGGGCCGCCGTCGGCTACCACCACAGGCAGTACGCCGCCACGTCCGCCAAGGGCTCGCCGTACCTGAAGATGCTGGCCGCGCTGTGGCGGGAGAGCCCGGTGCCGAAGCTGGCGCCCGGTCAGCGACTGGCCACCATGGCCTCGCTGCTGCACGTCGACCGGGGCGGGGGCTCGTTCACCGCCGCGCTGATCGAGGAGTCGGGACTCGACGCCGCGACCTGGCTGCGCCGCTATCTGGACGCCTACCTCACCCCGCTGCTGCACTGCTTCTACGCCTACGGCCTGGTGTTCATGCCGCACGGCGAGAACGTCATCCTGGTGCTGGATGGCGGGGCCGTCCAGCGGGTGATCTTCAAGGACATCGCCGAGGAGATCGTGGTGATGGACCCGGACACCCCGCTGCCGCCCGAGGTCGAGCGGATCCGCGCGCGGGTGCCGGAGGAGTTGTGGACGCTGTCGCTCTTCACTGATGTCTTCGACTGCTTCCTGCGCTTCCTCAACGGGATCCTCAGCGTGAACGGCACGCTGGACGAGGACACGTTCTGGTCGACGGTCGCCGACTGCGTGGCCGAATACCAGTCGGCACACCCGCACTTGGCCGAGCGGTTCAAGCGGTACGACCTGTTCTGCGGGGAGTTCGCACTCTCCTGCCTCAACCGGTTGCAGCTGCGCGACAACCGGCGGATGGTCGATCTGCAGGACCCGACCGGGGCGCTCCAACTCGTCGGCACCGTGAAGAACCCGATCGCGCGCTTCGCCCGAACCTGACGAGACCCCGCATCCCGTCGTCCCCGGGGCCCGGAGCGGGGAAGGCCGCGGCCCCGCCCGGGGTGGGTCCGCGTCGGCAAGGCGGACCCTAGGCTTGCGCGGTTCTGGCTGGCGCCGGGTAGGGGTCGCGGAAGGTGAAGGCGAGCGGTCCCGGGCCATGTTCCCGCACCATGGCGATCCGCTCCATCGCCTCGGCCACGCTCGGGCGGTGACCGGCCGGGATCCACCACAGGGCCTGGTACGCCTCGGCCATGCGATGGAACCACTCGCGGCGACGGCTCAGCACGCGGAGATGGTCGGTGTGGTAGGTGAAGTTCCGCAGGGCTTCGACCGACTCCCAGACCGAGCAGTTGATCAGGAGCATGTCGTCGTTGTCGTCGGGTCGGAAAGCGGTCGCGTCCGCGCCCCCGTCGTCGACCATGCGCCAGACGAACCCGGGACTGCCGTCCGCGAGGGCGTTGATCTCGGGCAGTTGAGCGACGAAGTCGGCCAACTCGGGGCCGTCGAGCGGGGCGACCATGCGGCCGACGTTGACCTGCGCGAGGTGAAAGCCAGTCATGTGCCCAGCATGGCCCGGCCCAACTTCTATAGTCAATGAGATTTGTTTTTAGAAAGTGCCACGCAACACCCGCCGGGACACGGTTCCATCGCCGGTGACCACTGGTAGGTCGCCAGGCCCTCGATCAGCGCGAGGTTCATCCCGCAGATGAGGGCAGGGAACTCCTCCGCCAGCGCGTGGAAGGGGCAGTTGTTCAACCGCAGCGTCTCCCCGTCCCAGAAGGGCTGGTAGCCGCGCGCCCGCAGCACCTCGACCAGATCGCCGGCAACCGCGTCCGGGTGCGCCGCCCCCGCGGCCTTCGCCGCGGCGTGCAGTTCCCGGTCCAAGCCTGCGTTCTCCACCACCTCGGCGAGCAGCCGACTGACGGCGTCGTAGGACCGGGGCGGCACGGACGCGGTGTGCTCACCCTCGGCACGCCCGTACACCTTCGCGGGCCGCCCCGCCCCGGGGCCGCTGCGCCCCGACAGCCGCCGGAAGGACACGGTCAGCAGTCCGGCCTCGACCAGCTTGTCCAGGTGGAAGGCGGCCAGCGACCGGGAAATCCCGACTGCCTCTGCGGCCGCGTCGCGCCCTACCTCGCCCGGGGCAGCGGCGACGTGTCGATAGAGCTGGCGGCGCACGGGATCACCCAGCATGCCCAACACTGCGAATGCGGAGTCCTCGGCGGTCACGCGGCGATTCTATGACCGATGGGAGTCACCCAAGCAGCGCCGAGCAGTCGTCATGGGTCTACCCATCCCCCCGACTCCCCGCGCCGTGGAACCCCGCCGCCACCACCGCCACGCCCGCCAGGGCCAGAATCGCGCCGCCCAGAAGGATCCAGTGCAGGCGGTCGGCTGTGACGTGTTGCCGGAAGGACAGACCAGCCAGGGCCACGCCCGCGGCGGCGCCCAGTAGGCGACCGGCGGAGAGTTGGGCGGAGACCCGGCCGTGCAGGGCGTCGGGGACGGAGTTCAGGGCGGCGCGCGAGGTCGCGGGGAACAGCAGGCCGAGCGCGAAACCGAGTACCACACCGCCGGGGACCATCAGCGGGCCGTGCGGCGGCAGCAGCGCGTACGCGCCGAACACCACCGCGGCGGCCAGGAAGCCGCACAGGGCCGGGCCGCGCTCCCCGTACCGGTCGGTGGTGCGTCCGGCCACCGGACTGGCCGCGCCGATGAACAGGGCCAGCACCATGGGCGCCGCGGCGGCGGTCAACGCACCGTAGCCCGCGGCCTGTTGCAGGTACTGCTCTATGGCGAAGAACGTGCCGATCATCATGGCGAAGGTGAGCGCCGCTGTGATCGACGCCGCTCGCGCGGTGCGCATCGGGCCGTCCGCGGCACGCGACGGCCCGGACGTTGCGATCCGCACCCAGCCGAGTGCCGCCGCGACCGCCGACAGCGTCAGCGCCAGCAGCGTCCACCAGTTGGCCCGCCAGCCCCAGCCCGCGGTGAGCAGTCCGCCGAGCAGCGGCCCGACGAGGTTGGCCAGGCCGGAGGCGCCGCCCCAGATGCCCAGCGCGGTCCCCCGGCGCTCGGCCGGGAAGCCGCCGACCGCGCCGGTGAGCGCGGCGGGGCTGGCGAGCCCGGCGCCGACGCCCTGCACCACGCGGGAGGCGATGAGCACGGCGAGGGATCCGGCCAGCGCGCCCATCAGCGTTCCGGCGGCGAACACGGCCAGCCCGAGCAGCGCGGTGCGGCGCGGCCCGAAGCGCTCCACCATCCGGCCGCCGGGCAGCAGTCCAGCCGCGTAGGTGGCGAAGTAGGCGGTCAGCACCCAGGACTGGCCCTGTGCGGTGGCGCCGAAGTGACCGCCCGCCGAGGGCAGTGCCACCGTGACGATGGTGCCGTCGAGTTGCAGCAGCGTGGCGACCGCGGTGCAGGCCGCTAGCTGCCGCCACGCGGCGCGGGCGACGACGGGCCGTTGCCCGCTTCCTTCGGTGACTGTCTGGGCCATGGCTGTGTCGGCTCCCGGTGAACTGTCGTGGTGGGCTGGGTGGTCAGGGTCCGGCCGGGCCACCACGAACGCTCCCCCAGCAGATGGGTGAGGGCGGGCACCAGTGCGGTCCGTACCAGGAAGGTGTCCAGCAGCACGCCGACGCAGACGGTGAAGCCGAGTTGGAACAGCATGACCAGCGGCAGCACCATCAGCACCGCGAAGGTACCGGCGAGGATGACCCCGGCACTGGTGATCACCGAACCGGTGGCGCGCAGCCCGACGGCCACCGCGGTACGGGTGTCGTGGCTTCGGGTCTCCTGCCGGACCCTGGCCATCAGGAAGATGTTGTAGTCCACGCCGAGCGCCACCAGGAACAGGAACGCGAAGGTGGGCTCGACGGGGTTGATGCCGTGCTGGTGCAGCAGTACGCGGAAGACGAACACCGAGATCCCGAACGCGCCGAAGAACGAGGCGACGACGGTACCGATCAGGTACAGCGGGGCGACCAGCGCGCGCAGGAGTGCCACGAGGATCACCAGGATGATCGTCAGCACCAGCGGTACGACGACCCGCAGGTCGTGGTCGGCGGCGTACTTGGTGTCCAGTTGCACCGCTGGGTCGCCACCCACCAACGCCCTGGTGCCGGAGGGGAGTTGGGTGGACAGCCGGTGCCGGATGTCAGCCAGCCTGGCCAGTCCCGCGCTACCGTACGGGTCGACGTCCAGCACGACCCGCAGCTCGCCGATCCGCCCGTCCGTGGAGCGCACCGGCAGCGGCGCGACGGAGGCGATGTCCCGGACCGGGCGCAGCGCCGTGCTGGCCGCCGCCAGGTCGGACTCGCGCAGCGGGCCGCCGGTACGCTCCACCAGTACCGTGGTGGGCGCCGCCGTGCCCGCCGGGAAGGCGTGCGCGATGGCCTGGTATCCGGCCGCCGAAGAGGTGTGCGCGCGGAAGGCGTTGAGCAGGTTGACATCGTCGGTGTAGCGGATGGCGCCGAGCGATCCGACGGCCAGCAGTACCAGGGTGCCCGCCACCGCCCACCACGGGCGGGTGAGCACGGCCCGCGCGATGCGCTCCCAACCGCCCGACCGCTCCTGCGCGTCGAGGCGCCGCCGCCCGAACGCCCGGCGGCCCAGCAGCACCAGGAGCGCGGGAAGCAACGTGAACGCCGCCAGCAGCACGCAGCCCACGCCGATGATGCCGACCGGGGCGATCACCCTGGTCGAGCCGAGCCGGGTGGCGAACAGCGCGGCCAAAGAGGCGATGACGGTCAGGCCGCTGAAGAACACCGAGCCCCACACCCTGCCCAGCGCGGCGCGCATCGCCGCCGCGCTGGAGCTGTGGCGGCGCAGTTCGTCCTGGTAGCGGGCGATCAGCAGCAGGCAGTAGTCGGTTCCCGCGCCGAACATCAAGATGAGCATCAGCGAGGTGGCCTGACTGTTGACCAACAGCCCGCCCCGCGTGGCCAGTACATAGACCAGGCCGGAGGCGAGCACATACGCCAGGCCCACCACGAGCAGGGGCACGAACGCCAGGACGGGCGAGCGGTAGACCACCAGCAGCAGTACCAGGACCAGTGCCACGGTGGCCGCGAGCAGCCGGAAGTCGATGCTGCTGAAGACACTGATGGCATCCGCGCTGATGCCCGCCGGGCCGGTGACGTAGGTGCGCAGGCCCGGGACCGTCCGCAGTCGGCGTTTGATGGCGTCGACTGCCTGGCGGACCTTCAGGCCGTGCGCGGTCACGGGCACCACGGTGACCGCTACCGTGCCGTCGGCGGACCACAGCCGTGGTGCCCCCTTGGCCGAGCCGGGTGACGGCAGCGTCGGGCGGCCGATGTCGGGCAGGCCGCGCAGCCGGGCGGCGTCCGCCACCAAGGCGTTGCGGTCGGCGGGGGTCAGGCCGGTGGGGCGCTGGTAGACGATCAGGGCGGGGAGCGCGTCGCCGGTCGCGAAGCGCTGGGTGAGCAGTTGGTCGACGCGCGCGGACTGCGAGGAGCGCGGCAGGAAGGCGGCGTTGTCGTTGCTCTCCGCCTTCGTCAACTTGCCCTGGAGCGGCCCGAGTACGGCTGCCACACCGAGCCAGCCGATCACAACGGCCCACAGCACCAACCCGAATCGGCCCGTGCCTAAGCGCGAACTCACTTCGCCTGCCTCCGCCTCTCGTCGCGTTCCCCCGACGAACGGCCTACGCTGCACGCTGTTCCGGTTCGACGCTCGATGGAAAGCGTAGACGGATCGCCAACAGACTGACAAGTTGTCTAAGGGGTGTCATGGTTTCCAGTTGGGACAAGGTGGTGGCCGAGCACAAGGAGCAGGTCCGGGCGCGCATCAAACAGGCGGCGATCTCGGTCGCGGTGGAGAAGGGCCTGGCCAACACGACCATGGCGGCGATCGCCGAGCGGGCCGATGTGTCCCGGGCGACGCTCTACAACTACTACCGCCATGTGGAAGGCGTACTGTTGGCCGTGGTGCAGGACGAGGTGGACCTGTTCTACCGGCACCTGTGCGACCGGCTGGAGCAGGCGGCCGGACCACGTGAGCGGCTGGCCGCCTTCATAGGGACGCACCTGGAGTACTTCGCCCGCCCCGAACGCCGCTCCCGCGCCCTGGAGTTCCAGGCCGCCGGAATCAGCCCCAGCATCCGCACCCGGATGACCCAGCACACCGACCGGCTGCGCCAACTGCTCTCCGAGGTGCTGACGGACGGGCGGCGCGACGGTGTCTTCCATGCCGAGGTGAGCCCGCAGCGGCATGCGGAGTTGCTGATGCACCTGCTGGCGGGGGCGCGCGAGCAGGTGCTCAGATCGCCCGATTCGGTGGAAACGGTCGCCGCGGACCTGCGGCTGCTGCTGGCGTCCGGCCTGTTCGCGCCCGATCAGCCCTGACGCGGCCTCGAGTAGCGGAAGGCGCACACATGGTGTCCGTCGGTCTGCCTGCGCAGGCTCCGCACGGTCATCTCGGGGAAGGCGCGCCGGGTGGCCTCGAAGTCCAGCTCGCACAGGATGGGCAGCGGCTCGTCCAGGCCCAGGTCCTCGGCGGCCATCAGGCACATACAGGTACGGCAGGCTTCGAGCACCGCGTCCTCGGTGTCGGTCGATATGTCGATCGCCTCTTCGAGGAAGCCCATCTCCTCGAACCTCGGCAGCGCCTTGCCGATGCCCTCGGCGAGCGAGCAGCCGCTGATCAGCGGTCCCATGCGGGCGGCCTGTCGCTGCGGGTAGCCGTCCAGCAGGATCTCCCGCGCCTTGTCCGCACCGTGTTCGGCGCGCAGTTCCAGGTAGCGCTGGAGCCGTTCGCTGAGCATCCGGCGGGTCTGGGCCTTCTTGTCCTCCATCAGTGCTGTCCTCCTGTGGCGACGGTGGGTGCCTGGGTGAGCGCCGCACGGATCTCGGCGGCGGCCCGGTGGGCGTCGGCCACGCAGTCCCGCACGGCCACGCCGTGGTACGCGCTGCCCGCGGCGTACAGCCCCGGCAGGCCCGCCAGTTCGTCCAGCGCGCCCTGGATCCGGGCCTGGTGGCCCAGTTCGTACTGCGGGATGCCCTCGGTCCATACGTGGTCATGGGTGAACTCGGGCGGTTCGGTGAGGCCGAGCAGGGCGGCCAGGTCCCGGTGGAACCGTTCGATCACCACCTCGCCGGGCAGCCGGGTCAGCTCCGGGTCCTCGACCCCGCCAGCGAAGACCCGCAGCAGTACGCCGTCGGCGGGGGCGGTGTCCGGGAAGACGGAGGAGCTGTAGACGGTGCCGAACATCCGGGTGGTCTCGCCCGCCGCGGTCAGGAAGCCGAAGCCGCGGGGCACGGTGGCCAGCGACGATCGGCGGTAGCCCAGTGCCGTGACCCGGATCGGGGCGTAGCGCACGGCGTTCAACCACTGGGCGGCGCGCGGCAGATGGGGCTGGAGCAGCCGCGCGGCGGCCGGGGCGGGGACGGCCAGCAGGACGTGGTCGGCGCGGATCTCGTCGTGCGCCGTGTGTACGAGCCAGCCGCCTACGTCGCGCCGCTCCAGGCGGTGCACCGGGGAACGGGTGCGGATGGCGTCGCGGAGCCGGGCGGCCAGCGCGTCGACGAGCACCCGCGTCCCGCCGTCACGGAAGCTGGTCAGCCTGGCACGCGGTGTGCCGCGCAAGGCCAACGTCAGCAGACCCCGGTGCTGCCGCTCCAGCTCACGGATCCGGGGGAACGCCGCGTCCAGGCTGATCTTACGGGGGTCGCCGCCACTCACCCCGTGCACCACCAGCGGGCCGAGCAGGTCGGCCGCCTGGCGTCCGAACCGCCGGGCCAGGAAGGTGTGGACGGTCTCCTCCCGTCCCTCGACCCGGCCGACCAGCGGTTCGACGAGCAGCCGCGGTTTGGCGTAGGCGGGCAGCAGCGCACTGGTCAGCGCCGCCCCGGCGGTGGACGGCAAAGGCTGTAGTCGGCCGCCGCGCAGCACAAACCGGTCGCGCGCCTGGTCCGCCGCGGGGAGCAGTCGATCGGCCAGGCCCAACTCGTCCACCACGCGGCGCAGTTCGGCGGATCCGTCCAGGAAGCCGTTGGGACCCAGGTCCACGGTGTAGCCGTCGGCCGAGTGGCTGGCGATCTTGCCGCCGACCGTTTGGGCCGCCTCCAACACCGTTACCTGGCAGGCCTGGTGGAGGTCGAACGCCGCGGCGAGCCCGGTGATGCCGCCGCCGATGACGACGACATGCGGGCGGTCGGGGCTCACCGCGTCGACCGGTGTGCGGGCAGCGCGGGCTGCCGTTCGGTCCCGGGGTCGGTACGGCGGTGCGCCCGCGCGGGGTTGAGGATCTCCCGGCACCGCGCGTTGTCGCACCCAGCGCAGCGCAGCGTGAACTGCCGTGAGCAACCGCGTCCATCGCGCAGGTGGTCGGCGACGACCTCGGCGAGCGCGTCCAGGAAGACCGGGTCGTCATTGGGCGCGGGCGCACGGTGGAAATCGGTGACCCCGGCCTGCTCGGCCACCTCGGCGAACTCGATGTCTATCTCGGAGAGGGTATCCAGGTGATCCGAGGTGAAAATGATTCCCACAATCAATACATGCCGTCGTCCCTGCCCACCGAGCGCCCGGATGACCGATTCCGTGCTCGGCCCCTGCCAGGCCACCGGCCCGACATCGGCCTGAAAGGACAGCGCGTACTCATGACCGCCGCCGATCTCCCGCATCACATCATGCACAGTGGCCGCGACTTCCTGAAGATAGGGGTCTCCCCGGTCAATGACCCGGCGTGGCAGCGAGTGCGCGCTAAACAGCACGACGACATCGCCGCGGACCGACTCGTGGAAGTGGCCGAGACCTTCCCTGACTTTCGCCGCCATGGCCCGCACGAAGGCCGGATGGGCCGACCAGCGGTCGATGACGCTCCATTCGAAGGACTCCGCCAGCCCCAACCGCCGCGCGGTGCGCCACAGTTCGTTGAGGCTGGAACCCGTCGTGGTGCACGAGTACTGCGGATACTGCGAGAAGGCGACGGCGCGCCGCACCCCGTCCGCCGCCATCTGCCGCAGAGCCTGCTCGCTGGACGGATCGGTGTAGCGAAAGGCCAGGTAGAAGCGGTGCGGCGCGGTCTCGGGACAGAGCACGTCCAGCCGCTCGACCATCCCACGCCCCTGTCGGGTGGTCCAGTCATACAGCGGTGAGCCACCGCCGATGGCCTCGTAGAGGCCGCGCACCTTCGGCGCCCGGCGCTTCGCGATGAACGCGCCCAGCCGCTCCTGCAACGGCAGTTGGATGATTTCCCGGTCCAGGAAGAGGTTGCGCAGAAATGGCTCGACGTCATCGAGCGACCGCGGCCCGCCGAGATTCATCATCACGATTCCGGTGGGCTCCTGATTCACCATCGCACATTCCCCCAGTCAGGCGAGATCCAGCCACCCGGCGCCACGTCGAAGCAAATCCGGAAGACGGGATTCATTCCCAACCCACCGGCAGCGGCGGTGATTTGGCCGCGCCTGACGGACAATGGTGGCAAGTCAGCGATTGTTGCATCAACTTGACAGCCCGACAAGGGAGTTGCAACCTGTCTAAGGTCCAAACTTCCTGTCGACTGGGGGAACGCAGGTGAGTCTGTTTCTGGACGCCGCGTCGGGCAAAGACACCGCCCGAGCGCCTATTTGGATCATGCGTCAGGCGGGCCGATACCTTCCCGAGTACCGCGCGGTCAAAGAGCGGTACGGATTCTTTGAAATGTGCCGCAATCCGGAAGCCGTCACCGAAGTGACACTGCAACCGGTACGCCGTTTCGATCTCGACGCGGCGATCTTGTTCAGCGACATCATGGTGCCGCTCGCCGCGATGGGAGTGGAGATCGACTTCGCCCCCGGCCCGGTGATCGCCCGACCGGTGCGCACCGCCGCTGACGTGGCGCGACTGCGCGTCCCGGAAGCAGAGGAGATCGCCCCGTTCGTGGCCGCCGCGATTCCCATGGTGCGCGCGGCCACGCACGTACCGTTGATCGGATTCGCCGGAGCGCCGCTCACCCTCGCCGCCTACCTGGTGGAAAGCGGAGGCACCGCCGAGGGGTTCCCCGGCTTCCGGTCCTGGCTGCACCAACAGCCTGGCACCGCGCACGCCCTGCTGGACAAGCTCACCGAGGTCACCATCCGCTATCTGCGCACGCAGATCACCGCCGGGGTGCACGCCGTCCAGCTCTTCGACTCCTGGGCCGGGGTGCACTCCGCCGCGGTCCACGCCCGCTTCGGCCAGCCCTACGCGGCCCGGGCCCTGGCCGGGATCGGCGATCTGTCCGTACCGCGGATCTACTTCGCGACCAACGCCCACCACCTGCTGGACCAGTTGGCCGACCTGCCCGCCGAGGTGATCGGTGTCGACTGGCGCGCACCGCTGTCCGCGGTACGCCCCGCGCTGCCCGGCCGGACGCTGCAGGGCAACCTCGACCCCGCGGTGCTCACCGCGGCCCCCGAGGTGATCGCCGAGCAGGCGCGGGAGGTCCTGCGGCACGGGATCGGCGGACCGCACATCTTCAACCTGGGGCACGGCATCCGCCCGGACGTCCCGCCCGACCGCGTCAGCCGACTCGTGGACGCCGTGCGGTCGTTCGACCGCGAACCGGCGGCCATACCCGGGGGGCTCCGGTGAGGGACCGCGGCAAGGTGCTGGACCTGCTCAAGGACCAGCAAAGTCAACTGGTGGCCGCCTTCGAGGAGTGCGACGGCTGCGAACGCTTCCGGGAGCACGACTGGCTGCGCCCAGCGGGAGGCGGCGGCTGGGCCCGGATCCTGGAGGGCGGCGCGGTGTTCGAGCGGGCGGGGGTGAACGTCTCGGCGGTGCACGGCGACCGGGTACCGCCGTCCATCGCCCGCACCGAGCCCGGACGTGAACTGACCGGCGGCTTCTTCGCCACCGGACTGTCCATGGTGGTCCATCCGCGCAACCCCTGGGTGCCGTCCTTCCACGCCAACTTCCGCTATTTCGAGGTCAACGACCAGGACACCTGGTGGTTCGGCGGCGGCGCGGACATGACGCCGTCGTACGGTTTCGAGGAGGACGCCCGGCATCTACACCGCACGCTCAAGGACTGCTGCGACCGCTTCGAGCCGGGCTTCTACGCCTCGGCGAAGCAGGAGTGCGACCGCTACTTCTACCTGCCGCACCGGCAGGAGACCCGCGGCGTCGGCGGCATCTTCTTCGACCGGCTGCGTCCACCCGGGCCGCACGGCTGGGACCATGCGCTGGCCTTCGTCGAGGACGGACTGACCAGCCTGCTGCCCGGCTACCTGCCGATCGTGCGCCGCCGCACGCTCCTGGAGTACGGCGAGCGGGAGCGGCGCTGGCAGTTGCACCGGCGCAGCCGCTATGTCGAGTTCAACCTGGTCTACGACCGCGGCACCCAGTTCGGGCTGCAGACCGGCGGCAACATCGACGCCATCTTGATGTCCCTTCCGCCACTGGCCGGTTGGACCTTCCACCCGCAGACCGAACCGGGCAGCGCCGAGGAGCGGCTGGCCGACTTCCTGCGCCCGAGGGACTGGCTGGCCGCCGAGGGCGACAGCCGCTCGGCGGCGATCGGGCAAGGGGCGAGCCGATGACGCTGTTGAGCATGGGCACCAGCCACCACCTCGCCCCCTTGGCCCTGCTGGAGGCGACCGCGCTCACCACACCGGACGTCATCCGGCTGCTCGACCGGTTCGCCGACTCCCCCGCCGTACCGGAGGCTGTGCTGCTGGCGACCTGCAACCGCACCGAGTTGTACGTCCATACCGATGCCGATGCCGCCGACGACCCCGACGCCGCCGACACCGTGCTGGCCCTCTTCGTGGCCGCGCTGGCGCAGGCGGGCGGCGCGGATCCGGCCGAGCTGCGCTCGATGTTGTGCGTACGACGGCAACGAGAGGCTGTGGAGCACCTGTTCACGGTGGTCAGCGGGCTGGACTCGCTGCTCATCGGCGACCAGCAGATCCGCGGCCAGGTCCGCGCCGCGTACCAGCTGGCCGATGAGCGCGGCACCGTGGGGCCGGTGCTGCACGGGCTGTTCCAGCGGGCGCTGCGGGTCGGCAAGCGGGTGGAGAACGAGACCCGGATCGGCGCCGCCGCGTCCTGTCTGGTCACCGTCGCGCTGGAGGCCGCCGCCCGGCTCGCCGGTCCACTGGAGCGGCACCGGGCCCTGGTGCTCGGCTCCGGCAACCTGGGCAGCCTGAGCGCGGTGGCGCTGCACCGGGCGGGCCTGAGCGAGATCACCGTGGTCAACCGGACCGCGCGCACCGCCGAACGGCTGGCGCGGGAGCTGGGCGTGCACACCGCCACCTGGCCCCAACTGCCGCAGGCACTGCGCCGGGCGGACCTCGTGGTGTCCGCCACGGGCGCCAGGAACCCCGTTCTCACCCGGGAGTTGGTGGTGGACGCGCTCACCGCGCGGCCCGGCGGGGTGAAGGTCCTCATCGACCTGGCGCTGCCCCGGGACATCGATCCGGCGGTCGCCACACTGCCCGGCGTCCAACTCATCGACCTGGTAGGGCTGGAGACCCGGCTCAAGGAGGTCTCCCGGCGGGTGCCGATCGCCGAGGCCCACCGCATCGTGGCCGCGGAGACCGGGGCGTACCAGACCGAGCGCCACCGGGACGCCGCGACCGGGGCCATCGTCGCCATGCGCAGGTCCGCGATGGCCGTGGTGGACGAGGAGGTGGACCGGCTGCTGCACCGCGTGCCCACGCTGCCCGGGCAGGTGCGCGGGGAGGTGGAGCGGACCGCCCGGCGGATCGCCAGCAAGCTGATCCACCGGCCGACGGTCCGCCTCCGCGAGATGGCCACCGAAACCGGTGGCCACACCTATGTCGAAGTGCTGCACGACCTCTTCGGGCCGGAGCCCGCGGGCACCGCGGGCGCGCCGAACAGCAACGGGGGAGAACGGTGACCACTCAGGCGTCCACCCGGTTCCTGCGCATGGGAACCCGCAGCAGCGCCCTGGCGCTGGCCCAGTCCGCGTCCTTCGCCGCCGCGCTCAGCTCCGCCAGCGGCGCCACGGTACGCACCGTGGGCATCACCACCCAGGGCGACACCAGCAACGCGGCCATCGCCACGATGGGCAACACCGGTGTCTTCGTACAGGCGGTGCGCGCCGCCTTGTTGAGCGGGGAGATCGACTTCGCGGTGCACTCCTACAAGGACCTGCCCACCGCGCTGCCCGAAGGCATCACCCTCGCCGCCGTCCCAGCCCGGGAGGATCCGCGCGACGCCGTCGTCACCGCCGACGGCCGAACGCTGGAGCGGTTGCCCGCGGGCGCCCGGGTGGGCACCGGATCCCCGCGCCGCGCCGGGCAGTTGCTCTGGGCGCATCCCGGGCTGGAGGTGGTGCCGCTGCGCGGCAACGTCGACTCCCGCATCGGCCGGGTCCGTTCCGGGCAGCTGGACGCGGTCATCGTGGCCGCCGCGGGGCTCGCCCGGCTGGACCGGCTGGCCGAGGCGAGCCAACTGCTCGACCCGGACGCCTTCGTGCCCGCCCCGGCCCAGGGCGCGCTGGCGGTGGAGTGCCGTACGGACGACCTCGGACTGCTGGCGCTGCTGGGCAGGCTGGACGACCGCGGCACCCGGGTCGCGGCCGCGGCCGAACGCGCTGTGCTGGCCCGGCTGGAGGCTGGGTGCAGCGCACCGGTCGGGGCGCACGCCCGGATCGAGCGGGCGGGGGCGCGACTGGAGCTGTCGGCGGTCATCACCACGCCCGACGGGCGGCACCGCACCCTGCGCACGGTGGCCACGCCCCCGGCCGACGCCACGTTGGCCGCGCACGCACTGGCCGACGCCCTGCTGGCCGACCACAACCTCGCGACGGGAGCTGGAAGTTGACCTCCGATGCGCTGCACCCCGTACCCAGGCCGCGTCGGCTGCGCGGCACCGCGGCGGTTCGCGATCTCGTCGCGGAGACCCGGTTGCACGCCAGGAACCTGGTGCTGCCCCTCTTCGTCAAGGAGGACCTGAGCGATCCGCGCCCCATCGCCGCCATGCCGGGCGTGGTCCAGCACAGCCTGGCCTCGCTGCGCAAGGCGGTGCGCGAGGCGGCGGACGCCGGGATCGGCGGCGTGATGCTGTTCGCGGTGCCGAACCGCAAGGACGCCACCGGTTCGCAGGCCGACCGGCCGGACGGCATCCTGCAGCGGGCCATCGGCGAGGCCGTGGCCGAGGCGGGTGACGCGCTGGTGGTGATGAGCGACCTGTGCCTCGACGAGTTCACCGATCACGGGCACTGCGGAGTGCTGGACGCCGAAGGCCGGGTGGACAACGACGCCACGCTGGAGCGGTACGCCGCCATGGCGGTCGCCCAGGCCAGCGCGGGAGTGCACATGGTGGGTCCCAGCGGCATGATGGACGGGCAGGTGGCGGTGATCCGTGCCGCGCTCGACGGCGCCGGTTTCACCGACGTGTCGATCCTGGCCTACACGGCGAAGTACGCCTCCGCCTTCTACGGCCCGTTCAGGGACGCGGTGGAAAGCGAACTGCGCGGCGACCGCCGCACCTACCAGATGGACCCGGCCAACGCGGCCGAAGCGGTAAGGGAGTTGCGGCTGGACCTGGCCGAGGGCGCCGACCTGGTGATGGTCAAGCCCGCCATGGCCTACCTGGACGTGCTGCGCACCGTCGCGGACCGGTGCGATGTCCCGGTGGCCGCCTACCAGGTCTCGGGTGAGCTGGCGATGGTCGAGGCGGCCGCCGCCCGCGGCTGGCTCGACCGTGACCGCGCCATCCGGGAGACCCTCACCTCAATCCGCCGCGCGGGCGCCACCGTCATCCTGACCTACTGGGCGGCCGAGGTGGCCAGGGAGTTGACCGCATAGGGCAGAGCCGAGAGAGACGATGCCGCGGCGAAGTACAAGAGCGGCACCCCCTTCTATTCTCCGCCTTCCAGGCGATATGCATGGATCGGGCAATCGATCACCGGTCGTCGCCCTCCCCAGCACGGAAGTCGGAGAAGGAGTCCCCGCATGCCCAACGCACCGTCCGAACCTGGCGGCTGGTACGTGGATGACCGCTGCACGAACTGCGATGTGGCGCGGCAACTCGCCCCCGGGCTGATCGGCGAGGCCGAAGGGGTCTCGCGGATCCTGCACCAGCCGCGGAACGCCGAGGAGCTGCGGCAGTTGCACGCCGCCGCGTACGCCTGCCACACCCGCTCGATCCGCCACCCCCTACGGCGGCTGGACCCCGCGCTCGACCCCTATCCACTGCGCCTGGACGAGGGTCTGTACTTCTGCGGGCACAACTCGCGGCGGACCGCGGGCGCCAACTCCTACCTGCTGGTTCGCCGTTCGGGGAACCTGATGGTCGACACGCCGCGCTGGAGCGCCGAACTGGCCGACAGATACGAGGCGTTGGGTCCGGTCACGGACGTGCTGCTCACCCACCGGGACCATGTGGCGCACGGCCGCCGGTACGCCGACCGGTTCGGTGCCCGGCTGTGGATCCACGAGGGCGACCTGGCGTACGCCCCGGACGCCGACCGCGTGCTGCGCGGCACCGATCCGTTCGAGGTCGCGCCGGGCGTCGTCGCCCATCCGCTGCCCGGGCACACCGAGGGCAGCGTGCTGTACGTGGCGGACGAGCGGTACTGCTTCAGCGGCGACAGCTTCTACTGGTCGCGGGGCACTCAGGACGTGGAGGTGGCGCAGAGCGTCACCTGGTACTCCATCGAGGCGCTGGCGGCCTCGCTGGCTCGCAGCGTGGACCGGCTGCGCTTCGAGTGGCTGCTGCCGGGGCACGGCGACCGCCAGTACCTGCCCGCCGACGAGATGGCAGAGCGGATGCGGGGCCTGGCCAAGCGGGTGCGGGCGCTGCGGCCCGAGCCCGTCGACTTCACCGCGGTGCGGTGGTGAGGGGGCGCCCGGGGCGCTGGCGAAGTGTGGGCCAGGCCACATTGACAGGGGTACGAGGGGGGTCGGGGGTGTGACTTACCTCTCCCCGGCAAATCGGACTAATAGCTCGATTTCCGGATTTCACACCCTCTGACCTGCGGATTCCTCTATTCCCGTATCACCGGATGCCCGCTTGATCCCGCTGAGGGGCTCTTGCCGTCTTCCGGAAGCGCATGTTTCTGTCGACATCGCCCGCTTCCGCGGGCCCCGCTGGTTGGAACGCCGAGTCCTGCCGCCGACCGACGGGAACAGTCGACGCGAACAGCGCCGAAGGCAGGAGCGGGGGACCCAAGGTTCGCTGCCGGAACCGCACCCCACCTGAGGGGAACCGGGACCGGCTCGGGGTGAAGTCGTGCGCCTTCACGGCCGCGACCGGGCACTCACTGGCCCGAACCCGACAGCTGACCTCGCAGGCGTCGGTGAGGAACCCACCCATGCTCAAGCTGCGCCGCGCCTCCAAGACCACCCGTCTCACCGCACTCGCCGGTGTCGCCACCACCGCGATCTGCCTGCCGGTCCTCGCATCGACCACCGCCTCGGCCGCCTCCTCCGCCACCTGGGACCGGGTTGCCCAGTGCGAGTCCAGCGGCAACTGGTCCAACCACAACACCGGCGGCAACGGCCACTACGGCGGCCTGCAGTTCTCGCCGTCCAGCTGGGCCGCCGCAGGCGGCCTGAAGTACGCCCCGCGCGCCGACTACGCCACCAAGGACCAGCAGATCACCGTCGCCAACAAGCTGCTGGCCATGCAGGGCCCCGGCGCCTGGCAGTGCGCCAAGGCAGGCGGCCTCAAGTAAGCCCCCCAGCCCCACGGCCCACACCGGCCCCGCTCACCCGCCGGTCCACGCCGTGGGGCTGACCCCTGCGGCGGCTGAAGACCGCGGCCGTCCGGCATCCCCCGAAGGGGCGCGGGGCTGTGCTCATCTCCGCCTCCGCCGCGTGGGCGCGACCAGCCACGACCGCGCCGCAGCCGATCCACGGCACATCGCGGCACTTCCAGAAAACCGCCGCGCTACCGCTGTCCGCCGACCCGCAGCACCAACTTGCCGGTGGTAGTGCGGGATTCGATCAGCCGATGCGCCTGCGCGGCCTCGTGCAGCGGCAGTTCATGGCTGATCGGCAGCTCCACCGTGCCGTCGGCGGCCAGCCACAGCGCCCGGTCGGCCAGTCGCCGTAGCGCGTCGGGCGCGGTCTCGGCCAGGCCGTAGAGGCTGAAGCCGTACACCCCGTAGCCGCCGGGCGCAAGGGTGTCGAAGCCCGACGTCCACGGCTGCTCGCCGCTGGCGTTGCCGAACGAGACCGCCCGGCCGAACGGTGACAGCAGCTCCAGCCCCTGGTGCCAGGTGCGGCCGCCCACCGGATCCAGCAGCAGGTCCACACCGCGTCCCGCGGTGGCCTTACGTGCCTGGTCCGCCCAGCCGTCCCCGACGAAGACCTCGTCGTACCCCTGCCTGCGGACGTAGTCGACCTTGTCGGGACGGGAGACCACCGCGTAGACGGCGCCCGCCCCGGCCCGCTTCGCGATCTGCCCGACGACGGTGCCGACGCCGCCCGCCGCGGACTGCACCAGTACGGCCTCGCCCGCGCGCAACCGCCCGACCTCGTGCACCAGGGCGTGGGCGGTCGGCAGCACGGTCGGCAGTGTGGCCGCCAGCCGCAGGCCCACGCCCTCGGGCACGGGGAAGGTCAGCGCGGCGGAGACCACGGCGGTCTCCGCGTAGCCGCCGACGAGGGTCAGCGCCGTCACCCGCTGCCCCACGGCCAGCCCCGTGACCCCGGCGCCGACCGCCTTGACGGTCCCGGAGACCTCAAGTCCCGGGGTGAACGGCGGCGCGGACGCCAGATACCCGCTGCCGCGCATCTTGATCTCCACGAAGTTCACCCCGGCCCACGCCACCTGGACGGCCACCTCCCCCGGCCCCGGCTCCGGCTCGGCGACCTCCCGCACCCGCAGCACCTCGGGCCCACCGAGCTCCTCGACCACGATCGCGCGCATGGCGACACTTCCTCCCCGCATGTGAAGTTCGATGATCTACGAACTACTGGGCCACGATAGTACGTGAACCATCGAACAACCGGTAGGGCGTCCCGCATGGACCACGGCGCCGCGGATGACCCGGCGGACCGGAAGGCGACGGTGTGGCGGGTCCGGCAGGTTCGGTCAACTCCGTTGTGTCCGCCCGGCGTTGCGGCCGCCAGCGTCCTGGGTCAGCTGGTCCGCCAGCAGGTCCATCAACAGGCTGTCGTGCCAGGTGCCGTCCTCGCCGCGCTCGTACTGCCGCATGATGCCGACTGGCCGAAAACCGACGTTGCGGTAGCACTGGATCGCGGCGGCGTTGTCCGCCGCCGGGTCGATCACCAGCCGGTGGTGGCCATGCGCGACGATCAGGTGCCGCGCCAGGGTGCGCACCGCGTCCGTACCCACTCCACGGCCGTGTACGGCCGGATCCAGGTAGATGTCGATGTTGGCGTGCCGATAGTCCGGCTCCGTCTCGGCCGCCCACTGGATCGCGCCGACCACGCGACCCTCGCACTCGATCGCCAGGTGCTGGACGCCCGGTTCCGCCAGATCCTCCCGCACCGCCGCCACCATGTCGTCGCCCCCGCGCCACCACCGGCGCACCTCGGGCGTGGCGCGGATCCGCGCCAGTGCCGGGATGTCGGCGGCCGTCACCGGCCGCAGTGTGACCAGGGTGCCGTGCAGCGTCGTCTCCATGCCCGAAGACGCTACCCGCGGGGGCCTGGGGCCGCCCGCTGCCTCGGCCTGTGGGGGCCGCCCTCTCGTGGACCGACCCGCGCCGCAGTACTGTGGCGCGGATACCGAGGGAGGCCGGGTTGGGCAGGGGCGAGCGGGCACTGGTGCTGGGCGGCGGCGGAGTCACCGGAGTCGCCTGGGAGTTGGGGCTGCTCACCGGGCTGGCGGACGCCGGGCTCGACCTGGGCGACGCGGAGGTGGTGATCGGCACATCGGCCGGTTCCGTCGTCGGCGCCCAACTCACCTCCGGCACCCCGCTGGAGACCCTGTACCAACGCCAACTCGCCCCGCCGCACGGGGAGATCGCGGCGGCGATCGGCAAACGCGCCGTCCTCACGATGGCCCGCAGCGCGCTGACCTCGCCCGACGTTCGCGCCGCGCGCAGGCGCATCGGCCGGATGGCACTCGCCGCGCGGACCGGGCCGGAGGCGGAGCGGCGCAAGGTCATCGAGTCCCGGCTCACCTCGACCGAGTGGCCGCGTGAGCGGCGGCTGCTGGTCACAGCGGTGGACGCGCACACCGGCGGGTTCGCGGCGTTCCACAGCGGCAACGGGGCACAGCTGGTGGACGCGGTCGCCGCGAGTTGCGCGGTTCCGGGGGTGTGGCCGTGCGTGACCATCGGTGGCCGCCAGTGGATGGACGGCGGCGTGCGCAGCAGCGCGAACGCCGACCTGGCACATGGCTTCCGCCGGGTGGTGGTGATTGCCCCGCTGCCCCTGCACACGCCGTTGATGCCCGGCCCCCACCAGCAGGCCGACCGGCTGCGCCGCGACGGTGCGCGGGTCACCGTGATCACACCGGACGGACGCGCGCGTGAGGCGATGGGCCGCAACGCGCTCGACCCGGCGAAGCGCGCCGACGCCGCGCGGGCCGGTCGCGAACAGGCGCCCGCCATCGCTCGGTTGGTCAACGACGTTTGGCGGGGCACCCGTTCCTGAACGTACCGCTTCGCCGATTGCTGCTCGGGCGGCTGTTACGCGGCACCGCGTGCCAGCGTGGCGGCCGCCGGGTTATGTCGCAGCGGGATGTCGCGGCCTTCGGCCCGCCACTCCCGAACCAGTGCGTTGAACACCGGAGTCAGCGACCTGGGCTCCTCCCGCGCGGCCTGCGACGCGGCGGCCTGCGTCGACTCCGTCATTGCCGCCTTCTTCGACAGTTGGATCACTTCCGGCATTTCACTCATGTCTTCACCGTGGTTTTCGGACATCCGGGCACCATACGTCACCGGGTGCCGCTCCGCTGTGGCTGCCCTCTCGGTACGGTCGCCGCCGCGGTCCGTCGGGCGCCCTGGCCGACGCGGGCTTACCGTCGGTTATGGGCGGAACCCCCGTCCCATCGCAGTGAGGAGCGTCTCAGCGAAGGAGCGTCCAAGATGACCACCCAGCAGGATGCGGCGCAGGTGACCGTGGTGCTCAACGACTGCGCGGCCCAGGACGCCGACACGGTGTTCCGTTCGCTCAACACCGCTTTCCCGGCCACCCCCGGCGGCGCTCCGGGGTCGCCGATCAGCACGCGGCAGGGCGGGCAGACCGCATGGATCGAGAGCTTCGACGTGTCGGCCGAGGGGCCGCACTCCGCCGCCAGGGAGCTGACCGGTCCGGTAACCGCCGATCTGCAGGGCTGCCCGGACGCGGTGCGCAAGGTGGAACACGCCCTCGGGGACTCGTTCAGCGTGGCGGAGCACGGCCTGATCCACGGCGACCAGGAGATCGACGTACAACTCCGCATCGAATCCACGCGTCCGCGTTGACGGTCCGCCAGATGATGGCGCGCCGGGTTCGGTAGAAGTCCGAACTCCACATCACCATACGTCCGTTCACTTTTTGAACGTAGAGCGTCGGTCGTTGACGCTCTACGTTCATCCCTTTATGTTCGCTGCCACCCTTCGCTGGTGATCACGAACAGAGGGAAAGCGAGAACGGACGACGATGAGCAACCCCCCGGCGCCGCGAGCGCGCCGCACCCGCCTGCACCGATGGATACGACCCACCACCCCCGCGCTCGCGGCACTGCTCATCGCGGCCGCACCCACAGCCCCACCGGTAGCCACCGCCGCCGACCGGCCGGACCCGCCCGCCGACCGTTCCTGCACCACGTCGGATCCCGGCTGGACGCTCACCTCCACCGCCATCGACCCCAAGGACAGCTACCACGCCTTCGTCGGCAACGGCTATCTGGGCCAGCGGGTGCCCGCAACCGGCAGCGGCTACTTCGCCTCCGCCGCCAAGACCGGCTGGCCGCTGTACAGCCCCCGCTATGACGGCTCGTTCGTCTCGGGCCTGTACGCGCACAACAAGCAGACCACCAGCGACCGCCAGGTGATCGCCGCGCTGCCGACCTGGACCGGGATGACGGTCGGCACCGGCGGTGAGACGTTCGACGGAGACACCCCGACCGGCCGCGTCTCGCACTACCGGCAGGCCCTCTATCTGCGGTGCGGCCTGGTGCGCACCTCGCTGACCTGGACCGCGAGCGATGGCAGGGCGACCGATCTGGTCTATGACGTCTTCGCCGACCGCGCCGACCAGCACGTGGGCGCCGTACGGCTGCGGATGACACCGCACTGGAGTGGCCAGACGACCGTCACCGGCCTGATCGACGGCCGTGGCGCCCGGATGCTCTCCGCCACCGGTGTCCGCTCGCAGGGGCGCACCCAGCGGGTCGGGTTCCGCGCCGACGGCACCGGCACGGCGGGCGCCGTCGCCTCAACACTGAGCGCCAGCCCCAACGTCCACCCGTCCCGACTCGGCCAGGACGGAGAGGAGTTGACGGGACGTCAGGCAACCGCGTTCCCGGTTCAGGGTGGCCGGACGTACACGCTCACCAAGTACGTCGGCGTCGACACCGCGCTCACCTCGCACGATCCAAACGACTCGGCCGTGGCCGCCTCCCGGCAGGCGGCGGCGCGCGGTTGGGACGCGCTGTTCGCCGCGCACTCGGCGGCCTGGGGCGGCCTGTGGCGCGGCGACATCGAGGTCGCGGGCCAGCCGGAGTTGCAGTCATGGGTGCGCTCCTCGGAGTACGGACTGCTCTCCAGCGTCCGCGCCGGATCCGGCAACAGCATCGCGCCGACCGGGTTGAGCAGCGACAACTACGCGGGCCTGGTGTTCTGGGACGCCGAGACATGGATGTTCCCCAGTCTGCTCGCCTACCACCCGGAGTTGGCCAGGTCGGTGGTGGACTACCGCTACCGGACCCTGGCGGGCGCCCGCGCCAACGCGCGGCAACTCGGCTACCAGGGGGTGTTCTACCCATGGGAGAGCGGCAGCCAGGGCAACCTGCGGGCGGAGTGCCAGAGTTGGAGCCCGCCGCACTGCGTCACCCAGATCCATCTGCAAAGCGACATCGCGCTCGCCGTCTGGCAGTACTACCAGGCCACCGGTGACACCGCCTGGCTGCGCGAGCGTGGTTGGCCGGTACTGAGCGGCATCGCCCAGTTCTGGGCCGGACGCGTCACGCCCAACTCCGACGGCAGCTACTCCATCAAGAACGTCGCCGGGCCCGACGAGTACAGCAACGGCGTCACCGACGGGGCGTTCACCAACGCCGGTGCCGCGACCGCGCTGCGCGCCGCCACCGCGGCGGCCAAGCTGCTCGGCCGCCCGGCACCCGCCGACTGGACGCGCGTCGCCGACCATCTGCGCGTCCCGTACGACCCGGACACCCATGTCTTCCAGCAGTACGCGGGGTACAAGGGGTCGCTGATCAAGCAGGCGGACACGGTGATGCTGATGTATCCGCTGGGCTGGCCGATGCCGGGAACCTCGGCGCAGGCCACCTTGGACTACTACGCGGCGCGCACCGATCCGGACGGCCCGGCCATGACGGACTCCATCCACGCCATCGACGCCGCCGCCATCGGTGAGCCGGGTTGCTCGGCGTACACGTATCTGATGCGTTCCGCCGAGCCGTTCGTGCGCGGTCCGTTCGACGAGTTCTCCGAGGCGCGCGGCGGCAAGGCGGGAAACTCGGACCCGCTGGCGGGCGCGCCCGCACAGGACTTCCTGACCGGGGCGGGCGGCTTCCTGCAGACCTTCGCGGGCGGCCTTGGCGGGCTGCGCTGGAGCACCGACGGGGTACGGCTCGACCCCACGCTGCCGCCGCAGTTGGCGGGCGGCGTCACGCTCAAGGGGCTGCACTGGCAGGGCCGTACGTTCGACGTCGCCATCGGGGCGCACGCCACCACGGTACGGCTGACCAGCGGCAGGCCGTTCGACGTGCGGACCGCGCAGGGCAGGCAGGTGGTGAGCCGGGGAGTGCCCGCGGTGCTGAAGACCCGGCGGCCGGACCTCGCGGCCACCACCGACGCGGCCAGGTGCGCGAAGGTGACGGCCAGTTCGGCGCAGCCGGGGATGTACGCCGAGGCGGCGGTGGACGGCAGCGCCACCACGGCGTGGGTACCGCAGGGCACCGAGGGCACGTTGACGGTCGACCTCGGCCACCCGGTGCGCATCGCCGCGGTCACGCCGCGGTGGACGGCCACCCGACCCGCGTCGTACGGCGTGCGGGTCTCGGTCGACGGGCGGCACTGGACGGAGCCACGGGGTGCCATGGTGGCCCGCTATGTGCGGGTGACGGTGCGCGCGGCGGACGCCGACAGCCACCCGGGCATCGCCGAGTTGACGGTACGACAGGCCGACTGACAGGTACCGATCACTATCTGTCCACAGGCGGTTGCGGAGCGCCGCGAGATGGGGGAGGTTGATTACGGGCGCCGCCTCGGCGATCGTCGAGGCGGCGCCCGCACAGACCACGACGACCACGAGGCGGTGCTTGGCCATGACGGTGAAGATCCTGCTCGTCACCGGTGACGCGGCGGAGTCCCTGGAGGTGCTCTACCCGTACCAGCGCCTGCTGGAAGAAGGCTACGAGGTCAAGATCGCGGCGCCGACGCGTAAGAAGCTGCGGTTCGTCGTCCATGACTTCGAGGACGGCTTCGACACCTACACCGAGAAACCGGGCTACACCTGGCCCGCCGACCTCGCCTTCGCGGAGGTGGACCCGGCCGACTACGCCGCGCTGGTCATCCCCGGCGGACGGGCGCCGGAGTACCTGCGCAACGATCCCGAACTCCAGCGGATCGTGCGGCACTTCTTCGATACCGACAAGCCGGTGGCCCAGATCTGCCACGGTCCGCAGATCTCCGCCGCCGCGGGCGTGCTGGACGGCCGACGCACCGCCGCCTACCCCGCGCTGGAACCGGATGTCGCGGCGGCCGGGGCCGACTACGAGGACGGCGAGGCCGTGGTGGACGGGGTGCTGGTCTCCGCCCGCGCCTGGCCCGACCACCCGGCGTGGCTGCGGGCGTTCATCGAGGTCCTGCGCAGCAAGGCACCGACCGGCTGACCTGCCCGCGCCCCTTCAGGGCGCTGCCGAGCCGCAGTGGATTCGCCCGACCTGAATCGTTTCGCCGTGCTCAGAACACCGAGCAGCCGGTGACCGTGGTGAAGTAGTCCAGCGCCACCGTGGCACCCACGGAGTTGCCCGCGGTGTCCAGGCCGGGGCTCCAGGCGCACAGCGCGCCCACCGCCGGGATGATGGCGAGGATCGCGCCGCCCACCCCGCTCTTGCCGGGCAGCCCCACCCGGTAGGCGAAGTCGCCCGCCGCGTCGTAGGTGCCGCAGGTGAGCATCACGGCGTTGACCCGCTTGGCGTCGCTGCGGGTCAGCAGCCGTGAGCCGTCCGACCGCAGGCCGTGCCGGGCCAGGAAGCCACCGGCGAGCGCCAGGTCACGGCAGCTCGCGCGCAGCGCGCAGTGCGCGTAGTAGTGCTCCAGGACGGTCTCGACCGGGTTGTCCAGGTTGCCGAAGCTGGCGATGAAGTTGGCCAGCGCGGCGTTGCGCAGCCCGGTCTCCGACTCGGAGGCGGCCACCTCCGGGTCGGTGGCGATCGACGGGTTGCCCGCCTCGGCGCGCAGGAACTCGCGCACCGCGCCGCTGGCGTCGCCGGTCAGGGTGTGCAGCACGTCGGTGACGACCAGGGCGCCGGCGTTGATGAACGGGTTGCGCGGAATGCCGTGCTCGGTCTCCAGCTGGATCAGCGAGTTGAAGGGGTTGCCGGACGGCTCCCGGCCCACCCGCTTCCACAACCCGTCGCCGCCCTCCGCGAGGGCCAGCGCCAGGGTGAACAGCTTGGAGACGCTCTGTATGGAGAACGGCGTCTCATGATCGCCCACCCCATGGAACTCGCCGTCGATCGTCGCCAGTGCCATCCCGAACGCCTGCGGGTCCACCGCGGCGAGCGCCGGAATGTAGTCCGCGACCCGTCCGTGCCCGAGCACGGGCCGGGCCGCCTCCATCGCGTCGTGCAGGATCCGCTGGTAGTCCATGGGGTGTTTCACCAGCCCATTGTCCCTGCCGCACGCGCCACGGGCACACCCGGCCCGCGCCGTGGCGGCGAGCGAGGGACAGGCCGTCAGTCGACGTCGGCCACGATCGACCCCACCCGCTCCCCCAGCGTCCGGTCCCGTGCGTTGAGCACCAGCGCGTACCCCACCGCCACCACGATGATCGCCCCGCTGATCAGTGGGAAGACATCGAACGGTGCGGGCTGGCCCGGCTTGACGAGTTGGTAGAGGGGGTAGCCGATCGCGGCCACCCCGGCGATCGGGAGGATCAGGTGCCGCACCGGTGAGAACAGCTCCGGGTGGTTGCGGCGGTAGTAGACCGGGAGGGCCAGGTTGGCCACCAGCCAGGTGACCACGATGAGGATGGTGCCCAAGGTCGCGGACTCGCCGAAGTAGGTGACCGGATCGATGTCCCAGCCCCAGCCCCAGCCGAAGGCCAGGCCGAGGGCGACGGCGAGGTAGACCACGAAGCTCACCCACGGCGTGCGCCCCTGTGCGGTGACCTTGGCGACGACCGGCGGAAGCAGGCCCTCCCGGCCGGAGTTGAAGATGAGCCGGGACTGGGAGTTGGCCGCCGAGATCAGCGACCCGGTGATGGAGGTGAACCCCGCGAGATAGGCGAGGAACGCGCCGCCGCCGAGGATGCCCAACGCCACGTCGACGAACGGCACGTCGGACTTGGCGAGGGCGGCGGTGTCGTAGTTGAAGCCGACCACCGTGACGTAGGCGAACAGCAGATAGCTGACCGTCATCGCGGCGATGGACAGATAGATCGCCCGCGGCACCGCGTGCCGCGGGTTGGTGGTCTCCTCGGCGAGCGCCGCGGAGTTCTCCCAGCCGACGAAGAGGAAGACGGCGAGCGGGAAACCGAGCCCAAGTCCCTTGAAGCCGCCCGCCAGATGACGGGGGTCGAAGGGCGCCATGGTCAGATGCCCGCCGTGCCGGACCAGCACCCAGACGCTCACCAGCACCAACAGCCCCATCTCGAAGCCGAACAGCGCGCCCGCCCACTTGGTGGAGACCGAAACGCCCCTGACCACCAGGGCGAAGGAGACCAGCGTCCACAGTGCGGTGAACCACTGCCAGGCGATGTGCACCCCGGTGTAGTGCGCGATGATCGTCGCCGTCCAGCCGCCGGAGATGGCCACCACCGCCGAGACCGCGATGATGTAGCCGAGCGACACCACGATCGTGGTGGTGATGGCCGCGACCGGGCCGAACGTCTTGCCGATGAACGTGATGAACGAGCCGGTGGACGGAATGGACCGGGAGAACTCGGCGAGGGTGTTGCCGAGCAGGGCGACCACGACCGCCGCCGCCAGGATGGTCAGCGGCGCGGCCACCCCGGCGGTCTGCGCGATCAGCGCGAAGCCGAAGAAGAAGCTCATCGCCGGTCCGATGTTGGCCATGGTCGACGCGGTGATGTCGGCCAGCCCGAGCGCGCCGCGGCGCAGGCGTTCCGGCTGGACCGAGGGGGCGGCCCCGCCGCCCGTTCCCAACGCTGTGGTGTCCACGGCTGCTCCTCATTCACGGGGTCCAGGGGACGCGTGACGCACCGGGCGCCTCGCCGGTCGCACGGTCCACGGGCAGGGGAAGGGAAGGAAGAGTGCCACTGCCGCGCGAACGCCCCTCGCGAGCCGCGCGCGCCGTGCGCCTCATGGCCTCAATACCCACCGACCGGCCGGTTGTACCTGATGACCGGCCGCCTTGCCGCGACAGGGGGCACGATCGTTTGTGGTGGATCACCGTGGGGAAGGGAAACCGGCGTGGCTGGTGCGGGCTGGCAGTTCTGGGTGGACCGCGGTGGCACGTTCACCGACATCGTCGCCCGCGGTCCGGATGGCCGGGTGACCACGCACAAGCTGCTGTCGGAGAACCCCACGCGCTACCGCGATCCCGCCGTCGCGGGCATCCGCGCGCTGCTCGGCGTCTCCCCGGACGATCCCGTTCCGGCGGACCGGGTGGACGCGGTGCGGATGGGCACGACGGTGGCGACCAACGCGCTGCTGGAGCGCAAGGGCGAGCGGACCGCGCTGGTGATCACCAAGGGGTTCCGGGACGCGCTGCGCATCGCCTACCAGAACCGGCCGCAGATCTTCGCCCGCGAGATCGTGCTGCCCGAGGCGCTGTACGACCGGGTCATCGAGGCCGACGAGCGGATCACCGCGGACGGTACGGTGCTGCGCGCACCGGACCTGGAACGGCTGGGCGAGGAGCTTCGGCACGCCCAGCGCGACGGCATCCGCGCGGTGGCGGTGGTGTGTCTGCACAGCCATCTGCACCCCGCCCACGAGCAGGCGATCGGCAAGCTGGCCGAACAGATCGGTTTCCCCCAGGTGTCGCTGTCCAGCGAGGCCAGCCCGCTCATGAAGCTGGTGCCGCGCGGTGACACCGCGGTGGTGGACGCCTATCTCTCGCCGGTGCTCCAGCGGTACGTACGGCAGGTCGCGGACCAGATGCACGGTGTGCGGCTGATGTTCATGCAGTCCAACGGCGGACTGGCGGAGGCCGGGCACTTCCGGGGCAAGGACGCGATCCTGTCCGGACCGGCCGGAGGCATCGTCGGCATGGTGCGGATGTCGCAACAGGCCGGATTCGACAAGGTGATCGGCTTCGACATGGGCGGCACGTCCACCGATGTGTCGCACTACGCGGGCGAGTACGAGCGGGTGTTCAACACCCAGGTCGCCGGGGTGCGGCTGCGCGCCCCGATGCTGGCCATCCACACCGTGGCCGCCGGAGGCGGATCCGTACTGCACTTCGACGGCAGCCGCTACCGGGTCGGCCCGGACTCGGCGGGCGCCGACCCGGGACCGTGCTGCTACCGCGGCGGCGGACCGCTGGCCGTCACCGACGCCAATGTGATGCTGGGCCGCATCCAACCCGACCGGTTCCCCAAGGTGTTCGGGCCGGACGGCGACCAACCGCTGGACGCGCAGCTGGTGCGGCGGCGGTTCACCGAAGTGGCCGGGCGGATCCGGGAAGCCACCGGCGACGACCGCTCACCCGAGGAGGTCGCCGAGGGATATCTGCACATCGCGGTGGCCAACATCGCCAACGCGGTCAAGCGCATCTCCGTACAACAGGGCCACGACGTCACCGAGTACGCGCTGACCACCTTCGGCGGCGCCGGAGGCCAGCACGCGTGCGCCGTCGCCGACTCGCTCGGCATCCGCACCGTGTTGGTGCCGCCGATGGCGGGTGTGCTCTCCGCCCTGGGCATCGGGCTCGCCGACACCACCGCGATGCGGCAGCAGTCGGTGGAGGTACGGCTGGAGCCGCGGGCGATGGAGCGGGTGCGTTCGGTGGCCGACGCTCTGGAGTCGGCGGCCCGCGGCGAGCTGCTGGACGAGGACGTACCGGCCGAGCGGATCCGGGTGAACCGCCGCGCCTATCTGCGCTACGACGGCACCGACACCGCCGTACCGGTGGAGTTGGCCGAACCGGCCGAGATGATGGCCGAGTTCGAGGCCAGCCACCGCTCCACCTACTCGTTCCTGATGGACCGCCCGGTCATCGTGGAGGCCCTCTCCGTGGAGGCGACGGGGCTCACCGAGCACACCGGCCTCGACCGCCTCGGCACGCCCGAGGAGGCGGAGGACGCCGAGGAGACCGCGCGGACCGCCACCGCCCGGATGTACACCGGCGGTGCCTGGCGGGAGGTACCGCTGCGGCGGCGGGAGCGGATGCGGCCCGGCGAGGAGGTGACCGGACCGGCCATCATCACCGAGGCGAACGCCACCACGGTGGTGGACGAGGGGTGGCGGGCGTCGGTGACCCGGTTCGGGCATCTGCTGGTGGAGCGGGTACGTGCGCGCACCGAGGCGGAGGTCGGCACCGAGGCCGACCCGGTGATGCTGGAGATCTTCAACAACCTGTTCGTGTCCATCGCCCAACAGATGGGCGCGCGGCTGGAGTCGACCGCGCAGTCGGTCAACATCAAGGAGCGGCTGGACTTCTCCTGTGCGCTGTTCGACCCGGAGGGCAACCTCATCGCCAACGCACCGCACATTCCGGTGCACTTGGGCTCGATGGGCACCAGCGTCAAGGAGGTGCTGCGGCGCCGCGCCGGAACCATGAAGCCGGGCGACGCCTACGCCGTCAACGACCCCTACCACGGCGGCACGCATCTGCCCGACATCACCGTGGTGACCCCGGTCTTCGGCACCGGCACCGACGGCCAGCGGCAGATCCTGTTCTTCGTCGCGTCCCGTGGCCACCACGCGGAGATCGGCGGCATCACTCCCGGTTCCATGCCCGCGGGCAGCCACCGGATCGAGGAGGAGGGGGTGCTGTTCGACAACTGGCTGCTGGTGGAGAACGGTCGGCTGCGCGAGGCGGAGACCCTGCGACTGCTCACCGAGGCGCCGTACCCGTCGCGCAACCCGCACACCAACCTCGCCGACCTGCGCGCCCAGATCGCCGCCAACCACAAGGGCGTTGAGGAGGTCGGGGCGATGATCCGGCACTTCGGCCTCGATGTGGTGCAGGCCTACATGCGGCACGTGCAGGACAACGCGGAGGAGGCGGTGCGCCGGGTCATCGACGCGCTGGACGACGGTGAGTACCGCTATGAGATGGACTCCGGCGCGGTGATCTCGGTACGGGTCCGGGTCGACCGCCAGCGGCGCCGCGCGACCGTTGACTTCACCGGCACCTCGGCACAGCTCGACAGCAACTTCAACGCGCCGTCCTCGGTGGTGACGGCCGCGGTGCTGTACGTCTTCCGCACGCTGGTCGCCGATGACATCCCGCTCAACGACGGCTGTCTGCGCCCACTGCGCATCGTCATCCCGGACGGCTCGCTGCTCGCTCCGACGTATCCCGCCGCGATCGTCGCCGGTAACGTGGAGACCTCACAGGCGATCACCGGCGCGCTGTACGCGGCCCTTGGTGTGCAGGCCGAGGGATCGGGGACGATGAACAACGTCTCCTTCGGCAACGAACGCCATCAGTACTACGAGACCGTCGCCTCCGGTTCGGGTGCCGGTGACGGGTTCGACGGGGCGTCGGTGGTGCAGACGCACATGACCAACTCCCGGCTGACCGACCCCGAGGTGCTGGAGTGGCGCCTGCCGGTGCTGCTGGAGGAGTTCGCAGTCCGGCCGGGCAGCGGCGGCGCGGGCCGCTGGCGCGGTGGTGACGGAGCGGTGCGCAGGATCCGGTTCCGGGAGGCGATGACGGTGAGCACGCTGTCCGGACACCGCAGGGTGCCGCCGTACGGGCTGGCCGGGGGCGCTCCGGGGGCGCTGGGCGCCAACCGCGTGGAGCGTTCGGACGGCACGGTCACCCGAATGGCCGGTTGCGACTCGGTGGACGTGCGACCGGGTGATGTACTGGTGGTGGAGACACCCGGCGGCGGCGGATACGGTTCGCCGTGAACCGCCGCGCCGCCACCTGTCGGGGCGTCAGCTCCACAGCGGGTACGTCATGCTCTGCGGGGTGTCCGCGGGCCTGGCGCCCGGATAGGTGACGGTCAACCTGCTGTACTGCCAGTGGCGGGACTTGCCGTTCCACTGCCGTACCCGGTCCAGCCGTACCAGCGCCGGATAGCTGTGGAACCTGCCTGCGGCGCAGTAGGGCTTGCAGTCGTTGACCACGTCCTGTCCCGTGGCGGTGGCGGAGTTGGGTCCCCACCGCGACCAGTGCAGTTTGTCCAGGTAGTTGTTGCCGTCGGCGCACGCGATGAGGAACGTCGCTGGGCGGACCTGCGGACGGTAGAAGCAGTCGACGACGACCCGGGTGGGCGATTGCGGTCGGGAGTTGGCGGACGCGGAAGCGGACGACGGGGCGGCGATCGCCGCTAGCGCCGTACCAGCACACACCAGGATTGCTGTCTTTGCCACACGACTTTGCATGTTCGCTCCTCAACCGCTCCGGCGGAGCTCGTAACGGCTGTCGTTGCGATGTCGACGCTACGTCCGTACAGAGGGATGGGCCACTCGTACGGGTCACAACTTCGCAACACGGCCACGGGCCGGTGCCATGTCCCGCCGTGTCACATGCGGTGTCCGCCGACGTAGAACAGCAGCCAGATGAATCCGGCGAACAGGTGGGTGGCGAAGACATAGATGAAGACCCTCAGGAGCACTCCGCGCTCCTTGAACCGCTCGCTTCCGGCTCCCGGGTCCCTGGGCAGCGGACGGTCCGCGCTGTCGTCGATCACGAGGGCCCTCCACCGCGGGCGTCGGGCGCGCGTAGCTCGGCCAGCAGCCCCTGCTGTCCGGCCAGCATCTCAGTCAGGATCCGCCGCGCGGCCTGCATCAGTTCGGCCACATCGCCGCCCGCCAGCTCGTAGACCACGGTGGAGCCCTGGCGGGTGGCGGTCACGATTCCCGACCGGCGCAGCACCCCGAGTTGCTGGGACAGGTTGGACGGCTCGACCTCGATCGCGGCCAGCAGGTCGCGCACCGGCATCGGGCCGTCCTGGAGCAGCTCCAGCACCCGGATGCGCACCGGGTGCCCCAGCATACGGAAGAACTCCGCCTTCGCCTGGTACAGCGGAACCCGCACCCCGGACACCTCGCCTCCTGCCACCGGGGCCTCCTGCTGCCGGGCCAATGAATTGAAGAATTCTTCAATTCATCCTAACAGCCACCGCCCGGACCGGCGGGCGAGGAGTGGCCGGTTTGGGGCGCAGGTGCCGCCGTTGAACGATGGGCAACGGCTGAAACAAGATCGCTTCCATGCGCGAGCGCACGACAAAGGTGCGAAACTCAGGACATCGCGGTTACACCTTGTGTCCTTGCATGTGCTCAATGGGAGGTGCCATGGACCAACAACCCACCGCATACGAGCTGACCTTCCCGCAGGGTGAGCAGGAGGCAGCGGCCGACACGGTGGTGGTCCGCCGCACGGAGGCCGCCGGGCCGGGCGGCAGCGCGGTGTACGAGGACGACAGCGGCATCATCCGGGCGGAGATCAGTGACAAGGGAGAGGTCAGAATGCTGGCCAGCGGAGGGCGCCAGGCCCTCCGCCGGCCGACGAGTGCGCGTCCGCTGGAGTGACGGAGCGTGGCGGCTGGGGGCTGTTCTCTTCGGGACGAGCCCCCGCACCCGGGGGCGGTCAGCGGTAGTGCCTGCGGTGGGTCTGGTGGTGGACCGGGCGGCGGTGGGTCGGGCGGTGGACCCGGTGCATGCGCGGGTGGGCCGGACGGCGTAGGTGATGGCGGGCCGGGCGGTGGGTCATCGGGCGGTGCGCGGCAGGGCGGTGCAGGTGCGCCGCGGGGCGGTGCGCCGCGGGGCGGTTCACATGGGGCGCGGGGCGGCTCGCCAGGTGCGCGGGGGCGTCGTGCCGGGTGCCGGACTTGACGTCCCCCATGGCGCCGTTGGAGCCGCCGCCACCCATGGCCTGCCCGCTCAGTCCGCCACCGTTGCCGGAACAGGCGTTCCCGGCAGTGGGGTTGAGCAGTCCGACGATGTCGAGCGTGTTGCCGCACAGGTTGATCGGAAGGTCGATCGGAATCTGCACGACGTTGCCGGACAGGACACCGGGTGAGGCGGCGGCGACACCCTGGGCGCCCGCGTCGGCACTGGCACCGGCCGCGCTGGCCAGGACCAGCGCGCAGGCGGTCGCGGTCAGCACCGCGGCCTTCTTGATGGCTTTCATGTGGCCTCCGTGGTGGGACGGTGGGGACGGGTTCCCGAGCCGACATGTCACCACGCGCCGTGCGACGGCAGCGGCCCGCACACGGGGGGTCATCCGTTTGCACCGGTCGGGTAAGCCGAAATTCCCTCGAACAGCCCCCACCTGATGGTCGTACAAACGCGGCGCGCGGCGAAGCGCTCCTCGCCGCCGCATCGACCGCTATCCGGTTGATCCGCCGTCACACCCCGGTACCGGCGCCACCGCGCAGCCAGAAGGGGGTAGCCAGGCCAAAAAAATTAGCCGCGTTCGGAGCCTGGGAAAATCCCAGAAGCAACTCTACCGAACCTAATTCCCCCGTGGATTCGGTGTGTTGCCGCCCCGAACGCGACTGACATCACTATGTCAAAAAACCCGTCAACCCGCAAGGACCGGCTCCGTTTCTCACCAGACGAGAAAACCGCGGCACCGCAGTCCGCCCTTTCGGACATAATGCTTTCACGCTTTCTCGCCGGGCGAGAAAGCGTGCCCCGGGGCCACCGGTGGCTCGCCGCAGCCCATGGCCTAGCCTGTCGGAGCGGGCGCTCCGCAACGTCCAGCCAAGGAGAGATATGCGCGCGATCACCATGCGTCAGTTCGGCGGGCCAGAAGTGCTGGAACTCGCCGAGGTTCCTGATCCGGAGCCCCGCGCGGGGCACCTTCTGGTGAATGTCACCCGGGCCGGGGTCAATTACGCTGACGTGCACGTTCGCGAAAACACTTATCTGGCTCCGGTTGATCTGCCCTATATTCCCGGCAATGAAGTGGTGGGAACAACGCAGGACGGCCGCCGGGTCGTGGCGCTCACCAGGGGCGGCGGTTATGCCGAGAAGGCCGTGGTGCACCGCAGAGTGGCCTGGGACGTTCCCGATGACATCACCGACGAACAGGCCGCGGTGCTGGCCCTGCAGGGCAACACCGCCTGGCACCTGCTGTTCACCGTCGCCCAGCTGACCGGTGGACAGAGCGTGCTGATCCCCGCCGCGGCGGGCGGCGTCGGCTCCCTCGCCGTACAGCTGGCCAAGCAGGTCGGCGCCAAGGTCGTCGCGCTGGCCAGCACCGAGGCCAAACGGCAGCTCGCCAAGGAGCTCGGCGCGGACGCCGTACTCGACTCGTCCACCACCGACGGCCTCACCGAGCGCATCCTGGACGCGGCGGGCGGCCCCGTGCACGCCGCCTTGGAGATGACCGGCGGCCAGACCCTGCGGGCCACCCTGGCCGCGGTGGCGCCCCGCGGCCGACTGGCGGTGTACGGCTACGCCTCCGGGGAGACCTGCGATGTGCCGACGCGGGTGCTGATGGAGAAGTCCATCACCGTCTCCGGTTTCTGGCTGCCGCACCTGTACGCGGACCGCAACGCACTGCCGATGAGCATGAGGGCGCTGACCGCCGCCGTGCGCTCCGGCGACCTGCGCCCGTTGGTCGGCGCGAGCTACCCGCTCGCCGAGGCCGCCCAGGCGCACCGCGACCTGGCCGCCCGTACCCAGACCGGGAAGCTGGTGCTGGCCACCGCACCGTAAGATCGTGCGCACCGTGGGCACTCCTCGCCGCGCGCCCGCCTTGGCCGAAACACGACGGCTGGCCTGGCGGAACCCGTGGAAGGCTGTGTCCCCGCGGGGGGACCGGGGGACACGGCCAGAGCGAGTAGAGGGCGGGCTCACTGCATGAACAGGCACAGTGCGCAAGGCGGTCAGGCGGCGTCGGGCGGCACCAGCCACGCCGAGCGGGTCTTCCGGGTCCAACGGGCCTTCGCCGAACTGGGCGGCACCTCACACGGCCCGGGAGAACTGGCCAAAGTCACCGGACTTGACGACTCGGCGGTGCACCGCATCCTGCAATCCGGCGTCTACCAGGGGAACTTCGTCCGGGTCGGACGCGGCCGGTACCAACTGGGCCTGTCAGCGGCCAAGTTGGGCCTGCAGGCACTGGCCCACGGTCCCGAGGGCGACGCCGGGCACGCCGTGCTCCAACAACTGCGCGAGCGCACCGACGGCGGCCTGGCCTTCCTCTACATGCTCGCGCCGTTCGGCGGCGCCCAACGCCAGTGCATCGACATGGCGGTGGGCGACTCCGACCTGGTCGAGCTGGGAATGACGCCGCGCGATGTGCTGTCGGTGACCCGCTCGCTGCGCACCGGTGCCTCCGGCCGAACGATCCTGGCCTACCTGCCCGAGGCGATCCAGGCCCGGGTGCTCGCCGAGCCGGTACCGCAGGAGGCCGGGCCCGGGGTGTTCCGGGACAACGACGAGCTGCTCGCCTCACTGGCCGAGGTGCGGGACCAGGGCTTCGCGCTCGGCCAGCAGGAGTGCATGGCCGACTGGAACTCCTGCGCCGCGCCCATCATGTGGGACGACTCCATCATGGGCGCGGTGCTGCTGCTCAAACCGGCGAGCGAGATGCCGCGCGCCCCGCAGAACGTCATCGACGCCACCAAGGCCGCCGGTGCGGGGCTGAGTCGACTGGCCAGCGGGCCATGGCCGTCGACGGTGCAGTAAGCCCTCCGCTGGGAGTGCGGCGATGTGCCGTCGATCGTCCGCGGCGCCATCGTGGCTGGTCGCACCCACGCGGCGGAGCCGCACATGGACACAGCCTCGCGCCCCTTCAGGGCGCCACCGAAAGGCAGCGGACTTCGCCCAGGCTGCCGCGCAGCCCTAGGGTGACCCCTGCCAACTCATCGTGCCGTGAGCGCAACAGACCTCGGAGGTCCGTCAAATGCAGCGCAAGCACTGGGTTCCCCTCGCCGTCGCGGCGTCCGTCGTCCTCACCCTGACGACGGCCGCCTCCGCCAACTCCCGTACGGATGAGCACCGTTCGGCCGCGTCGGCCGCCCCGGCACCATGCGGCTTCACCAAGGCCGTGCCCGCCGACAGATTCAAGGGCATACCGGTCTTCGACCCCGCCGCCGCGGCCCGGCCGTACTCCGCGACCCTGCGGACCAGCCAGGGCCGCGTCACCTTCAAGGCGCTCACCGACAAGGCGCCGTGCACCACGTTCTCCTTCCGGTTCCTCGCCCAGCGCGGCTACTTCGACCGGACGCACTGCCACCGGCTGACCACCCAGAAGATCTACGTGCTGCAGTGCGGCGACCCCACGGGCACCGGCAGCGGCGGCCCCGGCTACTCGTTCAACGACGAGAACCTGTCCGGCGCCACCTACCCGGCGGGCACGGTGGCCATGGCCAACGCGGGGCCGAACACCAACGGCAGCCAGTTCTTCTTCGTCTGGAAGGACACCAAGCTCTCCCCCGCCTACACACCCTTCGGCCAAGTCACCGGCGGCATGGACGTGTTGCGCAAGATCGCCGCGGGCGGCGAGGACGACCAGAACGGCCCCGGCGACGGCTTCCCGACGCTACCGGTCGACATCGCCCGGGTACGCATCGCAGCGCACTAAGCGCTCCGCTGGGGGCGCGGTCGATGTGCCGTCGGTTGTCCGCCGCACGGTTGTGGCTGGTCGCGCCCACGCGGCGGAGCCGCACATGGACACAGCCCCGTGCCCCTTGAGGGTGCCTGACGAGAGCCCCGAGCGGGACGCGTTGCGGCCGTCGCGGCGGTATACAGGAGAGGGCGGGGTCCGCGCGTCCCAGGAGGGGCCATGCAGCTCGTCACCGACAGTTGCCGATCCGACTACACACCGATAGAGGACCACGGGATCATCGGCGATCTGCACACCGTGGCCCTGGTGGGAGACAACGGCACGATCGACTGGTGCTGTCTGCCGCGCTTCGACGCGCCGTCGGTGTTCGGCTCCCTGCTGGACGCCGAGGAGGGCGGCTGTTTCTCGGTGTCGGTGGCGAAGGCCGAGCGCACCAAGCAGATGTACATGCCGGACTCCAATGTGCTGCTGACCCGGTTCCTGGCCCAGGACTCCGTCGCCGAGCTGTACGACTTCATGGTTCCGGACCATCCGTCGTGCCCGAAGGCGAGCGTCCGGCAGATCGTCCGCCAGGTAAGGGTGCTCAGGGGCCGGGCCGAGGTCCAGGTGTGCTGCCGGCCCGCGTTCGACTACGCGCGGGTGCCGCACGAGGTGAGCGTCGTGCCGGATGTCGGCGCGGTGTTCACCAGCGCGGCCGGTGCGTTGACGTTGCGCTCATCTGTGCCGCTGCGGGTCGACGGCGGTGCCGCGGTGGCGACCGTCGAGCTGGAGCCGGGGCAGACCCTGGAGGTGGCCGCCGAGTGGGAGGGCGAGTTGCGCCCGCTCGGTGACGCCGAGGTCTCCAAGCTGCTGGACCTGACACTGGCGTACTGGGACGGCTGGCTGCGGCAGTCCCGCTACCAGGGCCGCTACCGGGAGATGGTGGAGCGCTCCGCGCTGGCGCTGAAGCTGCTGGTCTACCAGCCCACCGGGGCGCTGGTCGCGGCGCCGACCACCTCGCTACCGGAGGCCGTCGGCGGGGCGCGCAACTGGGACTACCGCTACACCTGGGTGCGGGACGCCGCCTTCACGCTGTACGGACTGATGCGGCTGGGGTTCACCGAGGAGGCGGCGGCGTTCGTCGACTGGCTGCGCACCCGCTGCCTGGAGGCCGCGCCGGAGCGCGGGCTGCAGGTGCTGTACGGCATCGACGGTCGCGCGGAACTGCCGGAGACGGTGCTCGACCACCTCGACGGCTACTGCGGTTCCCGTCCGGTGCGCATCGGCAACGCCGCCGCCAGCCAGCTCCAACTCGACATCTACGGCGAGGTGATGGACTCGGTCTACCTGTACAACAAGCACGGCCAGCCCATCTCCTACGACCTGTGGGAGGCGCTGAGCCGTCAGCTGGAGTGGCTGGAGAAGCACTGGGAGGACCCGGACGAGGGCATCTGGGAGGGCCGCGGCGCCCGGCAGCGGTACACCTACTCGGCGTTGATGACCTGGGTGGCCTTCGAGCGGGCCCAGCGCATCGCCCAGCAGCGCGGCATGCCCGCGCCCATCGAGCGCTGGCGGGACACCGCGGGCGCCGCGTACCGCTTCGTGCAGGAGATGTGCTACGCGCCCGGGCACGGCGCGTACATGCGCAACCCCGGCAGCGACACGCTGGACGCGGCGCTGCTGGTGATGCCGCTGGTGAAGTTCGCGTCCCCGACCGACCCCAGGTTCCTGTCGACCGTGCGCCGGATCGAGGAGACGCTGGTCAGCGACAGCCTGGTGCACCGCTACCGGATCGACGGCAGCGACGGCTTCACCGACTCCGAGGGCACCTTCAACCTGTGCTCCTTCTGGTACGTCGAGGCGCTCTCCCGCGCCGGACGGGTGGGCGAGGCCCGCTATGTCTTCGAGAAGATGGTGACCCAGGCCAACCACGTGGGCCTGTACTCCGAGGAGATCGGCCCGGCCGGTGAGGCGCTGGGCAACTTCCCGCAGGCCTTCACCCACCTGGCGCTGATCAGCGCGGCCACCAACCTGGACCGTTCGATCAAGAGCCACCCGGGCCCGGCCGCCCGGCACTGCCAGCGGGCGTGATCTGGCTCACCCCCGTGCGACCCGGCGCGCTGTTCAACGGCGCACCGCCGCCGGGCTGGCAGTAATCGTCAACAGACTGTCATTGCGGACAGGTTCGGTTCGCCGACAGGCTGTGACCGTGATCCAACGACGAGTGGTGGTCGTGGTCTACTCCGGCGTCCAGGCGCTGGACGTCACCGGGCCCGTTGAGGTGTTCGACACGGTGAACCGCCGGTTAGCCGGGCAGGGGGTGGGCTACCGCATCGAGTACGTGTCCGCCGACGCGCCCCTGGTGCGCACCTCGGTCGGTCTGGTGGTCCAGGCCGCGCCGCTGGAGGAGGCGGTGGGACCCATCGACACCCTTGTGGTGCCGGGGGGTTGGGGACTGCGCGAGGCGCTGGGGGATCGGCGGTTGGTGTCCTGGATCGGCGAGGCCGCCGCGCGGTCGCGCCGGGTGGCCTCGGTGTGCGGCGGGGCGTTCCTGCTGGCCGAGGCGGGTCTGCTGGACGGTCGGCGGGCCACCACGCACTGGGCGTACTGTGAGCAGTTCGCCCACCGCTATCCGCGGGTGACGGTGGACTCGGGGCCGATCTTCGTGTGGGACGGCCGGTATGTGACGTCCGCCGGGGTGTCCACCGGTATCGACATGGCGCTGGCGCTGGTGGAGGCCGACCACGGTGCGGGCGTCGCCTTGGAGATGGCCCGCTATCTGGTGCTGTTCTTCAAACGGCACGGCGGGCAGTCGCAGTTCAGCGCGGTGCTGGAGGCGCAACTGGCCGACCGGCTGCCGATCCGGGCGGCCCAGGAGTGGATCCTCGACCACCTCGAAAAGCCGTTGCCGGTGGCCGAGTTGGCGCGACGGGCGAACATGAGCCCGCGCAACTTCGCCCGGGTGTTCCGCCGCGAGGTGGGGACCACACCGGGCCAGTACGTCGAGCGGATGCGCATCGCGCGGGCGCGTGAGCTGCTGGAGACCACCGAGCTGCCGATCAGCCATGTGGCCAGGCGCTGCGGCTTCCCGGCGGTGGAGACCTTCCTGCGGTCCTTCGGCCGGACCATGGGGCTCGCCCCCGGCGAGTACCGGCAGCGCTTCCAGGTGCTCTCCCCCGCTGGCCTGATCGTGGCGCCGGGCCGGGACGATTTCGCGGAGGTGGGCTCATGACGCGCCTTGTCGACCATCTGGCCGCCGAGTTGGCCCGTATCGGGGTGCCGTATGTGTTCGGCGTGGGCGGCGCGAACATCGAGGACGTCTACGACGCCCTGCACCGCCAGCCGGGGGTGGTCGGTGTGGTGGCCAAGCACGAGTTCGCGGCGGCCACCATGGCGGACGGCTACGCCCGGGCCACCCGGCGGATCGGTGTGGTCGCGGCCACCTCGGGCGGCGGGGCGATGAACCTGGTGCCGGGCCTGGCCGAGGCTCATGCCTCACGGGTTCCGCTGCTGGCGCTGGTGGGGCAGCCGCCGACCGCCCTGGACGGGCGCGGGGCGTTCCAGGACTCCAGCGGCAAGGGCGGCTCCTTCGACGCGGCACGGGTCTTCGCGCCGGTGTCCCGGTTCTGCGCCCGGGTCAGCGAACCGGAGTCGTTCCCCCGGCTGTTGGCCGAGGCCGTCGACACGGCACTGGCCCACCCGCGGGGTCCGGCCGTGTTGCTGCTGCCCAAGGACGTACAGCAGGCCCTCATCACGGTGCCGCGGGACACACCGCTACCACCGCCGCCGGTGCCGCGGCCGGATCCGGAGGCGGTGGACCGGGCCGTGCGGCTGCTGGGCGGCGCCGAGCGGGTCCTGGTGATCGCGGGCGAGGGGGTGGCCGCCTGCGGTGCCCGGGCGGAACTGGCCGGGCTGGCAACGGCGTTGGGGGCCTGGGTGGCGGTCAGTCCGGACGCCAAGGACGTGTTCCCCAACCGCGATCCCCGGTTCGTCGGTGTGGCCGGGGTGATGGGGCACCCCGGCGTCCAGGACTGCCTGCGGCGGGCCGATGCCTGCCTGCTGGTCGGCACCCGGCTGCCGTTGATGACCCGCGCTGGCCTGGACGACGCGCTGCACGGCACCCCGGTGGTCTGCGTGGACCCGGAACCGCCGTTCGTCCCCGGGATCGCGCTGAGCGGCGACCCGCGCGAGACGCTGCGCACCCTCACCGCCCGCCTGACGCCCCGGCCGCGCCCGCACCCCGAACTCCCCGGCGGTCCACGCCCGTTGACCGTGCCGCCGTTCACCACGGCCGCCACCTCCTACCCGCAGGCGCTCTCGGCGATCGCGTCGGCGCTGCCGGATCGCGCTCATGTCTTCGTGGACGCCGGGAACATCGGGGCCAGCGCCATCCATCTGCTGCCCGCGCCGCGCGACGGCCGGTTCGTGGTCGCCGTGGGCATGGGCGGCATGGGCTACACCTTCGGCGCGGGCATCGGCGCGGCGCTGGCCACCGGGCGGCGCACCTATGTGGTGGCCGGGGACGGTGCGTTCTTCATGCACGGGATGGAGGTGCACACCGCGGTCGAGTACGCGGCGCCGGTCACCTTCGTCATCCTCAACAACAACGCGCACGCGATGTGCGCCACCCGCGAGGAGTTGTTCCAGGGCGGGGCCCGTACCGAGAACGTCTTCCGCCCCTCCGACATAGCGGCCGGTGCCGCGGCCCTGTTCCCGGACCTGTACGTGGCCCGGGCTCACTGCGCCGGTGAGCTGCGCCAGGCCCTGCTGCGCGGCAACGACGCGGCCGGTCCGGCGCTGGTCGCCATGGACTTCGACCACCGGGAGATCCCCCCGTTCCTGCCCTTCCTGGCCACCCCCGGCCAGGGAGCCGACCGCACGAAGGAGAACACCGATGACCGCGGACCCCTCCACGTTGGCTGAAGTCCCCGGACTGATAAGGGTGGAGAACACCTCCCCCGAGCAACTCGCCGCGCACTGCGCCCGGATGACCCGGGAGAGCTATCCGCACCAGCAGGTCTACGGGCGGTACTGCACCATCGAGGAGTACGTCGACTGCCCGCCCGAGCAGGTCTACGACTATCTGCGCCAGGGCCACCATCTGGAGGAGTGGACCTGCAGCCTGCGGGACTTCGGCCCCACCGACACCCCGGGCCTGTGGCGCGGCCGTGACCTGCTGGAGCCCGGCACCAGCATCTACTGCAAGGTGGTGGCCAACTCAGAGGCGATGACGGTGGACTACCACTGCGCCTGGGACCAGGGCGAGACGCTGTGGATGATCTATCTGATGCGGGTGGTCCCGGCGTCGCTGGTGCTGGGCGAGCCGGGCTCGGTGATCACCTGGACCAACTGCCGCCATCCGTACTACGACGCCAACCCGTACCCGCAGCGGGCACCGCGCCCCGACCGGCGCTGGGTGGGCGAGTACTGGGACCTGTTCTACGCCGGACACACCGTGGAGATGCGCAACCTCAAGGCGATCCTGGAGCACCGCCACAAGGCCGGGCTCCCGGTCAGCGTGCCGCCCGCGCGGGCGGTGGCCCGGTGACCCCGGTCAGCCTCACCGACGTGGCGGCGTATCTGCCGGGCGAGCCGGTGCCCGCGGAGTTCTACACCGGCTACCCCGGGGCGGAGGACCGGCTGCGGGACAGCCCGATGTTCCGGGTGCCGCCGTTCCGGCACCACGTGGCAGAGGATGAGACCAACGTCGACCTGATCGAGCGGGCCGTGCGGCCGCTGGTCGAACGGCACGGCAGGGCGGCGATCCGCGGGGTGGACGTCCTGCTGGTGCACAGCCAGTTGCCGGACGTGCCGTTCGTCGGCGCGGGCACCGAGGTGGCGCGCCGCCTCGGGATGGCCCCCGAATGGCTGCTGGACGTGGCCAACGCGGGCTGCGCCTCGTTCGTCCATATGCTGGGCATCGCCCGGCAGTTGCTCACCACCACATCGGCGAGGTCCGCACTGATCTGCAACGCGCAGACCGCGGCGGGCCAGTTGTTCACCCAGTCCGAGGTGCGCGGGCTCGCCCAGGCCGCGATCCCCGGCGACGGGTGCGGAGTGGGGTACGTCACCAGGTCGGGCCCCAATCCGGTACTGGACGTGCGGGTGCGGCACATCGCCGAGTACGCCGGTGACATGACGATGGTGCGCGACGACGGCCGTAGGTACTGGGAGCCGGGCGAGGCGCAGTTGCGGATCGGCTTCACCGAGACCGGGGTCGCCAAGGTGCTGGAGCGCGGGAACCGGTTGGTTCCCGCGCTGGTCACCGAGTTGTGCGAGGCGCTCGGCAGGAAGCCAGCGGACATCGACACACTGATCACCAACCAGCCCAACCGCACGTTCCTGCGCAACTGGCGGGAGGCGCTGGGGATTGCCCCGGAGCGCCATCCGGACACCTTCGACCACTGCGGCAACCTCTTCGGCGCCGCGATCCCCGTCACGCTGGACCGCGCCATCCGCACACAAGGCCTGGTGGACGGCGGCCTGCTCGTGCTGGGCGGTTTCGCCCACGCGGGCGACTTCGCGGGCGCGGCGGCGGTGGAATGGCACCACTGAACGCTTCGCTGGAAGTGCCGCGATCTGCCCGTCGGTCGACTGCCGCACCATCGTGGCTGGTCGCGCCCACGCGGCGGAGCCGCACATGAACACAGCCCCGGGACCCTTCAGGGCGCTACCGACCGCAGCCCAACCGGCAGCGGAACCAACCGAGTTCACCGCGGCCGAGCGCCCAGCGGCAACGTGGCGCTGGACACATTGGCAAGTGCTAAGGGCAACCCTCCCGTCACGCCTCGTAGTCTACGAGGACAGCCGTCGAACACCCGGCGGCCACCGTCAAAGGGAGCTGCAAGATGTCGGTACCCGCGCACATCGCCTCGGTACGGGCGATAACCTCAGGCACCGCCAAGGGCACCGAGGGCCCGTCCGACGTCATCCACCTGCCCAATCCGCGCCCCTTAAGCGGTCATGACTCGGTGGTGCCCGCGCTCGCCGAGTCACTGGTCCGAAAGACACCCCAACTCGTCGAAGAACTCATCGAGTTGGCCTCCGGCCGGAACATCGAGCACATCCAGCAACTGCCAGCCTGCGACATACGCCGCTCACTGCGCGAGCACGTACTGGGCTTCCTGCGGTTCCTCGCCCAGAAGCCCTTCCCCGGTGACGACCCGCTCGCGGTGCCCATGGCCTGGGGCCACCACCGCGCCCAGGAGGGCGTGGCCCTGGAGTCGATGCTGCGGGTGCACCGGCTGGCCACCCAACTGCTGTGGGAGAAGCTGTTCGACGAGGCCCGCGCCAGGTCGCCGGAGGTGCTGCAACGACTGCTCGACGAGAGCGCGCCGGTGTGGGACGTGCTGGACAGCTACTCGCTGGCGCTGGCCGAGGGATACCGCTCGGCCGAGTTGACCGCGCGCCGCGAGGACGCGGCGCGCAGGGACGCGCTGTTCGACGCGCTGGTCGAGGGGCGCGGCGTGGAGCCCGCCGTGGCCGCCGAGGCGCGGGTCACGCTGGGGCTGCCGACCCGCGGGCGGTTCGCGGTGGTCGCGGTGGACGCGGACGCGGGTGGCTCGTCGCGGACGCTGTGCGCCGCGCTGCCCGCGCGCTCGGTGCAGACGGTGTGGCGGCTGCGCTCGGACCGGGAGATCGGTGTGGTGGAACTGGGCCGCACCCCGCTGCCGCGGCTGGTCGAATGGCTCTCCACCGTTCCCGGCCAGCGGATGGGGGTCTCCGGAGAGGTGGACAGCCTCGCCGACATAGCCACCGCCTACCACTTCGCGGAGACCGCGCTGCAGACACTGCGCTACGGGACCACGGGCGTGGCGGCCTTCGACGACCGGCTGCTCGAAGCCTTCGTGGTGACCAGCCCGAACGTCGCCCAACGGCTGGCCCAGCGGGCCCTCGGCCGACTGCTGGACTGCGAGCCCGAGGAGCGGGACGTACTGCTGGCGACGCTGGAGGCGTGGTTCCGCTGCGGTTGCTCGGCCGCCAGGGCCGCGCAGCGGCTGCACTGCCATCGCAACACGGTGCTCAACCGGCTGCGCCGGGTGGAGTCGCTCACCGGCAACTCACTGGACGACGACCGCCACCAACTGGCCTGCCAGATGGCGCTGGTGGCGGTCCACACCCTGCCGCTCACCTCGCCGCCGCAGACCGCCACAGAGAACGTGTAATCGCCATGTAAACCCACGGGGCTGTTGTGCTCGGTGCACAGTGCGGCCACGGTAATCCGCAGCAGGCGGCCATCGACGCGGACGGTAGCCGGACGGAAGCATGGAGCAGGGGACGCGAAGGCGCAAGGGATTCGACACCCTTCAGGGAAGCGACGGCTTCCCGGCCAGCGCCTCGCCCCTCACCAGGCCGACGGTCCGCCCGCGACGGAGCGGGAGGTTACGACCTCGGCGCGCACATGGTTCGTTACGGGGGCTGGGAGTTGTCAGTGACGGATGTTTTCGTCGACTCGTTCGTCTACTCGCTCGGCGAACGCAAGATCCATGTCAATGAGACGGCGGCCGCGGGCAGGCTCATCTCGTCCGCGCGGGACCTGGAGTCCGCGGGCTTTCGCTGGCACCACGTGTGCGAACCCACCACCAGCGCCTACGACCTGGCGAAGGAGGTCACCGGGCAGCTCGCGGAATCCGGCCGGCTCGGTGACGTCGACGCGATCGTGTACGCCACCTGCCTGCCGCTGAACGGCAACGCCGGGGATCCGGCGCAGTGGGAGCGCACCAAGGACGTCAAGTACCTGATGGACTTCCCCGCGAGTCGGCTGCAGGCCGACTTCGGACTGCACAAGGCGGTTGTGATCGGCCTCAACCAGCAGGCCTGCACGGCCATGTTGGGCTCCGTGCGGCTGGCGCACGCGCTGCTGCAGGTGGAGGCGGACTGGAACCGGGTGCTGTGCGTGACGGCCGACCGGTTCCCCGAGGGGGCCAAGTACGAGCAGGCGTACAACCTGATCTCGGACGGCGCCGCCGCCTGTGTGGTGAGCCGTCAGCAAGCCGCCTTCCGGCTGGTGACCGCCCATCAGATCACCAACGGCGGCCTGGGGCAGGCGGGCGACGACGAGACGGTGGGCAGCTACTTCGCGTACACCCACCGGCTGGTGCGGGAGACCCTGGAGCGCGCCGGACTGGCCGCCGCCGACCTCGACTGGGTGGTCACCCAGAACACCAACGACAAGGCGTGGCAGATCCTGGCCCGGCTGCTGGGAGTCGGCTTCGAGAAGGTGTTCTTCTCCTCGATGCCGGACGTCGGTCATGTCATCTCCGCGGACAACGTGGTCAACCTCGCGGAGCTGCTCGCCACCGGGCGGGTGCGCCCGGGTCAGCGCATCGCCCTGATCATGGCGGGCTTCGGGCTGAACTGGCAGTGCCTGATCCTCGAAGCCACCGAAGCGGTGGCCGCCGCCCGGGACTGACCCCGGCCCGCAGGACACACGCCACGCAATCCACCATCGGATGAGGACCGCTTGAGTACATCGCCCGTGCCCAAAGCCCGGCTGGCCGAGGCACTCTCCTCGCTCGGCCCCACCGTCAGCAGGCTCAGCCACCTGTCGCAGCGCTCGTACCAGAACCCGTACACCGAGTTGGCGGCGTGGCCGCAGCAGGTGCGCCCGGAGGAGGAGTGGTTCAGCAGCCCCGAGTACCTGAGCCTGTACGGCACGCAGGACTGGGAGAGGCTGGACGAGGCGTCCCGTTGCCGACTGGCCTTCCACGAGGCCGCCAACTTCTACAGCCTCAACATCCACGGCGAGAAGTCACTGATGCAGGGCCTGGCCGAACGGCTGTACCGCAAGGACCTGTTGGACGTCTCGGAGTACCTGCACCACTTCCTGGACGAGGAGAACAAGCACAGCATCTACTTCGGCGCCTTCTGCACCCGCTACTCGCGGGTGTACCGCAGCCGCCAGTTCTCCTTCGAGGAGTCGCACGACTCCCGGTCGCGCGACATCGAGGACTTCCTCTTCTTCGCCAAGACCATGGTCTTCGAAGAGATCGTGGACAACTACAACTGGGTGCAGTCCAGGGACTCCCGGCTGCATCCGGTGGCCCGTTTCATCAACCACAACCACCACTTCGAGGAATCCCGCCATCTGATCTTCGGCCGCCGTCTGGTGACCGCGCTGTGGGAGGCGTGCGCCCCCTCCTGGGGCGAGCAGACCGTCCAGGAGCTGCGCGACTACCTGCGCGGTTACCTCACCATGGCGTGGCGCGAGTACTACAACCCGGACGTCTACGCGGACGCCGGACTCGAAGATCCGTGGGAGACCGCCGAACGAGCATGGTCCGCACCGGCGCAGCGGGAGCACCGCCGCGAGGTGTCGAAGAAGGTCGTCGGTTTCCTCACCTCGACAGGCATTCTCGACAAGGAGCCCGCCGATGCGTTCTGAGCAGAAGATCCGTGAGGACCTGCGGTCCTTCGTACTGGCCAAGGCCGCCGATAGGGAGGGCGCGGCGATCACCGACCAGACCCCGCTGTTCGAGGAGCGGTACCTGCGGTCGGTCCACCTGCCCGAACTACTGCTGCTGCTGGAGAGGCTGAGCGGTACACCGATCGACGTCGAGGACCTCAACCCGGCGGACTTCCGCGACATCGACTCGATGGTGCTGCGGTTCTGCAAGGCGGGAGCGACGCCATGACGGCCGTCGAGGCGCCCGCCGTCGATCCGGTACGGGCGGCGGAACTCGCCCGGATCGGCCTGTCCTGGCAGCCGTCCGGCCAGGCGGCGCTGCGCGGCCCGCTGTTGCGGCTCGCCGAGGAGTGCGACCGGGCCTTCACCACGCTGGCCGGGATCTGGCAGGCGGAGGAGGAACGGCACCCCGCCTCGCTGCCCGCGCGGCGGCTGCAACGGGTCGGCTATCTGCGCTCGTTCCCGCACCAGGCGACCTTCGCCGCCCGGCTGGCTCCCGAGGAATCCAACCTCGACGCGTTCCTGGACGGCCCGGTGCTGCACCAAGGCGGTGATGTCGCGGTGACCGAACTGGCGCCCATCGCCCAGGTGTTGACCCCGGCGGCCTGCTATCACCTGTTCAACGACCACCTGGGCGAGACGTTCGACGCGCCCCGGTACCTGACCACCCGCAACACCTGCTTCCGGCACGAGCGGTACTACGTGCCGCTGCGCCGGTTGAGCAGCTTCACTATGCGCGAGGTGGTCTGCCTGGGCAGCGGTGGCGAGGTGGCCGACTTCCTCGGGCACGCCCGTGCGGCGCTGGACGAGTTCTTCGACCTCGTCGACCTGCCGCTGGAGTGGCTGACCGCGACCGACCCGTTCTTCCGGCCGCAGGCCAATCCCAAGTACCTGATGCAGCGCGTCCAACCGGTCAAGCACGAGGCCACCTACGGCGGTGACCTGGCCATCGCCTCGATCAACCGCCACCACGACCACTTCGGTGTCAACTTCGATCTGACCCGGGGCGATGAACCGGCGCACAGCGGCTGTGTCGCCTTCGGCATCGAACGCTGGCTGTTCGCCATCACCGACCGCCACGGCACCAACCCGGCCGGCTGGCCGGGGTTGGCGGACGCCGCGGCGAAGGTGCGCTCCGGCCTGGGGGGAGGCAGGGTATGAGGGGAACCACCGTCATCACCGGCGCGGACGGCTATCTGGGCCGCAGGCTCGCCGCCGCGCTACTGACCGACGGCGACGACGACCTCGTCCTCGCGGTACGCGCCGCCGACGGCGCCGAACTCGCCGCCAAACAGCAGCGGTTGGACCAGTTGCTCGGCCCGCAGGCGCGGGACAGGACCCGCGTCGTCGCCGCCGACCTGTCCCGGGACGACGCGCTGGCCGACGTCGACCCGCGGGCGGTGACCCGGATCGTGCACGCCGCCGCCGTCACCCGCTTCAACGTCGAGCGGGACCTGGCGCGGCGGGTCAACGTGAACGGCACCGCACGGCTGCGGGCGTTCGCGACGCGCTGCGAGAACCTCCAGCGGCTGGCGATGCTGTCCACGCTGTACGCGGCGGGCCGTCGGCACGGCGACGTCCTGGAGGAGCGGTTCGACGACGTGGGGTTCGTCAACCACTACGAGTGGTCCAAGTGGGCCGCCGAGGAGGAGGTGCTGGACGCCGCCGGGGACCTGCCGGTCTCCGTGCTGCGGCTGCCGACGCTCATCGCCGATGACGACAGCGGCCAGGTCACCCAGTACAACGCCTTCCACAACACCTTGAAGCTGTTCTACTACGGTCTGCTGTCGCTGCTGCCCGGTGACGGTACGACACCGCTGAGCCTGGCCACGGCGGCGTTCACCACCTCGGCGGTCACCAGGCTGCTCGATCCCGCGATCGCCTCGGGCATCTACCACATCTGCCCGGACCCGGCCGACACCGCGACCCTGGAGGAGCTCATCGACATCTCCTTCACGGTCTTCGAGCGCGATCCGGGCTTCCAGCGGCGGGGTTTGATGCGACCGCTCCCCTGCGACCAGGACAGCTTCGAGGACCTGCTGTCCGCGGCCGACCTGCTGCGCGGCGGACCGATCAACCAGTCGCTGTCGTCCGTCTCGCCGTTCGCGCACCAGTTGTACCTGCCGAAGACCTTCCGCAACGACGCACTGCGGGCCGCCTGGCCCGGCTACGCGGCCCCCGACCCGATCGCGCTGGCGGAGACCACCTGCATACGGCTCATCGAAACCAAGTGGGGCCGCCGGACCCAGGAGACACCGTGACCACGCTTTCCGAGAACGACCTGTGGCTGCTCAGCTTCTACCGCTCCTCCGAGATCAACGGCGCGCTGTTCTTCGGCCGGGTGGCCCGCACCCTGCGCGGTGGACCGCTGCAGGCCGACGTCACCCACCACTTCGCCGACGAGGCCAACCACGCCAAGTACTGGACGCGTTGCATCGAGGACCTCGGCTACAACGCCGAGAAGCTCTCCGGCGCGTACCAGGACCAGTACCTGGAGGCGGTGGGCCTGCCCGCCAACCTCATGGAGGTCATGGCGATCACGCAGGTCTTTGAGAAGCGGGTGATCGGCCAGTACCACCGGCACCTGCGGGCGCCCGAGACCCATCCGCGGGTCCGGCAGACCATTGAGACGATCATGGAGGACGAGCGCTGGCACGTGAAGTACGTACGCGACGCGCTCCAGGAGATGGCCAAGAAGTACGGTCAGCAGCTCGTCGACGACACCCTCGCCCGCTTCACCGCGGCCGACGAGGAGGTCTATGCCAAGACCCTCGCGGAGTACGGCGAGCGCATCGCCTTCCTCGGTGACGGCGCCGTCGACCTGAGCGTTCCCGGCCCGGCATGACCGCGACCGTGCTCGCCGTGTGGACGCGGCAGCCGCTGGCCACGCACAGCCTCACCGGGCGGGAGCGGGACCGCCTCGCCGAACTGCCGCAGCGCGCCCGGCGGGAGTGGCTGGTCTCCCGGCACGCCCTGCGGGTGCTGCTCGGTGTGCTGGGACTGCCCCGGGACACCACCGGATACGCCTTTCCACACCGCCGGTTGTCGCTGACACACATCGAGGGGGCGGCGGTGGCGGCGGGCGCGGTGCGTCCCGTGCCACGGCTGGCCGGTATCGGGGTCGACCTGGAGGCCGACCGGCCGGTCCAGGTGGACACCGCGCGGTTCTTCCTCGACGAGCACGAGCGGTCCTGGCTGGCCTCGCTGCCCGAACGCGCCAGACCCACCGAGCAGTTGCGGCTGTGGACGGTCAAGGAGGCGCTGTTCAAGGCCGATCCGGACAACCGGCACACCGTACTGCTCGACTACAGCACCCTGGACGCCTCCGCGCGCCGGGGTCGCGCCCGGGCCCGCCAGCACGGCGAGCCGCTCTTCGGCTACGCCAGCGCCCGGCTGCGCGGAGCCCATCTGTCCATCGCCGCGGCGTTCCACGGCGAGACCCGTACCGCACAACCCATCGCACCAGAAAGGCAGACGCCAGTGCCGACCGCCGTCACCTTCGATGAGGTCGCCGACCGCATCAGCACCACGCTGTCCATACCGGTGGAGAAGCTGACCCCGCAGACCACCCTGCGCGAGCTCGCCGCCGACAGTTTCCTGCTGGTCGAGATGGCCGTTGACCTCCAGGAGGAGTTCGACACCATCTTCACCCAGGACGAGCTGCGGGAGATCACCACCCTCGGCGAACTCGCCGGGCTGGTGGGTGCCAAGGTCTGATCCGCACCGCGTACTCCCCCACCCCTCGGCCCCCCTCTCACCGGAGCTAGGTATGTCGGAACGTCTGATCCGCGCGATGGCACGATTCCGCTGGCCGCTGCTGGCCGTATGGCTGGTGGCGCTGGTCGCGGCCGGGGTGGCCGCGCTGCCCGTCGCCGACCGGCTCAGCGGTGGCGGCTGGTACGTGCCCGGGTCCGGCTCGCAGAGGGCGATCACGGCCACGCGGTCCGGCTTCACCGACCGCGGCGCCAGCGACCTGACCCTGGTGGTGCGCGACGAGCGCGACACCGCGGGCACCCCGGCGTTCGACCAGCGGGTGGGCCAGGCCATGCGGGAGGTGATCGGGGACAAGCGGCTGGCGGCGGTGGGCAGTTACGGCTGGCTCGACCTGTCCCCCGCGGCCCGGGGCAAGTTCGTCGGCAAGGACCGGCACACCGCCATCACCCTGGTCGGGCTGAAGCTGGACGACGGCACGGCCCGCCGGGTGCTGCCCGGCATCCAGACCGACATCGACCACCGCTTCGCCCCACAGGGACTGCGGGTCTCACTGGTCAGCGCGGGAACGCTGTGGGGCGAGATCAACACGCTCAGCCAGAAGGGCCTGCAGACCGCGGAACTCATCACGTTCCCGCTGCTGTTGGTGATCCTGCTGTTGCTGTACCGGGGCATCGCCTCGGCGATGGTCTCCTTCGTGGTGTCCGCGACGGCGATCGTCTTCACCCTCGGGCTGATGTCGGTGCTCGCCCAGCACTTCGAGCTGTCGATCTTCGTGGAGAACGCCGCCACCATGATCGGCCTGGGGGTGAGCGTCGACTACTCGCTGTTCGTCATCTCCCGCTACACCGACGAACTCTCCCGCGGCCGGGACCGCACCGCCGCGCTCGCCGCCACGCTGCGCACCAGCGGCCGGACCGTCACGTTCTCCGGGCTGATCGTCATCCTGGCGATGTCCAGCCTGTTCCTGGTGGACCTCAACGTCATCCAGTCGATCGCGCTGGGCATCCTGGTCGTGGTGGCCTTCGCGGTGCTGGCCGCGGTGCTCGTACTGCCACTGGTGCTGCTGCTGTTGGGCGACCGGATCCTGTGGGGCCGACTGCCCATGCAGCGGCGCGGCCCCGAGGAGCAGGGGCGGCGCTGGCGGAACGTGGCGCGGCAGATCATGCGGCGGCCGGTGCTCTTCCTGGTGGTGGCGGTCGTCGGCATGCTGGCGCTGGCCTCGCCGTCGCTGGGGTTGCGCACCTTCACCCCGGACGCGCGCATCGTGCCGCAGTCCTCGCCGGTGCGGCAGGGGTACGACGCGATGCGCGAGCAGTTCGGGCCGGGCAGCGCCTCGCCCAACGAGGTGGTCATCACCTCGGACACCCCGCTGAACACCGCACGGGACGGCGGCCGGATCCTGGCGCTGCGGGACGAGTTGGGCAGGCTCCCGCACGTCACCGGCGTCAACTCACCGGTGGACGCGCTCCGCGCGGTCAGCCCGGCACGGCCGTTCGCGGCGCTCGACCCCGCGGTGTTCGACCGGCTGCCGAGCGATGCCCGCGCCACCGTCGACCACTTCGTCTCCCGCGACCGGCGCACCATCGTGCTGGAGGTCATCGCGGACGACTACGCCTCCAGCGGCCCCTCCCGTGACCTGGTCGCGGCCATGCGGTCCACCGTGGACCGGCTCGGCGCGCCCGGCCTGCACGCGGTGGTGGGCGGTGAGACCGCGGAGGGCATCGACGCCAACTCCGCGATCTCGGACGGACTGCCGTCGGTGGTGGCGGTCATGCTGGTGGTCATCTACGTCCTGCTGCTGATCACCTTCAGGTCCGTACTGCTGCCGATCAAGGCGATCCTGATCAACCTGCTCTCCCTCGGGGCGACGTACGGCGCCTTGGTGCTGGTCTTCCAGCACTCCTCCGGCGCCGCGCTGTTCGGCTTCCAGCAGTTCGGCTACCTGCAGAACTTCGTGCCCATCCTGCTGCTGGCGATCCTGTTCAGCCTGAGCACCGACTACGAGGTGTTCCTGCTGCACCGCATCCGTGAGGAGTACGACGGCGGGGCGGACAACACCAGCAGCGTCGCCACCGGCATGGCCCGCACCGCGCCGCTGATCTCCGGTGCCGCGCTGCTGATGGTCGCGGTGTTCGGTGCCTTCGCCTTCACCGGCATCATGCCGATCCAGCAGCTCGGCTTCGGTCTGGCCGTCGCCATCGCACTGGACGCCACCGTCATCCGGCTGGTCGTGGTGCCCGCCGCCATGCAGCTGATGGGCCGCTGGAACTGGTGGCTGCCCGGCCTCCCGCGGCGGCCCGCACCCGTCGAAGGGACGCGGGAGTCCGAGGAGTCCGTCCTCCGGTCGTAACACCCGCCACAACCACCGCAGTCGCAAAAGCCAGAAAGGATGCCACCCTCACGTGGACGACTCCGCACTCCTGCTGCTCCTGCTGAACTTCGTGTTCATCGGCGCCCTGCCGCGACTCTTCTTCCGCTCGGACGGCAGCTTCAACCTCAAGTGGTGGCTGACCGCGCTGCCGTTCTTCCTGTGCCCGCTGTACATCGCGGCGGGGCTCGCGATCGGCTGGCAGCCGTTCTTCTCGGGCACCCCGCGAACCGTACTGACCCTGGCCTCCGTGGTGTTGAGCGTGGCGTCCATCGCGCTGATCTTCATGACGCTGGGCACCCACCGCATTCCGCTGGCGCTGTGGCACCAGGACAACGACGCGCCGCAGCACATCGTGACCTACGGCGCCTACCGCCGGATCCGGCACCCGTTCTACTCCTCGTTCCTGCTCGCCTTCCTCGCCGGGCTGTTGGTCTACCCGCACTGGGGCACGGTGCTGCTCGCGGTGTACGGGCTGGTGTCGCTGAACACCACGGCGGCGCGGGAGGAACGGCGGCTGAGCGCCTCGGAGTTCGGCGCCGAGTACCGGCGGTACATCAACCAGACCGGCCGGTTCCTGCCCCGCCTGGGCAGGATCGAGGACACCGCCGGGCCCGCGCGGCCGGTGGAAGCCGCCCAGGTCGCCGAGGGATAGGACGGTCGCCGACGTGTCACGTCTGATTTCCTGGCTCACCGACCCGCACCCGCGGCGCGGTGTGCGCTTCGCCTGCGACGGCGGCGAGTGGGAGTTCGTACCGTACCGGGAACTCGCCGCCTCCGCCCGCCGGATGGCCACCGAGATGGTGGCGGCGGGGGTGCGCCCGGGCGATGTGGTCTGCCTGCTGATGCCCAGTGGCCCGGACTGCCTGGCCGCGCTGTTCGGCAGCTGGGCGGCGGGCGCCACCATCTCCCCGCTGCTGCCGCCGTCGTTCCAGTCCGACAGCGAGTACACCGAGTACGTCGCCGGGATCCTGGAGCAGGCCCAGCCCGCCCTGGTGGTCACCGCCGAGGCCTACCGTCCGCTGGCGGCCGAGGCGATGGCCCGGGCGGGCCGCTCGGACGAACCGTGGATCCCGCGGGAGGGCGCCACCGAGATCCCCGTCGAGGACCACCACCGCAGCGGGATCGCACTACTGCAGTTCACCTCCGGCTCCACCGGGCAGCCGCGCGGGGTGCGGGTGTCGTGGGACAACCTGGCCGCCAACTACGCGTTGCAGAGCCGCATGATCGACTGGCGGGACGGGGACGGCTTCGCCTCCTGGCTGCCGCTCCACCACGACATGGGGCTGATCGGCTGCTGCCTGTTCCCGTTCGCCTCGCAGAGCGAGCTGTGGCTGATGCGGCCCGAGCAGTTCATCCGCGACCCGGCGCGCTGGCTAGCCTGCTTCGTCCCGGGCCGGGCCGCGCACTCGGCCGCGCCGTCGTTCGCCTTCGCCTACGCCGCCCGGCGGGTGAAGCCGCAGCGGCTGGCCGAGTTGGACCTGTCCGGCTGGCGCAGTGTGGTGGTCGGCGCCGAGGTGGTCGATCCGGCGGCGCTGGACGCGTTCGCCCGGTTCGCCGAACCGGTGGGCTTCTCCCGCGACACCTATCTGCCGTCGTACGGGCTGGCCGAGAACACCCTGGCGGTCACCGGTGCAGAGGGGCCGATCGTGGTGGTGCGCCCCGACTGGTCCTCGATGCGGCTCGGCGAGCCGGTACGGATCGAGGAGGCGGGCAAGCTGGGCGACCGGCCCATCGAGCCGGGCTCCGGCTGGCTGGTCGGGCACGGCGCCCCGCACGAGGCGGACGGGGTGGAGGTGCGGATCCTGGACGACGAGGGGCGGCCGCTGCCGGACGGCCACCTCGGCGAGGTCGCCGTCACCGGTACCTCGGTGACCGAGGGCTACCACGGCGGCCGGGAGGGCGGCTCCACCCGGTTCGTTGACGGTGAACTGCTCACCGGGGACGCCGGGTTCCGCTACGGCGGGGAGCTGTTCGTGCTGGGCCGGATGGGAGACAGCCTCAAGCTGCGCGGCCGCAGTGTGTACATGGACGACCTGGACGCCAAGGTGGCCGCGGCGGCCGGGCTGGACAAGGACCGGATCGCCGTGGTGGCGGTCAACGACCGCGGCCGGACCGGGTTGGCCGTCTTCGTGGAGTCGGCGCCCGGGCCGTGGACGGAGGCGGTGACCGAGCTGCTCCGCGGCGAGCTGGGGCCCGAGCCCTCGCTGACCGTGGTCGCCGGGCGGCGCGGTCTGCTCAAGCGGACCACCAGCGGCAAACTGCGGCGGCGGCACATGTGGCAACTCCTCCAGGAGGGCAGGCTGAAGTCGGTGACCGTCATCCACTAGAGGCCACCGCCGCCCGCAACGCGCCCACCACGGAACGCCATCCGACGCGGCTGCCGAAGCGGCTGCCGAGCCAGCCGCTGAGGAACCCGACCGGCACCGAGACGATCCCGGTGGTCCGCAGCGGGAACCAGTGGAAGTCCTGGTGCGGAAAGAGCGCGTCGGGCCCACCGGACACGGCGCGCGAGAACGTCATCAACGCCAGCACACACACCGTGCCCCCGACCAGTGTGCACAGCAGTCCGGTACGGGTGTAACCGCTCCAGAACAGGCTGTAGACCAGCGCCGGAGCCACCGCCGAGGCGCCGACGCAGAACGCGGTGGCGATGAGCACCTGCAGGTTCCAGTCGCGTACCAGCGCGGCGAGCACGATCGCCACCAGGCCGATGCCCAGGATCGTCCAGCGGGCCACCGTCAACTCGTCGCGTTCGGTGGCCCGTTCACGGCGAAGCACACCGGCGTACAGGTCATGGGCCACCGAGGTGGCGGCGGCCAGGGTCAGTCCGGCCACCGAGGCCAGCAGCGTCATGAAGATCGCGCCACCGATGGCGGCGAACAGCACCGCCTCACCGATCGAGGGGTAGTCCATGCCCAGCGCACTGGACAGCAGCAGCAGCGAGGTGCCGCCCTGCGGATCGTTGGCGGTGATCATCTGGTGGCCGACCAACGCGGCCGCCGCGGTGCCCATCACGGTGACGAACATCGCGATGACCACGGTCGACCCGACCGCCCAGGACATCGACCGGCGCAGCGCGGAGGAACTCGTGCCGCCGTTCATCCGCATCGTCACGTGCGGCAGGCAGGCCGCGCCGAGCACCACGCTGATCTGGACGCTGAAGAAGTCGAGCCTGCCCCGGGCACCGCTGCCGAACTCCAACCCCTGGCGCAGATACGCCTCCCCCGCACCGCTGCCCTGCCGGGCGGCGGACAGCAGCTCGGCGGGGTTCCAGTGGAAGCGGCTGAGCACCAGCAAGGTGACGGCCAGGCTGGCGCCGAACAGCATCACCATCTTGATGATCTGCACCAGGGCGGTGCCCTTCATCCCGCCCATCGCCGCGTAGCCGATCATCAGCGCGCCCACGACGCATATGCAGGCCGCTTTCGCGCCGTCCACCGAGATGCCCAGGATGAACGTCAACAGCGAGCCCGCGACCGAAAGTTGCACCAGCAGGAACGGCAGCGAGGCGGCCAGGGTGACCGCGCAGGCGGCACCGCGCACCGCGCGCCCGGGCATCCGCCGGGCCAGTACGTCGCCCATGGTGAACCGGCCCGCGGTGCGCAGCGGTTCGGCGAGCAGCCGCATCAGCAACAGCAGGGACAGCACGGTGCTCAGCACCAGGACCACCCCGTCGTAGCCGCTGAGCGCGATGACTCCCGAGGTGCTCAGCACGGTGGCCGCGGAAACGTAGTCGCCCGCGACCGCCAGGCCGTTGCGCAGCGGGGTCAGGGTGCGGTAGCCGGTGTAGAAGTCGGCCAGGTCGTCGGGCTCGGAGCCGGTCAGGATGCACAGCAGCATGGCGAGCGTGGCCAGCACGGAGAACATGATCAGGGCCGCGGTCTGCGCCGAGTTCGAGGCGGTCACCGGTACGGCTCCACGGGCTCGCCGAGTTCACCGGACCAGGGATCACCACGGCAGTCGGTGCGCAGACCGTGGGCGGCGAAGGCGAAGAACACGATGAACTGCGAAAGGCCCAGCAGCACACCGACGTTGCCCAGTCCGGGCACCGGCAGGCTCATCACGCCTCCGAGGAACGAGGAGAGCAGGACGTACAGCAGAAAGCCGACCAGCGTCGCCATGCTGGGTGCCCGGCGCAGCTCGTAGTAGATCCGGCGCGGCCAACTGCGCCGCGCCCGCAGGCGGTTGAGATACTCAGCCAGGGCTCCGCGCTCGACCGCGCGGTGCCGTCCCCGGCCATGCGGGCGCAGTGACAGCAGTACGTCCAAACTGGTCATCACTCGACCCTTCCGTTGGATCCGGTCCCGTTCGGCTCCCCGGTACACACAGCACCGGCCCCGGCCCGGGGGAGGCGGTGCCACGGGGCGGTGCTGTGTGACCGTTCAGTACGGCCGGGAGTCGGTGGAGGTTCAACGGACACATTCCGTTGACCGTCTCTTTGCCGTTTGGCACGGACTTTGCCACGAACGGCGGGGAGAATCGTGCGGCATCATCCCGAATTTCTCCAGGACGCCGGGTAACCCCTGACAGCGAATCGGCAGGCCAGACCGACCGTCACCCCATTGATATGTACTGGGGCTTGTGGTTAACCTTCGCGGTACTCCGGGGTAACTCCCCCGAAGCGGCGGACAGTTGACCTTCACGGTACCCGTCAAGGTTTTCCAATTCCGATCCCAGCACCCCTGTGATCGCCAAGCTGAGGATGCCCCACCAGGCCGTCTTCCATGCACGCATTGCGCACGCCACGCAGGCGCCGGGCCGCCCCCCACGGCACGTCGCGGCAGCCGCACTGACCCTGACCGTCACGTCGAGGAGCGTGTTGCCATGTCCCCCCACCAGCGTCGCGGTACCGCCGCGGCTTCGGCGTACGGATCGCATCCGGCGGCCGCCGACTCCGCCGCCTTACTCCGTTTCCACTTCAACGAAGGCGTCCCCGAATTCACCGGGACCAGCGCGCCGCCACGCACCCGAAATCAACCGCACCCACATAACGTCCTGATAAATACGGCAACCCGGGTTGACCGGCGGCGATGCGCCGAGATGGGCGGGTGAGGCTGACCGATGCTAATCCAACGCAGACGGTCTAAACGTTCGCAAACGGCCGAAGCGGATTCGGAGTTGGTCAGAAGGCTCTACCGCCAGCACGCCGCCGCGCTGCTCAGCTACGTGATGACGCTGACCGGCGGTGACCGGTACTGGGCCGAGGACGTCGTCCAGGAAACCCTGCTGCGCGCCTGGCGGCACGCCGCCCAACTCGCCGACCCCACCCGCAGCGCGCGCCCGTGGCTGGCGACGGTCGCCCGGCGCATCGTCATCGACGACTACCGCAGCCGCAAAGCGCGGCCGCAGGAGATGGGCGACACCGCGCTCGAACTGCTCGCCGGACCAGACGAGTTCGACCGCGCGCTGTCCGCCATGACCCTCACGAAGGCGCTGGCCACCCTGACCCCGGCGCACCGCGAGGCCATAGTGGAGTCCTACCTCGCGGGGCGCACCGTCCAGCAGGCCGCGGCGGTGCTGGGCATCCCCAACGGCACCGTGAAGTCCCGGATCTACTACGGGCTGCGCGCGCTCAGACGGACCCTGGAGGAACAGGGCGTGGGCGTGCCCGGATGACGGGGTTACTCGGGTACGGAGACGAGCCGGTGGCCGTCGACGGTCTCCACGTCGAAGCGGCTGATGTCGCCCGGCTGCATCGCGGTGGCGCCGGGGATGGTGAGGTTGCCGCGGTACTTCGCGGTCCAGCTCGCCGTGACCTGGCGTTCGCCGTGCCGCCCGACAGCGACCAGTGAACAGCTTGAGCCCGGTGGCGCGTTGTGCAGGGCGAGGGTCAACCGGCTGCCCCAGGCAACCGGTTGGACCGACACCGATGCGCCCACCCCGGTGGTGCTGTCGGTGGCCGACGCGACATGGACGGGCGGTGCGCTGTGACCGCCCGTGCTCATCGCCCAGGTGGTGCCGATTCCGGCCAGCACCGCCGCCCCCGCCATGGCGACGGCCATCCTGCCACGGCGGCTGCGGCGGCGCCGCCCGTGCCGCCGCAGCCGCCCGACCGGGATGCAACCGGTGGCGGCCGGGGCCGAGGCGGCACACACCGCCTCGGCCTCGGCCTGGGACACCAGCGACAGCAACGCGGGCACCCCGGCCAACTCGTCGTGCTCCTGGCGGCAGTCGGGGCAGGCCGCCAGGTGCTGGCGCACATCGAACGACTCGCCCGTGGTCAGCGCGCCCAGCACATAGGCGCCGAGCGAGAGCCGAACCGGCTCGCACTCCTCATGTGTTCCGGAGAACGTCATCGGCTCAACCCTCGCTCCTCACATTCGACGCGCAACGCGCGCACCGCGTAGTAGGCCCGTGACTTGACCGTGCCCGGTGCGATGCCGAGCGCCTCGGCCGCCTCCGCGACCGAGCGCTCCCGGTAGTACAGCTCCAGCAGCACGGCACGGTGGTCCGGGCTGAGTCCGGACAGCGCGTCGGCGAGCTGCCAGGACAGCAGAGTGCGGGCGAACGCCTCGTCCGGGCCAGGAGTTGACGAGGGTTGCAGCACCAGCGACTCGTCGCCCACCTCGGTGGGGCGGGCCCGGCGCATCCGTTCCTGGTCGATGACCAGGTTGCGCGCCACGGTGAACAGCCAGCCCCGGGTCGACCCGCGCTCCGGGTCCAGCGCACCGGCGCTGCGCCAGGCCCGGAGCATGGTCTCCTGCACCACGTCCTCCGCGCGCTGGCGGTCGCCACTGGTCAGCCGGAGTACGTACCTGAGCAGCGAACCGGCGTACGTGTCGTACAGCGTTCGCAAGGTCTCGTCGTCCGCGGTCCGAGAACCCATCCGTCCCCCCGCGTCATCCGCGGGGCTCGGTCGCTGGGGGCACGGCGGCCGGGGCACCGCCGCCGCCGCTGGTTACCGGTTCGGTTATGCGGGCGTAGCCATCCGCTGCACGCATGGACACTTGTTCACTCCTATCTCCCCGCCTGCCACGGAATTCCGGTCAGGCCTTTGCCGAAGTGGCCGATACCAGTGACGCGAAGACCACGACATTGTCCGGATAGGCATGCGTCGTGGGGTTCTTCGGACCGCCGCAGGTAATGAGCCGGAGTCCGGCGTGGTCGATGTTTCCGTACACCGCTTGGCTGGGGAACTTCTCCTTGGGGTATTCGGCGGTCTGGTCCACCGAGAAAACGGCGACACTGCCGTCCGCACGGGACACTGACACCTTGTCACCGGTGTGCAGTGCGGCGAGCCGGAAGAAGACGCCGGGGCCGAAATTACCAAGGGTCACGTGGCCGAGTATGACGGAAGGGCCGAGTTGTCCGGGGGTGGGCGAGAACTGATACCAACCGGCCGGCGAGTTACTCTCGATGGGCGGAACTTGAACGGTTCGGTCCGAATTGAGTCCCAATTGCATCAGTGATGTGTGCACACCGATCGCGGGAATGTCCAAACGCACCGGGACCGATCTGGCCAGGGTCAGCCCGCCGGACGGCTTGGCCGAGGAGCCGGGAGCGGAGCTGGTCGGAGCGGTGCCGCCGGGGGCGGTGCTGCCCGGGGCGGCCAGCTCCGCGGGCGGCCGCGATGACGCGCGCCATTCCTCGTAGCCGAACCCGAGACCGACCGCACCGGCCAGCGCCAGCACCGCGGCCACCGTGGTGGCCAACCGGCCCCCACGGCGGCCCTGCGACGCGCTGGCCCTCGCGGAGTGCCGGGTCAACGGCCAGCCCTGGCCCGGCGGCGAAGCAGCAGGCCGGCGCCGCCCGCGCCGAACAGCAGACCGCCGACCACACCCGCGGTGGCATAGCCCGGCAGACCGGAGGAGGCCGCACCGGTGTTGGGTGCGCCGCTGGGCATGGTGGCGACCTGTCCGGATGTGCTGGACATCGAGGACGAGGAGGTGGGCATCGGCATGGTCCCGGAGGCGGGTTGCGAGGCCGACATGGTGGGGTGCGGCATGGTCATCGTCGGCTTGGGCATCGGCTTCATGCCGCCGGTGCGCACCACGACCACGATCCGTGTCGTGATCCGGACGTTTCCGCACAGCGCGACGATGGCGGTGGTTCCGGGTTTGGCGTGCTGGGATATCTTCGCCCAGCCCGACCAGTTCATGGGATTGGTGGACGTCATGGTCGCGGAACCGCCGGATCCGGTCATGGCGGTGTAGGGGTCGCTCATCTTCGGGGAGAACGCGGATGAACCCACCCACTTCAATCCACTGCCGTTATTCGGGCAGGTACCGATGACATGCACCGTCTGGCCGACGCTGACGGTTGTCGGCGTGGCGGTGATCTGTCCTGTTCCAACACCCGCGAAGGCGGGAGCGGCACCGACCGCCAGGGCCGCCGAGGCCGTTGTCAGGACCGCCAGGTGTGAAATGCGCACGGGGTTACTCTCCTCCACGCTGCTTTCGCCGCCCCGGACGAACTCCCCGTCGGATTACCGATCTTGCCGAGGCTGCGGTTGACGGTAACAACACGTAGGGCGGGCGGTTCCGGTTCAATTACCGAGCGGACGACCGGATTTCTTTCCGTCTGCTTGACCCGGCAGCGCCGCGGGCGAGCCCGCACGGCCCTAGGCCAGCGGCAGTTCGGCCCAGATGACCTTGCCCCCACTGGTGTAGCGGGTGCCCCAGCGGTCGGCGAGCTGGGCGACGAGGAACAGCCCGCGACCGCCCTCGTCCATGGTGGCCGCGTAACGCAGGTGCGGCGAGGTGCTGCTGCCGTCGGAGACCTCGCAGACCAGTGTGCGGTCGCGGATCAGCCGCACCCGGATCGGGCTGGAGGCGTAGCGGATGGCGTTGGTGATCAGCTCGCTGAGCACCAACTCCGTGGTGAACACCGCCTCCACCAGTCCCCAGCTGGTCAGCTGCTCGGTGACCTGGGCGCGTACCCCGGCCACCGCCGCCGGGTCGAACGGCACGTCCCACTCGGCGATCTGGTCGGCGCCCAGGAACTGCGGGCGGGCCACCAGGAGCACGATGTCGTCGCTCTGCCGGGCGGGCAGCAGGGCGTTGAGCACCGCGTCGCAGGTCTCCTCGGCGGGCCGGTCGACATGGGACAGGGCGGTGGTCAGCATATCGAGACCGACGTCGATGTCCCGGTCGCGCTCATCCACCAGGCCGTCGGTGTACATCACCAACTGGCTGCCCGGCTCCAGCCGCAGTCGCGCGTTCTGGAACGGCAGCCCGCCCAGGCCCAGTGGCGGACCGGCGGGCAGGTCGGCGAAGCTCACGGTGCCGTCGGGGCGTACCAGCGCGGGCAGCACGTGGCCCGCGCGGGACATCGTGCAGTCCCCGGAGACCGGGTCGTAGATCGCGTACAGACAGGTGGCCCCGGTGATGGCGCCCTCGCCGCCCCGGCTGGTCTCCTCCCGGTCTATGCGGGTGACCAACTCGTCCAGGTGGCCGAGGAGTTCGTCGGGCGACAGGTCCAGCGAAGTGAAGTTGTGCACCGCCGTGCGCAGCCGTCCCATCGTCGCCGAGGCGTGCAGGCCGTGGCCGACCACGTCTCCGACCACCAGCGCCACCCGGCTGCCCGGCAGCGGGATGACGTCGAACCAGTCACCGCCCACCCCCTCCTGCGCGGGCAGGTAGCGGTACGCCACGTCGACGGCGCTCTGCTCGGGCACGCCGCGCGGCAGCAGACTGTGCTGCAGCGTCACCGCCATCTTGTGCTCGCGGGTGTAGCGGCGGGCGTTGTCGATGGACACCGCCGCCCGGATGACCAGTTCCTCGGCGAGCGACACATCGTCCTCGTCGAACGGGTTCGGGTCCCGGGAGCGCCAGAAACTGGCCACCCCCAGCACCACACCGCGGGCGTTCAGCGGCACCGTGATCAGCGAGTGGATCCCGTAGTCCAGCACCCGCTTGGCGCGCGCCGGGTCCTGTGTCTTCCACCCGGAGGCGAGCCGCAGATCCGGTTCGATCACCGAGGACCCCCGGTCGAAGCCGCGGGCCTGCGGGGTGGAGCGGACGAACTCGATCGTCTTGCCCAGCGAGTAGAAGGGATGGTTCTTGCGCACCCCGCCGAGCGCCACCCGCACCATCTGGGTGCCCTCCTCGATCGGCGGCTCCTCACCGCGCAGCACCGGCTCGGCCAGGTCCACGGTGACGAAGTCGGCGAACCGGGGCACCGCCACCTGCGCCAGTTCCTGGGCGGTGCGCTGGATGTCGAGGGTGGTGCCGATGCCCACACCGGCGTCGTAGAGGAGCTTGAGGCGCTTTCGGGCCGCTTCGGCGCGGCCGGACAGCAGCCGCAGCTCGGTGGAGTCGCGCAGGGTGGCGACGCTGCCCGGCGGGCCGCCGTTGCGGTCGGTGGGCCGGTTGTTGACCGCCAGCAGGCGGTCCCCCGACTGCAGCATCTCGTCGGTGGCGACCCGGCCGGAGGCCAGCAGTTCCGCCATGTGGGGGGCGATGCCCAGCTCGCCCACGTGCCGGCCCTCGGCGTTCGGGGGCAGCTCCAGCAGCCGGGCCGCCTCGTCGTTGGCCAGCAGCAGCCGACCGTCGCCGTCCACGATGAGCACTCCTTCGCGCACCGCGTGCAGCACGGCGTCGTGGTGCTCGTACATCCGCGTCATCTCGATCGGTTCCAGGCCGTGCGTCTGGCGGCGCAGCCGTCTGCTGACCGCCGCCGTGCCGCCCATGGCCAGCGCCAGCGCCACCGCGGCGGCGCCGAACAGGATGGGCAGCTGGCGGTTGACCGCCCGGCTCACCTTGCTGATGGTGATGCCCGCCGACACCAGGCCCACCACCTTGCCGCTGCGGTCGGTGACCGGTACGACGGCCTGCTCCAGGGGTCCGATGGTGCCCTTGATGGTCTCGGTGACGACCTGCCCGTGCAGCGCCGGGCCGATGGTGCCGACGAACTTCTTGCCGATCCGGTTGGGGATGGGGTGGGTGTAGCGGACGCCGTCGGTGTTCATCACCACGATGAAGTCGACCCCGGACGAGACGCGGGCGGCCTCGGTGAGCGGTTGCAGGACCGCCGTCGGGTTCGGTGACTGCAGGGCCGGGATGATGCCCGGCGAGTGCGCGAAGGTCTGGGCGACAGCCACCGAGCGGTTGCTGGCCTCGCGCTGGCTGTCGCGCTGCGCCTGGAGGATCAGCTCCGCTCCGGCGGCCAGTACCAGAAGGATGACGATGAGCACCTGGAGCACGAACACCTGGCCGGAGACCCGGCGCATCGGACGCAACATGACATGGCGCCGCGTCGACCGCGGTGCCTGTTGTCCGGTCCGGCCTTGCCGGTCAACGTCCGTATTCACGCGCTCACGCCGACTCCAGGGGCGCCGACCGCGGAACGGACGGGCCGACACGGCCCGGGGTCGGCCCACACCTCGGGCCATAGCCCCTGTCTACACTGCCCACTCCGTGGAGGCGAGCGCTGAGCGCCACTAGGGGGTGGCGGCCGACGACCGAGAGGCCCAGCGCTGTTACCGGCCAGTAGATTTGGCTGATCACGCACTCCCCGCCACCACTGGCGTCCCCCTAGGCTCCCTGCACCCGAACCGTACGCGTGCCGCAGGGGCACCACGGTCTGAGCCTGATGGGACACCCATGACGCGATCCGGCCCCACCCGTGAACGCCGCAACCGCGACCAGCGCCGCGCCCGGCGCTGGATGACAAGTACCCTGGCCGCCGCCGCACTTGCCCTCACCGGAACCTTCGCCGCCACCCCCGCGTCCGCCGCCCCACCGGCCGGGCAGCGGACCGCCCCGGCGAGTTCCACCGGCTCCTTCCGACTGGTCGACATCCCCATGAAGGACGGCGTCGTCCTCAAGGCCGACGTGCTCACCCCCGCCCCCGGTACGCCCGGCGCCGACGCGCGGGGACGCTACCCGGTGGTCGTGGAGCCTGCCTCCTGGGGGCAGAACGACCTGGAGTTCCTGCTGCAGAGCCGCAAGCTGGCCGCCGACGGCTATGTGGTGGTCACCTACACCGTGCGCGGCTTCTGGCTCTCCGGCGGCCAGGTGGACGTCGCGGGCCCCAAGGACGTCTCCGACATCTCCTCGGTCATCGACTGGACGCTCACCCACACCCCCGCCGACCCGGACCGCGTCGGTATGACGGGCCTGTCGCTGGGCGCCGGGATGTCGCTGATGGGCGCCGCCTTCGACCCGCGGGTCAAGGCGGTGGCCGCGATGAGCGCCTGGGGCGACCTGGTCAACGCGCTCTACAGCGGACAGACCCGGCACGTCGGAGCGGTCGGCATCCTGACCGCCGTACAGATCCCCACCGGCCGCCAGAGTCCCGAGACCCACCAGGCGATCAGCGACATGTTCGGCGACCAGCACATCCCGGAACTGGTCAAGTGGGCCAGAACCAGGTCTCCGGGCAGCTATGTGGACCGCATCAACGCCCACCACACCGCGGTGTTCATCGCCAACGCCTGGACCGACAGCATCTTCAACCCCAGCCAGATCGCCGACTTCTACCAGCGGCTGACCGGCCCCAAGCGGCTGGAGCTGCGTCCCGGCGACCACGCCACCCAGGAGGTGGGCGGCATGCTGGGCCTGGACAACCCCGCCTGGGACGACGGACGGGCATGGTTCGACCAGCACCTGAAGAACCTCGGCGGCCACGGCGGCGACCACCAGGTCCAGCTCCAGGTCAGGGAGGACGCCGGGCAGGAGGCCTACCCCGACTGGCGGTCGATCAGCACCCGCAGCGAGCGGCTGCGACTGGGCCGGGCCGACCTGCTCGGCACCGGCACGCTGGGCGGCACGGCCGACACCGGATGGCGCACGGCCATCACGGGCGGCGTGGACTCCGGCGCCGACTCCGGGATCACCGAACTGTCCGGCGGGCTCGACCAGTTCCTCGGCATCCCGCCGACCGTGGAGGTGCCGCTGCTGCCCCGCGGCCTCGCCGCGGTCTGGCAGTCCGCGCCGTACTCCGGCGTCCAGCGCATCCGCGGGGTGGTCGGGTTCCACACCACGGTGACCTCGTCGGCGCCGAAGGGCACCGTGTTCGCCTACCTCTACGACGTGAACGCCCTGGGCGCCGGCAGGTTGATCACCCACGCCCCGCAGAGCTGGTCGGCTCCCGCGGGACAGGCCGTACCGCTGGACCTCTCGCTGTTCGCCACCGCCTACGACCTGCCCGCGGGGCACCGGCTGGCGCTGGTGCTGGACACCGAGGACCCGATGTACGGCAGCGACACCCCGCTGGGCAGCCGGTTGTCCTTCTCCTCCCCGGCGAACGACCCGTCCCAGCTGACCGTGCCGCTGCGCTGAGCGACGGTCTCGAATGAACGTCCCCGGCCATGGCGTTCGGTGTCCGCGCCGGTGCGCACGGCGCGGTTCTCCTACGATGGGGCTGGTTACAACACCCCACGCAGATAAGGCAGTTGCCATGGTCGAGGACGTTACCGAGGTGGACCAGTCGAAGCCGAGCATCGCCCGGGTCTATGACTACCTGCTCGGTGGCAAGGACAACTACGCGGTGGACCGGGAGATCGGCGACAGGTTCATCAACGACCTGCCCGGTTCGGTCGCCATCGCGCACAGCAACCGCCAGGTCCTGGTGCGGGCGGTCCGGGACATCACGCTGCACCTGGGGGTACGGCAGTTCATCGACATGGGCAGCGGGCTGCCGACCGCGGACAACGTCCACCAGGTGGTCGGCCGCCACGCCCAGGACGCCCGGGTGGTCTACGTGGACAACGACCCCATCGTGCTCGCGCACGGCCGGGCACTGCTGGAGGAGAGCCCCAGCACCCGGGTGATCCGGGCCGACGTGCGTGACCCCCGGTCCATCCGCGAGCACCCGGACACCGCGGCGCTGATCGACTTCGACCGGCCGGTGGCGGTGGTGCTCAGCGCCATCCTGCACCACATCAACGACGACGAGGACCCGCGCGCGGTGGTGCGCTACTGGCAAGAGCAGGTGCCATCCGGCAGCTGCTTCTTCATCAGCCACTTCCGTACCGGCCACAACCCGCAGACCAGCGAGGCGGAGCAGGTGCTGCAGGCGACGTTCGGGCGCGGCCGGTGGCGCAGCGACAAGGAGATCCACGAACTGTTCTGCGGCATGGAGATCCTGCCGCCCGGCATCGTCCCGGCGGCGCACTGGCGGCCGGATCCGCCCGACGGGGTGACGCTCGTCGGGGACGCGAACCGTGAACTGACCGTGTGGGAACAGCTGATCGTGGCGGGGCTCGCGGTCAAGCGGTGACGGCCAGCGCGGGCTGCATCCGGGCCAGCAGGCGCTGCAGCCTGGTCAGCCCCTCGGGCCGTACCGAGTAGCAGATCCGCGCGCCCTGGCGGCGGGAGGCGACCAGTCCGGCCTCCCGCAGCACCTTCAGGTGCTGGCTGATGGTGGATTGGGTCACGTCGAACAGTTCGGTGGACTCGCGGGCGCGGATCTCCGGTTCGGCCGCCAGCGCGCGCATGATGCCCAGCCGTACGGGGTGCCCGAGCGCCCGCAGCATCGCCACTTCCGCGAAGTCATCCGCAGTCCGCATCACATGTGACACGGTATCAGGCCACGTCCACACAGCGGGTCGCCGAACAGCCAACCGGCCCTGGCGCAACGGGAGTTAGACTCAGTGCGTCGTCCAATCTGCTGCCCAAAGGGAGGTGCGGATGTCCGGCAGCCGGGACCGAGCGGCAGGGCCGGCCACCGGGCGGCAGCTGCGGCGGATGCGCGCCGCGTGCGAGGCTCTCCTGGACAGCCTGTCAGTGCCCGACGGCTGCGACATCCGGCAGCTGTGTGAGCACCTCGGCGCACGCCGCGGCCGCCCGATCCAGCTGCTGCCGATCGAGCTGCGTAGCCCCGGTCTGTATGGGCTGTGGCTGGCCACCGACGTGATGGACCTGGTCGTCTACGAGGCGCACACCAGCAGACCGCACCGGGAGCACATCATCGCCCACGAGCTGTCCCACATGATCTGCGGGCACCACAGCGGCGGAACGATGGACGACGGGATGGCCGGACACCTCTTCCCGGACATCGACCCGGAGGTGGTGCGCGGCATGCTGCGCCGCTCCGGCTACTCCGACCACGACGAGCAGGAAGCCGAGACGATGGCTTCGCTGATCCTCACCCGCTACCGGCGGCACACAGCGGAGCCCGCTCCCAGCACGCCGCTGGAACAGGCCGAGGCCATCGCCCGCATCGAGAGGGTCGTGGGCCGCCCCGGGATCGGCCGCGACGGCCGGGCCTGACGCATGGCGTACCAGATTCTCTCCTGGGCCTGCGCCATCGCGGGGCTGGCGGCGTTCTGCTACAAGCTGCCCGCCCTGTCGCGCAGCCGCCGGAACCCGGCGATGATCGCGCTGTGCGGGTACTTCCTGTGCTCCGGGCTCAGCTTCCTGGTGGACCTGGACGCGATCCGCGAGCACATCTGCCGGTTCCTCTCCTATCCCAACATCACCACGATCATGGTGCAGGCCGCCGTGGTGGTGCTGACCGCGGCCCAGCAGGTGGTGCTCATCCACTGGTCGCACCCGCCGGACGAGGCGCGCCGCGGGACCCGGCGCAGACTGCTGGGTTTCGGCATCGCGCTGACCGTGCTGCTGATCATGTTCTACCTGGTGGACCCCAGTCGGCATCCGGCCAGCGCGCGGACCTCGGTCCTGCTCAACATGAGCAATCCGTACTACGCCGCCTATCTGTGCTGCTACCTCGGCGTGTGCACGGTCGGCCAGCTCTCCGCGTGCCGGCTGTCGCTGCGGTACGCCAGGATCGCCAACCGGCAGTGGCTGCGGCTGGGCATGTGGTCGGTCACCGCCGGGGCGACGCTGGTCCTGCTGTACTGCGCCGTACGGTACGCCGAGATCGCGGCCACCCGGCTGGGCTTCGACACCGGGTCGTGGGACTCGCTGTACTGGTTCACCGGGGACATCGGCTCGCTGCTGCAACTTTTCGGGTGGACGGTGCCGTCCTGGGGTCCCCGCCTGTCGGCCGCCGCCCGCTGGCTGCGCAGCTACCGCGCCTACCGGCGGCTGCGGCCGCTGTGGTGGGCGCTGTACCGCTCGGTGCCCACCATCGCGCTGGACCCTCCGCCGTCCCGGCTGCTGGACCGGCTGCCGCCGCGCGACCTGGAGTACCGGCTCTACCGCCGGGTCATCGAGATCAGGGACGCCCAGCTTGCGCTGCGCCCCTACCTGGCCCCGTCCGGCGCCGCCGCGGACGAGCCGTCCAGCGCCGCCGACGAGGCGCTACGCCTCAAGGCGGCGCTACGGGCCAGGTCGCAGAACGCGCAGGCGCCCGGCGCGCCAGCGGTGGCGTTCCCCGGCGCCCGCGACGAGGATTTCGGCAAGGAGATCGCCTATCTGACCCGGGTCGCCGACAGCTTCCGCAAGGCCCCGTACCGCTGAACCCGGTTGGAGGAGGAGTACATGGAAGGCCGGGGTCCCGGCTGCCGTGCGTGCGTCATCGCGACGACCCAGCGGTTGCTCACCCTCGACCGGCAGGTGGGCGCCCGGGCCGCCGCACGGGCCGCCGCGCTCGCCGCAAGGCGGCCGTACCAGCCGCTCACCGACCGCGAACTGTGCGCGGCTGTGGCCGAGTTGCTGGAGGTGGCGGGCTGGATCCTGTTCGACGCCGAGCGGCAGGCCCTCGCCCACCGGCTCAACCAGCGGGCGCTGGCGCTGGCCCGCTGCTGCGCGGACCGCGCCACGGAGCGGCTGGTGCTGGCCAATCTGAGCATGCAGCAGGCGCACATCGGCCACCCGCGCGCCTCATACGACACGGCCGCCCTCGGCTTGGCAGGCGGGCCCACCGCCCGGGTCGGCACGGTCTTCGCCGTACGGCAGGCGCGCGCGCTGGCCATGACCGGCCAGCGGGCCGCCGCGCTGAGGGCGTTCGACCTGGCGAACAGCCTGTTTCTGGACGGCCTGTCCGACCGGGACCCGCGCTGGGCCTGGTGGGTGGACCAGGAGGAGCTCGACGGCCACCGCGGCATCACCCTCGCCGCGCTCGGTGAGTGGGACAAGGCGATCGAGCTGCTGGAGGCCGTCAGCCAGGACGGCGGTGCCAACTCCCCGGCGTACCGGGTGCTGTTCAGCACCGAGTTGCTCTCGGCGCTGGTGGGTGCCGGTGCCTGGCGGCAGGCCGGACAAGTGGCGGAACGGCTGATGCCGTACGCGAACGGGATCGGTTCCGGCCGGGCGGTCAGCTCACTGCGGCGCACGATCCGCGCGGTCGTCTCCCGCACCGGCACTCCCGTCGCGCTGCGGGACGCCGCACACCAGCTCGCCGTACTGCTGCCGCCCAATCCCCCGGAACCGAGCTGAAGGGACCGCCGCGTTGTACGTCTCCAAGCCGTATCTGCTCCTCACCGCGCTCACCGCGATGGTGACCGCGCTACTGGTGGTGGTCGTCGCGGTGCCCGTGGTCCATGCCGACCTGTCGGCACAGTGCGCGCCGGTGGCCGGTACGCAGCGCGGCGACGCGTACATCGACACCCGGCTGTTCTTCGGCACCGGGCGGCACAACGGTCAACCGCCCGTCACCGACCAGCAGTTCCTCGCCTTCGTCGCGCAGCAGGTCACCCCGCGCTTCAGGTCGGGCCTGACCATCGAGAAGGGCCGGGGCCAGTGGCGGGACCGGTCCGGCAGCGTCAACCGCGAGCGCTCCTACGAGTTGATCCTGCTCTATCCGGCGTCCCAGGCGCGCGCCCGGGACGCGGACATAGAGCGGATCCGCGACGCCTACAAGCGCGCCTACGGCATGGAGTCCGTCGGCCGGGCCGACGAGGCGGCCCGCGTCAACTTCTAGGGGGGGGCGGTGGCGTCAGGTCAGGCCCGCGTCGCGCGCCACGTAGTCGGCGATGTCCGCGTGGGTGGCGTACCACACGTCCCCCCGGTCGTGGATGTAGTCCAGCAGTTCCTCAAGGACGACGAGCCGGGAGCGGTGCCCGATCACATGCGGATGCAGGGTGAGTTGGAACAGCCCGCCCTGCGCGTACGCCCCGTCGAACTCGTCCCGCCACAGCCGTCCGACATCCCGGGGCACCGCACCCGGGTGCGCTGCGGGCCCGGGGTGCCGGGGGAAGTACGGGGCGTCGTCGCGTATCCACTCCACCGGGATCTCCACCATGCCGGTGGGCTGGCCGTCCGCGACGATCTCGTACGGCTCGTCGTCCGCCATCAGTGAGGAGTCGTAGCGCAGCCCCAGCTCCCGGCTGATCGCCAGGGTGTGCTCACCGAACTCCCAGGAGGGGGTGCGGATGCCCACCGGCCGCTTGCCGCAGACGCGCTCCAGGGTGTCGGCGCTGCGGCCCGCCAGTTCCCGTTCGGTGTCGGGGCGCAGCGCGGTGTTGCGTTCGTGGATCCAGCCGTGGATGCCGACCTCGTGGCCCGCCTCGACGTAGCCGCGCGCCTCGTCGGGGCGGAGCAGGGCCATGACCGCGGGCACGAAGAACGTGGCCGGGATGGACCGCCGCTCCAGCAGCTTCATGATCTTCGGGACCGCGACCCTGGCCCCGTACTCGCCCTGGGAGAGCCTGCCGGGGCCGGTCTGCCGGTCGCGCAGCGGGATCGACTCGTGGTCGGCGTCGAAGGACAGCGCCACCGCCGCCCGCGCGCCGCCGGGCCAGCGCTGCGGTGCCAGGCTCCGCCCGGCCCGTACCCGCTCGACGTGCGCCCGCCAGACGGTCTCGCTCCACTGCCAGGGTTCATCCGGTCCGTCCGCGCTCCGTGGCTCGGGCTGCGTCATGGGAACTCCCCTCCTGATGGAAGTTCCTACGCTAATCAGCGGTCACCGGCTGTCAGCGCGGGATTTCCGCCATACCGTCCGGTGCGCTCGCGCCCTCGGCGAGGTGCCTCCGGCCCGAGCGCACCGCCCAGCGGAACACGCCGAGGCTGAAGGCGGCGACCGTCACGGAGTCGTAGGGCTCGGGCAGCGCGCCGGTGCCGCCGAAGCCGCCGAGCGCGGAGCAGGCCAGCAGGCCCAGCAGCCAGGCGGGCAGCCAACCGCCCTTGCGCAGTTCCCTCAGCAGTACCGCGGTCGGCTCCCGCCGCCGTACCCACCAGAACAGCGGTACCCCCAGCAGCGCCAGCGGCAGCGTGACCCGCAGCCGGTACCAGCTGGACCAGTACACGAACAGCGTGGCCACCACGAAGCTGACCGGCGCGATCCACCGCACCCCCGGCACCCGCCCGCGGCCCGCCACCCGCAGGGTGTACGCGGCCACCGCGGAGGTGGCGTACCCCAGCAGGAACAGGTTGCCGACGGTACTGACCACGTCCTGCCAGCCGCCGAACGGCAGCAGGAACAGCAATGTCACCGCCAGGTTCAGCGCCAGCCCCCGGCGTGGGATGCCGGAACCGGCGTGCACCCGCAGGAACCAGTGCGGCAGCATCCGGTTCTTCGCCAGCGCGTAGGTCCGCCGGGCGTGCGCGGCCACACCGACGAACGCCCCGCCAGCGGGTGAGACCACGGCGTCGGTGTAGAGCAGGAAGGCGAGCCAGTGCAGGTTGAGCAGCAGCGCCAGCTGGCCGAAAGGCGAGTCGAAGCTGACCCCGCGCCAGCCGTGGGCCAGCGCCCGTTCCGGCATCGCGCACAAATAGGCCAACTGCAGTCCGACGTAGAGCAGTACCGCGAGCCCGATCGCGGTCAGCACCGCGCGCGGTACGTCCCGCCGGGGGTCGCGGGCCTCGCCGGAGAACTCCACGGGCGCCTGGAAGCCGTTCACCGAGTAGACGACGCCGCCCATCGACAGCGCGGTCAGCCCGGCCGACCAGCCGTAGGGGGCGAAGCCGCCGTGCTCGGTGAGCCGGTGCGGATGGAAACCGGAGGCCAGCAGCAGGACGACGGTGAGCGCGGGCACGGCCAGCTTGAGCACCGAGACCAGCAGATTGACCCGGGCGAACAGCCGCACACCGAACCAGTTGAGCGCACCGAGCGAGACGATGACGGCCGCCGCCAGCGCCATCCCGGCCCAGCTGAGCCGGGCGCCGTGGTAGAGCCAGGGCAGCCAGTGCGAGACGTACCGCAGGATCGCCGTCACCTCGGCGGCGTGCGCTCCCACCGACAGCAGCACCGCCCAGCTGATCACGCCCGCCACCAGTGGCCCGTTGGCGTACAGCGGCCAGCGCACCGTACCCCCGGCCTCCGGACGGCTGGCCGCCAGCTCGACCATCACCAGCGCGACCAGCCCGGCCAGCACACCGGCCGCCACCCAGCACAGCAGGGACAGCGGACCGGCGATCCGCGCGGCGTACATCGCGCCGAACAGCCAACCCGAGCCGACGATGTCGCTGAAGCCGATCGCGCCCAGCCCCCAGCAGCCCAGACGGCGGCGGAGCTTGCGCTCCTCGACCCTGACGTCCTGCGCGGCACCAGGGACCAGGGTGCGCGCGGCGTTCACCGCGCGAGGTGGCGGCGTGTGCTCCAGCGGCGGTTGCGACACCAGCGATGGGTACCACCGCGCGCGGGGAGAACCACGCACCGTGACCGTGCTTCACCGGCCCGCAGCAGCGATCGGGCTCGCCCGGCCCGCCGAGGGGGTGACGCACGGCCGATTCGCTTCCCCGCCGCATGGTGCCGGGGGGCTCCGGTTGCTACCTTCCCCCCGCTGGGGCCGCTTCCTACCGGACGACGGAGGGGCATGGTGGAGACCGCGTCGAGACCGCCGGGACCGGAGCGGGGGCTGTTCTCACTGGCCGACCTGGAGCCGGGCGCCGTGCTTCGGCTGGCCCGCAGGTCAACGGAGCTGTTCGACGACCGGGAGGCGCACGACCGGCCGCTGTGCGACCAGGTCGTCGGCACGCTGTTCACCGGTGGCTCCACCCGCACCCGTACCGCCTTCACGGTCGGCACGCTGCGGCTGGGCGGCACACCGGTGTCGTACGAGCCGTCCGACGGGGAACCGCTGCCGGACACCGGGCGGGCGCTCGGCTGCATGCTGGACGCCCTGGTGGCCCACACAACCGGGCCGCTGACCGAGCTGCGGGTGCTGTCCCGGTACGGGCAGCTGCCCACCGTCAACGCCATGGCCGCCGAGGAGCACCCCACCCAGGGCATCTGCGACCTGGCCACCCTGCTGCTGCGCTTCGGTGACCTGTCCGGGCTGCAGCTGCTCTACGTGGGCGAGGGCAACAGCACCGCCGTCGCCCTGGCCCATGGGCTGAGCGCGGTACCGGGCGCCCGGGTCAGCTTCGTCTGCCCGCGGGAACGCCGCCTGCCCGACGGGGAGCTGGCGCGCGCCGCCCGCCGGGCGGCCGCCACGGGTGCGCGCCTGGACCAGGTGGCCGACCCGGGCCGCCTGCCGCGCGAGGTGGACGTCGTCTACACGACACGCTGGTGCGGGGCCGGTACGCCCGAGCGCGCGTTCCAGGTGAATCAGGCGTTCGTCAACCGCTGGCCGGACGCGTGGTTCATGCACGACCTGCCCGCCCGACGCGGCGACGAGGTCTCCGCGGCCGTGCTGGACGGCCCGCGGTCGCTGGCCTGGACGCAGGCGGCGATGAAGCTGCCTAGCGCGATGGCCGTCCTGGAGTGGGTGACCACGGGCCGGTGAGGCGTGACGGCCCCGTTGTACCGCGGGCTGCCCCGCACATGCGTGGAGCCCGGCCGGAAGGACCGGCCGGGCTCCACGTGTCGGAGACGGGAAGGCTCAGTGGCCGCCCTCGTCCACCACGGTCACCGATTCGATGTTCTCCTGGATCTCGTCGGTGGGCAGTGCGGTGGCACGCGCCCAGTAGTAGATGCCCAGCGAGAACACGCTGATGAGCGCGATGTCCCACCACAGCGGGATGGCACCGGTTCCGTTGCCGAAGCCGCCCTGCCAGGAGATCACACCGACGCCGATCAGGTAGACCGGCAGCCACTGCGCCGACTTCCAGTTCAGGATCGGGGCGTTCGGCAGACCCTTGCGGTTGGCGTACAGCGCGTACGAACCGAGCAGGACGTAACCGAGGATGATGGCCACACCCAGCCGCCACAGCGTGTCCCAGCCGGACCAGTAGATGATCAGGGTGGCGATCACGAAGGACACCGGCGAGATGATGCCACCGACGGGCAGCCGGTACGGCCGCTCGCGGTCCGGCAGCCGAAGCCGCAGCGCGCCGAAGGCGAGCGGGGCACCCGCGTACATCAGGACACTGGCCGAGCTGATGAAGCTGACCAGCTGCTGCCAGCTCGGGAACGGCAGGAAGCAGATCACGCCGGTCACGAAGGCCATGATCAGGCCGAACCACGGAACGCTACGGGCGTTGGTGCGCTCGAACAGCTGGGGAGCGTAGCCGTTCTTGCTCAGGCCGTAGGAGATGCGCGACGTGGAGGTGGCGTAGATGAGGCCGGTACCGCCAGGGGAGATGACCGCGTCCAGGTAGAGCACCCAGGCCAGCCAGCCGAGTCCGATGACGGTCGCCAGACCGGCGAACGGGCCGCTGATCCCCGCGTAGTCGAGCTTGGCCCAGCCGTGGGCGAACGAGCTGCCGGGCAGCGCGCCGATGTAGACGATCTGCAGCGCCAGGTAGATGCCCGCACCGATGAAGACCGAGCCGATCGTGGCGCGCGGGATGTCCCGCTTGGGGTTCTTGCTCTCACCGGAGATCTGGATCGCCTGCTCGAAGCCGAGCAGCGCGAAGATGATGCCGCTGGTGCTGATCGCGCCGAGGACGCCCTTGGCGCCGAACGGTGCGAAACCGTGCGAGGTGAAGTTGCCGCCGTGGAAGTGGGTGGCCGCCAGCACGAAGATCGTGAGCAGCGGAACAGCCACCTTCCACCAGGTGGCGGCGCTGTTGGTGTGCGCCAGCAGGCGGACACCGAGGAAGTTGACCGCGACGAAGACGGCCATCAGGACCACCGCGACGATGAAGCCGCTCACCGTCAGGGTCTGGTCCTTGTTCAGGAAGCCCTGCGCCCAGGACCAGTGGCCCGCGTAGCCGATCATCGCCTCGACCTCGATCGGGGCGACGGTGGCGGCCTGCAGCCACGAGAACCAGCCGAAGGACATACCGGCCAGTCCGCCGAAGGCGTAGTGCGGGTAGCGAGCGGTACCGCCCGCCACCGGGAAGAGACCGCCGAGCTCCGCATGGACCAGGGCAAGCAGCACGATCGCTATCGCGCCGATGGTCCACGAGATGACGGCGGCCGGGCCGGCCACGACTACGGCCTTCTGGGCGCCGTACAACCATCCGGAACCGATGATGGAACCGACAGACGCCCAGAGCAGTCCGATCAGGCCTACGTCGCGACGGAGCTTGCTGGGGTCTCGAGCCGTCTGCGGGGCGAACTTGTCCACACTGACCATGAGGGGCCTCTCCATTTAATGGCAGAGCTTGCTGAGAAGAGTTGCCTCAGAGTAGGGAGCGTTCATACATCCGCAAAGAGCCGACGATGAATAGTTATCTTCCAGAGATAATTTCCATCCGCTCGGTACGTTTCCTCAGGCAGACTGCTCTCAGCTGCCCCTCAGGCCCCTGGCAAAGAAATGGTCAAGGTCCTGGTCGCGCCGGGGGAAGGCCCGCAGCCGCTATTACCCGCCAGTCACCGGCGGAATGACTTGAGCGTAATTTGAGCCTTCTGGCGCGGCCTTTCCCGCGCCGTTTCCCGGCGGGCACGCGTTGCGGTCACTCCTCGTCGCTGTCGTACGGCTGGAGCCAGCGGGCCTTGTACAGGCTCGCCCCGGCGGTGTCCTGGTGGCCGTCGGGCGAGTGGAAGTCGATGGTGGACGTGCACCACTGACAGGGGTTGCCCGACTGCGGGGTCACGGTGAGCACCCGGCCGGTCGCCGGGTCGTCGCCGACGCTCTTGACCCCCGCGCGGTCGATCCCGGCCTGACCCGGGTATCCGACGAAGGCGTCCTCGGAGATGGAGTACTGGCGCACATGGTGGGTGGTGGAGACCCACAGCCGGTTGCGGTCCCTCGCCACCGCGGCCAGGTCATGGCCGCCGGTGTCGGGCAGGTTGACGGTCACCCCGGTCGACACCTCGGGTTCGCCGTCACCGCCGTCCAGCTTCAGGCCGACCAACTGGGCCTCCCCCAGGGCCCACAGCGTGTCGTTGGCGTCGTCCCACTGCACGCCGTGCGCCCCGGGCAGGTTGTACTGCGCGTACCGCGCGGAACCCTGGGAAGCGGCATAGATCCGCACGAACCCTCCGGTGCTCGCCGCGACCGCCACGTTGCCGCCCGGCAGCAGTTCCAGGCTGTGCGCGTTGCCGCCGCACACGGTGGCCCAGGCGACCTTGCCGTGCGGGTACGACACCACCGCGACCAACCCGGCCGACGCACAGGTCAGCAGCCACTGCCTGCCGTCCACCACCCGGTGCTTGGCCTCGCTCACGTTGCGCCAACTGCGTTGCGGATTCAGGGCGTTGAGGCTCCCGTCGTCGGCCGGGGACCAGGACCACAGCGCCGCCCTGGCGGCGGCGCGCTGGGCGGCGCGGGTGCCGTGCGCCGCCCAGGACTCGTCGTCGGGGTCGAGGACCAGCACCCGCTCGCTGGCCTGGTCCGCGGCGAGCAGCAGGCTGCGGGTCCTGGCCGACGCCCTGGTCCGGGTGCCCGGCCGGGTGCCGGGCCGGGCGGCGAGCGCCGACGCGGGCGCGGCGCCGGTGGTCAGGGCCACCGCCATCATGCCCAGCACGGCGCGCCGGGACCGTACGGCCCGGGCGCTCACCACCGCGCTCCGATCGCCGCGCGTGCCGTGCCGACTCGGGTACCGCGGGTCAGTAGTACGAACGCATCCATTGGGCCATTGGAGCCCGGCGCGCCGCGCGCCCCCGGGGTTACACGCCCCGGCTCCCTCCAACGGAGGACGCATCTCTCCCCCGGTTCACCGCACCGGCGGCCCGGCCGGGACCGGGCCGCCGCGCCGGTCAGCGGAACCGGTACCGATGGTGGTGGCGGTGGCGCCAGTACCGGTAGTGGTAGCGCCAGCGGAACCAGTGGCGGTGATGCCCGTGGAACCGGTGCCGGTGCCGCAGGAAGCCGTAGTGGTAGGTGCGGCGCCAGTAGCTACGGCTGACGCGGCTGCCGTAGTCGGGTACCGCGGCATGTCCCGAGCAGCCCGGCCAGGCGCTCAGCCCTTGGTGGGACAGGACCCTGCTGGCGACCTCGATCTGCTGTGAGCGGCTGGCCTGGTCGGCGCGCGGAGCGTAGGCGCCGCCGCCGTAGGCGCGCCAGGTGTGCCCGCTGAACTGCAGACCGCCGTAGTAGCCGTTCCCGGAGTTTATGTGCCAGTTGCCGCTGGCTTCACATTGCGCGAGATGGTCCCATGAACTCGCGGCGTCCATACGGGAAGCCGCTGCTGCGGGAGTGCCCACCGCGCCCGCCGCCACCGCGGCGGCGAGCCCGTACGCGAGAAACCTTGCCTGCATGCCGTGCTGCCTCCTGAAACGGACCAGGGAATTCTCCCCGGCGGGCCCACTGGCAGTGGTGGCCTTGGCCGTTTACTGCCATGACAACACCGGTAAGCGATTGCCCGGCAATTGGCAAGGCGTCAGATTCCATGCGCGTCGCGGCCGTTCCGGTTGTTCTCCACCGACATCGCACAGCCGCTTGGCGGAAAGCGCCGGGCGTGTTCTCCGGTACCGTTTCCCGGGCGTGGCGACGTATTTCCGGCCGGAAGACCTGCCGAATGGGCGGCACCCCGTTCGGGCGTCCACCGCCGAACTGGCGTTCCCTTTTCGGCGACTTCGGCGGGTGGCGGCGAATTCGCCCGCCTGGCGTCAGTCGCGGTGCCGGGCGGCGGCGCGCAGCGCGCCGCGCATCTCCCAGTGGCGGCGTTCCGCGGTGGCCTGGCGCATCAGGGGGTGCTGGTTGAGGGCGTGCGCGGCCTGCCGGTAGGCCTCCCAGCGTTCGTCCCATGCCTGGCGCTGCCGCGGTGACCAGTTCGACGGTGACCCCACATCGGGACCACCCAGCGCCGCCAGGGCCGCGTCCGCGGCGCGCTGCAGGGCGATCAGGTCGTCGGGGAGTTCGATCGCGTTGGTCATGTGGCGATCGTAAGGGCCTTGTGTGATGGGAATGTGACGAGCGGACGTCGTTCAGGGCTGACCCCGCATGTGCGGGACCAGCCCTGAACGGTGGGCGCTCCTGGCGCGTCAGCGCACGGTGACGGTGACCGGCGACGACGCGGTCGTGCCGTCGAGGACGCGCAGTATCTGCCTGCCTCTGATGCTGAGCGGGGTGGTCAGACTGTAGACGCCGCCCCTCCGCAGGGCGGTGCTGGCGGGCAGCGAGCTCCACCTGCTGCCGATGCGGCGCTGCAGTTGGACCCTGCTGCCGATCGCCAGGCCCGTGCCCTGGCCGGCGGCGGTGATCCGCTGCCCGGACCGCAGGGAGGAGGGCCTGACGCGGAAGGTGATGGACGACTTGGCTGGCGCGCGGTGGGGTACCGGACGAGGCGCCGGGTGGACGGTGTTCGGTGCGGCGAAGGCGGTCGCGGTGCCGCCGGTCAGCAGGGCGGCGGACAGCGCCGCGGCAACGCCGAGGCGGGCGGAGCGGGACTTCGTGGATATCACTGGGTTTCTCCCTTCGTCACGAAGTGCACCTACCGCGAGAAGTAAGTGCACTTACTGCGAATGAGTCCGCCATGTCACACTATCGGGCTACCCTCGAACCCGCCACATTTGCTGACTTGTCAGCAATTCTCCCCCAACTTCACCCGGTTGGCGCCGTTGGAGTGGCGTTCAGCCGACGGCCGGTAAAGAGTCCGGTCAAGGGCCTCGGCCCCGCCGGGACGCCCAGGAAACCGCCCAGGCCTCCGTAGACGTGGGACGGGCCGCGAAACTCAAGGGAAGTGATCCGGTGCTGTCATCACCCTCCCGACCACGGCGCGGTGTTCTCGCGGCGGTGATGGCCGTGCTGCTGTTGGTGGCGCCCGCCTGTTCCAGCAAGAGCAAGCAAACCTCCGCCGCGCCCTCCGCCTCCAGTTCGGCGGAGAAAGTCCGGTTCGCCAAGACGAAGTTCGTGACCAACGCCAGTCTGGCGTCCGGTGCCGTGTACCAGTGGATTTACAAGCCGTACAAGGCGGGCACCTTCAAGAAAGGCGCCAACCGACGCACCTCCGCCCTGGTAAAGGGCGGTCTGGCCGCCACCTTCGCCTATAACCGCTACAAGGCGGCGATCCGCGACGCGAAGGGCGATCCGCTGCTGTCCAAAGCGGTCGCGCCGCTCACCGGAGGCGTCGACAAGCTCAAGGAACTGGGGTCGAAGATCAGGAGCGGAAACGCCACCGATTCCGACTTCAACCAGATCCAGAACACCGTCAACGGTGTGAAGGGCGCCGGAAGTCAGAACGGCGCCGACGTCACCGACAAGGTGCCCTCCCAGAAGCAACTCAGCGGCGGCTCCTGACCGCCGACGGGCCAGCGCGGTAACCAGACGCCAGGGGCGGCCCCGTACAGGTCGAATCCTGTCCTAGACGCACGGCACCCTGGGTCCATGACGACAGTGCCTTCCTCGGGAAGTTCCGGCCCGGCCCGGTTGCTCAGTCTGCTGTCCCTGCTCCAGACCCCGCGCGAGTGGCCGGGCAGTGAGCTGGCCGAACGGCTGGGCGTCAGCGCGCGGACCATCCGCCGGGACATCGAGCGGCTGCGCGAGCTGGGCTATCCGGTCGAGGCGACGAAGGGCGCGGTGGGCGGCTACCGGCTGGTCGCGGGCAGCGCCATGCCGCCGCTGCTGCTGGACGACGAGGAGGCCGTGGCGATCGCCGTGGGCCTGCGCACCGCGGCCCGACATGCCGTGGAGGGCATCGAGGAGGCGTCGCTGCGGGCACTGGCCAAGCTCGAACAGGTGCTGCCGTCCCGGCTGCGGCACCGGGTGACCGCGTTGAACACCGCCACCGTCCCGCTGCTCGGCGGCGACGGGCCGACCATCAACCCCGCCGACCTGACCGTACTGGCCGCCGCGGTCGCCGCCCGGGAACGGCTGCGCTTCGGCTACCGGGCGGGCGACGGCACCGAGAGCAAGCGGCTGGTGGAACCGCACCGGCTGGTATCGGCGGGACGCCGCTGGTATCTGGTCGCGTTCGACAACGACCGCGACGACTGGCGGATCTTCCGCGTCGACCGGGTGAGCGAGCCGAGGCCGACGGGGGTGCGCACCGCACCGCGCCGCCTGCCGGAGAGCGACGCCGCCGCCTACGTCGCCCGCAAGCTGTCCGGGCTGACGCCGAGCTACCGGGCGGTGGCGACCCTCCACGCCCCGATGGAGGAGGTGGCGCGCCGACTCGGCGGCGCGGTAGGCCAGTTGGAGCGGGTCGACGAACGCAGTTGCCGACTGCGCAGCCGAGCTGACGCGTTGGAGTGGCTGGCGTTCCGACTGGCCACCCTGGGCTGCGAGTTCGAGGTGCACGAGCCGCCGCAACTGGCCGAGTACCTCAGGCAGTTGGGCGCCAGGGTCACCCGCGCCGCCGGTCCCTGACCGGGTCCGGGAGGTCGGCGGCGGCCGCCGGATCCGCCAGGTCGGCCAGTACGTCGCCCTGCTCGGTGACGCGTTCGGCGACCTGCTCCGGGGTGAAGCGCAGGTCGTCGGGGTGCTCGCAGGCGGTGACCTCGTCCCAGGTGACGGGGGCGGTGACGGCCGGGCGCGGTCTGACGCGGAGGGTGTAGGGGGCGGCGGTGGTCTTCGCCGAGGCGTTCTGCGACCAGTCGATGAACACCTTGCCGGGCCGCGCCGCCCGCGCCATCACCGCCGTCACCAGATCGGGCCGCTCCCGCTGCATCCGTACCGCGAGCGCCTTGGCGTAGTCCGACGCCCGCCGCTCCGCCGCCGGGCGCAGCGGTACGTACAGGTGCAGCCCCTTGGAGCCCGAGACCACCGGATGGGCCCGCAGGCCGTCCTCCGCCAGGAGTTGCCGCAGGTCCCCTGCGATCCGGCAGCAGAGCACCAGGTCCACGCCCTCCCCCGGATCCAGGTCGAACACCAACCGGTCATGGGCGTTCGGACCGCCCGCGGCGGTCCACTGCGGTACGTGGATCTCGTAGGCGCCGAGGTTGACCATGGCGAGCAGGGACGCGGTGGAGTCGATCACCACATAGGGCGCGGAGCCCTCCCGGCTCGCGACCTGGGTGACGGTGACCCAGTCGGGCAGGCCCGGCGGCGGGTTCTTGGCGTACCAGGTCTGGCCGTCGGGGCCGTCCGGCGCGCGCACGAAGGAGGCGGGCCGCCCGGCGCAGTGGTCCAGCATCTCGGGGGCCACCTGTACGAAGTAGTGCAGCACCGCGGCCTTGGTGGTGCCCGTCCTCGGGAAGAGGACCTTGTTCAGATGGGTGAGGATCAGCCGGTGGCCGTCGACGTCCAGGGCCTGGCGGTCCGGCGCTACGGGCATCGCGGGTCAGGCCGAAGCCCTGGCCCGGCGCCGACCGCCCTTGGCGGAGAGCGCCTCGACCAGTTCCTCACGGCTCATCGTGGACCTGCCGGGGATGTCGGCCTCACTGGCCAGTTCGTACAGCGCGGTCTTGCTCAGCCCGGCGAGGTCGGCCGCCTCGGGCGCCTTCTTCTCACGCTTCCTCGCGGTGGCCTTCTCCGCCTTCTTCACGGCCTTCTCGGCCTTCACGGCCTTCTCGGCCTTCACGGCCTTCTCGGCCTTCACGGCCTTCTCGGCCTTCACGGCCTTCTCGGGCTTCTCGGCCTTCTCGGCGCGGGCGCCCGCGCGCTTCTTGCCGCCCGCGCCGCGCTTGCCCCTGGCCCGCTCGACGCTGGCCCGCAGCGCCTCGTTGAGGTCGATGACGTTGGTGGAGCGCGGTGGGGGCTCCGCCTTCTCCACGGTGCCGCCGGTGCGTTTGGCCTCCAGCAGTTCCCGCACCCGCTCCTGGTAGGTGTCGCGGTACTCCTGCGGGTCCCAGTCGACGCTGAGCGCGTCGACCAGTTGCACCGCGGTGTCCAGCTCGCGCTTCTCCACCCGCGCGTCCTCCGGCAGCCCGCCGATCTCGCGGTACGGGTCGCGCACCTCGTCCGCCCAGTGCAGGGTGTGTACGACCAGGACGTCGTCGCCCGGCTTGACGACCACCAGGTACTCGCGGTTGCGCATCACGAAGGTGGCGACCGCGGCCTTGCCCGCCTTCTTCATCGCCTCGGCGAGCAGGGCGTACACCTTCGCGTACTCGTCGCCGCGCGGTGCCAGGTAGTACGTCCTGTCGTAGTAGACCGGGTCGATCTCCTCCACCTCGATGAAGCCGCTGATCTCCAGCTTCTTCGACCGGCCGGGAGCGATCTCGTCCAGTTCCTCGGGTTCGACGACCACGTACTCGTCACCGATGTCATAGCCCTTGACGATGTCCGACAGCGGGACGTCCTCACCGGTGCGCTCGTTGACCCGCTTGTTGCGCACCCGGTCGGCGGTGCCGCGCTGGAGCTGGTGGAAGCGGATGGTGTGGCTCTCCGTCGCGCCGAACATCTGCACGGGCACGGTGACCAGGCCAAACGACAGGGCGCCGCTCCAGACCGCATGCGCCATGGTGTCTCCACCTCCTCCCTCCCAGTGATCACACGGTATCTCCGACCGGTCGCGACCGCCTGTCGGTCCAGGGACCCCTTCGGGTGATCGAGGTCAAACCGGCACCGGCGAGAGGGCACGTATTCACGGTGTCCGCCCCGAGACGATGTCCGCCCCGAGCGAAGGAGCCCGCATGCCCCTGCCCCAGATGACTCCGGAGCAGCGCAAGGCCGCGCTGCAGAAGGCCGCCGAGGCCAGGAAGGCCAGGACCCAGCTGCTGGACGCGGTCCGCTCGGGCCGAAAGCGCCTCAGTGAGGTGCTGGCGGAAGCCAAGGACAACCCGGTCGCCGCCAAGACCAAGGTCTCCCAGCTGCTGCGAGCCGTTCCCGGCATGGGTCCGGCGAAGGTGGCCGCGCTGATGGAGGAGATCGGCATCGACGACAACCGCCGGGCCGGTGGCCTGGGCGACCGGCAGCGCCAGGAGCTGGTGAACAGGGTCGGCTAGCCGCCGTTCGGCGCGGTGCAGTCGGCGGTGGGCGGATGGCCGGTGGGCCAGGCCAGCCCGGCGAAGTCGGCGCGGCCCGTGGCGGGGCTGAGCCGTACCACGGAGACCGCCTTGTCGTACGGGTTGCCGTAGTTGTCCAGGCAGATCCAGCCGCTGACGCCGAGCACCTTCTGGGCACCGTGCAGTCTCAGCCATTCGTCGGCGACATCGGTGGTCGTGGGCAGGCCGCTCCCGCCGTGCGTGGCGTCACGGATCGCGGTGATCGCCGTCCAGGCCGAGTCGTAGACGCTGATCGCCCGGGAGTCGGTCAGGTCGACGGCGCCCGCACCGGCCTCGCCGATCACCTTGGTGAGGGTGCGGTACGCGTCGGCGGAGCCGCCGGTCGCGGGCGCACCGGCGCTGGTCCAGGCGTCCGGGTGCCCGTCGGAGGCGTACAGCAGGGTGACGCCGCGGCGCAGCGCGTCCCAGTCGAACAGCGGGTCAAGGGCGATGGTGGAGGCGCCGGAGCCGCTGATCACGGTGTAGTCGTGGTCGGTGCAGCCGCGGGCGCCAAGCGCGTTGACGAACTGGCGTAGTTGGACCGGTCGTCCGGCGAAGTAGATGACCTTCGCGGGGGATTCGCAGATGGTGGAGACCATCTGCTGGAAGTCGTTTGCCGTGCTGCCCTCGGAGTTGGTGTCCGGCGGGGAGCGGAACTGCTCCGGGGCGAGCGGTGCGCCCTTCGTCCGTGACTCGAAGGCCTGCCTGAGCGTCCTGACGTAGTTGTCGCCACCGCGCACGTCCTCGACCACCAGGGTCTGCTGGGGCCGCACACTGCGATCGTACGAGGCGAGCGCCGCGGCCTGGTCGCTGTTGGTGGCCGCGATCCGGGCCAGTCCCTTGTACTTGGCGGGCGTGCTGGGGCTGTTGGCGATGTCGTCGGCGGTCATCGGGCCCTCCACCACCGGAACGCCATAGGTGTTCGTCAACTCGTCGATGGTGGCCTGGGTGTTGGGCACACTGATGTCGAACCCGACGACGGCCCGCAGGTTGTCCTGGGTGGAGGCGGCCATCCGGGCCAGCTCGGCGGCGACCGGGGGCCAACTGCCGCTGTCGCGCCCGGGGTTGGCCAGGACCAGCCGGATCGCCGGAGCCCGCCCGTTGTCGTCGTGGTTGGCCCGGTACTGCGCCAGGTACGCCCCCTGCACCTCGTGCAGCACCTGCTGCTGGTCGGCCGGGCCGGTGGAGCTCATCGGCACCATCATGGCGACCGTGACATGCGGTCCGCGCGCCACGGCGGGGCTGTCGTTCTCCGCCCTGATCCGGTCGGTGACCTGGTCCAGGTAGCGCCCGAAGCTGACCCGGCCGTCGCTGACGCCGGTGCACTCATGGGCCGGTCCCCGCTTGACCACACCGGGCCCGCAGGACAGGTCGGGGCGCAGCACGAGGTAGACGCCCCACCCGGCGGCCAGCAGGGCCACCAGTGCCACGGTCGCGGCCAGCCATCTGGTCAGCGGGCCCCAACTTCCGTACCTCACGAGCCGACCCCTCCCGGTACCGGTAGATCAGGTGCCTGCGTCCGGTCACGCAGCCGCTGCGGCCACTGACTGCCGGCCGTCAGGAACGCCTGGCCGTCGTCGCTGTGCTGGTACAGCGTCTTCAGCGTCGCGGCGACCCGGGCGAGGTCGTCCTCCGCGGGGGCGATGGCCAGCGGATCAGACAGCCGCCACAGCGTGTGCGTCAGCCGGTTGATCGCCCGGTGCACGGCTTTGCCTTCGGCGTCCTGGCACGCCCGGCAGAGCCCGGCGGTGGCCGGATCGGGGAACCCGTCGGGCGGCCGCGGCGCGGCACACACCAGGTTCACCGTGGCCAGCCACTCCTCGGGCGGCTCCAGGGCGAACCGGTGGTGCAGGCAGCGTACGACGAGGTGGTCTTCGCCGAGCGCCAGGCTGTGGTGCAGATAGGGCGTGCTGTACGCCGGGTACCGGGAGTCCAGGCCCGGCGGATCGTATCCGGCGCGCAGCAGCTTGTGCGTCTGGTCCCAGCGGTCGCCGCCGCGCAGTCGGCGCAGCAGCAGCGTGCGCAGCGCACGGTCGGCGATCAGCGGCCGGGAGCCGTTCGCACCGGGCCACGGCTCGCGGAAGCAACGCCCCCGCGCCGCGTACGAGATGGCCTCGGCAACCCGTGCGCGGGCGTCCTCATCGGGGCGGAGGAGCGCCCACAGCCGAACCGCCGCGGGCTCGTCCAGAGCGGCCGACATCAACGTCAGCCGATCACGGACCTCCTCATCGGGCACCAGTGATTCGAGCATGTGCTCGGCGACGTCCCGGCCGTCCGGCTCGCGCAGGTCCAGCACGTCCGCCGCGCGCAGCGTCGCCCCGGAGCGCAGGTGCCGGGCGACGGCGTCGCACATCGTGCTGGCGCTGCTGGCCCGGCCGCCACTGAGCCGTTTGACCAGCGGCGTCAGCTGCGTCAGCTGCGACGGCTGGACGGCCCCACCGAGCATGCCCCGGATATCGGTTGTGGTGACCGGGTGGATGCCGAGGCGCAGCAGCCAGCGATCCGGTGGACCGTCGGGCTCCGGCGACCAGTGCGAGGAGTGCGCCACGTCGCTCAACGGCCGGTGCTCGCGGCCGTCCCCGAGCGCGGTGGTGACCACGACAGGGCGGGTCGGCGGTGAGCCCGAGCCGAGCGGCACGTCGTACCCACTTAACAGCGTCGCGATCACTCGTCTGCCGAGCGGGGTGTGGGCGTTGTCCAGCAGGATCAGCGGGCGCGGTTTCCGGTTGATCCGGCGCAGCAGGCAGTAGTGGTGGGCGATGTCGTCGAGGAACGCGGCCACCAGTAGCGCCTCGGCGCTGTCCCGGCCGTCGCCGGGTTGGCGGAAGTCGCGGACGAAGGTGAACAGCCGCTGTACGTCGTCGCCTTGGTACAGGGTGAGCCGCGATCCCCACCAGCGCAGCGTGCGGTGGGCCGGGCCGGACTTGAGCAGTTGGTCGCGTGCGGTGGTGAGTGCCGCCTGGATCATGGCGTCAAAGCCGGGGAGCCCGGCGAACACGGTGGGCAGACTCGGTATCAGCGCGTCGAGCCACTGCGTGAGCAGTTCCTTGCGGCGCTTGGTTTCGGGCCGGTCCTCGGCGATGACGGCACGTAGTCGGCTCTCCGCGTCGCGCAGTTCGGCGGGGTCCACCGGCCGGTCGGCCTCGCCGGTGTCGCCGGGCTGCGAGGCGGTGATCACCAGCAGGCCGAGGAGCAACCGGGGGAACTTCGGCGGCCGGTTGAACAGCCGGTGGGTGCGCAACCCCAGTTTGTACGAGAGCAGATAGAGCAGATGCGTCACCGGCGAGGCGTTGGGTGCCTGCCGGTCCGGCAGGTCGGCCAGGTCCCTCTCGCCGAACCCCGCCGCCGCCAAGTCCACCCGGGCCAGCGGTAAGCGGCCGTTGTACCCGTGGTAGAGGGCGTCCAGGGCGGCGCTCTTGCCGCTGCCCTGGACGCCGAGGACCTGCACGACAGGGCCACCCTTGGGATGTTCGAGGCGGACCAGGCGCTCGCGGGTCCGCTCCAGGCCGACCAGCCGCGGTACCAGGCCGTCGAGCAGTGCCTCCTGCCCGTAGAGTCGCTCCCCCACTGCGTCTCCTCATCGGATGCGCGTGCGCTGATGAGGCGTCACGCGCCGTTGCAAGGTGACGGCAGCATAAGGGTGTTCCAGCCGGTCCACGTGCTGTTCCGGATATTTCCGGGAGCGCCGGTGCCCGGGGAGCGGCTGGGCTCAGCGGCGGCGCATGACCTGGGGCTCGTGCCGCCGCAGCATTACGGTCACCACTGCCACGCCCACCACGGCGAGCCCGACCAGCACGCTGACGTCCAGGTACCACTGGGTGGCGGTGTGCGCCCACAGCGGGTCGGCCAGCTTGGGGCGCGCGGCGTCGGCGGGCGGCCCGATCCGGGTCAGGTCGATGGTCGCGGCCTGCGCGGCGACCGCCCAGCGGGACGGGGAGAGCCAGGAGAGCTGGGCGAGCCCGGTGTCGTTGAACATCGGGAAGATCGCGCCGGTGAACATCACCTGCGCCACGGTGGAGACCACCAGCAGCGGCATGGTCTTCTCTGCGGTGCGCACCAGCGCGGAGATGATCAGGCCGAGCATCATCGAGGTGATGGCGAGCAGCACCACCACCAACACCAGCTCCACCGCGGAGGGTTGGCTGACCAGCCCGGCGGAGGGCAGCTTGCGCCCCGCCAGACCTATCACGGCGAGTATCAGGCCCTGGGTCGCGGTGATCACGCCGAGGACGGTGACCTTGGAGACCACGTACGCCGATCTGGACAGCCCGGTGGCACGGTCGCGTTGGTAGATCACGCGTTCTTGCACCAGCTCGCGCACCGAGTTGGCGGTGCCGGTCAGACAGGCGCCGATGGCCAGCACCAGCAGGACGCACTGCGCGTCGACGTTGGCGATCGGACCGCAGGCGAGCGGACGTCCGGCGGGCTGGGCGGCCGCCATGAAGCCGTACGCGGCGGGTACCGCGGCGCTCAGCACCCCCATGATCAGGGGCAGCGCGGCGAGCAGTCCGACGTGCCCCCGGTCCGCCACGATCACCGAGAAGTTGCGGCGCACCAAGGTCACCAGTTGGGAGACCCAGCTCGGCGGCCTGGGCGGCCGTACCGCGGGCGCGCTCTGCCGTTCGGCGGCGTCGTCCGCGGCGGGGCTGGCCGCCTCCTCCGCCTTGCCCGCGGTGTAGGTGCGGTGGTGGATCGACCCGCGGTAGATGGCGGCCCAGTCGCGGTCGGGGTACTGGTCGAAGTCACGGAAGACGTCGGCCCAGTCGTCGTGGCCGAAGAACTCCAGCGCGTACTGCGGCGGGCCGAAGTAGGCGGTACGGCCGCCGGGGGCCAGTACCAGCAACCGGTCGCACATGTGCAGGTTGGCCACGCTGTGGGTGACCACCGCGATCCTGCGGCCGCCGTCGGCGAGGCCGCGCAGCATCTGCATCACCTGCCGGTCCAGCCCCGGGTCGAGCCCGGAGGTCGGCTCGTCGAGCAGTAGCAGCGCGGGTTTGGTGAGCAGTTCGAGGGCGACCGAGACGCGTTTTCGCTGCCCGCCGGAGAGCGCGGTGATGCGGTTGTCGGCGCGGTGGGACAGTCCCAACTCGGCCAGTACCTCGGTGACTCGGGCGTCCCTCTCGGCGGCGTCGGTGTCCTGCGGGAAGCGCAGCCGGGCGGCGTAGCGCAGTGCCTTCATCACGGTGAGCTGCGGGTGCAGGATGTCGTCCTGCGGCACCAGGCCGATGCGGTGCCGCAGCTCGGCGAACTGCTGGTAGAGGTCGCGTCCGTCGTACAGCACCTCACCGGAGTCGGCGGGCCGGTAGCCGGTGAGCGCGCGCAGCAGCGTGGACTTACCGGATCCTGACGGGCCGACGATCGCGACCAGTGACTTCTCCGGCAGGTCGATGCTGACCGAGTCCAGCAGGGTCTTGTACTCGCCGCGGTGCCGTTCTCTCACGGTCAGGTCGTGGGCGGTGAACGCGCCGGACTGGGCGTCCCCGCGCTCCACCAACCGGTCGCCCTCGAGTTGGAACGAGGTCTGGCCGATGCCCACCAGATCGGTCGGACCTATCACGCATCGTTCGACCGCACGGCCGTTGACGTATGTTCCGTTGGAACTGTCCAGGTCCACGACCTCGAACTCACCGGTTTCCGTGGTGCGCAGTTCGGCGTGGTGTCTGGAGGCCATGAGGTCCTTGACGACGATGTCGTTGTCCGGGGCACGACCGATCCTGACAGTCCGTTTGGAGTGCAGCAGCCGGCTCGTGTCTGTCATGGTCCCTCGGGAATTGCTTGTCGTCTTGGCACCCGCCGGACACCGGTCCGGCCTGGGCACGGCAAGGTGACACCGGCAGCTCGCGCCGCGCCCCCTCCCGCACTCGCAGAGGTTATCCGTTGTACAAGAATGCGATTCGCGAGGATTCGGTTCCCGGACCGCGGGTAACCTTCGGCCCCCCGGACCAGCCGCGGTCGGCAACTACGCACATCCCCCCACATCCCCCGGTGGCGGCGGCCCGAACGCCGTCCCGGATTCGCACCCGGTGGCGGCCACAGCGACCGGTCGAGGCCGGAAATTTACCAAGAATTTCTGTTTACGTCAGGCGCTGCCGGAGTACGGCGGCTCATCAAGCGCACAGTCAACTCACAGCGCCGACACAGCCGATCAGGAAACGCCCCGCACGGCCGCGACCACGCCAGCTCGGACCGAACCGCGCGGCCAGTCCGGTGATCCGCCAGCGGAGCGACGGCTGGCTGCCGAATCCGGAGATTCCACGGATCGCCCCCGTTCGAACTACCGCGCGGCATGGCCCATATGGCCGACAAGCACATCCGGGCCGCGCGATCGGACGATGTCCGATCCAGCGTCAGAACAGCACCCGGCGCGCCGTCAGGAGCCCGGGAAAACCGGGCCGTTACCCGGCTGGCTCACCGGACTGGCGTGCCGGATTGCAAGCACATCGGGGAGGAATCACGATGATAGTGCTGATAGTGCTGATGGCAGTGCCGCAGCTTTCCACCAGCCCGATTCCGGCGTAGCCGCAATGCCCGCGCGAAACGCCCTCGTTACCGGCCGGGACCGCGACGGCTGCGGCTTTGCGAAATCTACGAAAGGCTCCTCGCCGGTCGAGGCTTTGGGCCTATTGGGAGTACCGATGAGGGACTTGTCCACGGCTAAATGGAGTCATGTGACCCGCCGGATCCCCGACATGAGACGGTGTCGGCTGGGCGGCCTGTCCTCGCCGCCGCAGCTGGGCGACCTGGTCGTGGCGGAGGTCACCCGGGTGGGCGGCCATGAGCGGCTGGAGGACGCCCACGGCCGCGGTGTGCGGCTGCACAAGGGTGACCTGGTGGTCGGCGCGTGCGGCAACCGGTACGCGACCGACTTCTACGAGGGCTACCACCGCCCCGGCCCCCGCGCTCACCTGCTGACCGCGGGCGGCGTGATCGGCACCGCGGTCTCCTGGCACACCAGCTGCCAGGCCCCGACCGACCTGGAGATCGTGGGCGCGCTCACCAACGAGGACAACCTGCCGTTGTCCCTGGAGCACTTCGCCAGACCGCGCCCCCCGTCGCCGGTCCGCGCGCCGCAGGCCGGGCCGCACGCCATCGCCGTGGTGGGCTCCTCGATGAACTCCGGCAAGACCACCACCGCCGCCGGGCTGATCAGCGGCTGGGCCCGCGCGGGACTGGTGCCGGGCGCCGCCAAGGTGACCGGCTCCGGCAGCGGCAAGGACCGGTGGACGTACCTCGACGCCGGGGCGGCCCATGTGGTCGACTTCCTGGACTTCGGGATGTCCTCCACCTTCGGCTACCCCACCGACCGGCTCCGCACCACGATGATCACCATGCGGGACACCCTGGTGCACGACGGGGCGAACGCGATCGTGCTGGAGATCGCGGACGGGCTGCTGCAGGACGAGACCCGGTTGCTGACCGCCTCGCTGTCCGAGGTGTGCCAGGGCACGGTGCTCGCGGTGGGCGACGCGCTCGCCGCCCACGCCGGAGTGGAACTGCTCCGGTCCACGGGCGTGCCGGTGGTGGCGGTCAGCGGCCTGGTGACGGCCAGCCCGCTGGCCGCCCGGGAGGCCGCCGCCGTCACCGGTCTGCCGGTGCTCTCCCCGGCCCAGCTCGCCGAAGGGGCGGCGCTCGACCTACTGGCCGACCACGCCCTCGCACAGTGATGCGGGCCGCCGTTTACCTGCCGGACGGCGGCATCGGGCCGGGCCGGTTGGCTGAGGTGGAACTGGCGGCCGAGGTCGCCGGGCCCGCCGAGCTCGCACTGCCCGAGGTGACGGTGCGCGACGAGCGCGGCGGTGAGCTGCTGCACCGCCCCGACCTGGTGTACGAGCCGGCGGCGGGCGGCGGCCCACTGGCCGGCGTCGAGGCGGAGCGACAGGCACGGGCGTTCGGTCTCGCCAACGTGGCGTACCATGCGCGCCGCGCACTGCGCTTCGCCGCCGACCTGCTGGGCGCACCGCTGCCCCACCTGGTGGTACGGGTCGGCGCCCACTCCTCCGCCAGCCGCTGGGGCGGCGGGCACTACCGGCTGCCCGGCGACACCGACCCGCCTGAGCCGTACCCGGTGGCGGAGACCGGCGAGGTGCACCTCGGCGGCGGACGGGCCTTCGTCCCGGGCACCGGGACGCCGTACTTCCACGCCCCGGCGCACAACGCGGCGATCGTCTACCACGAGGTGGGCCACCACATCTGCCGGCACACCGCCGACTTCCGGGCGAACCGGCTGCGCCCACCGGACGACCAGCACAGCGGCAAGGTCGCCCTGGACGAGGGCACCGCCGACTTCCTGACCGCGCTGCTGCTGGGCACCCCCGACATCTACGGCTGGCACCGCAGGCACATCCCGCAGTGGGATCCGCGCCGCCGCCAGCTCGACGCCCGCTGGACCATGGCCTACCTGCGGCCCAAGTCCGGCGGGCACGCGCACGCCAACGGAACGATCTGGGCCTCCGCTCTGTGGACGGCGCGCGGCCGGGTGCTGGCGCACGGCGGCGACGGTGAACGCTTCGACCGGATGCTGATGCGCGCGCTGTCCGGCCTGGGCAGCTGCGACGGACCGGTGGAGCGGGAGCAGGACCGGCGCAACCGCTTCGGCGAGTTGCTGGGCGAACTGCTCGCCGCCGACGCCGAGCTCGCCCCGGTCGTCCGCGCCGCCATGGCCGACCACGGCATCCACACCGAAGGCAGCAACGCCCAGTTGCGGGCCCGGATGAGAGGCACGTCCACCCCGGCGGTGACGACATGAGCGGCACCCGCAAGACCGAGCGCGCACTGTGGCGGTTCCGCGGTTACGGCACGCCGTATCTGCGGATGCTCTCGCTGGGATTCGGTCTGCGCATCTGCGAGATGGCCGCTGACCTGGCGACTCCGTGGCCGGTCGCCGCGGTGATCGACCGGGTGCTGGGAATGAGCTCCTCGCACAATCCGCTCAGCTCGCTGCTCGATCTGTTCGGCACCGGGAAGACCGCGATGCTGACCACCGCCGCGGCCGCCGTGGTGCTGCTGGCCGTGGTGTCGGGGGCGTTCGACTACGCGGGCGACCGGGTGATGAACGGCACCGGTGAACGCATCAGCGTGGCGATCCGCGCGGACGCGTACGCCCATCTGCAGCGGCTGCCGATGAGCTACCACGACCGGCAGGCGGTGGGCGAGTCGACCAGCAGGATCATCACCGACTGCGGCCGGATCAAGGACTCTCTGGTGGCGCTGTTCTCCACCCTGTTCCCGGGGCTGCTGTCGATCGCCAGCTTCGCCCTCGCCCTGTTGCTGCTGGACTGGCGGTTCGGCCTGATCGGCCTGGGCTGCATTCCGCTGGTGCTGGTCACCGGGGCGCGCATCCGCCGGCTCGGCCACCGGGCGGCGCGGCGGCAGCGGGAGGCCGAGGGACGGCTGGCCGGTCTGGTCACCGAGTCGCTGCGCGGCATCAGGACCGTGCACTCCTTCGGCCGACAGGACCTGCACGACCAGCATTTCGCGGTGGAGAGCGACGGCACCCTGCGGGCGGGCCTGGACGCCACCGACATCCAGGCCCGCCGGGTGCCGATGCTGGAGGTGGCGACGGCGGTCGGCACCGCGTCGCTGCTGTGGGTCGGCGGAACGGGGGTGACGCACGGCTGGTGGAGCGTGGGCCATCTGGTGGTTGCCCTCAGCTACCTCGCCGGAATGGTCAACCCCATCCGGTCGCTGTCGAAGCTGTCCATCACCTTCAGCCAGGGGCAGGCCTCCGCCGAGCGGATCATCGCGATCCTGGACGAGCCGCGCCCGTCCGGCGGCACCACCGAGCGGCTGCCCGCCCGCGCCCGCGGCCGGATCGAGTTCCACGGCGTCACCATGGCCTACGGACGGCGGCCCGCCCTGCGCCGCCTCGACCTGACCGTGGAACCCGGCGAACGGGTGGCGCTGACCGGTCCCAACGGGGTCGGCAAGTCCACCGCGCTGGCGCTGGTCGCCGGGTTGTACCGGCCGACCCGGGGCTCGGTGCGCATCGACGGCCACGCCACCACCGAGCTCCCGGAGCACTGGCTGCACCGCCAGGTGGCCGTGGTACTCCAGGACACCTTCCTGTTCTCCGGCACCCTGGCGGACAACATCCGCTACTCCCGGCCCGACGCCTCACCCCGCGAGGTGGCCGAGGCCGCCGAGGCCGCGCTGGTCACCGACTTCGCCCAGGCCCTCCCCGACGGCCTGCGCACCCGGCTCGGCGACGGCGGCACCGGACTGTCCGGCGGGCAGCGGCAGCGGGTGGGCATCGCCCGGGCACTGCTCGCCGACGCGCCGATCGTGCTGCTGGACGAGCCGACCTCCGGGCTCGACATGGAGGCCGAGCGGCTGGTGGTCGCCGCACTGCGCCGACTGGTCACCGACCGGACCGTGGTGATGACCACCCACCGGCCCGCGCTGCTGCGCATGGCGACCCGCGAGGTCCGGCTGACCGCGGCGGACAGCGCCCGCCACAAGGCGCCCCCGGGCGTCCCGCTGGGCGGCGGCCCACTGCTGGCCGACCCCCGCGACCCGGTCAACGCACGGCCCGCGGACGGCGGTTGAGCCATCCCGGAGCGGGCGGGCGGCGACCGGCGGCGTCCGCTCGCCGGTGATCGACTTGCCGTCTCCGCCACACGGGTGTGGCCTGGGAGCGGGGTCCATGACGCGGCGGAAGGGAGGCCCGCCATGAGCATGACGCAACCCGTCCCGACGGCTCGGAACGAAAGGCCGCACCCGCGCGTCCGGCCGCGCCAGCGCAGGGCCTGGGTGGTACCGGCGATCATCGGTCTCGTCTTCGGCGGCTGGGCCCTCTACCTCGAACAGGACAACGGCGTCGACGCCGGTACCGCGGCATGGCACGGACTGGTCGCCTGGGTGGTCATGGGCGTGGTGTGCTTCCTGATCGGCAGGCGGCAGCGCTGGATGCAGGCGGAGAGCCAGGCGCTCGCCTACGGCGTGGTCTTCGGCATCGCGATGGGCTATCTGATCAACCTCGGCGGCCACGGGTGGCTCAGATCCGTGCTGATGGGACTGGCCTTCGGCCTCGCGATGGGCGCGACCACCTTCTACTACTCATACGCCCGTCGGCACTGAAGCAACCGCGGCGCTGCCGGGGGCGCGGCAGGGCCGTGCCGACACCGAACCGCAGGCGCCAGCCCGGGAGTTGGGCGCGGCGTCTCTGTCCGCAGCCGCTGTTCGACGCGGTCAGCGCCGATCCGGAACACCGCCCACCGCCTGGCCACTGACGCCGGACAACGCCCAATCACCGATGTGAGGGGTCGTCAGGCCGCCGCGCGCTGCTCCTGCTGCCCCCTCGCCAGCAGGTCGTAGAGGGCCTCGGGAGTGACGTAGCCCGGCCAGCGGTTGTCGTTGAACAGGTGGACGCCCGCGTCCTGGTAGCACTGGTCGACCAGTTGGGAGCAGATCATATGCCGGGTCGAGGCCACGTACCGGCGCAGTCCGGGTACCGGTAGCTGGAACCGGTGCGCGGCGATCGCCGCGTAGTCCAGGAAGCTGTACGGCACACCGACGTAAGCCGCGGCGGCCGCGCAGATCGCCGCTCGCTGCTGGTCGGTCAGGCCCGCCGGATAGGCGTAGAGGGTGTGCTTGCCGGAGTACTCCTCCAGCGACGCCATCCGAGCGCCGCCCGGCTCCGCCTGCAGCAGACGACCGTCGGGCAGTACCAGAAAGGCGTGTTCGTAGTCGGCGAACCCGTTGCCGTTCACCCACTGGCCGATTCGGATGAACACGCCGCAGGATCCGGGGATTTGGGTGAGCCCGATGTCGCCGGGCAGGGGATCGGTGTGTATCACGGCGACGCCCCCTTCGTTGGGGTCGACGAGCCCGTCGGTGGGCGGAATCCGCGGACCGACATGGCGATTCCTGATTCAACCAGTGTGGCAGGCTACGGGTGATATGACGATCCCTCAGCAGCACTGTTCTGGGCCGGATTTCGTCTGTCGATGCCGCGTTGGCCAAGGATGTTGCCACTGTGGCTGAAGATCCGTACTTGCCGGAGCCGTCCGCGGACCGACACGATGCCCGGACAGCAGGGCCACCAGACAGGACAACCAGACGAGCACCGCCGCGGCCGGACGGGCACGACCGACGGACGTGCGGCGGCCGAACCGGGATCGGGATGACAGGGGCAAGGCGCGCGGGGGACGGGATGGGACAGCAGGACCGGGCCGCGAGGACCCGGCGAGTGATCGTGGAGACGGCGGCGGCCGTCTTCGACGAGTTGGGCTACGACGGTGCGAGCACCACCGAGATCCTCGCCAGGTGCGGACTCACCAGAGGCGCCCTGTACTTCCACTTCCCGTCCAAGGAGGCGATCGCCCAGGCGGTGGTGGCCGCGCAGGCGGAGGCGCTGGTCCCGCCGGAGCGGGCGGTGAAGCTCCAGGCGGCGATCGACCTCACCCTGCGCTTCGCGGACCGGCTACAGCACGACACGGTCCTGCGCGCGGCGGTACGGCTGACGATGGGCCAGTCATCGTTCATGCGGCCGGACACGCTGCCGTACCGCAGTTCGACGGACGTCATCCGCGCACTGCTACGAGAGGCCGCGGAGGGCGGCGAACTGCTCGCCACGGCGGAGCCGGGCGAGGTCGCCCAGCTGATCGTGGGGTCGTTCACCGGAATCCAACTGCTCTCCCAGGTCTACGAGGAGCGGCGGGACCTGACGTCCCGGGTGACCAGGATGTGGAAGTACCTGCTTCCCGGGCTCGCCGTGCCGGGCCTGCTGCCACGGCTGGTGTTATCCCCTCCGCGCGGCAGCGAGCCGCGCGCCGCGGAGCCGTGCGGTACGCGGCTGGGCGACGGGCCGTGCCGGGTACCCACGACGCCCGGGGTCGCCGCGTCGGCGTCGACCGTGTGCCGCGCCGCCTCCTCACCGGCCGTCAGCCGGGTGCCACACGCACGGGTGCGGTGCGCCGACGATGTGGCGGGCGGCTGGCGGTCACGGCGCGGGCCCACCGGGTGATGGGCGGGGCGGCCTGGAGTCATTCCCCCCGGTCGTCGCCCGGAGGGGTGATCGGGGGGCCTGGAGCGTTGCCGATCGGGTCGGGAGATCGTTCACCGGGCGTAGCACTCGCACATGGGTGCATGCTTACAGCCGTGCCGAATTCGGTTTGAGGAATCGATTTTTCAGACGGCTGGACCATAGACCCGGCGGCCTTCCGCCATTCCTCCCGGCAGGTCGCCGTACCTGGGCCGGGCAGACGCAGGCGACGGCGTCCGCCCGGCCCTCATCCGTGTCCCAACGGACCGTCACATTAAGCACTCCGGGTGCACTCCCGTGGCAAATGGCACGAAATACTACTTATCGTCCCTTTCGCCGGGTATGACGGACTCCGTTCTACCACCTGAATGAGGAGGACGAAAATGAAGCGAATCATCAAGGCCACCGCCCTGGCCGCGGCCTCGTGTGCGGTGGTCGTCGGCGCCGCCGGTGCCGCTTCGGCCCAGCAGGGCGGCGCGTCCGCGAACGGTGCCACCGTGGGCTCCCCCGGCGTACTGTCCGGGAACGTGATCCAGGTTCCGATCAACCTTCCGGTCAGCCTGTGCGGCAACTCGATCAACCTCATCGCGCTGCTGAACCCGACCGCGGGCAACGCCTGCGCCAGCAAGTAACCGCCAGCGGTCGACGGACCCCGACCATCACCTGGTCGGGGTCCGTCGGCGTGCCACGGCCCGCGCGCGGTCTTCCCCGGCCGACCGGTCAACGGATAGATGTACCGGGCGATCGCATCCGGCACCGACGGTGGGAGGCAACGACATGGGCACGGACGGTACGCAGGGCGGGCTGGAGCGGATCAACCCACCGCAGTTGCCGCCCAACACCGGCTTCAGCCACGCGGTCCGCGCGACCGGTGGCAACCTGGTCTTCCTCGCGGGCCAGACCGCGCTGTGCGCCCAGGGCGTGATCGTCGGCGAGGGGATCGTGGCGCAGTTCGAACTGGCCCTGGCCAACCTGCTGTCCGCGCTGCGCGCCAGCGGTGGCGAGCCGGACCACCTGGCCAAACTGACCGTCTACTGCGTCAACATCGACGACTACCGGGCACACGCCGCCGACCTGGGACGCGTCTGGCACCGACTGGTCGGCCGCGACTACCCGGCGATGGCGGTCATCGGCGTGAGTCGGCTGTGGGACCCCGAGGCACTGGTCGAGCTGGAGGCGACAGCCGTACTTCCCTGACGCGTCGTCAAGGCGATGCAGTCCGGCGCCTTTTTGACCGCACCAGGACCGTTTTCGTCCCGATTCACCCCGGTGGCCCAGCCGTACGGTGTCCGCGCCGCGCACGGCGGGGATAGCTGCAAGGTGCCCGCAGTCCCCGCTCCGCTCACCGGCCTGATCAGGCTGCGCAACGAACCCATCGTCGTACAGATGCTGCGGTCCACGGCCGCCGCGGTCATCAGCTACATCGCCGCCGTCCGGCTGTCGAACAACCCGTCTCCGCTCACCGCACCCCTCACCGCGCTGCTGGTCGTCCAGGTCACCCTCTACACCACGCTGACCACCGGCATCCGCCGGGTAGGCAGCGTGGTGGCCGGGGTACTGATCGCGGTGGCGTTCAGCGCGCTGTTCGGGCTGACCTGGTGGAGCCTCGGGCTGATCATCCTGGCCTCGCTGGTCATCGGCCATCTGATCCGGGTGGACGAGTTCGTCGCGGAGGTCGCCATCAGCGGCATGCTGATCCTCGGTGTGTCCACCCCGCAGAGCCAGGCGCTGGACCGGGTACTGGAGACGGTGATCGGCGCCGTGGTCGGGGTGCTGCTCAACCTGCTGGTCGCACCTCCGGTGTTCGTCCAACCCGCCGGTGAGGCGGTGGCCGAACTGGCCGACAACGTCCGGCAGTTCCTGCTCCGCATCGGTGTCGAACTGCGCGCCGGTGCCAGCTCCGAGCAGACCGTCGCCTGGCTGTACGAGGCACGTCGGCTGGACAACGACATCGCCCGGTTCGACGAGTTGCTGCGCCGGGCGGAGGAGAGCACCCGGCTCAACCCACGGGTCCGCCAGGGCGCGATGGCCCGGTTGATCCTGCGCAGCGGCCTGGACACCCTTGAGGTGTGTGTCGTCGTGCTGCGCACGCTGTGCCGTTCGCTGAGCGATCTGTCGATGGAGCGCAGTCAGCAGGAGTCGGTCTACGACGATGAGTTTTCGGCCGAACTCGACCACCTGCTAACCCATATCGCCGACGCGGTGCACAGTTTCGGCCAACTGATCAGCGCCCAGATCACCGAGGGCGCCGAGCGCGCTGAGGCCCAACTGGAGCAGGCGCTACGCGACGCCCGCGAGGACCGGGACCACATCTCCGCACTGCTGCACGCCGAGGCGCAACAGCACTGGGAGCGCTGGCAACTGCACGGAGCGCTGATCGCCGCCATCGACCGGCTGCTGGACGAACTGGACGTGGAGAAGCGGTCCCAGTGGCTGGCAAGCCAGTTGGCCAGGACCGTTCCGGCCGAGTCGGCGCTCGGTCACCGGCTGCGCCGCGGCGCCCGTACCACCAGGGGCCGGTTGCGGCGGCCGTTCAACCGGTGACCGGGCCCGCGGTCATCCACGGCCGCGGCCCGTGAACCGGTCCATGACCCAGGCGGCACCGCGCTCGGCCAGCATCCGGCGGCGCCGACGCCGGGAACCGGAAGCCGGGGTGGGCGGCAGGCGTTCGGGCGGCAGCGCCGCCAGGACGGTGAGTCGGCGGCCCGCCCGGGCCAACTCGGTGAGCAGGCGGGCGCGTTGGCGCGGCTGGGTGGTGCGTAACAGCGCGGCGTACAGGCCCTCTATCTCGGCCACGGCCGCGCCGACGCGCAGGTTGACCTCCCGCCGCTGTCGTATCTCCCCCTGCGGCATGCTGGGCGACCGTCCTTTCCTTCTTCTCATATCCGGGGTTCGCTGGTGTCGCTGCCGGGCTAGTCGACGCAGGGAATGCCGCCCATCTTGACCGTCTGGCCCTGGAACGCCGAGGCGGGCACCGGGTCCGGGGCGTCTCGCGCCGCGGCCTGCTCGCCGGTCGCGGGCTCGTGCGGCGCCTTGCCGTCGGACTGCGAGGTGTCCGCATCCCGCGGGGTGAACCCGGCGCCAAGGGTCACCACGACATGCCCGGCCGGTACGGCGCTGCTGCTCAGCGGCGCCGCCGCCACCTCGGCCGCGATCTGCCGTGCCGCCTCCTGCGCACCGGCGCCGTAGACCACCGTGGTCGTGGCCCGCGCGGGGGCGTTGCTGACGGCGCCCGCGAGGTACCCCAGTGCGGTCAGCGCCCTGGACTCCGCGGCGGCGGCACCGGCGACCCCGGAGCCGTTGCGCACGTCGACCACCGCGGGCGCGCCGTGCGGGAACGGTCGGCGCGCGGCGTCGGCGGAGGAGTCCCGGCCGATCATCCGGCCGACGATGGACCGGATCTGCTGTGGATCGACGAGGTTGACCGACTCCCCGCCGCGCTCGGCGAACCCGGCGATCGGCAGGGTGTGGAACTCCACGTTCCCGCCGGTGAGGTTGGGCGCCTGCTGGGCGAAGTCCAGTACGTTCCAGCTGCTGTCGATGACCAGGTCCTTCTTGACCACGTCCAGCAGCCCCTGCATCTTGCCCAGGTCGCCGAAGATCCCCTCGGCCTTGAGCTTGTGGGTGACGGAGGACAAGAACGCCTGCTGCCGGTGGGTACGGTCCAGGTCGCCGCCGGTCAGACCGTGCCGCTGGCGTACGAAGGCGAGCGCCTGCCGGGGGTTGAGGTCCTGGTACCCGGCGGGGAAGTCGGCGCCCGAGTAGCGGTCGTGGACCGGGTGCTTGAGGCACACCTGGACCGGCTGCAGCACCTTGGCGATGTCGTAGAAGCCGAGCAGGTTGACCTCGGCGAAGTGGTCGATCGGCACGCCGAGGAACTGCTGGACGGTGGCCAAGGTGGCCTCCCTGCCGACCTCGCGGCTCTGCCGCTCCAGATCGGCGCCGCTGACACCCCGCGCGGCCAGCCGGTTCTCCGCGGAGGCCTTGGCCAGCCCGTAGGCCTCCTTCATCTTGTGCATCCCACCGGGGGTGCCGTCACCGCCGAGCACCTCGACGTAGTCGTCCCGGGGCACGGAGAAGGCGGTGACCTTGCCGCCGTTCGCCGGGATGTGCATCAGGATCAGGGTGTTGGTGTTGTAGCCGCCGATGTCGCTGGATCCGGCGTGCAGTTCGTCCTCCACGAACTGCTTCGGCAGGTCGTTGCCGTCCATGTCCTTGCGGCTGTCCAGGCCGATCAGCAGCAGGTTGACCGAGTTGTCCAGATGCGCGGGCGCCCGGCCGCGCACCGCGTCCAGCGCGTCGGAGGTGTTCAGTCCTCCGGTCAGATAGTGGTACGCGGCCCAGGCCATGCCGCTGGCCACCAGCACCAGCGCCGAGGCACAGCACAGCAGCACCCGGCACGCCACGGTCAACGCCGAAGGCGACCCCGGCCGCTGCCGCTTGCGGGCCCCGGCGTCCCGCTGTGCGAGCCGCCGCATGCCGTGGCCGCCCGACCGCGACCGGTCCACGCCGTACCGCTCAGGCACTCCCGGCCCTCCCACCACGCCGGGTCCGTAGGTACCGGACCAGCAGCACCGCCAGTACGGCCGTCTGCGCCGCCGCCATGGCGGGGAACGCGTCGACGCCCCAGCGCACCGCCCCGGTGGTCAGCCCCTTGCCGCCCCGGAAGGCGGCCGGGCCGCACAGCACCTCGGCGCCGACCGTGACCAACGCCACCACCAGCGGCGGCGCCGGGACCAGCCACCACAGCGCCGACCGCGGGCAGGAGACCGCGCCGGCCCCGGCGGCGCCGACCGCGGCGAGCAGGAAGGCCCAGCCGAGCCGGGCGCCGAGCGCCTCGTCCAGTGCCGCCCCCATCACCGGCAACGTCAGCAGCAGTGCCACGCCCCGGGCGCGAGAGGCACGACGTTCCCCCTTACGCGCTCTGACGGCCGCGCCGCGTACGGCCCGGGTCCGCGCGGCGGCCGCGCCGACCCGCCCGGCGCGCATCCGGCTCGCCGCCTGCTGCGGCAGCCGTGCCGAGAGCGGCTCGGCTCCCGATCCGTTCCCGTCCTGCCACCGCTCCGCGTTCTCCCCCAAGGCATCGGCTGGGCGGCCCGCCATACGCAATCCCTCAATCGATCGGCCGGTGGAGTCCGGCAGCGTCCTGGGCTTGCCCTGTGGGCAGGGCAAGGCGACCCGGCTACGGTCGTGGCACCTCTCGCAACGGATCGCTACTTGCTTAGTTGCGCAATGTAGCAAGCTATTCGGCTACTCTGGAGCCACTCGCCGACCGTGGCGGGTACACGGACGCGCACCTTGGCGACGGAGGGGTCCGGGACAGATGGCGGCACCGGCTGCGAGACGCGAGGATCCCCCGGCGCGGGCCCTGGGCCTGGCGGCGGCCACGTTCGCACTCTTGTCGTCTCCGATGCGTCTGCACATCGTGTGGGCCCTCGCCCAGCAGGAAAACGATGTCTCGCAGTTGGCCCGCCGGGTGGGCGGCACGCCGCAGGCGGTCAGTCAGCATCTGGCAAAACTCAAGCTGGCGGGCGTGGTCCAGGTCCGCAGACAGGGTCGCCACAGCGTGTACCGGGCGGTCGACCCGCACCTCGTCACCGCCGCCACGCTCATGGTGGAGCGGCTCACGCAGGACGCCGCGCCGGTCACGCTGGGTGCTTGACGTAACGTATCGCCCCAGCCCAAGGGCGGTGCGGCGGCACGGCGAGCCTTGCTAGATTGCGCAACTGTGCAACCTGTGTTCGACCTCGTTCGTCTATCCGGCCAGGGATGCACCGCGACGCACGCCTGCCATCGTGCCGTCGCCTGGTAGCCAGTGCCGGAGCCGCCCGGCTTGACCGCGTGAGGGTGACGCATGACTGACGCAACGGACAACACGGACGCCGCCGTGGCGGAGGACGAGGCCTCAGTGAGCGGGCGCGGCGGCCGGGCGCGAGGCGGCAGGAAGGTCCAGCGGCGGGCCCGGCGCAAGCGCCGGGTCGGGCGCACGGTAGCGATCACCGCCTCAGTGCTGGTGCTGGTGACGGCGGGCGGGGTGGCCGTGCTCTACGAGCACCTCAACGGCAACATCAAGGGCGTGCCGCTGTTCGGCGGCACCAGCGGGGACGCGGGCAAGGAGAAGCCGGACGCCTTCGGCCGCACGCCGATCAACATCCTGGTGATCGGCTCCGACGGCCGGAACAACGCCGCCGACTGCAAGCTGGGCGGCGACTGCGGCGGCGGCGGGCAGAACGCCGACGTGGAGATGGTGGTCCATGTCTCGGCGGACCGCTCCAACGCGACCGTGATGAGCGTGCCGCGCGACACCATGACGAACCTGCCCTCCTGCAAGGATCCGCAGAACGGCGCGGTGATGGCCGCGCACCGGGACCAGATCAACAGCACCCTGCAGTACGGCCCGGGGTGCACGGTGGCAGCCGTGCACCAGCTCACCGGGATACCCATCGACCACTTCATGATGATCGACTTCCAGGGCGTGGTGAACATGTCGGACGCCGTGGGCGGCGTTCCGGTGTGCGTGGACAACAACGTCTACGACCCGTACTCGCACCTGAAGCTGGCCAAGGGGACCCACACCCTCAAGGGCCTGTCCGCGCTGGAGTTCGTCCGCTCGCGGCACGGCTTCGGTGACGGCAGCGACCTCGGGCGCACCTACGGCCAGCACATATACCTGTCGTCCATGATCCGCACGCTGAAGGGCGCGGGCACGCTGACCAACCCCGGCGCCCTGTACGGGCTGGCCGACGCGGCGACCAAGGCGCTGACCGTGGACAACGGCCTGGACAGCATCCCCAAGCTGCTCGGCCTGGCAGGCGACCTCAACAAGGTGCCGTCCAACCGCATCACGTTCACCACGATGCAGAACATCCCGGACCCGCAGGACGACTCCCGGGTGCTGGTCTCCCCCGCCGCGCAGAACCTGTTCGACGCGATAGCCAACGACCAGTCGCTGACCACCGGCAACGGCGACAAGTCCTCGGCCGCGGCCGCCGCGACCTCGACCGCGACCGCCTCGCCCTCCCCGTCGGCCAGCAGTGTGCCGGACGACCAGATAGCCGTGGCGGTGGAGAACGGCAGCGCGGTCACCGGCCGCGCCTCGGAAGTGGCAACCTCCCTGGTGGACAAGGGCTTCAGCCCCTCCACCAGTTCCAGCAACGCCCCCTCCCCCGCCTCCTCCACCACCCTGCGCTACCCCGCGGGCAAGCGCTCCGAGGCCCAGACGGTGGCGCGGGCGCTGCATCTGCCCGCCGCACGCCTGAAGCAGGACGACGCGGTCTCCGACGTGACCCTGGTCATCGGCACCGACTGGACCACCGGCGACACCTACCCCGCCGCGCCCAACTCGACCCCGGTTCCGGCCGACACAGCGGCGGCCACCAACAACGCGCACGCCCAGACCGCCGACCAGGCCAAGACGTGCGCCCAGGTCAGCACGTTCAAGACGGTGAGCCTGGGCGGCGTTGCCATGACGCCGATCCAGGCCTTCTCCGACAGCCCCGACGTGCCCGTCTCCGCGCCCTGATCGCGGGCTCGGGGCGGCTCCCCAGCGGCCTCGTCCCTCTCTGACCAACCAATGCTCACCCGCCCATAAGCGCGGGTTCACCATGCTCGGCTACGCCAACTCCCTTGTGGACCAGGGAGGATGTCGGCTACTTTGCTCCTCGTTAGACACCACTCTGCGGGGTGGCAGGCCCGCCGGAATGTCATGACCATGACTTACTTCCCCCTGGCCGCCGTCGCCCCGCATCTGCCGAGAACCTTTCGCGCAGCGCACTTCACGCTCCACTTCCCTGCACCGGGACGCGCACGACGGCGTGCGACCCCACATCGACGCCACCGTGAGTCGTCCCAACCCCCACTGGAGGGCCGTACTTTGCGCACCCTGTCCTTCTCGCTGAACAGACGCGCGGTCAGACGTACCGCCGCCGCGTCCCTGTCCGCCGCGGCGCTGGTCGCCGCGGGCCTGGCCACCGCCGCCCCGGCGGGCGCCGCGGTGGCGACCCCGGCCGCCCACCACCCCCATGTCAAGCGGCTGTGCTCCGCCCCGACCAAGCCCGGCATGATGGCCTGCAACGCGCTCGTGCGGACCGACATCATGCAGCACCGCTCGCTCGGTGCGAACGCCACGCCCTCCGGCTACGGCCCGTCCGACCTGCTCAGCGCCTACAACCTGCCCGCCAACGGCGGCGCCGGTGCGACGATCGCCATCGTCGACGCGCAGGACGACCCCAACGCCGAGGCCGACATGGCCACCTACCGCCAGCAGTACGGCCTGCCCGAGTGCTCCACCGCCAACGGCTGCTTCAGCAAGGTCGCCCAGGACGGCAGCACCAACTACCCGTCGGCCGACTCCGGTTGGGCCGGTGAGATATCCCTCGACCTCGACATGGTCTCGGCGATCGCGCCCAACGCGCACATCATCCTGGTCGAGGCGAACTCTGCGAGCATGAGCGACCTGGGCACCTCGGTCAACGAGGCGGTCAGCCTCGGCGCCGGATACGTCTCCAACAGCTACGGCGGCTCCGAGGACCCCTCGGACACCCAGGCCGACAGCCAGTACTTCAACCACCCCGGCGTGGTGATCACCGCCAGCGCGGGTGACTCCGGCTACGGCGTGGAGTACCCGGCCGCCTCACCGAACGTCACCGCGGTCGGCGGCACCTCTCTCACCCAGGACTCCAGCTCGCGCGGCTGGTCCGAGACCGTGTGGGGCTCCAGCGCGGGCGGCGAGGGCACCGGCTCCGGCTGCTCCACCGTCGAGCCCAAGCCCAGCTGGCAGACCGACACCGGCTGCTCCGGCCGTACGGTCGCCGATGTCGCCGCGGTCGCCGACCCGGCCACCGGCCTGGCGGTCTACGACAGCTACCAGTCCAACGGCTGGCAGGTCGTCGGCGGCACCAGCGCCTCGTCGCCGATCATCGCCAGCGTCTACGCCCTGGCCGGCACCCCGTCCTCGGGCAGCAACCCCGCCTCGTTCCCGTACAACAACACCTCCGCGTTGAACGACGTGACCTCGGGCTCCAACGGAAGCTGCGACACGTCCTACCTGTGCAACGCGGGCCAGGGCTATGACGGCCCGACCGGGCTCGGCACGCCGAACGGCACCGCCGCCTTCACCGGCTGACGCCCACCCGTAAAGCACACCGGGCCCCCGCCGCTGCGCGAAGCGCGGCCGGGGCCCGGTGCCATTGTCGGCAACATGTTCAGCGCGGTGAACGTCGACGCCTGCGCGCCCGGGCGCGCAGGTAGACCAGGTCGACCAGGAACACGATCACGCCGATGACCAGCAGGTAGAACAGTCCCTTGATCACGGAGCCGATGATGCCCAGCGCGATCGCCAGGATGACGATCAGCAGGAACAGTGCCATCCCATCCTCCTTCCAGACCCGGTCACCGGCGGGCCAGCCGCCGTTCGCCACCGGCCCCGGTCTGGTACGCCAGCTTGTAGTGCGCGAAGACCGCCGCTTCCTGTGCGGCCAGTAGTTCGCCGTCGGTATCGATCCACGGGGCGTCCTTGACCTGGGCCTTGGAATATCTGACCTGGAGGTACGCCGGTCCGACCGTGGCTCCGTCCAGGGGTACGAAGACCAGGCGGCGCCGGGTGGGGAGGCCGGTCGTCACCGTGGCGAAGGCGGGCTGGTCGGTGGCCGTGTCCACATAGACCGACTCCAGGAAGCCGATCTTCTTACCCTCGGCGTCGACCACGTCATGGCCGCGCCACTCCCGGATGTCGCGGGCCTCGAACATCGCTGCGCTCCACATCTGCGTCACCGCACGGGTGAGGGGTGGGGGTATCCCGCGTTCCTCCCTGTTTGCTCCTCCTACTCTGCCCTGCTACCCGCGGCCACGCCCCTTCAGCGGGCACCCGGGTACCAAATGCTCTCCCCCGGGCGGGCTACTCGGGCTCGTCCGACAGCGCCTCCAGCACCGGGATCGCCGCGTACAGGGCCGCTCGCCGTTCGGCGGTGAGCCTGCCGACGCGCGCCGCGAGCATCTCCGAGCGCTCCCGGCGGATGTCGGCCAGTACCTCACGGCCGTGTGCGGTGATCTCGATCAGCCAGGAGCGGCCATCCCGCGGATCGGGTGCCCTGCGGACCAGACCGGCCCCAGTGAGCGGAGCCAGGGTCCTGGTCATCGAGGAAGCCGCCACCCGTTCGCGGGCGGCCAGTTCCCCCAGGCGCAGCGGACCGTGCTGTTCCACCCGGGCGAGCGCGGACAACTGGGCGAACGTCAGGCCCTGCCCGCTGGAGGCCTGAGCCATCTGCCGGTGGATACGGGCGATCGCGAGACGCAGCCGGGAGATCATCGCCGGATCGATTCTGCTCGGCGCGTTCGGATTGGTCGTCTGTATGTCGGTCATGTCCACCGCGACCCTTTCTGGAGCCTTGACCGCCTGGTCAGCGGGTGGGTGCCCGCATGGAGTGCTGTTCGCTCACCGCGTCCGCGCCCCGCGCCTGCTCCGCGCGGCCGCGTACCAGGGAGGCCAGCGCGGCCACCAGGGACATCGCGATCGCCAGGCAGAAGACCACCACCAGGCCGTCGTGGAACGGCCCGGATATCAGATGCGGGAAGAACTGACGCCCCGTCAACACTGCTGCGTGGCCCGGCGGTAGCTGGGTCAGCACATGGGGTCCGAGCAGTTGCTGGACCGGGTTGTACCCGAGGAACGCGGCGAACAGCGTGCCGACCGGGGGCAGCGCGGCGATGGCGTGCGCGGAACCGGCGGGCACGCCCTGCGCGGTGAGGCCGCCGCTCAGCGCGCCCGGCAGCGAGCCCGACAGACCGGCCACCATCAGCGAGAAGAACACGCCGATGGACAGCACCATCCCGGCGTTCTGGAACGTGGCCCGCATACCGGAGGCGGCGCCACGGGCCTGGGCTGGCACGCTCGACATGATCATCGAGGTGTTGGGCGCGGAGAACAGTCCACTGCCCAGCCCGTTGAGGAACACCAGCAGGGCGAACGGGGTGTAGCCGAAGTCGGTGGGCAGCAGCAGGAGCCCGCCGAACGAGACCGCGATGACCACCAGCCCGCCCGCCGCGAACGGCCTCGGCCCGAACCGGTCCGACAGATGCCCGGCGATCGGCCCGGCCGCCAGGAAGCCGACCGTCAGCGGTATTAGGTATATGCCCGCCCACAGCGGGGTGTCGGCGTAGTCATAGCCGTGCAGCGGCAGCCAGATGCCCTGGAGCCAGACGATCAGCATGAACTGCAGTCCGCCGCGCGCTATCGCGCCGAGCAGGGTGCCCGCGCTGCCGCCCGCGAAGGCCGCGTTACGGAACAGCCCCAGCGGGAACATCGGCTCCGCCGACCTGACCTCGATGACGCAGAACAGCGCCAGCACCGCGGCCCCGCCGACCAGCCCGGCCAGTACCCATGGGTTGCCCCAGCCCATCGTGGAGCCGCCGTAGGGCTGGATGCCGTAGGTGATCGCGGCGAGCAGCGCGGTCAGGCCGACGGCGAAGGTGATGTTGCCCCACCAGTCGATCCGGGCCCGGCCGCGGACCCCGGTGTCGTGCAGCGAGCGGTACGCCCATACGGTGCCGAGCAGGCCGATCGGCACGTTGACCCAGAAGACCGACCGCCAGTTCCACTCGGCGAGCAGCCCGCCCAGCAGCAGGCCGATGAACGAGCCGGAGATTCCGGCGACCACGTTGACGCCCAGCGCCATTCCGCGCTGCGAGACCGGAAAGGCGTCGGTGATGATCGCCGCGGAGTTGGCCATCAGCATCGATCCGCCGACCGCCTGCGCCACCCGCCAGCCGATCAGCCACCACGCCCCGGCACCGCCGTGGAACGGGTCGAGCGAGAGCACCACCGACGTCAGGGTGAAGATCAGGAATCCGGCGTTGTAGATCCTGACCCGGCCGAAGATGTCACCCAGACGACCCAGTGTGACCACCAGGACCGCGGTGACCAGCATGTAGCCCATCAGCATCCACAGCAGATAGCTGATGTTCGTGGGCTGGAGCGGGTCGAGGCGCAGTCCGTTGAAGATCGCGGGGAGCGAGATCAGCACGATGGAACTGTTGATCATCGCGATCAGCGTGCCGAGGGTGGTGTTGGACAGCACCACCCACTTGGCGCGGGGGTGGTCCTGGGCGGTCCAACGCACGTTCGCCTCCCGCGCGGGTCAGGGGGCGGGGGCTGCGTCCCCGTGCCCCGGGCTTTCGGGGGCTGCGTCCCCAGGCCCCCGCTCTGGTGGCGCGCCCGCGGGCGGGTGCTCCGAGGGCTGCGCCCCAGGCTCCTTATGCTGCTCCGCCCCTCGGGCGTGTTTCGGGACCGTGTCCCTGGTGGCCGGGGTGGACCCGGCGGTCCGTCTGCTGGGCGGTGGTCTTGGGAGCTGCGCCGCAAAGGCCGTTTGGCGGGCGCACCTCGCGTCCGAACGCGTGGGGCTCGTCCGCCTAGGTGTCTGCGACGTGCCCAGCCAGCCAGCCAGCCAGCTAGTTAGCCGACGTAAAACAACTATGCGGCCGTGGTTGGGTGTGCGCAAGGGGGCGGGTTGTTCACACAATGGGGCATGCAGTGGTTCACCGCGCCGGAGTACTGGCTGACCCGCCTGGTCGTCCAACGGGCGCTGGCCGCGCTGTACTTGGTCGCGTTCCTGGCGGCGGCCAACCAGTTCCGCGCACTGCTCGGCGAACGTGGGCTGCTACCGATTCCGCGCTTCCTGGCCTGGGCGCCGTTCCGCCGTGCGCCCAGCCTGTTCCACCTGCACTACTCGGACCGCTTCTTCGCCCTCACCGCCTGGACCGGCGCGGTGATCTCGGCCGCGATCCTGGTGGGCGCGGCCGACCTCGTTCCGCTCTGGGCCGCCGTGCTGCTGTGGCTGGTGCTGTGGGCGCTGTACCTGTCGATCGTCAACGTGGGTCAGCTCTGGTACGGCTTCGGCTGGGAGTCGCTGCTGCTGGAGACCGGTGCCCTGGCCGTCTTCCTGGGCAACAGCAGCACCGGCCCGCCGGTGCTGGTGATGTGGCTGTTCCGGTGGCTGGTGTTCCGGGTCGAGTTCGGCGCGGGTCTGATCAAACTGCGCGGCGACCCGTGCTGGCGCGATCTGACCTGCCTGTACTACCACCATGAGACCCAGCCCATGCCGGGGCCGCTGAGCTGGTTCTTCCACCATCTGCCCAAACCACTGCACCGTGCCGAGGTGGCGGCCAACCACGTCGCCCAACTCGCCGTGCCGGTGGCCCTGTTCACCCCACAGCCGGTCGCCAGCGTGGCCGCGGGACTCATCATCGTCACCCAGTTGTGGCTGGTCGCGTCCGGCAACTTCGCCTGGTTGAACTGGTTGACGATCGTCGCCGCGTTCGCCGCCGTGGACGGTTCACGGGCCGCGGACGTGCTGGGGCTGCCCAAACCGCCCGCGCAGCCCGCCACGCCGCTGTGGTTCGAGGCGCTGGTGCTGGCCTTCGTCGCGGGGGTGGCCGTCCTGAGCTACTGGCCCGCGCGCAATCTGGTCTCGCGCGGCCAGGTCATGAACTACTCGTTCAACCGGTTCCATCTGGTCAACGCCTACGGCGCGTTCGGCAGTATCAACCGGATCCGCACCGAGATCGTGGTCGAGGGCACCGACGAGCCGGAGATCACCCCCGACACGGTGTGGCGGGAGTACGGCTTCAAGGGCAAACCAGGCGATCCGCGACGGCTGCCGCGCCAGTGGGCGCCCTACCATCTGCGGCTCGACTGGTTGATGTGGTTCGCCGGAATGTCGTCCATCTACGCCGAGTCCTGGTTCGTGCCGTTCACCGCCAAGCTGCTGCACAACGACCGTTCGACCCTCAAACTGCTGCGCTCCAACCCGTTCCCCGGCACCCCTCCGACCTACGTCCGCGCCCGGCTGTACGAGTACCGGTTCACCAGTTGGCGGGAGCTGCGGCGCACCGGAGCGTGGTGGGAGCGCACGTTGATCCATGAGTACCTGCCGCCGGTCACCCTGCGCCACCTCGACTCCGACATGTATCACCCATAAGCCTGCAAGGCGTTCTGGAACGGACGTGGTGTGCGGTGCCAGACTGCGCCCCAGCACCTGCACGTCCTACGTACGGAGGGCCATGGCGGACGCAGTCATCATCGGAAGCGAGCGCAGCGAGATCGGCCTGCCAGCGGGGATGGACGTGCTACGGCGCGGTGGCTCCGCCCCTGACGCGGTGGAGGCGGCGATGCACCGCTGCGAGGACAACCCGAACGACCACTACGTGGGCACCGCCGGACTGCCCAACGCCCAGGGCGTGGTGGAGCTGGACGCGTCGATGATGCTCGGCTCCACCCGGCGCTTCGGCGCGGTGGCGGCGCTGCGCGACTACCCGCACCCCATCTCGGTGGCCCGGGCGGTGCTGGAGCAACTGCCGCAGCACTGCCTGCTGGTGGGCGAGGGGGCCGCGCTCTTCGCCCGCGAATGCGGTTTCGAAAAGGCGGAGTTGATCACCGAGAAGTCCCGGACGATGTGGCGGGAGCAGGTCGCGTGGTCCACCGCGTCGGTCGAGGGCGAGAACACCCCGGCGCTCTCCGGCGACCACCACTACCGCGCCAACGCGGTTGAGCTGATCCGCCGGTTGGCCCCGCACGCCGAGCCGTGGGGCACCATCAACATCATCGCCCTGGACTCCTCCGGTGAGATGTGCGTGGGCGTGTCGACATCCGGTTTCCCGTACAAGTACCCCGGGCGGGTGGGCGATTCGGCTGTTCCGGGTGCGGGCAACTGGTGTGACCTGCGGGCGGGCGGCGCGGCGTGCACCGGGCGCGGTGAGCTGGCGATGCGCGGCGGCACCGCGCGTACCGTGGTGGACCTGCTGGCCACCGGGCGCGATCCCGGTGGGGCCTGCCAGATCGCGCTGCGGGACGCGGCCACGCTGCCCGACGCGTTCCGTTCCGAGCTACGGGCGCTGGCCCTCACCCCGGACGGCAGGCACGGTGGCGCGGCCGGACAACCGGGCAGCACCTATGTGGTGATGACCACCTCCTCGACCGAGCCGGAGACACATCCGCGCAGGTCCCTGACCGCCCCGGGCTGAGCCGCCGCCCCACGGGCTCTGGCCTGCGCGCCCCAGGGGCGCGGCTGTATGGGCTCGGCGGCGGGGTCCGCCGCGGCCCAGTCGTCGTCGGCGTCCGGATCGCTGTACCAGCCGGTGCCGTCGAGGGAGGCCTCCAGCCAGTCGGCCAGATTTGGCGAGTCGACGAACCAGGCGTGCGCCCAGTCGTCCTCGGCCGCGTTGGGCTCGAACAGCAGCACGGCTCCCCACGGGCTGCGGCAGTCCACGCAGGCCAGCATGCCGCACCCATAGGTCATGATCGGCACCACGCCCTCCGGCCAGAACCAGCCCGCGTCCGACCGGTCGGGCGCCCGGCGGTCCAGATAGGCGGCGGTGAGCGGTCCCGCCGTCTCGCTCGGCTGACCGCCGTCGGACGCGGACAGCCGGAACAGACCGTATTCGGGGCCGAACCCGCCATCGGCGACCTCCCGGTACAGACGGCTCAGCAGTGGGTGCAGCGGGAACCCCAAAGTCTCCTGCGCCGCCGCCAGCTCGTCGTCGGTCACCGGCGGTCGTAGTGGAGCACAGCGCTCCTTGGCACGGGCGGCCACCCGGGCCAGGAGTTCGTCGTGGCGTGACGGATCTTCCATGCCGCCATCATGCCGTGCGCCACTGACAACACGCTTCGGCCGCCGGGCAGTTGGCCACCCGCCCGCCCGCCTGCCTCCCACCCGTCACCCACCACCACCCTCAACGGAGACCCTCCGGGCCGCTGCGCCCACCCGTCACCCACCACCACCCTCAACGGAGACCCTCCGGGCCGCTGCGCCCACCCGTCACCCGCCACCCTCAACGGCCGTCACTGGCGCAGCGCCGCCCGGTCGCCCATGACGATCACCGGGTGGGCGGCCGGGTCCAGCCTGCGCAGCAGTTCGATCATGTGCTCCCGGGAGAGCGCCACACAGCCGTGGGTCGGGCCTTGGTGGTCCACGTGCACCCACAGGCCCGCGCCGCGTCCCCGGCCGAGCGGTGTGCGCGAGTCGAGCGGTGAGCTGCCCGGGACGCGGTTGTAGTCGATCGCCACCACGTAGTCGAAGGAACCGGTGAGCGGCTCCCCCTCGAAGCCCGCCCCCACCGCGCGGAACGCCGAGGAGTGGTCGTACGGGAGCCTGGTGCCGGGGTTCGGGGCGAGGCCCCCGGCGGCGGTGAGGGAGAAGACGCCGACCGGGCTGCGCAGGTCGTCCACCCGGTGGAAGGAGGTCCAGCCGCGCAGTGCGTTGTGCGCGGTCCAGGTCTGGCCCGGGTGCCAGTTGCCGTGGTCGTCGCGGCTCCACAGGGTCGCACTCGACATCCAGGAGTCCGGTCCCTGGCCGACGACCACCAGCGCCTGCCGGGCGTTCGCCGGGATCGCCGCGCCGAGCCGCGCGCCGATACCGGGCAACCGCCGTACGGACGGCAGTGGTTGTGCGGCGGGACCGGCGGACGGGGCGGCCGGATGGCGCGCCGGGCGCACCGCGACGGACGTCGGCCGAGTGGACCGGAACACCGCGCCCGGGCTGGCGTACAAGGCGGTGGTGCCCAGCACCCCCAGACCGACACCCGCGCAGATCAGCCAGGTCAGCCGGTCCCGTTCCGCTGTCCGGTGCCGGGGCGGCCGCGGGTGCGGCGGGGCGGCGCCCGGGTCGTCGTGCGTCCCGTCCGGCCGCTGGGAGGCGTACCGGGTGCGCTGCTGCGGGGCGGCGGGCGCGCTGCGTGACCGGGGCTCCGGTCCGGCGGCAGGAGCGTATGGGGGCACGCCTCCTCCTTCGGGTCTGCGGCTGCGTACTGCGCGCGTGCGATCGGCGCGGTCGTTCGGGTTCAACGAGCCAACCCCGCGCGGAGCACGGCTTCTTGACTCACGGTCACCGAGAGGTAACCCAACGTCACCGATTGACGCGACGCCCCGCGCGCCTCGGGCGGAGCCTCACCATAGGCATGCCGTCAGCCGCGCGCCCGCACCCCACGCCGGGCGTCAGCCGGAGGCGTTATCGAACCGGCTCGACGGCCCCGACGTACTCCAGGGTCCGCTCGGCGGGCAGCCGGACGAGCTGTGCCCAGTAGTAGATCACCAGGCTGAGCGCCGCGATGACGGCGATGTCCCACCACAGCGGAATGCGGTCGGTGGCACCGCAGGCCACCCGGGACGCGGGGCCGGTGCTGCAGAACCCGCCCTGCCAGGAGATGACGCCCATCCCGATCAGGTACACCGGCAGCCACTGGGCGGACCTGAAGTCCATGCGCGGCGTCCTCGGGTTGAGCCTGAGCGCGGCGGAGCAGCCCAGCAGCAGGTAGCCGAGCACGATCGCCACGCCGAGGCGCCACAGGGTGTCCCAGCCCGCCCAGTAGATGATCAGGTTCGCCACGACGAACGCCACCGGCGCCCAGAAGCCACCGCCCGGCAGCCGATAAGGGCGGAGCCGGTCGGGGTCCTGTCTGCGCAGGCAGCCGAAGGCCAGCGGCGCACCGGCGTACATCAACACGCTGGCGGAGGTGATGAATCCGACGAGCTTCTGCCAGGTGGGGAAGGGCAGGAAGACGATGAGTCCGATGGCGAAGGCGAACAGCAGACTGAACCACGGCACCCCGCGCCTGCTGGTCCGTTCGAACAGTTCCGGCACATAGCCGTTGCGGGACAGGCCGTAGGAGACGCGGGACGTGGCCGTCACATAGATCAGCCCGGTGCCGGTGGGTGAGACGACCGCGTCGATGTACAGCAGGGCGGCCAGCCAGCCCAGCCCGATCGAGCTGGCGAGCCCGGCGAACGGTCCGGCCTTGCCGCTGAACGTCAGGTTGGCCCAGCCGTGTACGAAGGCGCTGTGCGGCAGGGCGGCGATGAAGACCACCTGCAGGGCGACGTAGACCAGGGCGCCGATGAGGATCGAGCCGATCACCGCGCGCGGGATGTCCCTGGCCGGGTGGCGGCTCTCACCGGCCAGTTGGTCGGCCTGCTCGAAGCCGAGCAGCGCGAAGATGACACCGCTGGTGCTCACCGCGGAGAGCACGCCCTTGGCGCCGAACGGGGCGAAGCCCTGGTAGGCGAAGTTGCCGCCGTGGAACCTGGTGGCGGCGAGCACCGCGACGGTGAACAGGGGGACGGCGATCTTCCACCAGGTGGCGGCGCTGTTGGTGTGGGCCAGCCATCTGACGCCCAGGAAGTTGACGACGACGAAGAACGCCATGAAGGCGACCGCCAGGCCGTAGCCGGGCGGGGTGAGGTGGTTCTTGCCGGTCTGCACCCAACTGACGTGCACGCTGAGGTAGTTGAGCGATGCCATGACCTCGATGGGCGCCACGGTGACCGCCTGCAGCCAGGAGAACCAGCCGAAGGAGGCTCCCGCGACGCTGCCGAAGGCGTAGTGCGGGAACCGCGCGGTCCCGCCCGCGACCGGATACATCGCGCCCAGCTCGGCGTGGACGAAGGCCAGCACGATGATGGCCAGCGCGCCGATCCCCCAGGACAGCAGTGCGGCGGTTCCGGCGGCCTGCGCGGCGTAGAGCGAGCCGAACAGCCAGCCGGAGCCGATGATGGACCCCTCAGAGGCCCACACCAGGCCGATCAGTCCGATGTCCCGCCGCAGCCCCGGGTTGCTGGGTGTCACGTGGGTGACCGCGGGTTGCTCCATGCGCACGCACCCCTTACGTCCCGCCGGGCCGTTCGCGCACCACTTCGCGGGCGCTCTTGTCGTCGCGCAGGCCGAGGAAGCGGGGGTGCCGCAGCTTGCCGTCCCGGGTCCACTCGGTGAAGCCGACCTGTGCGACCAGTTCGGGGCGCACCCAGTGCGCGGTGCGCTCCCCGACCTGTTCGGCGAACGGCGAGCGGCCCAACTCCAGCTCCTCCAGCCGCGCCCTGAGGCGGCGCAGGGTGGCGGTGTCGAAGCCGGTGCCCACCTTGCCCGCGTAGCGCAGTTCACCGCCGGAGTAGTAGCCCACCAGCAGCGCGCCCAGGCCGATGCGGCTGCCGGACGGTTCGGTGAAGCCGCCGACCACCATCTCCTGCCCGGCCGCGCACTTGAGCTTCAGCCAGTCCCTGGACCGCACCTGTGCGTAGCGCCCGTCGGCCCGCTTGGCGATCAGTCCCTCCCAGCCCCGCTCACACGCCTGCCGCAGCAGCTCGGGGCCTCCGGCATTGCGGTGGGTGGTGAAGCGCAGCGGTGGCCGGAAGTCGATGGTGCCGCGCAGCAGTGACTTGCGGGTGCGCAACGGCAGCCGGGTGAGGTCCTGGCCGTCCAGCCGCAGCAGGTCGAAGAGGTAGTACGTCACCGCCACGCCGCTCATCCGCACGTCATGCGGCCTGGTCAGGCCCATCCGCCGCTGCAGCAGGGCGAAACTGGTGCGCCCGTGCTCCAGGGCGACGATCTCGCCGTCCACCAGGAAGTCCTGGCACTCCTGCCGGTCCAGGGCCTCGATGATCTCGGGGTAGGTGGCGTCCACATGCCGTCCGGTACGGGACAGCAGCCCGGTGCGTCCGCCGTCGCGGTAGCCCAGCGCCCGCACTCCGTCCAGTTTGCGTTCGAAGATCCAGCCGCCGCCGAAGGACCGCTGATCGGTGAGGACGGCCAGCATCGGGCGCATACCGCGCGGGCTCGGGGCGGGGCGCAGCAGATCGCGCTGGTCCTTGGGCAGGCGCCGCAGTTCGTCGTTCATGACCGGCTGCCGTGCCGGTGCGCGTCATCGGTGCGTCTGCGTCCCTTGCGGCCCGCCCTGGCGTCGGCCGCGACCTGCTTCAGGGTGCGGTGGGTGCGCACCGACTTGGCGCGGCTCGGCTCCGGCGTGCCCGGGCGGGAGGCGTGCTGGTCGTCCTTCTTCACCAGCAGCCAGGCCTCGGAACGGATCCGGGTGAGGGCGAATCCGCCGTGTAGCTTCCTGCCGTCCAGCCAGAACGAGGCATGGCCGTCGGCCAGTGCCTTGGCGAACGGGACCTGTTTGCCGTGGCGCTCGCTCATGTTGCGGTAGGTCCCGGAGTCCCACACCAGTACGGTTCCGGCGCCGTACTGGTCGTCGCCGATGACGCCCTCGAAGTCGCGGTACTCCAGCGGGTGGTCCTCGGTGGGCACCGCCAGCCGCTTGTCGTGCGGGTCGGTGGACGGACCCTTGGGAATCGCCCAGGACTTCAGCACCCCGTCGACCTCCAGGCGGAAGTCGAAGTGGCGGGTACTGGCGTCGTGCAACTGCACCACGAACCGGCCCTCGCCCGACTCGTCGCCCTGGTCGCCCCGGGGCTCCGAGGTCCGGGAGAAGTCGCGTTTGCGGCGGTACTCCGCCAGCGGGTTTCGCGAGGTCATGGCGGTCTTCCTCCGGGTGCGCAGCGACCGCCGCGGACAGCGGGCACCGCCCGTGGCCCTCCCCCTGTAACCCACCGTTGCCCGCCAGGTGCGCGGGCGCAAGCGCTGGCGGCCGGGGGCGGCGGGGCAGGCTTCAGAGCCGGGAGAAGTCCCCGTGGCGTCCGGCGCCCGCGGCGAACCGGGCGGCGCCGCTGACCGCCTCGGCCATGGCCGCCTGGCCGTGCCGCAGCTCCACGGCCATCGCCGCCTCCTCCGTCAGACCGTCCTGGGCGAGGACGGAGGCCCGGTCACCGCGCAGACAGGTCTGCGGGAACCGGGCGATCTGGGCGGCGAGTTCCTCGGCGGCGGCGCGTGAACGGCCGTGCGGCACAAGGCGGTTGGCCAGGCCGATGGCGTGCGCCTCGGCGGCGTCCACCGGTCGGCCGGTGAGGATCAGGTCCAGGGCGCGGCTGGTGCCGATCAGCCGCGGCAGCCGTACCGTGCCGCCGTCGATCAGCGGTACGCCCCAGCGGCGGCAGAAGACGCCGAACACCGCGTCCTCCTCGGCTACCCGCAGGTCGCACCAGAGGGCGAGTTCCAGACCGCCCGCCACGGCGTGGCCGCTGACCGCGGCGATCACGGGCTTGGTCAGCCGCAGCCGGGTGGGACCCATGGGCCCGTCGCCGTCCGGCTCGACCCGGTTGCCGCGCTCGGTGCCGACCGCCTTGAGGTCGGCGCCGGAGCAGAACGTTCCGCCCTCGCCCCACAGCACGGCCACCCGCGCCTGAGGGTCCGCGTCGAAGGCGCGGAACGCCTCGGCGAGCGCGGCGGCGGTCGCCCCGTCGACCGCGTTGCGGCACTCCGGCCGGGACAGCACGACCGTGGTGACCGGACCGTCGCGCTCGACGCGCACACTCATTCCCGCGGCTCCTCGGTCGCCCCAGCGGAATCGCTACGCCGCCCATCCTACGCGGCGGCTGCCCCATACAGCCCGGGCGAACCAAGGGGCTTGACGCCGCATCACCGCCGTCCAGCTATCCACCACCTGGTCACGATCCCGCTCGGCGGAACCGGAACGATCAGCCGCGTCGTCAACGACACTGGTGGGCCGCCGAATTGGCGCACAGTGCGGCCGATCCGGCGTGGCGGCGGGTGTGGTCCGCGGCTCACCAGGGCGGCCACCGCGGCGCGCGTCCTGGTTGAACCGGGGTGGTTTACCGGACGTTGTTCAGGGCAGGCGCGTTACAGGAGTGCACTCTCACAGCAACGCCCCGCCTGTGGTGCCCGGCCGATCCCCCCACTATCGACCGGGCACCACAGGCGGGCTCCCCCTCCCGTGCGGCAGCGCGGAACGCGTACGTCCGCCTCCGCGCTTCCGCGAGTCGATCTTCATCCGTCCGTCCGGACCTGGCCCACGCCCCGGATGACGAGTCGCGACATCAAGGCACTGTGCCTACGTTTGTCCCGTATCGAGTCCCCACGACGACGGGAGAACAGCGGTGCGTGCGTGTCCCCTCCGCATCTCACTGGCCTGCGGCCTCGCGCTCACCGCGGGTGTCCTGGCGGCCAGTACGCTGTCCGCCCCCGAGGACCGCGCCAGCGCGTCCCCCCGCCCCAGCCGCCCGCAGCCGGTGCACGCCGGGCACGCCGTCACCGGTGCCCACCACCCGACCGGCGGGATCCCCTGGATAGCGCAGGGCGGCGCGGTGAACCCGGCGAACCGCCCGCCCGCACTGGCCGACGCCTATGCGTCCACCCGAACCGGAATGCTCAGCCCCACCGTCGCCCACGACCCCGAACTGGTCTACGTGCCCAACAGCGGCGAGACCGGAATGGGCGGCACCAACAACTCGCACAACCGCGACCGCGACACCGTCACCGTGATAGACCCCAGGTCCTTCCGCGTCGTCGGCCACTTCCCGGTCGGCCGCCTGCCCCAGCACGTCACTCCGTCCTGGGACCTGCGGACGCTGTGGGTCGACGCCAGCGGCAGCAACCAGCTCGTACCGCTCGACCCGCGAACCGCCAAGCCCGGCAAGCCGGTTGCCGTCGACGCCCCGTACAACCTGTACTTCACCCCGGACGGCGGGTCCGCCCTCGTCATGGCGGAGCGCCGCGACCACCTGGACGTACGGGATCCGCACACCATGGCGCTGCGGCGCACCGTCGCCGTGCCCTGTTCAGGCATCAACCACGCCGACTTCTCCGCGGACGGCGGCTACTTCATCGTCAGTTGCGAGTTCTCCGGCCAGTTGCTGAAGTACGACACGGCCACGCTGCGGATCCTCGGCGAACTCGACCTCGGCCCTCGGGTGATGCCGCAGGACGTGCGGCTCGGCCCGGACGGGCGCACGTTCTACGTCGCCGGTTTCCACACCGGGAACCTGATACTGGTCGACGGCGACACCATGCGCGAGCGGGGCAGGATCCCGACCGGGGCCGGGGCGCACGGGATATACCCCAACCGCGACGGGACGCTGCTGTACGTCTCCAACCGCCAGGACGGTTCGGTCAGCGTGGTGGACCCGCGTACCCGCACCACCACCGCCACCTGGCGGATACCGGGCGGCGGCTCACCGGACATGGGCGGGGTCAGCGCCGACGGCACGCAACTGTGGCTGTCCGGCCGGGACAACGACGAGGTGTACGTGTTCGGCACCGCGGACGGGCGGCTACTGGCCCGCATCCCGGTCGGCGCCAATCCGCACGGGCTCGCGTTCTTCCCGCAGCCCGGCCGCTACAGCCTGGGGCATACCGGCAACTACCGTTGAGCGTCACGGCGGTTGGCGAAGCGGCCTGTCCGGGTGGCTACTTCGCCGGGTCGGCGGAGGCGAGGCCGGGAGGGGCGGCGGCCAACGCGTCCTGGATGGCGCGTACCAGCGCCAGGGCGGACTCCTCGGTCAGCTCCACCGCCACCCGCGCCCCGGGTCCCTGCTCGGGGTTGATGAAGTCGATGTTCAGGGTGTGTTCCTGCGGCGCGTGCTGCGGGTGGTCCACATAGACCGTCGCATGGGTGAGCGGGAACCACCCCCGCGCCCCCTTTCCGCTGCCGTCTACGGAGACCTTCTCGGTCAGGTAGGTGCACATACCGGGCTCCTGATCAGGCGGAGAGGTGGCGGCCGAAGAAGTCGAAGATCCGCCGCCAGCCGTCGACGGCGGCCTGCGGCCGGTAGCTGGGGCGGTCGACGGCGAAGAACGCGTGCCCGGCGCCGTCGTAGGTGTGGAACTCGTGCTCCTTGCCCAAAGCGTCCAGTTCCGCGGCGAGTTGGGCGGTCTCCTGCGGCGCCGGGTAGGAGTCCTCGGCGCCGAACAGGCCCAGCAGCGGGCACGACAGCCGCGGCGCGAGACCGAGCACCGGCTTCATGGTGGCGGGCATGGTGGCCGGCGGCTCGTTGACGACGAAGGCGCCGTAGCAGTCCACCGCCGCGTCCAGCCGCATGGAACAGGCGGCCAGGAACGCCTGGCGGCCACCTGAGCAGTGGCCGATCACGCCGACTTTGCCGTTGGCGCCGTCCAGTGACTTCAGATGGCGTACCGCGCCCTCCACGTCAGCGATCAGCTGGTCGTCGGCGACGCCTCCGGCGGCCCGGACGGCGGCGGCCGCGTCGTCCGGGCTGGCGCCGGGGGCCTGGCGGGAGTAGAGGTTGGGGCACAGTGCCGCGTAGCCGTGGACCGCGAAGTCGCGCACCATCTGCTTGGTGGCCTCGTCATAGCCCGGCATGTGGTGGATCACCACGATGCCGCCGAACCCGGTGCGGTCCACCGGCCGGGCGAGGTACGCCTCGATGGGGTCGCCGTTTCCGGAGGTGATGGTCACCGTTCCGGCCGTCATGGTGTCGTTCATGTCGTCTCCCGTTGTCCACCGCGCCGCTCGCGTCCCACTCCCCTGCTGGCGACCGCGAGTTCCACGCATGCCTACCACACGTGCCCGTCCGGCTCACCGGACGAACCCGCCTCAGCCGCGCCAGCCCATCGTCAGCAGCGTGTGGAGCCCGGGCGCGAGCGTCACCACTACCGGGACCAGGATCATCAGCAGGCCCACCGCGGTGAGATTGAGCCGTTGCAACGGACGCAGCCGGGGCGCCCCGGTGAGCAGCCGGTCGACCCGCGCGGCCACCTCCTCCACCGGCGGTGGCGGGGGCGTCCCCGGGCTCCAGGCGGCGGGCACCGGGCGGGACGCGCCGAGCCGGGTCTCGTTGAGGTCCAGCAACGCCAGGGCGGTCGCCAGATGGCCGTGCCGGTACGCCGCCGCGTCGTCGGCGGCCAGCTCCACCAGCCGCGCGGAGTGGTCGGCGTAGGCGGTGAACAGCGACGCCTGGGGGAACGCGGTGGCCAGCGCCCCGGCGGACTGCAACAGCAGATGGTGCCTGGCCCTGGCGTGGGCCCGCTCATGGGCGAGCACCGCGTCCAGCTGCTCGCGGCTGAGCCGGCGCATCGCCCCGGTGGACACCACGAGTTGCAGCGGCTTGCGCGGCAGCGGTAGCGACCACGCCTGCGGCCGCGGGCTCTCCATCACCAGGAGCCGCTCGGCGCGCCGCGCCCGCCAGCCGTGGTCCGCCTCGTACGGCAGCGGCGGGGCGGCCTGCCGCAGTTCGCGGTAGCGGCGGCGACGGCTGATGCGGGCGAGGTGCGCCTCCCGCACCAGGTGCAGCACGACGTGGATCGCGGCGGTCACCAGCACCGCGGCGAACACCCCGCGCCAGGCCCCGCCCACCGTCAGGTCGTAGGAGTCCTGCACACCGGGCGGCGCGATCCTGAACAGCCGCTCGCGCAGCGGCGCCCACAGGGCGGCTACGGTGACGAGCAAGGACAGCGCGAAGCACAGCAGTACGGCGGCGACGGCGCACTGCCACACCCACAGCGCCACCACCGGTTCGCGCTCCTGCCAGTCGACCCGCGCCAGGATCCGCGGTGCCGCGATGGCGAACGCGACACCAACGAGCGGCAGCACGAAGGCCGTTCCCACAGTGTCCCTCCTCCCCCAGTTCGCGGTCTGCACACCGCAGCATGCCCGGCGAAACGCCGGATCGCCACGTGGACGTGCCAACCTGAGGAGGATCGCGCCGACTTCACGGCAGGAAGCGTCGTCCGCGGCTCAGCCGCGCCGTCGTGCGGCGCCCACCACCTTGGCCACCGAGGACGGCAGGACCCGGGCGGCCAGTCGGCGCGCCGTGGGCTGCGGGCGGTCCCCAGGCGGCCGCGGCGGCGCACCGGATGAGCGGTGCCGGGACGCGGGATGGGGCGGGGCGACGGCCTTCCTGCCGTCGATCCGGATCAGCGGCGCACCGGCGACGGACTGCACCTCGTGCCACAGGTCGCGGCGTCCGCGCAGCCAGCCGAGGAGTTCGTCGCGCACCGGGTCGGGGTCGCCCCAGGTGCCGTAGAACTTGGTGCTGGTGATGCAGACGGCGTTCAGGCCCCCGCTGGTGACCGCCTGCCAGGTGGCGGCTGCCACACCCGGGCAGTGCTCGGCGCGGAAGTCGTCCAGCGCGACGATGCCGTACGGCCGCAGCAGGGCACGGGCGCACCCGATGTCGGCGTGCACGTGGTCGTACAGGTGCGAGGCGTCGATGTGGACGAAGCGGCAGCTGTTCTGGCTGACATGTTCGGGGACGCGTGAGGACGGCCCCTGTACCACGGTGGGCAGCGCGTCGTGGAAGGAGAGGTAGTTGGCCTCGAAGGCGCGCCGGGTCAGGGTCGAGTAGGACTTCGCCATCTCGGCGCTGTTGGAGGAGTCCTCGGCGGGCGAGTCGAACAGGTCGCACACGGTGAAGCGGTCGCCGTCGCGTACGTAGCAGCCGCAGAAGATCGCGCTCTTGCCCAGGTAGACGCCCACCTCCAACAGGTCGCCGGATTCCTCCCGTTGGCGCTGCCGGGTCAGGAACCAGTCGAAGAGGAGTTGGTCGACCGGGAAGAACCAGCCGGGTACGTCGGCCAGTCGTGCGGGGGCGGGGAGCTGCTCGTCGGTGTCCACAGAAGAAGTGGTCATGAGCGTTCCGTTTTTCGGTCGGCAGGACCCGAGCAGGGTGCCGGACGCCGGTGTTGCCGAGGTGTTCGCCGCGCGTCGGCCCGGTGAACACCTCGGGCTGCCCGCCGGTGCGCGGCCAGTGGCGGCGGAGGTGTTTATTCCGCGCCCGGGTCCAAAGGCGGCGCCGGTACGCCGCAGTTCACCGTGCACTGTGGATGCGCGCAGGGCGCTCCCGGGCGCGGCCCCCGTACGGTGAACCAGGCGAGCGCTCCCCCGGCGGCCATCACCACGGCGCAGATGAGCACCGCCTCCTGGAACGCCCGGTGCACGCTGGGGCCGGAGGCGTACTGGGTGCCGGAGATCCCCACGGCGAGCGGCAGCGCGGCGACGGCGATCAACCCCGCGGCCCTGGCGGCGGCGTTGTTGACGCCGCTGGCGATCCCGGCGCGCCGCACCGGCACGGCGGCCAGCACGGTGGCGGTCAGCGGTGCGACGAACAGCGCCATGCCCAGCCCCTGCACCACGACGGCGGGCAGCACCGTGCTCCAGTACGCGCCCGCGGGTCCCACCCGGTGCAGCAGCGCGATGCCCACGGCCGCCAGCAGCGGGCCCACGGTCAGCGGCAGCCGGGGCCCGATGCGCCGGGCCAGATCCCCGGCGCGGGCGGACAGCGCCAGCATCAGCAGGGTGATCGGCAGCATGGCGACACCGGCCTGCAACGCGCTGTATCCAGAGGCGACTTGGAGCTGGACGGGCAGCAGGAACAGCACACCGCTGAGCGGTGCGTACAGGCACAGGGTGATCACGTTGACGACGGTGAACATCCGGGAGCGGAACAGGTCGGGCGGCAGCATGGGGTGCGGGAGCCGCCGCTCCAGGGCGACGAACGCCGCGCCGAGCAGACAGGCGGCGAGCGCGCAGCCGAGCACCGGTGCGGAGGCGCCCCCCGACGGCGCCTCGACCAGGGCGTAGGTGAGGGCCGCCAGCGCCAGCGCCGCCAGCGCGGCCCCGGCCACGTCGAAGGAGCCGGTGCGCTGCCCTTCCCGGCTCTCCGGGATCCAGCGCACCGCGACGGCCACCACCACCAGCGCGACCGGGCAGTTGATGAGGAACACCCAGCGCCAGCCCGGTCCGTCCACCAGCCAGCCGCCGACGAACGGTCCGATGGCCGCGGCCACCCCGCCCAGCCCCGACCAGGCGCCGACGGCCCGCGCACGGTCCCGCTCGACGTAGGTGGCCTGGATCAACGCCAGCGACCCGGGCGTCAGTAGTGCGCCGCCCACACCCTGCAGCGCGCGGGCCGCGATCAGCGCACCCATGTTCGGGGCGAGCCCGCAGGCCGCCGAGGCGAGCGCGAACCACACCGTGCCGACCACGAAGACCCGGCGCCTGCCGAACCGGTCGCCGAGCGATCCGCCGAGCAGGATGAGCCCGGCCAGGGTGAGCAGGTAGGCGTTGATCGTCCACTGCAGGGCGGCCAGTGAGGCGTGCAGGCTCCGGCCGATACGCGGTAGCGCGACGTTGACCACCGTGCTGTCGAGCAGCGCCATCCCGGAGCCGAGGACCGTGGCCAGCAGCACCCACCGGCCGCGCGGGTCGGCGAGGCGCACGCCTCCGGCCGCGTCGCTGTCCGCCGCGTTCGCCGTCATGGGTCGATCGTCGGCGATCAGCTCGCCTTCGGGCACGAGGCGCGCCACCAGTACGGTGGTCACCTGTTCAGGTCGTTCCTTGAGCCGCCCCCGGAGTCGCCCTATGCCGCCCATCCTCCCGGCCGCCCTGCCCGGCGCGGCGGTCCGCCGGTGAGCGCCCGGCCACGGCTGACGGCGCAGCAGCGGCGGGCTCGGCTGGGCGTGCGGCACCTTCTGTTGCCGGGCGGCAAGGGCGCGGCGGTGGAGCAGGTGGCGCACGCGCTGGTGGGGCTGCACGCCACCGACCCGGCGACGGTCTACCTCGCCGCGTGCGCCCGGCTGGCCGCGCCGGGTGTCGCGGAGGTCGAGCGGGGACTTTACGACGACCTGACGCTGACCCGGATGCTGTGCATGCGCCGCACCATGTTCGTCGTCCCGGCGGAACTCGCGCCGGTGGTGAACGCCTCCACCGCGCGCCGGGTCGCGGCGAAGGAGCGCGCCCACCACGCCCAACTCCTGCTGCGCGCGGGCGGTTTCACCCCCGAGTGGATCGCCGCCACGGAGGAGGCCGCCCTGGCGGCACTGCGGGTACGCGGTCAGGCGACCACGGCGGAACTCGCGGCGGACGTGCCCGCGCTGTGCGAGCGGATAGTCGTCTCGCCGGGAAAGCCGTACGAGAGCACGCAACGGGTGGCCAGCAGGATCATGGGCGTGCTGGCCGCGGAGGGCAGGGTGCGACGCGGCAGGCCGCTGGGCGGCTGGACGTCGAACCAGTTCCGGTGGTCCGCCGCACCGCCGCTCGCGGAGCTGCCCGAGGCGGCGGCGAAGGCGGATCTGGCCCGCCGCTATCTGGCGTCGTTCGGGCCCGCCACGGTCGACGACCTGAAGTGGTGGACCGGCTGGACGCTCACCGACACCCGAAAGGCGGTCGCCGCGACCGGCGCGGTCGCCGTGGACCTGGACGAGGGCACCGGCTATCTGCTGCCGGAGGACACCGAGCCGGTTCCCGAGCCGCAGCCGTGGGCGGCGTTGCTGCCCGCCCTCGACCCCACCGCGATGGGCTGGCGGCACCGGGACTGGTACGCGGACCCGGACGTGCGGCGGCCACTGTTCGACCGGTACGGCAACATCGGCCCCACCGTGTGGTGGAACGGCCGGGTGATCGGCGGTTGGGCACAGCGCCGGGACGGATCCCTCGGTTACCGGCTGCTCACCGACGCCGGTCGGCAGGCTCGGGCGGCGGTCGACGGCGAGGTCGAGCGGCTGGCCGGATGGCTGGGCGCGAGCCGGGTCACACCGAGCTTCCGGACCCCGCTGGAGCGCGAGCTGGCCGGATGACCACGGCGCACGCCCGGCGCACGGGTGCACGGTCAACGCGCTTCGGGCGGTACCGACCCCCCGCTGCGGTGACCTACTTCCGGTAACCGGGGTGAAGCGCACGCCAACGCCTCTACGCTGATCTTCCCCGCCGTTTCCGGCGGCGCGCTCGCGAGAGGAGCACGCCATGGCGACCACTGTGACGCTCGATGGTGAGCTGGACCTGCTCACCACCGCACGCACCACCAACCTGCTCGCCGCCGCGGCGCTCACCACCTCGGACATCGTGGTCGACCTCAGATCGGTGACCTTCATGGACGCCACCGGCCTCGGGCCGCTGGCGCGCACCGCGTGCCAGGTCCGGGGCCGGGGCGGCCGAATGACGCTGGTGGTCGCCGACCCGCGGCTGGAGCGGGTGCTGCGCCTGGCTCGGCTGAACGACCTGTTCACCGTGGTACGGGACGGCGGCGGCACCGACACGCACTGCCAACGACACGCGTGAACAGGGGCGTTCGGGAACGGGATCGCCCCCCGTACCGCCGCCGCGGCGGTACGGGGGGCGCGGCGTTCAGTGCCCGATCGGGAGATCAGCGACCGGACCTGTCCGCCGTCGGCGGGTGCGGGCCTGGCGAGCGCCGCACACAGATGGTGATACCCGCCCTCTGTAGGGATCCGGTGAGTAGGAATCCGGTGAAGACGGCGGCGCGGGCGCGGTCACTTGCCGCCGGTGTGCTCCTCGTACGCCTCAAGCACCTCTTCGGTCGGGCCGTCCATCCACAGCTCGCCCTTCTCCAGCCACAACACCCGATCACAGGTGTCCCGGATCGACTTGTTGTTGTGACTCACCAGGAACACCGTCCCGGCCTCCGCCCGCAACTGACGGATCCGCGCCTCCGACCGCCTCTGAAACGCCCGGTCCCCCGTCGCCAGCGCCTCATCGATCATCAACACATCGTGCTGCTTGGCCGCCGCGATCGAAAACCGCAACCGCGCCGCCATGCCCGACGAATACGTCCGCATCGGCAGCGAGATGAAATCACCCTTCTCATTGATCCCCGAGAAGTCCACAATGTCCTGACACTTCTCACGAATCTCGGAATTACTCATCCCCATGGCCAAGCCACCCAGGATGACGTTCCGCTCCCCCGTCAGGTCATTCATCAACGCCGCGTTAACACCCAGCAGCGACGGCTGCCCATCGGTATAGACCCGACCCCGCTCCGGCGGCAGCAACCCCGCGATCGCCCGCAGCATCGTCGACTTACCCGAACCGTTCGAACCGATCAGCCCGACCGCCTCACCCCGGTACGCCACGAAACTCACCCCGCGCACCGCGTGCACCTCACGCACGTTCGGCGAGGTCTTCCGCTGCACGATCCGGCTCAACGCCGCCGTGGCACTGCCCTTGCCACTACCCGCGCCATGCACCCGGTAGACGATGTGCAGATCGTCCACGATCACCGTGGGAACCCGCTCGGTCCCCTGCTGCCGCTCAGCCACGACCGTACTGCTCCTCAGCCTTCCAGAAGAACACGAAGCCCCCGACGCCCATGACCACCGCCCAGCCCAGCGCCAGCGGCCACACATGCGCGGGCAGGCTCCGCGCGGTCACCGTGTCGATGAGGGCGTACCGCGTCAGCGCCAGGTAGACCAGCCCCGGGTTCGCCTCCAGCACCGCGGCCACCCAGTGCGGGGCGTGCGCCGTGAACACCCGCAGGTCGTAGAAGATCCCGCAGAAGTACATCCAGGTGCGCAGCAGGAACGGCAGGAGCTGGGCGACATCGGTGACCTTCGCCCCGATCCGTGCCAGGGCCAGCGCCATCCCGGCGTTGAACACGCACTGCAGGAGCAGCGCCGGGACCGCGAGCAGCCAGTGCGCGGTGAGCGGCACCCCGCAGGCGAGGACGATCGCGCCCAGCACACCCATGGAGAACAGCAGTTGCTGGAGCTGGATGAGCGTGACGGCGATCGGCAGACAGGCCCGCGGGAAGTGGAGCACCCTGATCAGCCCGAGGTTGTCGGATATCGCCCGCGTCCCGGAAAGCGCCGAGGACTGGGTGAAGTTGAAGACGAAGACGCCGGTGCACAGATAGGGGATGTAGTGCGCGATGCCATGGCTGGTCCCCAGCAGCAGGCCGAACACCAGGTAGTAGACGCCCGCGTTGAGCAGCGGGGTCATCACCTGCCAGGCCTGGCCGAGCTTGGCGGTGGCGTACATCGCGGTCAGCCGCGAGGTGGCGTAGGCGACGACGAAGTGCCGTCGGGCCCACAGCTGCCGGACGTACTCGGGCAGCGGGGGCCGGACGCCGCTCGCGCTGAGGCCGTGGGCGGCGGCCAGTCGCGCTGGGTCGGGCTCCCGCAGCGGGGCGGTGACGACCACCGGCGGCGGCGCTAGGTCAACGGTCACGTGAGGTTGCTTTCGTCCGAGGGCGGGCACAGGGCGGCGACATGGCACGGGCGTCGGAACGAGACCGTCTCGTCGCTTGACTGGGACGCTATCCCGGAAGAGGATGGAACGCAACCGTTCCGTCGCTACGCGGAGTAGGCTCGGCCCATGACCCCGTCGCCCCGCCGAACCCCCGCCGGAGCCGCCGTGCTCCGGGAGGACGTGACCGCCGCCATCCGTACCGCCGTTTTCGAGGAACTGGCCGCGGTGGGATACGCGCGGATGACCATCGAGGGCATCGCCCGCCGCGCCGGGGTCGGCAAGGCGGCGGTCTACCGCCGGTGGCGCTCGAAGCTTCCGCTGGTCCTCGACGTGGTCTCGCAGGTCGCCGTCCAGGGCCTGCCGGTTCCGGCCACCGGCAGCTTGCTCGGCGACGTACGCGCGCTGTTGGAGGTCACCGCCCGGGCGCTGGGGCACCCCATGGCCTCGCAGATCATCCCGGACCTGCTGGCCGAGGCGGCCCGCAACCCGGAGATCGCCGAGGCGCTGCGGACCGCACTGCGCGGCATCCAGCAGGGCATCGCGCAGGCCGTGGTCGGCGGCGCGGTCCAGCGCGGTGAGCTACCCGCCGACATCGACCCCGATCTGGCCCTCGACCTGCTCGCGGGCCCGCTCTACTGGCGCCTGGCGGTCTTCCGCTCCCCGGCGCCCGCCGCCGACCTCGACGCCCTGGCGGCTGCGACGGTCGCCGCCCTCACCGCCGCGCGGCGCGCGTGACGCGGGAGGCCCACGGGGTTGCCTCTCCCCGTGAGCCTCCCGCGTCGTGGCGCGGTCCTACGGCCGCTAAGCAGGTCGGGCGAGGTCCGCTGCGGTTCGGTGGCGCCCTCAACAGGCGCGGGGAACTGCGCGCCCAGCCACCATGGCGCCGCGGACGATCGACGGCACACCGCCCGCACTCCCAGCGGGGCGCCTAGCCGAGCGAGAAGTCGTCCGCGTACACATCGCTCTGGCCGTACCAACCGTGCACGTAGACGGTGACGTTGCCCGACGAGTCGGTGGTGAACGGCACCGTCAGCTTGGTCCAACCGCTCGACGAGGCCCATGTGCTGGCGGTCGCTGCGCCCTTGACGCCGATGTACGCGTAGTCGCCCTGGACCCAACCGGTCAGCGTGTAGGCGGTGTTGGGGCTGAGGGTGAGGGACTGGTCGCACTCTCCGGTCTGGCTCGCGGTCGGCGCCACCTGGAGCGCGTGGTTTCCGGAGTGGACCGGACTGCTGACCACCGTGCCGCCCGGCTGGCAGGTCCACGGACTCGTACCGCCGCTTTCGAAGCCGCCGTTGACGATGGCGCCGGAACCCCCGCCGGAGCCGGTCACCGTGAGGGTGTAGGTGACCGTGTGGCTACCGGAAGTGCCGGATCCGGTGATGGTGATCGGGTAACTGCCGGGCGCGGCCGCCGAGGAGACCGACGCCGTCAGCGTCGCCGTGCCGCCCGCCCTCACCGACGTGGGGTCGAGCTTGACCGCCACCCCCGCGGGCGCACCGCTCGCCGTGAGGGTGAGGTTCTGCGCGGCGCCCGAGGTCACCGCGGTGTTCACGTTGGCGCTCGCCGTACCGCCGGGGGCCACGGAGGCGGACGGCGGCGACACCGCGACGGAGAAGTCGTTGCCCACCGGACCGCTGCCGCCGGTGAAGGGTTCGAAGGTGTGGCTGAAGTACCACTGGCTCTGCGCGACACCGGAGCAGGTGTCGGAGCCCCCGGTGCCCGGGCAGCCGCCGTTGTCACGCTGGAGCGCCCAGAACGACAGGCTGCTGATGCCCTTCTGGACGGCCCAGTTGTAGACCGTGGTCGCGTCGTCGGTGGTGAAGGTCTCCGCGGCGCCGTAGTCGTCGATGCCCGGCATCTCGGTGATGCCCACCATCGCCCACAACTGCGCCGGGGTCTTCGACGGGTAGAGGCTGGCGAGTTGGCCGTACAGGCCGGAGGCGGCGTTCTCGGTGTCCGTCGCCATCTCATGGGTCGCGCCATCGTAGTAGTCGAACGTCATGATGTTGACGATGTCGATGCGCGCCCCGTTGGACACCGCGTTGCGCAACACGGCGAGCCCGCTGTCCGCCAGGCCGCTGGTGGTGGTCGGCAGGGTGTAGGAGAACTGCACCGTACGGCCGCTGGCCGCCGCCCAGTCCTCGACCTGCTTGATCGCCTTGTTGCGGCGGTCGATACCGGCGCTGTCGGTCAGCGAGTTGTCCTCGGTGTCGAGGTCGATGCGGGTGACACCATAGGTGGTGATCACGCTTTCGTACGCCGCGGCGATGGCGGAGACATCGGTGCAGCTGTCCGCGATCTCCGTGCCGGTGTGGTCCGCGGTGTAACCGCCGAACGAGGGTATGACATCTCCGCCGTTCGACTGGATGGTGGCGATGTCCGAGCCGAACGACGAGGCGGCGATCGGCTTCGCGGTGTCCCCGTTCCAGTACGCGGTGCACGAGCCCTTCGACGCGGCCTGGATGAACGCCATGGTCAGGTACTTCGCTCCGGACGCCGCCGACAGTGCGGCAGGACTGTCGCCGTTGTACGCCTCGAAGTAGGGGGCGAAGACGTGCGCGGGAAGCGGGGTCGCGGCGTGCGCCGCGCCGCCGCCGGTCACGATGAGTCCCACGGACGCGGCGGCTGTCGCCACCGCCGTCAGGGCAGCGCGAACCGATGGTATTCGTCTCATGTTTGCTCCCAGCAGGGTGAGGCGGCGTGGGGGGCCTCGGTGCGGCAAACATGATTGGACTAGACCAAGCGACTGTCAATACTCCTAACAATTAACGCGGTTGACCACTGGGTGCCCGCAACAGCCCCTTCTCGTAGGCGACCGCGACCGCGGCGGCCCGGTCCTTCACGCCGAGCTTGGCGTAGATGTGCAGCAGATGGGTCTTGACCGTGGCCTCGCTGATGAACAGCCGAGCCGCCGTCTCCCGGTTGGTGGAACCGGCGGCGACCAGCCCCAGCACCTCGATCTCCCGTGGACTGAGCGGCTCTTGTTCCGGAGCGCGCACCTGCCCGAGCACCCGGCTGGCCACTGTGGGAGACAGCACCGACTCACCCCGCGCCGCCGCCCGCACCGCCCGGACCAGTTCGTCCCGTGCGGTGTCCTTGAGCAGGTAGCCGGTGGCCCCCGCCTTGACCGCGGGCAGCACATCGCTGTCGGTGTCATACGTGGTGAGCACCAACACCCGAGCGGACAGGCCGCGTTCGGCCATGGCGCGGATCGCGCAGACCCCGTCCAGTCGCGGCATCCGCAGATCCATCAGCACCACGTCCGGCCCCAACCGCTCGGCCAGCACCACCGCCTCCGCGCCGTCCCCCGCCTCGGCCACCACCTCGAAACCGGGGTCACCGGCGAACATCCCGCGCAACCCGTCCCGTACCACCGGGTGGTCATCGGCGATCAGCAACCGAACCGGAGCGCCGCACCCGGGGGTCTCAACCATCGAGGCCATCCCGGCCGATCGCCGGAAGCGTGGCGGACACCGCCGTACCGCCGCCGCACTCCGACTCGACCTCCAGCCTCCCGCTGAGCCGCCGCACCCGCTGGCGCATCACGGTCAGCCCGAAGCCACCACCCTCCGCCCCGGCGCTGCCCGGCTCCGGCAGGGTCAGCGGGTCGAAACCCGCGCCGTCGTCACGTACGTCCAGGGTCACCACGTCCTCCATGTACGACAGGGTCAGTCCGACGCGGGACGCCCCCGCGTGCTTTGCCACGTTGGCCAGCGCCTCCTGTGCCGCCCGCAGCAGCGTTATCTCCACCTCGGGGTGGAGCGGCCGGGCGGTGCCGGTGATGGTCAACTTCGCCTCGGTGCCGTGCAGTTCGCGCCACTGGCCGACCGCCTCGGCCAGTGCGGCGGGCAGCCCTGCCTGCTCCAGCGGCTCGGGCCGCAGCGCGCGTACCGCGCGCCGGGCGTCGGCCAGGCCCTCCCTGGCCAACCGCGCCGCGTTCACCAGATGGCGACGGTCGGCGTCCGGGCCGCCGCGCTCGCGTGCCTGGTCGGCGGCGTGCAGCTGGGTGACGATCCCGGCGAGCGCCTGGGCCAGGGTGTCATGGATCTCCCGGGCCATGCGCTGGCGTTCGTCCAGCACACCCGCCTCCCGGGCCTGGCTGATCAGTTGGGCGTGCAGCCCGCGGTTCTCGGCGAGCATCGCCGCCAGCCGTACGGTGGCGGTGCTCAGGGCCGCGTTGGAGGCCTTCCTGCGGTTGCTCTGCCGCTCGGTGATGCCGTCCAGGGCGATCACCGCGCCGACCGAGACCACGTTGAACAAGAACGCCACCGCCAGGTTGACGAAGGCCGCGCTGGTCGTCGGCAGCATCCCACCCGTCTGCGAAACGGACACCGGCATGGCCGTCACCAACCCCCCTACAATCCGCCAGCCCCCGCGCAGATAGCGCATGGCGTGCAGATACCCCGCGAAGCCGAAGTACCCGAAGACCGGGTCAGCCAGGGTCATCAGGAAGATCAGCGCGATAAGGCCGCTGAAGTGCAGCACCGTCACCCACAGGCGCCCATGGTCGTCGCCTGCGAACCGGTCGTAGTGGTCGTAGCGGTCCAGCACCGACCGCAACAGCAGCCAACCGAGCGCCGCCACGGACAGGGAGAGGCAGTACGGGAAAGGCTTCGCCGTCGGAACCGGAACCGTCGCCGCCAGCAGGACGGAGACCACCAGCGCCGTGTACGGCAGATAGACCAGCATGGCCTGCAGCCGCTTCTCCCACAGCTCCAGCCGTGCGTCCTCGTCCGTGGTCGGCTTGACCCCCCTTCCACCGGCCATGGCGTTCGGCCCCCCTCTCCCCGCTGTCTGTTCCTGCTGGTTCGGGCTCACTCCCAGCGGAAGAGTTTGGCCGCCGCGCCCCCGGCGACCAGGGCGAACACCGTCATCATCGCCAGATCACCGGTGTGCGGCCATTGACCGTGCCAGGCGTCAAGCACCGCGTCGGTGGCGGCACCGCTCGGTATGAAGTCCCCTGCGCGGCGCAGTACGCCGGGCATCAGATCGCGCGGCACCCACAGTCCTGAGAAGAACATCAGCGGGAAGAAACACGCGATGCCGATGGCGTTGCCCGCCTTGGCGGACGGCGCCAGCGCCGCGAGCAGCATACCGGCGGCGAACAGTGAGGCCGCGGCCAGCAGGAAGGCGACCAGGAAGGCCAACGGCGCCCGGGGCAGCGCGATGTGGAAGGCGAGCCGCCCCACCACCGCGACCAGCGCCAGGGAGACGACGGAGACCACGGCGTAGAGGATGGTCAGGGCCGCCAAGATCATCGCCGCGGGCACCGGGCTGGCCGATATTCGCCGCAGTACGCCCTTCTCCCGGTAGGCGGTGAGGACCGGCGCCATGCCGTTCATGGCCAGCATGACGAGTGTGAAGACGACCATCACCGGCGCGTAGACCTCTATGGTCGACAGGCCGTGCAGTTTCGGCGTCGTCCTGCGGAACGCGGGGACGGCGCCGAGGACCGCCAGCAGCAGTACCGGAAAGACCAGGGTGAAGAAGGCGGCGGCCGGATCCCGTAGGAACAACCGCCCTTCGGTGATGGTGAGTTTACGTAGGGCGTACATCGTCTTCCCCTGCTGGGCGATGTGGTGGGTGGTGGACTTCACCTGCCGCGTCCGGTGATGGCGACATACGCGTCGTCGAGGCTGCGCTCGTGGATGCGCAGGTTGGACACGACGATCCGGTTGCGGGCGAGCAGGGCGGTGACCTCGTCGATCACCGATCCGGTGCCGCTGACCACCACCGTCTCCGCGCAACGCTCGACCCGGGTGACGCTGGACAACTCGGCCAGCGCCGACAGGTCGAGCTCCTCGATGGTCCGGAAGCTCAGCGCGCTGTGCGCACCGGAGCCGTATATCAGCTCGCCGGGAGTGCCCTCCGCGACGATCCGGCCCCGGTCGAGGATGGCGGCGCGGTCGCACAGCGCGGCCACCTCGTCCATGAAGTGGGAGACCAGGACGACCGTCACCCCGCCGTCTCGCAGTTGCCGGACCAACTCCCAGATGGCGCGGCGGGCCTGCGGGTCCAAACCGGTGGTGAGTTCGTCAAGGAAGACCACACGCGGATCGCCGACCAGCGCGAGCGCTATGAACAGCCGCTGCTTCTGCCCGCCCGACAACTTGCCGAACATCACCTCGCGTTGGTCTTCCAGGCCCCACTCGGCGAGCAGTTCACCCAGGTTCCGAGGACTCGGGTAGAAGGAGGCGTAGAGGTCGAGCGCCTCTCGGACCCGCAGGGTGTCGGGCAGATGCGCCCGCTGTAGCTGTACGCCTATCCGGCGGCGCAGTTCACGCCCCTGCCGCACCGGGTCCAGGCCCAGGACCCGTACCGTGCCCGAATCGGCGCGCCGCAGCCCCTCGACGCACTCCACCGTCGTGGTCTTCCCAGCGCCGTTCGGACCGAGCAGTCCGAAGATCTCGCCGTCCTCGACGGTGAAGGAGACACCGTCCAGCGCGGTGTGTCCGCCGTATGTCTTGGTGAGGTCCGCGACCTCGATGACCGCCATGCCGATCAACTCCTCATCCGCTGTTCCCAGGCCACTCAAAGCGTCCCGTGCGGACCCGCCCCCACGCGTCGCCCGACCGGTTGGACGGGCAGATCGGTGTGGTGGACGCGGCGTGCCCACCGGGTGGTTGATCGGCATCCACCGATCGGTTGATGCGACGTGTTCGCCAACCCACCGGTTCACGCGGCGAGTTCGCCGAAGGACCCAGTGCGCCCCGACACACGACGGCGCCCACCCGGAGGAACCACGGGTGGGCGCCGTGCGCAAGAGCCTTCGGCCGGAGCGGGGCGGGCGCCCCGCGACGGCTTACCTGGTGGTGCAGGCGTTGCCGAAGGCCGGGTTGAGGATGCCGATGATGTCGATCGTGTTGCCGCACAGGTTGATCGGGACGCTGACCGGCACCTGGATGGCATTGCCCGAGATGACACCCGGAGAGCCGACCGCGACGGCCCCCGCACCGGCGTCAGCCGCGGCCATTCCAGCGCTGCTCGCGACAGCGGCCCCACTCACAGCGGTCACCACGAGCGCCTTGGCGATTCGCGACATGGTCAATTCCTTTCATGCATGAAGAACAGCGGATCACGCTCCCCGCCGACAGCGGCCAGGGACACTGACCAACGCGTAGATGCACCGTTTGTGGCGCAATGCCCCTCGAACAGGTGAATACTCGTACAGCAGTCGGCCCAATCGTGACGCAACCGGCGAAATCCCCCGCACCGCACCGCCATCAGATCCGAGCCCCTCCGGTTTGACGACGCACCAGACAGCCCACCGCCCCGATGGAGCAGCGGACACCCAGCTCACCGCGACAGACCGGCACTGCCCACATAGCGCCATAAAGTCTCACTGGCACGTTTCGAGGAGCTCAACGTGAAGAAGTCCCTCGTCCGTGGCGCCGCTGTCGCCTTCATGTCGGCCGCCGTCGTCCTGCCGCTGTCCGGTGTGGCCCAGGCGATGACGCCCGCCTGGCACCACCACAGCCACTGCGGCCATCACCACAACATGCGCCAACTCTGGAACGACGGCTGGTCAGCCCCCTGGGCCTGGCGCGACCACCGGGGCCTGTTCGAGCGCCCCTGACCCGGCGCCCCCAGCGGCACGTCGATCGACGGTCCCCGGCAACCGCCGGGGACCGTCGCATGCCGAGCGGTGAGCCGTGCTGGCCGACGCTGCGTCGACGCTTCGGCGAGGTCCGCCCGGCCGCGGCGATGACGGTGCGCGGTCTGGCGGACGCCCGGATGAAGTCCGAGATCGAGGTCCACGCCCGACCGTCCGCGCTGGGCCGCCCTAGGGGCGCCGCCCCAGCAGGCACAGGAGCTTCGTCTGGTCATCCGCCCCGGCCGGCGGCTTGACCGGCTGTTCGAACAGGCCGCTGCTGGACAGGCCCTTCGCATAGGGCTCGACCTCGCGCAGACAGGCGGCGGCCAGCCCTTCCGGCATCTTCTCGTCGGCGCCGATCGCCCGGGCCAGGTCCCAGGCGTGGACGGCGGCGTCCGTGGTCATCTGGGCGCAGTAGGCGCTCGCCGAGGTGTCGCCGTAGGACAGATGGACGGTGCGCTCCAGTGCGCCCGGGATGCGGAACGCCTCGTAGGACGCGGCCGAGGCACGGTCCCAGGCGCCCACCGGATCGTCACCGAGCTGGTCCCCGTCGTACGCGTCGCCCACGTCCGCGATGGTCGACCCGTCGAGCACCAGGTCGGGCACCCACAGCTGTTCCACGGTCAGATGGTTGACCAGCTCACGCACGGACCACTCGGTGCAGGGAGTGGGAGCGTGCCACTGGTCGTCGCGCACCGCGCGCACCGTGGTGGTGAAGAAGTCGATCGCCTCTTCGTGTCGGCGCAGGATCTCTTTCTCAGACATGCTGCCGATTCTTCCCCCCGCTGCCCGCGCAGGCATTCCGACAGCGCGCGTCGGGGGGCGGCGCGCCGCCCCCCGACGCCCGGTCAGCGCAGCGGGGCGATACCGCTGTGCAGATGGACCACCCCGCCGTCCAGCGGGCGCCAGCGCACCCGGTCCCATCCCGCGGCGGCGATCCGCGCCCCGAGGGCCGCCGGACCCGGCCAGGCCTCTATGGACTCACCCAGGTAGGCATACGCCTCCGGATTGCTGCTCACCCTGCGGGCGATCAGCGGAACGACGTGCCGCAGATAGCCGCGGAACAAGGCGCGCCGCACAGGTGTCACCGGCAGGCTGAACTCGCACACCGCCAGCAGCCCGCCGGGCCGGGTGACCCGCAGCATCTCGGCCAGCACCCGAGGGGAGTCGGCGACGTTGCGCAGCCCGAAGGAGATGGTCACCGCGTCGAACGTCCCGTCGGCGAACGGCAGTTGGTGGCCGTCCCCGACCACGAAGTCCATCGCCGGGTGCCGACGGCGGCCGATGGCCAGCATGCTCGCCGAGAAGTCGCAGGCCACGACCCGCGCGCCGCAGGCGGTCAGCGCCATGCCGGAGGTGCCGGTGCCCGCCGCCACATCGAGGATCCGGCGGCCGGGCCCGGCACAGACACTTGCGGCCATCTGCCGGCCCCAGCTGTTCATGCGGCCCAGCCACAGCCGGGCGCGGGTGCGGTCGTAGCCCTGCGCGACTTCGTCGAACATGGCGGAGACCTCCGCCGGATCCTTCTCCAGGCCTGCTCTGACCACGGTTTTCCTGTCTTCCGGAGGACGGGGGACGGGGGACAACACTCCCATGTCCATGGCGAAAACGCTTCCCCCCTGTCCGGCCGGATCGTCATGGTCAGCCGCGTCAGGTGGCGCCGCGCGTCAACTCACCCCCTCAGCCCGTGACCTTGGCCGGACAGAGCCGCTGACTGCCCTGCCCGCCGCGCAACGCGGCGTCCACGCATCCGCCGGGCAGCCCGTCGTGCGCGGTGGTGCCGAAGTTGGCGGTCACGGTCAGCACTCCGTCGCCGAACTCGCTGCGCTGCACCTGGTGGTCGGCGGTGAGGTAGCGGAACGAGGTCATCGGCTGGGTGCCAGCGGCCTCGTGCAGCGGCGCGAAGTACTTCTGCAGCGCGGCGAGTTCGCCGCCGTGCTGCCGCAACGAGGGTCCGTCCAGCACGAAGTTGAGCGGCACGTTGTACAACATGGCCAGCAGGGCACGGGTGTTCTTCTGCTGCGGCAGCTTGTCGAACGGCAGCTCCCAGCGCTCCACGTTGACCACGGAGTCGTGCAGCGCGGTCTCGTAGAGCGGCACCCGGTACTTCGGGTCGTACATCGCGGTGGCCAGGTCGGCGGGCAGGTCAACCGGTTTGAAGAAGGCCCCGGGCGCCTTCGCCGGGGCATAGCCGCCCCAGGCCTGCTTGTCCTTCTCCAGCGGCCACAGGCCGTCCGCGACGGGTGTGGCGGAACCATGGTCGTAGGCCAGCACCTGGTTGGCCCAGGAGCCTGCCGCCTCCGAGCCGAGGACCAGCTTGTCACCGCTGGACAGCCGCTTCATCCGGGCCAGCCGGTTGGCCCGGTCCTGGGCCTGGGTCATCGGGTGCGCGGCGCTGTGGTCCTGGTACAGCTCGCCAGCGGCGTCCACGTCCAGGAAGTAGCTGTTGACGCCGTTGGCGGTCATCTGCCGGGTGCGGTCGGCCAGGTAGTGGTGGCCCGGCTCGGCCTGCTCGAACGCCTGGGAGCTGAGGTAGCAGCCGCGGTCGTGGAAGCCGGGGACCGGCTTGCCGTCCGCGCCCTGTACGCAGAAGTCGGGGTACACGGTGCCTGGCCAGCTGGAGGTCGGGCTGTCCGAGGTCTTCGGGTCCTGCCCGTTGGCCCATGAGTCGTACGGCCCGACCAGATATCCCGCCTTCTTGGCGGCGGCCACCGCGGCGGCGCTCATCGGCGAGCCGTCGGCGTCGTAGCCGAGCCACATCCGGGACACGCCCAGCTTCTTCAGCTCGGCCACACCCTGGGGGGTACGGGCGTCGCCCCACAGATAGGCGTGGAACGCGCCGAGGAGCTTGGCGTTCTGCGGATTGGCGGCGATCTTCTCGCGCAGGCTGCCGAGTTGGCCGTGCTGGGACAGCCAGCCGCGGTAGTCGACCGCCGGGGCGACCAGGGAGCCGTCGGTCAGCGCGAAGGTGACCGTGTAGTCGTCGGTGGCGCCGGTGCGGGAGAACCGGTGGCTGGTCGTGGTGCGCAGTCGGCCCTGGTCGGAGCTGAAGCGCAGGGTGCTGCCGATGTCGGTGGGCACCAGATAGCTGACGCCGTGCCGGGTGTCGCGCAGGGTGTAGCCCCACATGGGCATGCTCAGGTCGGAGGACATGTCGGCGGCGCTGCCCGCGAGCCCGGCGGCGGAGGAGTTCCAGAAGCGGTCGCCCACGGGGACGGACAGCCCCTCACCGCGCGGGAACTGGACGGCGTCGGCGGCCGGATCGGTGCCGGTGACCGGCCAGTTCAAGGTGGTGTCCCGGTGCGCGGTGGCGGTGACGCTCAGCCGTCCGTGGTCGGCGCGGGCGGTGAAGTCCAGCCCGGATCCGGCGTAGCTCCAGTGTGCGGCGCCGTCGGAGACGGTGACGCGGCCGGGGGTGCCGGGCGCGGTGGCCGGTGCGTCGGACAGCCGCACCGTGCGGCCGTCGTCGGTGCGCGCGATGACCCGCAGTGCCGCGGTGTCGATGCTGGCGGTGCCGCCCTGGACGGGAACGTCGACCCGGTTGCCGTCGACCCGGGGCGCGGTGGCGGGCCGGGCGGGACCGGCGTTGGCGACCACGGCGGTGGCCGCGGCCACCAGTGCGGTGGCGGCGGCGAGGAAGGGTACGGCACGCCGGACCCGGCCGCGCCTGCGGTGTGTCGTCGGTACGTGCGTGGTTGGTGAGTCCATTGAGTCCATGAGGAGTTGATAGGGACCGATCCTGAACGGTTCCTGAGAACGGCCCGGCAACCCCTGGGTTCCGATTCCCCCGGTTTTTCGCGCGCTGACCACTCGTCACTTACCCGCCGTTCGTACGACGATGGCAGCGTTGTGCCGCTCGTGTCGCCGGTCCCGCACCTCGTTTCCCGTGGAGGAACCGCTCATGTGCAGATCGACCGCTCTACGTGCCCTGGCCGCCCTGCTCCTGGCAACCCTGGCCGTCGCCCACGGCGGCCCCGCCTCGTACGCGGCCGCGCCGCCGCCCGCGCCCGGCGCCTCGGCGCCGACGTCCGCGGCCACCGACGACTTGTACTGGACGGCGCAGCGCATGCGGGAGGCCCAACCCGTCCCGGACAGCAAGCCGCTGAAGGCGTCCATACGGTCCGACGCCGTGCCGCCGAGCCATCCGTTCAACGGGATACCGCAGGTGGGCACGTTCTTCTGGACCGACGGCAAGAACGTCGGCCGCTTCTGCGGGGCCACCGTGGTCCGCAGCCCGGGGCGCGACCTGGCGGTCAGCGCCGGGCACTGCCTGAGCCACCCGGACCCCAAGAGGTATCTGTCGTTCGTCCCGCGGTACCACGACGGACTGAAGCCGTACGGCATCTTCCCGGTCACGGCGATATACATCGATCCCCGGTACTACGCGCTGGGGTCGGGCAAGGGAGCCCGCTGGGACTACTCGGTGGAACGGCTGGCGCCGCGGCAGGACGGGCGCGAGGTACAGGATGCGGTCGGCGGCTTCGACCTGGCCGTCTACCCGGGCTACGCGCACTCGCATGTGCGGTTGATCGGATATCCGGGGTTCAGCGACGCCAGCCATCCCAAGCCGTTGGACTGCTGGTCCTCCACGCACAAGTACACCAGCACCGACCCGGGCGCGCCCGGTGACTTCCTGGAGATCGCCTGCGCGGCGTACATCGACGGCACCTCCGGTGGACCGTTCCTGGTACCGGACCCGTTCGGCTACGCGCTGATCGGCGTCATCGGCGGCTACCACACCGGCGGTGACACCCCCGACATCTCCTACAGTTCGTACTTCACCAAGGACACCCTCGCGCTGTACGTCCACGCGGTGCTCGGCGATCCGCCCGCGGGCGGCGGTCAACCGGTTGCCTGACGGTGGTGCTGACGATGGGGCGGGTGACGCCGATCCGCCTCGTCGTCACGTATGGCTGACCACAAGTTGCGCTGTGTGGCGGCCTCTCGCACGGTGGTCGAGTCTGAACCCGCCACGTATGTGAGGGACCCCATGCGTATATCCCGGAAGACCGGCATCCTCATCTCTTCCGCCACCGTCACCGCGATGACGCTCGGCACCGCCGGGACCGCGGCCGCCGTCACCGCCGACCCTCCCGCTCGACGCGTCGCCAAGGCACCGGCGCCCGATCCGACCGTGGTCCTCAACCAGTTGTCGAACATCGGCGCGGTGAGCAAGGTCGTCGAGTCGCTCCAGGCGGCGATGACCGACAAACGGCATCCGGCCAGGGTCAGCCGACTGGTCAGCCAGGCGAAGCTGCAACTCGACGAGATCGCCGCCACGGCCAGGGCCGCCAGACCCGGCGGGACCACGAAGCCGGACAAGGCCCACAAGCCCGGCAAGGCCGTGAAGCACAGCGCCTCAGGCCAGCCCACGGACTCCACGTCCAGCACTGACGCCCTGATCACCAAGGCGGTCAACCAGCTTGAGGCGGAGCTGAACGCCGTCGTCAAGGCCGTGGAAGCGAACGACCCGACGAACATCCTGGACGCGGTGAACGCCGCCTTGCTCTCCACCGTCAACGTGGCCTCCGCCGTGCTGACCGCCAGCGGACTGCCCCCGGTGAGCCTGCCGAGCCTGGCCCAGACCCCCAGCCTGCCGAGCACCGCCACCGTCAAGCCCGCGGCGCCCGGCACCGCGACCGCGCCCGCGAAGCCCGGCACTCCGAGCGCCCCCGGCGCCAAGCCCGCCGCCACCGGCGCCGCCGCGCACAACTGACCGCCCCCATGGGCCTGTTCGGCCGGGATCGGCCCGGCCGGACGTATCCGGGCCTGGACCGTCCCCGGAGCGGTCGGGAGCGGTCCAGGCCGTCGGCCCTCACGGGCCGCCGGTCACCGTGACGGCGTCACCAGGCCACCGGCAGTTCATGGACACCGTAGATCGCCATGTCGGTACGGAACCGGATGTCCTCGTACGGGACGGCGAGCCGCAGGCCGGGCAGTCGGCGCAGCAGCGTCTCCAACGCGATCTGCAACTCCACCCGGGCCAGCGGCTGGCCGAGACACTGGTGGACGCCGAAGCCGAACGCGACATGGCGACGGGACTCGCGGCCGATGTCGAGCCGGTCGGCGCCCTCGAAGACCTCCTCGTCCCGGTTGGCGGCGGAGAGCATGCACAGCACGCCCTCGCCCGCGCGGATGGTCTGGCCGCCCACTTCCAGGTCCTCGGTGGCGACACGGGGCAGCCCGAAGTGCACGATGGTGAGGAACCGCAGCAGTTCCTCGACCGCCGGCTTGACCAGCGCCGGTTCGGCCCGCAGCCTGGTCAGTTGGGCCGGGTCGCGCAGCAGTGCCAGGGTGGACAGCGAGGTCATGTTGGCGGTGGTCTCATGGCCCGCCACCAGCAGGAGCAGGCCCGTGGAGGCCACCTCCTCGTCGGTCAGCTCACCGCGCGCCACCAGGCGGCTGATGATGCCGTCATCCGGCTCTCGCCGCTTGCGCTGCGCCAACCGGCCGAGGTACTCGGTCAGTTCGTCGCGTGCCTGCCGGATCTCGTCGGCCGTCGAGCCGTTGTTGAGCATGATCCGGCTGCGTTCCTGGAAGTAGGTGTGGTCGGCGTAGTCGACGCCGAGCAGGAGGCAGATCACCAACGACGGTATGGGCAGGGCGAATTCGGTGACGAGGTCTGCGGGGGCACCGTGCTCGACCATCCGGTCGAGGAAGTCGTCCACGATGCGCTGTACCCGCGGGCGTAACACCTCAGCTTTCTTGATCATGAAGTCGGCGGTGAGCATCCGGCGCAGCCGGGCGTGCTCCGGATCGTCGAGCCGGATGAAGCTGGTGCTCTCGTTGGCCAGCGCGCGTCGGCCGTCGGTGACGAACGGGAAGCCGGGGCGCCGGGCGTCGGAGCTGAACCGCTGGTCGCGCAGGACGACGCGGACATCGGCGTGCCGGGTGACCATCCAGCACTGCGAACCGTCCCACAGGGTGACCCGGGTGACCGGCTGCTCTCTGCGCGCCCGCTGGTAGGCGGGTGGCGGGTCGAAGGGGCAGGCGCCGCGGGGGGCGGGGAAGCTCAGCGGGGTTACGGGGTGCGCGGTCGTCATCGCGGATCTCTCCTTCACGGTCAGGTGCGGAACGCGTGCGTGCGGCCCCCCGGATGGGTAGCGCCCGCGCGCTTACGCCTCGTGCACTTCGATGGCTCCGGACGGGCAGACGGTGGCGGCGGTACGGATCTCGTCGTGGAGTTCGGCGGACGGTCGCTCATCGAGGAGGCGGACGATGCCGTCCTCCTCGCGCTGGTCGAAGACCTCGGGGACGGCCAGCACGCACTGGCCGGAGCCGCAGCAGCGGTGGGTGTCGACACTGACTCGCATGGGCTCTGTCCTCCACCGGGGTAGACCCGTATGTCTGGGCAACTAGATACCTAACAAAGGCAATTAATGCTGTCGACACGCTACCTCCCGCGCCCGGCGGGGAAACAAGGGGTCAGCTCCACCGGACGGAAGTTGGCCGGTTCCCGACGACCTGGTGTCCGGGGTGCCCCGCGGGACTAGAGTTCCGCCATGTCCGACGCCCCCGATGCCGACGACGCCACCGCGGCCCTCGAACGCGTTCTGCTCAGCCTGTCCTACCTGCTCACCCGCCCACAGACCCATGACCACTCGGTGACCCGGGCGGACGTTCGGATCGGAAGGTCGGACGTGCACCTGCTGATGGCGCTGGACAACGACGGCGGTTCCTGCCGGGTCGGCGACCTGGCCGCTCGTCTGCTGGTGGAGCCGTCCCATGTCACCCGCCAGGTGGCCCAACTCCAGCTCCAGGGGCTGGTGGAGCGCACCCCGGACACCACCGACCGCCGCGCGCGCAACATCACGATCACGCCAATGGGCACCTCGGTGCTGGTGCGGCTGCGCCGCTCCAACCGCGAGGCGCTGCGGGAGGCGCTGCACGACATCGACGAGCGGGACATCGACGCCACCGTGCTGGTGCTGCGCAGGCTCGTCGAACGGTACGTCCGCCGGGTGCGGGCGGGCGAGCCATGGGTGCGGTGAGCACGCGAACGCCGGAAGGCCCGGATCCGTTGTGCACGGATCCGGGCCTTCCGCTTCGAGCCGCTCAGCGCCCCCGGGAGGGGGTCAGCTCAGCCGCGCCAGGGCCGGGACGAAACGGGCCGCGTCGACGGTGCCGACGCCGGTCGCCATGTCGTAGCCCTTCACCGCGGTGTAGCCGGTGACGCCCGCGTAGCTGTTGTTGGTGCCGTCCTTGACGTCCACGATCCCGGTGAACGGGTTGTGCGCCGACAGGCTGTTCAGCTTGTACAGCGCCTTGTGGATGTCGCCCACCCGGTGGCCCGCCACCTGGTCGGCCAGCGCGATGATGCCGGAGAACAGCGGGCTGGCCTCGCTGGTGCCGCCGGAGATGTCCCAGCCGACCGAGGTCGGGTCGTAGCTGGAGTACACCCAGGCGCCACCGTCGACCGCGGCGGCCATCGACACGTCCGGGGTGCCGCGGCGGGTGCCGACGACGTTCTTCACGCTGTCCTGGAAGGCCGGGCGGGTGAAGACGTGCGACTGGCCGCCGCCGCCGGCGCCGTGGTCGTTGTAGACGCTGTCCGGCTTGAGGCGGTCGCCCTTGTCGTTCAGGTGCAGCTGCGTACCGCCGAGCGAGGTCACCAGCGGGTCGGAGGACGGCCAGGAGTTCACCCGGTACTTGTAGTAGCCCTTGCCGTCCGCGGTGTTGTCGGTGGCGCCGCCGTCACCGGAGGACGCCAGCACCGTCACCTTGTGCTTGGCCGCGTCCTTGAACGCGTAGCGCAGGTTGTTGATGCTGGAGAAGTCACCCTTGTCGAAGCCCGGGAAGGTGTTCTCGGTGGCCCCGAAGCTCTGGGTGATGACATCGCCGATGTTGTGGTCGATCGCCCACTTCTCGGCGTCCATCATCTCCGGCAGACCGGTGACGCCCTCGGTCTCGGCGACCGCGGTCTCGATCAGGACGATCTTGGCGTCCGGCGCGATGGCGTGCGCCATCTCGACGTCGAGGGTGGTCTCACCGGCCCAGCCGGTCATGTCGGCGTTCTTGGGGTCCCACGGCGGGACGTTGCCCCACTTCTTGATCTGGACCTGGGTGTGGGGCAGGCCGAACGTCTTGCTGTAGACGTCCAGGTCGTGCTGGACCGTCGGCGAGCCGAACGAGTCGACTATCACGATCGTGCGCCCCTTGCCGGTGACGCCCTTCTTGTACAGCGGGTTCAGGTCGTAGGCCTGACGGTACTGCAGCGGTGTGTAGCAGGCGAGCTTCCACTTCGCCTGGCACTGCTCCGTGGTCAGCGGAGCGCTCACGCCCTTGATCAGGGAGTGACCGGCGATCGCCGGGACCGGCTTGACCTGCGGCGCGGCGGCCGCCGTCCCGCTCAGCGGGGAAATCGCCGCGGCGACGACCAGGGCGGTGGCCCCTGCGGCTGCGGCCACGGCGCGCGGCCGGGGACGAACTCTTCGCATGAACTCTCCTTGTATGGAGGGAAGTCGTACTCGGACGACTGCGGCGATCCCACCTGGCAGGTCATGACCTGGACAAGAGTGTTTGGTTTTTACTATCAAATGCTTTACCTCCCTGCGTGAATCTTTGCCGTCCACTGACCAGACCTTGACCGGAATTCACCTACGAAGCGGGACATTCGCCCCCGCCAACCGCCACCACTGAGCGTGGTGGATGTCAAGTCGCTTGGAGCCCCAACAGGCCACTACCCGTACGGAGGTGATCGGCAATCAGTAACGGCGTGTCGCCGGGAGCGCCGGAGGCCGACGGGGCGTCAACTCTTCGGCGCGCGCGCAGCGCGGCGCGCCCGCTCCCTCCGTGGGCGTCCGGCTGCGTGCGCCGCGCACCCGCCCCAACTCCCGGGAGACGGGGACCACATAGCCGTCGCCGGTGCGCTGCGCGGCCGCCGCCGTCCGGCTGGCCCAGGACAGCGCCGCGCACCCCGCGTACACCTGCCCGAGCGTGCGCACCACGCTGGCGACGACGCGGATCAGCGGCATCGACGACGCGCCGGGACCACTGAGCCCCGGCCGCGTGGCTCGCGACCGGGGCTCGGTGTCACATCAGGGGCGTCAGCCGGTGAACGCCTTCAGTCCGTTCGGGGTGCCGAGCCCGGTCGGGCCGTTGTAGCCCTGGCCGCCGTTGCACAGGTACGACGGGTTGCACGTACCGTTGGAGCCGGACGTCACGTTGTTCAGCGCGGACGCGTTCTTGTAGGGGAACGACGCCGGGTTGCTGCCCGAGGACGGCGCACCGGCGAGCGCGTACACGCTGGCGATGATCGGCGACGAGGCGCTGGTGCCGCCGACGACCTGCCAGCCGTTGGACTGGTAGGTGTCGTAGACCGCGACACCGGTCGCCGGGTCGGCGACCGCGGAGACATCGGCCACCGTGCGCTTGGCACAGCCGTTGTCCTTCTGCCAGCTGGGCTTGGCCTCGACGGTGGAGCAGCCGGAGCCGGTGCCCTCGCCGCCCGCGCTTGTGCCCCAGACCTTCTCGCTCCAGCCGCGCTGGCTGGAGTCCTTGGTGAGCGAGGTGCCGCCGACCGCCGTGACGTTCGGCGAGGCCGCCGGGTACTCCACGCCGAACCCGGAGTCACCCGCCGAGGCGGTGATGACCACACCCGGGTGGTTGAAGAACTGGCTGTCCGCCTGGGCGTCCGTGGCGTCCTCGCCGCCGCCGTAGCTGTTGGAGACGAACTTCGCCCCGGACTTGACGGCCTGGTTGACCGCCGCGCCGAGGTCGTTCATGTTCGCCGAGTTCGCCTCGACCAGCAGGATGTTGGCCTTGGGCGCGATGGCCGAGACCATGTCCAGGTCGAGGGAGATCTCACCGGCCCAACCGGCGTCAGCCGACGGGTAGTTGGTGCCGCCGTTCTGGTCGATCTTCTTGAAGCAGCCGTTGCCGCAGTCCGGCAGCCCGTACTGCTTGCGGTAGGCGGCCAGGTCCTGCGCGGCGTTGGGGTCGTCCTGGGCGTCGACGATGGCCACGGTCTGGCCCGCGCCGTCACCGGTGAGGTTGTACGCCTTGCGCAGGTCGGCGGGGCCGAAGCCCTGCGGGGTGTCGTTGGCGCCCGCCATGTTGTGCTTGACGATGTCGGTGCGCACCAGCGCGAGACAGGACATCATGCCCGGCTGGCTCGGCTGTGAGCACATCCGCTTGACGTGCGGCTGGCTGGCGGCGGTCGACGTGGTGGACGCCGCGCCCGCCGGGGCGACGATCGCGTAGGTACCGGCGACCACGGCGCTCAGTGACGCCGCCGCGATGGCACCCTTGCGGAATCCGCGCTTGCGCCTGTGCGCGGAGGGAGACGATATAGGCAATGAACGGCCCTCCCTGGGGGGATGGGGACAGCGCTGAAGGCCACCCAGGGGGGTGGAACCGAACCCGGCGCTGTCCCGGGAATCGCCACTCGCACGTGTGCTGCGCCCTGCCGTGATGGGGGCACGCCAGGGGTGGGGGTAGCACGCGGACGGCAGGAGACAAGCATGCCCATGACATGCGAGGCGAACTGCCACCCCGTTGAGTGGTGTCTGGCGCTCAGGAAGCTAGCCGACCGAACCGCCTCGGGACAAGGTCGCGATCCCGCCCCGTAGGCCGTGAAACACCCATGTAACCAGGCCACGCGGCCATCAGGGAAGGGGTGTTCGGGATTCGTAACGGCTCGCCCGGGGCGGCGCGCCGAGCCCGACAGACTCGGCCCCAACTGCGACTACCTGCGGTAATGCGTTCACCAAGGGCAGGCAATGGGGAGTACGGCGACCGTGAACTGACAGCGCGTCATACCGTCGGGCGGGCCACCAAGCGCACTCCGGAATTACGCAGGATTCCTCAAGAAATAATTTCGCCCGCCGCTCCCCGAGGAGACATTCACCCCATAAGGTGAACTCCTGGCAAGTCCTGATGAACGGTAAGGAACTACAGCAGTCCGGCCCGGGCCGCCTGGATGCCCGCCTGGAACCGGGTCCGTGCGCCGAGGGCGTCCATCACCTCGCGCACCCACCGCTGGACGGTGCGCGGCGAGACGCCCAACTGGCGGGCGATGCTGTCGTCGGTGAACCCGGCCGACAGCAGCGTGAGGAGTTCCCCCCTGCGGTCCTCCGCGCCGAACGCCGGGCCGCCCGCGTCCGGCACCCGTACCGCCCGGTGCCAGTACGCCTCGAACATTCCGGTCAGCGCGTCCAGCAGGGACGAGGCGCGCACCAGTACCGCGGCCCGCAGTTCGGATCCGGTGGCCACCGGGAGCATCGCCCAGCGGTCGTCCACCATGGCCAGCTTGCACGGCAGTTCCGGCAGCATCCTCGCCTCCTCCCCCGCCGCGACCACCTGGCGTATTTCGGCCAGTCGGCCGGGGGCGCTGACCGAGCCCGCCTCGTACACCGCGCGGACGCGCACTCCACGGGTCAGCAGGGAGCGCTCCAGTTCGGTGTCGGTGCGCGAGATGTGCGGGGGCTTGTCGAACAGCAGCAGGTGCCGCCGCGCGCCGTCCTGCATCTGGCGCCAGCGCTCGGCGATGGCGGCCGTGCCGGTGACCACCTCCACCAGATCGGCCGCGTGCGGCTGCTGGGCCCGCCGGTAGGCCCGCATCAGCTCGCTCACCCGGCCGCGGGTGCGCAGCAGTTCCTCCTCCCGGCGTAGCAGTAGCGCCTCGACGGCGACATCGGGCGCCGCCGCCGACCAGCGGACCGGGATGCCGTCATGCCGGGTGACCAGGCCGTGTTGGGCGAGCGCGGCCAGCAGCCGCTCGGCGCGGTCGGCGGTGACGCCCAGCTCCGCGGCGAGACCAGCTGCCGTACAGTGCGGAGAGGCGAGGACACGTAGGTAGGTGCTCTGTTCCGCTTCGGGAATGCCAAGGCCTTCGAGCAGACCGCCCGAGGCCGCGCGCATGGGCGCCGACCAGTGGGTTCCGCCTGACACCGCGTGGAAACCGGCTGGGAACACCCTGACCGCCCTTCGGTTCCGGGCGGGCCGAGCTCGACGAGCGGTACCCGCCACCACCCGCTATTGTGTCATGTTCTCGCCATGGCGGGTTCCGGTTGGCCCCTGACTCTTGAGGGTTCACGCAGGCCACACCCACGATGAACCCCGGTCTGACAGGCCCCCGAACATCGACTCCATCCCCCACAGGAGACCGGTACATGGGCACGAATGCAGGAACCAGACGCAATCGTTTCACCGGCCGGGCGGCAGCCGCGGGTCTGCTGCTCGCCGCCGCTGTGATCCCGGCGGGTGCCGGAACATCAGCGGCCGCCTCCGGTACGGGCTTCGGCCCGCACGCGGGACGCTTCCAGGACAGCAACTGGGGCGGCTATGTCGCCACCGGAAGCTTCAGCACCATAAGCGGCTCCTGGACCGAACCGCATGTCACCTGCAACAGCAGCAGCGACCTGTTCGCCCCCTGGATCGGCCTGGACGGCTACGGCTCGCAGACCGTGGAGCAGACCGGTGTGCAGACCGACTGCTCCAGCGGCTCGCCGGTGCTCTCCGCCTGGTACGAGATGTACCCCGCCGCCCCCGTGTACTGGAACGACCCGGTCTCCGAAGGCGACAGCATCACCGCCTCAGTGGTCTCCAACGGCGGCGGCAGCTACACCCTGACGCTCACCGACAACACCAAGGGCTGGACCGAACACGTCGACAAGGACCTGGCCGCGGAGAACGTCAGCGCCGAGGCGGTCATAGAGTCCCCCACCCAGAGCTATCCGTCCTTCAGCCAACTGGACTTCTCCGGTGTGACGGTGGACGGCCAGTCGCTCGACGCGACGAACCCGCAGGCGTTCACCAGCGGCGGCTACGCGCCGGGCCCGCTGTCCGGGGGTTCGTTCTCCATGACGCCGAGCGGCGCCGCCGCCCGTACCCCGCACGCGCCCGCCAAACGGCCCAGCGTCATCCGCTACTGAGGGCCGCCCAGCGCTACCGTGGAACCGCAAGGGGCGCCCGGACCGCGACCGGGCCGGGCGCCCCCCGGTTGGTCACACGGCGGGCGACACCCGGCCGGTGACCTCGCCGAAGCCGACCCGCCTGCCGTCCGGACCCGGAGCCCAGGCGGTGATGGTGACCTCGTCGCCGTCCTCCAGGAAGGTGCGTGAGACGCCACCGCTCAGCCGTAGCGGATCACGGCCGTTCCAGGTCTGCTCCAGCAGGCAGCCGCGCTCGTCGTCACCCGGACCGCTGACCGTGCCGGACGCGAACAGGTCACCGGTGCGCAAGGAGGCGCCGTTGACCGTCATATGGGCCAGTTGCTGCGCCGCCGTCCAGTACATCGCGGCGAACGGCGGGCGGGAGACCACCTCCGCGTTCAGCGCAACCTCCAGCCGCAGGTCCAGGCCCCACCACTCGGACTTGGCGTCGTCGAGGTACGGCAGCAGCGCGGTGTCCCTCGCCGGTGGTACGACCCGTGCGGCCTCCAGCGCGTCCAGCGGGACGATCCAGGGTGAGACCGACGTCGCGAAGGACTTGCCGAGGAACGGGCCCAACGGCACGTACTCCCACGCCTGGATGTCGCGCGCCGACCAGTCGTTGACCAGGCAGACGCCGAAGACGTGGTCCGCCAGCGCGTCCAACTGCACCCGCTCGCCCTGCCGGGTGGGCGTGCCGACCACGAAGCCGACCTCGGCCTCGTAGTCCAGCCGGGTCGACGGGCCGAAGACCGGCTCTGGATCACGCGGCGCCTTGCGCTGCCCGGTGGGGCGGACGACATCGGTGCCCGAGACGACCACCGTTCCGGCCCGCCCGTGGTAACCGATGGGCAGATGCTTCCAGTTCGGGGTGAGCGCGTCCGCGTCGGGGCGGAAGATCCGGCCGACGGTGGTGGCGTGGTGCTCACTGGCGTAGAAGTCGACGTAGTCGGCGACCTCGAAGGGCAGCCGCAGTCCGACCGAGTCGAGCGGGTGCAGCAGCGGTTCGACGGTGCCGCGGTGCTCGGGCTCGGTGAGCCAGGCGGTCAGCGCGGCACGCACCCGCCGCCACACCGGCCGACCGGCGGCCATCAGCGGGTTGAGCACCGGCTGGGAGAGGAGCACCGCGTCCTCGGAGCCGAGCGCGCGGGCCGCGGCGCCCGCGTCGAGCACATGGTCGCCGATCCGCACGCCGATCCGCGCGGAGCCGGGGGCGTCGGCGGTGGTGAAGACCCCGTACGGGAGATTGTGCGGGCCGAACGGGCCGCTTACGGCCGCATCCAGCGGGCTGACTTCGGGCATCGGTGGCGCCTCGCCTTCCACGTCGCGGGTGAACGCGGGGGTAAGGCTACGACGTCAGGGCCTTCGGCGGGGGCACGGGGTCGGCCACGCCGACGGCGCTTTTCGGGCAGTGGGCGGGGCGTCCCGTGGTATCGGCGAGCAAGCCCGACGGCGCGGTCCAGCGCAGGACACATCACCGCAGCCGCCGAACGCGCCGCGCGGCCCCGGGGCGCGGGACGCCGACCGGTCCGCCGGGAGGCCTACCAGCGGCGCAGCGCCATCAACCGCCGCCGCACATCCACCCGTTGCTGCCGCGGCACCGCCTCACGCTCCTGTGGCGCGTCGGGCGAGCGCGTGCCGTCGGGGGTCGAGCGATCCGCGTCCTCGTTCATCGCTGGCGCATCCTTAAGCCGGTCGGAGCGGGTGATGGACTTCAGGACGCCCACCCCACGGCTATGGTTCCCCGCCCGGGCGACCCCGCACCAACAACGCGGTGCGGGCCGCCATGGTCACGGCCCCGCACCGCGTCGCGTGCGGTCAGTCGCCGGTGAGCGGCGCGTACTTGTACCCGACCCGGCGGACGGTCACGATGCCCGCCCGGTGCTCGGGACCGAGCTTGCGGCGCAGCCGGGCGATATGCACGTCCACCGTGCGCCCGTCACCCACGTGGCCGTAGCCCCAGACGGTGTTGACCAACTGGTCGCGGGTGTGCACCCGGTGCGGATGGGCCACCAGGTGCGCCAGCAGCTCGAACTCGAGGTAGGTCAGGTCGAGCTCGCGCCCGTCGATGCTGGCCGTACGGCGTTCGTGGTCGATCAGGATCGGGTCGCCGGAACCGGGCGGTTCGGCCGCCTCCGTCGGCGGGGCCTGGTCGGCGGGGACCAGTACCAGGTAGCCGACCATCGGCGGCTGCCCGGCGGCCGCGGGCAGCGAATGCCCGGGGGCGGGGATCCAGGTGGCGCCCGGTGGCAGGAAGTCCGGCGCCGGAACGACCTCGTCGGGCCGTACCGCGCGCAGCCGCTGGCGGGCCGGGATGGAAGCGTGCAGGGTGTGGGTGCTGGAGATGTTCGGCATGGGGTCTCGGCTCTTTCGCGCGAAGGGACGTGCGGACGTCGTGCGCGGGGCCGGGCCGTACCGACGGCGGTGGCCGTTTCCGGGTCAGCCGTGGGCGTGGGCCCGCGCGCGGTTCGCGCGGCAACACAGGCGGTCGAAGTCGTGCGCCTGCCGAGACGGCCAGAACGGCTCAAGGTCACTGCGACCCGTCGCGGTGTCATTCAAGCTGGCCATGACGCCATTGAACCAGAAGGTCGGCGCCTGCCGCGCCAGTTGATGTACTCCACATGCTTCCGGTCGCGGTTCCAGCCGGGATTTTCCGCCGTGCGCCGCCGAGGGGTGCTATCTGTTTCATAGGGATCATCCCTATGATCCGGGAATGACCTGGCAGCGTTCGCTCCGCGAGGCGGTCCGTTCCGGACTGTCCGTCGAGCGGGCCCAGCTGGAGCCGCTGGCCGCCCTGCGCGGTGCCGCCGGAGTGGCGGTGGTCATCGCGCTGGCCCTGTGGCTGACCACACCGGCGTTCGCCGCGTCCTGCGCGTTCGGGGCGTTCGCCGCCGGAATCGCGACCTTCCAGCGCAGTTGGCGGCCGCGCCCGGTGCTGGCGCTCACCGCCGGCGGCGGGCTCGCGGTCAGCACCTTCCTGGGATACCTGGCGGCGGGCCGCACCGGCGCGTTCGTCGCGCTGCTGGCGCTGTGGTCGCTGGGCGCCGGAACGGCCTGGGCGCTGGGACCCACCAGCGGCGTGGTCGCCGCGCTGACGGTCACGGTGATGCTGGTCGTGGTGACGTTGCCCACCAGCGTGCTGGGGGCGCTCGGCCATGCCGGGGTGATCGCCTTCGGCGGTCTGGTGCAGGCGGCGTTGATCGTCCTCTTCCCGATCCGCCGGTGGGGCGCCCAACGCGACGCGCTGGCCGAGGCGTTCGCCACGGTGGCGGACTACGCGCGGCGACTGCGGCACGACCCGATGGCGCCGTTCGAACCCGAGCCGATGATGACGGCGCGCAGCGCGGCGGCGGTGACCCCGCGGCAGGCCCGGCGGCGCCCGGCCCAACTGCGCGGCGGGCGCGCGGTGGCGGAGCGGATCCGACCGGTGCTCGCTTCGCTGGCGGATCCGGCGCTGGGCGCGGCGTCCGAGGGTCCGGAACGGGACCGGGCCCGCCAGTTGCTCGGCGGCGCCGCCGAGGTGCTGGACGCGGTGGCGCACGCGATCCGTACCGGCCGCCCGGTGCGGCTGTCGAGCCGGACCGCCGCGGCCCTGGAGGAGCCGGAGGGCGGCTCGCCGCTGACGGGTCCGGCGCGGCGGGCGGCCGGACGGCTGACCGCGCTGCTCGAGGAGGCCGTCGAGGAGGCGAACGGCCCGAGCGCCGCCGACCAGGCGGCCGTGCAGGGCGCGCTGCTGCGGCCGACCGTGCCGAAGCTCCTGCCGCTCGCGGTACGGGCGGTGCGGCGCGAGATGCGCTGGGACTCCCCGGTGCTGCGGCACGCGATACGGCTGTCGGTGGTGGCTTCGCTCGGCTATCTGCTGGGCCGGGCCCTGCCGTTGGGGCACGGTTACTGGGCGCCGGTGACCTCGACGATGGTGCTGCGGCCGGACTTCTCCCAGACGTACGCGCGCGGGGTGGCGCGGTTCGCCGGAACGCTGGCCGGGCTGGTGGTGGCCGGTGCGGTGATGCGGTTCGCCGCTCCCGGGCCGCTGGTGTGCGCCGGACTGGCGGTGTGCTGCCTGGGGTTGATGTACCTGCTGCTGCGCACCGGATACGCGGTGACCTCCGCGTGCATCGCGGCGTACGTGGTCTTCCTGCTCGGCATGATCGGTGTCGGCTGGCATGAGGCGGTCACCGACCGGGTGCTGCTGACGCTGATCGGCGGTGCGCTGGCCATGGCGGCGTACGCGGTCTTCCCGGCCTGGGAGACGCCGCGGTTGCGCGAGCGGCTGGCCGACTGGCTCGAGGTGACCGGGCGGTACACGGCGGAGGTGGCCGCCTGCTACGCGCACCCGGCGGACCGCCGCCGACACCGCCGGGTGCGCGAGGCGCTGCTGGACTTCCGCTCGGCCCGGCTGGCCTGGGACCAGGCCGTTGGCCGGGCCCGCGCCGAGCCGGTGCGCCATCGCGGCCTGTCGCCCAGGGCGAGCGAACTCGCCAAGGACGCACTGACGTTGATGGCCCGCGGCGGAATGCTCCTGGAGGCCCACCTACCGCCCCGCGACGCACCCCCGCTTCCGGAAGCCGACGCGTTCGCCGAGGCGGTGCGCTCCACGGCGGCATCCATGTCAGCGGCGATCCGGCAACGGGAGCCTGTTCAGGCCCAGTTGGGCTCCGCGGGCCAACGGACCGCCGACCCGGTCCTGGCGCGGGCGGCCGAACTGGTCACGGAAGCACTGGAGGACCTGGCGCACGCGGTACGGGCGCCCTCAACCGCGGTGCGGGAGAAGTGAGGTTCGGGCGCCGCACGGGGGAAGCGGCGCCCGAACACCATCAGCATAGCTGACGGATGGCCATTACATCTACCCCCGTACGAAAGGAGGTTGGCGGGCCGGAGAGTTCGCGTCGTCGCTCCGGGAATCGGATCAGGCTTGACCACCTCAGGCTTGACCACCGCGTCCGGAGCCGGTGCGGTGGTGGCCGATGCTTGACCCTCACATCGTGTGAGGGCCTACACCCGGAGACGCCATGTTCAGTATCGGAGACTTCGCCAGGCACGGTCGGGTGTCGGTCCGCATGCTGCGTCACTACGACGCGATCGGACTGCTCCGGCCCGCGCACGTCGACCCCGCGACCGGCTACCGCTCCTACGAGGCGGGCCAGTTGTCCAGGCTCAACCGCGTCGTCGCGTTGAAGGAGTTGGGATTCACCCTGCAGCAGGTCCAGCAGATCCTCGACGATCACGTCACCGCTGGGGAACTGCGCGGAATGCTCACGCTGCGGCAGGCTGAGCTCCAGACCCAGATCGCGACGGACACGGCTCGACTGGCGCACGTCCAGGCGCGGCTCCGGATGATTGAGAGCGAGGGGACCATGCCCAGCGAAGAAGTGACGATCAAGCGCATTCCCGCCGTGCGGGTCGCGGAGATGACCGGTACCGCGAAGACCCTGGAGCCGTTGTCGATCGGCCCGGTCGTTCGCGAACTGTACGCCGAACTGTGCTCGGCCCTGGACCGGGCGGGGGTCACTCCGGTCGGTCCGGCGACCGCCTACTACGAGGACGCTGGGGACGGGGAAAGCGTCATCGTCCACGCCGGTCTTCCGGTGAACGTCGAGCCCGATGATGCCTTCGACTTCGCGGTGGTCGACCTTCCGGAGGTGGAGCAGGCGGCCACGATCGTCCATCGCGGCTCGATGGACGACTGCCTGCCCACCTACCAGGCGCTGGCCCGCTGGATCGAGGATGCGGGCTACCGCACCGCCGGGCCGAACCGCGAAGTGACCCTGGCCTGCCCCGAAGACCTCGACGGCATGGTCACCGAACTGCAGGAACCGATCACCCAGCAGTAGCGTCCTGCCGCCCCAATCGCTCAGCGGATCGGCAGCCCCGAGATGCTGCGGGCGATGACCAGGCGCTGGATCTCGCTGGTGCCCTCGAAGATGGTGTAGATGGCGGTGTCGGCTGGGCTGGCCCTGCGCCAACTCAGTTCCGCTGCTGGTCAGCGCTGCGTTACTCCGGGGTTGCTCCGCGCTGGATCGGTGTTGTTCCGGGTTGCGCGGGCAAGATCGTCTCCCATTTCTCCCCCGAAACGGCATGAGCCCCCTCCCGCGTCCGGGAAGGGGCTCGCTCAGTGCCGGGACCTACCGAGGGGGACCATCCACTGCGGGAGATCCCGACACGCCTGAGGGTGTTGCTCACTCTGCAATAGTCAACAGCGCGCAGAGCATCGCGTCAGTCACCCAACAGGGTGAACGAAGTTTCGATTTACGGCGACCGCCACCCACCCGCGGCGTGCACGGTTCCGCAGGTCCGGCTGTTCAGCTGCGGGCTCCCATCGACCTCTTCCAGTGTCAAGGGCATCACTCAGGTCGGGAACGTTGCCCTCGGTGAACCGCAGCAGGAAGTGCCAGCGTCCCCATGATTGGCCGGTGTCGACGGCTACTTGTTCGCCGTAGTTGGAGGGGTGCATGAACCCGGCGACCTGCGTGTCCCCCTCCGACTCCGGGAAGTCGTTCTCCGAGCACTGGTCCGAGTTCGACACGGGCCACAGCAGGTGGGCGCTCTTGTAACCCTTGGCGACGTGGGAGACGCGCCACCGTTCCTGGTAGGCCCCGTACTTGAGACCCATGGCGGCCTTGGGTACGACGGTCGCGGAGTGGACCGGGCCGGACGAGCCGCGCCACATGCGGATGTGCGACTGCCCGTCGCCCCACGGCGAGGGTACGACCCACAGGGTGGTGACGGGGTCGTAGTAGCCGCCGACCGGGTAGCCGCGCTGGGTCGCGGTGTCCGGCCAACCCGCGGGGTAGGCCCACCAGTTCGCGCGCATGCTGCCGGTCAGGCCAGAGCGGTACACCTGCGGGGTGTCGTCGTTGTGGTCGCAGCCGGAGAAGCTCCCGAGCGGTGTGCGCTGGTTGAACCCGTCGGCGAAGATCAGGCGGAAGCCGTGTTGAGCGGCTGGAGCAGGGGCGGCGTTGAGTCCGAGGAGTGCGGCGACCATCAGACCAACGGCGGCGAGGCGACGACGCACCGGGTCACCTCCCATCAGGTGATCCAGGGCGAAAGCGCGGCTGTCTAGGCGGCGTTGTAGGTGCGGCGGGCGCGCTCCCGGGTGGCCTTCTCGGCCTTCACCACGTCGATGGCCCGGTACTTCGGGATGCGGCACTTCTCGCAGGTGGCGCGCTTGAGGTGCCCGCGGTGCGCCCAGATCCGGATGACACCAGACTCGACGCCCGCTGCCCCGGCCCCTCGGCGGTGGTCGAGAGGGTGTGTTGTTGGTCGAGGTCTCCGTCAATGCTGATCACGGGTCTCTCCTGGCATGCGAAAGCCCCAGAGCCGAGGGGCTTCGGGGCTTGTGGATCGGTGGGCACACCTGTACCTGCCGATGAAGTTACGCGTAACACTGTTCATTCGTCAACTAAGCGGCGGCTTGCGCGTACTCGACGGCCACGGCCTTGGTGTGCGCGAACAGCTCCGCCGGGGTCAACAGCAGGCCGCAGTTGGAGTTCCGGCACTCGATGTAGTCGTCACCGTCCGCACGGAACAGGGCCAGCAACTCGCAGCGGGGGCACGGCACACGGTGGTGCTCCAGCCTTGTGTCCCGGGCGGTGAACCGTAGGGCTGTGCGGTGCCAGCCGTGGATCTGCGCGGCCGGGTTCCCGGACAGCCGGTCGTGGACCTCGACGGCGAGCGGGTGGTGGGCCAGTGCCCAATCCAGGTGTGCGGCGAGGAACGTCATCGCGGCGTTCGCGGTGGCGCCTTCCCGTCCGCGGGCTGACCTCCGGATGAGGCTGCGGAGTTGGCGGATGCCCTCCTCCAACTCGACTAGGGCGCCGAGGATGTGGTCGGTGAGGAGTCGGGATGCTTGTCCGGGCCATGCGGGGTGGGTGGGGTGGCGTCCGATGGTGCCGGTGGGCATGCCGCGTGTGCCGTGGACGGCCTCCAGCCTATGGCGGTGAGGAGTTCGGTGTGGGCGCGGTGGGTGCAGCGTGCGCAGTGGACGGGGTCGCCCCAGGTGGGCTGGAGGTCGTGGGTGGTGCCGTGGGTGGCGTTCGGTTTCTGCGCGGCGCCATGGGTTGTTGCACAGGCCAGGGCAGGGTCTCGGGGTCGACACGCGCGGGGCCTCCCGGGTTGCGTGAGGGTGCCGCGCCCATTGTGCTCCTGGTGCGCGACAACGCCCGGATGTGACCAATTGGCCCACTCAGGCGGGTTTCATGGTCCACTTGCTGTTATGGCGGTGAGGCACGCGGATACGCGGGAGGAGTGCGCCGCCGCCCTCGACGAACTCTGTTCCCAGCTGGGTGCGGTGCCGACGATGAAACCGGTTCGCATGTCGCTCGACCGCCGATGGATCGCCCGGGCGATGATGCCGCGGTCGACAGGCTGCTACCACTGCCAGTTGGACGATCCGCAGTAGTAGCTACCGACGGGGTTACAGGGGTCGCCGCCCGTGTGCCAGTGGTGTGGGTGCCAGGCGAGCCAGATCAGGCCGATGGCCAGCAGTATGTAGAGGATTCGGCGGATCGGTCGGCGGCGGCCTTTGAATGGGTTCGTCATAGTGTCCCCCGGTGCTGCGAACCTGTGGCCTAGGGTCTCACTACTCGGCTCGCATGCGAAAGCTCCGCGTCACCGCTGCTCCTCCTGTTCCGTCCAGCCCCAGGCTTCGGCGAGCAGCCGGACCGTGGGGCACGGGAACACTTCGGGTCGGAGGTCGTAGTGCTGACCTTGGGCGCAGGTCTTGCAGGCGACTGTGAGCACACCGGGCTCGGGCCCATCCACGTCCGGGTAGATGTACGCCTCGCGTTCCGGCTGGTGCAGGGCGAGGAGTTCGCGTTCGGCGGCGATCCGGCGTAGCACTGCGGCCGGGTCGGCGGCCGCGGTCAGGCACCGGATGGTGTCGTCAGCTCCGGCGATCAGGATGTTGCTGTCTGTGTAGACCTCGATACGTTCGGCTTCGGGCGGCCACCACAGGTCATCGCGTAGGGCCCGTGCGATCTCCTCGGCCCGTCCGTGGGCCGCTACCAGGAACTCCAGTGGATCAGTCATCGCCCGCCTCCCGGCGCTCTCACGGCCAGTATGCGCCCGGCCCGCGACCATGCCCGGGCATGCGAAAGCCCCGCGCGACGGTGCGCGGGGCGGCGGTAGGCGGTCTCACCAGTAGAGGGTGAAGTCGCGGCAGATCCAGTCGATGAGCGGGGTGGCCACGTAGCGCAGTATCGCCAGGCTTCCGATCACCAGCACGCTCACGGCGACTAACGCGATCCGCACCTGCCGACGCTTCCCCATCGTGCCCCCTGGATCTGCATACCGGCGAACAGCAGGTCACGGGCGTCGGTTCGGGCATGCGAAAGCCCCGCGCATGGGCTCAACAGTCGGCCGGGTTACTGCCAGGGCGCCGGACCGGTTCGGGAGGCCCACCCGGCGAGGGCGTCGACGTCATAGAGGCCGATGCGCATACTCCTCCCGTAGTTTGCGGCGTCCTTGGTGAACGTCGAGGTCGTCACGAGCGCGGCGATATCGGCTCGGTGCCAGGCGTAGCAGGTGCCGCCGAACTTTTGCATGTCCCCGGAGCCGACCTTGTTGCTCGGCCCGTAGCGCTTGCACTGGATGACGATGCGGCGCCCGTCGGGGGCTATGGCTTTCACGTCGGCTCCGAGGTCCCCGCGGCCACCAACGACTTGCACGTCCGTGCAGCCGTCTCGCTGGCATAGGTAGGCGATGCCCTCTTCGAACTGCCGCGGACTCATGACGTGGTAGTTGGCGATCTCCCGGGAGCGGGTCTCCTCGATTCGGGCTTGCTCGGCTTCCCATATGCCTGCTGGGGGGTGCGCCCGGGCTGCTGGTTCCAGTCGCCGATCAGGTGTGGCCAGCCGCGGTCACGCAGGACGTGGAGGACGTGCCCTGCGGCCCGGTGTGCGGCGTGCTCGGAGCCGACGCCGAGCGCCACGGCGGCGCAGATCGCCCCGCATACGCAGCGGGCGCCGCGCCGGTTTCGGAGGTGGTGAGGCTGCTGCTGCCAGCCCCATTCGCGGAGGATGCCCTCGGCCACGTGCAACTGGACGGACGGCGGGTGATCGAGACGCCGCGCGTACTCGGGGCCGCACAACGTAGCGCTGAGACTCACTGCGGCCAGCCCGGCACGATGAAGGCCGAATAGAAACTTTGAGTTTCTGATCAATATGGCATGGCCTTGACAGCTGGCATATGGGACGGGAGCCTATTGGATGCCTGAGTGCCCATGCTTTCTTCCCGAGTAGCCGCCCCGACCTCAACAGGGGGACACATGTCTCGCACTCGTACTCGATTATTCACTACCCTTCTTGGTGCTGTTCTGTGCCTGTTTGTCGCGGCCCCCATGGCCAGTGCCACCACGGGAGACCTCGGTGGCATGGAGCTCAATGAGTACTGCCAGGCGATGCACTACCAGGGCGCCGAGAAGATCGACAATGGCAATTCCAACCCCTGGGTCTGTTACTACAACAACGGCGCGTACTGGACGCCGCTGAACCTGTTCGCCGCCTGCGACTGGCAGTTCAGCGATCTGGTGCGAGCCGGCTTCAACGTCCGGTTCGTGGGCGGACGCTGCTGGGCGATCAACGCGATCGACTATTCATCCCCCAGCGACATGCCGCTGGGCGGCTACTGTAAGGCCCTCGGGTACAACACCCCGGCTCTCGACGTACACAATGTCGCGGGATGGCGATGCGTCGGATACAACGGTGTCCACTACGCCATCGACTTGCACGCCGCCTGCCGCTGGCTCAACCCGACGCTCGTCGCCCAGGGATACAGCCTGGTCTCCTACTTCAACCGCTACGGCGACGTATTCGGCATCCGCTGTCTGGCAATGAAACACAGCTGAGAGCAGCGGTCAGCTGCACCCACGAGATCTTCGGAGGAGCACGCTGACACGACGCTGCGCCCCGGCCTCGTCATCGAGGCCGGGGCGCAGCGTCGGGGGACTAGCTGAGCAGCTCGTCGGGCTAGGTCCGCGATGGAGCCGCTGGAGGCTCAGGGACCGGTGACGATGTAGCCACCTGTCAGAAACCCAAAATCCAACCCGCCGGCACTGGCTTGCATCGTTACCGTCACGGTAGAGGTCGTAAGATTCTTCAAGATGACTTGGGGTTTTTGATCAGAACTAATGACTGGCCCGACATCCTTGATCTTCGCGCCATTGAGGAATGCCTGGAAATCAGCGGCCTGTACCGTCCCGGTCTGTGCCGTCGCGTCGCTCGTGACCCGCACAGAAAGGGTTTCCCCGGGGCCAACGTCGACAGAGCCACACGACACATAGGAAAGGGGGACGACGTTACAGCGCAAAATGGAGCCGCCGGTATCAGTCGTCTGCGCATGGAACCCTCCTGACAGGCCTGAGAGATCGGCCGGACACGTACTCGGCCGCGTGGCTGACCGGAGAGGGCAAAATGCCGGGGCGACAAAGACCGCAACAGTGGCGGGCCTTCTGCCGCACACACCTGAAGGTCTTGTTTTTTAGAATCTACGCCGCCAAACGGGTGATCACACGACCAGGCGTTCCCTCCTCAGTCATCCCCAGGCTCGGGCTCGCCCTGGTCGTCGTGGGGGTCGTCGAGGTTGCGGCACGTCTGCGAGCACCACACCACGCGGGCGCGTATCGGCCGCTCGCAGCATGCGCACATCGCGGCGGGCAGGACGGTGGTCATTCGGCGCTCCACTTGTCTCCGTTGCGGGCCCAGCAGATCCACTCCTCCCACCGGCCCCAGCGGCTGTTTGATCACCCCATTGCGACACCTGTGGGCCCTCCCAGATGCTCTGGGAGGGCCCTTTCTTCAGCGGCTATCTACGCGTGGCCTCCAGGTGTTTCCCGTCAGCGGATCGGCAGCCCCGAGATGCTGCGGGCGATGACCAGGCGCTGGATCTCGCTGGTGCCCTCGAAGATGGTGTAGATGGCGGCGTCGCGGTGCATGCGCTCCACCGGGTACTCCCGGGTGAAGCCGTTGCCGCCGAGGATCTGCATGGCCTGGGCGGTGACCCACTTCGCGGTCTCGCCCGCGTAGAGCTTGGACATCGAGCCCTCCGCGGCGGTGAACGGCTTGCCCGCGGTGGCCATCCAGGAGGCCCGCCAGACCAGGAGGCGGGCGGCGTCGATCCGGGTGCGCATGTCGGCGAGGGTGAAGGCGACGCCCTGGTTGTCGATGATGGGGCGGCCGAACTGGACCCGGGTCTTGGCGTAGTCGAGCGCGACCTCGTACGCGGCGCGGGCGATGCCGACCGCCTGGGCGCCGACCGCCGGGCGGGAGGCCTCGAAGGTGGCCATCGCCGCGTTCTTGGTCCGCTTACCTCCCGCGCGCTGCTTCTCCCGGGCGCGGGCCAGCCGTTCGTCGAGCTTCTCCTTGCCGCCGAGTAGGCAGGAGCCGGGCACCCGTACGCCGTCCAGTACGACCTCGGCGGTGTGTGAGGCGCGGATGCCGTGCTTTTTGAACTTCTGCCCCTGGGACAGCCCCGGCGTGCCCGGCGGGACGATGAAGGACGCCTGGCCGCGCGCGCCGAGTTCGGGGTCCACCACGGCGACGACCACATGGACGTTGGCGATGCCGCCGTTGGTGGCCCAGGTCTTGGTGCCGTTCAGCACCCATTCGTCCTTGGCCTCGTCGTAGACCGCGCGGGTGCGCATGGCGGAGACGTCCGACCCGGCGTCCGGCTCGGAGGAGCAGAAGGCGGCGACCTTCACATCGTCCGCGGTGCCGAACATCTGCGGCACCCAGGTGCCGATCTGCTCCTCGGTGCCGTTGGCGAGCACCCCCACCGCGGCCAGCGTGGTGCCGACGATGGACAGGCCGATTCCCGCGTCACCCCAGAAAAGTTCCTCCATGGCGACCGGGATGCCGAGCCCGGTGGGGTCGAAGAACGCCTGGGCGTAGAAGTCCATGGAGTACAGGCCGATCTTGGCGGCCTCCTGGATCACCGGCCAGGGGGTCTCCTCGCGTTCGTCCCACTCCGCGGCGGCCGGGCGCATCACGTCGGCGGCGAAGCCGTGCACCCAGTCGCGGACGCCCTTCTGGTCGTCGTTGAGCTCCAGCGAGAAGTCACCCATCGTTCCCCTCCACCTGCTTGTTACTTACGGTAACACGCAGTGTGTTACCGGCCGGTAGGGATGTCAACCGCCAGCTTGCGCACCAAGGCGCCACCTGCCGCCCGCCGGGAAGCCGCAGGGCATTGCGGCGTTCACCGGAAAATGCAGTACGTTGCGCACAGCGCGAGAATCGAACGGGCGGGGAGGCTCGATGCAGACCAGCCAGCGACTGGACCAGCAGCAGGCGACGGAGAACCGGCGCCGGGAGCTGCTCGAAGCCGCGGACCGGGTGGTGCTGCGCGACGGACCCGAGGCGTCCATGAACGCCATCGCCGCCGAGGCGGGGATCACCAAGCCGATCCTGTACCGGCACTTCGGCGACAAAAGCGGTCTGTACCGGGCACTCGCCAAGCGGCACACCGACGCGCTGCTGGACAACCTGCGCACCGCGCTGGACTCCCGCAGTGCCCGCCGCGACCGGGTCGAGGCCACCTTGGACGCCTATCTGACGGCCATCGAGGCCCGCCCGCAGGTGTACCGCTTTCTGATGCATCCCACCGAGGACGCGGACGCCGAGAAGGGCTTCGACACCCGCCGCTACTCCGCGCCCCTACTGCGCCGACTCGGTGAGGAGTTGGCGAAGATCATCGCCGAACGGCTCGACCTCGGCCCCAACGGCGAGGAGCTGGCGCGGGTGTGGGGCCACGGCATCGTCGGCATGATGCACGCGGCAGGCGACTGGTGGCTGGCCGAACGCCCCTGTGAGCGCGGCCAGTTGGTGGCCCATCTGGCCGACCTGCTGTGGGGCCGCCTCGCGGCGGCGGGCGACGTGCCGGGCAGCCCCGGGTTCTGAGGGCGCCCTACCCGCCGCGGGCCCACGGCGCGCGACGGGCGGCGCGCAGGGCTCGGCGGCGGCGCAGCCCGGTGAGGCGGTCGGTGAACAACTCGCCGCCCAGGTGGTCGCATTCGTGCTGCAGGCAGCGGGCGAAGAACCCGGTGCCCTCGATCCGTACCGGCTCGCCGTGCGGGTCGAAGCCCTCCACAACGGCGCGGTCGAAGCGCGGGGTGGTGGCGGTGACACCGGGCAGCGACAGACAGCCCTCCGTGCCGCCGACCACCACGCCGTCCGCCTCCGTCAGGCGCGGATTGACCACCGCGCCGAGGTGGCGGCGGTCCTCGTCGTCCGGGCAGTCGTAGACGAACACCCGCAAGGGGACACCGATTTGCGGCGCGGCCAGTCCGACGCCGTCGGCGGCGTACATCGTGGCGTACATGTCCTCCACCAGCCGCGCCAGTTCCGGGTCGAAGCCGGTCACCTCGGCGGCCGACGACCGCAGCACAGGATCGCCGAGCAGCCGCATCGGCCGTACGGTTCCCGAGCTGCCGGGGATGGTGCGGGGTCTCATGGCGGCAAGGTTACGTCGCCGCGCCGGGACCGCCGTCCCGGCGATCCCGGGATGCGGATGTCCGGCGCGACGGCGAGCAACCGCAACGCCGCGGCCCCAGGTGCCGAACCTCCCGCAACGCACCAAAGATCCAACCCCAACACCACCCCGAAACAGGGCATTTCACCGCCCAGCAGCAAGCCGAACGCCCAGCCGGCGACCCCCGGCGGATCGCGTACCCCGGCCGGGCAGGCCATGGCGCGGTGCGGGGGCGGCCCGAGGACTCGATAGGCTGATCCGCGACCGAAGCCTTCCGCCCCGGCGGACCGGCGCGGCCCGCGCGGGCATCCCAGCCGCGGTGCGGCACCGGCGGACGCGCTACACCACCCCCATCCAGGCGGTGGTGCACAACGCACCCGGAGGCCCGGTGTCGAACGCGAGGAGGATCGAAAGACGATGGCAGGCAACACGGAGCCGCTGTCGCCGCGGGCGAAGCTGGCCGTGACGGCGGGCAAGGCCGCGGCGGCGGTGTCGCGCGCCGCGGGCCGTGGCAGCGGATCGGTGATCGGCGGCCGGGTGGCCCTCAAGCTCGACCCCGAGCTGCTGGGTCGGCTCGCCGGGCACCTGGACGTGGTCCTGGTGTCGGCGACCAACGGCAAGACCACCACCACCCGCCTGATCGCCGAGGCGCTGCGGGCGGCCGGTCCCGTCGTCTCCAACGCGCTCGGCGCCAACATGCCCGCCGGCATCACCTCCGCCCTGGCGGGCGGCTCGGACGCCCGGTACGGCGTGATCGAGGTCGACGAGAAGTACCTGGCGGGCGTCGCCCGCGATGTGTCGCCGAAGGCCATCGCGCTGCTCAACCTCTCCCGCGACCAGCTCGACCGCGCGGGCGAGACCCGGATGCTCGCCGAGAAGTGGCGCGAGGGCCTGGCCGGCACCGAGGCGATCGTCATCGCCAACGCTGACGACCCGCTGGTGGCCTGGGCCGCCTCCTCCTGCCCGACCGTGGTGTGGGTGGCCGCGGGCCAGGAGTGGAAGGACGACGCCTGGTCCTGCCCGTCCTGCGGCGGTGTGCTCCAGCGCCACACCGAGGACTGGTTCTGCGGCGAGTGCGGATTCCGCCGCCCCCAGCCCACCTGGGCGCTGTCCGGCGACTACGTGATCGCCCCCGACGGTGTCGCCTGGCCGATCCAGCTGCAGCTTCCCGGCCGGGCCAACAAGGCGAACGCGGCCACCTCGGCCGCCGTCGCCGCGGTCTTCGGGGTGGCCCCCAAGATCGCGCTGGAGCGGATGTACGCGGTGCAGGCGGTCGCCGGACGGTACGACGTGGTCTCCTACCTCGGCCGTGACCTGCGGCTGCTGCTGGCGAAGAACCCCGCGGGCTGGCTGGAGACCTTCTCGCTGATCGACGGCCCGCCCGCCCCGGTGCTGCTGTCGGTGAACGCGCGCAGCGCGGACGGCACCGACACCTCGTGGCTGTGGGACGTGGACTATCCCCGGCTCGCCGGACACCCGATCTTCGTGATCGGCGACCGCAAGCTGGACCTGGCGGTCCGCCTCGAAGTCGCCGGACTGCAGTTCCGGGTCTGCGCCGACGTGGACGAGGCGGTGCGCTCGGCACCACCCGGCAAGATCGAGGTCATCGCCAACTACACGGCGTTCCAGGACCTGCGCCGAGCAGTCGGCAACTGACCGGCCCGTACCAGGACTCCTACAGAAGGATTGCGAGCATGAGCGACACCAGCCTGCGCCTGGTGTGGGTCTACCCCGACCTGCTGAGCACCTACGGTGACCAGGGCAACGTCCTGGTGGTGGAGCGCCGCGCCCAGCAGCGGCACATCCCCGTCACCCGTATCGACGTACGCTCCGACCAGCCCATCCCCACCTCGGGCGACATCTACCTGATCGGCGGCGGTGAGGACCGGCCGCAGCGGCTGGCCGCCGAGCGGCTGCGCCGGGACGGCGGACTGAACCGGGCGGTGGGCAACGGTGCCATCGTCTTTTCGGTCTGCGCGGGCTACCAGATCCTGGGCACCGAGTTCATCAACGACCTCGGCCACCCCGAGCCTGGCCTGGGCATCCTCGACGTGCGCAGTGTCCGCAACGAGGGCGCCCGGCACGTCGGCGACATCATGGGCGACATCGACGAGCGGCTCGGCCTGCCGCCGCTGACCGGCTTCGAGAACCACCAGGGCAACACGGTCATCGGCCCCGGCGCCCGCCCGTTCGCCCGGCTCCGCTTCGGCAGCGGCAACGGCACCGGCGACGGCACCGAGGGCGCCTGGTGCGACACGGTCTTCGGCACCTACGCGCACGGCCCGGTGATGGCCCGCAACCCGCAGATCGCCGACATGCTGCTGAAGTTGGCGCTCGACGTGCACGCGCTGCCGCCGGTCGACGAGCAGTGGTACGAGGCGCTGCGCGCCGAGCGGATCGCCGCCGCCACCGAGGCGTCGGCCTGAACCGCCCCGCGGAGCCTGGGATTCCGTCATCCGGACGAAACCGGCACGACGGACCGATGTTCTCCCCGTACGGATAGGCTGTCGGGGTCCTTCCGGACGACGGGGTCCGGTCGCCGGTTGACTTGCAGGTGCAGGAGTAGCGAGAGCAATGCGTATTGGTGTGCTGACCAGCGGCGGCGACTGCCCCGGACTGAACGCCGTCATCCGGTCCGTGGTGCACCGCGCCGTGGCCGACCACGGTGACGAGGTCATCGGCTTCCACGACGGGTGGAAGGGTCTTCTGGAGTGCGACTACCGCAAGCTGGACCTGGACGCGGTCGGTGGCATCCTCGCCCGCGGCGGCACCATCCTCGGCTCGTCACGGGTGCAGCCCGCGCATCTGCGCGACGGTGTCGAGCGGGCCAAGGGCCATGTCAAGGACCTCGGCCTGGACGCGATCATCCCGATCGGCGGCGAGGGCACGCTCAAGGCGGCCCGACTGCTGTCGGACGCGGGACTGCCGATCGTGGGCGTGCCGAAGACCATCGACAACGACATCTCCTCGACCGATGTCACGTTCGGCTTCGACACCGCGGTGATGGTGGCGACCGAGGCGCTGGACCGGCTGAAGACCACCGCCGAGTCCCACCAGCGGGTGCTGATCGTCGAGGTGATGGGCCGCCACACCGGCTGGATCGCGCTGCACTCGGGCATGGCGGCCGGTGCGCACGCGATCGTGGTGCCGGAGCGGCCGTTCGACATCGAGGAGCTGACCGAGGTGGTCGGCAAGCGGTTCGCGGCGGGCAAGAAGTTCGCGATCGTGGTGGTCTCCGAGGGCGCCAAGCCGCGTGAGGGCTCGATGCCGTTCGAGACCGGTGGCACCGACATCTACGGGCACGAGCGGTTCGCCGGTGTGGCCCGGCAGTTGTCGGTCGAGCTGGAGCAGCGGCTCGGCAAGGAGGCCCGCCCCGTGATCCTCGGCCATGTGCAGCGCGGCGGTACGCCGACCGCCTACGACCGGGTGCTGGCCACCCGGTTCGGCTGGCACGCGGTGGAGGCGGCGCACAACGGCGACTTCGGGATGATGACGGCGCTGCGCGGCACCGACATCACGCTGGTGCCGCTGGCCGAGGCCGTCGACCACCTCAAGACCGTTCCGGCCGAGCGGTACGTGGAAGCCGAGTGCGTTCTGTGAGACCGCGACACGGATGAGCGTTCAACGAGCCGCCCCGGCCCGAAGCCTCGGGCGGGGGCGGCTCTAGTCTGGTGCGGGCGCACCGGTCGAAACGGTTGCAAAGGGGCGCCCTGGGCGAGGCGCGACAGGAGAGTTGCGGATGGATCACAGCGGGCACGGCATGTCGGGCATGCACGGCATGCACATGAACATGGATATGCCGCCGTTCACCTGGCAGCGGGGCCTGCAGTTCAGCGGGGACCCGTTCTTCCTGATCGGCTGCCTGCTGGCGCTCGGCCTGTACGTGTGGGGCGTGGTCCGGCTGCGCAGACGCGGCGACGAGTGGCCGGTGGTGCGCACGGTGGCGTTCACGGCGGGAGTGCTGACCGTGGGCGTGACGATGTGCACCAAGCTGAACGACTACGGCATGGTCATGTTCAGCGTGCACATGGTGCAGCACATGATCATCAGCATGCTCTCCCCCATCCTGCTGCTGCTCGGCGCGCCGGTGACGCTTACGCTGCGCGCGCTGCCCACCGCGGGCCGCGGTCGCAGGGGGCCGCGCGAGCTGCTGGTGACCCTGCTGCACAGCCGCTACATGCGGGTCATCACACATCCGGCGTTCACCATCCCGCTGTTCATCGCCAGCCTGTACGCGCTGTACTTCACCCCGCTGTTTGACTTCCTGATGGGCAGCAAGGTCGGGCACATCGCGATGATGGTGCACTTCCTGGCGGTGGGCCTGGTCTTCTTCTGGCCGATCATGGGCGTCGACCCGGGACCGCACCGGCCGGGATACGTGATGCGCATCCTGGAGCTGTTCATGGGGATGCCGTTCCACGCGTTCTTCGGTATCGCGCTGATGATGGCCAGCCAGCCGATGATCAAGACCTTCGAGCATCCCCCCGCCTCGCTCGGTGTGGACCCGCTCTCCGACATGCACTCGGGCGGTGCGATCGCCTGGGCGTTCAGTGAGATCCCGTCGGTCATCGTGCTGATCGCGCTGGTCATGCAGTGGTACCTCGCCGAGCAGCGGCAGTCCCGGCGCAAGGACCGGGCGGCGGACCGGGACGGGGACCAGGAGCTGGTGGCGTACAACGCCTATCTGGCCTCGCTCCAGGGACGTGGTCGCTGAGAGCGCGTCCGCTTTACGTCGTCGTCGCCCCGTAGCGGTGGGGACCGCCGCGGGGCGACGATGGTCTTGTGGAGGTGGCTGGGGCGATGCCGGGATCCGCGAAGGCGATGACGGTGTGCACGTTGGTGGTCCTGGTGCTGGTCACCGCGTACACCGTGGCGCTGGGCAGCAACGGGTGGTTGTGGTTCGGCTGGGTGGTGCTGGGGCTGCTGACCGCGGGCACCGCACTGACCCGGCGGACCTGAGGAGGCGTCCGCAGTGTTCTATTACGTGCTGAAGTACGTGGTGCTCGGGCCGCTGCTGAAGCTGCTGTTCCGGCCGCGTATCGAAGGGTTGGAGAACATTCCGCAGGAGGGTCCGGCGATCATCGCGGGCAACCACCTCTCCTTCTCCGACCACTTCCTGATGCCCGCGGTGCTGCCGCGCCGGATCACCTTCCTCGCCAAACAGGAGTACTTCACCGGCCCCGGTCTGAAGGGCGCGCTGATCGCCTCGTTCTTCCGCAGCGCGGGCCAGATCCCGGTGGACCGCACCGGCGGCAAGGCGGCGCGCCCGGCGGTGGAGGAGGCGCTCGCGGTGCTGGAGCGCGGTGAGCTCATGGGCGTCTACCCCGAGGGCACCCGCTCGCACGACGGACGGCTCTACAAGGGGCGCACCGGCGTTGCGGTGATGGCGCTCAAGGCGCATGCACCGGTGGTGCCGTGCGCGATGATCGGCACCTTCGAGATCCAGCCGCCGGGACGGCTGGTGCCGAGGATCCGCCGGGTGACGATACGGTTCGGCAGGCCGCTGGACTTCTCCCGGTTCGAGGGGATGGAGCACGACCGGTACGTGCTGCGCTCGATCGTCGACGAGATCATGTACGCGATCATGGAACTGTCCGGCCAGGAGTACGTGGACCGCTACGCCCCTGATGTGAAGGCCGAGTTGGCGCACAGCGGTTCCCACCATCTGCGCAAGCCCGCGTAATCCGCGTTCGGCGAACAGCGGTTGATGCGGCCGCCGATCCGCGTACCGTCCCTGCCATGACCGCAGACGTGTTCGTGATCGGGGCCATGGGGCAGATCGGCCGGACCGCCGTCCGGGTGCTCGCCGAGGACGGCTGGCGGGTGCGCGCCGCCTCGCTGCACGGCCAGCGCGACGAGACCTGGCCGGACGATGTGGAGCCGCTGGCGCTCGACCGGACGGACACCGAGGCGCTGACGGCGGCGCTGGGCGACGGGTGCGACGTGCTCGTCGACTGCGTGGCCTACGGAACACGCGACGCGGCACAGCTCATCGGGATCGCGGACCGGATCGGCTCGGCGGTCGTCATCTCCAGCGCGGCGGTGTACGAGGACGAGCGCGGCCGCGGCTTCGACACCCAGGAGGAACCGGACGGCTTCCCGCGCTATCCGGTGCCGGTGCCGGAGACGCAGCGCACGGTGGCGCCCGGCGAGCGAAGCTACGCGACGCGCAAGGCCGCGCTGGAGGGCCGACTACTGGCGGCGGGCGGCCAGTTGCCGACGACGCTGCTGCGCGCGGGCGCGGTCCACGGCCGGTACAACCGGCTCCCGCGCGAGCTGTACTTCATCCAACGGGCCCTGGACCACCGGCCGGTGCGTGTGCTGGCGTACCGCGGCGAGAGCCGTTTCCACACCGTCCACACCTCCAACATCGCCGAGTTGGTGCGACTGGCCGCCAGCAGACCCGGTTCGCGGGTGCTGAACGCGGGCGACCCGCACCCGCCGACCGTGGCCGAGATCGGCTCGGCGGTCGACGCGGTGCTGGGCACCGTCTGCGAGACGGTCCTCATGGACGGTCCGGCCACATCTCAGAACGTGGGCGGCACACCGTGGTCGACGCCGTATCCCATGGTGCTCGACATGTCCGCGGCCGAACGGGAGTTGGGCTACCGCCCGGTGACCACGTACCTGGACTCGCTCCCGTCCACGGTCGAGTGGACGGTGCGCGCGCTGGGCGACGGGGACTGGCGCACGGTCTTCCCGCGACTGGCCGGCAGCTACCCGCAGTTGTTCGACTACGCGGCGGAGGACCGCTGGCTGGCCGCCCTACGCCCCTGACTTCCAGGCGTCGCGGAAGTCGCGCCAGTACTGCTTGAAGCCGCCGCGCACGACCCGCAGATGCCCGAGGACCGATCGGCCGTTGATCCGGATGACCGGCCCCTCCTCGTCCTGCGCCCCCTTGCCGCCGGGCAGCGAGCGCTTGCCGAACAGGGCGGTACCGGTGTCGTAGACCCGGGCGTTGTCCGGTACCAGGACCTCGATCTTGCCGCAGAACGAACGGGCGTCGATGACCACCTCGCGCCGGGTGAAGACGGCGTGCCGCAGGTCGATCACCGCGGCGCCGAAGGTGGAGCGGACCTCGGTGCGCGGCGGTACCGGCCACTGGCCGCCACGGCGGATCTTGCTGAACACCGCCTTGACCGGCGCGGCGTCCAGGTGTGCCGCGGGCGCCGGTTCGGTGGCGGGCTCGGGCAGGTCCCGGGTGATCGGCGCGAGTTCGCCGACGGTACGGGAGGCGTACACCGCCTCAAGGCGCTCGGCGTGCTCCTCGGGCGCCAGGCGTCCGGTGGCCAGCGCGTCCGCGAGGATGGCGGCCACCCGGTCGCGCTCCTCATCGGAGGCGCGCAGGTCGGGCGCGGCACCGGAGGACTTGGCCAGCCTGGCGGGTTGCGGTGCGGGTACGGGGGCTGACGCGGACATCAGGACATCCTTTTCCACGGCGTGCGCGGACCATGACGACACTCACGTTATATCGCGATAGCCGAGCCTGGCAATACGGCTGTCACGTCCCCCGCCGCACCGTGCCCCGGGCCGCGGTCCGACCGATCGCGGTCAACAGCACGGTGCCGCGCTCCTGCTCCAGGAACGCGGCACCGTGACTGACCGGCGTCACTTGCCGTTCGGCACCGGCGCGGCGTGCGGGCCGCAGACCACGTCGTGACCGTCGAGCCGACCGTCCACGAAGTAGGCGGTCACCCGGTCGTTGACGCACGGGTTCACCAGGCCCGTCACACCGTGCGAGCCCGCGGCCCGCTCGGTGATCAGCTCCGAGCCGCGCAGCCTGCGGTGCAGTTCCACCGCACCCGCGTACGGGGTCGCCGCGTCACGTGTGCTCTGCACGATCAGCACGTTGGGCAGCCCCTGGTGCGAGCGGACGTCGACCGGGGTGTGCTGCGGCTGCGTCCAGGTGGCGCACGGCAGGTTCATCCACGCGTTGTCCCACGTCATGAACGGGTACCTGGCGTTCAGCGCGGTGTTGTCCCGGTCCCAGCGCTCCCAACTGGTGGGCCAGTGGGCGTCGTTGCACTCCACGGCGGTGTAGACGGCGTTGGAGTTCTCCGCCGTCGCCGCGTTCGAGTAGTCCGGACCCGCCGCCTTGATCAGCGGCTTGGCGTCACCAGCGGCATACTTGCTCCACGCGTCGGCGATGATCGGCCAGGACTGGTCGAAGTACGGGGCGTTCTGGAAGAAGGCGATCAGTTCGGCGGGGCCGACCACACCGCCGATCGGCCGGCGCTTGGCGGTGGCGCGCAGCCCCAGCCACTGCTGCTGGACCTTGGCCCGGGTGCCGCCCAGGTGGTACACGCTGTCGTACCGGGCGACCCAGCTCTCGAAGTCCTTCCACCGCCCCTCGAAGGCCACATCCTGGTTCAGGTTGTTCTGGTACCAGATGTCCTTCTGGTCGGGGTTGACGACGCTGTCCACCAGGAGCCGGCGCACATGGGTCGGGAACAGCGTGGCGTAGACCGCGCCCAGGTACGTGCCGTAGGAAACGCCAAGGTAGTTGAGCTTCTTCTCACCGAGCGCGGCACGGATGACATCCATGTCGCGGGCGGTGTCGGGCGTCGTCATATAACGCAGCAGCGCCCCGCTGCGCTGCGCGCACCCGTCCGCGTACTCCTTGGCGAGCTTGCGCTGCGCCCGCTTGTCCGCAGCGTCACCGGGGACCGGGTCGGCCTTGGGGGCCTTGACGAACGCGCGCGGGTCCTCGCAGCTGATCGGCGCGGAGTGGCCGACTCCGCGCGGGTCGAAGCCCACGAAGTCATACGCCTGGGCCATCTTGGTCCACAGCGGGTTCTTGCTGGTCACCCGGGTGGGGAACTTCATGCCGGAGCCACCCGGTCCGCCCGGGTTGTACAGCAGCGAGCCCTGCCGCCGCGCCGGGGTCCCGGTGCTGCGGACCCGGTCCACCGCGAGCCTGATGGACGGTCCGTCGGGCCTGGCGTAGTCGATCGGAACCGTCACGTACCCGCACTGGATGGGCGACTTCAAACCCCAGGCTGTCGGGCAGTCGGTCCAGTGGACACCAGCCTTCGCGGCCCGCGCGGCCGCGACGCCCACCCCGCGCGCCTCGGCACTCACACCCTGGGCGGCACCGCCCGCCGTCCGGTCTCCGGCGGTGGCCACGGGGGCCGCCGCGATGGTGCCCGCGAGCAGGGCGCCGGTGGCGCCGAGCACGGCAATGCGTTTCAAGGAATTTCCCCTCTCTGCTTCGGTGCCACGGTCAGCGGCAACGATCAAGCAGCTCCACGGGGATCTTCGCGTCCGTTCAGAGCATCCGCACAGATATTCCCGAGATTTCTTTACCATTTTGTAACGGCTGACCTGCGGGTTGGGCCACCGCCACCACCATGCACCGCCGCCTGGCGTAGCGGAAGCGTGCCCGGCATCGCGGAGGCCGCTTAGCCCGCCGGGGGCGCCGCCGCTCGCTGCCCCGCGTTCAGCAGCCGCCGCACCGTCAGGGCGTCCCGGCCCAACGCGGTCACCAGAACGGCCGGTCCGGCAAGCGGGGTGAGCACCGCCTCTCCCTCGGCCGGGTCCGACGCCAGCGCCACCACCCCCGGGGCGTGCTCCTCGAACCACGGGTCAGCGATGAGGAGTTGACCCATCGCCCGGTACCGGTCGAGCACCGCGGGCCCCGACCAACCGGGCACCCCGGGTCCAAGGGCCACCTCCTGGTCGAGCAGCGCCCGGCCGCCCCGCCGGACGGTCAGCCTGCTCACCAGCCGCCCCGGCCGCTCCCCCGCCCGGCCCAGCACCAACTCCTCTCGCAGTACCAGCCGGGCGCCCTCGGCAAGCTCCACCCTGGTGGTCATCGCCAGATCGCTCCCGGCCGCCGCGATCAACGGCTCCGGCAACCAGCGCAGCTCCGCGCCCTCGTCCACCGCCAGCCGCACGTCGTACCGGGCGCGCGCCCCGTCCCGCCCCGGCAGCGACACCGTGGCCGCCGCCGAGCCCACCGCCAGCCGCGCGCCGGGCAGCACCCGCGCGTCCAGCCGGAGATGGTCGCCGCCCAGCGGCGCGCTCATCGCCCCGACCACCGTGACCTGGGCGGTATCCGCCCGGGCGGCCCGGGTGCGGCGCGGCACCAGCGGCCCCTCGCCGTGCAGCACCGGCAGCGCCGTGCCGCCGCGGCCGTCCGGTGCGGCCACGATCCGCGCGGCGGCACGTACCCCGCAGGACGCCGCCGGGGCTGGTGCGACGGCGGTCATGCCGCCGCGGTCCAGCAGGCGAGCCGCTCGCGGACCCAGGCGACGACCGGGGCGATTCCGTCCGGTTCGGTCAACGCGGTGAAGGTGACCGGCAGTTCGCCGCGCTGCGCCCTGGCGTCCCGTGCCATCACCTCCAGATCGGCGCCGACCAGTGGGGCCAGGTCGGTCTTGTTGACCACGAGCAGATCGGCGGTGGAGACCCCCGGGCCGCCCTTGCGCGGGATCTTGTCACCGCCCGCCACGTCGATCACGAAGATCTGCGCGTCCACCAGCCCCTTGGAGAAGGTGGCGGTGAGGTTGTCGCCGCCGGACTCGACCAGCACCAGGTCCAACGGGCCGACGCTCTCCTCCAAGTCCTCCACGGCTTCGAGGTTGGCGGAGATGTCGTCCCTGATGGCGGTGTGCGGGCAGGCCCCGGTCTCCACCGCGCTGATCCGCTCAGCCGGCAGAACCGCGTTGCGCAGCAGGAACTCGGCGTCCTCCCGGGTGTAGATGTCGTTGGTGACCACCGCGATGGACAACTCCTCCCGCAATTGGCGGCAGATCGCGGCCACGGTCGCCGTCTTCCCGGAACCGACCGGTCCGCCCAGCCCGATCCGCAGCGCCCGGCGGGTGCCGTCGGGGCGGGTGGTGGGCGCGCTCGACGGCGTGGGCGCGCGGCGCTGCCTTGACGGGGCGGCGGCATACCGCTGGGGGTAGGTCTCGGGGTGGTCCAGGTGCATGGTCGGCTCCGGGCGGTCGGGGACGGGGGTCGGCTAGGAGGCGAAGAGGCGCACGGGCCAGGCGGCGTGCGCTTCCGCCGCGATCTCCAGCAGCGGCGCGGAGGCGGCCGGTAGCGCGTCGAGGTCGTCGAGCGCCGACTCGGCTGCCGCCACGGCCAGTTCGGCTACCCGGTCCAGTTCGGGGGCGAGCCGGGCGAGTACCGCGGTGGCGTCGAATGGATCGAGGCTGAGCAGCCGGACCGCCGCCGTCGCCGGTCCGCTGACCGCCTCGTAGGCCGCCGCATGCGCCGCGTCCAGCGGCCCGAGCCCGGCCGCGGCGGCGGCGAGGCCGAGGACCACCGGCTGGTGGGCGCCGCGCGGCCGGGCCGCCGCCAACGCGTCCAGCGCGGGCGAGGGCCAGCAGGCGCGCGCCGCCCGCATCATCTGGCGGCCGAGCTTGCGGGCGGTCATCCGCAGCGCGGGCGAGGGGGTGCGGGCATCGGCCGCCTCGTCCAGCAGCAGCGGATTCGCCCCGGCCGCCGCGGCGGCGGCCAGTGCCGCGGCCACCAGTCCGGCGGTGCCCAACCGCCCCCGGCAGAACGCCTCCAGGGACGCCGGGTCCGACACCCGTCCGGCCGCGATCGCCGCCTCGGCGCCTCCGGAGTGGGCGTGTCCGCCCGCCGGGAAGCGACCGTCGGCGAGGACCAGCAGCGCCGCGCGGGTGGCCGTGGTGGTCGTCATGCCGTGACCTCGCGCCTCAGAACAGGAAGTAGCGCTGGGTCATGGGCAGTTGGGCGGCCGGAGCGGGATCGATGACCTCGCCGTCGATGCGCACCGTGAAGGAGTCGGGGTCGACCTCCACCCGGGGCAGCGCGTCGTTCTCCCGCATGTCCGCCTTGGTGACGGGACGCGTGCTGCGGATGGCGGTGAACCTCTTGCCGAGCTCCAGCCGGTCGGCGAGTCCCGCGTCCAGCGCCGAGGAGGTCGCGAAGTTGACCGAGTTGCCGCCGGGCGCTCGGCCGGTGGCGCCGAACATCGGCCGCGGCAGCAGCGGTTGCGGGGTCGGGATGGAGGCGTTGGCGTCGCCCATCTGCGCGTACGCGATCTGGCCGCCCTTGATCACCAGTTGCGGTCGCACGCCGAAGAACGCGGGCTCCCACAGCACCAGATCGGCGAGCTTGCCCTCCTCGACCGAGCCGATCTCACCGTCGAGCCCCTGGGCGACGGCCGGGTTGATGGTGTACTTGGCGACATAGCGGCGAGCCCGGTGGTTGTCCGCCCGGCCGTCGCCCGGCAGCGCGCCCCGGCGCTCCTTCATCACATGAGCGGTCTGCCATGTGCGCAGCACGACCTCGCCGATCCGGCCCATCGCCTGGGAGTCCGAGGAGATGATGGATATCGCACCGAGGTCGTGCAGTACATCCTCGGCGGCGATGGTGGACGGCCGGATACGGGACTCGGCGAAGGCGAGGTCCTCGGGCACCGCCGGGTTGAGGTGGTGGCAGACCATCAGCATGTCGAGGTGTTCCTCAACGGTGTTGACGGTGTGCGGGCGGGTCGGATTGGTCGAGGAGGGCAGCACGTTCGGCCGGGAGACCACCGTGATGATGTCCGGTGCGTGTCCACCGCCCGCACCCTCGGTGTGGTAGGCGTGGATACCGCGCCCGGCGATGGCGGCCAGGGTGTCCTCCACGAACCCGGCCTCGTTCAGGGTGTCGGTGTGGATGGCGAGTTGGGCGCCGCTCGCCTCGCAGACCGTCAGGCACGCGTCGATGACCGCGGGGGTGGCGCCCCAGTCCTCGTGCACCTTGAAGCCCACCACTCCGGCGCGCAGTTGGTCGTGCATCGACTCGGTGCTGACCGTGTTGCCCTTGCCCAGCAGGCCGATGTTGACCGGCGAGCCGTCCAGCGCCTGGAACATCCGCTCAAGGTGCCAGGCGCCGGGGGTGATGGTGGTGGCCTTGCTGCCCTCGGCGGGGCCGGTGCCGCCGCCGACCAGGGTGGTCACTCCGGAGGACAGCGCCTCGTCGACCAACTGCGGGCAGATGAAGTGCACATGGGCGTCGATGGCGCCCGCGGTGATGATCCTGCCGTTGCCCGCGATGATCTCGGTCTCTGGTCCGATGACCAGTCCCGGATGAACACCGTCCATGGTGTCCGGATTACCGGCCTTACCGATGGCCGATATCCGTCCGTCGCGGATACCGATATCGGCCTTGATGATCCCCCAGTGGTCGAGGATCACCGCACCGGTGATCACGGTGTCCGGCGCGCCCTGCGCCCTGGTGACCCTGGACTGCCCCATCGACTCGCGGATCACCTTGCCGCCGCCGAAGACCGCCTCGTCCCCGCAGTTGCCGGGTCCGCCGGACAGGTCGCGTTCGATCTCGATCAGCAGGCTGGTGTCGGCGAGCCGGATGCGGTCGCCGGTGGTGGGGCCGAACAGATCGGCGTATGCGGCACGGGCCAGCCGGACCGGCTGGTGCACGGACTCAGTCATCCAGCGCCCCCGCCGTCTGCCCGCGCAGCCCGGCGACGATCCGGGCGCCCGCGATGGGCACCAGATCGACCTCGACCGGAATGCCAGGCTCGAAGCGCACGGCGGTGCCCGCGGCGACTCCCAGGCGCAGTCCGTGTGCGGCGGCCCGGTCAAAGCGCAGTGCGGGATTGGCCTCGGCGAAGTGGTAATGCGAGCCGACTTGTACCGGTCGGTCGCCGGTGTTGAGCACGGTGAGCCGGGTGACCGGCCTGCCCTCGTTGAGGGTCACCGGTTCGTCGGCGAGGAGCAGCTCTCCGGGGATCATCAAGTGACGTGTCCTGTCAGCCTGTTCAGACGATCGGGTCGTGCACGGTGACCAGCTTGGTGCCGTCCGGGAAGGTGGCCTCGACCTGTACCGAGTGCAGCATCTCGGGGATGCCGTCCATCACCTCGTCCCGGGTGAGCACCTTGCGGCCGGAGGCCATCAGTTCGGCCACCGTGTTGCCGTCCCTGGCGCCTTCCAGGACGTGCGAGGTGATCAGCGCGACGGCCTCGGGGTGGTTCAGCTTCAGCCCTCGTGCCCGTCGCCGCTCCGCCACATCGGCGGCGACATGGATCAGCAAGCGCTCCTGCTCATGCGGAGTCAGTTGCATGCACACCTCACAGTTGACCTGGTGACCGGCCCGGGCACATGGCGCGAGCACCTCTGGCAGAGCGGCGCCGCCGGCACTGCAACTCCCGGAAAGCCGCGCTTGACCTGCCGGTTCCCAGGATTTTGCAGGGCGGTTACGACCCGGGTTCGGCGCTGTTTCCGCCGCGTTAAGGACGCCGCGCTACCGGCTCCGGGGCGGTCAGGTGGTGTGAGGGCGGTGCGTCGTGGGGTCGGTGTGCTGGGCGGCGATGCCGAAGCGGCGGCGTTCGCCGGTGGCGGACGCACCGGGGACCGGGGTGGAGACGGTGCTGATCACCCGCTCCTGGTTCGGCTCCTCGCCCTCTTCGAGTCGTCGCAGGTCAGCGGCGGACACCAGGGCGACCAGCGGCTTTCCGTGCCGGGTCACCACGACCCGTTCACCGCCGTAGACCACGCGGTTGATCAGTTCCGCGAGTTCGGCTCGGGCTTGTGTCACCGGGACTTCGTGCGCCATGCTCCCATCATAACGGGATGTACGTCCTGTACATTTTTTACAGATGGACCGCCCCTGCCCCTCGAAGGGAAGCGGTTCTCAGCGGCGCCCTTATGGAGGTATGCCCTTATGGAGGCATGGAGCATGGTCCGGCCGACCGCCCGATATGTTCTTCCGGAGTTCACCGAACGCACCGCACAGGGCCTGCGCACGATGGACCCGTACTCCAAGCTGCTCTCCGAGCGGGTGGTCTTCCTCGGCGCGCCCATCGACGACACCTCGGCCAACGACGTGATGGCGCAGCTGCTGCAGCTGGAACACGCCGCGCCGGAACAGGACATCCAGCTCTACATCAACTCGCCCGGCGGATCGTTCACCGCCATGTCCGCCCTCTACGACACCATGCGGTACATCTCCTGCGACATCCAGACGGTCTGCCTGGGCCAGGCGGGCTCCGCCGCGGCCGTACTGCTGGCCGCGGGCACCCCGGGCAAGCGGCTCGCCCTGCCCGGGGCACGGGTACTGCTGGAGCAGCCGGGCATTCCGGAGCCGGTGCGCGGCCAGCCGTCGGATCTGGAGATCCAGGCCAACGAGGTAGGCCGACAACGGGAGTTGACCGAGAAGCTGCTCTGCGAGCACACCGGCCAGCCGCTGGGCCGGGTACGGGACGACCTGGAGCGCGCCACGGTGCTGGACGGCCCGAGCGCCGTGGCGTACGGCCTGGTGGACCACCTCACCCAGGACCGCAAGTCGGCCCTGCCGCTGCGGGAGCGGTGAGCGCCGGTGCTCCCCGAACTACCGCGACTGCCCGCACTCACCCGGGCGGAGGGCGCACTGGTGGACCGCTATCTGGAGACGGTCGACCTGCTGGGCCGCATCAACCCTGCCCGCTGCACCGACACATACTCCGCGCTGCGCGCCGCTCAGGCGCTGGTCAACACGGCGAAAGCACTGCGCGAGGCGCTGGAGCTGATGTACGAGCGCGGTGAGCTGGAGGTGCACGGCGCCGCCCTGGTGCGAGCGCTACGGGTACTGGACGGCGAACGGCGCTGCCGGTTGCCCGCGATTCCCGTCCGACCACTCTGACGGGCTATCGCCGACCATCGTCCTGAAAAGGTCGACAGCGGCCTGGTTTCGGCCTCCTCAGATCTACAGAGAACCCGAACGGAGCATTTCCTGGTCGGATTTGATCTAGTTCATGGGTAATGATCCCTGCGACGACAAGCCCCCGCCACAGCGACGGGGCGGTCCGGGCGGACGCCGAGTCCTGCCGCCGCCTGGATGCCGAGTCGACACCACAACGGCAGGAGCGGAGGACCCAAGCAGTACGGGGTCGTTCCGACAAGGTGACGGCCCCTTGGGGTGAAGCCGCCGCGGCGGCCGGGCAACTTCGCCAGCCCGAACCCGACAGGCCACCCTTCGTAGGCGGACGACGAAGAAGGGGTGCCTCATGAGTGCGCCGACAATTCCGTCCGTTCTGCTCTCCCGCGTCGCGGCGACCGTGGCACTGGCCACCGCCGCGCTGACCGCAACCATCGTGGCCCCGGGGCTCACCCAACAGGCGAGCGCCAACCCGGTATCCATCAGAGCCCTGAAGATCGCCGCATCCAAGCAGGGCTCCCCGTACCGGTGGGGTGCCACGGGTCCGTACAGCTTCGACTGCTCGGGCCTGACCTCCTACGCCTTCCGCAAGGCGGGCCGGATACTGCCGAGAACCGCGGCGGCCCAGTACCACCGGACCCGCCACATCTCCGCCAGCGCCCGCCGCCCGGGCGACCTGGTCTTCTTCCACCACGGAGGCTACGTCTACCACGTCGGTGTCTACGCGGGGCACAACCGCATCTGGCACGCCCCAAGGACCGGCACCCGAGTGCGCCTGGAAAGGATCTGGACCCGCCACGTCTGGTACGGCCGGGTGCGCTGAGCCGCTGGCCCGGGGACCGCGGCGGTCACCACCCGCCGCGGTGCCCCGGGCCAGCGGTCTCCTCCCACGACGCCAACCGGCCATGGCGTCGTGGTCGTAGCGGGCGGCGAGTCTCCAAGGCGTACCGTCACCGGGTGGGTTCGCACTCCTGGTCCCGTAACTCGCCCCGGTCGCCGGACAGTACGCGCCAGGGCAGCGCGATCCAGACGGTCTTGCCGCCCTCCGGCCGTGGCGCGACGGTCATCCGGCCGCCGGACTCCGCGGTGAGATAGCGGATGATGGACATCCCCCGTCCGTTGTCCTGCTGCACCGCCGCCGGAAGCCGCTGCGGCCAGCGCGGATGGCTGTCACTGACGCCGATCCGCAGCCGCTCCTCACGGTCGAGCAGCAGATCGACGGTGAACGTCGGCGACTGGCCGAGGGTGTGCTGTACGGCGTTGGTCGCCAGCTCCGAGACGATCAGCCGCACCGTGTCGGAGGCGGGCGCGGTGTCCGGCAGCCCCCACTCGTCGAGGATCCCGGTGACGTATCTACGCGCCACCGTCACCGAGGCTGGATCGCTCGGCAGGGTGACGGATGCTTCCTGTTGGTCTGCCATGGCGACGCTGTCCCTCTTCCGCCGGCTCGGACTCCGATCGCGGACTGCCCGTGCCGCTACCGACCGTGGATATGTCAGTGGCACGACTACGGACAGTTGCTTTTCACAGAGTGCGATCCATGCTGCCGCCGACCCGGTTGCTCCGCCAAGCGCTGCTTTGCTCTGTCCCTCAAAACAGTGAACTCTGCTGGGTATGACCGCAGTCGAGGGTCACGGGCGCACTCAGCGCGAGCCCTCGGGAGCAGTGCGGATGATCACCTCGCAGGCTTCCGTGATCTCACTCTCCGTCATATCCGCACGGGCGGAGAGCCGTAGCCGCGAGATCCCGTCCGGCACCGACGGCGGACGGAAGCAGCCGACCGCGATCCCCGCCGCCCGGCAGTCCGCGGCCCACCGCACCGCGGCCTGCGGCTGCGGCGCCCGTACCGACAGCACACAGGCGTCCGGCGCGGCCGAGTCGAGCCCGGCGGCGGTCAACCGCCGGTGCAACTCCCGGGCGACGGCGCGGGCGCGCGCCGCCCGGCCCGGCTCCCCGCGCAGCAGGCGCAGCGCGGCCAGCGCTCCGGCCGCCGAGGCGGGGGCGAGCCCGGTGTCGAAGATGAACGTCCGTGCGGAGTTGACCAGATGCTCGATGACCCGCGCCGGGCCGAGCACCGCGCCCCCCTGGCTGCCCAACGACTTGGACAACGTCACCGTGCACACCACACCGGGCGCGCCGGACAGCCCCGCCGCGGCCAACGCGCCCCGGCCGCCGTCGCCCAGCACCCCGAGTCCGTGCGCGTCGTCGACCAGCAGCGCGGCGCCCGACTCGGCGCAGACGGCGGCCAGTTGGGACAGCGGTGCGGCGTCGCCGTCGACCGAGAAGACCGAGTCGGTGACGGCCAGCGCGAAACCCCCGTGCCCGTCGAGCGCCTTGTGGAACGCCCCCGGATCGCGGTGCGGTACGACGACGGTCTCGGCGCGGGCCAGACGGCAGCCGTCGATCAGCGAGGCGTGGTTGGCGGCGTCGGAGACGATCAGCGATCCCGGTGCGGACAGCGCGGTGACCGCGGCGAGGTTGGCGGCGTAGCCGGTGGCGAAGACCAGGGCCGCCTCGAAGCCGCAGAACGCGGCGAGCTCCGCCTCCAGTTCGGCGTGCAGCTCGGTGGTTCCGGTCACCAGCCGCGACCCGGTCGAGCCCGCGCCCCACCGCACCGCGGCCCGCGCGGCGGCATCCGTGACCTCGGGGTGCCGGGCCAGCCCCAGGTAGTCGTTGCTGGCCAGGTCGAGCAACCGCGACTCGGCGGGGCGGGGGCGCAGCGTTCGGACCAGCCCGGCGCGGCGGCGGTCCTCGGCGCGGGCGTCGATCCAGTCGAACGGATCACGGGGCATGTTCGTCCAGTCGTCCAGGTGCTCGGGCGGGCGTACCGGGCCGCACCCGGTTCGCCCTGCAACCTAGCGGGTGAACCGTGCGGACCGGGGTGTGGTGATACACACATGTCGATCGGTGGGTGTTGTGTGGTTTGCCATTGGCCGTTGGTGGCCCGCTGGGCGAGGATCATCGCCATGGACCTGCTGAACACGCTGGTGGACAAGGGGCTGCGGCGAGAACTGCCGACCCGCGAGGAGGCGCTGGCCGTACTGGCCACCTCCGACGATGAACTGCTCGACGTGGTGGCCGCGGCCGGAAAGGTCCGCCGCCACTGGTTCGGACGCCGGGTGAAGCTGAACTACCTGGTCAACCTGAAGTCCGGGCTGTGCCCCGAGGACTGCTCGTACTGCTCCCAGCGGCTCGGCTCCAAGGCCGAGATCCTCAAGTACACCTGGCTGAAGCCGGGCGAGGCCGCGGACGCCGCGGGCGCCGGGATCGCGGGCGGCGCCAAGCGGGTCTGCCTGGTGGCCAGCGGCCGCGGTCCGACCGACCGGGACGTGGAGCGGGTCTCCAAGACCATCGAGGCCATCAAGAACGAGCACGAGGGCGTGGAGGTGTGCGCCTGCCTCGGGCTGCTGTCCGACGGCCAGGCCGAGCGGCTGCGGGCGGCCGGAGCGGACGCCTACAACCACAACCTCAACACCTCAGAGGCGACCTACGGCGACATCTGCACCACGCACGACTTCTCCGACCGGGTGGACACCGTCCGGCAGGCACAGCAGGCGGGCCTGTCGGCGTGCTCCGGACTGATCGCCGGAATGGGTGAGTCGGACACCGATCTGGTGGACGTGGTTTTCGCGCTGCGCGAAATGGACCCGGACTCCGTACCGGTGAACTTCCTCATCCCGTTCGAGGGCACTCCGCTCGGGGAGAATTGGTCGCTGACCCCGCAGCGGTGCCTGCGCATCCTGGCGATGGTCCGGTTCGTCTGCCCGGACGTGGAGGTACGGCTGGCGGGCGGCCGGGAGATCCATCTGCGCACGCTCCAGCCGCTGGCGCTGCACCTGGTCAACTCCATCTTCCTGGGCGACTACCTGACCAGTGAGGGGCAGGCGGGCCAGGCCGACCTCGAGATGATCGCGGACGCGGGCTTCGAGGTGGAGGGTGCGCAGACCACCACGCTGCCCGAGCACCGGCGCGCCGGCGCGGCCTGCGGCTCGGCCTCCGGCGCGGGGTGCGGATCGGCTTCCGACGCGGGGTGCGGATCGGCTTCCGGCGCGCACGAGGGGTGCGGTGCGCACGAGAGCGCCTGCGGGCCGTGCGGCGTTGAGCCGGAGCCGGTGGCGGCGCCCGCCGCGGCCGCCCGTACCGATCTGGTCGCGGTGCGCCGCCGTGGCGCGGGCACGGACCTGCCGCCCAATGCCTGAGCCGCTCTCCGTGCGTGAACTGCTGGCCCTCGACCGGGAGCACGTCTGGCACCCGTACGGCCCGATGCCCGGCCGCGCGGAACCGCTCCTGGTCGAGTCGGCCAGCGGTGTACGGCTGCGGGTCAGCGATCCGGCGGGCGGTACCGCCGAGTTGGTGGACGGGATGTCCTCGTGGTGGTCGGCCATCCACGGCTACAACCACCCGGTGCTCAACGAGGCGGTGCGCGGCCAACTGGACCGGATGAGCCATGTGATGTTCGGCGGGCTCACCCATGAGCCCGCCGTCCGGCTGGCCGCCCGGCTGGTGGAGCTCACCCCTGAGCCGTTGCGCCATGTCTTTCTGGCCGACTCCGGTTCGGTGTCGGTCGAGGTCGCGGTCAAGATGTGCCTGCAGTACTGGCGGTCGCGCGGACGGCCGGGCAAGCGGCGGCTGTTGACCTGGCGGGGCGGCTATCACGGGGACACCTGGCAGCCGATGTCGGTGTGCGACCCGGACGGTGGCATGCACCACCTGTGGTCCGGAGTGCTCGCCCGGCAGGTCTTCGCCGACCCGCCACCCGGCGGCTTCGACGATCCGGCTGACCCGCGGTACGCCGCGCACCTGCGGGAGTTGATCGCGCGGCACGCCGACGAGTTGGCCGCGGTGATCGTGGAACCCGTGGTACAGGGGGCTGGTGGGATGCGCTTCCACTCTCCCGGCTATCTGCGGGTGCTGCGCGAGGCGTGCGACGAGCACGACGTGCTGCTGGTGCTGGACGAGATCGCCACCGGCTTCGGCCGCACGGGCACGCTGTTCGCGGCCGATCACGCGGGGATCGCGCCCGATGTGATGTGCCTGGGCAAGGCGCTGACCGGCGGCTATCTGACGATGGCCGCGACACTGTGCACCGCACGGGTCGCCGAGGGCATCTCACGCGGTGAGGTACCGGTGCTGGCCCACGGCCCCACGTTCATGGGCAACCCGTTGGCGGCGGCCGTCGCCAACGCCTCCATCGACCTGCTGCTCAGCCAGGACTGGGCGTTGGAGGTCAAGCGGATCGAGACGGGCCTGCGCGAGGGCCTGGCGGGCGCCGCGGCGGTCGCGGGGGTACGGGACGTCCGCGTGCTCGGCGCGATCGGTGTGGTCCAACTCGACCACGAGGTGGACATCGCGGCGGCGACCCGGGCCGCGGTCGGCGACGGCGTGTGGCTGCGGCCGTTCCGCGACCTGGTGTACACGATGCCGCCGTACGTCACCGGGGACGAGGACGTGGCACGGATCTGCGCGGCGGTAATAGCCGCGGCGCGGGAGGGTTGAGTAAGCGACATGGGTACGGTGATCGTCGTCACGGGGACTGGCACGGAGATCGGCAAGACGGTGGTGACCGCCGCCGTGGCCGCCACCGCCGTGGCGCTCGGCCGCACCGTCGCCGTGCTGAAGCCGGCGCAGACCGGTGTGACGGCGGACGAGACGGGTGACGCCGCGGAGGTGGCGCGGCTGGCCGGAGATGTGACGACCGCCGAACTCGCCCGCTACCCCGAGCCATTGGCGCCCGGCACCGCGGCCCGGCGCGCCGGACTGCCCACGGTGGACCCCCAGCAGGTCGCGGACGCCGCCCGGAAGTTGGCCCTCGACCATGACCTGGTCCTGGTGGAGGGCGCGGGCGGGCTGCTGGTGCGCTTCGACGAGCACGGCACGACGCTGGCGGACGCCGCCGGACTGCTGGGCGCCCAGGTGCTGTTGGTCGTCGCGGCCGGTCTCGGCACCCTGAACATGACCGAGCTGACCGCCAGGGAGCTGCGGCACCGCGGGCTGGACTGCCTCGGTGTGGTGGTGGGCAGCTGGCCGCGCGAGCCGGATCTGGCGGCCCGGTGCAACCTCGCCGATCTGCCCCAGGTGGCGGACGCCCCGTTGCTGGGGGCGGTGCCGCAGGGTGCGGGAGCGCTGCCGCCCGCCGACTTCCGCCGGGCGGCGGCCGGTTGGCTGGCGCCCGCCCTCGGTGGGCACTGGGACGCGCACGCGTTCAGCACTCGCGCGGGGGCCTGACCGGCGGCACACTGGTGGCGTCGGCCCCGCGCGAGGAGAGGCGAACGCCATGAGCGCACTGACGCGGGCTCCGCGGGACGCGGTTCACCACCCGGTGTTCGCCCGGTTCTACGAGTGGTGGGCGCCGATCGCCGAAGAACGGCTGGAGTTGGTCCGACACCGCCGGGAGTTGCTGGCCGGGCTCTCCGGGCGGGTCATCGAGATCGGCGCCGGGTCGGGGCTGAACTTCCGGCACTATCCGGCGGCGGTCTGCGAGGTGGTGGCGATCGAGCCGGAGCGACGGCTGCGCCGGGCGGCGGCCGACGTTGCCTCGCGGATGGAGGTGCCGGTGGACGTCGTTCCTGGTGCGGCCGAGGCACTGCCGGTCAAGAGCGAGGCGTTCGACGCGGCGGTGGCCTGTCTGGTGCTGTGCTCGGTGCGCGATCAGCGGCGCGCCCTGGCGGAGTTGAGACGGGTGGTGAAGCCGGGCGGCGAACTGCGGCTGTTGGAGCACGTACGGGCCACCGGCGGCGGCTTGGCGGCGGCGCAGTGGGCGGTGGACCACACGTTCTGGCCGCTGCTGTTCGGCGGCTGCCACACGAGCCGCGACACGCTGGCGGAGGTGGCCGCCGCGGGCTTCGAACTCGGCACGGTACGCACTCTGAAGGTGCCGGACGGCCCAATTCCGTTCCCCAGCACACCACATGTGCTGTGCGCCGCGCGCCGCGCCTGAGCGGGCGCCTGTCCAGTGGGTGCCGGTCGGGTTGCGGGGTGGTGGCAGGTTCGGCCCCGCTGGTCCGCCGCGGTTCGGTAGCGCCCCAAAGGGGCGCGGGAACTGCGCGACCAGCCGCAAAGGCGCCGCAGACGATCGGCGGCACATCGCCCGCACCCCCCGCGGAGCGCTCAGTGCTCCGCGCCCCCGGTCCAGCCCCGCAGTTCGTCGGTGATGCGCTCCAGGTCCGCCGTGCCGTCCTTCACCAGCCGCGCCAGATCTCGCACTTGCTCCGGCGAGGTGACCACCTTCATGCCGCAGGCGACCAGATACGCATAGGCCACAGCGCAGGCGAACATCACGTTGGAGCGCTCCAGCGCCGGTACGTGCACCAGCAACTGCAGGAGCGCGGCCGCGCGTTGCCGTGGATCGGGGTAGACGGGCGTGCCGAATATCTCCGCCTGGTGGCGGGCGACCGCGGCGAGCAGCGCTCCCCAGTCGGTGACCTGTGGATCACCTGGAGTGTTCCGCTCGGCGACCATCAACAACCAGGCCAGATCGATGCGCAGGGTCACGCCGGGGTACGCCCCGAGCCGGAACCGCCGTTCAGCGCTTCGTCGGCGGGCAGGGCGTTGGTCCGCCTGCCTTCGCGTTCCCGTCCGAACTCCTCGGCGAACACCGCTTCGTACTGCTTCATGAAGTCGGCGGCGGCCTCCACGAACGTCCGGCCGTTCTCCGCCTGGTCGGCACGGACCAGTTCCTCGATGTAGCGGTTCACGCTGATACCGCGCTGCGACGCACGGTTCCTGGCGGTTTCCGCGGTGCTCTCGTCGACCCGCACGTTCAGCTGCGTCTTGGCCATACCCCTAAAGCTAGCGCCCATCAGCTAGCAGCGGCAAGAGTCGCCATGCCGACCAGTAGCCGCGTGTACCGGTCGTCGGCGCCACGGGCGACCCGTGGCACCGCCATGATCACGGCGGTCACCTCACACCAGCGCGATACCCGGTCCGCGGCGAGCCCCGGCACCAGGTCGGCGAGCCGCTGTACGCGCTCCTGGACCGCGGCCGGTGTGGTGGCACCGGACAGCGCCCAGTCGATGGCGTCGAAGTCGGAATCGCCGACCGCCGGGCGGGGGTCGATCGCCACCAGGCCCCGCTTCGGTCCGGCGTCGAGGACGTTGCCCGGGTGCAGATCGCCGTGCACCACCGCGCTCCACTCGCCCTCCGCCAGCCGGAGAGCGGCGCGTCGGCAACGCTCGACCAGCTCCGGGCCTACGGCAGGCCGCGGTGTCGCGCCCAGCCGTCTGCGGGTGAGGTCGAAGAGGAAGTCGACCCGCTCCGCCAGTGTGGGCAGTGCGCTGCTGGGCCCGGGGCGGTGTCCGCGTATCTGCGTCAACAGCCCTGCCACGTCGGCCAGTCGGGCCTCCGCCTCGTCGCGTAGCGTGGGCGCGGGACTGCCGTCGGGCCGTTCGACCGCCGCGAGCAGCAGCGCCCCCTCGTGCGGTGCCGCGGCGAGCAGCGCTGGAGTGCGGCCGCCGCCCTGCCAGAGCCGCAGCGCCTCCGCCTCCTGTGCGGCGACCGCCGGATCCGGGGTGAGCTTGAGGTACGTCCGGCCACCGCCCGGCAAGCCGCAGACGATCACGCGTGAGGTGCCACCGCCCAACTGCCGCACCGGCCGCAGCTCCCAACGCTCCGCCAGCCGCGCCACCCTCCGGGGCAGCCCGTCACACCACGCCCCGGCACCCGGCCCGAACCGCACCACCAACGCCTCACGCGCCGCGCGCGGCACCACCATGTCCATGATCCCCCTCCTCATACCCGCCCCCTGCCCTATCTGTGTACCGCAGGGCACTGACAACGGCCGCCCGACAGGGAGTTGGGCCGACCACGAGGTGAAATCCGCTGGCCCAACCAGTACGGCGCTGCTTGGCTGCGAGCATGACCGATCTTCAACGCCCCGGTGTGCGGGGCGGCGTACGCATACGCACCGCGACACCCGCGGATGTCCACGGGCTGCTCGCCTTCTGGCGGCTCGCGGCGGAGGGCGCGAGCATCAGCGACGACGCGGCCGGAGTCGCCCGGCTCATCGAGCGCGACGCGGACGCGGTGCTGCTCGCTGAGCGCGATGGCGCGCTCGTCGGCACGGTGATCGCCGGATTCGACGGCTGGCGGTGCCATCTGTACCGACTCGCCGTACACCCGCGGGCCCGGCGGCACGGCATCGCCAGCGCCCTGCTCGAAGCGGCGGAGCGCCGCTTCACCGCGCTCGGCGGGCGGCGTGCGGACGCCATGGTGCTGGACCGCAACGAGCGCGCGCACCAGGCCTGGCGGGCCGCGGGCTACCGGCCGGAACCCCAGTGGAGCCGCTGGACCAAGCCACTCACCCCATAACTCCACTTTGCCGTTCCTTTACCCTTGAGGCCCGCCTGCCGCTGGGACGTTCGACCGCGCCAGCGGCCTGACCGAAAGGTGTGAGCGCCCCCATGGGCGAGCCTGGCAGCCGTCGCATTGACCCTCCCCCGCAGGAGCGACACCGTGCGCGTCGCGCGGCACGGGCCGATCATGGAACAGAGGTGTGGCGATGACCGAGGTACTCCTGCTGTTCGTGGCCCTGGCGCTGGTGCTGGCCTGCGGCGTCTTCGTGGCCGCGGAGTTCTCGCTGACCACCGTCGAGCGCCGGGAGTTGGACCTGGCCGCGGAACGGGGCGAGCGGGGCGCCGACAGCGCGCGCAAGGCCGCCCGCGCGTTGACGTTCCAGCTCTCCGGGGCGCAGCTGGGCATCACGGTCACCGGCCTGGTCATCGGCATGATCGCGGAGCCGTCCATCGCCAGGCTGCTGGCCAGGCCGCTGAGGGCGGTGGGTCTCGGCTCCGCGGCGGACTCCGTGGCACTCGTGCTGGGTACCGCGCTGTCCAGCGTCGTGCTGATGGTGGTCGGCGAGCTGATCCCCAAGAACTGGGCGATCTCCCGTCCGCTCCGGGTGGCCAAGGCCGTCGCCACCCCGCAGCGCGCCTTCAGCGCCATGTTCCGGCCACTGATCAGCCATCTGAACAGCACGGCGAACCGTGTTCTGCGACGCCTCGGCATCGAGCCGGCGCAGGAACTGGTCTCCACCCGCAGCCGCCAGGAACTGGAGGCGCTCGCCAAGCACTCGGCCAAACAGGGCGCCCTGGAGGCGGACACCGCCGAACTGTTCGTCCGCACGCTCGGTCTGCCCGACCTGACCGCGGAGAACGTGATGACGCCCCGGGTACAGGTCACCGCGCTCGACGCCCGCGCCAACGCGGCGGACGTCGCCAACGCCACCCGCGCCACCGGTCTGTCCCGCTTCCCGGTCTACCGGGACAGCCTGGACTCAGTGGTGGGCGTGGTGCACATCAAGGACGCGCTGGCGATCCCGGCCGGACAGCGCGACCGGCACCCGGTGACCGCGCTGATGAAGGAGCCGCTGCTGGTCCCCGAGTCGCTCCCGGTGGACCGACTGCTGGACCGGCTCTCCGGCGAGCGCAGCATGGCCGTGGTCATCGACGAGTACGGCGGCACCGCCGGTGTGGCGACCCTGGAGGACATCGTCGAAGAGGTGGTGGGCGAGGTCCGCGACGAACACGATCCGCACGAGCCACCCGATCTGGTCGTGGTCGGTGAGGACGCCTCAGGGCATCCGCTGTACGACGCCGACGGCGCCACCCGCACCGACCAGGTCCAGCAGATCGGACTCGACGTGCAGGAAGGCCCGTACGAGACCCTCGCGGGCCTGGTCGCGCAACGGCTGGGACGGATCCCGCGCACGGGCGACACCATCGAGGAGTCCGGTTGGCTGCTTGAGGTCACCGCGGCGGCCGGGCACCGCGCCGCCCGGCTGCGGTTGACCGCGCCCGCGGCCGACACCGACGAGGGCACCGGCGGGAGCGCGGAGGCCGCGCGATGATCGTGCTCCAACTGCTGCTCGGTGCGCTGACGTTGGTGGCGAACGCGTTCTTCGTCGGCGCCGAGTTCGCGCTCGTGTCGGTGCGCCGCAGCCAGATCGACCCGCTCGCCGAGAGCGGCGACCGCCGGGCGCGCGGCGTGCTGTGGGGTCTTGAGCATCTCGCCGCGCTGATGGCCACGGCCCAACTCGGCATCACCGTCTGCACCCTGGTGCTGGGCGCGGTCGCCGAACCGGCCTTCGCCCACCTGTTGGAGCCCGCCTTCCACGCGGCGCGGGTGTCGACGAGCCTGGTGCACCCGGCCTCGTTCGTGATCGCACTGGCCGCCGCGACGTATCTGCACATGCTGCTCGGGGAGATGGTCCCGAAGAACGTCGCGCTCGCGGACCCGGCCCGCGCGGCACTGGCCCTCGGTCCCCCACTGGTCGCCCTCACCCACGCGCTGCGCCCGGTGATCCTCGGCGTCAACGCCCTGGCCAACGCCGGTCTGCGGCTGCTGCGGGTGGAGCCCAGGAACGAGGTGGCGGCGGCGTTCTCCGACGCGGAGCTGGCGCGCATGGTCACCGACGCCGGTCAGGCCGGGTTGCTGGACCAACGCGCGGCCGAGCGTCTCCAGGACGCTCTGGAACTGGGCCGTCGACCGGTGGGTGAGGTGGTGCTCCCGGCCGAGCGGGTGGTCCACGCGCCGCTGGGCACCACCCCGGAGGACCTGGAGCGGCTCGCCGCCGCCACCGGCTTCTCCCGCTTCCCGGTCGTGGACGCCTCCGGCCGGGTGCTCGGCTATCTGCACGTCAAGGACGCGCTGGACGCCGAGCCCCGGGATGCCGCGTTCCCGGTGTCCGCGCTGCGGCCGATCACCCGGGTGCGGGCCAACACGCCGTTGGACGACGCGCTCACCGCGATGCGCGGCCGCCGGGCGCATCTGGCGGCGGTGGTGGACGACGCCGGACGCACCGTCGGCCTGGTGACGATGGAGGACGTGCTGCGGGAACTGGTCGGGCAGGCGCCACAGGACCTGCGGACCGCGCCGGAGGCGTAGCCGCCGGGCGCGTCGCGGCCGCATACCGGACGTGGCGTGGCCTTCGGGCTGCCACCAGCCCGGCGGGGCCGCGAATCTCCACCCATGCGTCCACCCTCGGGTGGAGCCGCTCCACCCGCCCCGGGTGCGATCGTGAATACGAAGGTCCCGTCGCGGGGGCGGGGTCCTGGAGTGGTCGGGAGGTGCCGTCATGCATCACGCCGTGAACGCAGCGCTCACCATCACCATCTGGGTGTGGGTGGCGGCCGAGGCGGTGCTCCAGATACGGCAGCGGCAGCGCAGCGAGGCCACCGAGCGGACGGAGTGGCTCAGCCTGCTGCTCTTTCCGGTGCTGATCACGGGTGGCGTCGCGTTGGCGGGGCCGATCCGGCACGCGGTGCCCGCGCTGTCGTACAGTCCGCACGCCCTGACGGTGCGGACCGCGATCCTGGCGGTGGCCTGGATCGGGATAGCGATCAGGTTGTGGGCGATCGTCGCCCTCGGCCGCTTCTTCCGCGGCACGGTGCACATCCAGCACGACCACCGCGTCGTCACCACCGGCCCTTACCGCTTCGTGCGGCACCCGGCGTACAGCGGCATGCTGCTGGCGGCGCTGGACCTGGCCCTGCTGATGGGCAACGCGGCGTCCTGGCTGGTGTTCACCGCCTGCTGTCTGATCGCCCTGGGCTATCGGATACGGGTGGAGGAGCGGATGCTGCTCGAGGCGCTCGGCGATGAGTACCGGTCGTACGCCGCCCGGACCCGCAGGCTCATACCCGGCGCCTGGTGACACCCCGATGGCTCCCGGCGGCGACCGGATAGGATCGCCCGCGCCATGGAGATCGATGTCCGGTTCACCAGTTTCGCCGCCGTGGGTGACTCGTTCACCGAGGGCATGTCCGACGGCCTTCCGGATGGCAGCAATCGCGGCTGGGCCGATCTGCTGGCGGCCAGGCTCGCCGCCCGCTCGCCCGGCTTCCGCTACGCCAACCTGGCGGTGCGCGGAAAGCTCATCGGGCAGATCGTGACGGAGCAGACCCGGATCGCCGCGGCAATGGGCGCTGATCTGGTGACGCTGGTCGGCGGGCTCAACGATGTGCTGCGGCCCAAGTGCGATGTCGAAGCGGTGTGCGCGCGGCTTGAGGAAGCGGTGGTCACCCTCGCCCCGACCTGCCGGCAACTGGTGCTGATGCGCAGCCCGGCCAGGCGTGGACCGGTGATGGAGCGGATGCGGCCGCGCATGGAACAGCTCTTCGACTTCATCGACGAGCTGGCGGTTCGGCATGATGCCTTGGTGGTGGACTTGTTCTCCTCGGAGGCGCTGGGCGACTCCCGGATGTGGGCGGATGACCGGCTGCACCTGAACGCCGAGGGCCATCGGCGGGTGGCCGAGGCGGTGTGGCAGGCGCTCGGCCATGAGCCGGAGTCCGACTGGAACGCCCCGCTGCCCGCGCATCTGCCGCCGGGCTGGCTGGCGCGCCGCACAGCGGATATCCGGTTCGCCCGTGAGCATCTGGTCCCGTGGATCGGCAGGCGGTTGGCCAACCGTTCCTCGGGCGACGGCCGCCCCGCCAAGCGCCCCGAACTACTGCCGTACGAGGGCTGACGGCGGCGCGAGCGCACCGGGGCCGCGCCAACGGAGCGGGGACTGTAGCAATCTACGAACCGGACCACGGCGCTGGCCTGCGTAAACCGCCAGTAGACTCTGGTCACGTGACCGTTAAGCCGCGCATCCCGAACGTCCTGGCCAACCGCTATGCCTCCGCGGAGCTGGCCACCTTGTGGTCCCCGCAGCAGAAGGTGATCCTTGAGCGCCGACTGTGGCTCGCCGTGCTCCGGGCTCAGCGTGACCTCGGGATCGAGGTGCCGGAGCAGGCGCTGGCGGACTACGAACGCGTGCTGGAGCAGGTCGACCTGGACTCCATCGCCGAGCGGGAGAAGGTCACCCGGCACGATGTGAAGGCACGCATCGAGGAGTTCAACGCCCTCGCCGGCCATGAGCATGTGCACAAGGGGATGACCTCGCGCGATCTGACGGAGAACGTCGAGCAGTTGCAGATCCGGCTGTCGCTGGAGCTGGTGCGCGACCGTACCGTCGCCGTGCTCGCCCGGCTGGGCAGGTTGGCCGCCGAGCACGCCGAGTTGGTGATGGCTGGCCGCTCGCACAATGTCGCGGCGCAGACCACCACGCTCGGCAAGCGCTTCGCGACCGCCGCCGATGAGCTGCTGGTCGCCTTCGGCCGGGTCGAGGAGTTGCTGGGCCGCTACCCGCTGCGCGGTATCAAGGGTCCGGTCGGCACAGCCCAGGACATGCTCGACCTGCTCGGCGGCGACGCGGCAAAGCTCGCCGAGCTGGAGTCCCGCATCGCCGAGCACCTGGGCTTCGCGCGGGCCTTCACCTCGGTGGGCCAGGTCTACCCGCGCTCGCTGGACTACGAGGTGGTCTCCACACTGGTGCAGCTGGCCGCGGCGCCGTCCTCGCTCGCCAAGACGATCCGGCTGATGGCCGGGCACGAGCTGGTGACCGAGGGCTTCAAGCCGGGCCAGGTCGGCTCCTCGGCGATGCCCCACAAGATGAACACGCGTTCCTGCGAGCGGGTCAACGGGCTCGCGGTGATCCTTCGCGGCCATGCGTCGATGACCGCGGAGCTGGCGGGCGACCAGTGGAACGAGGGCGATGTGTCCTGCTCCGTGGTGCGGCGGGTCGCGCTGCCGGACGCGTTCTTCGCCTTCGACGGCCTGCTGGAGACGTTCCTCACGGTGCTGGACGAGTTCGGTGCCTTCCCGGCGGTCATCGCCCGCGAGCTGGACCGCTATCTGCCGTTCCTGGCCACCACCAAGGTGCTGATGGCCGCGGTACGCGCCGGGGTGGGCCGGGAGGTCGCCCATGAGGCGATCAAGGAGCATGCGGTGGCGACCGCCCTCGCGATGCGCGAGAAGGGCGCCGAGCGCAACGAACTGCTGGACCGGCTGGCCGCCGACGAGCGAATTCCGCTGGATCGGGCGGGACTTGAGGCGCTGATGGCCGACCGGCTGTCGTTCACCGGTGCCGCCGCCGATCAGGTCGCCGCGGTGGTACGGCGCGTCGAGGAGGTCACCGAGCGGTACCCGCGGGCCGCCTCGTACACCCCCGGAGCGATCCTCTGACCCCCGAGGAGCTGGCGGCTGCCCGCGACCGCACCGTGCCGGATGTGGTCGCGGACGGCCTGCGCGTACTGTTCTGCGGCATTAATCCCGGTTTGCTGACGGCGCACACCGGCCATCACTTCGCCCGCCCCGGCAACCGGTTCTGGCCCGCGCTGCACGCCTCCGGATTCACCCCGCGCCAACTCGCCCCCGCCGAGCAGCACAAGCTGCTCGACTACGGCCTCGGCATCACCAATGTGGCGCCCCGCGCTACGGCGAAGGCCGATGAGCTGAGCGAGGAGGAACTGCGCGAGGGCGGCCGGGCGCTCGTCGCCAAGGTGCGGCGCTACCAGCCGCGCTGGCTGGCCGTGGCGGGCATCACCGCGTACCGCACCGCCTTCGGCGAGCGTACGGCGAGGATCGGCCCGCAGGAGCGCGTCATCGGCGGCACCCGGATATGGGCGCTGCCCAACCCGAGCGGTCTGAACGCCCATTGGACGCCGCACACGATGGCCGAGGAGTTCGCACGGCTGCGGGCCGCGGCGGCCGAAGGCTGAAGATCGCGCGAGCCTCCGGCGCACACGTTCCGGTCAAGGCCGGATCAGTGCTGGTACGGACCAAGTTGGTGTTGTTCGCCGCATTGAGTCAAGCCGGGTACGATCCCGCAAACGCGTACTACCACCAGGATTCCGGCCCGGCGGACATCCAGCCGGGCGGACCGGGGCGCGAGCGCGCTCGTGGTGGGGCCATGCGTACAGTCAGGGAGGCGGACGTTGGGGCGGCTGACCGGCGGGGACCCCTCCCTGCTGCGCAGAATCAATTCAGCGGTGGTGCTCCACACACTGCGCGGTGAACGATCCCGCACCCTGACCGAACTCGTTCACGCCACCGGTCTGTCCAGGCCGACGGTCGAGGGAGTGATCGAGGGTCTGACGCAGTCCGGCCTGGTCGTGGAGGCGCCCGCCGATCCCGCCGACGCCCGTAAGCAGGGGCGCCCGGCGCGCCGGTTCCGGTTCCATGCCGAGGCGGGGCATCTGCTGGGCATCGAGATCGGGGTGCACCAGGTGCGGGTGGTGCTCGCGGACCTCAGCGGCCGGATGCTGGACTGGCTCGGGCATGATCTCGATGAGCTGGTCCCCGCCGAGGAGCGGCTGGAGCGGGTGCGCGGCGCGGTCGCCGAACTGCTGCGGGCCACCGGGGTGGCGCGCAGCACGCTGTGGGCGGTGGGCGTGGGCAGTCCGGGCATCGTGGAATCCGACGGCACCGTCCGGCTGGGCACGGCCATGCCCGGTTGGACCGGGCTGCCGTTGGGCGACCGGTTGCGCCGCTCGTTCCGCTGCCCGGTACTGGTGGAGAACGACGCCAACGCGGCCGCCGTCGCCGAGCACTGGACGGGCGCGGCGCGGGGCAGCGACGACATCGTCTTCGTGATGGCCGGGCTCAGCCCGGGCGCCGGTTCGCTCATCGGCGGACGGCTGCACCGCGGTTTCGGCGGCGCGGCCGGTGAGATCGGCGCCCTGCACCTGCTGGGCCGGGAGGCGAGCCCGGAGCGGCTGCTGTCCACCACGGGCACGCCGCTGGACCCGCTGGACGAGCCCGCGGTGACCCGGGTGTTCGCACTGGCCCGGGAGGGCGACCCCCTGGCGCGTGAGGCGGTGGACCGCTTCTTGCGGCGGCTGGTGCACGATGTGGCGGCGCTGGTCCTCGCGCTCGACCCCGAACTCGTCGTCCTGGGCGGTTGGGCGGCCGGCCTCGACGGCGTACTGGAGCCGCTGCGCGAGGAGTTGGCGCGTTACTGCCTGCGCCCGCCGAAGGTGGCGCTGTCCGCACTGGGCGAGGAGGCGGTGGCCACCGGTGCGCTGCGGCTCGCACTCGACCACGTCGAGGAGCAGTTGTTCGCCGTGGACCAGGCCGCCTCGGCGCGCCGGTGACGCGATACCGGTAAGAACGCGGGGCGGCCTGACAGGCGATCAGGAAGCGTGCCGCTGCTCCGAGTTGCCGTTGGGCCCGTGGTGGGTGATCTGCATGGCTCCGGCGTCACCGAAGGTCAGTCGGCAGGTGTCGGCCCGGTACGTCGCGACGGAGGCCGCGGCGACCCGACCGGAGGCGAAGTAGCGGGTGGTGACGAGCAGTACCGGGGCGCCGGGCAGCCGCTCCAACTGCTTGGCGTCCTCCGCGCGGGCCGAGCCGAGCTCCACGGCGCGGTCCTCGCCCTCCAGCTCCAGCCGGTGCAGCTCACGCAGGACGGCCTGGGCGTGCGCCCCGGGGCTGAGCAGTTCCGGCAGCCCCGGCACGGAAGCCGGGGGTATGTAGAGCAACTCGGTGGCGACCGGCTGAGCGTGCGTCATCCGCACCCGCCGAATGGTGTGCACCGCACGGTCATCCCGCGCCGACTCCCCGAACAGCCGCGCCACGTTGGCCGGAGCGGGGGCCTCCGCGCAACCGATGGCCCGCCAGGCGTCATTGCCCTCGCCGGGCCAACTGCCCTGTGCGGGGCCGACGGAGACACCGATGCGCGGCGGGGCGACGGTGGTGCCGACGCCACGGCGCCGCTGCAGCCGCCCCTCCAGCTCCAGTTGCTCCAGGGCCTGGCGGAGGGTGGCCCGGGCGACCCCGAAGCGCGCCGCCAACTCCCGCTCGTTCGGCAGCACTTCACCGACGGCGAACTCGGAGTCGAGCGCGTCGCCCAGAACGGTCTTCAGGTGCCAGTACTTCGGCTCTTGCGGCGCCTCTAGCTGCGTGGTCCCCACCCTGTCCTCCGCATCCGGCGTGTGTCGGCATGTGCGCTACGGGCTTGCGCGCCCCGGATGTTGGCCACCCTGGGGTTTTTCTCACCCTTATTTATTAAGGGTTCTTTCAGTACTCTCACCGCGACCATAGGACCGGCACTCCCCTTGGTCAAGACCAATCCTCGCTTCCCTACCCGCTGTACGCGTCGCACTACGCGCAGCGTTCACGTCAAGTTCGCACACCCCGATCCCCGCCCACCTATCAGGAAAATTCGGGCGGATTACTACCATCCACCGGTGCGCTAGCGTTCTGGATCAACGGCGGACACGTTCGCCGCACAAAGGCGCGACAGGAAGCGGGAGCGATGAGTCCAGTCACGGTGGTCACCGGCGGCAGCCGGGGGATCGGAGCGGCCGTCGTCCTGCGTCTGGCCAGCCAGGGCCACCATGTCGGCATCGGATACGAGCGCGCGGCCAACGCCGCACTGGACGTCGCCGAACGCGTTCGCGACATCGGCGGCGAATGCGTCGTGGTCCAGGTCGACACCAGCGTCGAGGAGCAGGTGGACGCGCTGTTCGACACGGTCAAGGAGCGCCTCGGGCCGATCACCGGACTGGTCAACAACGCTGGTATCACCGGCCCGTTGGGCCGGTTCACCGACACCCCGGTCGAGGTGATGCGCCGGGTGGTGGACGTCAATGTGCTGGGCGCGATGATATGCGCCCGGCGCGCCGCGGCGGAGATGTCCACCCGGCACGGCGGGGGCGGTGGAGCCATCGTCAACATCTCCTCCGGCGGCGCGACGCTGGGCAGCCCGGGTGAGTACGTGCACTACGCGGCGAGCAAGGCGGCGGTCGACACGCTCACCATCGGCCTCGCCAAGGAACTGGCCCTGGACGGGGTGCGGGTCAACTCCGTGCAACCCGGCATGACGGTGACCGACATCCACGCGGCGATGGGTGACCCCGACCGGCCCTGGCGCAACCCGGAGCGGGTGCCGATGGGCCGACCCGGCGAGCCCGACGAGATCGCGGCAGCCGTCCAGTGGCTGCTTTCACCGGACGCCTCGTACACCACCGGCGCCGTCCTACGCGTGGCGGGCGGCCTGTAATCGCCGCAACCCGAACGGGCGAAGGCGTTCCGGAACGATCCCCGCCCGCTCCGGACGGTGGAACAGCGCGTGCCGTTCCCCCCTTCGGCACGGCCGTCCGCGCGGAAGCGCCGCACGCGGCCCACAATGACCCTGCGCACCGCCGCCACCACGGCACTCCACGCGCGCCACGAGAGCTGGAGGGGTCGGGATCGCGGCGGCAGCCGGGCGCGGCCCAACGCCGGGGAGTGGAGGACTGGTTGGCCTCAACACTTTTGTGACTGGCAAGACTCTTGCCGTGACCACCTGTCGACCGGACAGTGTTACCCAAGGGTTACCACTGAGTAGGGACCGGAGCGACGCATGACCATCACCACGGCTACGACCTCCTTCGTCCATGTCGCCCCGGCCGGGCGGCCGACGGTGACAGCGGCGTACGAGCGGCACGGCACCGGTGAACCGCTCGTCCTGCTGCACGGCATCGGGCACCACCGCCAGGCCTGGGACCCGGTCGCCGACGCGCTGTCCGCCCATCGCGAGGTCATCGCCGTCGACCTGCCCGGGTTCGGCGAGTCACCCGCCCAGCCGCCGTCCATCCCGTACTCGCTGGAGAGCGCGGTCGAGGTGTTCGCCGCCATGTTCAGCGAACTGGGCGTCGACCGGCCGCATGTCGTCGGCAACTCCCTGGGGGGCCTGATCGCCCTGCACCTCGCACGCGCCGGCCAGGTGCGCAGCGTGACCGCGCTGTCCCCCGCCGGGTTCTGGACCGAACCCGAACGCCTCTACGCGTTCACGGTGCTCAGCACCATGCGGCGCGGCGCGCGCCTGCTGCCGCCCACCACGGTCGAGTTGCTCTCACGCAGCGCCGCCGGACGGGCGGCGCTGACCGGCAGCATCTACCACCGCCCCGGACGGCGGTCACCCGAGGCGGTGGTCGCGGAGACCAGGGCCATGCGCGAGGCGCCCGGTTTCGAGGCCACCTTGTCGGCGGGCCGCAAGGGCGTGCTGTTCGAGGGCGGGATCCCCGAGGACATCCCGGTGACGATCGGCTGGGGCACCCGCGACCATGTGCTGGTGCGGCGCCAGGGCCCACGGGTCAAGCGGGTGGTTCCGCACGCCCGGCTGGTGCGGCTGCCGGGATGCGGCCATGTGCCGATGAACGACGACCCGCAGCTGGTCGCCCGGGTGATCCTGGACGGCAGCCGCTGATCCACCGCTTTCCCGGCCCACCATCCACCCCCAGCCCGATTGTCGGTACCCCGGTCTAGTGTGGGAACCACGAAGGCAAAGGGGGTGGAGCGGTGGGCGGGTTCACATACGACGAGGTGGGGGCGACACGGCGGATCCGTGAACTGCCGCCGCCCGGGTACCACTTCTTCCGCGTCCGCACCCGGATCGGTGACGGTCCGTCGGCGCTGGCCGCCGCCGGTGCGGCGGTGCTCGACTGGCGCATGCACCGGGCGATGGGGGTGCGGATCGACGCCACCGCCACGCGGGCCGCGCCAGGGGTGCGGGTCGTGGTGGGTCTCGGCATCGGGCGTTGGCGAATACACGCGCCCTGCGAGGTGGTGTGGACGGTGCGCGAGCCGCACCGGATCGGCTTCGCCTACGGCACGCTCGCGGGCCACCCGGAGTGCGGCGAGGAGTCGTTCACAGTCGAACGGGCGGCCGACGGGGCGGCCTGGCTGAGCGTCACCGCGTTCAGCCGTGCGGCGAGCTGGTACCTGCGCGCCGCAGGACCGCTGGGGCGTGCGCTGCAACGCGTCTACGCGCGGTGGTGCGGAGTGACGCTGCGTCGTTTGACCCGCGCCGCCATGACCGGAGCCGGGGCAGGCGAGGCCGACCCCGCCAACGCCTCCTCAGTAAACCGGATGGATGGCAGCAAAGAGGGCAACTAACCCCACATCAGCCCTCCTTTACCCATCCGACACGAAGCGTTCGTGATCACGCAACAAGCGTTCGACAGGGTGGGTGCCATGCATCAGTCGTCACATTCACAAGCTGTATCCCATCGCGGCCGCCGCCACTGGCGACGCGAGGCGGTGGAACTCGCCGCGGTCTTCGTCGCCGTGGCCGCCGCCGACCTCGCCGCGAACCTGGTGGCGCACGGTCCCGGCGGTCCCGCACTGCTCACGGGCTCGGCCGTACTGCTGCTGGCCGTCACCGGGTTCCACACATGGTGGTCACGCCGCCACGGCCACTCACCCCCAGGACCGCCGGGGCCGGACACCGCGACGGCCGGTGCGGCCCCGGTGACCGGTGAGCGCGTCCTGTGGCGGCTGCGCACCACGGTGCGCGACACACCGGGCAGCCTCGCCGCACTGTGCGGTGCGCTCGCCGCCGAAGGCGTGGACATCCTCACACTGCAGACCCATCCGCTCTCCGACGGCACCGTCGACGAGTTCCTGGTCCGCGCGCCGATCACCGTGCAGTCGCAGGAGCTGGCCCGTACGGTGTCCACGGCGGGCGGCCGGGACACCTGGCTGGAGCGGGCCGACACCCACGACCTGGTGGACACCCCCACCCGGGTCCTGACCCTGGCCACTCGCACCGCACTGGACAGCGCCGAACTCCCGCTGGCGCTACGCCAGTTGCTGGGCCGCTGCCGGATAAGGTCGCTGCCCGCCGGGGACGTCGCACAGCCGCCCGCGGACGGTGCGTTGGAGGAGTTCACGCTGCGGCTACGGGACCCCTCAGGCGGCACGATCGTCATCGAGCGGCCGTATCTGCCGTTCACCCCGACGGAGTTCGCCCGAGCCCGGGCGCTGGTCGAACTGGACGCCCAGTTGGGCACCCGGGTCCCGCACCGGCGCGATGTGCTGACCCTGCCCGAGGGCAACGAGATCACCGTACGACGCGCGAGTCCCGCCGACCTCCCGGCCGCCCGGGCGATGCACGACCGCTGCTCGCCCACCACACTCAGCCGCCGCTACCACGGCCCGACCGGCGACGCCACCCGCTATCTGGGCCATCTGCTCAGCCCGCGCCACGGCCGCACCCTCGCCGTCGAGACGGCGTCCGGCAGGCTGGTCGCCCTCGGCCATCTGCTCTGGGACGGTGACGAGACCGAGGTCGCGCTGCTGGTGGAGGACGAGTGGCAGGGGCGTGGCATCGGCGCCGAACTCCTGCGGCGGCTGGTCGCACTCGCCCGGGAGACGGGGTGCGGTGGGGTGTACGCGGTCACCAAGTCGGCGAACACCCCCATGGTGGCGGCGATGCGCGGGCTCGGCCTGCCACTGGACTACCTCGTGGAGGACGCCACCCTGGTCATCACCGCCACCTTCAACCGCGACGCCGAGGACGCACCCCTCATACACCAGCAGCCCCGACCACGGTAGGGCGCAACGGAGTTGTGACCCGCGGCAGCCGGGAGGCCGCCGCGCGACCGGCCTGGCCCACCGCGGCCGGAGGACGGCGCGCGGCGGCGTCGGAGCCACCGTTCCGCTGAGCGCGAGCGCAAAGTGATCGACGCGGGACCGGCTCCCGTACCAGGATGGCCGCATGTCCGATACATCTGACGCTGCCAAGAGCCGACCCGACCGGCGGCTCCCGCGGGCGATCGCCGACGCCTACGTAGACGCCCTGGCCGAACTCGACCCGCTCACCGGCCTCTACCTCGGCCTGAACCCAGGCGACGACCGGCTGCCCGACTTCTCACCGGCAGGCTTCGACGCCCTTGCCGACCTGTCCCGGCGCACCCTCGCCGAACTGGACGCCGCCGAGGCGGCGGGCGGCTGCCAGGACGAGGCCGAGCGCCGCTGCGCCCGGCTGCTGCGCGAACGGCTCACCGCCGGGCTCGCCGTGCACGACGCGGGGGAACGGCTGCGGTGGATCAGCAACCTCAGCTCACCCGTGCACGCGGTGCGGGAGGGGTTCACGCTCATGCCCACCGAGACCGAGGCGGACTGGACCTCGGTCGCCGGGCGGCTGCGCAACGTCCCCGAGGCGCTCAGCGGTTACCGCGCCTCTCTGGAAGAGGGCCTGCGGCAGGGCCTGCCCGGTGGGCCGCGCCAAGTGGAGACCGTTGTCGAGCAGTTGACCGAGTGGGCCGGTGACGAGCGCAGCTGGTTCGCCGACCTCGTCGCCACCGGCCCGCAGGCGCTGCGCACCGAACTCGACGCGTCCGCCGCCAAGGCCACCGCCGCCGTCGCCGAGCTGCGCGACTGGCTGCGTGACACCTACGCGCCCGCCATACGGGACACTCCGGACCCCGTGGGCCGCGACCGCTACGCGCTGTGGGTGCGCGAGTGGACCGGCGCCGACCTCGACCTGGACGAGGCGTACGCCTGGGGCTGGCAGGAGTTCCACCGCATCCACGACGAGATGCGCGCCGAGGCGGAGAAGGTGCTGCCCGGCTCCACACCCCGCGAGGCGCTGGCGCATCTGGAGACGGCGGGCGAGGCCGTCGAGGGCGTCGAAGCGGTGCGCGAGTGGCTGCAGGGGCTGATGGACGAAGCGATCGCCGCGCTCGACGGCACGCACTTCGACCTCGCCGAGCCGGTCCGCAAGGTGGAGGCGATGATCGCCCCGCCGGGCAGCGCCGCGGCACCGTACTACACCAGCCCCGCGCTGGACTTCTCGCGTCCGGGCCGGACCTGGCTGCCGACCCTGGGCCGGGAGCGCTTCCCGGTCTACGACCTGGTCAGCACCTGGTACCACGAGGGTGTCCCCGGCCACCATCTGCAACTGGCCCAGTGGGTGCACGTGGCTCCCCAACTGTCCCGCTACCAGGCATCGGTGGGCCTGGTGAGCGCCAACGTCGAGGGCTGGGCACTGTATGCCGAGCGCCTGATGGACGAGTTGGGCTTCCTCACCGACCCGGGCCGCCGACTGGGCTATCTGGACGCGCAGATGATGCGCGCGGTGCGGGTGATCATCGACATCGGCATGCACCTGGAGCTGCCGATCCCGGCGGACTCGGCCCGGCGGATCGGCTGGTCGAACGGTGACGGCCAGCGCTGGACGCCCGCGCTGGCCCGGGAGTTCTTCGGTCTGCACAGCGGCCGGCCGGCGAAGTTCCTGGACAGCGAGCTCGTACGGTACCTGGGCATGCCGGGGCAGGCGATCGGCTACAAGCTCGGCGAACGCGCCTGGTTGACCGGTCGCGAGGCGGCCCGCCGGGCGCACGGGGCGGACTTCGACGCCAAGTCCTGGCACATGGCGGCCCTCTCCCAGGGTTCGCTGGGTCTGGACGACCTGGTGGACGAGCTCTCCCAGCTCTGATCGCGTCCATGGTCAGCGGCGGCCGGGTCGTCAGGCCCGGCCGCCACCACCTTTCCCCGTAGGAGTCGCCCGATGGTGGTGGACGTGTCCCATGAAGGCCCGCGGCTGGTGCTGCGCCAGGGACGGGTCGCGTTGCACGAGGTCACGCCCGAAGAGGCGGCGCTGGTGGCCGACGGCGCGCCCGACGGTCTGCGCTGGATCGACGGTGCTCCCGGCGAGGGCACCGTGGTGGCGGCCAGGATGGTGGCGAAGGCCAGCGCCGCCGGGCAACACCGGCCGCACTGGGGGCTGTTCGCGATCCTGCGCGCCGAGGACGCGGTGGCCGTCGGCGGGATGGGGTTCCACGGACCGCCGGTGGACGGCGTGGTGGAGGTCGGCTACGACCTGTCGGTGTCCGGCCGAGGGTCGGGCTGGGCGACCGACGCGCTACGGCTGCTCACCGACTGGACGCTGCGTCAGCCCGGCGTGCACACCGTGCTGGCCATGACCGAGCCGGACAACCGGCCGTCCCAACGGGTCCTGGAGCGCGCCGGATTCCACCGGGTCGAGGACCGCGAGGGCCTGTGGGCGTACGAGTTGGGCGAGCCGGGCACGCCCGGCCTCACCCGCTGACCGCCGCCGCGCCCGAGCGCTGCCGCACCACCGAGCCGTACCGGCCCTTGACGACCTCCAGTTGGGCCGGGATGCGCTGCCGCAGATCGGCGACATGGCTGACGATGCCCACCGCGCGGTCGCGCTCCCGCAGGCCGTCCAGCACATCGAGGACCTCGTCCAGCGTCTGCTCGTCCAGGCTGCCGAAGCCCTCGTCGATGAACAGCGTGTCCAGCCGTACGCCCCCGGCCTCCTCGGTCACCACATCGGCGAGCCCGAGCGCGAGGGCGAGCGAGGCGAAGAAGGTCTCGCCGCCGGACAGCGTCGTGGTGTCGCGCTCGGTTCCGGTCCAGGCGTCCACCACCCGTAGCCCCAGGCCCCAGCGGCCCCGCCCGGAGATCCTGGCGTCGGTGTGCACCAGGGTGTAACGGCCGGAGGACATCCGCCGCAGCCTTAGGCTCGCCGCGACCGCGACCTGCTCCAGCCGGGCCGCGAGGACATATGACTCCAGGCGCATCCGGTACTGGTTCTCCGCCGAGCTGCCCGACACCAGTTCCGCGAGCCGCCTGAGCCGGTTGTACTCCTCGCGCAGCGGGGCGAGTTCGGCCGTCTGCCGTTGCGCCGCTGCCGACAGGCGGTCGAGTTCCGCGCACCGGGAGCGTGCCGCCTGCCGTACGGCGAACGCCTCGCGCAGTCTTTCACCGGCGGCGTCGAGGGTCGCGCGGGCCCGCTGCGGATCGGCGGGCGGCGACGCCGCCGCGGCCCGTACCTCGGGGTCGGCCAGTTCGCGGGTGACGGCGGCCTGTCGCGCCTGGTACTCCTCGACCCGCTTGCCCAGTGCGCGCAGTTCCTCCGCGTCCAGGCGGGCCTCGCAGACCTGCGCCACGGTGTCGAATCCGGCGCGGCGCGCGGCGTCCGCCAGCCGTTCCTCCGCCTGCGCCAGGCGCTCGGCCGTACCGGCCGCGGCCTTCGCGGCGTCCGCCGCCGCGGTGTACGCCGCCGCGAGCCGCTCCAGGCGCGAGGCGTGCTCGGCGACGCCGCCCTGGCCGTCCAGCAGCCCGGCCAACTGGTCGCGCAGCGCGCTGAGTTCGGCGTCCAGGGTCTCACGGCGGGCGAGCAGGTCGGCGGCGCGGGCGCGGGCCCGTTGCCGGGCGTCGATACGTCGCTGATGCTCCCGCTCAGCCAGTTCCCATGCCTCCCGGGCGGGACGCGCGTCAGCCGCCGCACGAGCCGCCTCGTCGTGCGCCGACTCCAACTCGGCCAGCCGGGCGGCGAGTTCGGCCACCGGCTGGTCCCGCACGGCCTCGCGGACGGCGGACAGCCGCTCCCGTACGGTGTGCAGCTCGAGCTGGGCGGCGGCACGGGACTCGTCGGCCCGCAGGTAGTCGGCCTGGGCCCGCTCCTCCATGGCCCGGTCGACATGACCGGTGCCGGGCTCCGCCGGTGCGGGATGGTCGGCCGAGCCGCAGACCGGGCACGGTTCGCCGTCGGTCAACTCCCCGGCCAGCTCCGCGGCTATGCCACGCAGCCGCCGGTCCTTCAACTCCAGCCACCGCTCCCGCGCGGCGACCGCGGCCTCACGGGCGCCCAACAACCGCTCGTCGACGGCCCGTTCCCGCTCGACCAGCTCGTCACGGCGGCGCGCGGCGTCAACGCCCGTACGCGCGGCGTCCAGTTGACCGGCGAGTCGTACCGCAAGCTGCGCGGCCTCGTGCGCGGTGTCGATACGGCGCTGGTGGGCGGCGCGCACCTGGTCCCAGTCGGCCAGCCATATCTCGGTGTCGCGTTCGGCCTGCTCGTCGGCGGCGGCCTCGCGGTCGAGCTTGTCGCGGGCCACGATCAGCTCGTTGATCCGTTCCTCGGCGCGGCGGGCCACGTCGAGCCGACCGAGGTCCTCACGCAGTCGGCCCGCACGCTCGGCGAGTTCGTCGGCGCTGCCGGGGGCGTCGGGGAGCGTGGCGCAGGTGCGGTGCCGGGCCGCCTCGGCCGCGTGGTGATCGCGCCGCGCGGTGTCGCGTGCGTCGAGTGCGGGGGCGACCTGCCCGGCGGCACTGGCGCGCGTCCAGCGCTCGCGTGCCGCCTCGTACTGCCCGCGCTCGGCGGCGAGTTCAGCGGAGCGGGCCTGCGCGTCGGCGTACCGCTGCTGCAGGTCGGCGGTCTCGCGGACCGCCTCCAGGCTTCCCTCGGCCTGCTTCAGCGCCGACTCCGCCGCGGTCAGGGCCAGCTCCGCGACGTCGGCGTGCTCCCGGGCGGCGGTACGCGCGAAGGCGGCCCAGGCCAGTACCCGTTCGGCCAACTCCGGCTCGCCCGGTGCAGTATCCGGCGGCGGCTGTTCCGCGACGGCTGGGCCCGCGGCCTGCCGCATCCGGTGCGCCAGTGCGATCAGCCGCTGGTCCTGGGCTCGTACCCGGTCCTCGACGGCGCCGCGCCGCTCGAACAGCCAGCGCTCCGCGCTGACGAAGCGGTCGGTGCCGAACAGCCTGCCGAGCAGTTCGCCGCGCTTGGTGGCGTCGGCCCGCAGGAACGTGGCGAACTGGCCCTGTGGCAGCAGCACCACCTGGCAGAACTGCTCCCTGCTCATGCCGAGCAGCTGCTTGATCTCCTCGCCGATCTCCTGGTGCGAGCGGCTGAGCGCGGTCCACTCGCCGGTGCTGGACGACAGTTCGCGCAGCGCGCTGAACTGCTTGTCCACCGTGGTGCCGGTGCCGCGCCGCTTGGGGCGCTCCTGTTCAGGGCGGCGGGTCAACTCCAAACGGCGCCCGCCGACGGTGAGTTCGAGGACCACCTCGGTCAACTGGTCGGGATCCGCGTGGTCGCTGCGCAGCCGGTTGCGCGGCCGGACGCCCGGTACCTCGCCGTACAGCGCGAAGCACACCGCGTCGAGCACCGAGGTCTTGCCCGCACCCGTGGCGCCGTGCAGCAGGAATATCCCGCCGGAGGACAGTTCGTCGAAGTCTATTTCCTCGGTGCGGCGGTACGGTCCGAAGGCGGTCACCTTCAGCCGGTGCAGCCTCATCAGACCGCCTCTCCCACCGCGGCGCGCACCCGCGCCGCCTCCAGCGCGTCCCGCAGCACCGCGCGCTCCGCCGGATCCGGCCCACGGCCGCGCACATGGGCCACGAAGTCCTCGGCGATCTGCTGGTCGGTACGGTCACGCAACCGCTTGGCGTAGGAGGCCAGCGGATCCACGGCGGCGCCCTGCGGGTCGAAGTCGAGCGCCAGCACATGCGGGAAGCGCCGGGCCAGCCGGGCCATCGGATCGTACGGGCGCTGCGCGTCGGTCAGTGTGGCCTCCACCCAGGCGTCCTCGGCGGCCTCCAGCGCCGGGTCGGACAGCAGTTCCTCCAGCGTGCCCCTGATCCTGGCCAGTCGGCGCGGCACCGGGCAGTCCACCCGTTCCGCGGCGATCCCGCCGTCCGGGCCGAGGTCGACCAGCCACATGGTCTTGCGGTGCTGGTGCTCGGAGAACGAGTAGGCCAGTGGGGAGCCGGAGTAGCGGATCCGGTCGGTGATGGTCTGCGCGCCGTGCAGATGGCCGAGGGCCACATAGTCGACGCCGTCGAACACCTCGGCGGGTACCGCGGCGACACCACCCGCGGTGATGTCGCGTTCGCTGCGGCAGCCGACCCCGCCCGCGACGAAGGCATGGGCGAGGACGACCGAGCGGGTACCGGCCGGGCGGGCGGCCAGGTCGGCGCGGACCCGGTCCATGGCGGCGCTGAGCACGGTGGTGTGGTCGGCGCGTGTCGCGCCGAACTCGGCGCGTACCAGGGTCGGTTCGAGGTACGGCAGCCCGTACAGCGCCACCTCGCCGTGCTCGTCGTTCAGCAGCACGGGGGTGCCGCAGTCCTTCGGCGCGGTGCGCAGATGGATGCCCGCGCGGGACATCAGCCGTGCCCCGACGCCCAGGCGGCGTGCCGAGTCATGGTTGCCGGAGATCATCACGGTCGGCACACCTAGCTCGCCGAGCCGGTGCAGAGCGGAGTCGAAGAGTTCCACGGCGGGCAGCGGCGGCACCGCGCGGTCGTACACGTCCCCCGCGACCAGAACCGCGTCAACCCGCTCGGCACGCACCGTCTCCACCAGGTGGTCGACGAAGGCCTCCTGGGCGGACAGAAGGTTGACCCGGTGGAACGACCGCCCCAGATGCCAGTCGGATGTGTGCAGAATCCTCAAAACGCCGCTCCGACCCGCATGTCTCCCCTTACTCCCCTTCACTCCACCCCTGGACCCGGTACCGAACCGGCACGGTCCTCGCTGTCAGCACCGACCACGCTAGCGCCTGTCCGTACCTGGTCCCTCACGGACCTCAGTCTTGCGTGGAGCTCGGCCACAGGTGCGAGATCTCGGCAGACACGATGGGGTGGGACGCGGCGGGGCATCCGGGAGAAGCGCGAGGTACCGCTGGGCGAACGGTCCAGTGATCGTCCGACCAACCGGATGCACCGAGTGGCGGTCTGCGCCGGGCTGATCGACCGCGGGGTCGAAGCCGCGACGTCCAGCGGCTGCCGTGGCGCCGTGTCAGCGGCTGCGTCAGGCCCGTGGGCTCAGTGGAGGCAGAGGCAGAACGGATGGCCAGCCGGGTCCGCGTAGACCCGCCAGTTGGCCTCCGCGCGGAGCTGGTCCGTCCGCTCCAGCACGGTCGCACCGAGGGCGAGCGCCCGCTTCTCCTCCCCGTCGAGGTCGTCCACGTCGAAGTCCAAGTGGAGCTGCTGCGGGCGCTGTTGGCCGGGCCACTCGGGCGGTTGGTAACCGTCCACCCGCTGGCAGGCCAGCGGCGCCCCCTCGAACCCGTGCACCTCAACCCAGTCGGGTTCTTCCGGGTCCGCGACCACCCGGCCGCCGAGCAGATCCGCGTAGAACTCCGCGAGACGTATCGGATCGGCGCAGTCCAACGCGACCGCCTGCAGCTTTCGAATCACTTCCGACGCCCCTCACTCTTCGGCCGCTTCCACAACGCCCATGTACGGGAAGGGTCGTACCCACCGCCACGTCGGGCATGCGCGCCGGTAAGCCGAACCGCCGCCGGGCTTTCTGCCCGCCCTGGCCCGGTGCAACGCATAGCCCGATCCTCCCGCACAGTGATCAACAGAGGGCCAGCACGCTCGCGGAGACACCGCGTGGGCCGCGGTGGGCGGCGACCGGCGGCTAAGGGCGCTGTTCGGCCCCGTCCGGCGCGCAGCCGCAGGAGCGGCGGTGCACCAGGGTGGGCGCCAGACGGATGGCACGCGGGGGCGCCGTGTCGCCGGTCATCCGGTCGAGCAGCGTAAGGGTGGCCTGGCGGCCCATCTCCTGCCACGGCTGGGCGATCGCGGTCAGCGGTGAGGGCAGCAGGTCGCCCCATTCGACGTCGTCGAACGCGACGACGGCGATGTCATCGGGCACCCGGACCCCGCGATCGCGCAGCCCTCGCAGCACGCCCACGGTCATGTGGTTGTTGGCGCTGACCACTGCGGTGGGCGGCTCCTCCAGCTCCAGTAGCCGGATGACGGCGTCACGCGCCGAGACGACGTCCGATGCGCCGTCGGCCTCCAGCCGCGGATCATGGTCGATGCCCTGCTCAGCCAGCCCGCGACGGTAGCCCGCGAGCCGTTCGGTGGTCGTGGTGAGGCCTTGTCGCCCGTGGACCATGCCGATGCGGCGGTGTCCGCGCTCGGCGAGGTGGGCGATCAAGGCGGCGGTCGCCTCCTCGTTCTCGACGCCGACCTGGTCGAAACCGTCCGGGAGGAAGCGGTCGATCAGCACCACGGGGCAGGTCGGCCCCGGCAACTCCCCCAGGCAGCGCCGCAGTTCGGCCTGGGGCATCGAGGTGGCGAGCAGGATGCCGTCGACCCGCCGGTGGTGGAGGGCGCGCAGTACCCGGGCCTCCTGGTCGGGGTCGTCATGGGTGTCCGCGAGCAGCACGGTGTATCCCGCGGCCACCGCGGTCGACTCGATGGCATGGGCGAGCTCGCCGAGGTAGGGATTGGTGAGTGCGGAGACGGCCAGCCCGATGGTGCGGGTCGTGGCGGTCGCCAGCGACCGGGCGACCACATTGGGCACGTAACCGGTCTCTTCAATGGCGGCCTCCACCGCACGGCGTGCCGCGTCGCTCACTGGACGTGTGCGGTTGATGACGTGCGAGACCGTGGTGACGGATACCCCGGCGCGGCGCGCCACCTCATACATGGTCGGCACCGATCACCCCTCCCCGCCGGATATGGATCATCCGGCTGCGTGCACTGGCGGCTGTAGTGCGAAATTCTATCCCGCAACCGGTTGCGCAACCGGTTGCGCACTCCTATGGTCTTCCCCAATCAACGCGCAACCGGTTGCGCCCCCTGCTGGATCACCCCCGGATCACCCCCGAATCCCCCGGCACCCGAATCCCCCGAAGCACCCCCGGACCGACCACATCCGTCCCGACGCGGTCCCGTGTCAGCGGCAGCGAGGAGAGACGAACGATGCGAATCCGCCAGGCTCGGCGACGCGGCCGACACACCAGAGGTTCCCGGCAGCCCCGGACGTCCCGACGCAGGCTGGCGGCCACCGCGTCGGTCGCCGGACTACTGCTGACCGCGGGGTGCGCCGGTGCCGGCGCTGTCGGCGGTTCCGCACCGGGCACCACCCTGACCGTGGCGATCGTCGCCAATCCGCAGATGGCGGACGTCGAGCAACTCACCCCGTACTTCGAGCACCAGCATCCCGGCGTCCACATCAAGTACGTGACGCTGCCGGAGAACGAGGCCAGGCAGAAGATCACCGAGTCCGTCGCCACCGGCAGCCATGAGTTCGACGTGGTCATGATCAGCAACTACGAGACGCCGATGTGGGCGAAGGACAGCTGGCTGGTCGACCTGCAGCCGTACGCCGACCGCACACCGGGGTACGACCCGGGTGACTTCATCGGCCCCATCCGCCAGTCGCTCTCCTACCGCGGCGACATGTACTCGGTGCCGTTCTACGGCGAGTCGTCGTTCCTGATGTACCGCAAGGACCTGTTCGCCGCCCACCATCTGACGATGCCCGCCCACCCCACCTGGGACCAAGTCGCGCCGCTGGCGGACAAGTTGAACGATCCGGCCCACCACATCGCCGGGATCTGCCTGCGCGGCGACCCCGGCTGGGGTGAGAACCTCGCGCCGCTGGACACCGTGGTCAACACCTTCGGTGGCCGCTGGTTCGATCAGCGGTGGAACGCCCAACTCACGTCACCGGCGGTGGAGAAGGCCGTCTCTTTCTACACCGGCCTGCTGCACCGCGCCGGCGAACCGGCCGCGTCCAGCGCGGGGTTCACCGAATGCGGCACGGACATGGCGCAGGGCAACGCCGCTATGTGGTACGACGCGACCGTTGCCGCCGGATCGCTGGAGGACCCCGCCAGCAGCAAGGTGGTCGGCAAGATCGGCTATGCACCCGCGCCGGTGGAGAAGACCAACTCCTCCGGCTGGCTGTACTCCTGGTCGCTGGGCATCCCCAAGACCAGCGGACACAAGGACGCCGCATGGCAGTTCGTGTCCTGGGCCACCTCGAAGTCCTACATCAAGCTGGTCGGCGAGAAGTTGGGCTGGTCGCGCGTGCCGCCGGGCAGCCGCGCCTCGACGTACCAGATCCCGCAGTACCAGAAGGCCGCTGCCGCCTTCGCCGGACCCACCGTGCAGGCGATCAGCAGCGCCGACCCCGTCCATCCCACGGTTGACCCGGTGCCCGACACCGGCGTCCAGTTCCTGGGCATCCCCGAGTTCGAGGACCTCGGCACCCGGGTGAGCCAGCAGATCACCGCCGCCATCGCCAGACAGAAGTCGGTGCACGACGCGCTGGCGCAGTCCCAGCAGTACGCGCGGACCGTCGGGCGCTCCTACCAGCACCCCTGACCCGCCCCACCCCGACAACCACCAGATGGGAGGCGTCATGGCGACCCTCGCCCCGCCCGTCAGCGGCCCGGCGATGCCCGCGGCGCGGCAAGCGGCCTCACCGCGCCGCGAGGCCTGGCAGCGGCGGCTGCCGCTGACACCGGCGCTGATCTTCATGATCATCGTCACCCAGATCCCGTTCGTCTTCACGGTGATCTTCTCGTTCCAGTCCTGGAACCTGGTCCGGCCACACTCCCAGCACTGGGTGGGCCTGGAGAACTACGCCAATGTCTTCACCGACAGCGCCTTCCGTGACGCGCTGCTCACCGAGATCGGGATGACCGCGCTCGCCGTGGCGATCTCGATGGTGCTGGGGATCGGCCTCGCGGTGCTGCTGGACCGCAGGTTCCCCGGCCGGGGTGTGGTCCGTACGTTGCTGATCGCCCCGTTCCTCATCATGCCGACCGTCGCCGGACTGCTGTGGAAGACCACGATGCTCGACCCGGTCTACGGCATCGTCAACTACCTGTTGCGGCTGTGCGGCGCCGCGCCGGTCGACTTCGTCAACCAGCACCCGATGGCCTCGATCGTCACCGTACTGGTGTGGCAGTGGACGCCGTTCATGATGCTGATCGTCCTGGCCGGGCTGCAGAGCCAGTCGAACGAGGTCCTTGAGGCCGCCAAGGTCGACGGCGCCGGGGCATGGACCACCTTCCGGGCCATCACGGTGCCGCATCTGCGGCCGTACATCGAACTCGGTGTGCTGCTCGGCGCGATCTACCTGGTCAACACCTTCGACGTGATCTACATGATGACCCAGGGCGGTCCCGGCACCGCCACCACCAACCTGCCGTACTACCTCTACCAGCGCGCCTTCCTCGGCTTCGACGTCGGGCAGGCCTCCGCCCTCGGCGTGGTCACCGTCGCGGGCACGATCCTCGTCGCCTCGGTCGCGCTGCGCATGCTCTTCACCGTCTTCGCCACCACCGAACGGAGGGCATGATGGCCACCGCTACCCCCGCCACCCCGGTCACTCCCGCGGCGCCCGCCGCGCCCGGCCCCGCCTCCCGTCCGCTGCGCCGGATCCTCGGCCGGGCGTCATGGACTGCGGGCGCCTGGCTCGCGGCGCTGGTCTTCTTCTTCCCGGTGCTGTGGATGGTGCTCACCGCGTTCAAGCAGGAGGCCGACGCCTACACCACCACCCCGCACCTGGTCTTCTCGCCCACCCTGGCCCAGTTCCGCGCGGTGTTCCACAGCGGAATCGGCCCCTATCTGGCCAACTCGGCGCTGGCGACGGTGCTGTCCACCCTGCTGGTGCTGGTGCTCGGCATCCCGGCCGGCTACGCGCTGTCGATCCGCTCGGTCCGCAAATGGCGCGACGCCCTCTTCTTCTTCATCTCCACCAAGATGCTGCCGGTGGTCGCCGCCATCGTGCCGATCTACCTCGCCGTACGGGACATCGGCGCCCTGGACAACATCGGCACCCTGATCGTGCTCTACACGGCGATGAACCTGCCGATCGCGGTGTGGATGCTCCGCTCGTTCTTCCTGGAGGTCCCCGTCGAGGTACTGGAGGCGGCCCGCGTCGACGGGGTGACGCTCCGTCAGGAGATCACCAGGGTCATGCTCCCCATGGTCGCCCCGGGCATCGCGGCGACCGCCCTGATCTGCGTGATCTTCTCCTGGAACGAGTTCTTCTTCGCCCTCAACCTCACCTCGGTACGGGCCGCGACGATGCCCGTCTTCCTCGTCGGCTTCATGACGAGCGAGGGCCTGTACTGGGCGAAGCTCGCCGCGGCCGCCACGCTCGCCTGCCTGCCGGTGCTGCTGGCCGGCTGGATCGCCCAGAAGCAGTTGGTCCGCGGCCTGTCGATGGGAGCGGTCAAGTGAGCAACCCGGCACGCCACCCACACCACGGGCTGACGCGACCACAACGCAAGGAGACGAGGAAAGATGGCTGAGGTCCGCTATGCCGAAGCGTCCCGCGCCTACCCCGGTACCCCGCCGGTGGTGGCGGTGGACAGCCTGGAACTGACCGTCGCCGACGGCGAGTTCCTGGTGCTGGTCGGCCCCTCGGGGTCGGGCAAGACCACCGCCCTGCGTATGCTGGCCGGTCTGGAGGAGGTCACCTCCGGCCACATCACCATCGGCGGCCGCGATGTGACGCATGTGCCGCCCAGGGATCGGGACATCGCCATGGTCTTCCAGTCCTACGCGCTGTACCCGCACATGACCGTGGCGCAGAACATGGGCTTCGCGCTGAAGCTGCGCGGCATGCCCAAGGAGACCATCGCCGAGCGGGTCACCGAGGCGGCCCGCCTGCTGGATCTGGAGAAGTACCTGGACCGCAAGCCCAAGGCGCTCTCCGGAGGACAGCGGCAGCGGGTCGCCATGGGGCGGGCCATCGTCCGCGAGCCGTCGGTGTTCCTGATGGACGAGCCGCTGTCCAACCTCGACGCCAAGCTGCGGGTGGAGACCCGCGCCAACATCGCCGCCCTGCAGTCGCGGCTGGGCACCACCACCGTCTACGTCACCCATGACCAGGTCGAGGCGATGACCATGGGCCACCGGGTCGCGGTGCTCAAGGACGCGGTGCTGCAGCAGTGCGACACGCCGCGCACGCTCTACGAGCGGCCGACCAATGTGTTCGTCGCCGGATTCATCGGCTCGCCCGCGATGAACCTGTACACCGTGCCGGTCGACGAACACGGCGCGCGCCTCGGCGATCTCGTCGTGCCCGTACGGCGCGATGCCGCCGCTGGGCTCGCCACCGTGACCGTCGGGGTACGGCCGGAGGCGCTGTGCCTGGTCGGGGCCGACGAGGACGGCTTCAAGCTCGCCGTCGAACTCGTCGAGGAGCTGGGCGCCGACGCCTATGTGCACGGCAGGGCCCGACTCGCCGACGAGGAGCAGCGCGTCGTGGTACGTGTCGACCCGCGCGATCCGCCCGCGATCGGGCAGACCGTGCGCATCGGAGTGCGCGACCACGGCGAAGTACACCTCTTCCACCCCGACAGTGGCGAACGGCTGCACTCCTGAAGGCCCCGACACCTCCGAGAAAGGACGGCAGGACACATGGACAACCGCGCGGCGGTGCTGCACGGTCCGCACGACCTTCGGGTGGAGGACCGCCCCCTGCCCGTTCCCGGGCCCAACGAGGTACTGGTCGAAGTACGGGCGGTCGGAGTGTGCGGCTCGGACATCCACTACTACGAGCACGGCCGCATCGGCGACTTCGTGGTCAGCGAACCGCTCGTCCTCGGCCATGAGGCGATGGGTGTGGTCGTCGGCAGCGGCGAGCGGGCCGGACGCCATCTGCCGGGAACGCGGGTCGCGTTGGAGCCCGGAGTACCCTGCGGGCGGTGTGCCGAATGCCGCGGCGGGCGCTACAACCTCTGCGCCGACGTGGCGTTCTTCGCCACCCCACCCGTCGACGGCGCCTTCGCCCGCTACGTCACCATCGACGAGGACTTCGCCCACCCGCTGCCCGACCAGGTCTCCGACGAGGCCGGAGCGTTGCTCGAACCGCTGTCGGTCGGGCTGTGGGCCACGCGCAAGGCCGATGTCCGGCCGGGCGACCGGGTGCTGGTGACCGGTGCCGGGCCGGTCGGGCTGCTCGCCGCGCAGGCGGCCCGGATCGCCGGTGCCGCCGAGGTGGTGATCACCGACATCAACCCGGACCGGCTGCGGGCGGCCGAGGAACTCGGCGCGGGAACCGCGCTCGACACCGGGGAGCGCCCACTCGACCCCGGGCTCGGCGCCGATGTGCTGCTGGAGTGCTCCGGCGCACCCGCCGCGGTGGCCGCCGGAATCGCGGCACTGCGCCCGGCCGGGACCGCCGTCCTGGTCGGCATGGGACCGCACAGCGACGCCCGGCTGCCGGTCCAGCTGATCCAGAACCGGGAGATCACCTTGACCGGCACCTTCCGCTACGCCAACACCTATCCCCAGGCGGTGGCACTGGCCGCCGCCGGGCGGGTGGAACTCGACGCGCTGGCGAACCGCCGCTTCCCACTGGACCGAACGGAACAGGCGCTGCTCGCCTCCCGTACCGACGCCTCGGTGGTCAAGGCCGTGGTGATGCCCGGTGAATGAGCGCGACAGGCACGGTGCGATCGCGGTCTGCGGCGAGGCGCTCGTCGACCTCGTCGCACAACCGGCTCACATCGCGCAGCCAGGCGGCGCGGGAGCGCTCTTCCGCGCCCATCCCGGCGGCAGCCCGGCCAATGTGGCGGTGGGGCTAGCCCGGCTCGGTGTGCCGACCCAGCTGCTGGCCCGGCTGTCGGGCGACACCTTCGGCAGACTGCTGCGCGACCATCTGACGGACAACGGCGTGGGCCTCGATCACGCCGTCGCGGCAGCGGAACCCACCACGCTCGCCGCCGTCTCCACCGACGCGGACGGGGTGGCCAGCTATGACTTCTGGCACCAGGACACCGCGGACTGGCAGTGGCACATCGAGGAGCTCCCGGACCCGGTCCCCTCGCAGGTGGTGGCCGTGCACACCGGATCGCTCGCCCTGGCCCTCGAACCGGCGGCGAGCGTACTGACCGAATGGCTGCGCCGGGTGCGCCGCGACCGGCGGGTCACCGTCAGCATCGACCCCAACATCCGCCCCGCCTTCGACACCGATCCCGCGGCGGCGCTGCGCAGGGTGGAACGCCAACTGCGGCTGGCCGACATCGTCAAGGTCTCGGCGGAGGATCTGGAACTGCTGGCACCGGGCACCCCACCGGCCGCGGTCGCCCGCGGCTGGCGGCAGTTGGGACCCGCGGTGGTGGTCGTCACCCTCGGTGCAGACGGGTGCCTTGCCATCGGGCCGGACGGTACCGAGATCCACCGCCCCGCGGTGCCCGCCGAACTGGTCGACACCGTCGGCGCTGGCGACGCCTTCACCGCCGGGCTGTTGGCCGGACTGCACCGCATCGGCGCGCTCGGGGGCGAGGCGCCACGGCTGCTCGCCGCACTCGGCGCCACCGAGCTCACCGCCCTGCTCGACGAGGCCGCCCTGGTCGCCTCACTCACCTGCGGCCGCACCGGAGCAGACCCGCCCACCCGCGACGCGGTGCGGAAAGCGCAACGAGCGAACGGCCGCCCCCAGACGCTCCCCCGGCCGGACGGAGCGCCAACTCGGCGATGAGAAGGCGCCGTTCACCGCGGGCGATCGGGCCTTCCCGTCAGCCGTACCGCGCGGCGTGCGGCTCCCGCCGCGCCCGGGTCGCATCGGCCGCCGTCCCCGTTCAGAGCGTGCCGTACGTCTCCGCGCCCAGTTCCAGCGCCGCGCTGCCCGCGCTGGCGTCGGCCAGCCAGCCGCGGAAGGCGTCCAGGTCGGCCTCCGGTAGTCCGACCTCGATGGTCACCGCCGCCCCGTACCGCACCTCGCGCACCGCGCGGCCGGTGGCCCGCAGGTCGTTCTCCAGCTTTCCGGCCCGCTGGTGGTCGACGGTGATGGTGGCGAGCCGGTACCGGTGGCGGGTCACCGTGCCCAGGGCGTCCAGCGCCTCGCCGACCACTCCGCCGTACGCCCGGATCAGTCCGCCCGCGCCCAGCTTGACCCCGCCGAAGTAGCGGGTGACCACGGCCACGGCATAACGCACGTCGCGCCGCAGGAGCATCTGCAGCATCGGCACGCCCGCGGTGCCGCCGGGCTCGCCGTCGTCGCTCGCCTTCTGCAGCGCGGCGTCGGCGCCGATGACGTACGCGAAGCAGTTGTGGGTGGCGGACGGGTGCTCGGCGCGGATCCGACGGATGAAGTCCTGGGCCTCCTGCTCGGTCGCGGTGGGCGCGAGCGAGCAGATGAAGCGGGACTTGTTGACCTCGGTCTCGTGCACGCCCGCGCGGGCGACCGTCCGGTACTGCTCCTGCATCCGTCCAGCCTATGCGCTGGCCGGACGGCTCACGGCAGCCGGTCAGACGGTTCCGCTGACGGCGAGGCTGAGGAGCAGCAGGCCGAACGCGAGCGGTACGCAGGCCAGTGCCAGCAGCGGTGTCCGCAAGGCCGCCCGCACCTCGTTGGCGCCGGGCCCGGCGTGCCGCGAGCAACCCAAGGCGGGTGTGGAACGCACTCGGGGCGGCGGCGCGGGCGGCAGGAGGCGGGGCGTCCGCTATGCGGCGGCGGGGTGCTTGAAGACCTGCTGGTCGTGCCACGCTACGAAGGCCGGGTCGACGGACGGGTTCCCCGGCCGTGGCGCGGCCAGCCGCCGTCCCGCCAGCGCGTCCACCGCGCGGCCCGCCTCGTTGCGTGCCACGTACAGCCCGGAGACCCGTATCCGCATGTCCACGGTCAGCCCGAGCACTCCGAGGTCGAGCAGCGCATGGTGCAAGGCGCACAGCGCGAGCGCGTTGCGCAGCTCGTCGGGGCCGTGCTGGCTGTGCCACCGCACGTGCGCCGCCTCGAGGCCGACGGGGTTGCGGCCGAGCGCGCCGTCGTAACCGCACATCGCGCAGGCGAACGCATAGGCGCGCAGGGCCTCTTCGGCGAACCCGGAGCGCCGGGTCCGCGCCCGCGGTACGCGCGGCGGCAGCGAACGGGCGGCGTCCTCAAGGCTGGTGAGGTCCAGCCCGGCGCCGCCGCAGATCAGCGGTTCGAGCGCGGGCGTGAAGTGCCGGTCGAGCAGCACCCGCACGGCGGCCGCCAGTGTCCCCGGATCCGCGAGCAACAACTCCACTTCCGGCCGGAGTCGGCCGATGGCGCCACGCGAGCGCAGCAGGTTGCCGCTCTCGCGCACCTCGGGGCCGATCGGGCGCTCGCTGTCGTCGAGCAGTTGCCACAGTGTGCGTTCGAGGTGCACGAACGGCATCGCGGCGCGCTGCCGTTGGGCCGAGGCGCTGACGACGGACGGCCCGAAGTCGTTGATCAGCCGACTGACCGGCTCCTCCGCGTCGGCGTACGCGACCGCCGAACTACCGGTCGCCACATACCGCCCGAACAGCCACAGCAGCAACAGCGGCTTGTGCGGTGCCCGCCGCCCACCCACCGGCGCGGTCTTCAACCGCGTCAGCGCGTCCAGCAGTTCGTCATGCCTCACGCGTCAAACCTTACGAGGCCGTCGACTTGACACCCCACCACACCGAGCCGAGCAGCAGCGCCCCGGGACGACCCCCGCGGTCGCGGCGATGGCCGCTGCCGGGCAGCCGCATCCGGCCAGCGCCAGACCGGCGGCGCCGCAGGCGGTCAACCCTGCGGCGAGCCAGTGCAGTCGGGGCCGCCGCCAGACGACGGCGAGCCCGAGGAAGTGCAGACCGACGACGAAGGAGATCCAGGCGACGGTGGCCTGCGGTGCGTGCAGCGCCGCCTTGATGACCACGATCCCGGCCACCCCGGCCACCACCTCCAGGGCGACCACGAGCCAGTACTCCCGCCCGAAGCGCCCCGCACCGCTCGACCCGGCGGGCCGGGCGCGCCGCAGCGCCACCGCCAGGCCGAGGAACGCGGCGACGGCGAGGACCCGCAGGGCGACGCTCGCGGGCGACGGCAGCGCACCGGCGTCCACCTCGACGAAGACCAGCCCGAACGCGCCGCCGATCAGCCGCGTTATCTGTTCTCTTGTCACAGCGCACAGTCTGGCCAACGTGGACCAGGGAACGCGTCCGGGTCCCCGGGAATCCCCAGGCCACCGTGCTCGTTACGACAGCCATATGCAATCGCGACCCGCAGGAGGCAGGCGTGTACGGCGACCCGGCATCGATCCGCAAGATCCTCACCGGACTTGGTGACACCTGGGCCGTGGTGGGCCTGTCCAGCAACGAGCGGCGGGCCGCGTACGGCGTCGCGGAGGCGTTGCAGCGGTACGGCAAGCGGATCGTGCCCGTGCATCCGAGGGCCGAGACGGTGCACGGGGAGAAGGGGTACGCCTCGCTGTCCGAGATCCCGTTCCCCGTTGACGTCGTCGACGTCTTCGTCAACTCCACGCTCGCCGGGCCGGTGGCGGACGAGGCGGTGGCGATCGGGGCCAAGGCGGTGTGGTTCCAGCTCGGCGTGGTGGACGAGGAGGCGTACCACCGGGTACGCGAGGCGGGCCTGGAGATGGTCATGGACCGCTGCCCGGCGATCGAGTTGCCCCGGCTGCGCTGAGGTGGGCGCGGAACTTCCCCGACCGCAAGCGGACGATCGAATTCCATCGACGGCTCAACGAAGCCGGGCCGGTTGCGCTAGCGTCCTGGCGTGATCACCGTACGAGCCGCCGGTCCCGAGGACGCCGCCGAACTGGTGCGGCTGCGCCGTGAGATGTTCCGGTCGATGAACGGGCACGACGAACCAGGCGGTTGGGAGGAGACGGCGCGCGCGCTCATACGACGGCGACTGGCCGATCCCGACAGCACGCTGGGTGCGTTCGTGGTGGACGCGCCGCACGGCGGGCTGGCGGCCTGTGCGGTGGGCACGATCGAGCAGCGGCTGCCCGCTCCCGGGCATCCGACCGGCCGGTTCGGGTTCGTCTTCAATGTGTGCACGGACCCGGCCCACCGCCGCCGGGGCTACGCCCGGGCGACCACCGAGGCACTGCTCGGCTGGTTCGCGGAGCGCGGGGTGACCCGGGTCGACCTGCACGCCACCCCGGACGCCGAGGGCATGTACCGGGACTTCGGTTTCGCCGAGCACTCCACCGCGCTCTCCTTCGACCTCTCGCGCCCCAACGGCTGAGCCGCCTGCTCAGCTCACGGACCGACCGAGCCCTTCGAGCGCCACCGCGTCCGGCAGTACGGCCAGCACCTTGCCGGGCACCAGCGGCTTGCCGCGCCGCCGTACTGCACGCCGCTAGGCATCCCCGAGGCCGCTCAGCCCCCGCCGCCGCGTCCATCGACGCGAACGACGCCTTGCGGACGCCGAGATGACGGCGCACCGGCTGAGCGCGCCAACTGGCCTCAGCGCGGCGGTGGTACGGAGATCGCCAGTGTCATCTCCACCGGTACCGAGCCGCTGTTGTGGTAGCCGTGCGACGCCCCCGCCTCGAAGCTGGCGGTCGTCCCGGCGGGTACGTGGAACTCCGCACCGTCCACCATGAGCGTCAGCTCACCCGTCTCCACCCGGATCAACTCGGCGGTGCCGACCGGATGCGGATCCGAGTCATGGCCCTCGCCGGGCATCAGCCGCCAGGTCCACAGCTCCAGCGGCCCGGGCGCCTCGGTGCCCACCAGCAGCGTGCCGTGGCTGCCCGCCGGGGTCTCCCAGAGCCTGACCGCCTGGTCGGACGGGACCATTCGCACGGTGGGCCCCTCCGCCTGGTCGACCAGTCCGGCGATGCTCACCCCGAGGGCGTCGCCGAGGCGCACCACGGTGCCGATGCTCGGGTTGGTGCGGGCCTGCTCGATCTGGATGATCATGCCACGGCTGACTCCCGAGCGGGCCGCGAGGGCGTCCAGGGAGTAGCCGCGCTCCTGGCGCAGGTGTTTGAGGTTGCGCGCCAGCGCCTGCGCGACATGTTCGAGATCCGGCACCGATCCACCGCCCCCTTGGCTGGCCTTCCGATCGCACGGCGCGAGCAGCACGCAGCACCCACGCCGTCGAATATTTTGGATGACGCAATGCAGTCAGTTGCACTACGGTGGACTGCACTGCGATGTCCACCCCACTGTACTGCGAGGTAATGCCGTGACAGCGGTTTTCGCGCTGGCCACCAGTCTGCTCTGGGGGCTCGCCGACTTCGGCGGCGGGCTGCTGACCCGCCGGTTCCCCGCCCTGACCGTGGTCGTGGTCTCGCAGACCGCCGCCGCCCTGGTGCTGGGCGGCATCGTGGCCGGTACCGGGGGATGGACCGAGGCCGGGCCGCGGCTGTGGTTCGCGGTGGCCGCGGGGGTGGCCGGCCCGGCGGCGATGCTGTGCTTCTACCGGGCGCTGGCGCTCGGCCCGATGGGCGTGGTCTCACCGCTGGCCACGATCGGCGTGGTGGTGCCGGTGGGTGTTGGGCTGGCGCTGGGCGAGCGGCCGGGGTGGCTGCGGTGCGCGGGCATCGTGGTGGCCGTCGCCGGAGTGGTGCTCGCCGGTGGGCCGGAGCTGCGCGGTGCGCCGGTGCGGCGGCAGGCGATCGTGCTGACCTTGGTGGGCGCGCTGGGGTTCGGCGCGGTGATGGCGCTGATAGCGGCGGCTTCGGTGAACGTGACCGGTCTGTTCCTCGCGCTGTTCGTCCAACGGCTGTGCAACGTCGTGGTCGGCGGCACGGCGCTGGTGGTGTCGGCGCACCGGGGCGCCCGGGCGCTGCCGGAGGGCGGCGGGCGGTCGGTGTGGCGCAGCCTGCCCGCGCTGGCCTTCGTAGGGCTCGCCGACGTGGCCGCCAACGGTTCGTACGCGCTGGCGGCACGGCACGGCTCGGTGGCCGTCGCCGCCGTGCTCGCCTCGCTGTACCCGGTGGTCACGGCGTTCGCCGCCCGGTGCGTGCTCAAGGAGCGGCTGCGCATGGTGCAGGCGGCGGGCGCGGGTCTGGCGCTCGCGGGCTCGGTGCTGCTGGCCGCGGGGTAGGACTGTCCGGCACGACTCGCGGCAGCGCGCGGCCAGAGCCGCGGCGGTACGCCGTACCGTTCTTCGCAACGCGGCGCCGCTATTCCGCCTCCGGGTCCAGTCGCGCCAACGCCAGCACCTGTTCAGGGGTGAGCCCCGGCGGCAGCGGCACCGGGGCGGGAGTGCGCAGCGGCGGCTGCCAGCCGCGCTCCGGGTCCCAGCGCCGGACGATCCGCGCGGGCGCCCCGGCCACCACCGAGTGGTCCGGCACCTCGCCGCGCACCACCGAGCCCGCCGCGACCACCACGTTGCGGCCGAGCCGGGCACCCGGCAGCACCACGGCGCCCGCGCCCAGCCAGCTCCCGCCACCGATCTCCACCGGCGCGGTGCGCGGCCACTGCTTGCCGATCGGCTGGTCGGGATCGTCGTACGAGTGGTTGTCGCTGGTCACATACACGTACGGCCCGCAGTACACCTCCCGTCCGAAGACCACCGGCTGGGAGGCCACCACATGGCTGCCGCGCCCCAGCACGACCCCGTCCCCGAGCCGCAGCACCGGATCCGGACCGAACTCCATGCCCGGCACCATGCCCACGGTCAGCGTGACCTGCTCGCCGATGATGCAGTAGTCGCCCAACTCGATCCACCGCTCACCGAAGATCGTCCCCTGCGGATAGGCCAGCCGCGTGCCGGGGCCGATCCGGCCGAAACGGAACGGCCCGGGACGCTCCGCGGTGACGGCGGCGGTCTCCCGTATCCAGCGCGCACCACGGTGTATCAGGTCGGAGGCGACCCGGCGACGCCAGGCCGTCAGCGCCGCAAGCGGCGGCAGGGATGAGAACACGTTGCTGTTCTTCGGCACTCGCACACAGTAGCGACCGCATGCGATCATCGCGGTACCGGGACATGGACGGAGGATTCCGCATGGGACAGCGGGCGCTGGTCACGGGCGTGGCGGGACGCGAACCGGAGGTGGCCGCCGAGGCGTTCGTCGCGCCAACGGCCGTGGTACTGGGCGAGGTTCAGCTGGCCGCGGGCTCCAGCGTCTGGTACCACACGGTGCTGCGCGGCGACTGCGAACGGATCACGATCGGCGCCGACAGCAACATCCAAGACAACTGTACCGTGCACGCCGATCCGGGCTTTCCCGCGATCGTCGGTGAGCGGGTGTCGGTCGGGCACAACGCGGTGCTGCACGGCTGCGTGATCGAGGACGACGTACTAGTGGGCATGGGCGCCACGGTCCTCAACGGGGCACACATAGGCGCCGGTTCGCTGGTCGCGGCCGCCGCCCTGGTACCGCAGGGCCTACGGGTGCCGCCCGGTTCGCTGGTCGCCGGTGTCCCCGCCCGGGTCAAGCGGCAACTCACCGATGAGGAACGCGAGTTGGTACGGGCCAACGCGGAGCACTACGTACGGCTGACGGGCGATCACCGCAAGGCGTTCGACACGCGGTGAGCGCGCGTCACTCCCCGACCGACGTCGGCACCGGCTCCGCGGCCGTCTCCCGGCGCTCGGCGCGCGACTTGGCGCGCCGCCGGACCACCAGGAAGGACCCGATGCCGATCAGCACCGCCGCCGCGAGACCGAAGTACGAGAACTTCTTCAGCCACGCCTCGGCGACCACACCGACGTAGTAGACCGCCGCCGTGGTGCCACCCGCCCAGGCGATGCCGCCCAGCAAGTTGGCGGTGAGGAACTTCCAGTACCGCATGTGCAGCATGCCCGCGATGGGACCGGCGAAGATCCGCAGCAGCGCCACGAACCGGCCGAAGAACACCGCCCACATGCCCCAGCGCTGGAACGACCGCTCCGCCGTGGCCAGGTGATCGGGCCCGAAGTGCTTGGGGAACTTCCGGCCCAGCCGCTCGAACAGCGCCCGGCCGCCCCTGCGCCCGATGGCATAGCCGATGGAGTCGCCGACCACCGCACCGGCGACCGCGAACACCCCGACGAGGAACGGGTCGACGGTGCCGTGCGAGGCGAGCAGCGAAGCGCTGACCAGCACGACCTCACCGGGCAGCGGAACGCCCAGGCTCTCCACGCCGATCACCCCGGCGACCATCAGATACACCGCGATCGGCGGGATGCTCTGAAGCCATTCCGATACGTGCAACGCCGCTTCCCTCCGTTGACCCCCGCGCCGCCCGCCGGGCCGAAACCGTTGACGGGAAGCCTAAGCGAACGCCGGTGTGATGGGGAAACAGCGCCTTTACCGGGCGCACACCTCAGGCCGGGGGCGCGTCCCAGTTCTCCGGGATGCCGAAGGTGCGCACCATGCCCGCGCGGCCCTCGTCGGTGATCCGCACGACACGCCGGGCATCACCCCGGCGGATCCAGCCGAGCGCGAACAGCCGCCCGGTCAGCGCCGCGCCCAGCGCTCCCGAGAGGTGGTGGCGCTGCTCGCTCCAGTCCACGCAGTAGCGGATCGCGGGCCTGCGGCGCGGCAGCTCGTCCGGGTCGACCCCGAACTCGGTGAGCATCCGCCGCCCGTGTTCGGTGAGCTCGTACGCCACGTCGCGCCCGTAGGCGGAGGGCCGGTCGAGGTCCGCCGTCTCCTCCCGGTACCGTCCGTCGCCGCCGGAGAGGACGCCGCCCGCCAGCAGGGCGTCCATCAGCGCCACCCCGAGCCGCCCGGCCAGGTGGTCGTAGCAGGTACGGCAGCGCCGCAGCTGCGCGGCCCGGGTGCCCTCCCGCAGCGAGCGCACCGCCTTGGGCGGCGCCACCCGGGCGAGCGCCTCCAGCACGTCGGAGACCTCGGGGCCGCTGAGCCGGTAGTAACGGTGGCGGCCGTGGTTCTCGACGGTGACCAGACCAGCCTGAAGCAACCTGGCCAGGTGCGCGCTGGCGGTCGACGGGCTGATCCCGGCCTCGGCGGCCAGCACGCTGGCGGGCAGTCGCCGCCCGTCGCCGAGCGCCAGCAGCACCCGCACCCGGGAGGCATCGCCGAACACGGCTGCCACACTGGCCACATCTGCCTCGTGTTCCTGAGTGATCGTGTTCGACCGCATGCCTTCAGGGGTAGGCAGCGCACATTTCGTTCCGCGCCGAAACGTGGCGGCCGCGTTTCGCGCGTCGTCGCTTCGCGCGTCATCGCTTCGCCTTCGTGCCGCGTCGCTTCGCGCGTCATCGCTTCGCGCAACGTCGTTTCGCGCAACGTCGTTTCGCGCAACGTCGTTTCGCGCGTCGTCGAAGGGTTTCGCCGCAATGGTGGACTCATGGTTTCCACCAACCAACTCACCATCCCCACCAGCCGATCCGGCCGATCCGGCCGCGCCGATCGGACCGCACGGACTGGCTCCTGGCTGCCACTGCTCGCGGTGTCGCTCGGATTCTTCATGGTTATCCTCGACGTCACGGTCGTCACCGTGGCCGTCCCGTCCTCGGTGGCGCGCTGCACACCAGCGCTTCGGCGCTGCAGTGGGTGGTGGACGGCTACACGCTGGTGTTCGCCTGTCTGATGCTGCTGTGTGGCGCGCTGGGCGATCGGTTCGGCCACCGCCGCGCCTTCCTGGCCGGGCTCGTGGTGTTCACGGTGGCCTCGGCGGCGTGCGGCGCGGCGACCAGCGCCTGGCAGCTGATCGCGGCTCGCCTGCTGCAAGGCGCCGGTGCGGCGCTGATGGTCCCGGCGTCGCTGGCGCTGCTACGGGCGGCGTACCCCGAACCGGCCGCCCGGGCACGGGCGTTCGGGGTGTGGGGCGCGGTCAGCGGGCTCGGCGCGGCGGCCGGGCCGGTAATCGGCGGGCTGGCCGTGTGGGGCGTCAGCTGGCGCGCGGTCTTCCTGGTCAACATCCCGTTCGGGCTGCTGGCGACCGCGCTCACCTGGCGCTGCGTTCCGGCGCCCCGGCCGCACCCGGGCGCGCGGCTACGGCTGCCGGTACAGCTGCTGGGCGTGGCGGCGCTGGCCGCGCTGACCACGGCGCTGAACGGGGGCGGTACCCGGGGCTGGACCGATCCGCTGGTCCTCGGCTGCTTGGGCGGCGCCGCCGCGGCGGGCGGGACCTGCGCGGTCCTGCTGCGCCCGAGCGCCGACGAGGCCCGGCCCAGCCGGGCGCAGCGCCGGGGGCTGACCGGTGCCGCGACCGTGGGACTGCTGCTGAACCTCGGCGCGGTCACGGCGGCGGTGACGGCGCCCGGCCGCCGTGGGTAGCCGTCAGCAGGTCGGCAGCCCGGGCACCGGCTTGTCGTTCTCCCCGCCCTTGAGGTACACGTCGCTCACGTACACATTGGTGTGGCCGCTGTCGTCGTCGGTCCGCGCCCACCAGGTGTTCGTCCACCGGCCGCTGGTCTCCCGGCGGCCCAGATCAGCCTGGCAGTAGAAGTAGTTGCCGCCCGCGTGCAGCGTGCCCACCCGCGCTCCGCTCTGGTCGTACGACGCCGCGCTGCGCCAGGTCGTGCAGTCGTACTTGCCCGCGTCGGCGGACCGGCAGGGCGCGGGTGGCGGCCCGTCGCCCTTGTACGAACCCGGGGGCGTGGCCGAGCCGGTGCCGCCCGCCGGGTGGCCGTCGCGCTTGCCGTGGCCCGGCTTGTGGGGGCCGGACGGCTGCTCGCCCCGTCCCCGGTGGGCGTTCTGCTCCGGCCGGGTGCTGCCGTCGGCGGTGGTACCCGACGAGGGCTCGTTGGCGGTCGGTTGGGAGGCGGCCGTGTCGTTTCCGCCGCCGCCCGAGGTCAGCGCGTAGGCGACGCCACCCGCGGCCAGTACGGCGACGGCCGCGGCCGCGGCGAGCAGGGCCCGGCCGCGGCGGCGCTGTGGCGGCTGGCCGTTGTCCGGGCTCGCCAACCGCTGGGTGACCGGTTCCTCCGGCTGCGCCACCGCCGGTTCGGTTCCGGCGGCCACGGCCTGGAGCATCTCGCGGGCCTCGGCGGCGGAGGGGCGGGCCGCGGGGTCCTTGTGCATCAGCGCCCGCAGAACGGGGGTCAGCGCACCGGCCCGGCGCGGCTCCGGCAACTCCTCGGTGACGATGGCGTTCAGCGTCGAGTACACCGAGGAACGGCGGAACGGCGACGCGCCCTCCACGGCCGCGTACAACGTCATGCCGAGCGACCAGATGTCCGAGGCGGGACCGGGCTGCTGCCCCTGGGCGCGTTCCGGGGCCATGTAGTCCAGCGAGCCGACCAGTTCGCCACCGCGGGTCAGCGTGGTGGCCGCGTCATCGCCCGGCGCCTCCATGCTGGCGATGCCGAAGTCGGTGAGCACCACCCGGCCGCCGCGCTCCAGCAGTACGTTGCCGGGCTTGACGTCCCGGTGCAGCACCCCGGCCTGGTGCGCCGCGTCCAACGCGTCCAGCACCTTGGCGCCGGTGTCCGCCGCCTCACGCGGATCCATCGGCCCACGCTCGGCCAGCACGTCGGCAAGTGACGGTCCGTCGACCAGTTCCATCACGATGACCGGGCGACCGTCCTGCTCGATCACGTCGTGCACGGTGATCACACCGGAGTGCCGGACACGGGCGGCGGCCCGCGCCTCCCGCTGCATCCGGACCCGTAGATCCGCCGACTCCGGTGCGGTGGCGTCGGTGTGGGTGCGCAGCACCTTCACCGCGACCTCCCGGCCGAGCACCTCGTCCCTGGCGCGGCAGACGACGCCCATACCGCCCCGGCCGATCTCGCCGGTCACCCGGTAGCGGCCGCCCAGCAGTGCGCCGGTGAGGTCACCGCCAGTCTCCCCCGCCGTAGCCACGGATCCACCGTCCCCTCGCTCACCCGTCCCCTGGCGTGCAACAGCCTAGAGGAGGCGAACCCTACGTCCGGCACCCCGACCGGGCCAATCGAGGACCGCCATCGGGATGAATGCCCGTCAATCCCGGCATACGCCTTCCCCGGAGTGGTCACAGACACCGGCGTACGACACGCACCGCCACCGTCAGGTAGCGGAATTCCACAGCTCTGGAGGCATTCGTGTCCCGAACCCTGCCCCGCCTCGCCGCCACCGTCAGCGCGGCCGCCATGCTCGTGCTGGGCGCCGCCGGACTCGCCACCGCCCACACCCAGCACGACAACCAGCACGGGCAGTACAGCCACGCCTGGTCCGACGGGAACTTCCTGAACGACGCCGCCAAGTACTGGAACAACGGGCTGGACTACGTCGACGACTACCGCGTGGCCGACGGCTACAGCAAGGGCGGCGCCGAGCTGGGCAACGGCATCACCGGCCCGGGCAACTACTACGGCCCCGCCTCCTGACACACGGCCGCCTCCCCTACGACGGCCCGTCCAGAGGGCCGGGTGACCGGAAACCGCACGACGAGGCCCCGCGCCCTGCTCAGGGCGCGGGGCCTCGTCGCGATCAGTGGTGGCGCACCACGGTGGTGTGATGCACCACCGTGTGGTGAACGACGGTGTGGTGAACCGGTTGGTGCACCACGACATGGTGGACGACCGTGTGGTGGTGCGTACCGCATCCGGTGGCGAGCAGGGCCGTGGCGGCCAGCACGGTGACGGACAGCGCGGTCTTCAGGCGGTACACGTTGCTCCTCGGGATCTCGTTCATGTTGCCGGTACATCCATCAGGACGCACCAGCGCCCTGATCGTATCCCTGGCAGGAACACGCCGACCGGCCCGGTTCACCGCGCCGCTACGCGTTGGGGCGCAGGGTCCAGGTGATGCTCATCTCGCCGGTGACGGCGCCGTCTTCGCGGGTGATGGTGACCTTCACGGGGAACTCCGGCCGCTTGCCCTCGTCGAGTTCGGCGACCACCTCGGCGGCCGGGCGCCCGAGTTCGGCGGTGGCCACGACCGGCCCCATGGCGAGCTTCTTGTACTCGATCTCGGCACGCACGGCCAGCGGCACCGCCCGCGAGAGCTGGTCCCCGAAGGCGCTGAGCACGATCGCCCCACTCGCCGTCTCGGCCAGCGTGAACATGGCTCCGGCGTGCGGCCCGGCGACGTGGTTGTGGTAGTCGGTCTGGTCGGGCAGCCGTACCACCGCGCGCTCGGGAGTCGTCTCGGCGAACTCCAGGCTCAGGGTGCGGACCATGGGGACGGTGGCGCTCATCAGGTCGCCGATCTGCGGCAGAGTCTCAGACATGCCCGGATGTTACCAGCGAGTAGCACAGTTGGGTGGTGCCCTGCGCCACAGCCCTGCCCTCCCTGTCCGCGCTCCCCCGGCGCGCGGTGGTGCGAAACCGGGCCTGGCGTGGTCCACGGCGGACTCGACCCGTATCGTTTCTGGCCATGTGGCCTGGAGATCAGCAGCCTGGCGGACAGCAGCCGCCCCCGCAGGGACCGCCCCCCGCAGACACCCGACCCGGTGGACACCAGCCCGGCCATGGGCAACCGGGTGGCTTCGCGCCTCCGGGCGGCTTCGGTCCGCCGCCCGGCGAGGGCTTCGGCCAGCCGTCGGGTTTCGGCCAGTCCTCCGGCCCCACCCAGCCCTCGGCCCCCGGTCAGCCGCCGTACGGCCCGCCGCAGCCGTTCGGATACGAGCAACAGCCGCCCGGCTTCGGCCAGATGCCGCCCCAGTGGCAGCAGTCCGGACCGCCGACCATCCCACCGCGGCCGCCCAACCGGCGGCGCACCACGATCGGCGTGGCGGTCGCCGCCGCGGTCGTGCTGATCGCGGCGGGCGTCGGCGTCGCCATGGGGCTGCGCGACGGCGGGGGCGGCGCGACGACCGCGGCGACCTCGGCCCCGCCGTCCGCCACGGTCAGCGCCTCGCCGTCGACCGCTGAGCCCAGCGGGCCGCCGGAGGCGGGGCCACGTGGCGACGGGTCCGACGTCCAGCCGGTCGTGCCCGGTTGGCAGGTGGTGGTGCGCGCCGACCGCAAGGTCGCCTTCGACGTACCGCAGGGCTGGAAGGTCAAGCAACAGGACGAGCTCATCGGCTTCGAGGACGAGAAGGGCAATCCGGCGGTGGGCATGGGCGCTCCCGCCATCTACAAGGAGAACTACTGCGGCGGCAACACCGACGCGGCCGCCGCGGGTACCAAGGGGGCCGAGGGCGCCAAGAGCGTCCAGGACGCGGCCGAGAACCAGGCGCAGGCCTGGGCGTACTACGGCTTCAACGATATGAAGAGCAAGCAGCGGGGCACCCTGAAGGCCACTGCAGCCACACCGTTCTCCAACTCGCACGGCATCAAGGGCTACGCGGCCTCCGCGACCGAGACCAACGTGCCCAAGACCAACCAGTGCGCCACGGACGGCGCCGCCTACGCCGTCGCCTGGGTCGGCCACAACAGCCAGCTGACGGTGTTCGTGCTCTACACCAGCACCGGTGTGCCCGACGAGATCCCTTCGCAGACCATCACGAAGATCGAGGGCAGCATCCGGCAGATCCCGTGAACCGGCACCTCACCCCAGGCTGAAGGCACCGTCCGGCGGCCGCGGCGACGGCACCGCGTCGGTGTCGCGCACCGGACGCGCGTCGCCGACCAACTGCCGCAGCCCGGCGCCGTGTTCGACCCTGGCCGGGAACGCGTCGGCAGCCACCCGTCGCGCCAGGTACGGGACCGGCAGCTCCCGCGCCCCCGCCACCAGCACCGCGTTGCCGAACCGCCGTCCGCGCAGCACGGAGGGTTCGGCGACCAGGCATACGTGCGGGAACACCGCCGCCGCGGTGGCGATCTGCGAACGCAGGAAGGCAAACGGCGCACCGTCGGCGAGGTTGGCCAGATACAGCCCGTCCGGCCGCAGCACCCGGGCCGCGGCCCGTAGGTACTCCACCGACGTCACATGCGCGGGCACCCGGGAACCGCCGAACACATCGGTCACCAGCGCGTCCGCCGATTCGGCCGCGGCCCGCTCCAACCAGCCGCGGGCGTCGCAGGTGTGCACTTCGACGTCCGAGTCGGCCGCCAACGGCAGTACGTCCGCGACGAGTTGGGCGAGGCCGTGGTCGGCCTCCACGACCTGTTGCCGGGACCCCGGCCGGGTCGCGGCGACATACCGGGGCAGCGTCAACGCGCCGCCGCCCAGATGCACCACATCCAGCGCGCGCCCGGGCGCCGCGGCACCGTCCAGCGCGTGACCGAGCCGTCGGACGTACTCGAACTCCAGGTACTCCGGGTCGTCCAGGTCGACGTACGACTGCGGCGCACCGTCCACCGTGAGCAGCCACGCCCGCGGCCGGTCCACGTCCGGCAGCAGCCGGGCGACGCCGAAGTCCACCTTCCGGTACACCGGGGCCCGCTCGTCCTCGTCCATCACACCATTGTCACCGCTCCGACGGCGCCCGCGCTCAGCCGCCGACGCGCCCCGGCCAGTCCGCGTAGCGGACCCGCGAGATCTCCAGCACGTCGCCGAACGTCCCCCACTCGTCCTTGCCGAGCCGACTCAGCGGACGCATCTCGCGCACCTCCGGGTGCCCGTCGTTGAGCACCGCCTCGGACACCGCCGCGTGCACGACCCGCCCGAACACCACGGTGGAGTCACCGAACCGAAGCGTGCTGTGCAGTTCACACTCCAACGCCACCGGCGACGCGGCGACCCGCGGCGGCTTCACCCGCGCACTGGGCTCACGTGCCACACCAACCTCGTCAAACTCACTGACCCCACGGGGAAAATCCGTCGCGGTCGCGTTGATCTGCTCAAACAGCTGCTCGGGCGCGAAATTCACCACGAACTCCCCCGTCTCCTCGACGTTGAGCAGCGAGTCCTTCCGCCCGACCGAGGTGAACTGCACGATCGGCGGCTGAACACTGGCGATCGTGAAGAACGAGTGGGGGGCGAGGTTGGCGACCCCGTCACCGGAGACGGTGGACACCCAGGCGATCGGCCGGGGCACAACGGTGGCGGTCAGCAGCCGGTAGAACGACTGGCGGTCCATGGTCTCGGGATCAAAGTCGATGCGCATGCCGCCCAGTATCCAGGACAAAGCCCTGCACCATACACACACATCGACGGCCAGCCCCAATCGCGATGTTCGCCGGAAAGTGCCCGGTATCGGAAGGCCACAAGCATCCGGAGCGAGGCCTTGTGGGCCACTCGGCACGCAAGCGCAAGAACGGCAGCCGGGTCTTCATCTACGTCTGTCCTCCGTCTCCACGAGGCGGGTGCGGCGCGGCACCCACCTCGCTGGGAAGACTGCGGAGACGGCAGTAGACGAGGCAACGGAAGCGTTCCTGCTCAACCTGCTGACGTCTTGTGAAGTGATCGATCAGACGCACCCGCGAAGCTCACCGCGCTCGTGGCCCGACTCTCGAACCCTGCCGAAGTAGCGCTCGGGCTGCGGACTGGACGGGGCACTGGCCAGTCAGCAGATGGTTTCGGGGGAAAGCAGGCCGCGTCGGCAGCGGGCCTTCATGCGGTGACGGTCTGCCGGGCGGTCGTGGGTGGCAGGGCGCGGGCGAAGGCCCGGACAAGCGGGTGGAACCGGTAGTCGTCCGGTGACACCGACTCCAGCAGGGTCACGTCCGCTAACGACTCCAGCAGCGCCAGTGTCTCCTCGCCGGGAAGCGAAAGAGCCGTCGCGGCGTCCCCCGGCCGGATCTGCGGCGAGTCGAGCGAGGCCAGTCGGCGCAGCGCATCGTCCTGCCGCTTGTCCAGAAGACAGTGGCCACGCGCGAACGACGCAGTCACCGTCGCGGGGCCGCACCTCAGTTCGATCATGCGCAGCCGTTCGTCCGCCAGCCGGTCCGCTAGGTCCGCCACCTCCCAGGTCGGCCGCGCCGCGAGCCGGGAACCCGCGATCCGCACCGCCAGCGGCAGGTTTCCGCACGCGGCCACCAGCCGTCGCGCGGCCTGCGGCTCCCGGGCGAGGCGTTCCTCGCCAATGATCCGCGCCAGCAGTCCGCAGGACTCCTCGTCGTCGAACACACCCAGCGACACGTGCCGGACCACTGCTATACCCGTCAGATGGGACCGTCGGCTGGTGACCACCACCGCACACCGCGCCGAGCCCGGCAGAAGCGGCTCGACCTGAGCGGTATCCCGCGCGTCGTCGAGAACCAGCAGGACCGCCCGGTCCTCCAGCACACTCCGGAACAGCCGTGCCCGGTCCTCGCACCCGGACGGGACCGCGTGTTCGGGTATCCCGAGCGCTGTCAGAAGACCGCCCAGCGCCTCTCGCGGGTCCAGGGGTTCCTCTGTGCTTCCCCGCAGATCGATATGGAGGTTGCCGCCGGGGAAGCGGGCCTTGACGCGATGGGCCACTCGCATGGCCAGGGCGCTCTTGCCCACCCCGGCCATTCCGCACAGCGCGACGACCGGCAAGGCGTGCGGTTGCCCCGCGGTCAAGGTCCCGCACAGTTCGGCCACCAGATCCCCGCGTCCGCTGAAGTCGCAGATGTCGGGCGCCAATTGAGCGGGCCGCAGCGAGCCACTGAGATCGACTCGCGACGACTCCCGCCCCTCTGGTTCGCCCTCCGGCACGAGTTCCTCGAAAGGGTCCGGGAGGTGCGGCCCGGCCAGCGTCTGGTCGTCGGCCAGGACCCGCTCATGCAGGGCACGCAGTTGCGGGCCGGGTTCGATGCCTAACTCCTCGCCCAGTAATCGACGTGCCCGTGCGAACACCGACAGCGCCTCGGCCTGGCGCCCCGATGCGTACAACGCACGCATGAGCGAGCCGTAGGGTCCCTCCCGGAACGGGCACTGCTGAGTAAACGCGACGAGTTCTGGGATCACTCGGGTGTACCGGCCCAGTGAGACGTCCATGGCCATCCGCTTCTCTTGAAGGATGAAGCGTAGTTCGCCCAGCCGTTCACGTTCCCTCTCGGCGAACGGACCCGGCACGCCGGCCAGGGAGTCGCCGTGCCACAGCGCCACCGACTGCTCCAGCAGGCGGGAACAATCCTCGACACGCCCCTCGCGCTGCGCCCGCGCCGCGCTGTTCGTCATGTCCTGCACGCAATGGGCATCGATGCCCGCGGGGGGAACGTTCATCCGGTAGCCGTCGCCCACGGACTCCAGCAGTTCCGCCCCAATCCGGCGCCGTATCTGCCAGACGTGCGTGCGTACGATCCCGACCGCCGAGGCCGGTACCTCGTCGCCCCAGACATCGGCGAGCAATCGGTCGATACAGGTGACGGCCCCCCACCGCAACAGCAAAGCTGTCAACACCGCCTGTTGCTGGGGAGGCCCGCTCGCGACCCGGCGCCCCCCGACCTCGACGCTCAGGGGCCCCAGCACCCGGAACCGCACAGACTCCACCGTACCTTTGGTGTTCTCGTCCGTCGCCTCAGCGCCCAGCCGCTCCATGGGCGTTGTCAACTTGAGTGAGGTGCCTCGGATCTGGGGCGATCGCCGGGCTTGGTGTTCATCTGGGAGGAGCCAGCCCTGGGGACCGAGCTGGCGGTGTCGTACAAGGGGTTCCGGTTCCCGGCGGGGATCATCTCCCATGCGGTGTGGCTGTTTCACTGGTTTCGCGCTGTCCTTCCGCGAGGTCGAGGAACTGCCGCTGACCCGTGGGCTCGTCTTCCACGGGACCGTCCGGCAGTCGAGCGAGAAGTTCGGGCCCGCCTAGGCCGCCAGGCTGCGCCGGCTCGGCCGCGGGTCGGCGACAAGTGGCATCTCGATGAGGTGTTCATCAAGGTCCATGGGGTGCGGCAGCATCTGTGGCGCTGTGTGGACCAGGACGGCCATGTACTGGACATCTGGTCCTGTCCCGGCGGGACGCGAAGCCCGCGAAGAGGTTCATGGCCAAGCTGATGAAGAGCAGTGCCGGGTGCCCTGGGTACTGATCACCGACAAGTGCCGCTCCTACGGACCGGCTCACCGGGGACTGATGGGCTCGGTGGAACATCGCTCGCACAAGGGGCTGAACAACCGCTCGGAGAATTTCGTATCAGCCCACCCGCCAGCGCGAAGCGCGCCATGAAAGGCTTCCGCGCACCGAGGCAAGCACAGAAGTTCCTCGTCGCATTCAGCCGGATCTCACCCCATTTTCGGGGCCCCGCCGTCACCTGATGACCGCATCCCAGTACGGGTCTGATATGAACACCCGCTTCGCCGTCTGGGACCACGTCACCGGCGTAGCCGCCCTGCCCACGGCGGGCTGAACCAGGGCTGCCGCCCGGCTCCACCACGACCTGTCACACCTCAACCGCCCCGTCAGTGTGGCAAGTTGCCAACCCTCTTCGCCACGCCTGCCACCTTGCGGAGCCTGTCGGCCCTCGCCCTGGAGATCACCGCTGCCCGGATGTCCGGGCGTCAGGTAGGCCGCTCCAGAGCCGACCATCGCTCTGCGTCGCGGTAGTTGCGGCCCTGCGGGCGTTTTTCGCGTCTTGCCCACGCCGCCCTTGACCGTGGGATCGATTGCCGACGGGCTGCAGGCTAGAGCGGGGTCATTCTCCTTGTGGTGCTCCATCGCGGCCAGGGAGGCGGGTTCGGCGACGTCCTTGCCGATCGGGACGCCGAGGTCGGCCATGATGGCCACATAGAGGTCCTTGAGCCGGTCGTGCCACGGGTCCAGGTACCCACCGGTCTCGTGCCGCACGAAGGCCTCGGTGGGACCGGACGTCGTATCCGAGTTCCCGCGCGTAGGCGACGGTCGGTGTGGCGCACCAGCCGGGTCCTTCGATCAGGCGCGCCCCCGCTCATACCTGGCAGCGAGGGCCCGCCAGGGCGGATCAGTCGATCAGGTCCGGGCTGACGTTGTAGTCGTAACCGCTGCCGCCCTGCCAGTAGACCCGCAGCTCGCTCTTGTAGTCGTGGCCCGGGGTCGGGTTGCCCAGTAAGGTGCCTTGATAGTGGGTCCAGCCCGTGCCGCAGGGCCGCCAGTTGTCCCAGCGGGTGTTGGTGGTGTAGTCCCACAGCATGACATCGACGGCGCAGGCGTTGCTGGCGAAGTTGGTGTAAGCGTCGGAGTTGACGCCGTGCGAACCGACGCTGATGCACGCCTGCCGCCAGGCGGAGCCGCCACAGCCCCCGCCAGTGGAGGCGGAGGCCGTACCCGCGCCCGCCAGACCAACGCCACCGGCGATCGCCGCGGCGGCCAGTGCGACAGCGGCACGACGCTTGAATCTTCGAACTCGCATCGGGATGTTCCCTCTCCATTCCCTGCCCGGCCTTGGTGGCCAAGCCGTTCGAGGAGTGTCCGAAGCCGTGATGCACACATGATAAACACCTAATCAACACACAGCTCACAACATGTTCACATGCGTTCGGCGCAACCGCCGCATCTCTCCCCGCACCGTCCCCGCCGCCCGGCGGTCTGCGGGTACGGCTGGTCAGCCAACCGCGGTGAAGCGCCCATGGGACCAACCAGCCTGATGCCGAGTGAGCTGGGTAGAGGCGGGCCGTACTGACGGGGGCGGACGGGATGTCCTTGCGCTGGCCATCAGCTGGTTGCGCTCATCTCCCTGGTCGCCGCGCCGCGGGACCACGCGTGCCCAGGTATACATCCAGCACCCCCTTCAATGAAGGTCGAGGCGGGTCGCTGTGGCGGAGGCGGTTCTCATCGGCTGGCTTCGCGTACTCAGTCCGCAGGAACCGTGAGGGGGATCGGTTCCGGTTCTCCGGCGTCCGCTGCCACCGGGTCGCCCGCCACCGCCCGGTAGACACCGGGGCTGGTCTCGTCGCCGCCCTGCGGCGCGCGCAGCGCACGGAGCAGTACGGTGAGCGCGGCGGCGGTGAGCAGGTTGACGACGAAGGCGGTCGGGCCGATGTAGCCGGTGCGGGCGATCAGCGGGATCAGGGCGGTGCAGCTGTTGGTGGCCGTCTGTGGCCCCGACCGGGTCGCCGCCGAGCCGAGGGCCGCCCGCGCGCTGGTCTCGCTCTGCGGTTTTCTGCCACTCGCCATCCGGATCGCCGGCACCAGGCTGGCTTCCAGGCCCCCTGGACCATCCAGACGATGGCTGACCGGCTTGCCGACCAGCGGACCCGGTGTGCCGCGCTGAGGGTCGGCGACTCGCCGTCGATCGGTGCTTCGAACTCAGCTACCAGTGGCTGACGCAGAGCCAAGCCCGGGCGTTCCGGCTGATCGCCGCCGTCGGCGAGCCGGACGTCAGCGTGCCGGGTCCCGCGGCCGCGCTGGGCGTGGCCGCCGACGTCGCCGAGGAACTACTCGAATCCCTGGTGGCCGCCGCCATGTGGTGTTTTCGGCAGGCGAAGCCGCCTGGAACAGCACGTCTACGGGCGTAGAGCGATTGACAGATCAGCCGTAGATCCGCTGGTGGAAGTCTCGTTGGCAACGGCGACCGGGCCTACCGAGAGAGCTGAGAGCGGAAGCGATTCATGCCAAGGACAGTTGTGCTTTTCTCCGGAGGAGTGGAGTCGACCGTCGTCGCCCACCAGCTCCGCCGACAGGGCCACGAACTACGGCTGTTGGCCATCGACTACGGGCAGCGGCACCGCCGCGAGCACGAGTCGGCCCGGCTCACCGCGGACCGCCTTGGTGCCTCGATGCGGGTGGTCGACCTCCAAGGGCTCGGCGGCCTGCTCCCCGGAAACTCGCTGACCGACCGGCGGGTCGAGGTGCCGGACTACGATCCCGCGGTCCGCAGCCGCGAATTCGTCGTTCCGAACCGGAACGCCATCCTGCTGACCGTCGCGGTGGCAGCGGCCGTCGCCGAGCAGGCTGACCAGGTCGCGATCGGCTCGATCGCGGGCGATGCCGAGACCGGCGACTGCACAAGGGAGTTCGTTGCGGCGTTCAACGCGATGGAGGGGGTCGCCACGGCGGAATTCGTCCCGGATGGCCTGTCCGTGGTGGCCCCTCTGGTCAGCATGCAGAAATCCGACGTCATCCACCTCGGCGAGTCCCTCGGGGTCCGCTGGGAGGACACCTGGAGCTGCTTCAGGGGCGAGGAGAAGCAGTGCGGCACCTGTGCCACCTGCCACGACCGCCGGAGGGCTTTCAGGAGGGCCGGAGTGCAGGACCCAACCGAGTATGCAAGGGACTAGAGCGATGTTGCGTATCACCAAGGACTTCCAGTTCTCGGCAAGCCACCGGCTGGACCATCTGGCCGAAGGCCACCAGTGCGCACGGGTGCACGGGCACAACTACACCGTCCAGCTGGAGCTTTCCGCGCGGTCACGCGAGGACCTCACCGAGGCCGGTTTCGTCCGCGACTACGGCGACCTGTCGGACTTCAAGAAGTGGCTGGACACGGAGCTCGACCACCGCCACCTCAATGAGGTGGTCCCCGGCTTCAACCCCTCCGCCGAGAACCTGGCGATGTGGATCTTCGAGGTGTGGGCCGAGCGGTTCAGTGAGATCAGCGCGGTGCGGGTGTCGGAGACCCCGAAGACCTGGGCGGAGTACCGGCCGTGAGCACGCCAGCGGACATCGGCGCACTGGTTGAGGACGACACCTCGACCGTGATCGTGGTCAACGAGATCTTCGGCCCCACCGTGCAGGGCGAGGGACCGTCTGCCGGGCGGCGGTGCGCGTTCCTGCGCCTCGGCGGCTGCAACCTGTCCTGCCGGTGGTGCGACACGCCCTACACCTGGGACTGGCAGGGCGTCAGTGACGCGGGCACAGCCTTCGACCCTCGAACCGAACTGCGTTCCCTGACGGCCGAACAGGTGCTGGGCGAGCTGATCGAGATGGCGGTCCCGATGGTCGTGATCAGCGGTGGTGAGCCGCTGAACCAGCAGAACCGGATCCTTCCCGTGGTGCGCGGGCTTCGGGCGCGGGGGATCCGCGTGGAGATCGAGACGAACGGCACGGTCGCCCCTTGCGACGAACTCGTCGGTCTGGGTGTGCGCTTCAACGTCTCCCCCAAGCTTGCCCACTCCGGCGATCCGGAGCACCGGCGGATCAAGCCCGCGGTGCTCAAGCGGTTCCACGGCACCGCGGACGTCGCTTTCAAGTTCGTCTGCACGTCATCCGCCGATCTGGCCGAGGTCGGCGAACTGCAGGACCGGATCGGCTTCGCGCCGGTCTGGATCATGCCCGAAGGCAAGTCCCGGCGGGACATCACCGAAAACCTGGAGGCGCTCGCGGACGAGGTGGTGCGGCGCGGGTGGAATCTGACCACCCGGCTGCACGTACTCGCCTGGGGCGACCAGCGAGGAGTATGAGAATGGCTGTGACGATGGAGCCCGAGCAGGTCTCCGATCCGCTGGAGTGCCCCCAGGGCGCCCCCGACCCCCTTGAGGCGATCGCCCGTCAGCTGCTCGTCGAGATCGGCGAGGATCCGGACCGTGAGGGCCTTGCCGACACACCGCGCCGTTACGCGAAGTGGTGGCGGGAGTTCGTCGGCTACGAGCCCGGCAAGATAGAGACCCTCTTCGGCAGCATCAGCGACAACCAACTGGTCTATATCTCCGATCTGTTGGTCTGGTCGCTGTGCGAGCACCATCTGCTCCCGTTCAACTGCAGCCTCACCATCGCCTACCGCAGCGACAAGAGCCTGCTCGGACTGTCCAAGTTCGGCCGGGTCGCCCACAAGCACGCGCACAAGCTCCAGGTGCAGGAGCGTCTGGTAGCGGAGGTGGCCGACGAGGTCTCGCAGCTCACCGGCTCCGCCGACGTCGCCGTCATCGGCCGGGGCGAGCACCTGTGCATGACCATGCGCGGCATCCGGACACCCGCCCGCATGACCTCGGCCGCGTTCCGCGGCGTCTTCGAGCAGGACGGCCCCGAGCGCACCCAACTGCTGACGCTCGCGCAGACCTCCGGCGGCTCGGCCCCACGTTGGTGACCGTCAACGCCCACCGGCCGCCACCCGCCGCGGACCTCGCGCGAACATCCGAGAAAGGGACATCAGCAGTGAACCCAGAGACCAACGGGCTGAACGAGTTCTACAGCTCACCCGGCACCAGCGGGCGGACGTTGTTCCAGACCTGGGAGCTGGGCGAGGCGCGAGGGGACTCCGTCACGCCGTCGACCTACTCCAGCAGGTACCGCGACTGGATGCACGACAAGCTGCTTCGCGCCATCAAGGACAGCGAGACCGACCGCCTGCTGAGCCTCGGCAGCGGCAACGCCGCGGTCGAGAGCGGCATCGCGCAGACCGGCTACCGGGTGCTGGCCGTCGACGCGGTGCAGGAGGCAGTCGACATCGCAGCGGCGAAGGGAGTGGAGGCGCTGCGCGCCGACGTCATGACGTGGTCACCGGAGGGCCGCTGGCCGGTCGTCTACGCCGACGGGCTGCTGGGTCACCTCTACGCCGAGGGAAGGGGTCTGGCCCCGGTCTTCGAGCGGATACACGCCTGGTTGACCGCAGACGGCACCCGCGGCACCTTCATCGCCTCCAACGACAGCCCACCGAGCGCCGAGCCGACCCAGGCCGCGCCCGGGGTTCCCGGCTTCTACTGGCTTTCCGGTGAGTATCTGCGCGGTGAGGCACTCGGCGCGGGCTTCTCGGCCGTCGAGGTGCAGTACTTCGACTACGACCGGCCGCTGTCCGGCCAGCGCAGCCGTGCCGTGATCACGGCGACCGTCGGGTTCTGACCACCGCTAGCAGAGAGACGACCATGCCGATAAGTCAGGCATTCGCCAAGCGACTTGACGCGGTGCTGGGCTCGGCCGCCCAGTGTTTCGGTACGCCCTTCCACATCTACGACGAGCAGGGCATCCACGAGACCTGCACGGACTTCGACGAGGCGTTCGCCGACACCCCGTACCGGGAGTACTTCGCGGTCAAGGGACTGCCCAATCCGACCATGCTGCGCATCCTGGCCGGGCGCGGCATGGGCTTCGACTGCAGCTCGCGGCCAGAACTGGCGTTGGCCGCAGGGGCCGGGGCCGTCGGTCACGACATCTGCTTCACCTCCAACAACACCAGTGCGGACGAACTGCGGGCGGCGCTGAAGCTCGGGGCGCTGATCAACGTCGACGACGTGGCCGTGTTCGACAAGCTGGTCGACATCGGGGAGATGCCCGACACCCTGTGCTTCCGGGTCCAGCCGGGCAAGGCAGCCACCGACGCCGGTGCGTCGTACCTGGGCGACGCGGAGTCGGCCAAGTTCGGCGTCCCGGTGACCCGCCTGGTGGAGGTCTGCGCCCGAGCGCAGCGCCTCGGCGTGACCTCCTTCGGCCTGCACATGATGCTCGGCTCGGGGTTCATGTCCACCGAACCGTTCTTGCGCACCCTCGACCTCCTGCTGGAACAGGCGGACCGCCTGCGGGCCGAACTCGGCGTCACCGTCGAGTTCGTCAACCTCGGCGGCGGACTCGGCATCCCCTACGAGCCGACCCAACCACCCTTCGACCTCGCGGGACTGGGCCGCGCCGTCACCGACCGGCTGGCGAGCTGGGAGCGGGAACACGGCGTGCGCCGCCCACGCGTCCTGTTCGAAAGCGGCCGGTTCGTCACCGGTCCGCACGGGGCGCTGGTCACCCGGGTGGTGAACCGGATGAGCAAGGCACGCGAGTACGTCGGCGTCGACGCAGGCATGAGCGCTCTGATGCGCCCCGCCATGTACGGCGCGTACCACCACATCACGGTGCCCGAGGGGGCCGACCGCCCGATCGAGGTCGTGGACGTCGTCGGCTCACTGTGTGAGAACAATGACAAGTTCGCCAAGCAGCGAGCGCTTCCCGCAGTGACCGAGGGCGACTTCGTGGTGATCCACGACACCGGTGCGCATGCCCTGTCCATGGGATTCAACTACAACGGGCGGCTGCGCCCGCAGGAGTTGCTGCTGCGGCTGGACGGCAGCGTCGAGCGCGTCCGCCGTGCGGAGGAGGAACGGGACTACTTCGCCACCCTCGACTTCGAGCCGCTGCGGCTGATCCCGCACGACGGATCGGTCAGCGCGTCGTGATGCCCGACGGCGGTTGCAGCAGGGAGGACCTGCTGGCCCTCGCGGCTGGAAGCGGCCATCAGCCGCTGGACCTCTCGCTCGGCGTGCCGGCCGATCCGGCACCGGTCCTCGGGTCCGTCACGGCCTCCGTGGGACCGGCGGCCTATCCCCCCAGCCGGGGTACCGAGGAGCTGCGGGCCGCTGCAACGGGGTACCTGTTGCGCAGATTCGCAGTGGCGGTGCCGCTCGACTCGGTGGCGGCCTGCGCGGGCTCCAAGGAGTTCATCTCCACCCTTCCCCTGTTCGTGCGGGACTCGACGGCCCGGGCCCTCGACAGGCCGGAGCGGGACACGGTGCTGATCCCCGCCCTCGGCTACCCGCCGTACGAACTCGGCGCCCGCCTGGCCGGGCTTCGCCCGTACCGTGTTCCGGTCGACGAGCGGTTCCGAACGCGGCTGGACCTGGTGCCGCCGCGGATCACGGCCCGAGCGCTGCTCCTGTGGGTCAACAGCCCGGCGAATCCCACCGGAGTCGTCGAGCCACTGGCCCCGATCGCCGCGTGGGGCCGGGCGCACGGCGTGCTGGTGGTCTCGGACGAGGCATACGCCGAAGCGACGTGGTGCGGGGAGCCGCGCACCGTACTCACCCATGGACTCGACGGGGTGCTGGCCGTGCACAGCATCTCCAAGCGGTCCAACGCGCCCGGGGTGCGGCTGGGCTTCTACACCGGCGACCCGCGAGTGGTGGCCAAACTGATCCGCCGTCGGCGGGTGGCCGGCCTGATGGCCTCGGACGTCTCACAACGAACCGGTGCCCGGCTGCTCACCGACGACCCGCACGCCGCCGAGCAACGTGCCCGCAACGCGCGGCGGATCGCCGAACTGGTCGCTGAACTGAACGCCAACGGCCTGTCGTGCACGTCCCCCGAGGGCGGTCTCTTCGTGTGGGCGGCCGTCCCCGGCGGTGACGCGGCGGGGTTCGCCCGCGCCGCCGCCGTGCACGCGGGCCTCGTGCTGGCTCCGGGGCTGGCATACGGTCCGGCTGGCCGAGGCCACGTCAGGATCGCGGCGGTCCATGACCGTCCAGCCATCGCACCGCGGTTCGCGCTGCTCCGCCGACTGCTACCGGCCCTGGCCGCCGTCGCGCACTAAACGCCCGAGAACCGTCCGACCCCACGATGTGGAGGCGCCACCTGTGGACCTCATCGAAAGCCCGGTTTCCGGGATCATCGACGAACTCTGGGAGCGTCGCGCTGAGCTCTCCCCCACGAACGACGACGCCCGCCGCTACGTCACCGAGGCGCTGGACCAGCTGGACCGGGGCGTCGCCCGGGTGGCCACCGTCAGTGCGTCCACCGGCGAGGTCGTGATGGACGAGCGTGCGCGGCGGTCGATCCTGCTGGCGTTCCGAGTACTGCCCATGGAGCGGTCGCAGGCGGGCCCGTTCCAGTACGCCGACCGCCTGCCGCTGAAGCGGAACTTCCCCGGGGTGCGGATGGTGCCGGGCGCGATCGCCCGCTACGGCAGTCACCTGGCTCCCGGCTGCGTGCTGATGCCCAGTTACGTCAACGTGGGGGCCTTCGTCGGCCCAGGCACGCTGGTCGACACCTGGGCGACCGTCGGCTCCTGCGCGCAGATCGGGACCAACGTCCATCTCTCCGGCGGCGTCGGCATCGGCGGAGTGCTGGAACCCGTCGGCGCCGTGCCGGTGGTGGTGGAGGACGAGGCGTTCATCGGCTCCCGCTCGGTGATCGTCGAGGGCGCCCGCGTCGAGCAGGGGGCCAAGCTCGGCGCCGGGGTACTGCTGACGGCCAGCACCCGGGTGTTCGACGCCGAGACGGGCGCGGAGCTGTCGCGCGGGCGGGCCCCCGCCTGGTCGGTGTGCGTGGGGTCGACATACACCCGGCGGCTGCCCGGTGGTGAGTTCGGCATGCCCTGCCTGCTGGTGATCAAGCGGCTGGCGGAGGGCGAGCGGCACGACAAGCTGCTGCTCGACGACCTCTTCCGCCAGCACGGCAGCGCCGCCTGACCGGACCTCAACCCCCAGCCCATCCCCAGCGTTCCCTTCAGGAGGCATCGTCATGAAGCAAGACCGGCCCGCAGTCCTACTGGTGGACCCGGTGCGCAACGGCGCCGGGTACAAGGCCGCAGCCCGCGAACTCGGGTTCGCCGTCGTCTCCGTCTACACCCTGGGATTCAGCACCGACACCCCGGGCCACGACAAAGGCGACGACATCTCGCTCCACCTGTCGGACCCGGCCGAGGTGGTGCGGGCCCTCACCGAACTGGGCGTCGACATCAAGGCCGTCGTTCCCGCGATGGAGGCGGGCGCCCACCGGGCCGCCGAGATCGCCCACCTGCTCGCCCTGCCCTGCAACGACCCGTTGCTCGCCTTCGCCCGACGCAACAAGGCAGCAATGCGAGCGCGGGCCCAGGAGACAGGGCTGCCCATTCCCCGGTTCCGGCTCGTGCACACGCTCGACGAGAGCGCGACGGCCAGTCGGGAGATCGGGTTCCCGGTCATCGTCAAGCCCACCATGGGGGCTGGCGCGCAGGGCGTCACCCTGCTCTCCGACCCCGCGGCGCTGGACAGGCTGGCGCAGTTGGAGACGCACGACGTGTACCAGCAGCCGATCGCCGAACGGCTGGTGGAACAGTACGTCCGGGGACGGGAGTTCTCGGTCAACTTCTTCAGCAGCCACGGCGAGCACCGAATCATCGACATGTGGGAGTACCGCCAGCCGGACGACCGCGACTACGACTTCCCGATCTGGGACAACGTGCAGATCGACGAGAGCCACCCGGACTGGGAGCGGGTCGAAGCGTACGTGCGGCAGGTGCTGGACGCCTTCGGTATCGAGCACGGCCCGAGCCACACCGAGGTGAAGGCCACCGCCGACGGCGTGTACCTGATGGAGATCGGCCCCCGACTGCCGGGCGGGCCTGCCGTGCGCATGTGGGCGCAGCACAGCAAGGTCCGGGCCTACCGTGACGCCATCATCTGCTACCTGGGCGAGCGCCCAGCGATCATGGACGAGCCGCTGGACTTCCGGGTCCGGTACGGCGCCATGGCGATCCACAACGAGGAGGCGCCGGGCACACTGGTGGCGATCCACGGCATCGAGGACCTGGAGGGTCGCCCGGGCATCGACGACATCCTGGTCGGCTTCCGGCCCGGCGACCACGTCCCGGTCACCCGCCACCAGGACGACATCCCGTTCGGCGTCGTCGTCTCCGGAGCGACCGAGGCGGACGTGTTGCGCACCATGGGGCTGATCCGCTCGCTCGTGACGCTGGAGATCGCTCCCGATCACCCCGCACAGACGCGAGCGATCCCCGCCGGTGCGAACGAGACGCCCTGACATGACGCACGAGACGGCGGACACCGCGGACACCACACGCACCCCGGACGCCGTAGCGACCGCGGCGGCTGGACCGTCAGGTCCACTGGGCGGCTACCGCGAGCTCATGGGCGTTCCCGGGGCCGGTCGGCTGGCGGCGGCCAGCCTGGTGTCGAAACTCCCGATCAACATGTTCTCGATCAGCGTGCTGTTGCTGGTGTCACCCCGGTACTCGTACGGCGCGGCCGGGCTGACGATCAGTGCGATGCTGATCGCCAACGCGCTGACCAGCCCGCTGCGGGGCCGCCTCGCGGACCGCCACCCGGTCAGGCCGGTCCTGCTGGGTTGCCTGGTGTGCTATCTGGGCGGCCTGGCCGGTCTGGTGGCGTCCGCCTCGGCCCGGCTGCCGTTCGCCGCCGTCGCCGGTTCCGCCGCCGTCCTGGGCGCGTCCTTTCCGCCGGTCACCATCATGTTGCGGACGTACTGGCGTGCGGTGCCCGGCGAGCGCACCAGGGCCTCGGCGTACTCGCTGGAGTCCGCGGCGATGGACCTCACCCTGATCACCGGCCCGGCCCTCGCCGGTTGGCTCAGCACCGGCCTGTCGCCGGTGCTGCCGCTGGTCCTCAGCGGCTCGCTGATGACCGTCGCCGTACTGCTGATGGTCACGTTGCGCCGCCCGGCCGCCCGTGGGGCCGGAGACGGGGCGCGGGACTGGCTGGGGCCGCTGCGCCCGGTGGCGCTGCGCAAGGTCTTCACCGCCCACGTCCTGTTCTGCGCCGCGCTCGCCGCCGTAGAGGTGGTGCTCCCCATCTATGCGCAGAAGCACCACGCGACCGGCTACAGCGGCGTGTACCTGGCTGGGCTCTCCGTCGGCAGCATTCTGGGGGCTTTGTGCCTCGGGGCGGCTTCCGCCGAGCTTCGGCGCAGAGTGCAACTCCCGGTCCTGCTGGGCGCCTTCGCCCTCGGCTGCTGTCTGCTGGCGCTGGCCATGCACTCGTCGCCGTCGCTGGTGTTGCTCGTCTGCCCGCTGACCGGGGCCGCGATCGGATCCACCTTCGCCGCGCTGTTCACCACGGCGGGGCGGCTCACCCCGGCCGGGTACGACAGCGAAGCGAACGGGTGGATGACCAGCATCACCCAGGTCGGGTTCGCCGTCGGCGCCTCGTCGAGCGCTGCGCTGGCCGCCGGACACGGCAGTTCGTTCTTTCTGGTCGTCACCGCTCCGGCAATCGCGCTCGCGGTGCCGTTCCTGCGCGGCGCAACTGACTGACGAGACGTCAACTAGCTTGAAAGTTGGGAATTCATGGCCATCACCTTTCCCGTGCTCGATCTCAGGGACGCCTACCGGGGGCCGACCGCCCGAGCCGCCCTCCTCGACGAACTGCGCTCGGCCGTCCACGACATCGGCTTCTTCCAACTCGTCGGCCACGGCGTCGAGGGCGCGGACCAGATCCTGGACCTGGCCCGGACCTTCTTCGACCTGCCGGAGAGCGAGCTCGCCGAGCTGAGCATGCTCAAGTCGCCGCATTTCCGCGGCTACTCGGAGGTGGGGCGGGAGCTCACCAAGGGCGCGCCCGACCGCCGCAGCCAGTTCGACGTCGGACCCGAGCGCGAGGCGAGGGTGCCCGGCCCGAACGATCCGGCATACCTATGGGTGGCCGGTCCGAACATGTGGCCGACGAGCATGCCGGAGCTGAAGCCGACGATCAACCGGTGGATGAGCCAACTCACCGACGTGTCCCACCGCTTGCTGAGGCTGATTTTGGCCTGCCTGGACGCGCCGGAGGACTTTCTCGACCCGGTGGTATCCGACGACCCCCAGGTGCACTTCAAACTGCTGCACTACCCGGGCCACCCCGACGACCGACCGCAGGACGACCAGGGCATCGGCACGCACAAGGACTACGGCCTGCTCACCCTGCTGCTCCAGGACCACCTCGGCGGCCTCCAGGTTTCGGTCAACGAGGGCGAGTTCCTCGACGTGCCGACGGTGCCGGGGGCGTTCGTGGTGAACCTGGGCGAGCTGCTGGAGGTCGCGACCCGAGGCTACCTGCGGGCCACCACCCACCGCGTGGTCAGCCCGCCCCCGGGAGTGCGCCGCTACTCGGCGCCCTTCTTCTACAACCCGCGTCTCGACGCGACGATGTTGCCGCTGCCCACCCGCGAGGTCACGCAGGCCGACGGTATCGCGCAGGATCCCGACAACCCACTCTCCGACAGCTACGGCAACAACGTCATGCGCGGCATGCTCCGGGCCTTCCCCGACGTGATCGCTATCCATCACCCCGAACTGCTGGAGCGCTCAGCCCGGTAGCACGGGCCGCGCCCCGCCGGGACTTCCCGCAGCACGACCACTTCGGTGGAGATGACTGCGAAGCCGCTGCTGGAGAGAGCGTCTCCGGGTCGCTGTGGTCGGTGTCTCACGGTGGTGTGCCGTCGCGATCAGTGATCCACGTGGCGATCTGGACACCCGACCGAACGTCGAGCTTACTGCGTATACGGTCGAGGTGGGCGTCCACGGTGCGCACCGAGGTATGCAAGCGGTGGGCGATCTCACGGTGGGTGAGGCCGTCCGCGACCAATCCGGCCACTTCGCTTTCCCGTGGGCTCAACGCCTCGTTACCGCTGGTGGGTTGGGCGACGGACTCGTCAGCCAGGTAGGCGTGTAGGCGTTCGCCCACGAGGTTGCGGCCGAAGACGGTGGCTGCCTCTGCGTCGACGCCGGGGATGAGCGCGCGCGGCACTCTCGCGCTGGCACGGGTGAGGCGAGCGTGCGGGTTGCGGAGGAGAACGGCGAGCAGTGGTGCCTGTCCTACGCGCTGTACATGTTGAGCCTGACGACGTGGCGGAGGGGTGACCTGGAGACTGCGTGGTCGCTGGGCCTGCGCGGTGTGCGGCTACGCGCGCCGTTCCTCGACTCGCTGGGCCTTGCCATGGGCATCGACATCCTCGGCTGGGTCGCCGCGGCTGGCGGCAAGTACGAGCATGCGGCGCGGCTGCTGGGGGCGACCGGCCCGATCTGGGAGTCGGTCGGCGCGCTGGAGTTCGGATTCGGCGACCAGGTGGCGTCGTACCACGCCGCGCTCGCGCGTTGCCGTGAGCAACTGGGCGACGCACGCTTCGAGGCGGCGTTCAACAGCGGTGCGAAGCTGGACCTACGGGAAGCCGTGGCCCTCGTCCTCAGCGACCAGGAACTGCCCGCGCTGCGCGACGAAGCGGCACCCGCGCCCGCCGGACGGACGTCCGCCAGGGCGATGGAATGGCGAGTCAACCTGCCGAAGCGACTGCTTACCAGGTGATCCATCTCGACGTACGAAGGCTTGAGTGCCTGGGCGGACTCCTCGACGAGTACCACCATGCCGGTCTGACCTCAGTGGATGAGGTTCTCGGTAGCGGCAGGGTTGACCCCGCGAAAGTGGGTGCCCTACAGTCCCGCGCATCATTAGGAAACTTTCCTAACGATCACTCCATGCACGCACAAGCCACCGATCCCCCACGAGCAACGGAGGCTTCCCATGAGGCGTTCGAGAACCCGTCACCTGCTGCCGCTCGCCGTCGGCGCGGCGCTCACCCTCGCGGTCACCGCGTCAGGGCCCGCCACCGCAAGTTCCATAGCGGCGCCGCAAGTTGACCCGCAGACGGTCGTCATGATGGACGACATCACCGCCGTGTTCGAAAACGGCGCCGCCACCCCTCAGTACGGCTACATCGAGAACCTCAACGACGGCTGCGGCTACACCGCGGGCTGGATCGGTTTCTGTACCCAGACCGGTGACATGCTCAGCCTGGTCAAGCAGTACAACGCCGCCGAGCCCGACAACGCACTCGCCAAGTACACCAGCACGCTGCAGCAGTTGGCCGACTCGGCAAGCGACGACACCACCGCGCTCGGCGACTCCTTCACCGACGACTGGCGACAGGCCGCCCAGGATCCGCTCTTCCGACAGCTGCAACTCCAGGTGGGCCACGACACCTATCTGACGCCCGCCGAGAACCTCGCGGCGCAGGAAGGGATCAAGACCAACCTGGGCCTGGAGAACCTCTTCGACACCGCACTGATGATGGGTCCCGGTCCCAGTGACTGCGACGGAGTAGTGAAGATCGCCCAGCAGACCGACTCCGCCCTCGGCGGCAACCCCGCGTCCGGCGTCGACGAGACTCAGTGGCTGGCCCAGTTCAACACCATCCGCCAGCAGCACATGACCAACCCGTGCACTCCCGGCCGCCAGAACGACTGGCCCAGCGCGACCGACCGGTCCCAGGCGCTGCAACAACTGGCGGACCAGGGCAAGTGGGACCTGAGCGCACCACTGACGCTGGGCGCCGACTTCAACATCACCATCACCGACCCTCATGACTGAGCCGCGCCAACCGTGACAGGAAGGGCAAACAATGCTTCGAGTCGCACGACGGCACTTGGTCGCCGTAACCGCCGCGGTGATCGCCTGCATGCTCCTGGTCCTCGCCGGAGTCACCAGCAGTTACGCGGCGCCGAGCGACCCCGGAGACTGGACGGGCACGTTCGACGGCTTTCACGGCGCAACTTGGGCCAGTTCCTGGGGCGTTGACACCTCCGACGGCCACAACTGGGGCTGGGACCAGATGCAGCCCGTCTCGGACCCCGATCCGTCCAAAGGCACCGTGCTGCGTGTGTCGTACGGTCAGGGCTCCGGAGCCCACTCGTGCTACCAAAGCGGAGACTGCCCCAACCCCGGCGGCGGCCAGTTCTACATGGACCTCAACTCCATGGGCCGGTCCGACCTCGCCGACGCACCCCGCCTCGACCTTCGGTACTACGTGAAGTTCGACTCCGGCTTCGACTTCGGCCGAGGCGGCAAGCTACCGGGCCTGTACGGCGGCACGCCCGGTTCCGAGAGCGGCGGGAACCACGACGGCAGCGCCTTCTCCACCCGTTACATGTGGCGCGACCACCCAAGCACCGGAGCAGGCGAGATCTACTTCTATTCGCCCACCGGCAGCGGTTACGGCGACGACCTGGGCCTGGGCGACTGGCAATGGCAAGGCGACGGCCAGTGGCACGCCGTCGAGCAGCAGGTCGACCGCACAGCCGGGACGGTGACCGTGTGGCTCGACGGCCAGCAGGTCTTCGACCAGACCGGTATCTCCGGCCTGGACCAGATCCCGTTCACCGGCGTGTTCTTCTCGACCTTCTTCGGCGGCAGCGACAACACCTGGGGCCCCGGCCACGACGAGAACGCCTACTTCGCCGACTTCCGGCTGAGCACGCAGTACATCGGCCCCTGACCGCCGCGGACGCGAACCCACTACGCCAACGTCACCGCGTGCGGGACCAGAACACCCGCGGCCCCGCACGCACTCCCAACCGACCAGGAGACCAACCATGCGCACATCGAAGCGCTTACGGACATGGCTGAGCGCGGCACTCGGTGCGGTGACCTTCACCGTGCTCGGCAGCGGCCAGGCCTGGGCCGACATTCCGTTCGGCCAGCCGATCGACGGCACGGCAACCTACTACAACGATGCCGGGTACGGCGCGTGCGGGACGCAGATCGACGCGTCCTCACAACCGCTGGTGGCGGTCTCCTCGGCTTGGTGGACCGCCTCGAACCCCAACAACGACCCACTCTGCCAAGGCGTTTCGGTGCAAGTGAGCTACAACGGCACCACCATCACCGTGCCGGTCACGGACCGGTGCGTGTCCTGCGACGCCAACCACATCGACCTCAGCCAACCGGCTTTCCAGCAGCTCGCGTCGACGGATGCCGGTGTCATCAACGTGACGTGGCAGTTCGTCCAAACCGGCCAGGACGTCGGCCCCTCGCGCGCACCCCTCCACCAGCGGTAGTTGACGGCAGGGGCAGACCGGTGGCGTGGTCTGCCCCTCAGTGGCTGCCCACCATGGCATCCGGTGACGTGCTGCGTCACCGGGCGCCCGCACTCGCAGGTCGCGTGGCCGATTCCCCACCACAGGGAGAAGCTCCGCCCCCAGTCGCGGCCGCGTCCCAGCGCCGTGACAGCGAACGCTGCCTTCCTAGAGTCGGCGAAGTCCGCTCAGGACCCTTTCCAGCAGTGTGCGGTCCGGGACGTCGCCGTTCTCGGTGGCTGTCTGATGGACGGAGATCAGCCCGTGTTCCGCCATGTCGCTGAGGATGACCTTGGCCACCCCCAAAGGCACCGAGAGCAGCGCCGCGATCTCGGCGACCGACCTCGGCTCCGAGCACAGCACGATCACCGCCTGGTGGTCGGCCTGCGTGGCGTCGGCGGAACGGTGGCCGAGTTCGGTGGTCGTCACCAGGGTTTCGATCTGGAAGTCGTAGTGCGACCTTGTCCGGCCCCCCGTCCAGGCGTAGGCGCGGACTATCGAGGCGGATTCCTGTTTCTCGCCCTGGCCCGACTCCCACTGGCCCGAATCCCATATGGACGGCTGTGGTTCGTGCCGCCAAGTGCCAGGCTGCTGTTCGTCGTCGGCCGGGGCCGTGGGGAAAGCGGGCGTGGGGGCCGGGGGTGGGCTTTCCCTTCCTTCACGGGAAGCCGCTTCCCCCGGCGCGCCACTGGGGCGGGACTTCTTCCGTCTGCGTCGCGCGTTGTCGAAACTGAACGCGTTGAGCACATCGGCGAAAGTGTGGTCGTCCTCGCCACCCTCGTCCTTTCCTGGGGTGCCCCAAGAGGGGTCTCCACCGGTGCTCATGGTCTCCTCAGCGGCTAGCGGACTGCGGTCGGCTTCAAATCCTGCAGTTCGGCGCGTAGTTCGGGAGTCAGCATCTCACCGACCTTGTCGACGAGCACCGTCATCTCGTAGGCGACCTGGCCGATCTCGCAGTCCGGAGCGGCCAGCACCACCAGGCACGAGCCGTCCCTGACCGACATGAGCAGCATGTTCCCGCGCTCCATCTGGACCACGGCACGCAGCACGTCCCCATTGTCCAGACAGTCGGAAGCGCCCTGGATGAGGCTGATGGCGCCCGCGGCGACGGTGGCGAGTTGCTCGGCGCAATCATCCGGCAGCCGGTCCGATGCGGTGAGCAACAAGCCATCGGCGGAGATCACCACGGCGTGGGCGACGTTGGGTACGCGCTCGGTGAAGTTGGTGACCAGCCATCCGAACTGGCTCACCTCCCGAGCCTGGGGTGAGGTCATGGGCTCTTCCTGCTCATTCGTCGATGCTGGTTATGTCTCGTCGGGGCGGGCCCGTCGGATGGCCGACTGGTAGCTGCTGAGGAACGTGTGGGCGCGGTCGGCGTCCAGGTTCGGGGACCCCTTCTGCACGGCGCCACTCGGGTCGGCCCGGTCCGCGGTCGGGCGCGCGCGGGGAACCCGCCTGGGCAGTCCGGCCGGCGTCTGATCGTCTTTCTCCCGGGCGTCCGACGGCTCGGCGCCGACCGGGCGTCCGGGGGCGGCGGGCTTCGCCCGCCTCTGGTCGAGGCGGCGCGGTAGAGGGGCGGGCGCGGTGGGGGAACCAGCCGGGGATCGCTGCCCGTCGGGGGGCTGGAACGCCGAGGCGGCCGTGTCATCCGCCTTGGCGGCGGGAGCGTTGCCTCGCTCGGGCTTCCCCTCGGCCGGGGCCGGTGAGCGTCCGGTGTCCTGGGCGGGAAAACCCGCCGGTGCTGTTCCGGAGGAGGCCGGTGCGAACCAGGCCGAGCGGGGCGGTTCCTGTTGGGCGGGTTCGGGCGGTTGCGCCGCCGCGGGCTCTTTCGGGACCTTCTTGGCCCGGTCGTCCACCGGCGCCGTGGTCTCGCCGGACCGGTTCGCTGGGGAGCCGCTCGGCTGCTTCCGCGGCGGGTTGTTGTTGACTGGGAACGGATGGCCGAGCGCGGCTTCGGTGGTGGGTCGGCGCGTTGACTCCAGCCCCGGCGCATGGAAGTCCACGAACGTGCGGGCGGAGCTCGCGCCGCCCGGCCGGGCGGCGTCCCGTGATCCGGAGTCGGACAGCGAGTCTGTGCGGCCGTCGTGGACCGGCCGGGCCGCGTGGACCAGTTCGAGGGGGACAACGACACCGGCCCACAGCCCGGGGGCGTCCCGCGCCTCGGTCAACTCCACGGTGATGTTGTGCCGATTGGCCAGACGACCGACGACGAACAGGCCCATCTGCCGTGATTCGGGGGCGCTTTCGGAACCGGCGTCCGCGACACGCTGGTTTGCCTTGGCCAGTTCCGCCTTGGTCATCCCGATTCCCCGGTCGTGGATGTCGATCCGTACGGAGCCGTCGGGATCGCGGGTACTGGTGACGGTCACCCGGGCGTGCGGCGGAGAGAACTCGGTGGCGTTGTCCAGCAGTTCGGCGATCAACCGCACCAGGTCAGCCGCCGCGTACCCGGCTATCTCGACGGATGGCGTAGGACGCACCACCACGCGCGGGTAGTGCTCGATCTCGGAGACCGCGGCACGCAGCAGATCGCTCAGCGCCACGGACCGGTCGGACGGGCGGACCAGCGTGCTGCCGCACAGAACCATCAGGTTCTCGTTGTTGCGCCGCATCCGGGTCGCCAGGTGGTCGACCTTGAACAGGTTGGCGAGTTGGTCCGGGTCCTCTTCATGCCGTTCCATCTCTTCCATCAACCGCAAGAGCCGGTCCACCAGGCTCTGGCTGCGCCGCGAGAGGTTGACCAGGGTGTTCCTCAAGTCGCTGCGCAGCGTGGCCTGTTCGGCCGCCAGGCGCACGGCTTGGTCGTGCACCGCGTCGAAGGCTCTGGCGAGTTGGCCGAACTCCTCCGTCGTGTGCACCGGTACAGCACCGATCGCGGTGGTCGGCGCCCGGCCCTCGCGAATGCTGGCGACCACGGCTGGGAGCCGGTGATCAGCAACGTCGATGGCGCTTGCCTTGAGTACGGCGAGAGACCGCAGCAGGTTCCGGCCGATGACGAATCCGACGGAGACGGCGAGCAGCAGCGCGGCGAAGAGCAGCACGGACTCGGCGCCAGCCGAGTTGCTGGTCCGGTCCTGAAGCGCGGCGGACGTCGTACGGAGCCGGTCGGCGAGGTCCAACTCCACCTTCCCGACGAGCCGACCGGTGGTCTCCGACTCCTGGTCCCAGCTAGCGGCCGGGATCGTCGACGGCGTGATGCCGCCCCGTTGCCCGTCACTCGACTCCTGGGAGAGCAGTGCGTTGATCACCCGCGCACGTTGGCTGACGGCTGGTCCGGTGACGGTCCGTTGGTAGTCGAGCCGCTCCGCCGCGGTGGCCACGGCCTTGAAGTCACCGAGCTTGTCCTGTAGTCGGATGTCGGCTTGCTGAAGCGGCCTGATCAACGCCGTTCCCGGCGTACCGTTCCGTCCCCGGGCGGCCAGGACGATGGCATGTTCGAGGTGGATCTGCTCCTGGACCATCTCCAGGTCGTACAGGGCGGTAGCGGGCCCGGACAACCGGGGGTCGCCGAACTGGCTGACCAGTGCTTGGTCCAGGTCCAACACCCCCTTGATGATCGCGCCGTAGTCGCCTACCGCTGTCCATGCCGAGATTCGACCGGACGCCACCTGCTGACGCAGGGTGGTCAGCCCGCCCAGGAGGCCGAGAGCCTCCTGGTAGCGATTCGCCGAAGCCCCCTGGAGAAGGGTGGCCCTCCGCACGGTGTTCGCGACAGCGGCCTGGGCGGTGTCGACGCGATCAGCCTGCATCCGGAGCATGGCCGGATCGATGGGCGCGCCGCCACGCAGACGCTCGACCGACATGGTCCGCTCCATCTGCAGAGCCCCGATCAATGGCATCAGCCCGTCACGGAGATCGACCAATCGCTGCGTGCGCGCGTAGGAGTTGGCACTCTCGACTTGGCGTTGGATCTGTACGACGCCCAATGCGACGGCCAGCAGGGCGGGCACCACGAGAACGGCACCGACCTTCACCGGCAGTCGCCAGTTCCGCCACTTCACGACAGCCTTCCACCACCATGACCGGGGGGCGCGCGAAGCGGCGTGCCTGGCAGCGGTCATGAGGTGTGCTCCGATCCCGGAGCGGCTTTCCCACGGGGATACATCACTACGCCGTTTCTCCTGGACCTCCCACGAGAAGGAGGTCGGGTAGGCCGCGGGCAGATCGACCTGGCGGGGACGCTCGCGGGGACGACCCTGTGCCGTGACGATATGCCGAGGCGGCTTCCCCTACTTCAAGAACAGTTTGCGGACAGTCAAAGTGAGCTCGTAGATGCCGTAAACGAAAGGGGCGGTCACCCACAGCCACACCACAACCAGCAAAACAGAAGAGGACTTGGCGGTCTCTGCTGCGGGAGCGCCGACCTGATCACTCATCAGTTGGCTGCCTTTTCTGCCGGAGTGTGCTCGGTTTCGATCTGAGCCGCCGACTCGGGTTCGTGGAACCTCGGATGGACTGGCCGTACCAGTTCGTTTGCGATGAAGCCGACGACGAGCAGTGCGATCATAAGGCCGAACGAGAACGTGTAAAGGTCGGGACCGGTGTGCCCGGCCTTCTTACCGGAATCCGCGAGGGCGTCCACGATCTCCGGCCCGGCCACCCCCGCGACAGACCACGCGGTGAGCAGCCGACCGTGGATCGCGCCGACCTGGTAGGTGCCGAACAAGTCCTTCAGATAGGCGGGCACGGTGGCGAAACCACCGCCGTAGAACGACAGGATCACCATGGTCGAAACGACGAACAACGCGGTACTGCCGCTCTTGTTGAGCAGCACGGCCAGGTAGAGGAGAGCGCCACCGCCCAGGTAGAGACGGTAGATGTTCCTTCGGCCGATCACGTCGGACACCGACGACCATACGAAGCGGCCGGTCATGTTGGCCAGCGAAAGGAGCGCGACGAATCCCGCGGCGGCGGTCGCACTCACCGGGCTGGCGGTACCCCGGAAGAAGTCCTGGATCATCGGGGACGCCTTCTCCAGGATCCCGATCCCAGCTGTGACGTTCATGCACAACACGACCCACAGCAGCCAGAACTGATACGTCCGCACCGCGTTCTTCGCCGATACGTTCGCGGTTGTGACGAGTTTCCCTCCGGTGTCGCCACCCGGCTCCCAGCCGGTCGGCCGCCAGCTGTCCGGGGGCACACGTACCAGCACCACGCCGAGCGACATGAAGACGGCGTAGGCCAGACCGTGCACCAGGAAGGTCGTCGCGATACCGCTCGGGTCGGCACCGAAGGCGGAGAGCATGCTCGCCGACCACGGGGACGCGATCAGCGCGCCACCGCCGAAGCCCATGATCGCGATACCGGTAGCCATACCGGGGCGATCGGGAAACCACTTCATCAAAGTGGACACCGGTGAGATGTAGCCGATCCCGAGCCCGATCCCACCGATGACTCCGTACCCGAGGACCACCAGCCAGTAACTACGCGTGGCCACACCGAGTGAAGCGACCAGGAAGCCCGAGGAGAAGGTCACGAGCGCCACGAACATGGCCCATCGAGGCCCCCTCTTCTCGACCAGGGTTCCGCCGAAGGCGGCGGAGAGCCCAAGCACGAGAATGCCGATCTGGAACGGTAGGGCGCTGGCCGTGCTCGAAATATGGAGAGATTTCTCCAACGGTAGCTTGAAGATACTCCAGGCGTACGCCTGGCCGATCGAGAAGTGAATCGCGAGAGCTGCCGGAGGAATCAGCCATCGATTCCATCCCGGCTCCGCGACGACGCGGGAGCGCTCAAGAAAACCCACCGGTTACCCACTTTCCACCCTCGGAAACAATTCCGGAACCACTCCGCGTCAGCGACTTTTCGCGAACGTATGTCCAGCGCCTCCGAGGTGGGGAGTGTAGGGCAACCCCGTCAACGGTAACAACAGCCGCCGTCTTCCGTGCGCCACGGAACCGGCGTCACCCACGCGTCGCCCGATATCAGCGAGACCCCCGGGCTGTGGCCATTCTTTGCAAAGTCTCCATGATCTCTTCATGAAACATGCCGAGCAATCACTCCTGGAATACCACCACCGTCCGGTACACGGAACCAGAACCCCGGCATCAGAACAATCAGATGAAATGTCCACTATGGCGTCGAATGCCATTGAAATCGCAAAGACCTCGGTCAGGACGAGCACGAGGGCCTCGCTCAGCCGCTCCCGCCGTGCCAACCCCCCTGAATGAGCCAGCCGTTGACCGCATCCGACGCATCGCTACACTTGCGTCCCCGCCAGGTGGTTTCGTCACCCGCTCTCGCCAGGCTGATCGAACGACGCGCAGGCCGCCGTCGCACCATGCCTTTACTGAAATACCCTTGGAGAGGACCATGACGAGAAAGTCGAGGTCGCCCGTGTCGAGTTCAGCCGAACGGTTCGCCACCGGGGCGCCCACCGAACCTGGTATGTCGCTGGTCGAGGACTCCACCCACCCCACACATATTGACCGAGCCGATCCCTCGGCAATTCAGCAGAGTCCGGAGTTCGTTCTGCTCCGTAGGCGGTTGCGGCTTTTCGTCTTCCCGGTGAGCCTCGCCTTCTTCTGCTGGTACATGGCTTTCGCTGTTCTGTCGGCCTACGACCGCGGATTCATGAAGCACAAAGTGACCGGCGAGATCAACATGGGCACCCTGTTCGGTCTGCTGCAATTCGTGACAACGCTGGTGATCGCGTTGTCGTACCGGCGCTTCGCCGATAAGAAACTCGATCCCCAGGTGGATATTATCAAGGAACTGGCGGGAGCCGGCAAGGAATGACAGTGCAGCTCGCGGCCGGTGCTACCGGCAATCCCGCGATCAACGTCGGCATTTTTCTTGCCTTCGTCGCCGTCACGCTGTTCATCGTCTACAAGGTCAGCAGTAGCAGTCCGACAGCATCTGACTACTACGCCGCTGGAAGCGCCTTCAACGGCGTACAGAACGGTGTAGCGCTATCCGGTGACTTTCTTTCCGCAGCTTCTTTCCTCGGCATCTCCGGGGCGATCGCCGTCCACGGATACGACGGGTTTCTCTACTCGGTCGGGTGGGTTGTCGCCTGGCTGGTCGCCCTCCTGCTCATCGGCGAGAGGCTGCGTAACACGGGACGGTTCACCGTCGGCGACGTGATGGCCTTCCGCATGAAACAGCGCCCGGTGCGGGCGGCGGCAGCCAACGCCACCCTGGTGATCACGTTCTTCTACATGCTCGCCCAGATGGCCGGCGCTGGCGGGCTCATCGCCCTGCTGCTCCATGTGCAGAGCAAGGGCGGGCAAGCCCTCATCATCACGGGGGTTGGCGCGGTCATGGTCTTCTACGTCCTGGTGGGCGGCATGAAGGGCACGACCTGGGTCCAGATCGTCAAAGCGACCCTCCTGCTGCTCTGCGTGACCCTCATCGGCGTGTTCCTCCTCGGCAAGTTCGGGTTCAGCTTCTCGCAGATCCTCGAGCATGCGGCGCAGAACAGCCCCTCCGGCGAGCGCATCCTGGACCCAGGTGCCTGGTACGGCAAGAACGCGATAACCGAACTCGACTTCGTCTCGCTCGCGCTCTCTCTGGTACTCGGTATCTCCAGCCTGCCGCACGTGCTCATGCGCTTCTACACGGTGCCCAACGCCAAGGAGGCACGTAGTTCCGTGGTGTGGTGCTCGTGGGCAATGGTCATCTTCTACCTGGGAATTCTGGTCGTCGGCTACGGCGCCACCGCTCTGGTCGGTTCGGACACGATTCTGCGTGCCCCGGGTGGGGAGAACTCCGCAGCGCCACTTCTCGCCTTCAAGATCGGCGGGGAGGTACTGCTGGGCATCGTCTGCGCGGTGGCTTTCGCGACCATCCTCGCGGTGGTCGCTGGCCTGACGCTGGCCGCCGCCGCCTCGTTCGCGCACGACGTCTACGCCAACGTCGTCCGAAACGGCGACGCTGATCCGCGGTCAGAAGTGCGGGTCGCCCGTCTGACGGCGGTCGTCATCGGGTGTCTGGCCATCGTCGGCGGCATCGTCGCCAACGGTCAGAACGTCGCCTTTCTGGTGTCGTTGGCCCTGGCGCTCGCCGCGTCCGCCAACTTGTCGACCATGCTCTACACGCTCTACTGGAAGCGCTTCAACACGACCGGGACACTGTGGAGCATCTATGGCGGTCTGGCATCCTGCCTCGTCCTCATCATCTTCTCACCGGCGATCTCGGGCACACCCACGTCGATCGTGAAGAGTGTCGACTTTCACTGGTTCCCCCTCACCAACCCCGGCATCGTGTCGATTCCGCTCTCTTTCCTCTGCGGCTACCTTGGGACCGTTTTCAGCAAGCAGCCCGCGGACCCCGGCAAGCAAGCGGAGATGGAAGTGCGGGCACTCACCGGACTGGGCGTCAAGCTGTAGCTGCGAGCGGGATCCTCCACGCGATGCGTTGCCTGAACGGTGCTGGCCGAGAGTCGGCCAGCACCGTTTGCGTACGCCCGCGTAGCACGACGCTGGGCCGCACGTCGCCCCCCAGCGGACAGCCTTCCTGTCATCAAGGCCAGTACCGGTGGCCCCAGCGCGTCATCGAGCCGGTGCGCCCGCAGGTGGCCACGGGCCGCACGCGACGGGTCTTACAAGGCCGGTCCGGTGCAGGGCGCCCGCTCGGGCCGCAGTAGGGCCAGCGGGAATTGTTGCCAGGCGGGTACTGACAACGGCGCGGGTGGCCGGTAGCGTCCGGGGAAGTTCGCTCCAGGGTGGACTGGACCTTGCTTCCGGGTGTCACGCAGACCCCGGAGAGGGGCTTCCTTTACTCGGATCGTCCGGCACGTTCCTGCCGGTGAAGGGATCACACATCATGGCCACTGTCACGTTCGACAAGGCGACCCGTATCTATCCGGGCTCCGACCGGGCGGCCGTCGACTCGCTCGAAATCGAGATCGCGGACGGCGAGTTCCTCGTACTCGTCGGGCCCTCCGGGTGCGGAAAGTCGACCTCGCTGCGGATGCTCGCCGGGCTCGAAGACGTCAACGACGGCGCCATCCGCATCGGCGACCGCGATGTGACGCACTTGCCGCCGAAGGACCGGGACATCGCCATGGTGTTCCAGAACTACGCGCTCTACCCCCACATGACCGTCGCCGACAACATGGGCTTCGCACTCAAGATCGCCGGGGTGAACAAGGCGGAGATCCGCACCCGGGTCGAGGAGGCGGCGAAGATCCTGGACCTCACCGAGTTCCTGGGCCGCAAGCCGAAGGCGCTCTCCGGCGGTCAGCGGCAGCGGGTCGCGATGGGGCGGGCGATCGTGCGGGAGCCGCAGGTGTTCCTCATGGACGAGCCGCTGTCCAACCTCGACGCGAAGCTGCGCGTACAGACGCGCACGCAGATCGCCGGGCTGCAGCGGCGGCTGGGCACGACCACCGTCTACGTCACGCACGACCAGGTCGAGGCCATGACGATGGGCGACCGGGTGGCCGTGCTCAAGGACGGGGTGCTCCAGCAGGTCGACTCGCCGCGCAACATGTACGACCGGCCAGCGAACCTGTTCGTCGCCGGATTCATCGGCTCGCCAGCCATGAACCTGGTCGAGGTGCCGATCACTGACGGCGGCGTGAAGTTCGGCAACAGCGTGGTGCCGGTCAACCGCGAGGCCATCGCGACGGCCGCCGACAAGGGCGACCGCACGGTCACCGTCGGCGTGCGCCCCGAGCACTTCGACGTCGTCAGCGGCGAGACGGCCTCCCTGGCCAAGGACGAGCCCGCGGGCGTGGCCGTCACCGTGAACGTCGTGGAGGAACTCGGCGCCGACGGCTACGTCTACGGCACCGCCGAGATCGGCGGCGAGCAGAAGGACATCGTGGTGCGCGTCGGCGGTCGCGACGTACCGCTCAAGGGTGACGTCCTGCATGTCGTGCCGCGGGGCGGCGAGACCCACGTCTTCTCGACCTCCACCGGCGAGCGGCTCAGCGACTGACCCCTCCGGTTGTACGGCCATCCGCGCTGCTCGCGCGGGTGGCCGTGCAGCCGCTGTGTAGTGGAGGTGACCGGATCTGAGCCGCAGGCTGCTCTCATCGGTCCGCGTTCGTCGCGTGGCGTTCGAAGACCGTCGGGCGGGCGCTGCGCACCGCGCACGCGATGGCGCCGAAGAGGACGGCGTCGTCCCCGAGCGTGCTTGGGGCAACCTCGGGGTGCAGTGGTGTCATCCGATACAGCGCCTCGCGGAGGGGCGGGAGCAGCAGGTCTGCGCTGTGGCCGACGCCGCCGCCGAGGACGACCAGGTCCGGGTCGAGCACCGCGGAGATCGCGGCGACCACCAGGGCCAGCCGCTCGCCCTCGCGGGCCACTGCCTCTCTTGCCTCCGGGCGTCCCGCCCTGGCCGCGTCGAAGACGTGCTTGGCGGTGGGCGCGTCGCGCAGGCCGAGTTCGCGGGCGGTGCGCACGATCGCGTCGGCGGCGACGGCACTCTCCAGCGCGCCCCGGGCCTGCGTGTCCTGTGCGTCCCGGACAGGCGGGGTCGCGGCCGGGCCGAGGGCGGCGTGGAGGAGCGGCAGGTACCCGATCTCTCCGGCGGCGCCGTTGGCGCCGGTAAAGAGTTCGCCGTTGGCGATGACGCCCATGCCGAGGCCGGTGCCGACCAGCAGGTAGACGAAGAGGCGGCGGTCCCGGCCCGTTCCGAAGGCGTACTCCCCGAGCGCGGCCAGGTTGGCGTCGTTGTGTATGGACAGATCCGGGCCGCCGAGTTGCGCGCGCAGTTGCTGAACCAGTCCTGCCCGGCCCCAGCCGGGCAGGTTCGAGGCGTAGCGGACCCGGCCGGACTCGGCGTCGAAGACGCCGGGCGTGCCGACGGCGGCGTGCACCACCTGGTCGTTGGCGACGCCAGCCTCCGCGAGGGCGCGTTCGGCCGCCGCCGCAACGGCGTCGGCGACGGCGTCAGCGGTGGTTCCCTCGTTGGGGACGTCGACGCGGGCCTGGATCTCGCTGGCCAGGTCGGCTACGGCGATGCGCAGCCGGGCCCGGCCAATGTCGACGCCGAGGACGTAGCCAGCCGTAGGGTCGGGCTCGTAGAGCACTCCGCTGCGGCCGCGCTCGGGGACGATCATGCCGACCTCGCGGACCAGCCCGCCTTTTTCCAGTGAGGCCAGCGCGCTGGACACGGTCGGCTTGGACAGCCCGGTGTCGCGGGCCAGTTGGGCTCGGGTCGCGGCGCCGACGCCGCGGAGGTGTTCGAGCAGCAACAGCTCGTTGTTGCTGCGCAGGCGCTGTCGGCTCCAGGGTTGCTCGTCCACGGGCTCCTGATCCTCGGTTGTCGTCCGGGCCGTCACTCTTCGGCCCACGAAGGTAGGCACTCGAACTTGTCAGATCGGGGATGGCCCTTGACCCAGCTAGTAAAGGAATTTAACTTTACAGCCCCTCCCCTCCTCGTCCGCAGAGGTTGCCTCCATGTCCGAGTCCCCTAGACCGTCCGGATTTTCCAGAAGTATCGGCCTTTTCCAGGCAACTGCCATCAACATGAGTCAGATGTGTGGGATCGGTCCCTTCGTCACGATTCCGCTCATGGTCGCCGCCTTCGGCGGCCCCCAGGCCCTGATCGGCTGGGTCGCCGGGGCGGTCCTCGCCCTGGTCGACGGTCTGGTCTGGGCGGAGCTCGGCGCCTCGCTGCCTGGCGCCGGCGGCACGTACGTCTACCTGCGTGAGGCTTTCCAGTACCGGTCCGGGAAGCTCATGCCGTTCCTGTTCGTCTGGACGGCCATGCTCTTCATCCCGCTGATCATGTCGACCGGCGTCCAGGGCATGGTCCAGTACCTCGGCTATCTGTGGCCGGGTATGACCACCGGCCAGGGCGACATCGTCGGCGTCGCCGTCGTCGCCCTCATGGTGGTGCTCCTGTGGCGCAAGGTCGAGAACGTGGGCAAGGTCACCGTCGTGATGTGGGCGGTCATGATCCTGTCCGTCGCCGCCGTGATCCTGGCCTCGTTCACGCACTTCCACTCGTCGCTGGCCTTCACCTGGCCCGCGCACGCGATCCAGCTGACCCGTGGGGCGTTCTGGATCGGCTTCGCCTCGGGCCTGACGATAGGCATCTACGACTACCTCGGCTACAACACCTCCGCCTACCTGGGTGCCGAGATCAAGAACCCGGGCCGGGTCATGCCGCGCTCGATCATCTGGTCCATCCTCGCGATCATGGGCATCTATCTGCTGCTGCAGATCGGCGTGCTCGGCGTCATCCACTGGCAGGACATGCTCGACCCCAAGAACGTCGCCTCCCAGTCGGTCGCCTCGGCCGTTATGGAGAAGACGTTCGGCAAGACCGCCGCCGACATCGTCACCGTGCTGATCCTGGTCACCGCCTTCGCCTCGGTCTTCACCGGCCTGCTCGGCGGCTCCCGGGTGCCCTTCACCGCCGCCCGCGACAAGGTCTTCTTCCGCTCCTTCGCCAAGCTCCACCTGAAGCACGGCTTCCCGGTCCGCGGCCTGGTCACGATGGGTGTGATCACCGCGGCCGGTTTCCTGCTCGCCCGCCACCTCGACGCCTCCGCCGTCCACCCGCCTCTGACGATCCTGATCACCCTGCTGACCACGGTCATGGTGATCATCCAGGCGCTCGCCCAGATCGCCGCCGTGACCGTGCTGCGCAAGCGGCAGCCGAACCTGGCCCGCCCGTACAGGATGCTGCTCTACCCGTTGCCCAGCGTGGTGGCCTGCATCGGCTGGCTGGTCATCTACGGCTACGCGGACAAGGCGAACCCGGGCCTCCACCCCATCGAATGGTCCATCGGCTGGGTCGCCCTCGGCGTCGTCGCCTTCCTGATCTGGTCCCGGGTGGAGAAGGCCTGGCCCTTCGGCGAGAAGGAGATCCACGAGCAGTACCTCGCCGAGCAGCCGTCCGAACTCGCCGGTCTCACCTCCTGAAAAACAGCCGATCAGCGGGTCCGGCCGGATTCTCCGCCCGGCCGGACCGCGCACGAGGAACGCCCCTGATGCTGGAACAGCCCGAATCCCTCCCACGCCCCTGCGACGGTCCCACCCCCGACGCCGCCGGTGACGGCCCTCCCTTCACGGTGATCGGCATCGATTTCGGCGGGACCAAGACCGAACTCGCCCTCGCCGACTCGCACGGCACCGTCCTCGCCCGCGTCCGCCTGGACACCCTGGCCGAGCGCGGACCCGACCAGACCCTCGCCCGGGCCGCCGAAGCCGCCCGGCGCCTGGCCCGAGAGGCGGCCGAGCGGTTCGCCGCCCCGGTCGCCGCCCACGCGGCTGTCGCCCCGGGCATCGTCCAGCCCGACCGCATCCTGCTCACCCCCAACCTGCCGGGCTGGGAGCAGTTGGCCCTGTCCGCACGGCTCGCCGAGGAGCTCGGCGCGCCGGAGGTCGCCGTCGCCAACGACGTGCGAGCCGGAGCGCTCGCGGAACTGCGCTTCGGCGCGCTGCGCGACGCGGACCCGGGCCTGTACGTCAGCCTCGGCACCGGCATCGCCGCGGCGCTCACCGTCGGCGGGCGCGTCATCGCAGGCGCCCACCAGGCGGCCGGGGAGATCGCCTACATCAACCCCGGCGGCGCCCCGGTGGACGCGGTCCGGGCCGGGCACGCCCCGCTGGAGGAACTCGTCGGCGGCAAAAGCCTCGGCGAACGTGCGGAGGAACTGCTCGGCGCGCCAGCCAGCGCCGCCGACCTCTTCCACAGCACCGATCCGGCGGCCCGCGACCTCGCCGAACATGCGCTCACCGTCCTCGCGATGACCCTCGCCAACCTGTCGGTCTTCGCCGACCCCGCCCGCATCGTCCTCGGCGGCGGCATGATGGCCGCCGCCGACGTGATCCTGCCGACGCTGCAACGCCTGCTCGCCGGCGCGACGCCCTTCCCGGCGGAGCTGCGGCCCGCCCGCTTCCGCAAGGACGCCTCCCTCCACGGCGCGGTCACCCTCGCCCTGGACAGCCTGCGACCGCTGCCGAAGGCCGCACGTTGCCGCCCCACCGCATCTCTCGGAGCCCTTTGATGATCCCCTCCCAACTGACCCGTCCTGGTAGCCGGATGGACGCCGAGATGCGGCAGCAGCCCGAGGTGCTGGCGGCGCTCGCCGAGCGCTGGGCGGTCCTGACCGCGCAGGTCGCCGCCCTGTCCGGCGGCACGGCGCCGCTCGGCGTGGCCTTCCTCGCGCGCGGCTCCTCCGACCACGCCGCCCTGCTCGGCCGCTACGCGGTCGAGCTCACGACCGGTCTGCCCACCTGCCTGGTCGCGCCGAGCCTCGCGACGGCGTACGGGAAGGCGCCGACGGGCTTGCGGGGTTGGCTGCTGGTCGCGCTCTCCCAGTCCGGCCGCACCCCGGAGATCGTCGACCTCTCCCGCCGCTACGCCGCCGCGGGCGCGAAGGTGATCGCGGTGACCAACGACGGGGCCTCCGAACTGGCGGGCGCGGCCCACCTCTCGATCCCGCTGGACGCGGGCCCGGAACTGGCGGTGCCCGCCACGAAGACCGTCACCGGCCAGCTTCTGGCCGTCCTCGCCATCGCCGCGGGACTCGCCCCGGGATACCTGACACAGGCTCAGGCGGCCGCGCTGCCGAACGCCGTGTCAGGCGTGCTGGCCGACACCGACGCGCCGGAGCGTGCGGCGCGGCTGCTGGCCGCGCACAACCGGCTGGCCGTCGTCGGGCGCGGCGCCTGCTATCCGGCGGCATTGGAGGGTGCGTTGAAACTCCAGGAGACCACCGGGCTGATGGCCCACGGATGGTCCACCGCCGACTTTCGCCATGGTCCCATCGCCGTCTGCGGCCCCGACGCCCCGGCCCTGCTCCTCGCAGGCTCCGGCCCGGCCGACACGGACACCCTCGATGTCCGCAACGCCCTCGCCGAGCGCCGCGCCCCGATCCTGCTGGCTGGCACCGCCCCCGGCGCCGACCTGCCCTGGCCCGCCCTCGGCCACCTCGGCGAGTGCATCCCCGCGACGGTACGGGCCCAGCAACTGGCCCTCGCCACCGCGCGAAGCCTCGGCGTCGACCCGGACCGTCCGACCGGGCTCAACAAGGTCACACTGACCAGTTAGCCTCGCGCTTTCATGAGGCGGGCTGCCCGGCAGGTGGTCAGCACCGCAGAAAGTGCCCGCGGCGGACGACCAGTTCGACGGCCCTGCTCTTCCGTGAGTCTCAGCCGACGACGGCTTGCGCGTCGATCTCGACCAGCATCGGCTCCTGGGGCAGGCCGACGAAGACGGTGGTACGGCACGGCTTCACACCGCCGGGCCTGGTGTTCTGCTCGATGAACTCGGCGTAGGCCTCGTTCATCAACGGGAAGTGCGCGCGTTCGGTCAGGTAGACACGGAACATCACCACGTCGTCGATCGTGCCGCCGCCAGCCTCGACGATCGCCTTGACGTTCTCCAGGGTGCGCCGGGTCTGCGCCTTCACATCTCCGTGGTGGAGGTACTCCCCGGTGGCCGGGTCCTGCGGGCCCTGGCCGGAGACCTGCAGGATCGGGCCCTTGCGGACGCCCTGGGAGAACGTCCAGGCGGGCGCGGGCGCACCGGCGGTGCGGATTTCGGTCTTCTCGGTCATGGTGTGCTCCTGGGTGCTGTTGGTGGTGGTCACGGTGACTGCGCGGGCAGTCCGGCGTCGATGGAGATCGCCCGGGTCGTGGCGAGCAGTTGGGGAAGTAGCTCCAGCACCTGCTCGTACGGGAGCACCATGTCCGGTACCAAGATCGAGGCCGCGGCGACCACGAGTCCGCTGGCGTCGCGGACCGGGGCGGCGATGCAGTTGATGAACGCCTCGTCCTCGCCGTGGTCTTGTGCCCAGCCCTGCGCCGCGACCGTCTCCAACTCGGCCAGCAGGGCTTGCGCACTGGTGATGGTGTTCGCGGTGCGCGGGGTGAAGTCGATGGCGGAAACCGCGCGTTGCCGCTCGGGAAGCGGCAGGCAGGCCAGCAGCACCTTGGAGACGGCAGCCGAGTGCAGCGTCGCCCGCAGCCCGATCCTTGAGTACATCCTGACGGGGTGCCGGGAGTCGTACTTGTCGATGTAGACCACCTCTCCGCCCTCGTAGGCCGCGAGATGGACGGTCTGTCCGGTGGCCGCGTTGAGTTTGGCGAGGTGGGGCGCGGCGGTGCGGCGAATGCCTCGCTGCTCCAGCGCCAGACTGGACAGGGCGAACAGACCGGCACCCAGGTGGTAGCGGTAGGCCGCGTCCCGGTAGACGAAGCGCTGCTCCTCCAGGCTCTGCAACAGGCGCAGCACGGTGCTCTTGTGCACGCCGATCAGCTCGGCCAACTGGTCGAGCGAGCGGTCGCCCTCGCCGAGCTCGGCGAGCAGGCGCAGGGCGCGGGTGACGGTCTGGCTCATGATCCGCTGGTGCTCCAAGGTGAGTTAGTCGGTCCGGTCCCTGAACGGTCAGGTGACGGCCGCAGACACGATGCCATCTCTTGAGACGCGGGTGGCGGCCCACTCCTCGGCGGGCAAGGCGAGCAGGGCGGCGACCACGTCGTCGGGCGGTATCCGGCCCTGATCACCGTGGACCGTCAGCGTGCAGGCCGCCGTCAGGTGGCCGAGCCGCAGTCGGCGACGCTGGTCGAGGCCGCGCGCGGTGCCAGCGAGATAACCGGCGGCGAAGGCGTCGCCCGCCCCGGTCGGCTCGACCACCTCGACGGTCAGAGCGGGCTCGGTGACGGCGGGGCCGCCCTGGCCGAGGGCCGTCACCGTGTGACCGGAGTCCTTGACCACCACGGTGGCGGGAGAAGGGAACATCGCGCGCAGCACCTCAGGGTCGGCCGTACCGAGCGCCGCCTCGGCCTCGTCGGCACCGAGCAGGAGCACATCGGCCGCGTTCAACAGCCCGAGCAGCACTCTGGGGTCCCGGCCGTGCCAGAGGACGGGCCGCCAGTTGAGGTCGAAGCTGACCAGTCGGCCGCGCCGCCTCCCGGGATCGAGCAGGGCGCGGACCAAGGCGAGGCAACTGTCGGAGAGCGCGGGCGTGATCCCGGTCAGATGCAGCATCCGGGCAGCCGTGAGCAGCCGGGCCGCCGCCGGGTCGGCCAGCAGCTCGGGCGAGAGGGCGGAGGCCGCGGATCCGGCGCGGTAGTAGTGCAGCCGACTGCGCCCGGCGCCAAGGTCGTTGGGGTGCTCCGAGCCGCCGATCTCCTTGAGGTAGACGCCGGTGGGCCGCCGTGGGTCGACCGCCACCGCGGAGGTGTCGACGCCGTGCGCGGCGACCTCGGCGACGAGCCGCCGACCGAACCCGTCGTCGCCGACCCGGCTGATCCAGGCGCTCGGGACACCGAGGGCGGCTAGCGCGCAGGCGACGTTGGATTCCGCACCGCCCGCGGACGCGGAGAAGGTGCTGATCGTTTCCAGCGGACCTGGCCCGTCCGGCAGCAGTACCGCCATCGACTCGCCCAGACACACCGCGTGCGGGAGCGGCTCGGTGGTTGCGGCGTCCTGGAATGCCATCGGATTGCGTTCCCCCGCGTCGATCGGACCGTTGACCGGTGTCGCCGACGAATGCTAGAAGGGTAACTTCAGTATATGCAATGTCAATTGCATATGTTGCAACGCGCACAATGCAGTGCCGAGGTGCGGGAACCAATCGAAGGGGCACCGCCGTGGACTTCCAGACCTACGCGAGCCTCGGCAGCACCGCCGGGACGAAGGCGCGAATGGCCGCACTCGCCGACGCCCTCCTGGACTGGCGGTTCACGGCGCTTCCTCCCGCCGCGCGGGGCCTGACCGTCCGCGAATACCGGGCCACCGGGGCGGCGTGGTCGCTGATCCCCGTCCCGGACGACGCGGACAGCCCTGAGCCACGGGTGGCCGATCTGGTGAGGACGTCCTTCTGATGTCCGACCTGCTCTTCCGCGACGCCACCGTCGTCGACGGCACCGGAGCCGACCGCTACCGCGCTGACGTCACCGTCACCGCCGGGTTCATCACCGAAGTGGGAACCAACCTGACGGGGCGTCATATCATCGACGCGGACGGCCTCGTCCTCACGCCCGGTTTCATCGACATGCACACGCACTCCGACCTGGAAGTGCTGGTCGAACCCGAGCACCCGTCCCGCGTCACCCAGGGCATCACCTGCGAGGTACTCGGCCAGGACGGCCTGTCCTACGCCCCGGTCGACGACACCACGCTGGCCGCGCTGCGCCGTCAACTCGCGGGGTGGAACGGCGATCCGGAGGGCTTCGACTGGAACTGGCGTACCGTCGCCGAGTACCTCGACCGGCTCGACCGGGGCATCGGCGTCAACGCCTGTTACCTGGTACCGCACGGTTCCGTTCGGATGCTCGCGATGGGCTGGGACAACCGGCCGCCGACCGCCGGGGAGCTCTGCCTGATGCGGGAGCTGCTGGCCCAGGGGATGGCGCAGGGCGCGGTCGGCATGTCCAGCGGCCTCACCTACCCGCCCGGGATGTACGCCGACACCGATGAGCTGGTGGCGCTGTGCCGGGTGGTCGCCGAGTTCGGCGGCTTCCACGCCCCGCACCAACGCTCCTACGGCAAGGGCGCGTTGGCGGGCTACTCCGAGATGGTGGAGATCACCCGCCGGTCCGGCTGCCCGCTCCACCTGACGCACGCCACGATGAACTTCGAGGTCAACCGGGGCAGGGCCGTCGAGCTGCTGACCCTGGTGGATGCGGCCCTCGCGGACGGCTGCGACATCACGCTGGACAGCTATCCCTATCTTCCCGGATCCACCACGCTGGCCGCGCTGCTGCCCAGTTGGGCGGCCGAGGGGGGACCCGACGCCCTTCTCGCCCGGCTCGCCGAGCCGGGTGCCCGGGAGCGGATCCGGGTCGACCTCGAAGAGCGGGGCAGCGACGGCTGCCACGGCGTGGTCGCCGACTGGGCCACCATCCAGATCTCCGGCGTCCGCAACCCGCGACTGGCCGACGCCGTCGGCCGGACCGTCGCCGAACTCGCCGCGTGGCGGCGGCGCAAGGGCACCGAGGTGTTCTTCGACCTGCTGCGCCAGGACGAGTTGGCCACCACCATCCTCCAGCACGTCGGCCACGAGGAGAACGTACGGGCCATCATGCGGCACCCCGCCCACACCGTCGGCAGCGACGGACTGCTCGTGGGAGTCCGGCCACACCCCCGGGCCTGGGGCACCTTCCCCCGCTATCTCGCCCACTACAGCCGTGGGTTGGGCATTCTCACGCTTGAGGAGGCGATCGCCCGGATGACCGGCCGCCCGGCCCGTCGACTGAAACTCGACCGCCGGGGCCTGGTCCGGCCCGGCTACCACGCCGACCTGGTGCTGTTCGACCCCCACACCGTCCAGGACACCGCCACCTTCGACCACCCCCGGCGCCCCGCCGCCGGTATCGAGTACGTCTACGTCAACGGCACCGCCGTCCTCCGCCAAGGCTCCCCCACCGGCGCCCTGCCCGGACGCGCCCTGCGAAGAACTCCCCGAGGAACCAAGGCCACATGACCCGTCCCGCAGCCACCGAACTGCGCGCCGCTCTGGCGGAGGACCCGGTGATCGCCGTCATCAGGGCACCGCGCATACCCGACGCCGCCGCGCTCTGCGAGGCGCTCGCCGCCGGCGGTATCCACCGCACGGAGTTCACCTTCACCACACCAGGAACGCCAGGCCACCTGGCCGACGCAAGCGCCGCCGGACACCGGGTCGGCGCGGGCACCGTGCTGACCGCCGAGCAAGCCGAGCAGGCGATCGCCGCCGGGGCGTTCTTCCTGGTCACGCCCGGCCTGCGCCCGGCCGTCGCCGAGACCGCCCGCACCGCGGGAGTCGCCGCCGTGCTCGGCGCGCTGACCCCCACCGAGGTGGCCGAGGCCCTCGACCTCGGTGCGGCCGCGGTCAAGGTCTTCCCCGCCAAGGCCTTCGGCCCCGGTTACTTCAGTGACCTTCGCGGTCCCTTTCCCGACGCCCCGCTCATCGCCTCCGGCGGAGTCACCAGCAGGAACGCCGCACAGTTCCTCGCCCACGGTGCGCTGGCCGTGTGCGCCGGAACCGACGTCGTTCCCCCGGCCGCTGTGGCGGACGGCGACTGGGCCGAAATCACCCGCCGGGCCAGGGTGTTCACCCTGGCCCGCGGATCCGCCAGGAACAGGAGGAACGGGCCATGTCCGATCTGATCGACTGGCTGCGGGCCTCCACCGGTGGCCTGCTGCTGGCGCTGGGCACCGGAACGCCGGTGTCGAAGATGGTCGGCACCGCGCTGCCCAGCAAGGAATAACGGCCGACACCAGCTCAGGAACGCTGCGAGTTCATTCTGAGTACGGCCGCTGCAGCGGTCGCATTTTCGTGAGCAGCGCGAGCAGGGTGCCCTGTTCCTCCGCGTCGAGGTCGGCGAAGAGGCCGGAGGCGTGCAGCCGGGTTCTCAGCACGTCCCAGAGTTCATGCCCGCGTTCGGTCAGGGCCAGGGTGCGCTTGCGGCCGTCGGCGGGATGGGGCTGGCGGGCGACGAGTCCCGTGGCCTGGAGTTTGTCGGCGACGAGGCTGACCGTGGAGGGGTCGCAGCGCAGCCGGGCCGCCACTTCTCTCATCGTCGGCGGCTCGGTTCCCGGAGCGAGCGCCCACAGCGCACCAGCCACGGAGGCTGGCACTCCGAACTCGCCGAGCACCTCGGCCACGACCGCGTCCGCCGCGTTTCCCACCTCCACCAGAACAAGGACGATCGACCGCCATGCCGACGAGACGGTGCTTGTCACGGGCGGAACGGGTTACCTGGCCGGTTGGGTGATCTCGGGCCTGCTCCAGCGCGGCTACCGGGTGCGCACCACCGTGCGCGGCCTCGACAAGGCAGAGCAGGTGCGCGCTGCCGTCGGCGAGCAGGCAGGCGGACTGGCGGCCGAGGCCGTCGAGTTCGCGGCCGTTGACCTCCTACGCGACGACGGGTGGGACGAGGCGGTCGCGGGTGCCGACTACGTGCTGCACACCGCCTCGCCGATGCCCTTCGGCTCGGGCGTGGACCTCATCACCACCGCCCGCGAGGGCACCCGCCGCGTCCTGGGCGCCGCCGCCCGCGCCGGGGTGAAGCGTGCCGTGCTCACCTCTTCCGGCGTCACGGCCGACACCGGCGACCCGGCCACGGCCGCGACTGAATCGGTGCGAACCGCCCCGTCCGCCACACCGCTTCGCGCGTACCCCGACTCCAAGATCCTCGCCGAGCGCGACGCATGGGATCTCGCCGCCGCGACCGGCCTCGAACTGACCGCCGTCCTCCCGACGTTCATGCAGGGCCCCATGCTGGGCCGGTCGAACAGGCCGGGAACGGTCGAGATCATCCGCCGCCTGCTCACCCGTGAGATTCCCGCCGTGCCGAACATCGGATGGAACGTCGTCGACGTCCGCGACATCGCCGAACTGCACATACTCGCCATGACCAGCCCAGCCGCCGCGGGCCAGCGCTTCCTCGGGTCGGGCAGCTTCTGGTGGTACCGGGACATCGCCCGGATCCTGCGCGAGAAGCTCCCGGACGAAGCAGCCAAGGTGCCCACACGCACCATGCCCGACATCATCGTCAAGCTCCTCGCCCACCTGAACCCGCAGATGGCGATGGTGCGCCCCGAACTGGGCCGCACAAGGCTCGTCGACAGCAGCAAGGCCCGCACCCAGCTCGGCTGGCGCCCCCGCCCCACCGAGCAGACCATCATCGACACCGCCACCGCGCTCATCGCCAACAACGCACTGAGCAGGTAGCAGCCACCGACGCCGCCATCGCGATCCGGGGGCTGGACCACAAGACCGCTTGCGCTGTGGAGGATCGCGTACGTGGAAAGACACCGGCGAACTCGGCGCGCTCATCTGCTGCGCCGACGAGGCGGGGCAGACGCTGAGCCCACCACGAGGCCGCACCTGGGCGCGGCGCGCGCTTACGGCATCGTCTCGCCGAACGGCGACAACGTCGCCGTCCGCTGGGTGAACAGTTCCGGCACGCGTCCGCGCGCACGCGTGCCGGAGCCGATGTTGGCCTACCGAATCCGCAGGCGGCCGGGGTCACTTGCCGAGCTCGAGCCTCCACAGACCGCGGCCGTGCGTGGCCGCGACCACTGTGTCACCCGAGGGGTAGAGGGTGATGTCGGTCGTCACGGAACTGGGCAGACCGCGGCCCAGCCGCGCCCAGCGCGTTGGGTTCTTGATGTCTGCCGTGTAGACGAGATGGTCGGTGGCCAGGATCAACTGGCCCTTCGCGATGACCAGCGCGTCGGCGGGGAGGTCGGGCAGGTTTCCGCTGATGTCCTTCCAGGTCGCACCGCCGTTCTTCGACTCGAAGACGTGCCCGGACCCAGCGCCGGGAATCCACTTGCGCGAGTAGGCCCCGTAAACGGCGTAGACATGCGCCGGGTTGGCCGGGTCGCTGACCAGCCGGGTGATGTACCGGTTCGGCAGGTTGGGCGCGGTGATGGCGTGCCAGGCGCCGCCATAGTTGGTGGCGATACCGTTCTTGAAGCCGCCGCCGTTCTCGTCCGAAGGCAGACACGGACCACACCAACCGACGTAGTCCACGCCCCTGTTCCCCTCCACCGCGGTGGTCGAGGCGGTGGCGCCAAGGTCGTAGGCGATCTTCCAGTCGCAGGCCGCCGCCTGCTTGGAGCAGACCGTCTCGAAGCCCTTCTGGGTCTCCCACACATATCTGCCCGCGATGACCCAGCGGTTGGGCTCCGCCCTGTCCGCCGCGAACGGCGCGATGAACTGCATGCCCGGGTCACAGCTCGCGATCGGGCTGTTGATCTGGCAGCTGGGGCTGATCTCCCGGAACGCCGGTGTCTTGCCGTCGGAGCGACCGCCGACGGTGGTCACCGTGATGTCTCCGTCGACGTATTCGGCAGCCGCTCGGTCGGCGTTGTCCGGGTCCACGATGACATCACCCCCATCACCGGCGAACGGCTGGATCACCTTGTGGGAGTTGCCGCGCACCAGGGTGCCACCGTTGTCCTGCAGGCCACCCCACAGCGCGGTGCCGCCGTTGGGGTCGCGACCCGCGCCGACGTAGAAGTACTGGAGGGTGTGCAACCCGGCGTTGAGGTCTTTCCAACCCGCTGTTGGGTCGTCGGAGGTCGGCCGGGACCAGACGCCACCGTCGCTGCCGACGTACATGGTGCCGTCACGGCTGATCGCGATGGCGTGCTGGTCGGTGTGGACCGTGGGCGGGCAGCCGGTTGTCGTCCCGTAGCAGGGAAGTGTGAAGTTCCAGAACGGCGCGCTGGTCTTCCAGGTGGCTCCGCCGTCGCGGGTCTCGTAGATCTCCTCAAGACCGACGTAGACGTGCTCGGGGTCACGCGGGTCAACCTTGACGTACTGGTTGTACCAGGAGCCGACCCCCGGCTCGTAGGTGGACGGGAACGCCTGCGCGGACCCGGACCCACCCAACGTGCCCGCGTCCGCGACCAGCGTCCACGGACCGTTCGGGTCACCGCTCGCCGACTTGTACACGCCCTTGAGCGAGGTCGATCGCAGCGGCGAGGGGCGCTTGCCGGAGTAGTAGGCAGGTGACTGGATCACCGCGTACAACGCGCTGCCGTCGTTGGCGTAGTCGAGGCTGGTTCGGCCGATGTCGGAATTGTCCAGCCCGGCTGGCTGGATCCGCCTGAAGGAGCCAGGCGCGCCACCCTTCGCGGACAGGTAGAGCCCGTCGTAAGCGGTACCGTTGCGGAAACCCAGCGCCGCCAGCACCGTGTTTCCGCCACTGCCCGGTCGGACCGTGACGCTGGAGATGATCGAGGTCCGCGTCGGATCCTTGTCCGGATTCGGGTCCGGCCTGAGTACCGACTGCCACGGCTGGCTCAGCCGACTGGTGACCGGTCGCCGCCACAGGCCGTGGCTGGTCGCCGCGAACACATATGTGCCGTTCGTCGTCAACTGGGCGACCTGGGCGTTCAGCAGCTCGGATCCACCGACCCGCTGGAACGTCCGGCCGTGGTCGGCGGACCGGAAGACGCCCTGACCGGTGTAGTTGTCGGCGCTCGTGTTGGCCTCACCGGTACCGACCCACAACGAGTGGTCGACCGGGTTCACCCACAGTGAGCCGATCGACTCGGTGGACTGGTTCTGGAACTCCGCCTTCCATGTCTTTCCGGCGTTGTTCGATGTCCAGACGCCACCGTCGGCGAACCCGGCATACACCCAGGGGCCGTCAGTGGCGAGCGCGGACGCCCGCCCGGTCACCAGACCCCAGCCGGAGCCGTAGTCGGAGAAGGAAGGGTCGGCGTAGCCGGGCGTCTCGCTGCTGGCCGAACCGCTGGTCACCTCCGACCAGTTGCCGCCGCGGACCGGCAGCCGGTCGCCTTCGGCCGCTCCTTCGGCGAGCGCGGCACCGGAGACGGTGGCGGACGGGGCCGTCCTGGCCGCGGCGAACTGGAGGGTTCCCGCGACGGGGTCGTCCGGATCCCCGCCATCCTCGGCTGGCTTGATACCACCGCTGCTGTCGTGATGCACGTGCCTGCCGAGCGCGGCAAGTTGACGGTCGGCAGACGGGTGGTCAGGTCTGGGCGCGGCAAAGCCGACCGCGCCGCCTGTGAGTATCGTCGCGGTCGCCACGGCGACCACGAGCAGGCTGGAGCGTTGGAGCATCAAGTGCCTCCTGGGCATGACGGAGCGCGTTTCGAGTCACGCGGTGCTCCCGCCACCACAGGACGCGGGTGAGCGTAGAGGCTCACCCCACAGCTCGCATAGCCCCAATTCGGCTCCGCCGCACCCCAACCAGCGCTTCCGGACGACAACCGCAGGAACACCGCCCCCGCACGCCCCCCGTCACCCGGCCCCGAAGCCCGGTCAATCGTTTCTGGCCACCTTGGGGTGGTCGACGCAGTCATCCACAACGCCGGGTTATGGGTTTTTGACATCTCCCCCACGGCACCGCGGAAGACAGATGCTTCATACGAGACGGAAGGCACATCGGAAGGAGGTGCGTTCTCGGATCGGCGCGGTCAACATCCCGTACAGGCGACTAGCTCCCGCCGTGTCGCCTCGACGGGTGCCCACGCCCTGCCCGTGTGAACCACTGTTCGCTCGCCCTGTGTCCGACGGTGGCCCCGGTCGTGGTCCACCCGGGCGCGGCGCAGGACCAGTTGCGGCTCAAGTGCTGACGGCAACCCCGGCGCCCCCCCGCCTCAGGGCTGCAACCCGTGGACATGGCGGCCCCGCACCGTGGGCAGTCCTTCGACGACCCCGCGACAGGAGTGCGGACCAGCGTCGAAAGAAGCAACAACACGCTCCAGGACGGGATTTCCCTCACCAAGCGGTAGCCTCACCCGGCACGGCTCGGGACGTGCGAGGTCGTACGCCCGGCCCCCGGTGGCGCGCCATGACGTGCCGCCGGTGCAGTGGCCGTCTTCGGCTCAGCCGACCCGGTCGGACAGCCGCGCCGAACGGGGTGCCGTTCGCGCCATCGGGCGTAGGCGGGGGTGGCGGCGCAGGTGGCCAGATAGCCCTCGCCCACCCTGCGGACGATCTCGTCGCCGTGGACGGCGAGCGGACCGTCGCGGTGCCAGGCCAGCACGTGGCGGTACCACAGCGGAGTACCGGCCAGTGGGCGGACCGCGATGCCGGGGACTTCGATGAAGGTGGCCTGGCAGAGGCTGACCGCCAGCCCCGCGCGCACGATCTCGATGAGCTGCCGCCCCTCAGCCTCGTACGGGGTGTGGGGCTGGCGGCCCATCATCGCGAAGACGGTCGCCCAGTACTCCCGGGTGCGGTCGCTGTCGGGATGCGGCATCGCCCAGTCCTCCTCAAGGAGTTGGTTCAGGCTCACCTCCTCCTCGGCGGCCAGCGGGTGGGTGCCCGGAAGCAGGGCGAAGACGGGCTCGGTGACCAGCGGGCACAGTACGACGCCTGCGTGCGGCGGGAGTTCGTGGCCGGGGTTGTCCCCGACGACGGCCGCCTCCAGGCGCCCCGCGGCCAGGTCATCAAGGAGCGGCGACGGGGAGTACTGGCATCGGGTCGACACCTCCGCCGCGGGGAGCACGCCCCGTACCGCCAGGACGAGATCGGCCAGCAGGGGGGCGCCCACCGAGCCGAGTCGGACACGGTCGGGGGCGCCTCGGGGCCGGGTGGCACGCGCGGTGTCGGCCAGCAGGTCGTCGATGCCGGGCAGGATGGCCCGTGCCCGGGTGAGCACCAGTTCCCCGAAGGGCGTGGGCACCGCCCCGGCCTGCCCGCGCTCGAAGATCGTCCCACCCAGCATGACCTCGATGCGCCGCAGCTGGGCACTGAGCCCCGGCTGCGTCATGTGCAGCGACACCGCGGCGCGGGTGAGACTTCCGGCCTCCGCGATCGCGCAGACCACCCGCAGATGCCGTACCTCCAGGTCCATGCCGCGGATGTTATGAACGGGAGGAGGTTCCCAACAGGGCTGGAACACGCGCGGTCTTGTGTGACATGTCACATGCGGCATTCCCTCGAACCGTGACGGCAGGCCTCCTGGCGACAGAACTCTTGGCGGACAGGACTGTTGAGGACTGGCCTCTTGGGGACCTCCCACCATGCCTGCGGCGGTGGTTGACGCGGCATCGACGCCTCGGTCGTCCGACCGCCGACCTGGGGTCCGACGCCCGAGCCGCCCTCCCATCGCTCCCGCGCAGCAGCATGCCCTTGGGTGGCACGCCGGTGGGGTGGGCAGTCCCCGGCAGCGAGCGGCCGAGTCGACCGGCTTCGGGGACGGCATCGTCCGAATGCCGTGCTGTGGGGAGATGTGCGCGTGTCGGCGGCGGCTTCGGGTAACCGTGCTGCGACGGTGAACTGGCCCGGCCACCCCCGGCTGGAGAAATTGGGAGAGGAAAACGGTATGGGACATGGTGGCAATGTCATCGCGGAGCTGACGGCGGACCACCGGGAGGTCGACGATCTGTTCGCCAAGATCGAGACGCAGCCGGTCGGCGACAACCGGCGCAGGGAACTGGTAGATGAGCTGACGGTCGCGCTGGTGCGGCACCTGGTCGCCGAAGAGCAGTACCTGTACCCGGTCGTCCGCAGGTATGTGGACGACGGTGACGACCTGGCGGACAAGGAGATCGAGGACCACGCGGGCATCGAGCGGCTGCTGAAGGACCTGGAAGGCCGTGCCGCCGAGGACGATCAGTTCGACCACTTGGTCGCCAAACTGAGGCTTGACGTGACTGAGCACGTTCGCGACGAGGAGGGCCGCCTCTTCGCGCTCTTGGCGGAATCCTGCGCGCCCGAGGTGCTGGACGAGCTCGGGGAGAAGATCCGCAAGGCCAAGAAAGCGGCTCCCACCCGCCCGCACCCGTCCGCGCCCGACACCCCTCCCGCCAACAAGATCTTCGCCCCCGGCGCAGGCATGGTGGACCGCGTGCGCGACCTGCTCACCGGCCGCCACCACTGAGCCCCTTCGTGAAAGGCGTACACGATGACGGAACAGCAGCCGGACCAGGGTTCGCCGACTGATTCCGGAACCGCAGCGGGCGGGCTTTCCGATGCCGCTGGGCGGCTGTCGCAAGACGTGGCGTCGTTGGTCCGCGCGGAGATCGACCAGACCAAGGCCGAGTTGGTGGCCACGGTTCGCCGAGCGGGCCTGGGCTCGGCGGCCGTGGCCGGGGCCGGGACCTGCGGCGTTCTCACGCTCGTGATGACGCACCAGACGGTGCTACGCACACTCGAACGCCGCTGGCCCGCCCACCGGGCTGCTGCCGCCCTGACGTGTGTCTACGCGACGTGCGCCGCGGCTTTGGCGTGGTATGGCTGCGACAAGCTGCAGCAGGCCCGTGCCGCGTCGCGGCAGGCACTGGAACAGATGGGCCGCGAGACAGCGGACAGCTGACGCCGCTCCGCGCCGGGAAGGTCGCACAGTGGTCCATGCCGCCGTACTCGCCCAGCGCAGGAGAACACTCGCCATCCCGCCGGACGCACGGCTGATCAACGGGGGCGGCGACACTGCTGTCCTCGCACGAGGCCGCGTGTCGCACAGGAAGGCCGCCCCCTGATGACGCATCAGATGGCACTGAAGGAAGCCGCCTAGCCTTCCGGGTAGAAGACGAACAGCGTGCAGCCCGTTGTCGTCTGCGGGACGTGGGAGGAGCCTGCGGGGGCGTGGATGAAGGAGCCTGCGGGGAGGTCCCGGTCGCCGTCGTTGAAGACTCCGGAGACCACGAAGACCTCCTCGGGGCCCGGCTCGTGGATGTCGACCCCCTGCCAGCACGTGTTGGGGTCCATCTCCAGCACATGAGCCTTCGCGCCGTTGTCCCCGCTCCACAGCGGGCGCAGGCGGATACCTGGGAACAACTCCTGAACCGGTGCGTCCTGCACGGCGGACCACACATACCCAGTCATGTTCTGTTTCGTCGTCATGGTGTCAGCCTGGCGGCCAGTAGCCGCCCCGCCGAGTGTCAGGAATGACATCGTGCGGTACTTTCCCGCCATGCATCGAGTAGTGGCACTCGTCCGCCCACCGCAGTCCACCTTCGAACTCGCCTGCGCGGCCGAGGTGTTCGGCCTCAAGCGGCGGGAACTTCCCGCGCGCTACACGTTCAGCGTGTGCACCGAGCGTCCCGGCCCCGTCGCCACACTCGCCGGGTACGACATGGTCGTGCCCGACGGCCTGGACGCACTCAGCCAAGCGAACACCGTCGTCATCCCGGGATGGCTGCCCATCGAGGAGCCGCCCTCGCCCGCAGTCCTCCAGGGCCTGCGCCGCGCACACTCCCGCGGAGCGCGGATAGTCAGCATCTGCTCCGGTGCTTTCGCGCTGGCGCACACAGGCCTGCTGGACGGACGGCAGGCGACCGCGCACTGGGCGCAAGCTGGCGAGTTGGCCGACCGCTTCCCGGCCGTCCAGGTCAACCCGGACGTGCTGTACGTGGACCACGGCGACGTCGCCACCAGCGCAGGCGCCGGTGCCGGCATCGACCTGTGCCTGCACCTGGTCCGCTCCGACCAGGGTGCCGGATACGCCGCGCACGTCGCACGGCACATGGTCATGCCGCCTCACCGCGAAGGGGGGCAGCTGCAGTACTCGGCGCCACCGCGCCCCGTACACATCGACGGCTCCCTCGCCCCGCTACTGCAGTGGGCGACCGGCAGACTCGACCAACAGCTGACCACTGAGGACCTGGCCGCCCACGCGGGCCTGTCCACGCGCACGCTCGCGCGGCGCTTCGCCGATCAGCTCGGCGCCAGCCCAGGCCAGTGGCTGCTGGCCCAACGGATCGCCGCGGCACGGGAGTTGCTGGAGTCATCCGACCTGCCACTGGACGCGGTCGCCCGCCGCTCCGGCCTTTCCTCGGCCACCAACCTCCGCAGACGCTTCCTCCGCTCCCTGGGCACAACGCCGGGCGCCTACCGCCGCGCGTTCCGGGCAGAGCCGTGATGCGGCTGTCGTGGGAACCTGGTACCTGGTAGGTGAAGCGCCCAGGCCGGAGAGCATCAGTATGCCGACGAGGATTCTGCTGGAGGGCCGCCCGGGCAGCGGCAAGACGACCGCCGTGCGCCGACTGGCCGCGTTGCTGCGCACCCGTGAGGTCGCCGGATTCACCACGGAGGAGATCCGGCAGACCGGCACCCGGGTCGGCTTCGCACTGGAGACGCTAGCGGGCCAGCGCGCCGTGCTCGCCCATGTCGACTTCCCCGGACCACCGCGGGTCGGGCGCTACGGCGTCGACCTCAGCGTCATGGAACGCCTGGCGCTTCCAGCGCTGAAGCCTCCGCCACCTGGTGCGCCCGCCGAGCGACTGCTGATCGTCGATGAGCTCGGGCGGATGGAACTGGCGTGCTCCCCGTTCCGGGACGCGGTCCGGGCGCTGTTCGAGGCCGACGTCGATGTCGTCGCCACTGTCCACGCGCACCGCGACCCGTTCACGGACGCCCTCAAGGGCCGCGCCGACATCGAACTCGTCCATCTGACATCGCAGAACCGTGACATGCTCCCCCAGGAACTGGCGGCACGGTTGGAGACCCGGTACCGCCCCCGGTAGGCCTACTGGATTGGCCCACTGGAACAAACCTGGATTGGCCAGTGCAACAGGCCATTACGACGCTTACGTTGGAGACATGCCAAAGACCCGAGTCGACTTCTACTTCGACCCCGCTTGTCCCTTTGCCTGGATCACCTCGCGCTGGATCCTCGAGGTGGAGCCGCTGCGCGACCTTGACGTCCGCTTGCACGTCATGAGCTTGTATCTGCACAACGAGGGCAACGAGTTGCCCGACTGGTACCGCGACCTCGTCGACCGCTCCCTCGGTCTGGTCCGGGTCGCCGTGGCCGCGGCCGAACAGCACTCCAACGACGTCCTCCGCGGCCTGTACACCGCGTTCGGCACCCGGATCCACGTGAAAGGTGAGAAAGACTTCGACACCGTCGCTGTCGAGTCCCTGGCCGAACTCGGCCTCCCCGCAAGCCTCGCGGAGGCGGCTCGCACGACCGACTACGACGCCGCCCTCAAGCGCAGCCACGACGCGGGAAAGGATCCTGCGGCGGGTGGCTATGTGGGCACGCCCACGATGCACATTGACGGAACGGCCTTCTTCGGCCCGGTGTTGAACAGCATCCCACGTGGTGCGGAGGCGGCGCGGCTCTTCGATGCGGTGCGGACGCTATCGGCACATCCGGACTTCTTCGAGCTGAAGCGGGAGCGCACCGGTAGCCTGCGGTTCGACTGACGCGTTGTGCCTGGCGGGCGTTGGGTGCTCTTCGACGACGCCGAGGTCATCAGCATCACCCGCTATGGCGGCGATGGTAAGCCACCGCACCGTCATCAATGACCCGCCACACAGTCCTTCACCCGCGCCGCTGGTCAGCCCATGCTTTTGGCGCCGTCCAGGGACTCACGGATGATGTCGGCATGGCCGGCGTGCTGAGCGGTCTCGGCGATGATGTGCATCAGCACCCGGCGGGCCGACCACTGCGCGCCGGGCTCGAACCACGGGGCTTTCGGCAACGGCCGCGTGGCCTCCAGGTCGGGCAGAGTGGCGACCAGGTCGTCGGTCCGGCGGGCCACCTCGGCGTAGTCGGCCAACACACCAGCCAGCGTCTCACCGGGCAGCAGCCGGAACTCGTCAGCCCGCCGAGCCCAGTCGGCCTCGGTCATGGCCGTGAAGTCTCCCATCGCGGATGGGCCGTTCAGGATGAAGTCCACCCAGTTCCGCTCGACCGCGGCGACGTGCTTGATCAAGCCGCCCAGGCAGAGCTCGCTGGCGGTGGTCCGGAGTCCGGCCTGCTCGTCGGTGAGGTCACGGGTGGTGAAGCGCAGGAAGTGCCGGTGCTTGGCCAGCATCTCCAGCAACTCGGCGCGCTCACCGGTGACGGCCGGAGCTCCGGCCAGGTCGCGGGTGGTCCGCTCGTCAAAGGTCATGGTCTGCGCCTTCCGGTGTTCGGTATTCCGTCGGTCAAGGACCACACTAGGAGCCATTGCGGTCAGGGCCTGTCCTAAAACGCGAAGGAAAGAAGGCAGAGCGCAGCGACGGCGGAGTCCCGTCACTCGCACCGCCGCGGCCGCCGCCCGGATCGGCAACCGGAGGCCAAGCGACCCTGGCCAAGGCCTCCCGGCTTCGGCCGCGAACCCACAGTCCGAACGATGAGCACGCATCGGTCGGCGGATCCGCACCGCTGACCCGGGACATTTGTCCTACCGAACTGATGACGGCCGCATCTGCCGGTGTGAACTGGCGGCTTGGCAGCATGGTCGACGCCACCAGGGAGGTGGCGCGCAATCCTCAGGGGGACGAGATGGCCAGCACTCCGACGTCGCAGCCGCAGGCTTTGCAGTCGATCGACGCCCCGTCGGTCAACGCACCGACGAGCGACGCACCGACGCCCGACGTTCCGTCGGCCACCGCATCGTTGACGGGCAGGTCGGCGATGGATCTCTCCCAGGTCAAGCCGCTTCCCGCGTGGTTCTTCGCGTTCGAGGGTGTGATGGGTGCGGCGTACGACCTGTGTCATGTATGGGCAGGTGCCTGGATGGTGCTGGTCGCGCTGGGCGCGGCGAATCTGGCCATCGGGCTGACGGTGCTGGGCAAGCGCCGGAAGTTGATTCGGGCGATGCTGAAGAACTCCCGCACTCGCCTCATCGCGCTCGCGCTGATCGCCGCCCGCCTCGGTGCCCATGTGCTGCTCGGTCTGGTCGGTGCCCAGGTGACGTCCGCAGCCGGGCATCTCGCCTTCGCCGTCGTCATGGCCTCCGCGACCGTCGCGCTGCTCTGGTTCGACCAGCGCATCACCTTCCGCACCCTCGGCCTGCCGACCGCCAAGTCCGCCTGAACCGCAGATCGCTCAGGCACCGGATGAACCATCGGCGTGCGTCGGGAACAGCGGCACGATCGGCGGCCGGAACCAGCTTGCGGGACCTGCCGACCAGCGACGGGCTCCCCAGCGAACACGGTCGGTGCCACTGCCTGCCGCGCGTCGTGCTGTTCAAGCCCAAAGGAGGCGAACAGCCCCGAGCGACTCGCCCACGACAACGACGGCCGTCCCATCCTCCGGCTGCACCAGCCGCGCGGTGACATCGTCACGCTCGGCCTGCACACCGCGATAGGGCGTGCCGTCGATCCGCATCGCCTCGGGCATGTCCTCGACCGTCACAGGAGGTTGGGTCGCCTGGGCGGTCAGCCACTCCTCGACATCAGCCTCAGTCACCAGGTCGGGGACGTGGGAGAAGGAAGCGACCGCGTCGATCAGCAGGTCCACCGTCGTCACTCCCGGCCGTACCGACGACGGGTGCCGGAGGGTCTTGACCTCGGCCCGCGGGTAGCGAACGTGGATCTCCCACGTCTCCTCCGACCCGTCGGGCAGGCTGCCTGCCGCGTAACCGATCAGCCCCATCGGCTCGTTGGCCAGGACCGCGATACGCCGTCCTAACGCCCTACGCGCCCATGCCACCGTCCGCACCTCATGCGACGGCGGCTCCTCGTTGCTGAACTGCATATCCCCACCTACCAGTTGGTCTCCTGCCTTGAGTGTCTCGCGCCTGGCGAGGCCAGGACCAGGTAGGGCCGAAGGGATCGAGTCACTTCGTCAAGCGGTGCAGCTGTTCCGGTGCATGCCGCGCGGGGTGGGAGTCTCGCCTGAGGGCTGGAGCCTTTGGGTTTGGGCTCAGTAGGCGGAGTTGACCTTGTCGATCGAGCCGTAGCGGTGTGCCGCGTAGTTGGCGGAGGCGACGATGTTGGCGACCGGGTCGTAGATGTTCGAGGACGTGCCAGCCACGTGGTAGGCCTTGAACGTCGGGTCGATCACCTGCATGAGCCCCTTCGAAGGGGTGCCGATCTTGGCGTTGGAGTCCCAGTTGTTGATGGCGTTGGGGTTGCCAGCGGACTCGCGCATCAGGTTGCGGTGGATGCCGTCGTAGCTGCCGGGGATGCCCTTTTCGTGCATGACGACCAGGGCCTGCTTGATCCAGCCGTCGACGTTGCCGCCCGGGGTGGCCGCGGAGGCGCTGGGGGCGCCGGCGGTCGCGGCGAGTACCGACAGGCCGGTGGCGGCGAGGCCGCTCAGGGCGAAGGTACGGGCCTTGGTCAGACGGCGGGTCGAAGACTTGGGGAAGCGCAGCATGCGAGGGTTACCTCTTTCGTCGGGGACCCCAGAAGCATTAACCAGGCATTCCGGGCAAAACAAGACATAGGAATCGGCGCATACTCCGAAGCCGCTTCGTATGAGGCAATTCGCTGGCGGGGGCGAGCCGCAGCCGCTGCGGGCCGACGACCACTAAGCGGCGTCGTATGTGACGCGCGCCATATCGGGGGCATCACAGCGGGCGCCAATAAATGTGACGCGGGTCATATTGCGCGCGTCACACGATTACGCCGGGGACAGAAAAACCCTCCAGGAGCAATAGGAGTAGGAAGGCGCATCGGACGGCTCAAGATGCAGTTGCCGCCCCTCGCGAAATCCGCAGCAGAGCGCGAGGCGACCGTTACTCAAGACGCGCAGTCGGCGCGGTTGCCGTCGGCGAGGTCCGGCAGCGGGCACGGGCGCGACGCAGGCCGCCGCGGCCTCGGTGCACCAGCGGGCTGGCCGCAACCGCGAAGGCCGTCGTGCGTGGCCGGGTGCAAGCCCTCTTTCAGCCAATCAGCAGCAAGATCCAGGCCCGATGGCTGCGAAGGGCCGTACCCACCACCCGTGCGGTGCCGGGCCACAACGCCGTCTGAAATCGAGTGCGTTCGATTCAGCGGCGGCCTCGTTGTGCTTTTGGGATGGGGAGGCAAGCGTGACCGACACCGTAGAGCACGTCGAAGAGTTGGACTTCAACCTCGCGCGGGATCCGTCGTGGAAGAGCGTTCAGGCGATCACCGCACGAGGGATGGCCGCGCGGCTTCCCCGGCTCGTGGTCCGGTCGTTGGGGATGGCGTGGCGGGCGGACAGGGCATCGGTGGCCGGCCTGCTGGCCTGCCAGACGGCGTCCGGCGTGGTACAGGCGCTCGGATTGCTGGCCACCACCGGCACCATCACCGCCATCATCGGGCACGGGGACATCGGCCACCGGCTGTGGGCGGCGTGGCCATCCCTGGCGGTGCTCGCGGGCGCCTCGGGAGTACGGGCGTTGTTCGGGGTGGTGATCTCGTGGCTGTCGTCCCGACTGGGGCCGGTGATGGCTCAAGAGGCCGAGCTGATGATGATGACCGCCGCGGTGAACGTGGAACTGGCCGCGTACGACAGCCCCGGATTCTCGGACCGCAAGGAGGCGGCCGAGATGGGCGTTCAGATCGGGCAGGACATCATCCAAGAGGGCCAGGACTTCATCGCCGCGTGCGCGTCGCTGGCGGCCGGTGCGGCGGTGCTGACCGCCGTGCACCCGGTGCTCCTGCCGCTGCTGCTGTTGGCCGCCTTCCCGCAGGGGATCGCGCAGGTGCAGTCGGCGAAGGCCAGTTACCTGGCCAACCTGGAGATGATCGGGCACCGGCGCATGCTGGCGTTGCTGCGCTGGCACACGACCGACAAGTACACCGCCGATCAGATCAGGTCGGCGACGATGGCGCCGTTCCTCCTCGACCGGGCCAGGCGCATCACCGACCGGGTCCGGGACGCTCAACGCCGGGCGTTCGCACGCGGGGCGCGGATGTCGCTGCTCGGATCCGTAGGCGGTGGGATGGCGCTGGTGGTGGTGTGGTCAGCGGTGGTGTGGCTGCTCGCGTCCGGACGCGTGTCGGTCGCTCTGGCGGGAACGGCGGTCTTCGCTCTGCGCTCGGCGAACGCGTCGGTTCAAGGGCTGGTGTCGGTGGGAGCGCGGATGTTCCGCACCGGCATGTACCTGGATGACTGGACGAAGTTCCTGGACGAGGCTGGGGGTTACCAGATGCGGCGCGGCCAGGTGGCGCCGAAGGACCCGCAGGAGATCCGTGTGACCGGTCTGGTGTACCAGTACGAGGGCGCCAAGCGAAACGCCTTGGACAACGTCGACTTGACGATCCGCCGGGGCGAAGTGCTCGCCCTGGTGGGTGAGAACGGGTCAGGCAAGACCACCCTCACCAAGCTGTTGACCGGCCTTTACCTGCCGACCGGCGGAGCCGTCGAATGGGACGGCATCGACATCCGGGAGATGGATCCCGTGATGTTGTGGCGGCGGATCGCGATGGTGCCGCAGGAGTTCGCGCACTGGCCGCTGAGCGCGCGGGAGAACGTCACACAAGGGCAGGGGCAGGACGCCCCGGGCGCCGAGGCGGCGTTGTGGGCGGCGCTGGAGGCATCCGGGGCCGACGAGGTGGTGAACCGGTTGCGGTCGGGGTTGCGGACACTGCTGGCCCGCGAATGGGTCGGCGGCGAGGAGTTGTCCGGCGGCCAGTGGCAGCGCATCGCGCTCGCCAGGGCGTTCTACCGCCCAGCAGGTCTGCTGGTGCTCGACGAGCCCACCTCCGCGTTGGACCCGCGGGCGGAGCACCGGATCTTCACCGGGCTGCGGCAACTCGCCACCTCCCGGGCGGTGGTGCTGGTGACGCACCGGCTGACGAACGTGACCGTCGCGAACCGGATCGTCGTCCTCGACCAAGGCCGGATCGTACAGTCCGGCACGTTCGCACAGTTGTCGACCCAGCCGGGGTTGTTCCGGGAGCTGTGGGAGCTGCAGAACGACCGGAGCAACGACACGAGGTAGACGACGAGGTGACGGCGCCGAGTGGAGCGGACCGGTACGGGGTGACGTGCATGCCCTCCCGCGCGTAGCTCAGCGACGGCCCGTGGCCCCGCCCGTAGAGTGCGGGGGCAGGGTCACGGGCCGCTGGCACAGCCCCGTCCAGGGGTGATGGGTCAGGACGCGTTCAGCGCCGTGTCATCGATGACGAAGCTGGTCTGCAGGCTGGAGTCCTCCGTGCCGGTGAACTTCAGCGTCACCGTCTGTCCCGCGAACGACGACAGGTCGAAGGACTTCTGCACGTACCCGCTGGCCGCGTTCACGTTGGAGTACGTGGCGAGCGTGGTGGAGTTCGCCTGGACGGTCAGCTTGTCGTAGGCGGTGCTGCCGGTCTCGGCGGTGTCGATGTGCAGCCAGAAGGAGAAGGTGGCCTTGCAGCCGGCCGGGATCGTCACCGTCTGGGAGAGTGTGTCGGTGTGCGTGGTCCCGTAACCGTCCAGCCAGGCGTCCCACGAGCCGGAGTGCGCGGGCTCGGACGCGGAGTTGTTGATGACTCCGGAGCTCGCGCTCCACGGGGAGGCCGTACCGGTCTCGAAGCCGGGGTTGCCCAGCAGTTGGCCGCCGGTGCATCCGCTGCCGCTGCCGGATCCGACGGTCCAGGAGAAGGTGGTGCTGCCCGAGGCGCCGGTGCTGTCCGTCGCGGTGACCGTCACGTTGGAGCTGCCCGCGGTGGTCGGCGTGCCGGAGATCAGGCCGGTCGCGGAGTTGATCGTCAGCCCGGCGGGCAGGCCGGAGGCCGAGTAGCTCAGCGTCGCCGAGGAGGACGAGTCACTGGCGGCGATCTGGAGGCTGGCCGCGGTACCGACCGTACCGGTCTGGCTGCCGGGGTTGGTCACCGTGACGGTGTTGGACGAGGTGCCGCCACCGACGATCGGGTGGGTCATCTCGCATCCACCAGCGCCGTTGTTGAAGTCATTGGACCAGGTGGACTGCATCGGGAAGGTGCCGGTGGAGAAGGCGACGTTGGCCGTGGCGCCCTGACCGGTCTTGATCCAGGCGCACTTGTCGCCGTCCTCCGCGCCGCTGCTGTCGGTCCAGCCTCCGGCGGGGTTCTGGTCGGTGATCGTCTCGGCGTACTCGTGCCCCTCGACGATCGTCACACCGTCCAGCGTGCCGGGGCTGTTCACCGACCCCTGGCCGCAGCTGGCGCCCGCGTCGGTGACGTACGGCAGGTTGGTGAAGGCGAGTTGGCCGTACGGGGAGCTGACCGCGCCGCCGCTCAGGGTCGAGTCACCGGTGTAGTCGTGCCAGGCGCAGAAGTTGCCGCTGGAGGTGTTGAAGCCGTCCGGGGTGGTGCCGGTGGGCGAGACGATGACGTACTGGTTGTCGCGGTTCGCGGCGGCGGAGGTGTTGCCGAAGTGGCCGGAGGCCTTGACGGCTTCGGCACCGATCTGGTTGCCGGTGGCGCTGCCCGGTGCGGCGGCGGAGGTGTCCACCCACACGCCCGCGAGGGCGCCGCCCGCCGGGTAGCCGACGTGCGCGGCGGTGCTCGGGCAGCTCTGCGAGCCGGTCGCTATGCCCTCGCAGTACTGCGTCATCACGCCCGACCAGGTCTCGTTGCCGGTCCCCAGCCCCTTGAACAGGGCCTGCAGGCGGGGAGCCATGCCGTTGGGGTCACCGCTGAGCGTGGTGTACCCGTTGCTGTCGGTGCCCGACGTTCCCCACTGCGAACCCCAGAAGACCAGGTAGACGTGGGGTGCTCCGGTGGTCACGCCGATGCTCGGACTGCCCGCGCCGCCACCGTAGTTGAGGTTGCTGGACGAGGTCGCGGCCGTGTTGGCGCCCGCCGCGTGGTGGGCGGCGCCACGCATGGGGACCGCACCGTGGCGGTACGGGTGCCCCTGGGCCGGATTGGGGAGCGTACTGCCCGTCGCCGCGTGAGCCGTCCCGGCGGCGGAGAAGCCGCCGACGGCGATCGCGAGCGACGTCAGCGCGGTCACCGCGCTGCGTCTGGCTCTCCCAGAACTGGGGGGATTTCCCATCGTTGAGGATTTCCTCTCTTGGGGCGGCACCACCCGCAGGGTGTACGGCGGTGACCGCATTCCTGGACATGGCCGACCGCCCGCCGCCGCGGCCCGTCCCACAGCGCCGACCGGGCCTCCCGGACCGCCGGAAATTCCACCCGCAACTCTCTTCGGGCATACGGGATTTGCCGGGCAGCGCTGAACAGGAAGTACACGAACCACGGCGCCGGGATTGATGCCACCACTGCGAGTGGTGTCCGTCTGCCGCGGGCAGCAAAGCAGGATTGATGAACATGGGTCAACGACGCGGGAAAAAGTTCGTGGGTTACGCCATGGCATCGTTGCCATGGCGTCGTCGCCATAGCGCACCAGCACGGTACGGATAGGCAGTCGGCATCCGAGATCCGGCAAAGGAACCGGATGCTCAACAAATTGGACGCGTATGAACCGATGAAGTGCGGCACATCGCGTCACCCTGTCGCACAGGAATTCCACAGCCTCCTCAGCGAATGCGCCTGTTGTGCAGCGGCCCGGAGCATGAGGCTGTTGGCGTAAGGGAATTGATTGGCCATCAGCGAATGTGCCGCCGTCTGCAGCCACGCCCCAGTCGCCGAGGTCCATCGCCCCTCCCCCCAACGCCACTGCGGTGCACGGCGATTCACGGTTGGGGCGCCCGATACCACACCTTGGCATATGCCGTCCGGGTATGGCTAAAACTGCGGGGCCTCAAACCCTCACCCGGTAGCGTCACGCGTCGAACTGGTGCCGGACGGGGCGCTGCGGCACATGCGTCATGGGCGAGGGAGGGTTCGTGGCGATGTCGAACATCGATCGGTGTCTTTTCGACGCCATGAGCATCACCGGGGCGCTCGGGGTCAGTCTGGTGGACTGGACCGGCGGACTCGCGCTCTCCACGGCCGGTACGGGGCCGTGCGGCGACCATGCGTCGGGCGCCGTCGACGCGGCGGAGCTGGCCCGTGCCGTGAAGCTACGGCAGGCCTTCGCCGACCCGGCGACCGGGAGTTCGTCGCCCGAGGAAGTGATCGTCACTTCCGAGACCGTCTATCACCTGCTCAGGTTCGTGGACACCACTTTCGACAGCAACCTCCTCATCCATCTGCGGCTCGACCGGAGCACGGCGAATCTCGCCATGGCCCGACTGCGGTTGGCCGCCATCGTCGACCGGATGGTTCCGGCGTTATGACACCGCGCACCGCTTCGATCCCCCTGCCACGGCGACGGCGCCGCACCGGTTCACTGCCGACCAGCACCTTCCAGGCCGCGCTCAGCGAACTCTGCGGGCGCCGCGCCACCGGCGCCCTGGTGGGGCCCGCGGGCGGTGTGTACCTGGTGGACGGCGCGGTGGTGCACGCGGAGAGCCCCTTCGCGCCGGACGTCGAGACGTTGCTCGCCGCAGGCCCTGAACCGGCCGAGCCGACCGGAGCACGGCCGCACGCCACCAGCCTCGTCACCTCCGGCGAACGGGAACTGTGCCAACTGACCGCGCTGTTGGACGCCGCCTACTTCGCCCTACCGCAGGATCGCGTGCCGCTCGACTTCAGAACCGGCCAACTGCCGCGCCTGGCCGCGGTCCACGTCCTGTCCGCCGACTCGTTGCGCGAGGCCGTCGGAAGACGCCGCGCACTGCTCCACCAGGTGTGGCCCTGGCCCGAGGTGGACACCGCCGCGGTGACCCAGCGCCTCGAACCGCCCGGCGAGGACCGTCGGTTGGCCGCCCGCGCCCCGAGGCAGCGCGCCGTGCTGGCGGCGGCCGACGGACTGCGCACCCCGCCGGAGATCGCCAGACTGCTGCGGCGGTCGGCCTTCGGCACGCTGCTGGACGTCCGGCAACTGGCGGCGACGGGACTGATCGAGACACCGGGGCGCCGGGCCGATCCGCCGTCCGCGCCCGATCCGCCCGTGGTGGACCGGCCGCCCCCACCGCCCTCGCGCGGCGAACCGCCCCATGACCTGTCAGACCCGGACGTCGCCCTGCTGCTGCGACTTCGAGCCGCCCTGGAGGCCCGGCTGTGAGTGCTCCACCCTTCGCCGAAGGCACCGCCCGGTCATGAAACGCACCCTTCGCCAACTGTCCGCAAGGAGTCAACCCGTGTCGATCGAACGGCAGTTGACCGTGGCGCCCGAGGTCCTCGCCGAACTCCACGGGCTACGCGGCAAAGTGCCGGAGCTCACCGGCTCCCTGGTCGCGACGACCGACGGGCTGGTCCTCGCACACGACATCGACGGCCCGGAGCCCGACGGGGTCGCCGCGCTCACCGCCGCGGCACTGGGCGTCGGCGCGCGACTGGCCGAGGCCACCGGCCAGGGCGCGTTCCAGGAGCTGCTCACGCGCGGAGAGCACGGCTACATCGCGACCTACGCGGTCGGCGCGTCGGTCGTGCTGACCCTCTTCGCCGGGCCGGACGCCAACGTGGGTCTGCTGCACTTCGAGGCCCGCCGGGCCGGAGCCCGCATCGCCGAACACACGAAGGCCGCGCCGCGCCGCCAGAGCCGACCCTGACCCCGTACTCCAACAGCCGCACCCACGCGACAGCGGATCACGCACCCCACTCCACCAGAGAGGAACAACCACCATGGCCAACACCGAACTCTCCCTGAAGGACGCCATGAGCTCGATCGACGGCGCCGTCGGCGTCGCCCTGGTCGACTACAACAGCGGGATGGCCCTCGGCACGCTCGGCGGAGGGGCCGAACTGGACCTCAACGTCGCGGCGGCAGGCAACACCGATGTCGTCCGCGCCAAGTTGCGCGCGATCGAGATGCTCAATCTCGGCGACAGCATCGAGGACATCCTGATCACCCTGGGCAGCCAGTACCACCTGATCAGGCCGCTCACCAGCCGCTCCGGCAAGGGCCTGTTCCTCTACCTGGCGCTGGACCGCAACCGCGCCAACCTCGCCATGGCACGGCACCAGCTGCGCCGGATCGAATCCGACCTCGAGGTCTGACCCGGCGGTGGCTGTCGTGCACGCCAGGGAAGGCGCGTGCACGACGGCCGGGTCTGAACGGCCCTCCGGGCGGTGTGTCCGCTGCGGTTCGGCAGCGCCCGAAGGGGTGCGGGGCTGTGTTCATGTGCGGCTCCGCCGCGTGGGCGCGACCAGCCACAGCGGCGCCGCAGACGATCGACGGCACATCACCGCACCCGCACCCCCAGCGGGAGCGCCTACGCGCAGTCCGGGCACAGTCCCCGGTAGGTGACCTCGGCCTTGGACACCGTGAAGCCGAACCGTTCCGCTGTCGGCAGGTGGGCCAGCGGGTCGCCGGTCGGGTGGACATCGCGGATGGTGCCGCAGTGGGAGCAGACCAGGTGCTGGTGCGGGTGGTGTGCGTTGGGGTCGTAGCGCTTGGCGCGGCCGTCGGTGGAGACCTCCGCGACCTCACCGAGGGAGACCAGCTCGCCCAGGGTGTTGTAGACGGTCGCCCGGGAGATCTCGGGCAGCCGCCGTGCCGCGCGGGCGTGCACCTCGTCGGCGGTGAGGTGCACGTGGTCGCCGTCGAGGACCTCCGCAACGACACGCCGCTGGGAGGTCATCCGCCAGCCGCGCCCTCGCAGTCGCTCCAGCAGGTCGCTCATGTCGGTTCACCTGTTCAGGTTCCGTGGGATGCCCGAAGTAGTCCACCAAGCGAACGTCCGGGGTCCGATGGGATATGGGCTTCGCATGCTTCTTGACTTGGACTCAGTCCATCGTAGGATCGTTTCCGGTGATAACCAAGGGACAGGATGACTCCAGTACGGCAGGAGACAGAGACATGGCGGGACCGCCGCCGGGGAACCGCGCGGTGCCGGCCTGTGGGTGACAGCCGCCCCCGTCGTGCCCCGACCGTTCCACCGTCCGCAGCTCCGGAACACCGTGATCCGCCCAGTCCGGAAGGATTCCCATGTCTGAGAACCACGATGCAATCGTCGTAGACGCCAAAACGGAGGGCGGAGGTGGCTGCCCGGTCGCGCACGGGCGCGCCCCGCACCCGACTCAGGGCGGCGGAAACCGCCAGTGGTGGCCGGAGCGGCTGAATCTGAAGGTCCTGGCCAAGAACCCCGCCGTGGCCAACCCGCTCGGCGAGGACTTCAACTACGCCGAGGCGTTCGAGTCCCTCGACTTCCCGGCCGTGAAGCGGGACATCGCCGAGGTGCTGACCACCTCGCAGGACTGGTGGCCCGCCGACTTCGGCCACTACGGCCCGTTCATGGTCCGGATGGCGTGGCACAGCGCGGGCACCTACCGGATCAGCGATGGCCGCGGCGGCGCCGGGGCTGGTCAGCAGCGCTTCGCCCCCCTCAACAGCTGGCCGGACAACGCGAACCTCGACAAGGCCCGTCGGCTGCTGTGGCCGGTCAAGAAGAAGTACGGCCGCAACCTCTCGTGGGCCGACCTGCTGGTCCTCGCCGGGAACGTGGCCCTGGAGTCGATGGGCTTCAAGCCCTTCGGCTTCGGCGGCGGTCGCGAGGACGTCTGGGAGCCCGAGGAGGACGTCTACTGGGGCCCCGAGACCACCTGGCTCGGCGACGAGCGCTACACCGGCGACCGTGAGCTGGAAAACCCGCTCGGCGCGGTCCAGATGGGTCTGATCTACGTCAATCCCGAGGGACCGAACGGCAACGCGGACCCGCTCGCGGCGGCCCGGGACATCCGTGAGACGTTCCGCCGGATGGCGATGAACGACGAGGAGACGGTCGCGCTGATCGCGGGCGGCCACACCTTCGGCAAGACCCACGGCGCGGGCCCGGCGGAGCACGTCGGCCCCGACCCCGAGGCCGCCCCGCTGGAGGAGCAGGGCCTGGGCTGGAAGAGCACGTACGGCACCGGCAAGGGCGCGGACACCATCACCTCCGGCCTGGAGGTCACCTGGACCACCACGCCCACCCAGTGGAGCAACAACTTCTTCGACAACCTCTTCGGCTACGAGTGGGAGCTGACCGAGAGCCCGGCCGGGGCCAAGCAGTGGAAGCCGAAGGACGGCGCCGGTGAGGGCACCGTCCCGCACGCCCACGACTCCTCGAAGAAGATCGCGCCGTCGATGCTCACCACGGACCTGGCACTGCGCTTCGACCCGATCTACGGGCCGATCTCGCGCCGCTTCCACGAGAACCCCGAGGAGTTCGCGGACGCCTTCGCCCGGGCCTGGTACAAGCTGACCCACCGCGACATGGGCCCGAAGTCGCTCTTCCTCGGCCCCGAGGTCCCGCAGGAGACCCTGCTGTGGCAGGACCCGCTGCCGGAGGCGGACCACGAGGTCATCGGCGCCGAGGACGTCACCGCCCTCAAGGCGAAGATCCTCGACTCGGGCCTGACCGTGGCCCAGCTGGTCTCCACCGCGTGGGCGTCGGCCTCGACCTTCCGCGGCAGCGACAAGCGCGGCGGCGCCAACGGCGCCCGCATCCGCCTGGAGCCGCAGAACGGCTGGGAGGTCAACGACCCGGGCGAGCTCGCGACGGTGCTGCGCACCCTGGAGAGCATCCAGCGGGAGTTCAACTCCGGCGCCAAGAAGGTCTCGCTGGCCGACCTGATCGTGCTGGGCGGCAGCGCGGCCGTGGAGAAGGCGGCCAAGGACGCCGGGTTCGACATCGAGGTGCCCTTCGCCCCTGGCCGCGTCGACGCGACGCAGGAGCAAACGGACGCGGAGTCGTTCGCCGCGCTGGAGCCGACCGCTGACGGGTTCCGCAACTACCTCGGCAAGGGCAACCGCCTGCCCGCCGAGTACCTGCTGGTCGACCGGGCGAACCTGCTGACCCTCAGCGCCCCCGAGATGACGGTACTCGTCGGTGGCCTGCGTGTCCTGGGCGCCAACTACGACTCCTCAAAGCTCGGCGTCTTCACCGACACCCCGGGGAAGCTGACCAACGACTTCTTCGTCAACCTGCTCGACCTTGGCACCACCTGGAAGGCCACCTCGGAGGACGCGAACACCTTCGAGGGCCGTGACGCCACCGGCCAGGTCAGGTGGACCGGCAGCCGCTGTGATCTGGTCTTCGGGGCCAACTCCGAGCTGCGGGCGCTCGCGGAGGTCTACGCGAGCGATGACGCGAAGGAGAAGTTCGTGCGCGACTTCGTCGCGGCGTGGAACAAGGTGATGAACCTCGACCGGTTCGACCTCGTCTGATCACGGCGTCCAGGTCGGCCCGCGGGCCGGTCTGGACGCCCTCAACTCGGCAGGCGCTGGCGGCTTCCGGTCTCGTCGCAGGCGGCGCCGGGCTCAGTGCCCAGCCGTTCGCGCGGCGTCCACGGCGGCCGCTGAGATGTAGAGGGTCAAGGACTCGCGGTCCCTGACGAGCTTCGTGGCCGCCCAATGGAACGGGTTTTCCGGCTCGTTGGGCGGCACCACGGCCGCGTGCCGGGTGACCAGGCGCTCGATCGCGCGGAAGTGACGTGGCGCGAGCGTCTTCCGTAGCCGACCGAGGGTCTGCCCGCCCTCGGGTGCGTACTGGTTGAAGGGCAGGTACAGCGTCGCGTCAACGGGACGATGGTGGCATCGCGCGGTCATGCTCCAGCACAGTGTCGGTCGGACTCCCGGTTGCGCGAGTGCTTCCGCCGCGTCTACCGCCGTGTTTTCCAGGAACCCGGCGGCGGTGCGTCGGGCGGTGTCGGAGAACGGGGCCAGGCGTGCGGCGAGTTGGCTGGCGGACCGTTCCGCCACAGTTGTGTAGAACTTGACCCTGGCGTCGGGCGAACCGTCGACGTCAAGGGCGAAGAAGGCGGGCATGAGGTGGGTCATGCCCGCCGGGTCGTGCTCTTGCAGCCAACTCCATGCGGCGCCAAGGCCGATCCGGTTCAATGCCTCCGCGAGCACCTGCCGGTTTCGTTCCGTGCCCGCCGCCAGGGTGTCGAAGTACACCTTGACGCGGCCGACCGTGAGCGGCTGCACCGACGCCGCCAGGCACAGCCCGAACGCCGCCTGCCGACTGCGCGGGCGGAAGAGGTCACCGAGGCCGCGGGCGCGCTCCAGATGCGCGCGGTCACGCTGTTCGAGACGGGTCAGAGTCCGCCAGCCCTGCTCCCAGCTGGCGTCGGCGTCGGTGGCCCCTTCGGCGGCCAGCGGCCGGAAGAACAATCGTACGTCGACGCGATCGCCGCTGAGCACCAGCGAGTACTCGAACGGGGCGCCGCGCCGCGCTTGTTCGGACTCCTCGATGCCGCGTGCGCGGCGGTGCCCCCAAGCGCCGAAAAGCGCCATGACGTTCTGCTCGGCCGACGCTGCGAAGTCCGGCCCCAGTTCGAGGAGTTCTCCCAGGCTGGCAGCGCTTCGGCGCGCGAGATGGCCAGCGCGGCTTCGAGGACCTTGTCGTCCATGTACGGCAGCGAGAGCGTGACACCCTGGTGCTGCATGAGCGCTCGCAGCGGTCCCAGCCGCTGGCCGCCGATCCGTTGGCCGGCGATGCAGGTGTGCGCCGCACGGCTGGGGGCCTGTGGCCGGCAGGCGGCGTCCTCGGCGCGGGCCAACGACCTGATCGCCTCGACGTTGACCGGTGTGGACCATGGAGTCACCCGCAGCGGCGGGCCCCAGTTGACGGTGGGCCCGAGGGTGTCCGGCCGGGGCAGACGCAAGTCGCGCAACTGCTCCTCGAACCAACCCCGGTACGACTGCTGGCGTGCGAGTGACCGCAGCACACTCTTCAGGCTCCACCGGCGCAGACGGGCGAGGTCGCGGATGCCCCGGATCGCCTTGAGGGGTGAACTCGCGTACAGATCACTGAAGTACGACGGTGGCACGGTGAACAACTCGTCGCCGCCGAAGCCGCCGATGTGGACCGTCGCACCGGTCGCCGCGAACAGCTTTGACATGGCGGCCTTGCGTGCCCGGTTGCGGATCAGCGTGTACGGCTCACCGAGCCCGTAGGGAACCGTCTGGACCAGTCCTTCATCGCGTTCCCAGATGCCGTCGTAGGGCCCCGGTATGTCGTCCGGCTGGAGGACCGTCAGTTCCCGATCCATCTCCCGAGCGGCGATGGCCGCCCATCGCGCGTCGTCGTGGTTGGGATCGATGGTCTGCTCGACGAACGCCTGGAACCGCGCTCCCTGCTCGGCCAGCAGAAAGCAGAGCGAAGTGGAGTCCATGCCCCCGGACAGGTCCGCGGACAGGCCCCGGGCCGTGCCGACCCGGACGGCCACCGCTTCGTCGAGCGCGGACCGCAGCCCGGGCGCGCCTTCCGCGATCGACAGCGCTGGCACCGGTGGGCTCCACCAGGTGGAGCGTTCGACACGATCGCCGGTGAGGTGGAGGCGCTGGTCGGCGGGGAGCCGACGGACGCCCTTCCAGTAGGTGCCCTCGGTCAGACCGTAGTCGAAACCCGGGTGCACCATGCCCCATGCGACCATCTCGATTCGGGGGCCACCGCCGCACAGCCGGGCCAGCAACTCCACGGAATCCGACGCCACATGGGCGTGGTCCGCCAGCCTGGCGTAGAACACCTGGCGAAGGCCGGAAGCACTTCCCTGGACGACCATGGTTCGACCGTCAGTGTAGAGGATGTGGAAGCTGCCCGGTATTTCGTGTGCGGCGGCCATCACGTCACGCGCACTGCCATGGCGTTCGAGGAGGCGCGCCAGACGCCCCACTTCGATATCCGTCTCACCGAAGAGCGCAAGGCGTCTGGCGCTGGCTTCAGCAGAAACCAGGCGAGAATGCGAGTCGTCCGCGACCACCCACGTTCCGCCGGAGGCCTGCTTCAGCACTGCGGTTCCGCTGGCCAGAAAAGGTTGACCGAGAAATGCGCCATCCAGCATCTCAGGCGCCTCGTATTCGACGACTTCGTTTTCAGCCATCTTTGTCACCCCCCTCCCCCAGGTGAATGAATCCATATGGTAACCACCGGGCAGAGCAGAACGCAAGATTCTTCACGGATGCGGCAATGATCCATGAGTGGCCACGGAAACCGGGCGGAGGAAATGATTCCAGAAAGGGGTGGAGGGCGAGGTTCCGAAAGATTAGGCAGCGCAAGATTAGCCAGATGAAAAGATCCTGAAACCATTCTGTGCAAAATATGCGCCGACGGCCATGTCATCTGATCCTTTTCAGGAGCCGCTGAGATGGGGTATCGCGCCACCGCTCGGGGAGTCCGATACGGTCTCGAATTCAACCACTGCTTCGGCCGAGTCCGGCATCCGCACCGCGCAGTACACCCGCAGCGTACCGGCCCATACCAGCGACGCTCCCAGCAGGTGCAGGCCGACGGCCAGTCCGGGCAGACCCGACAGGGACTGCCACAGGCCGACGGCCCCCTGGGCCAGTACCACGGCGAGGAAGCACGCCGTCCTCCGGCGAGCGCTGTCGGCACCGCCCCCGGTCAGCGCGGACCAGATGAAGCCCGCGGCACCCAGGACCACCACGGCCAGCGCTCCATGGACGACCGCGACGAGCGTCCAGTCGAAAGGCATGCGCGCCACGTCCGAGGAGTCCCCCGCATGCGGACCGGCCCCGGTCACCAGCGTTCCCGCCACGACCAGCAAGGCCGTCGCGGCCACCAGCACCACCGAGGCGGTGCGCACCCGCGACGGCGGGGGCGCCGGCTCCCGCGGCGGGACCTGGTGCTGGCGGACCCGCTCCCAGGTGATCACCGCGGCCGTGAGCAGCAGCATGGCGGCGAGGAAGTGCGCCGCCACGATGTAGGGGCTCAGCCGCATCAGGACGGTGACGCCGCCGACCACCGCGTTCAGCACGACCACCCAGAACTGGAGCCAGGAGCCGCGGAGCACCGAGGGCATGGAGACCTTCTGCAACCGGGCGGCGATGATGAGCCATCCGACGACCGCGCACAGCACGCCGGTCAGTATCCGGTTGCTGAACTCGATCGCGCCGTGCACGCCCATGGCGGCGGTGGGGGCCAGCGTGTCACCGGTGCACATCGGCCACTTGGGACAGCCGAGTCCCGAGCCGGTCAGACGAACGACTCCGCCGGTGACGACGATCAGGATGCTGGCCACGACCGAGGCCAGTGACGCTTACCGGACACTTCTCGGCTTGAGCGAATATCTGTCGGCCAGCCAGGCCAGAGGTGTCTGCACGATCGGCCTTTCCCCATGAACGCGGATGATTCGGTGCGTTCAGCCTACGCCGCGGCTTGCGGCACGCCGGAACCGGCAACCGGCGCCCCGCACCGGCTACCGCCGGTCCCGCTGCGCCTCCACGATCTGGCGGACCGTCCGCCGCGCGGCGGAACCGCGCTGCACCCGCTCCGCGATTCCCGGGAACTGCCCGGCGATCGCGCTGAGCACCCGCAACTCCACCGGCGCCACGTTGACTTCGCACAGGTCGCGCTCGACTGCCCGTACGACCGCCGTGGCGACCTGGCCCGGGGAGACCGTGCGCATCCCGGCGGGCGGGGTGGCTCCCGTCACCGCGAACATGCCCGCGTCGCGGACGAAACCGGGCTGGACGAGTGAGACGCCCACCCCCGTACCGTGCAGGTCCTGGCGGAAGCCCAGGGCGAAGCCGCGCAGGCCGAACTTGGTGGCGTTGTAGAGCGAGGTGGACCTGCTGGCGGTCTTCCCGGAGATCGAGCCGACGAAGGCGATGTGTCCGCGGCCCGCCTCGACCATCCGGGGAGCGAGCGCCCGGGCCAGCATGACGGGGCTGCGCAGGTTCACCGTGAGCGCCCGGTCGATCTGCTCGGGTGTGTACTCCAGGAGGTCGCCGCTGGAGGGCAGGGCGGCGTTGGCGATCAGGATGTCGGTGTCCGCGCACGTTTCGGCGAGTTGGTCGACCTGGTCCGGGTCGGCGAGATCGGCGGTGACGGCACGGGCGCCGAACTCGGCGGCGATGGGCTTCAAAGCGTCGGCGCGGCGCCCGGAGAGCACCAACTTGGCTCCCCTGACCGCGAGTTCACGGGCGATGGCCTGACCGAGACCGCCGGTGGCCCCGGTCACCAGCACGGTTGATCCTGCGATGCGCATACGAGTAGCCTCCCGAAAGCTGTTCGTTCGAACGAACGTTAGGGAAGGGGAACGGCCGTGTCCACAGCCGGTTTCACCGGACTCGCTGAGCAGGTCCGGTCCCTGGCAGCGGGGGAGACGACATCGGTGGCCCTGGTGCGGGCCTCGCTGGAACGCATCGCGGCGACCCAGGGCACCCTCAACGCCTTCCGCCACGTGCGCGCGCGGCAGGCGCTGCGGGAGGCGGAGGATGCGGACCGCGCACTCGCCGCGGGTGAGCGGTTACCGCTGCTGGGCGTGCCGATAGCGGTCAAGGACGACACCGATGTGGCGGGGCTGCCGACCCGGTTCGGCTGCGGCGGCGAGGCCGAACCGAAGTCGGCGGATGGCGAGTTGGCGAGACGGCTGCGCGCGGCGGGGGCGGTGGTCGTCGGCAAGACGAACGCCTGCGAACTCGGCCAGTGGCCCTTCACCGAGGGCGCCTTCGGCGCCACCCGCAATCCCTGGAACACCGCCCACACGCCCGGCGGTTCCTCCGGCGGCTCGGCCGCGGCGGTCGCCGCCGGACTCGTACCGGCCGCCGTCGGATCGGACGGCGGCGGTTCCATCCGCATCCCCGCGGCCTGGACCCATCTGGTCGGCATCAAGCCGCAACGCGGCCGGGTCTCGCTGTACCCGTACACCGATGCCTTCCACGGTCTGACCGTCAACGGCCCGTTGGCCCGTACCGTCGCGGACGCGGCACTGCTGCTAGATGTGATCGCTGGCCCGCACCCGACGGACGTGGGGTGCCCCGCGCCGGTCAACGCCTCGGCGGCATGCCGTCGCGAACCGGGCCGACTGCGCATCGCGCTGGCCTGGCGGCCGCCGCTCACCCTCACCGGCACGCGCCCTGATCCCGACGTACGCCGTGCCGTCACCGCCATCGCGGAGACCCTCGCCCGGCTCGGCCACCACGTCGAGGAGGCAAGGCCCCGCTACGGGCTGATCGGACTGAGCTTCGTACCCCGCGCGGCGGCGGGCGTGACGCAGGCCGCCGCCCAGCACGCCGTACCGCACCTGCTCGACGCGCGCACCCGTAGCACGGTGCGCACCGGCAGACGACTCGGCGGGCGGGTCCTGCGCATCGCCAGGGGCCGTGAACCCCGCCAACACCGCAGGATCGGCGGCATCTTCGACGGGTACGACATCGTGCTCACCCCGACCACCGCCGTGCCGCCGCCGCGCATAGGCGCCTTCGACGGGATGGGCGCCTTGCGGACCGACCGGGCGATGATCGCGGCCTGCCCGTACGCATGGCCGTGGAACGCGCTCGGCTGGCCCGCGATGAACGTTCCGGCGGGCTTCACCCGGGACGGACTGCCGGTCGGCGCCCAGTTGCTCGGACCCGCCTGCGGTGAGGAGTCGCTGGTGTCTTTGGCCGCCCAGTTGGAGGCCGAGTTGCGCTGGCCCGAACTGCGCCCGGCCCTCGACTCCACCGGGAGGGCGCCGGTGGAACAATGATCGCCATGTCCAAGCCCCCCGGAACCCGGCAGTGCATCATCGACGCCGTGCTGCGCATCATCGGTGAGGACGGCATCGCGGGAGTCACCAACCGGCGGATCGCCAAGGAGGCGGGGGTCTCGCTCGGTTCGGTCACCTACCACTTCGCCACCCAGCACGAGTTGCTGCGCGAGAGTCTGCTGCACTTCGTCGCCGAGGAGACCCGGCGGTTCACCGAACTCGCCGACCAGTGCCAGACCGAGGGCATGGACCTCGATCGGGCCGCCTTCGTGGTCGGTCAGGTCGCGCGGGGCACGGAGTTCGACAGCAGACACATCGCGCCGTTCGAACTGTACGTTCAGGCTGGCCGTGACGAGCGGCTGCGCGCCGCGGCCGCGCAGTGCTTCGCCGCGTACGACCGGTTGGCCGCCCGGATCCTGACCGGACTGGGGGTGTGCGACGCGGAACGGTGGGCGAGCAGTGCCGTCGCCCTGGTCTTCGGGCTACAACTGCGCAGCCTGGCCACGGGATCCCCCGCGGAGGAACTCGTCGACGCGCTGCTGCTGTTGGCCCGTGGGGCGCAGCACGGCTGATCCGTTCCGCGCGTCGCCGAGAGCCAGGCTGCCCCGGACTGCGGCCGGTTGGCGGGCGCGGAGGTCAGCGGTAGGGATGGGTGCGGGCGATGAGCAGGGCGACGTCGTCCGGGTCGTCGGGTGAGCGCAGTTCGCGCAGCAGCCGGTCGCAGGTCTCCTCCAGCGGGCGGTCGCCGGCGTCCAGCGGGTGGCGCAGCGCGTCGAGGCGCCGGTCGATCTTCCGCGCCCCACCATGGGTGCTTCGGGTTCCATGGTCTCCTGGGCGGGCCGATGACACGTCCCCTGCTCGCGTGCGGCGGGAGATGGCCGTCGAAGATCGTTCTCGCCGTCGGCGGCGCACGCCGGGGAACAGACCTCACGAGATCAAGTATCTTGACGCCGAGAGATATACCGGGGAAGCTTACAGGTACCTTGACGTCAAGATATCTGGCGGAGGCGTCACCATGACCGCACCCAACTGGGACCCGCAGCAGTACCTGCGCTTCGCGAAGGAGCGCACCCGGCCGCTACGCGAACTGCTGGCCCGGGTACCGGAGTTGCCCGCCGCACCCGTCGTCCTCGACCTCGGCTGCGGCCCAGGCAACTCCACCGCCGTGGTACGCGAGCACTGGCCACAGGCCCGGATCACCGGCGTCGACAACTCCCCCGAGATGCTGCACACCGCCCGCACCACCGGCGAGCCCAGCGCCGACTACCTGCTCGCCGACGCCGCCGAACACGACCCGGCGCCCGCCCGGCCCGACCTGATCGTCAGCAACGCGCTGATCCAGTGGCTGCCCGGCCATATCAAGCTGCTCCCCCGCTGGGTGCGGGCACTGCGCCTCGGCGGCGTACTCGCCTTCCAGGCCCCCGGCAACTTCGACGCCCCCAGCCACACCCTGCTCAGCGAGCTGATCGGCAGCCCGCGTTGGAGCCGGAAGCTGGACCTGGCGCCCAACCGCTCCGGCGTGCACGAACCGGCCGAATACCTGGACGCCCTGCTGGCTCAGGGCTGCGCCGCGGATGTGTGGGAGACCACCTACTACACGGTGCTGACCGGCCCCGACCCGGTCCTCGACTGGACCAGGGGCACCGCACTGCGCCCCGTCCTCAGCCAGCTCACCGACCCGGCGGACCAGGCCGCCTTCCTCACCGAGTACGGCGCGCTGCTGCGCGAGGCGTACCCGGCCGGGCCGCACGGCACGGTCTTCCCGTTCCGCCGTCTGTTCGCGGTCGCGGTGCGGCAGGGCTGAATTCGAACAGCGCCGCACGCCATTCCGCTTCGTTTTCTGACCACTTGTCAACGGCAACCGATATTGACGACCAACGTACGGCGTTGGTTGGCTAGGGAAGAGTGGTCCTACGGCCCGGGCCGACCGCGGGCCAAGGGCGATGGGAGGGTACAGCCGCACCATGACCACACGGCGCGTCCGGAACAAGTGCCAAGCGCTGGTCAGTACGCTCACCCTCCCCCGCCCGTTCTCCGTGGAGCGCCTCATCCACGACCTGTCCTTACAGCGTGGCCGTGCCATCCGGCTGCGCAGCCTGCCCAGCGGCTTCGGAGCCCATGCCTGCGGACTGGTGATCTCCACCGACACGGCCGACGAGATCTACGTCGAGGAGAAGACGTCCCGGTTTCACCGCGACCACATCGCCCTCCACGAAATCGGCCACATCCTGATGCACCATGACAACGGAGGCTGGGAGGACCCCGGTGCGCTGGCCGGGTTGCTACCGAGCCTCGATCCGGAGGCGATTCGACGCATCCTGGGCCGCACCAGTTACACCACCGAGCAGGAACAGGAAGCGGAACTCGTCGCGAGCCTGATCCGGGCCAAGGCCGGAACGCTCGCGCCGCTGCCGTCCACCGGGGTGCGCGGCAAGCTCGAAGTGTCCCTCGGAATCCGCGAGTAGGAGTCATGGACGACGCCTCGGTGTACAACATGGGCTCTGCCGTTGAGCTGTCCGGCGCGCTGGTCATGTGGTTGGCGGTGTTCCTGCGGGTGCCCACGGCCCGGCGCTCGCGCCAGCAGCGGATGCTGCTGCTCGCCGTGGCGGGACTGGCCGGGTCGATCACCGTCTATCTGGACCCGGTCACCGCGGCGCTCGACCGGACCTTCGTGTTCGCCCAGAGCTGCGGCCTGTTCATGAACGTGTGGGGCGTCTTCAGCTCCGCGCTCATCCTCGACTTCGTGCTGGCCGCCATGTCACGGCGCCGCCCCTGGCTGGTCTACGGCGCGATGGCGGTCACCACCGTGACGTTGGTCGTGCTCAACGCCACCATCGCGCCGAACTCGGGCTGCGTCACCTCCGAGCACGTGCCGTGGTACAGCCTGTTCTGGTGGATCCTGGTCGCGGCGCATCTGACCGGAACGATTCCGTGTGCGGTGATGTGCGTGCGCTACAGCCGCCAGGCGAAGCGGGACCGGGCCTTCCGCCTCGGGCTGGTGCTGCTCGCCGGCGGCTTCATCTCGTCCTCGGTGTTCTGGACCGTCGTGCTGGCGTTCCTGCTCGCCCGCCCCGCCTGGCTCGGTGCGCTGTTCCCGCTCAACATCGGCATCACCGCATGGCTGATGACCGCCGGGACCGCGCTTCCGCTGCTGCTCACCGCGCACCGGCTGGCCCGCAACGCGGCAGCCCTGTGGCGACTGCGGCCGCTGTGGCGGGAACTCGTCGAAGCGGTTCCGCATGTCGCCCTGGACGCTCCACGCGGCCGGTTCCGGGAGACCCTCGGCGGACCCCAGGCGGTGTACCTGCGGCTGTACCGCGAGGTCATCGAGATCCGCGACGCCATCTTGGTACTGCGTGACTATGTGACGCCGCAGACCGTGGAGCGCGCCCGCGAGTACGTCAGCATGCGCGGTCTGCCGGAGCACCGGTTCGAACCGGCGGTCGTCGCCTGCTGGTTGGCGGAAGCCCGGCGGACGAAGGCGAACGGGGCCCTGCCGCTGCCCAATCCGACCGCCTCCGCGAGCTTTAGGGGACACGATCTGCACGATGAGATCGAGTTCCTCCTCGAGGTGCACCGGGCGCGCAGAATCGTCGCGGGCTTTCCGCCGGATTCCGTGCGGCCCACCCGCTCCACGCCCGTACCGGATGGATACGGCGAGCAGATGGCCGAGGCCGTCCGGCCCGAACCGCAGCCGCAATCAGGAGCTCAGCGAGAACCATGAACCGTCCCGCCGCCAACGACCGTTATAGCACCGGCATGTTGGGCAAGAACTCCCCGCAGGAACGCAACCGGCTGGAGTCCATCCAGAACAGCGTGGACGCACGGACGATCGCGGTCATCGAGGACCTGTCCGTCGAACCCTCCTGGCGCTGCCTGGAACTGGGCGCGGGTGCCGGGTCCATCGCTTACTGGCTGGCCGGGCGCTGCCCGGACGGACAGGTGACCGCGGTCGACATCGACACCCGGTACCTCGACGCCGACCGGGCCGACAACCTCGTCGTCCAGCAGGCCGACGTGCTCAGCGAGGAGTTCCCGCCGGGCGGCTTCGACCTGATCCACGCCCGCTATCTGCTCTGCCATCTGCCGCGGCGCGAGGAGGTCATCGCACGCGCCACCCGCTGGCTGGCGCCCGGTGGCTGGCTGATGGTCGAGGACCCCTACCAACTCCCGGCGGACACCTCGCCGTTCCCGTTGGTGCGACGGCTGATGGCGGCGTACGAACGCAAGTACAACGAGCACGGCGCCGATCTGACCTGGGCGCGCGGCCTGCCCGCGGTGCTCGCCCGCAACGGGCTGCGAGACGTGGGATTCACCGGCAACCTGGGCTGTATGGGCCTGCTCGGCAAGGACCGCTGGCGCCCGCTGATCAACCAGGCCGGTCCGGCGCTGGTCGCCGACGGCCTGATCACCGAGGCGGATCTGAAGGGGTTCTTCGAACTGCTCGATGATCCGGCCTTCGTCGACATTCCACAGGTCACCATCTCGGCATGGGGCCGCCGACTGCCGTGACCAACCGCCCTACGAGAACAGGCTGTTGAGGTGGGAGGCTTCGAGCGTACCCTCAAGGCCCTTGAACGTGCCCTCGTTCAGCAGCTCCAGCGCGGCCTCGCGGGCCGCCGAGTACGCGGCCCGGGCCACCCCGGCACCGAGGCTGATCCTGCGTACCCCCGCCTGCGCGAGCTCGGCCACGCTCGGGCCGCCGGGCATGGCCAGCGCGTTGAGCGGCAGCGGCGAGGCCTCGGCGAGCTCGCGCAGGGTGTCCAGGTCGAGCAGGGCGGGCACGAAGAAGCTGTCGGCACCCGCCTCCGCGTAGGCCACCGCCCGGTCCAACGCCTCGCCCAGCCGGTACTCGGCCGCACCGGTCTGTGAAAGGTACACATCCGTACGGGCGTTGATCACCAGCTCGGGCAGTCCCGCCTCCACCGCGGCCGCCCGGGCCGCACGGATCCGGGCGGACTGCCGCTCAACGGTGAACAGCGGTCCGCGCGGCACCGTGGAGTCCTCCAGGTTCAGCCCGATGGCACCGGCCGCGATCACCGCGGTCGCGGTGGCCACGGCGTCCTCCTCCGTCGGGCCGTAGCCCGCCTCGGCGTCCACGGTCACCGGCAGCTCGACGGCTGCCACGACCCGGGCGGCGGCCCGCGCCATCTCCTCCCGGCTCATCTTCTGACCGTCGCCGCGCCCCAGCGACCAGGCCATCGCGGCGCTGCTGGTGGCGATCGCCCGGGCGCCCGCCTCGGCGATCACCGCGGCACTCGCGGCATCCCAGGCGTTGGGCAGCACGAGCACCGATTCCAGCGCCAACTCCCGGAACCGCCGGGCCTTTTCCTTGGTACGGGCGTCAACAGCCATGGCTCTCCTCGTTGGTCGGGGTTCATCGGGACTGCGTCCAGGGGCGACGGTACGCCGCGGGCAGCGCGAGCAGAAGATCCAATCGGCGGCCGTGTCACTGCGCCATTTCCACCCGGTCCGCCGCCACCCGCCGGGCATCTGGCGGCTGGTCGGCTCGGCGCCACCCGGGACCGCGGCAAGCCCGCACCGCCCCGCGATCGCCCCGGTACCGGACGCGTCGCCTCCACACCGCCTCCACATCGCGCGAGCGGAAAGTGAACCTTGATGTGCGGAAGGTGAATTGAAGGCGCCATCCTTGACCGGGCGCCCCCGCGACCAGGCATCGAGGAGTCCTTCGGACGGGACTGTTCGCCGTGACCCGCTCGCATCGCGGCGGAATACGGCTGAGGCCGTGACGGGGGCGTGACGGCGGCGCGAGCGAATCGAAAATTCTAGCACATCCATCGAATTGCCAAGTGCGCCCGCACCGGCCCGCACTCGCACGCGTGTACACCGGGTGAGGTTTCGAAATCGCCGGTCACACCCCATGAAACGGCTGGTAAAGCCGTTCGGAAAGCGGATCGTTGCGCGACCTGAGCGCCCTCTCAGCTTTCTCTTATGTTCTTCTCATGCTTGGCTTACCAGCGTCTTATCCGAGACGCCAGCCGTCGGCTGACGTCTTTTCGAACAGATTTTGAGGAGGACCTACGGACTCTTGGTCCACTGTTTGCGCCTTTGTCGCCAACTGCGCCAGCTCATCGCGCGTCTGTATATGTGCAACAAACCGCCGCTGTACGGGGCAGCGGCCTTCGTGACACACGCCCCGCCCACACAGGGCGTAATCCAGAAGGACCTTCCTTGACACCGCGACCGCAGTACGCCACCTCGCCATGCCGGATTCCGTCCCAGCAGGACACACTGACCGACTCTCCCGTCTCCGGGGCGCTCTGGTCGGCGGTACCGCCCGCGCCCGCCCGTACACTCATCGACGTCCTGGAGACCTCCGCCCAGACGCATCCCACAGCTCCGGCCCTGGAGGCCGGGGGCGTTGTCCTCGACTACCGCGGCCTGCTCGCCGAAGTCTCCGTGTTCGCCGACAAGTTGAACGCCCAGGGCATCGGCGCGGGCGACCGGGTCGGCATACGTGTGCCGTCAGGCACCTCCGACCTGTACGTGGCCGTGCTCGGCGTGCTGTACGCGGGCGCCGCCTACGTACCGGTGGACGCCGACGACCCTGACGAGCGGGCCGAGATGATCTGGTCCGAGGCCGCGGTGTGCGCCGTCATCGGTGCCGGGCTGTCCGTGGTCGCCCGTCCCGAGGCCCCGCCGCAGGGCAGGCGGCGCAGACCTTCGCCGCAGGACGACGCCTGGATCATCTTCACCTCCGGAACGACGGGCAAGCCCAAGGGAGTTGCCGTCACCCACCGGTCGGCCGCCGCGTTCGTGGACGCCGAGGCCCGGCTGTTCCTCCAGCGGGCACCGTTGGGCCCCGGTGACCGGGTGCTGGCCGGTCTTTCGGTGGCGTTCGACGCCTCCTGTGAGGAGATGTGGCTGGCCTGGCGGCACGGCGCCTGCCTGGTCCCCGCGCCGCGCTCGCTGGTGCGGGCGGGCACCGATCTGGGACCGTGGCTGGTGGACCGTGCGATCACGGTGGTCTCCACGGTGCCGACGCTGGTCGCCCTGTGGCCGGTGGAATCGCTGGACCGGGTACGGCTGTTGATCGTCGGCGGCGAGGCCTGCCCTGCCGAACTGGTGGACCGGCTCGGCGGCGAACGCGAGATGTGGAACACCTACGGCCCCACCGAGACCACCGTCGTCGCCTGCGCCACCCGGATGCTGCCGGGCGAGCCGGTGCGCATCGGCAAACCACTGGACGGCTGGGAGATCGCCGTGGTGGACGCCGAGGGCCGACCGGTGTCCTGGGGCGAGTCCGGTGAACTGGTGATCGCCGGTGTGGGCACCGCCCGCTACCTCGACCCGGCCAAGGACGCCGAGAAGTTCAGCGCCCACCCCGCGCTGCCCGGCCGCCGCGCCTACCGCAGCGGTGACCTGGTGCGGGCGGAGCCGGAGGGGCTGGTGTTCGTCGGCCGGGCCGACGAACAGGTCAAGCTCGCCGGACGCCGGGTCGAACTCGGTGAGATCGACGCCGCGTTGCAGGCGCTGCCGGGGGTACGGGCCGCCGCGGCGGCGGTGCGCAGCACCTCGGGAGGCGGCCAGGTGCTGGTCGGCTACCTGGTGCCGAGCGAGGACGGGCTGGACACCACGGCCGCCCGCCGTCAACTCCTCGACCAGCTACCGCAGTCACTCGTTCCGGTGCTCGCCGTGGTGGACGACCTGCCCACCCGTACCTCGGGCAAGGTCGACCGAGGCGCACTGCCGTGGCCGCTGCCGAACGCGCGACCGCAGGTGGAGCAGGAGTTGACGGGCACCGCGGGCTGGCTGGCGGCGCGCTGGCAGGATCTGCTGGGCCTGCCGGTCTCCGCGGAGTCGGACTTCTTCGCGCTCGGCGGCACGAGCCTGTCCGCCGCCAAGCTGGTCTCCACACTGCGCGAGCGGTATCCGGACGTGTCGGTGGCCGACGTCTACCACTGCTCGGGGCTGCTGGCGCTGGCCGAACGACTGGACTCGCATCGCGAGTCCTCGGAGGCCCAGCGCGAGGTGCGGCCGACACCGAAGCGCGCCGGAGTGGTGCAGTGCCTGGTGCTGGCCGTGCTGTACACGGTCACCGGCATGCGCTGGCTGCTGGGGCTGGCCACGCTGGACAACCTGGTGGGGCCGCTGCCGTGGGCGCCGCACACCTCGTGGTGGGTGGTGCTCGGCGGCTGGCTGGTGCTCTACAGCGCGCCCGCCCGGCTGGCGATCGGCGCCGGTGCGGCCCGGCTGCTGACCCGGGGGCTGCGGCCCGGTGCGCATCCGCGCGGTGGTGCGACGCACCTGCGGCTGTGGGCGGCCGAGCGCGTGGTGGCCACGTTCGGTGTGCCGGGGCTGATCGGTACGCCGTGGGCCGCGCGGTACGCCCGGGCGCTGGGCTGCTCGGTGGGCCGTGATGTGTCGCTGCACACCATGCCGCCGGTGACCGGCATGGCCGAACTCGGCGACGGCTGCGCCGTGGAGCCGGAGGTCGACCTGGCCGGTTGGTGGCTGGACGGGGATGTGCTGCACCTCGGCCGGGTGAAGGTCGAGGCGGGCGCCCGGGTGGCGACCCGGTCGACGCTGCTGCCCGGCGCCGTGGTCGGTGCGGGCGCCGAGGTCGCACCCGGCTCGCTGGTGAGCGGTGTGGTACCCGCGCGGCAGCGCTGGGTCGGCAGCCCGGCCAGGCCCGCCCGGGACGCGGATCCGGCGGGCGCTGAGTGGCCCGAGCCGCGCGGTAGCCACTCCAAGCGGTGGTATCCGGCGTACGCCGCGGCGCTGTTGGGCTTCAACCTGCTGCCGTTGGTGTCCGTACTGCCCGCGCTGGCGGTGTTGTACCGGATCGCCGGGCGCGACGCGTCGCTGGGCGTACTGCTGGGCCAACTGCTATGGACCGCACCGGCGTTGACCGCGTTGACCATGACCTGCTACGCGGGGCTGCTGGTAGTGCTGGTCCGGCTGGCGGGCCGGGCGCTGAAGCCCGGTTTCCATCCGGTGCACGGCAAGGCGGCCTGGTGCGCCTGGGTCGCCTCGGGGCTGATGGACCAGGCGCGCGGTTCCCTTTTCCCGCTGTATGCCAGCTTGTTCACTCCGGTGTGGATGCGGCTGCTGGGCGCCCGGGTGGGCCGCCGGGCCGAGTTGTCCACGGTGCTGGCGCTGCCGGGGCTGATGACGGTCGAGGACGGCGCGTTCCTGGCGGACGACACGCTGGTGGCGCCGTACGAAGTGCGCGGCGGCTGGCTGCGGTTGGGGCGGTCCAGCGTGGGTCGGCGCTCGTTCGTCGGCAACTCGGGCATCGTCGGGCCGGGCCGGGCGCTGCCCGACGAGTCGCTGGTCGGGGTGCTCTCCGACGCGCCCGCGCACGCCGAGCCCGGGTCGTCCTGGCTGGGCCGCCCGGGCTTCACCGTCGCCCGCAACGCGGACGGCGCCGATCCCAGCCGTACCTTCGCGCCGCCCAAGCGGCTGGTGATGGCCCGCGCGGCGGTGGAACTGTGCCGGTTCATCCCGCTGTTGTGCACCGCGGTGCTGGGCGATGTGTCGTTCGTGGCGTTGCAGGAGCTGGTGGACCTGGACGGTTGGACGGCGGCGCTGGCGCTGGCCGGGTTGGTGCTGCTGGCGGCGGGCGCGGTGGCGTGTGCGACCACGACGGCGGCCAAGTGGCTGCTGGTGGGCCGGTTCCGGCAGGGTGAGCATCCGCTGTGGTCCTCCTTCGTGTGGCGCAACGAGCTGTACGACGTGTTCGTCGAGGAGTTGGCGATGCCGTGGCTGGCCGGTTCGCTGATCGGCACGCCGCTGCTGAACATCTGGCTGCGTTCGCTGGGCGCGCGGATCGGCCGCGGGGTGTGGTGCGAGAGCCACTGGCTGCCGGAGACCGACCTGGTGCGGCTGGGCGACGGGGCGAGCGTGAACCGAGGCTGTGTGCTGCAGACGCATCTGTTCCACGACCGGCTGATGCGTGTTGACGGCGTCCGGCTGGGACGAGGCGCGACACTGGGTCCGCACTCCATCGTGCTGCCCGGTTCCGCGGTCGGCGACGGTACCGTGATCGGTCCGGCGTCCCTGGTGATGCGCGGCGAGCAGGTGCCGTCCGGCACCCGCTGGCTGGGCAACCCGGTGTCCTCGTGGACGTCGGACGCCGAGCCGGTCGCCTCGGCGTGAGCCGTCTTCCGGGGTCCGTCGCGTCGTTCTGACGCGGCGGACCCGGCAAAGCCCCTGGACTTCCAAGGAGATCGAACCGTGTGTCCGTGGACTCGCCGGGCGTTCGTGGCCGGTGCGCTGTCCCTTCCGGTGACGTGCGCCGCGGCGGACGCCTACCAGGGGTCCGGTGCCGCGGGTGCGGCTGCCCAGGCCCGCTACTTCCCCAACCACGGCGACCCGGGTCTGCATGTCGCCGAGTACGACCTGCGGCTGACGTACCATCCGCCGATCCGCACGCTGGACGGCGTGGCACGGGTGACGGCGACCGCCGACGCGGCGGGCGACGGATTCGGGCTTGACCTGTCCTCGGCGCTCACCGTGTCGGCGGTGGACGTGGACGGGGTGGCCGCCCAGTTCCGGCACCGGCGGGGCAAGTTGCGTGTCACTCCGGCCGGTGGGCTGGCCGCCGGTCGGCGGTTCGTCTGCGAGGTGCGCTACTCGGGGCGGCCCAAGCCGTTGCGCACCCCGTTCGGTGAGATCGGCTGGGACTACACGACGGGCTCGCCCGGCGGTGTGCTGGTGGCCAGCCAGCCGCTGGGCGCCCCCTCGTGGTACCCGTGCAACGACCGGCCGGGCGACAAGGCCGCGTACCGGATGGCGGTGACGGTGCCGGAGGGCCACCAGGTCGTCGCCAACGGGGTGTTGACCGACCGCACGACCGTGCCGGGGACGGGGACGACCTGGACGTACCAGCACCCCGGGCCGATGGCCAGCTATCTGGCGACGCTCAACATCGGCCGCTTCGTCTTCACCACGCAGGACGGCGGCCCGGTGCCGATCCGCAACGCCTATCCCATGCGGCTGGCCACCGCGTTCGACCATGACTTCGGACGGCAGCCGCAGATGATGCGGCTGTTCCAGGACCTGTTCGGACCGTACCCGTTCGAGGTGTACGGGTCGGTGGTGGTCGACGCCGAGCTCGACCAGCCGGTGGAGAACCAGACGTTCTCGCTGTTCGGCGTGAACCACGTGGACGGCAGGCGCGGAAGTGAGCACCTGGTGGCGCACGAGCTGGCCCACCACTGGTTCGGCAACAGCGTGAGCCTCGCCGAGTGGCGGCACATCTGGCTCAACGAGGGGTTCGCCACCTACTGCGAGTGGCTGTGGTCCGAGCACTCCGGCGGCGCCAGCGCCGACCAACTCGCGGCGGACAACTGGACGGACCTGGCCGACGACGGCCAGCGGCTGCGGATCGGCGACCCCGGACCCGACCGGATCTTCGACGACCGGGTGTACTCCCGTGGCGCCTGTACGCTGCACGCGCTGCGCACCACGGTCGGGGACGAGGCGTTCTTCGCCACGCTGCGCGCCTGGGCGACCGAGTACCGCCACGGCAACGCGGCGACGGGCGAGTTCATCGCCCTGGCCGAGCGGCACGCCCACCGCAAGCTCGACGAACTGTTTCGGTCATGGCTGTACGAGAAGCGGCTGCCACCGTTGCCGCAGCGGGTCTGACCAGCTCGCTGTCCCCGCACATCAAGGACGCGTCAAGCAGTGGGCGGCCGCCGTACGAAGCCCGTCAAGACGACCGTCGCCGGGCATATGACGGACGTCCACTGGAGGTGCGGATCACCCGGGGCGGCAGGGGCCCCGGGAGCGGAGCGGAAAAGGGAAGCGAACGATCATGGCCGAGGACACGCGGGTCGTCGTGGGGGTCAGCGGATCGCTGAGCAGCCTGGCGGCGCTGCACCGCGCGGTGGACGAGGCGCGCCGCAGGGACGCCGTCCTCGTGCCGGTGCTCGCCTGGACCCCGGTGGGCGGCGAGGCCACGTACCGCCGCAGCCCCTGCCCGGCGCTGCTGAAGGAGTGGGAGATCGCCGCGTGCAAGCGGATGGACACCGCCTTCGAGCAGGCCTTCGGCGGCTACCCGGAGGGCGTGCGGATCCAGGGCCGGGTGGTGCGCGGCGACGCTGGCCAGGCACTGGTGCACACCGCGGACCGGCCGGATGACCTGCTCATCGTGGGGAGCGGCAGGCGCGGTCGGCTGCGGCGGATGTTCCACGGTGCGGTGAGCCGCTACTGCCTGGCGCACGCCAGGTGCACCGTGCTGGCTGTCCCACCCTCGGAGCTGCTCGACACCCTGGAGCGGGCGCTGCGGGTCGGCGACCCGATGACCATGCTGGCCCGTACGGCGCAGGCCGCCCCGGCGCGCTGACCCCCGAGTGGCGGTCGGCACCGGGCTCGGCAAGGGTGGGTGGCGAGGGGATGGACATCGTCCGCCGTGGTGGGCGGCGGACCGCCGAGATGTGGAGGCGAGGGCATGTCCGAGGTCACAGCCGCGCACCCGGTGGGGACCCCGTGCTGGGTGGATCTGATGGTCGGCGATCAGCAGGCCGCCCTGGACTTCTACGGCGAGCTGTTCGGCTGGTCCGGCGAGGTCGGCCCCGAGGAGGTGGGCGGCTACACGGTCTGTACGTTGCATGGCAAGCCCGTTGCCGGAATCGGCAAGGCGATGGCGATGGAGGGCCAGCCCGCGCCGCCCACCGCCTGGACCACGTACCTGTCGGTGGACGACATCGACGCGGCGGTACGGGCGGTCGGCGAGTACGGCGGACAGGTCTGCATGGGGCCGATGGACGTTCCGCCCAACATCGGGCGGATGGCGGTCTGCGTCGATCCGACCGGCGGGGTGTTCGGGTTCTGGCAGCCGTTGGACTTCTTCGGCGCGCAACTCGTCAACGAACCGAACACCCTGTGCTGGAACGAACTCAACTCGCGGGACCCGCAGGCGGCTTCGGAGTTCTACTCCCGGGTGCTCAGCGTCAGCTTCACTCCGTACCAGGAGATGCCCGGCTACTTCACACTGCACGCCGGGGGCCGAACGGTCGGCGGACTACAGGGACTTGAGCAGTTCCCCGAGGGCACGCCCTCACACTGGCTGGCGTACTTCTCGGTGAACGACACCGATGTCACGGTCGAACTGCTGACCAAGGCCGGCGGGGCGGTGTTGCAGCAGCCCTATGAGATCCCCGCGGGCCGGATGGCCGTGGTCCGCGATCCACAGGGCGGGGTGTTCGGCGTGATCGCCATGCCGCCGTCGGCCTGACGCCGGTCAGCCGGTGTAGCCGGTCATCGTCTGACCGTACGCGCCGGGGCTCTGGTCGACCGAGGAGCAGGTCGGCTGGGCGTAGCCGGTCGAGCCGCCGGGGCAGGGCTGGTCGCGGGTGGCGGACCAGAACGACAGCCAGGCCAGGTGCTTGCCCTGGGCGAACGAGACCAGGCTGGCGGCGTCGTCGAGGGTGAACGTCTCACTGGTGTTGTCGTTGAGCCCGATCATCGGGGTGACCGCCACCTTGTTCCACGCCTGGTCGTCGCTGAGGTCCGGCCAGACCGACTTGATCTGCGCCTGGGTCGCGGTGGCCGCGTCGATGGCGTTCTGCCCCATGTCGGTGGGGAACGACGAGCCGTAGTCCATGGCCATCACGTTCACCGCGGCGATGTTCGCGCCGTTGTTCCTGGCGCTGTTCAGGACGTTGACGCCGTCCGAGGTCAGTCCGTTCGGCAGCACCGGCAGGGTGTAGGAGACCTGGAGCGAGGGGTTGTTCTGCTCCAGGAGGGCGATCGCCTGGTTGCGGCGTTCCACTGACGCGGAGTCGGCGACCGAGGCGCCCTCGACGTCGAAGTCGATGTCGGTGAGCGCGTACTGGTCGATGACCTTCTGGTACGCGGCGGCCAGATCGGTGGCCGAGGAGCAACCGGTCGCCAGCTCCGTGCCGTTGGCGCCGCCGAACGAGACCCGTACGTCGCCTCCGGCGGAGCGCAGCGCGGCGATGTTGTCGGTGGTGGTCTGGTCGGTCAGGTCGGTGACGCCGCCCCATTTGGGGTCGCAGCCGCCGCCGTCGGTGACGAACGCCAGGTTGAAGTACTTGGTGCCCTCGGTCGAGGCGCCGCCCGCCAGGTTGTACTGCGGGTAGAGCGACAGGTCCGCGTACGGGGAGAAGGCGCCGAAACCGCTGGCCGCCGGGTGCTGGCCCGCGGTGGCGGCCGTGGCGCTGCCGGTGTTGGCGGTGAGCGCCATGGATCCCGCGAGGAGCGTGGTGGCGAGCAGCGTGGTGCGGCGGTGCTTGGTCTTGGTGGGCAGGGCGGAGCGTTGCGGCATGGCGGACTCCGGTTGTGGGGGGATGGAGCCCGCGCCGGGCGGCGTGGTCGGGCACGGCCGTCCCGGCGCGGGTGATGGCGGCGCCGCGGCCAGGGGGCGGCGTCCGGGCGTGCTGGGGTGGCATACGGCGCGGGCGTCCCGTGGGACACCGCGGTCACCGCATGCCCAATAAATTGGCCTGGACCAATGACCCGCGTCAAGACACCGGCGGGAAATCACTGCCGCGCCAACGCCCTTCGCGCGCCGCGGAGTTCACCGGAACGCGAGGAAGACCGTCTCCTCGTGCTCCCCGTCGCCGCGCAGCCGTACGTCGAAGCGGTGGACCCCGGTGCGCTCCGGCACCGCGATCAGCGTCGCGCGGCGCCGGGCGTCCAGCGAGGACAGCAGCGGGTCGGCGGCCTGGCTCAGGTAGGCCCGGGTGAAAAGGTTGCCCAGCAGTCCCCGGGCGAAGACGCACACCGACAGGTACGGCACCCCGCCCGGCCTCAGGGTGCGCACCACGTAGCCGCCGTCCGCGCCGGTGGCGACCCGTCCGAACCCGGTGAACGCCACACCGTCCCGGCCGACGGCCGTACCGTCCACCGGGTCGCGGCGCAGTGAGCCGGGCGCCCCGGTGCGCGAGCCGTCCGGTGCGGGCTGCCAGAACTCCAGCAGGGCGTCGTCCACCGGCGCGCCGCAGCCGTCGAGCACCCGGCCGTGGACGGTGACGGTGTCCGGGTGCCCGGTGGGTGCGATCCGGCCGCCCGCCGGATGCGGCAGGGCGTGGCCGAAGTAGGGGCCGATGGTCTGGGACGGGGTGGGCTCAAGCGTCATCGCGGGCCTCCGTCCAGGACGATGTCCCAGCGGTAGCCCAACGCCCGGCCGGGGACGGACAGTTCGGGATCGTAGGCGGCGACCAGCCGCTGCCGGTCGGCGTCGGGCACACCGCACCAGATGGGGTCCAGCGGGAGCAGTGGGTCGCCGGGGAAGTACATCTGGGTGACCAGCCGCTGGGTGAAGGCGGTGCCGAACAGCGAGAAGTGGATGTGGGCGGGCCGCCAGGAGTTGGAGTGCTCGCCCCACGGGTAGGCGCCGGGCCGGATCGTGGTGAACCGGTAGTGGCCCTGGTCGTCGGTGAGGCAGCGTCCGGCGCCGGTGAAGTTGGGGTCCAGTGGGGCGTGGTGCTGGTCGCGGCGGTGCGCGTAGCGTCCGGCGGCGTTGGCCTGCCAGATCTCGACCAGTTGGCCGTGCACCGGGCGGCCGGTGCGGTCAACCACACGGCCGCTGACGGTGATTCGCTGACCCAGCGGCTGGCCGGGGTGCTGGCGGGTGAGGTCGCTGTCGATCGCGGTGACGTCGGCGGCGCCGAACACCGGTCCGGTCAGCTCGACGGCCTCGGGGTCGTCCACCACGACCAGCGGGCGCTGCGGTTGGCGGGATAACGCGCCACGGTACGGCTCCGGCATGTGCGGCCTCCTAGCGGTGCGGTCTCCTACGGCCTGTCCGGTGACTTCTGGCGGGTGTGCGGTCGGCTCGGCGGTGCGACAGCGCCCTGAAGGGACGCGGGGAACCGCACGACCAGCCGCAACGGTGCCGCGGACGATCCACGGCGGATCCCCGCACTCCCCCGCGGAGCGCCTAGCGTTCGAGGACGAGGGCGAGGCCCTGGCCGACGCCGATGCACAGGGCGGCAAGGCCGGTTCCCGAACCGGCGGCGGCGAGTTGGTGGGCGACGGCCCCGGCGAGCCGGGCGCCCGAAGCGCCGAGCGGGTGGCCGATGGCGATGGCGCCGCCGCGTGGATTGACCACGGCCGGGTCGAGGTCCGGCCACTCGGCGAGGCAGCCCAACGCCTGGGCGGCGAAGGCCTCGTTGAGCTCGAAGGTCACAAGGTCGGCGAAGCGGCGGCCGGAGCGCTGGAGGGCGCGCTCCACCGCCTCGACCGGGCCGAGCCCGAACAGGTGCGGCTCGATGCCGGTGACGGCGCTGGCGCTGATCCGGGCGAGCGGTTCGCGGCCGGTCGCCGCCAGGCCCGCCTCGTCCACGATCAGCAGCGCGGCGGCGCCGTCGTTGAGCGGTGAGGCGTTGCCCGCGGTCACCGTGCCGCCCTCGCGGAACACCGGCTTCAGCTTGGCCAGCGCCTCCAGCGAGGTGGCGTCGCGGATGGTCTCGTCCCGCACCAGATCGGTACCGTCGACCGGTACCACCTCCGGTGCGTACAGCCCGTCCTTCCAGGCGCGGCTGGCCTTCTCATGGCTGGCGAGGGCGAAGGCGTCCTGTGCCTGGCGGGTGATGCGGTGCCGGTCCGCGACGAGTTCGGCGCCCTCCCCGAGGGAGACCGTCCACTCCTTGGGCATCCGGGGGTTGGTCATCCGCCAGCCGAGGGTAGTGGAGTACATCTCCTGGTGCCCGGTGGGGAACGCCCGTTCCGGCTTGGGCACCACCCACGGCGCGCGGCTCATCGACTCCACGCCGCCCGCGATGGCGATCGAGGCGTCACCGAGCGCGACGGCGCGGTACGCCTGGATCACGGCTTCCAGACCGGATCCGCACAGCCGGTTGACGGTCGAGCCGGGCACGGTGACCGGCAGTCCGGCGAGCAGCACCGCCATCCGGGCCACGTCGCGGTTCTCCTCGCCCGCGCCGTTGGCGTTGCCCAGCACCACGTCGTCGATCCTGGCCGGGTCCAGCTGCGGGCTGCGGTCGACCAGGGCGCGTACGACATGCGCGGCGAGGTCGTCCGGGCGCACTCCGGCGAGCGCGCCGCCGTACTTGCCGACGGGGGTGCGCACCGCGTCGGCGATGTACACATCACGGGCTGCCACGCCAGTACTCATCGGTGTCCTTCCCTGCGCCCTGCCCTGTTCGCCCGGCGAGCCGAAGATCGCGGCGGTTCGCGCCCGAGTCTGTGCCCGGTCGTCGGCGCTGTCAACGCCTCCTCCCCGCCACCGCCGTAACCGGGCGGGCGCCGGGTAGGTTGATCTTGTGGCAGCCGCTGAGCAGCGAGAAGGGGGAGACCGTGTCGGCGCAGCCCGTCGATCTGGCGCAGCACGTCCAGGCGTTCATCAGGGGCTTTCCGATGGCCGACGGCTACCGGGTGCCGGACCGGGCGGAGCGGGCGGCGCTGGCGGCCGGGGTGCTTGAGGTGCTCGACGGGCGGCCCGAGGCGGCGAGCGGGCGGCTGGCGGCGATCGGCTACACGGTGCGCAGACTGCGCCGGGCCACCGGTGAGCTGGCGGAGGTGTGCGAGACGGCGTGGACCGGGCGGGGCTGGGGCCGGGTGTACGTGGATGTGACCCGGCCGGCGCACTGGAGCGTGCAGGCTCCGCATCCGCGCTCCGACCTGCGCACCGGGCTGCTGGCGGCCGAGCTGTTCGACCGGGCGCCGGGCGGGGTGCTGGTGCTGGCCGGTGCGCTGCGCACGGCGGGCGAGGGGAACTGCGCGGATGTGGCGCACCGGGCGGACTCCGCCTTCAACGCGGTGTGCGACGCGCTGGTGGCACGCGGACTGCCCGCGATCCAGGTGCACGGTTTCGCCGATGCCAGCGCTCCCGGGCACGACGTGGTGGTCTCACCGGGTCCGGCGCCACCGGGCGACGCGGTGCGGCGGGCGGCGCGGCTGCTGGACGAGAAGGGGTTCCGGGTGTGCCGGGTGTGGCGGGAGCGCTGCGACGGCCTGGAGGGCACCACGAACGTGCAGGCCCGCCGGGCGGCCGCGGACGGGGTGCCGTTCGTGCACGTCGAGAACAGCTTCTCGGTACGGCACGACCCGGCCGCCCGGGGCCGGGCCGCCGACGCCCTGGCCGAGGTGGCGCGGAGCTGGCTGCACGAGAGTTGACGGTACGTCAGGAAGCGGTGCGCCGTGAAAGCGCGGCCGCGGCCGAGGAGTTGTGCACGGTGAACGCCACCGTACCCGGCAGGTAGCGGTCCTCGGACCACTCCACGGGCGTCCCGGTGGGATCGGTGCTGCGCCGCCGTTCGCGCAGCAGCGCGTCACCGACACGGCAGTCGAGCAGCGCGGCGTCGTCCGCGTCGGCGTAGGTCAGATCGATGGTGTGGTGCACGTCGGTGAACCGCACGCCGTGTTCCTCCAGCGGCACGGTGTGCGAGACGGCGGCCGGGTCGAGCCCGGCGACGATCTCCCCGATGTGCCGTGGGTACACGGAGCGTTCGACCATCACCGGCACCGCGGACAGGGTGCGCACCCGCAGCACCAGGCACACCTCGTCGCCCTCGGCCAGCCGCAGCTTCTCACGCTCCACGGGTTCGGCCGCGCGCCGCACCACGTCCACCACCCGGCCGCCGGGCTCCTCGCCCAGCGAGCGCGCCCAGCGGGTGAAGCTGACGGTCTCGCTGAACGTCTGCACCCTGGCGGTGCCCAGCACCACCCGGCGGGTGCCGCGCCGGGAGGTGACCAGGCCGTCGGCGCGCAGCAGGGCGAGGGCCTGCCGGATGGTGCCCCGGGAGACACCGTAGGTCTGCGCGAGCGCGGACTCGGCGGGGAGCCTGCCGCCGGAGCCGTAGGCGCCGTCGGATATGCCCTGCCGCAGTTCGGCGGCGACCTTCCGGTACATCGCCTGGCGCCCGTCCGCCACGATCATCCCCGTCCCACGTCCAGCGCACCTGATCAGTGCGTGTGCCACGTATGTGATCGGGAGCCTAACCGCAACCTGTGGGCAGCATCGGGCCGTTCCCGTCGCCTTCGTCGAATTTCGGCCACTCGTTCACTTTCCGGCCATCCGGCTCGTACCTACTTGGCGCGTCAAGTTGTACAGCCAACCTGGCCGCCCCCTCTCAGAACCTCGCAAGGAGACCGAAGTGAACGTGCCCAGACTCCGAGCCATCGGCGCCGCGGGCGTCCTGGCCACGACGGCACTCACCCTCAGCGCCTGTGGCGCCGCTCCCGCCACCAGCACCACGGCGAGCGGCAAGAGCGCCGCGGCCGCCACCTCGGCCGCCGACTTCGGCGGAACGGACGCACTGGTCGCCGCCGCGAAGAAGGAGGGCACGCTCAACGCCATCGCGCTCCCCCGCGACTGGGCCAACTACGGTGCGGTCATCGACGGGTTCACCAAGAAGTACGGCATCAAGGTCAACGACGAGAACCCCGAAGGCGCCAGCCAGGACGAGTTGAACGCGATCACCTCCCGCAAGGGCCAGGACCGCGCCCCCGACGTGGTGGACCTCGGCTCCTCGTTCGCGCTCAGCGGCGCACAGCAGGGGCTGTTCGCCGCCTACAAGGTGGCCGGGTTCGACAAGATCCCCGCCGCGCAGAAGGACGGCCAGGCCCGCTGGTACAACGACTACGGCGGCTACATCTCGATCGGCTGCGACACCAAGCGGGTCAAGGACTGCCCGAAGACCTTCGCCGATCTGCTCAAGCCCGAGTACAAGGGCCAGGTGGCGCTCAACGGCAACCCGACCAAGGCCGGTGCCGCGTTCGGCGCGGTGTACGCGGCGGCGCTGGCGAACGGCGGCTCGTTCGACGACATCCAGCCCGGCATCGACTTCTTCGGCAAGCTGAAGAAGGCTGGCAACTTCGACCCGGTGCAGGCCACCCCGGCGACCATCCAGAAGGGCGAGACCCCGATCAGCGTCGACTGGGACTACCTCAACTCCGGTTACGCGGACGAGTTCCGCGGCAAGGGCGTCGACTGGCAGGTCACCGTCCCCTCCGACGGCCGGTACTCGCAGTACTACTCGCAGGCGATCAACGCCTCCGCACCGCACCCGGCGGCGGCCCGGCTGTGGGAGGAGTACCTCTACAGCGCCGAGGGCCAGAACCTGTTCCTCAAGGGGTACGCCCGCCCCGCCCTGATGGACGCCATGAAGCAGGCCGGAACGCTGGACACCGCCGCCGCGGGCAAGCTCGCCGCGGTCAGCGGCACGCCGAGCTTCCCGACCCCGGGCCAGACGGACAAGGCCAAGCAGGTCGTCACCGAGAAGTGGGCAGCGGCCGTCTCGTGATGAACGTCGCCACTTCGGCTGATACGGGTCCGCTCCCGGAGCAGGCCCCCTGCCCCCGGAAGCTCCTCTTCCGGGGGCAGGCCCCAAAGCCCCCACACCGCCGGGCGCTTGGACCGCCGCTGGCCGTCGCCCCGCTGCTGGTCTTCATGGGAGCGGCCTTCGGGCTGCCCGCGATCGCCATCGCCACGGGGGCGTTCACCACCAGCGCCGACGCCCCCGGCGGGGTGCGCTGGACGCTGTCGAACCTGACCACCTCGGTGCACGGCGCCTATCTGACCGCGCTGTGGGGCAGCGTCAGGCTCTCCGCGCTGTCGGCGCTGCTGGCGACGGTGCTCGGGGTGCCGCTGGCGCAGGCCGTGGTGACCTCGGGCAGCCGGGCGCTGCGCGACGCGGTGATGTCGGCCTCCGGCGTGCTCGCCAACTTCGGTGGCGTACCCCTGGCGTTCGCGTTCGTCGCCACCCTGGGCAACGCCGGTGTCCTCACCACACGTCTCCACCTGGCCGCCCGGGGCTGGAGCCTGTACAGCTTCTGGGGCCTGGTGGTGGTGTACCTGTACTTCCTGCTGCCGCTGATGGTGCTGACCATCGCGCCCGCCCTGGAGGGGCTGCGCGCCGGTTGGCGCGAGGCGGCCCGCAACAACGGGGCCACCTCCTGGCAGTTCTGGCGGCATGTGGCGCTTCCGGTGCTGGCGCCGTCGCTGCTCGGCGGCTATGTGCTGCTGTTCGGCAGCGCCTTCGCCGCCTACGCCACCGCCGCGGCGATGGTGGGCAGTTCGGTGCCGCTGCTGACCTCGCAGATCGCCGACGCGTTGTCCGGCAACGTCCTGGTGGGCCAGGGCAACGTGGCACTCGCGCTCAGCGTCGACATGGTGGTGGTCGCGGGCGCGGTGATGGCGGTCTACGTCCCCCTGCAGCGAAGGAGCGCCCGATGGCTGGCCTGACGAACCGGCGAGGGATCCGCTGGTGGCGCGGCGCGGTCGCGCTCGCCGCCGGGCTGTACTTCCTTGTGCCACTGGCCTGTTCGGTGCTGTTCACCGTGGACGTGCCAGGCCGGGGCTTCACCCTCGGCGCGTACACCGGCATCCTGAGCGCCAGCGGTTTCACCAGCAGCCTGCTGCTCACCTTGGAGCTGGCCGCCGCGACCATCGTGCTGGTGCTGGGGCTGCTGGTCCCGGCGCTGCTCGCGGCGCGGCTCGGCGCGCCCCGGCTGCGGCCGCTGCTGGAGGTCGTGTGCTCGCTGCCGCTGGTGGTGCCCTCGGTGGCCTTGGTCGCCGGATACAGCGGGGTGCTGCGCTGGGGGCCGCAGTACCTGTCCCGCACCCCGCTGTTCGAGACCTTCGTGGCGGTGCAGAACGCCGACTTCCCCGTGGTGCTGGTGCTCGCCTACAGCGTGATGGCGCTGCCGCTGGCCTACCGCGCCCTGGACGCCGGGATGCGCGCGGTGGACGTGCGTACCCTGATGGAGGCGGCCCGCAGCTGTGGCGCGAGCCCGGTGCGGGCGGTGTTCCAGGCGGTGCTGCCGAATCTGCGCGGTGCGCTGATGAACGCCAGCTTCCTCACCCTGGCGCTGGTGCTCGGTGAGTACACCGTCGGCGCGCTGCTGGGCTTTCGGCCGTTCGCGGTGTGGATCGTGGGCATCGGCGGCAGCCAGGCCCAACTGTCGGTGGCGGTATCGGTGTTGAGCCTGCTGCTGACCTGGGCGCTGCTGCTGGTGTTCGCCGCCGCGAGCCGCCCCCGTACCCGTACCCCCCGCCGGGCGCGTGCCAAGGCCGCCCCGGCGCTCGTTCCGCAGGAGTCGGCCACATGACCGTCGAATTCCGGGCGCTGCACAAGTCGTTCGGCGCCACCAAGGCCCTCGATGGGCTCGATCTCACCGCCCGCCAGGGCGAGTTGCTGGCCCTGCTCGGGCCGTCCGGGTGCGGCAAGACCACCGCGCTGCGGATGCTGGCGGGCTTCGAGAGGCCGGACTCGGGGCAGGTGCTGGTGGACGGTGAGGACATCAGCGACATCCCGGCGCACCGCAGGGACGCCGGGATGGTGTTCCAGTCCTACAGCCTCTTCCCGCATCTGACCGCCGCCGACAACGTGGCGTTCGGGCTGCGGATGCGCAAGGTCGGCGCGGCCGAACGGCGCGCCAGAGCCGCCGAGTTGCTGGAACTGGTCGGCCTGCCGCAGCACGCCGACCGCTACCCGCACCAGATGTCCGGCGGCCAGCAGCAGCGGGTGGCGCTCGCCAGGGCGCTGGCGCTGCGCCCTAAGGTGCTGTTGCTGGACGAGCCGCTGTCCGCGCTGGACGCCAAGGTCCGGGTGCAACTGCGGGAGGAGATCCGGCGGCTGCAGCAGGAGCTGGCGATCACCACGGTGTTCGTCACCCACGACCAGGAGGAGGCGCTGTCCACCGCCGACCGCGTCGCGGTGATGCGGGACGGCCGCCTCGAACAGTGCGCCAGCCCGGCCGAGTTGTACGACAGCCCGTCGACCCCGTTCGTCGCGGAGTTCGTCGGCACCATGAACCGGCTGCCGGGCCTGGCCACCGGTGACGGCAGCGTGGAGGTGCTCGGGCAGCGGCTGCCGGTACGCGGCGACGCGGCCACCTCGGGCACCGTCGATGTGCTGGTGCGGCCCGAGGCGGTGGACGCCGCCGCCGACGAGCAGGGTTCGGCGCGGGTGACGGCCACCGCGTTCCACGGCGCCGTCACCCGGCTGACGGTGGCGCTCGCCGACGGCACCACGGTCAAGGCCGACATCCCCAGCCACCGCGCCCGCGGCCTGGTGGCGGGCGCCGCGGCGACCGTGACGCTGCCCGAGCGGCCGGTGCTGGTGGAGGCGCGCGCCGCATGACCCTGGCAGCGGTTCTCTTCGACATGGACGGCACCTTGGTGGACACCGAGGACGTGTGGTGGCAGGCGGTCGACGACATCGCCCGCGGCCTCGGCTACCGGTTGACCGAGCGGGACCTGCCCGATGTACTCGGCCGCCCGGTGGAGCACACCGCGGACCACCTGTTGCGGGTCACCGGCACCGGACGCGAACGCGCCGCGCTGGCCGCGGAGTTGGACGGCCGGTTCGCGGAGCTGGTCGAACGCGACATCCGGCCGCGGCCGGGAGCACTGGCCCTGCTGGACGCGCTACGGGCGCAGCGGCTGACCACCGCCTTGGTGTCGGCCTCGCCGCGCCGGGTGGTCGACATGGTGCTGCGGGTCCTGGGCCGCGACCGGTTCACGGTGACGGTCTCGGCCGACGACACCGCGCGCACCAAGCCCGCGCCGGACCCGTATCTGGCCGCGGCCCGGCTGCTCGGCGTGGCCCCGGCGCGGTGCGTGGCGGTGGAGGACACCCCGACCGGGGTGGCCTCGGCCGAGGCGGCTGGCTGCCAGGTGCTGGCGGTGCCTTCGGCGGTACCGATAGCGGCGGCGCCGGGGCGCACGGTACTGCGTTCGCTGGAGGAGGCGGAACCGGCGTTGCTGCGCTCGCTGGTCCCCAGCCCGCGGTAGCGCGGACGGTGAGCGGGCGGGTGGGAGTCAGTCGGCGACGGCGAGCAGCACTCCACAGGTCACGACGAGAACACTGCCCGCCACGATGAACCCGTACTCCAGTCCCACCCGCTCCCGCCGGTGTACGACAACGGTCCGCGGATCGGCGGGATCGTAGAAGACCAGCACCGTCTCACCGTCGCGCAGCGGCCGCCGCCGATCGGGCGGCACGGGGCTGACCACCTCGACGACCCGGCCGTCCGCGGTGGTGAACTGCAAACGCGGCCGCGGCGGACACGGCTCCCCGGCGACATCCCCCGGCGCCCGCTTGACCAGCGCACCGGCGGGCAGGCCGACCCGCCGCATCCGCCGGGCCTCGCGCAGCCCGGCGACCCCGGCCAACACCGCGACCAGTCCGCACATGCCGGTGATCGCGGCAAACACCCCCACCACCACGCCCGCCTCCCTCAGGGGTCGAAGCGGTATCCCATCCCGGGTTCGGTGATCAGATGCCGTGGCCGGGACGGATCCGGCTCAAGTTTGCGGCGCAACGCCGAGATGTAGATCCGCAGATAGTTGGTCCGGTCCTCCCGCCCAGGCCCCCATACGTCGCGCAGTAGTTGGGCGCCCGTCAGCAGCCTGCCCGGATTGCGCAGCAGCGGCACCAGCAACCGCCACTCGGTGGGCGTGAAATGCAGCGGTTCGCCCCCGCCCAAGGTCGGCACCGCGGTGTGGGAGTCCAGGTCAACGGTGAAGTCGGCCACCTTGACCGTCTGCCGCCGTGGCGGGGCGACTGCCGGGCGGCGCAGTACGGCCCGTAACCTGGCCAGCAGCTCATCCATGGAGAACGGTTTCGTCAGGTAGTCGTCGGCACCCGCGTCGAGCGCCTCGACGGTGACCTCGGGACCACTGCGCCCGGACAGCACGATGATCGGCGCCGAACTCCAGGCCCGCAGCCCCGCGATCACCTCGACACCGTCCACGTCCGGCAGGCCGAGGTCGAGGACGACCGCGTCCGGCGGGCACCGGGAGGCCAGGCGCAGCGCGGTGGTGCCGTCCGGCGCGGTGGCCACCGCGTACTGCCGGGCCTTGAGGTTGATGCCGAGAGCACGCAGCATCTGCGGCTCGTCGTCGACGACCAGGACCCGCCTCATGCCACCACCTCATCCCGTAGCGGGCGGGCGGCGGGCAGCGCGACCACCATGGTCAGCCCGCCACCGGGTGTCTCCTCCGCGGTGAGGGTGCCGCCCATCGCCTCGGTCAGCCCCCGGGACAGCGCGAGGCCCAGGCCGAGGCCGGTGCTGTTGTCGGTGTCGCCCATGCGCTGGAACGGCTCGAACGCCCGCTCCCGGTCGGCCGGTTGGATGCCGGGGCCGCGGTCCACGACCCGTATCTCCACCCGGGAACCCAGCGCGCTGGCGCTGACCGACACCGGTTTGCCGGGCGGCGAGTGGCGTACCGCGTTGGCCACCAGGTTGGCCAGCACCCGCTCCAGCAGCGGCGGATCGGCGAGCACGTCGGCCGCCTCCTCAAGTCCCGGAGCGAGCACCGCGACGGAGCTGTCCGGCAGGGTGTCCAGGGCCAGCGGCAGCACCTCGGCGGGCGCGGTCGGCCGCACCCGCAAGGTGAGCGCCCCGGCCTGGAGCCTGCTCATGTCGAGCAGGTTGTCCACCAGCCGGTTCAGCTTGGCCAGCGACTCCTCGGCGGTGGCCAGCAGTTCCTCGCGGTCCTGGTCGCTGAAGTCCACATCGCGGCTGCGCAGCCCGCTGACCGCGGCCCAGCCGCTGGCCAGCGGGGTGCGCAGATCGTGGCTGACCGCGGCCAGCAGCGCGGTGCGCATCCGGTCGGCGGCCTTGACCGGCTCGACCTCGGCGGCGGCCTCGGCCAGCCGGGCCCGCTCCAGTGCCGCCGCCAGATGCGCGGCGAACGCGGTCAGCACCCGGTGTTCGGACGCTGCCAGATCCCGTCCCTTGAGCAGCAGCAGGCTGTCCGGGCCTATCGGGACGCTCAGGTCGGCGTCGTCGCCCGGACCCGCCGCGTCACCGCCGCGGCGCCGCACCAGGACGGCGGACTCCATGCCGAAGGTCTCCCGGGTCAGGTTCAGCAGCGCGGAGACGGCCTGGTCTCCGCGGAGGATGTGCCCGGCGAGCGAGGAGAGCGTCTCTGCCTCGGCGGTGGCGTTGGCCGCGCGCCGCGACAGCCTCAGCGAACGGTCCACGATGGCGGCGACGACGACCGCGACCACGGTGAACGAGGCCAGCGCGAGGATGTTGTTGGGCTCGGCGATGGTGAACTCGCCGATGGGCGGGATGAAGTAGTAGTTGAGCAGCAGCGAGGCGCTGATCGAGGCGAGCACCGCCGAGCCGACCCCGCCGATGCACGCCACCGCGACCACGGTGGTCAAGAACAGCAGCGTCTCACTGGTGAGGTTCAGGTGCAGCGCGTGCGCGCCGGTGCGCAGCAGCACGGTCAGCAGCACCGGCAACACGATTCCGGCGAGCGGTCCGGCCACCCGCCGGGAGACCGGCAGCGCGTTCCCGGGAAGCGGCAGCAACCGTCCACCGCCCGCCCGTTCATGGGTGACCATGTGGACGTCGATGTCGCCGGAGGACGCCACGGTGGTCTCGCCCACACCGCGCTCGGCCAGCATCCGGCGCAGCCGACTGCGGCGGCTGGTGCCGACGACGAGCTGGGTGGCGTTCTCGGCGCGGGCGAACTCCAGCAGCGCGGTGGGCACATGGTCGCCGACCACCGAGTGGAAGCTGCCGCCAAGGCTCTCCACCAACTGCCGCTGAGCGGCCAGCGCGGCCGGTGAGGAGTCGGTCAGACCGTTGCTGCGCACCACGTGGACGGCGAGCAGATCGCCGCCGGAGGAGCGCGCGGCGATCCGCGCGGCCCGGCGAATGAGCGTTTCTCCCTCCGAGCCGCCGGTGAGCGCGACGACCACCCGCTCCCGGGTCTCCCACACCTTGCCGATGCGGTGCTCGTAGCGGTACTTCTGCAGCGCCTCGTCCACCCGTCCGGCGACCCACAGCAGCGCCAGCTCGCGCAGCGCGGTCAGGTTGCCGACCCGGAAATAGTGGGAGAGGGCGGCGTCGATCTTCTCCGGCGGATAGATGTTGCCGTGCGCCATGCGGCGGCGCAGGCCCTCGGCGGGTATATCGACCAGTTCGATCTGCGCGGCGCGGCGCACCACCTCGTCGGGCACGGTCTCCCGCTGAGGCACACCGGTGATCTTCTGGACGACGTCGTTGAGCGACTCCAGATGCTGGACGTTGACCGTGGTGACCACGTCGATCCCGGCGGCCAGCAGTTCCTCGATGTCCTGCCAGCGTTTGGCGTTGCGCCCGCCGGGCACGTTGGTGTGCGCCATCTCGTCGATCAGCGCGACCTCGGGGCGGCGCTCCAGCACGGCGGCCAGGTCCAGTTCGGTGAAGTCGGCCCCGTGATAGGTACGTTGGGCCCGGGGAAGGATCTCCAGGCCGTCCAGCATCGCCTCGGTGTGCGGACGGTGGTGGCATTCGGCGAGCGCCACCACCACGTCCCTGCCGCGTCCGGCGCGGCGCCGTCCTTCGTCCAGCATCCGGTAGGTCTTGCCCACTCCGGGCGCCGCGCCTAGAAAGACCTTCAGTTCGCCGGGTGGGACGGCGCTGTGCACCACCTGGAGCCCCTCCTTGTGTCGTCAGGCATCGTGCCGCGCTTCTCAGACGTCGTGCCGCGCGATAGGGCCGGTTCCGCGGGCACTCCCAGCGTGCTGCCCCGTTGGTTCGTAGCGTGCTGCCCCGGTACGCCGGTCACGGCGACCGTTAGCGGTGTCCTTACACGATCACGTGACTCCTTGACGGCGCCTTGACGCGGTACGGCCGCCATAGGGACATCGGCACCGGGAAGTCCGGTCGGCCGGGACGCGCGGCGCTCCGGGATCGCCGGGAGCCCCCGAGCGGCTGCGCGCGCAGGAACAGGACCGCACGACGGCGAACGCGTATCGTCAGGTGCGTATCGACGTACACAGCGGTCGAAACCGCCGAGCTGCGCCGGCTGTACCACCTCACCGGATCAGCGACACCACCCCGGCGGCGCGTCCAACGCCGTCTCGACCTGGAGGAGGCCCGACTGGGCGAGGGCTGAGCCGTCCGGACCCCGTCCCTGACGGCAACCGTCGGCCCGGCACTCCCCGACCCGTACCGCCGCCGCCCGGTTGCCGCCGAGCTGACCTGGGGAGTCTACGAAGGTGACCACCGTCCCGAAGCTCACCAACCCCCGCCGCCGCAGCCCCGGCGCGACACGGCGCCAGGAACCGCCGCCCCGGGACGCCAGCGGCCACCGGCCCTCGCTCGCCTCGCCCTGGTGGCGCGGCGGCGCCGCCGTCGCCGCCGGAGCGGTGCCCGCCCTGGCCTTCCCGGCGCCCGCGCTGTGGTGGCTGGCCTATGTCGCCCTGGTCCCGCTGACCCTGCTGGCGCGCTCGGCGCCCACCCGCCGCCGGGGCGCGCTGGACGGCTGGCTCGGCGGCACCGGGTTCATGATCGCGGTGCACCACTGGCTGCTGCCCAGCCTGGGTCCGTTCATCGTGGTGATCGCGGCGCTGCTCGGCCTGGTGTGGCTGCCCTGGGGATGGCTGGCGCAGCGGCTGCTCGGCGGCTCACCCGGGGTCGGCAGCGCACTGGCAGCGCTGGTGCTGCTGCCGTCGGCGTGGCTGCTGGCCGAAATCGTCCGCTCCTGGCAGTACCTCGGCGGCCCATGGGGACTGCTGGGCGCCAGCCAGTGGCAGGTACCGGCCGCCCTGCGGCTGGCCTCGGTGGGCGGAGTGTGGCTGCTGAGCTTCCTGCTGGTGTCGGTGAACACCGCGGTCACGGTGCTCATCGCGGTGCCCTCGGCGCGCCGTGCCGCGGTGGCGGCGCTGCTGACGGTGGCGCTGGGCGGTACCGCGGCGTGGTTCTGGGTGCCGACGGCGCCAGCGCACGGAAGCGTACGGATCGCCGTCGTGCAGCCGGGGACGATCGAGAACGCGCAGGCGCGGTTCGACCGCAGCGCGCGGCTCACCGCCCAACTGTCCGGCACACATCCGGATCTGGTGGTGTGGGGCGAGAGCAGCGTCGGCTTCGACCTGAACGCCCACCCGGCGCTCAGCACCCGGCTGGCCGCGCTGTCCCGGCAGGTCGGCGCCGACCTGCTGGTCAACGTGGACGCACAGCGCGCCGACGGACGCGGCATCTACAAGACGTCCGTACTGGTGGGCCCGAACGGCCCGACCGGGCAGAGCTACGACAAGATGCGGCTGGTGCCGTTCGGCGAGTACATCCCGCTGCGCTCGGTGCTCGGCTGGGCCACCAAGGTCGGCAAGGCCGCCAGCGTCAACCGGCACCGCGGCACCCACCAGGTGGTGATGGACGTCGGCACGCTGCGCATCGGGCCGCTGATCTGCTTCGAGACCGCCTTCCCCGATATGAGCCGCCATCTGGCCGACATGGACGCCCAGTTGCTGGTGGCACAGTCGTCCACCTCGACGTTCCAGCACAGTTGGGCACCGGCCCAGCACGCCTCGCTGGCGGCGCTGCGCGCGGCGGAGACCTGGCGCCCCATGGTGCACGCCACCCTCACCGGCATCAGCGCGGTCTACGACGCGCACGGCGCCCGGATCGGCCCGCGCATCGGTACCTCAAGCAGCGCCGCCCACGTCTACACGGTGCCGCTGTCGGGCGGCCGCAGCCCCTACGACCGGTGGGGCGACTGGGTGATCGAACTATCCGTCGGCCTGCTGGCGCTGAGCGCCTGCTACGAGGGCTACCGCGCGGTCAGGAAGCCCGGCGCAGGGCGACGTTGACGATCCGCTCGCACAACTCGTGGGTCACCAGGTCGTCCTCGGCGCTGAGCACCTTGCCGGTGCGCACCGCGTCCAGGAAGGCCAGGGTGATCTGCTCGATGCCGCGCTGGCGGGCCACCGGCACCCAGTCACCGCGCCTGCGCACAGTCGGCTGCCCCTTGTGGTCGATGACCTCCGCGAGGTTGACCACCTGGCGCTTGGTGTCCTGGCCCATCACCTCCAGGACCTCCTCGCTGGAGCCGCTCATCCGGTTCATGATGCCGAGCGCGGTGAACCCGTCACCGGATAGTTGCAGCACCACATGGTGCAGCAGACCGCCCTGCGACCTGGTGCGGATGTCGACGTGGTCGATCGTGCCGGGCGCGAGGAAGCGCAGCGTGTCCACGACGTGGATGAAGTCGTCGAAGACGAACTCCCGTGGCTCCGCGGCGAGTCCGACCCGGTTCTTCTGCAGCACGATCAGGTCGCGGGGGTGATCGAGGCACTGGGTGTAACAGGGCGCGTAGCGGCGGTTGAAGCCCGTCATCAGGCTCACACCGCGCTGCCGCGCGCGACGCACCAGCGCCTCGGCACCCGCGTGGTCGGCGGCCAGCGGCTTGTCGACGTAGACCGGGACCCCGGCGTCGATCAGCGCCCCGGCGATCTCGGCGTGCACCGCGGTGGGGGCGTGTACGAAGGCGGCGTCGAGCCCCTGGTCGATGAGGGCGCGCAGTTCGGTGTGCCGGTGGTCCGCCGGGACGCGATGGCTGTCGCCGACCTGGTCCAGCGTGCCGCGGGTACGGGTGTGCAGATGGGGATCGATGCCGGGCAGCGCGGTGAGCACCGGCAGATAGGCCTTGCGCGCTATGTCACCGAGGCCGATGACACCGACCTTGAGCGGCCTGCCCGGTGATGCCACTGCTCGTCTCCCGTTGTCCCGCGGTACGAGTGTTCCCTTCCGTGCAGCATACGGGGCCTGCGGGGGCGGTACGGGTGGGGACGGCGGCCGGGGGCTGGCGGCAGGGCCGGGTGGAGGCCGGTGGAAAATGCCGCGCCGTCTGCCCCCTGGCCGCGTCATGATGACGGCCATGACGGGGATACAGCGAACCGATACGCCCACCACCGCGGACGAGCGCACCACCTTGGAGGCGATGCTGGACTACCACCGGGCGACCTTGGCGATGAAGTGCGAGGGGCTGTCCGATGAGCAACTGCGCGCCCCCACCGTGCCGCCGTCGGAACTGACGCTCCTGGGCCTGGTACGGCATATGGCGGAGGTGGAGTCCGGCTGGTTCCGTGGCGTGCTGGGCGCGCAGGACGCCAAGCCGATCTACTACTCGGAGGAGGACCGGGACGGCGAGTTCCACGACCTCGACACGGCGGACACCATGGAGGCCTTCGCCACCTGGCGGGAGCAGATCGACCGCGCGAAGGAGATCGCGGCGGCGCGCTCACTGGACGACACCGGGACCCGCCGGGGCCGGACGTACTCGCTGCGTTGGATCTACACGCACATGATCGAGGAGTACGCCCGGCACAACGGGCACGCCGATCTGATCCGCGAACGCATCGACGGCGCCACCGGCGAGTGAGACGGCGGCTGCCGATCACCCCTGCGAGGATCACTACTGCGGCGGTCACCCTGCAGCGATCACTCCTGCGGGGAATGGCCAACTACCTTGGCACGGCCCAGAGTTGGGTAGGTGCGCCGATTTCCCCTAGCGGCCGTCATGGCGGCGGCCACACTGCTCACCGGATGCGTCAACGTCTCCGAGCGGCCCGACCCACCGGACCGTCCGGCGCCGCCACGGCTACCGGCGCTCGTACGGATCGCACCACAGCCCGCCCGCGAGGAGCTGACCACCACCCTGCCGAACCCGGGGGCTTCCCCCTCCCCCTCCCCTCCCGCC
>NZ_JANFNH010000019.1 GCF_024436055.1 Streptantibioticus rubrisoli | reverse complement strand
CGTCCGGGGTGAAGCACCAGCAAAAGACCGGTCCGCTCACGGCGCCGTCCACGGCGCCCGAGTACCCAGCCTGCGGGCAGCACGCCGCGATCGCGACCCGAGCCGACCACCGCAGCCAGGCGGCGTTCGGGGAGCATCATGGAAATGCGATGACTGGTTCACGCACAGCCGATCACTGTGCGTGGCTTTCGATGAGCCGAACGTTGCCCCCTTTGAGTGGTCAGGAGTGGGCATGGGTGAGCATTCGCTCCTGCGCCGTCGTGGTGGACGCGCGTTTGCCGGATGCCAAGTGCGCCGCCTGGGTGTGGAAGAGGAGCTTTTGCTGGTCGACCCGGACTCCGGCGCGGCGAAGGCGGTCGGCGGGCAGGTCATGGAGCTGTCCGGGAAGGCGAACGGGTTCCAGGCGGAACTTCAGTCAGAGCAGTTGGAAGTCGCCACCCGGCCGTGCGCTCAACTGGAGGAACTCGCCGAGCAAATCCGCGTGGGGCGCGCCGCGTTGTCGCGCGGCGCTCGCGAAGTGGGCGCCGAGGTGGCGGCGCTGGCCACCTCACCACTGGGGGTCGATCCCACGCTGAGCCGGTCGCGGCGCTACCGGCGGATGGCCGAGACGTTCGGCCTGACCACGCATGAGCAGCTCAGCTGTGGTTGCCACGTTCACGTCGAGGTGGAGTCGGACGAGGAGGGAGTCGCGGTCATCGACCGCATTCGGCCATGGCTGGCGCCACTCATCGCGCTGAGCGCGAACTCGCCGTACTGGCACGGCCGCGATACCGGTTACGCCAGTTATCGGTACCAGGTGTGGAGCCGCTGGCCGACCTCCGGTCCCACAGAGCTCTTCGGTTCGAGCAAGGCCTATCACGCACTGGTCGGCGAGTTGCTGCGCACACGCACCCTGCTGGACACGGGCATGATCTATTTCGACGCGCGGCTGTCCCACCACTGTCCCACGGTGGAGGTCCGGGTTCCCGATGTCTGCCTGGAGGCGGACGACGCGGTTCTGGTGGCGGCACTCGTCCGGGGGCTCGTGGAGACCGCGGCGCGGGATTGGCGCGATGGCCGCCCCGCGGACCCCGTCTCCGCCCAGGTCCTGCGGCTCGCTGCCTGGCGGGCCAGCCGCTTCGGTCTGTACGGGCGGCTGCTCCACCCGCTGACGCACACCCCGGCCGCCGCCGCCGAGGTGCTGCGGGCGCTGCTGCGTCACGTCTGGCGGACGCTGCCCGAAGACGACGCGATGACCACCGAACGCCTGCTGGGCCAGGTGCTCAGCCGGGGCACCGGCGCGGGGTTCCAGCGGACGGCTTTCGCCGCACGCCACTCGATGGCCGACGTCTCCCGGGCCTCGGTCGTCCGCACCACGGCACGGTGACGTGCGGCGACGGCACGGCTGGCCCGGCGTGGCGGGCGCGAGCCGAGCCGGTGCCCTGTTCGCTGCCGACGATCAAGGACGCGACTATCAAGGACGCGGGACGCCGACGACGTTCAGGGGTGCAGGAGGATCTTGGTCGCGCTGTCCGCCTTCTTCTGGAAGATCTCGTAGGCCTTGGGGGCGTCGTCCAGCGGCATGTGGTGGCTCGCGAACGTATCGACGCCTAGGGGGTCGTCGTCGGTGAGCAGGGGGAGGATCTCATCGCTCCAGCGGCGGACGTTGGCCTGGCCCATGCGCAGCTGGAGTTGTTTGTCGAACATGGTCATCATCGGCAGCGGATCGACCGCACCGCCGTACACCCCGCTGACCGAGATCGTGCCGCCCCGGCGCGCCATCGCGATGGCCAGGTGCAGTGCGCTCAGCCGGTCCACTCCCGCTTTCTGCGTCAGCCACGCCGCCCAGCTGTGCGGCAGCAGCCCGACGGCCGCCTGGGCGAGCGCGCCCGCGTGGCCGCCGTGCGCCTCGGTGCCCACCGCGTCGATGACCGCGTCGGGACCGCGGCCCGCCGTCAGCTCGCGCACCGCGTCGAGCAGGGCGCCCTGGCTGTCGAACGTCTCCAGGTCCAGGGCGGTCACGCCGTCCTGGCGAGCGCCGTCGAGCCGTTCGGGGACCCGGTCCACGCCGATCACCGCGGCGGCGCCGAGGTGGAAGGCGACCCGGCACGCCATGCGGCCGATCGGGCCCAGCCCCAGAACAGCGAGCGTGCCGCCCTCGGACAGCCCGGCGTAGCGCACCGCCTGCCAGGCGGTGGGCAGGACGTCGGAGAGGTAGACGAACCGCTCGTCGGGTGGCCCGTGCGGGACCTTGATCGGTCCGAACTGCGCCTGCGGAACCCGCAGGTACTCGGCCTGCGCGCCGGGCACCGCGCCGTAGAGCCTGGTGTACCCGAAGAGCGCGGCGCCCGTCCCCTCTTCCTTGACCTGCGTGGTCTCGCACTGGGTGGGGAGGCCTTCGCCGCACATGAAGCAGGTGCCGCAGGCGATCTGGAACGGGACCACGACCCGGTCGCCCGCCGTGAGACCGGGTACCGCGGGGCCGACTTCCTCCACGATGCCGATCGGCTCGTGTCCGAGGATGTCGCCCTCGGTCATGAAAGGGGTGAGCACTTCGTACAGATGCAGATCCGAACCGCACAGTCCGCTGGACGTGATGCGCACGATCGCGTCCGTTGGCTCCTTGATCGCGGGATCGGGGACGGTGTCCACGCGTACGTCGCGCTTGCCGTGCCATACGGTTGCCCGCACGGTGATCACCTCCTGTCCGCGGTTGCCGGATCAGGCTGGTGGTCCGCGGCGCCGCCGAGCGGGCGCACGGAGATGGTCTCGTCGGCCGCGGCGCTGGCCACCGCAGCGTCGAACGCCTCGCAGAGCAGATGCAGGGCGACCAGATGGGTTTCCTGCACGGTCGCGGTGTGTTCGGCGTTGACGCACAGTGCGGCATCCGCCCGGGTGGCCAGCGGATTGGGACGCGGTCCGGTCATCGCCCACACCACCAGGTCGCGCTCGTGCGCGGCGTCGGCGGCCCGTAGCAGGTTGGGGCTGCGCCCCGAGGTGGACATCAGCACCAGCACGTCACCGGGGCGGCCATGCGCGGCCACCTGCCGCGCGAACAACTCCTCGAACCCGTAGTCGTTGCCGATGGCGGTGACACTGGAGGTTTCGGCGTGCAGGGAGATCGCCGAGAACGCGGGGCGGTCGGCTCGGTACCGGCCGACCAGTTCCGCGGTCAGGTGCTGTGCCTGTGCGGCGCTGCCGCCGTTTCCCGCGGCCAGCAGCCGACCCCCACCGGACAGGACGCCCGCCAGTAGCCGCCCCCATCCGGTGAGCAGGGGGGCGTGTTCGCGGCGCAGTTCCACCAGGGCGCCTTGCAGGACGAGGCAGTGCTCGGCGGCCGGATCCGCGCAGCGCCGTTCGGCGTTCCGGATGCCCGTGGTGTTGTCGAAGGAGGGATTCATCGTGCCGTCCCGGTGTCGGTGGCCTGGGTACGGATGGCCGGTCCCCGCGGGGCGTTGACCAGGGCCTCGTCGTAGACGCGTTCGGTGGCCGCCGCCACCCGGTCCCAACTGAACCGCCGCAGCACCCGGCGCCGTCCGGCAGCGCCATAGGCGGCCCGCAGCCGTGGGGAACCGAGCAACTCCCTGATGGCGTTGGCCAGTTCGACGGCGTTCGCCGGGGTGACCAGCCGTCCGGTGGTGCCATGGGCGACCGTGTCCAGGTGGCCGCCGACGGCACTGGCGACCACGGGCACCGCGCAGGCCATCGCCTCCAGTGGTGTGATGCCGAACGGTTCGTACACCGACGGGCACAGCACCAGATCGGCGCTGCGCATTAGGGCGGGCATGTCCTTGCGCGGTATGCCGCCCAGCATGACCAGCCGGTCGCCGACCCCGGCTTCGGCGGCCAGTTTGGCCAGCCGTCGGGCCTCCGGATCGCCTGCCAGCCGTTCCAGCGGGGGGCCGCCCGCGACCAGCAGTTCCGCGGCCGGAACCTGGGCGAGCGCGGCGATCGCCAGGTCCGTGCCCTTGCGCGGAACCAGGCGCCCGACCTGGAGCAGCCGCGGCCATTCGTGCCGTTCCGCCGTGTCGCCATGGGGGGCGAAGCGGTTGACGTCCACGCCGCAGGGCACCACGCGCACATGTTCTGTGGGGATACCCATGGCGTGCAGCTCGCGCACCTCGTCGCGGCAGGTGGCGATGATGCGGTGGCACGCGCGCCCGATGGCGATCTCAAGGCTGATCCGGTTCGGCGGGCTGGTGTCGGCCGTCCCTTGGTGGCGGCGCTTGACGGTGCCCAGGGCGTGGTAGGTGTGGACCACCGGAACGCCGAGGTCATGGGCTCCGCGCAGGGCGGCCAGACCGGACATCCAGAAGTGCGAGTGCACCAGGTCCGGTGGGTGGTGTGACCAGTGGCGGTCCAGGTAGACGCCGAACTTCCCCATGTGGGGGAGGAGTTCGTCCTTGGGTATTCGCCGTGGTGGGCCCGCTGGTACGTGGTGCACGGTGACACCGTCGCGCAGCGGAATCTCGGTGGGCAGGGTTCTGCTGTCGCGCCGGGTGTAGACGGTGACCTCGTGTCCCCGGTCGGCGAGAGCCCCGGCGAGCGCCGCCACGTGCACGTTCTGCCCGCCCGCGTCCACCTCGCCCAGCGCGGACAGGGGGCTGGCGTGTTCGGAGACCAGGGCGACCTTCAGTTGCGTCATCGACGGCTCACCTCTTCCAGAACTCGGTCCCAGTCGGACAGGAACCGCTTCAGCCCGTACCGCTCCAGTGCCACCTGGCGTGCCCGGGTGCCGTGCGCGGCCGCGACATCGCGATCACGGACATAGGTGCGCACGGCGGCCACCAGTTCCTCGGGGTCGGTGGAGACGACCCCCGCGCTCGCGGGAACCGCGCGTACCACCTCGGTGGTGGCCAGCGCGACCACGGGCATGCCCAGGTGCATGGCCTCCAGCAGGGACAACCCCAAAGAGGTCCAGCGCACCGGGTGGACGTACACCCGGCGCTCGGCCAGGGCGGTGTGCAGCCCGGCCTGCGGAAGGTCACTGGTGTGGCAGCGGTCCGCAGGCAGGCCGAGGTGCGCGGCGAGGCCCTCGGTGCACATGCCGAACACGTCGAGCACCGCTGCCTGGCAGAACCGCGGCAGCAGATCGGTGCCGGTGGTGCGGCCGCGTCTGATGGGTTCGTTGACCACCACCGCCGCGTGCGGTAGGCGGCCGGTGTAGCGGTGACCGGGGTCCGGGATGCCGTGTTCGATGACTTCGGTGCGGGTGCCGCCGTTGTCCCAGAACAGCCGGTTGAAGTGAGTGACGTGGACCAGTGTCACATCGTCGCGGTCGGCCATCGGATGGCGGGTGTCGGGCACCTGGCCGTGCGGCGCGTTGTGTTCGAGGTAGACGGCGGGGATGTCCCTGCCCGGGCGCCGTCCCAGCCATCGCCGTACCAACTCCTCCTCGTGGGGGCGCTGGAGCACCACCACGTCCGGTTCGGCGTCCGCCAGCAGGTCCGGTGGCAGTTCCCTGACCGACTCAGGCCAGGCGAAAGTGTGCGCGCGCCCGAGGCCGTCCGGCCCCCGGTCCGGTGTCACCGGGAGCAGATAGCTGTGCGGTCCCTGGACGAACGCGGTCGTCCAGGAGCCGTGAACATGCCATAGCAGGATTCTCACGCGGTCACCTCCCGCGCTGGTGGTGGCTTGGTGTGCAGGTTCTGGGAAGCGACAAGCCGGTCCACGGCCCTGACGATCTCCTGGGACGTGATGGAGTCCAGGCACGGATGGCCCGGCACAGGGCAACGGCGGGCCCGGCTCCCGGCGCAGGCCGCGTTCTGCTGACCGAGGATCACATGCCGCACCCCGTAGGGCCGCCAGCGCTCGACGGGCACGACGGGGGAGAACAACGAGACGACGGGAGCGCCCACGGCCGCCGCGAGGTGTGCCGGTCCGGTGTTGCCGACGACGACCGCTTCGGCACCGGCGAGCACCCCGGCCAACTCGGCGAGCCCGGTACGGCCGCCCAGGTCGAGCGCGCGACCGCCGGCGACCGCCGCGGTGAGCGCCACCTCGTCCGGACCGCCGGTGACGACCACCCGGTGACCCGCGGCGGTCAGGGCACGTACCACCGAGGCCATCCGCCCCGCGCTGGGCATGCGCGCTGGGACGGACGCGCCGGGGTGCACCACCACATAGGCCCCGGAACCCGTCAGCGGCCGGGCGCTAGGCGGGGTCAGGATTCTCAGTCGCCCGTCGTCTCCGCGCGGCAGCGGGAAGCCGTCGGCCGCCGCCAGGTCCAGCGCCGCCTGTACCTCGTGCCGTCCGGCGGCTCTTTGGTGGCGTAGGTCCAGCAGGCTGCCGGGGTAGTCCTCGCTGTCGGCCACGATCCGCGGTACCCCGGCCAGACGCAGCAACAGCGCCGCGGGGAGGGGGCTTTGGTGGTACGAGGTCAGGACCAAGGCGCGGTCGAAGCGGCGCAGTGTGAGGACGCGCAGGAGTTCCCGCACGTCCTCGGGGCACACCTCGGGCGGGTTGTAGCCGACCCAGGGCGCCTCCCACACCAGCACCTCGTCGATGCCGGGCAGCAGCCTGGCGGCGGCGGCTCCCTGGGGCCCGCACAGCATGGTGACGCTGCTGGATCCGGCGGCCACCGCGCGCACGGCGGGACCGGCGAGCAGTACGTCGCCGAGATTGTCCAGGCGGAGCACCAAGGTCCTCATCGGCTGGCCTCCGGCTCGCCGCCCAGCAGGGCCAGTACCGCCGTCAGCAGCGTGGGGGCCGTCTCTGCCGCGGCGGCCACCTCGCGCGGGTCGGTCTGCTCGTTCGGCACCAGAATGCCGCGGGCACCGGCGGCGCGAGCGGCGTCGACGTCGGCCCCGATGTCCCCGATCACGGCGGTCCGCTGGCGCTCGACGCCCAGCCGCGCCACGGCGGTGTGGATCAGCCCCGGGGCGGGTTTGCGGCAACGGCAGCCGTCGTACGGACCGTGCGGGCAGACCACCCAGATGTCGAACGGCCCGAGCAACTCCTCCACCCGCCGCCGCACCGCGTCGACGTCCGCGCGCGTGAGCAGTCCGCGGGCGATGCCGGACTGGTTGCTGACGACCCCCAGCAGGATGCCGTGGCGGCGCAGCGCCGACAGCGCCCGGCGCGCTCCGGGCACCGGCCGCACCCGCTCGGGGGCACCGTTGTACGGCACGTCCTCGATGAGTGTGCCGTCACGGTCGAAGAGCACCGCGGTCGGCAGCGCGGCGGAGACGGCGCGGCGAGTGCTGGAAGCGGAGCGGTGGGCGAGGACCAGCGGCGCATCGGTGTCCGGGCAGGCCGGTGCCGCCCGTTCCGCCGCTGCTGGCCCGCAGCCAGGTGCCATCGGCCTTCGCGAGCCCGTCATCATCCGCGCACCCGCTGCCTGTCGACGGGCTGACGCGTGCACGCCGCCGTACCGGTACTGCTCGCACCGCCGGGCGAGGCCGCCCGCCACGGTCGTACGCCGCGGTGGCGCCACCAGCCACGCAGCCAGTGACCACAGGCCGCGGGCGGGATCAGCGCACTGGTGAGCAGCATGTCCGTCACTTCCCGGGCGGTGCGCGGACCGCGAAGGATCCGGGTCAACGCCAACTCGGTGGTACCGGCGAGCCAAACCGCCGCCAGCGCCCCGGCCGTACGCGGCCGACGGCCAGCCACGCAGACGGCGGCCGCCACTCCGGCGCCGGTGACCGCCAGGTGGACCGGCAGCCGACCGCGCCCGGCTCCGGCCCTGCGCCACCAGCCGCGTCCGTGCAGCCGCGTCATCAACACGTCGTCCGCGTTGCCCGCTTGGGCCCGCACCGACATCCAGCGGTCGGTTTGGCGCACGGGGTGTTCCGTCTCCCGGCAGCCGACGACCAGAGTCCATCCCGCGTCCTCCACCCGCAGCGCGAGGTCGGCGTCCTCCCGGAAGGCTCGCCGGAAGCGCTCGTCGAACCCGCCCACCGCTTCCAGGGCCTGGCGGCGGTAGGCCATGTCGGCGGTGATCCATCGGGCGGTGGCCAACGAGCCGGTGCAGCGCTCCCAGTCGGTCGGCGCGCGGTCGCGGGGCAGCGGAACCCGGATGCGGCCCTGCACACCACCGGTGCGCGGCGTCGCCCCGATAAGGTCCCGGGCCAGTTCACGGGCCCAGTGCGCACCGGGCAGCGTGTCGTCGTCGAGGAAGACGACCCACGGCTGTGTGGTGGCGCTCCATCCTGCGTTGCGGGCGGCAGCCGGGCCGTTGCCGCAACTCGCGACGATCTCCACTCGGTCGCGCAGCGCCATGGGGATCGTCACCGGCAGCGGGTGACAGTCCGTCAGCGGCCGGTCATCGGCGATGACCACCTGGCGCGGCGGTGGTCCGACACTGTCGGCCAACGCGGCCAGGCACACGTTCAAACTGGGCCGCCCGATCGTCGGGATGACCACCGCGTAGGGGAGTTCGCTCTCGCTCACGGCAGTTCCTCCCCCGCGGCCCGGTCGCGGTCGAACATCCGGGCCCGCCGCACCGCGAACGGGCCGATGGCCAACAGGTCGACCGGGCTCGAACCGAAGCACTCCAGCGCGTCGCGCGGATCGTCGACCATCGGGCGTCCGGCCGTGTTGAGGCTCGTGTTGACCACCACCGGCAGCCCGGTACGACGTTCGAACTGCCGCAGCATCCTGGCGACCAGGGGTTCGCGCTTGGGGTCCACCGTCTGGATGCGGGCGGTGCCGTCCACGTGTACGACGGCGGGGATGCGCTCGCGCCATGGCTCGGCCACGTGGTGGACGAAGAGCATGTACGGGCTGGGCAAGGGGCCGTCGAAGATCTCGGCGGCCCGATCGGCGAGCACCATGGGGGCCACCGGGCGGAACTGCTCGCGGCCCTTGACGTCATTGAGCCGCTCCAGGTTTCCCGCATGTCCGGGATGGGCCAGCAGCGAGCGGTGTCCCAGGGCGCGCGGCCCGAACTCGGCGCGGCCCTGGAACCAGGCGACGATGGCGTTGTCCGCCAGAGCGTCGGCGACCGTGGCCGCGATGTCGGCGGGCCGCTCGTAGCAGACCGCGGCCCGCTTCAGCCACGCCTCCAACTCGGCGTCCGACCAGCCCCGGCCGAGGTCCGCGCCGGGCATGGGACGCGGTCGGTCGCCGCCGATCGCCGCGATCCGCAGCGCCGAGCCGAGCGCGGTCCCGGCATCACCCGCCGCGGGCTGCACCCACACCTTGTCGAACGGGCCCTCGCGCGCGATGCGCGAGTTGGCGACGCAGTTGAGTGCCACGCCCCCGGCCATGGCCAGCAACCGGTCATGGGTGCGCCCGTGCAGCCAGCGCACGAGGTCGAGGAGCACTTCCTCCAGCACCTTCTGGGCCGAGGCGGCGAGGTCGGCGTGCTGCTGGTTCCACGCCTCGTCGCCGCCGCGCGGTGGGGCGAACTGCGCCCAGGGCACGCCGGTCGCGTGGAACCCGCCGTCACCGGTGGCGTACACGTAGCGGCGCAGTTCGGCCGCCATGCGCGGAGTTCCGTAGGCGGCGAGCGCCATCACCTTGTACTCGTCGCTGGAGCGCAGGAATCCGAGGTGCTCGGTGAGCTCTTCGTAGACCAGACCCAGGGAGTGCGGCAGGCGCTGGCCCGCCAGGGGTTCCAGGTGCCCGCCGGTGCGGCGCGCGGCCAGGTGGGAGGTCGACTCTCCGCGACCGTCCAGCACGAGTACCGAGCAGGGGTCGGCGTCACCGTCCACGGCGTACGCGGCCGAGGCGGCGTGGGCCTCGTGGTGCGGCACGAAGGAGACCTGTTGCGGGGCGAGCCCGGCAAGCGCCTCGGCGAGGAACGCGGGTGCCTCGCGGGCGTAGGTCTGCCGTAGGTGGTCCCACGGGTCGTCCAGCCCCAACTCGTACGCGTCCTCGGCCAGTAGCGGGTCGTAGGAGTAGCCGACCAGATCGATGTCCTGGGGCCGAAGACTCGCCTCCGACAGGCACCAGGCGATGGCGCGTTCGGGAAGTTCCCACGCCGAGAAGGGCACCGGCCGTTTGCCGTGCTTGCGTCGGGAGAACCGCTCCTCCTCCGCCGCGGCGACCACCCGTCCGTCGACGACGAGAGCCGCGGCAGGGTCGTGGAAGAGGGCGTTGACGCCCAGGATTCGCATGGTGGTGCCTTTCGTCCGCTGGCCGGCCGCTTGACGCCCGCAGCGGTGGTCGGTCGGTCAGGCCTCCGGGTGGTCGCGGAACCAGGCGACGGTGCGGGCCAGCCCCTCACGGGCGGGTGTGCGCGGCTCCCACTGGAGCTTGTCGCGCGCCAGGGCGATGTCCGGGCAGCGAACTGATGGGTCGTCAGTAGGGCGCTCGACGAAGTGGATCCGTGATGGTGAGTCGCACAACTCGATGACCAGCCGGGCCAGTTCGAGCATGCTCAGTTCGGTGGCGTTGCCGATGTTGATCGGGCCCGACAGCTCCGAACCTGCCACGGCCAGCACCCCTTCGACGGTGTCATCGACGTAGGTGATGGACCGCGTCTGCCTGCCGTCACCGGTGACGGTCAACGGCTCAGCGGCAAGCGCCTGCCGGATGAAGGTCGGTACGGCACGGCCGTCGCGGGCCCGCATACGCGGCCCGTAGGCGTTGAACAGCCGCACGATCGCGGTGTCGACGCCATGCACACCGGCCTCGGCCGTGGTGAGCGCCTCCGCGTACCGCTTCGCCTCGTCGTACACGCTGCGGGGGCCGACCGGATTGACGTTGCCCCAGTAGCTCTCATTTTGCGGATGCTGTTGCGGGTCGCCGTACACCTCGGAGGTCGAGGCGAACAGGAAGCGCGCTTGGTGCTCTCTCGCGAGCGCCAGCGCGTGCGCGGTGCCGAGGCTGCCCGCCTCAAGGGTGTGCAGCGGCAGCCTCAGATAGTCGGCCGGTGACGCGGGCGAGGCGAAGTGGAGCACCAGGTCCACCGGATCCGGCACGGCGAACGGCTTGGTGACATCGGCTCGCAGCAGGGTGAAGCCATCGCGTTCGGCCAAATGGGCGACATTGGCGGGGGAGCCCGTGCAGAAGTCATCCACACAGATCACCTGCGTACCTTGCTCGATGAGGGCCGTACACAGGTGAGAGCCGACGAATCCCGCTCCGCCGGTCACCACCGCCCTGGTCCACCGTCGCCTGGGAGCCCGCATGGCTTCTCCTCCTGGTCGGTAGAGCGCCTCGGCGCGGGCCGAAGCCGATCGTGCCGCCGTGATGGCGTCTGAGTTCTTAGCCTGCGCGAGTCATCACCGTTCCGCGACCCGAGGGAGTCTCACACCGTCGCGTTCCGTCGCCGCGACCGTGCGCGGACAGGGATGTCGCCGGGAGGGTGCCGGGGGCGGGCGCAGGTGTCACACGTCCAGCAGGACCTCTTGGCGCAGCCGGGCGCAGGTGCGGCTGATGAGCCGTGAGACGTGCATCTGCGACATGCCCATGGTGTGCGCTATCTGGTCCTGGGTCATGTCATGGAAGAAGCGCAGGTACAGGATGTGCCGCTCCCGCGCGGGCAGGCGCCGCAGACACGGTTTGACCGCCTCGCGGTCGATGACCTTCTCGGTGGCGGGGTCGGCGCAGCCCAGCGCGTCGACCAGCGTGCAGCCGTCGGAACTGGGCAGTTCGGCGTCGAGGGAGAGCGTCGAGAAGCTGTTGATCGCCTCCATGCCGAGCAGCACCTCGTCCTCGGTCAGGCCGCTGTGCGAGGCGATCTCCGCTACCGTCGGCCCGTGACTGTCGACGCCGTGCAGCAGTTCTCGTTCCGAGACGCGCACCTTGTTGCGCAACTCCTGCACCCGGCGGGGGACGTGCAGCCCCCACAGGTGGTCGCGGAAGTGCCTCTTGATCTCACCCACCACGGTGGGGATCGCATAGCTCGGGAACGAGCTGCCGCGCTCGGGATCGTAGCGGTCGACCGCCTTCATCAGGCCCAGCGCCGCCACCTGCTGAAGGTCTTCCAGCGCTTCCCCACGGTTGCGGAACCGGTACGCCAGCCGCTCGGCCAACGGAATCCAGGCGGTGATGACCTCCTGCCGCAGAGCGTCGCGCTCCGGTCCGTCGGGTAGCCGGGAGAGGCGGTGCAAAGCCGCGGAGGTGTCCGGCACGTCAGGCTGGTGGCGCGGTGGACCAACTCCGCTCGGCTGCTCGGGACCGTGGGGTCGAGACGGTGCGGGGGAGGAACTGTTGGGACAAGGTGCACACGAACGACGCATCGGTGTCACACAGCTCTCTGTAACGCTTGGCGACAGTCCATGCTGGTGTCTGGGTCGCACTGGCCTTCGGCGTGCGTCCCACCCCATCGTCCCTCAGCCGTCGGTTGTTGTCCTTCTCACCCACGGCTACCGGCCGTCTCTGTGCGAAACCGGTCGCTCATCGCGGTCACGCGGTGCGATAGGCGGCGGCTTGTTCGGCGCGCAGCGTCAGTCCGTGTCCTGGTGCGCCGTTAGCGCCCGGTGTCACGCTTCCACCACCGGGATCGAGCGTTCCGTCGAACAGGAGCCGCTCGACGCGCACATGGTCGTGGAACCACTCCACATGCCGCAGGTTGGGCACGGCGGCGACGGCATGCGCGTGGGCGTGTGGGGCGCAGTGCGCGGAGATCTGCAGGCCCGCGGCCTGGGCCAGGGCCGCCGCACGCAGCCAGACGGTGATTCCGCCGCACCGGGTGACATCCGCCTGCAGGCAGTCCACGGCCTCGGCCCGCAGCAGACCGGCGAAGTGCGCGAGCGTGTAGCCGTACTCGCCGGCCGCGACATCGGCCGGGACGGCGGCGCGGATCTGCGCGAGACCGGTCGCGTCGTCGGAGGAGACGGGTTCCTCGAACCAGGTGACGGCGTGCTCGGCAAGGCAGTCGGCGAGGCGGATCGCCTGCTTGCGGCCGTAGCCGCCGTTGGCGTCGACGTACAGCTCCGCGGCGTCGCCGATGCTCCTACGAGCCTTGGCGATGCGTTCGCGGTCGCGTCCTTCGGCCTGCCCCCAGGACTCGCCGACCTTGATCTTGACGCGTGGGATGGCCTGCTCCCGCACCCAGTGGCGCAGTTGCCCGTCCTGCCGCCGGTCGTCGTACGTGGTGAAGCCGCCGCTGCCGTACACCGGTACCTGACGGTTCGTCGCGCCGAGCAGGGCGGTGAGCGGCATGTGCAGAAGCCGGGCCTTGAGATCCCACAGCGCGATGTCGACCGCCGAGATCGCCGCCGCGACCAGACCCGGGCGACCGGCGTTGCGCACCGCCCGCTGCATGGCCTCGTTCGCCGCGGGCACGTGCCACACCGGCCGACCCGTCACCTCGCCTGCCAGCACCTCGTGTACGACCCGTGCGGTGACGGCGGGCGCGTAGGTGTACCCGAGGCCGGTGGCATCCCCGGAGTGTGCCGTCACCACGATGAGCGTGGTGGCGTTCCAGGCGAGGGTGCCGTCGGCCTCGGGAGCGTCGGTGGGGACGGTGTAGGCGGCGGCCTCCACCGCTTCGACGCACGGCCCGTCCCCGTCCAACCCCGCGGCGTTCACGGCTTGTCCGGGCCCTGCTTGCCGCCGGGAAGGACCTCCTGCGCCTTCGCCTTGATGCCCTGCTTCATCACATCGAGACGGTCACTGTCGCCCTTGATGACGGCGGCCGCGGCGGCCTCGATCTGGTCGAGGGTGGCGTGCGGCGGGATGGGCGGTACGGCCGGGTCGGTGCGGAACTCCAGGACGAACGGCCGCCGTGCGTCCAGCGCGCGCCGCCAGCCGCTCTCCACCTCGTCCGGCTTCTCCACCCGCAGGCCGTCCAGGCCGATGGACCGGGCGAAGTCGGCGTAGGGGACGTCCGGCAGGCTCTGCGAGGGCAGGAACTGCGGGGCGCCGGACATGGCCCGCATCTCCCATGTCACCTGGTTGAGGTCCTGGTTGTTGAGGACGGCGACGATCAGTTGCGGGTTGTCCCACTCCTGCCAGTACCTGGTCGCGGTGATCATTTCGGCCATGCCGTTCATCTGCATGGCGCCGTCACCGACGATGGCGATGGCCGGGCGCTCGGGGTGCGCGAACTTGGCGCCGATCACATAGGGGACGCCGGGGCCCATGGTGGCCAGGGTGCCGGACAGCGAGCCGCGCATCCGGCCGCGAATGCGCAGGTGCCGGGCGTACCAGTTGGCGGCGGAGCCCGAGTCCGCGGCCAGGATCACATCGTCGGGCAGCAGCCGGTCCAGCGCGTGCACTACGTACTCCGGGTTGATGGGATCGGCGCTGACGGCCGCCCGCCGCTGCATGACCTCCCACCAGCGCGCGGTGTCCTTCTCGATCTTCTGCCGCCACTTGCTGTCGCTCTTGCGGCGCAACTGCGGGATCAGCCGCCGCAGCGTCTCGCGGGCGTCGCCCACCAGGTTGACTTCGAACGGGTAGCGCAGACCCACCATGTGCGGGTCGATGTCGATCTGTACGGCGCGGGCCTGGTCCAGCTCCGGCAGGAACTGCGTGTAGGGGAAGCTGGATCCGATGACCAGCAGCGTGTCGCAGTCCCGCATCAGTTCGTAACTGGGCCGGGTGCCCAACAACCCGATGGCACCGGTGACATACGGCAGGTCATCGGGGAACGCGTCCTTGCCGAGCAGCGCCTTGGCCACGCCCGCGCCCAGTACGTCCGCGACCTGCTCGACCTCGGCCCGTGCGCCACGGGCGCCCTGGCCGATGAGGATGGCCACCTTCTCACCGGCGTTGAGGACTTCGGCGGCGCGGCTGATCTCCGACTCGGCCGGGATGGGGGCGTACTGGGCGATGCCCAGACTGGACGGCACCATCTTGAAGGCGTGCTGCGGCGGGGTGTAGTCCAACTCCTGTACGTCGGCCGGGATGATGACGGCGGTCACCGTACGTTGGGCCTGGGCGATGCGCAGCGCCCGGTCCAGGACGTTGGGCAACTGCTCGGGGACCATGACCATTTCACAGAACTCGCTGGCCACGTCCTTGTAGAGGCTGAGCAGGTCCACCTCCTGCTGGTAGGAGCCGCCCATGGCGCTTCGGTTGGTCTGCCCGACGATGGCGACCACCGGAACGTGGTCGAGCTTGGCGTCGTACAGGCCGTTGAGCAGGTGGATGGCACCGGGCCCGGAAGTCGCCGCGCAGACGCCGATCCGGCCGGAGAACTTCGCGTAGCCGACCGCTTCGAACGCGGCCATCTCCTCGTGACGGGCCTGGACGAACCGCGGCTTGTTGTCCGCGCGCCCCCAGGCCGCGAGCAGCCCGTTGATGCCGTCTCCCGCGTAGGCGAAGACATGCTCCACGCCCCAGTCACGGAGTCGTTCGAGTACGTAGTCGGAGACCTTGGTCGACACGGATTCTTCCCTTCGCTGATGAGGCCGCGTGATGGTCGTTGTCAGTACGTTGCCGAGCGTGTCGCCGATCCTCGCCACGACAGGCGCCTGCGCGGTTTCGCGCAGGAGCAAACGTGCAGGCGGGCGGGCGCAGGCCCCGCCTTACACGGCTAACCGCCTATACGCCGAAGCCACCTCACCGTGGCCGCGGTCGCGGCTGCCGCGGTGACCAGCGTGGCGGCGGTGGCCGCCCGCGCGGCACGTGGGCAGGGCCGAGGGCGGTCGGCGAGCTTCTCGGGGCGGTCGGCGGGCAGCGGACCGTCCAGGCCCATGGCGAGGGCTTCCGCCAGGTGTAGTGCGCCACGACCGGTGCCCGCCTGGTCGATCTGGGTGCGGCAGCTGAAACCGTCGGCGAGCACGACCGCGTCGGGAGCCGCTCCCCGGACCGCGGGCAGCACGCCCTGTTCGCCGATGGTCATGGAGATGTCGTAATGGCCTTGCTCGAAGCCGAAGTTGCCAGCGAGCCCACAGCATCCGGCGTCCAGCACATCGGCGTCGACGCATGCCCGGCGCATCAGCTCCCGGTCGGCGTCGAACCCCAGCACGGCGTGCTGGTGGCAGTGCGTCTGCACGGTCGCGGTGCGGTTGAGCCGGGGCGGCCGCCAGTCCTCGGGGGCGTCATTGACCAGCAGTTCGGCAAAGGTGCGGAACTGCTGGGCAAGCCGCTGCGCGTCCTGGTCGCCGGTCAGGAGTTCCACGGCGTCGGCCCGGAAGACAGCGGTACACGACGGCTCCAGGCCGACGATCGGGGTACCGGCGTCGATCCACGGCCGCAGCACCTCGATGCTGCGGCGCAACACCCGCTTGGCGGTGGCGAGTTGACCGGTGGAGATCCAGGTCAGTCCGCAGCACACCGCGGCGGCGGGCACGGCGACCCGGAACCCGGCGTCCTCCAGCACACGCACCGCGGAGCGGGCGACGGCCGGGTGGAAGAAGTCGCTGAACGTGTCCGGCCACAACAGCACGGCCGCTGGATCGCCCGGCTCGGGCTGGGGCACGTCACGTGCCGCCATCCACCGCGTGAACGACTCCCGAGCGAACAGTGGGGCCGTACGCTCGACGCTCACCCCGCTCAGCCGCTTGCCCAGCCGGGCCAGGCCGGGGGCGTGCGACACGGCGTTGACCGCACCCGGCGCCAGTCGGGACAGCCGGGCCCACAGCGGTAGCCAGCCCAACGCGTAGTGCGCGGCGGGCCGCGGCCGCCCCGCGTAGTGGTGCGAGAGGAACTCGGCCTTGTAGGTGGCCATGTCGACACCCGTCGGACAGTCCGACTTGCAGCCCTTGCAGGCAAGACACAGATCGAGCGCGTCGCGTACCTCGGTCGACCGCCAGCGGTCGGTGACCGGGGAGTCGGCGTGCCCGCCGAGCATCTCGAACAGCAACCTGGCCCGGCCGCGGGTGGAGTGCTCCTCCTCGCCGGTGGCCCGGTAGGACGGACACATCACCCCGCCGCGTTGGGTGCGGCAGTTGCCGATGCCGACACAGCGCATCACGGCCTTGGTGAAGGACCCCTCGTCCTCGGGATAGCCGAAGTTCGTCGTGCCCTCCTTCGGCCGCCACCGCGGGCCAAGACGCAGTTGGCCGTCGACCGGATGCACGCTGTGCGCACCGCCGTGGGGTGCGACGACCTTGCCCGGGTTCATCCGGTTGTCCGGGTCGAACAACGCCTTGACCTCGGCGAAAGCGGTGACCAGCCGGTCGCCGAACATCCTCGCCAGCAACTCGCCGCGAGCCTGCCCGTCGCCGTGCTCTCCCGACAGCGAACCGCCGTAGGAGGCCACCAGGTCCGCGGCGCGGAAGACGAAACGGCGGAACTGCGCCACCCCCTCCGCGGTCTTGAGCGCGAACGGGATGCGCGTGTGCACACAGCCCTGGCCGAAGTGCCCGTACAACGCGGGCTCGTCGTAGCCGAACTCGTCGAAGAGGGCTTTGAGGTCCCGCAAGTAGTCACCGAGCCGTTCCGGCGGCACCGCGGAGTCCTCCCAGCCCTCCCAGGTCTCCCGGTCATCCGGCGGGCGGGCGGTGACGCCGAGGCCCGCCTCGCGCGCCTTGAGCATCTCCTGCTCACGCTGGGGGTCGTCGGACAGGACCACGGTCTCGTCCCGCTCACCGCGACCGATCGCCTTCAGCAGCGATTGCGCCTGTCCGTCGGCCTCCTCCTGGCTGTCGCCGGTGAACTGCAGCAGCAGCCAGCTGTCGCCTGCCGGAAACGTCGTCAGCGACTCCAGGTAGGCGTGTTCCTCACGCATCAGCTGGGCCATCCGGCCGTCCAGCGCCTCCAGTTGGGAGGGCTTGGCGTGCTCCAGCAGCCGGGGTACGTCGTCCGCGGCCGCGCAGATGTCGGGGTAGCCGAGCACCAACACGCATTCAGCCGCCGGTACCGGCACCAGGTCGAGCTCGGCGTGCAGGATGGTCACCAGGGTGCCTTCACTGCCCACCAGCGCCCGGGCCAGGTCGAAACCCTTCTCCGGCAGCAACGAGTCCAGGTTGTAGCCGGACACCCGGCGTGGGATGTCAGGGAAGCCACGGCGGATGTCACCCAGGTACCGGCCGGTGATGTCGCGTAGCCCCTGATAGAGCTGGCCCACGCGGCCGCCCGCCGCCACGATCCGCTGGTATGCCTCCTCGGAGGTCGGCCCGACCCACAGTCGGCTGCCGTCGTAGGTGAGGATCTCCATGCGGCGTACGTTGTCCACCGTCTTGCCGTAGGCCTGGGCGGAGGCGCCGCAGGAGTTGTTGCCCAGCATCCCGCCCAGTGCGCAATGGCTGTGGGTGGACGGCTTCGGCCCGAACATCAGCTTGTGCGGCGAGAGTTGACGGTTCAGCTCGTCAAGCACCAGCCCGGGCTCCACCACGCAGGTGCGGGCCTCGGCATCGACGGAAACCAGCCGGTTGCAGTACTTCGTCCAGTCGATGACGACCGCGGTGTTGGTGCACTGCCCGCCGAGACTGGTACCGCCACCTCGGGAAAGCACCGGCGCGCCGAACTCGGCACACACGGCGACGGCCTCAGCGCCCGCCTCGACGGTGCGCGGCACCACGACGCCGATCGGCACCTGCCGGTAGTTCGAACCATCCGTGGCGTACGCTCCCCTACTCCCCGCGTCGAACCGCACCTCGGCGTCCACACGCGCGCGCAACGCCTTCCGCAATCCGGCGCCGTCCAACGCGGGGCGCGTCGGAAGGATCGGGACCGTACCAGCCGTCCGCTGGTCCGCTGCCTTCCTCATGCCCGTATCGCCTCCCTGCCACGGCAACCGTTCGCGGCTCGCCTCTTCACCTACCCGCGCTTCGCCGCCTTCCACGGGCCCGAAGGCCGCGGTCGGTCAATCCAGGCCAAACCTTCGGCCAACTGGCCCAAGAGGGCCGATGGCCAACGATCTGCAAAGGAGTTCGTCGGCCGGGCGGAAGACGCCGCGCACCACGCCGATCGCCTCGCGACCTCGCTGATGTACGGGCGCGGTTACCCCGCAGAAGGCTCCGAGTAACAGCTCAAGGACCTTTCGGCAGAGCACGGCCTGCTCTCCGACGGCGGCCAGACCCGGCACCCCGCCCACGCTGGCCGAAGCACGGAGGGACCCGCGCCCTGCCCAGCGGCACTACCGTGCCTGCTTTAACCGCCTGCTCAGCACGGAGCGGAACGGTTGGTCGGCGCCTTCGGTCGCGGTGCGCGTGGTCGGCCCCTGGCGGCGCTCGTCCAGCAGCGGCCGCAGCGGGGTGCCTGCCTCTCGGCAAGGGTTGCCGCCGAAGGCTCGCGGGACCATCGTTGGAACAAGAGGCTTGTCCGAGAGATCGGAGGCTGCTGTGATCATCCTCGGTATCATCTGCCTCATCGTGGGATTCCTGCTCCACATCGCCATCCTGTGGACGATCGGGATCATCCTTGTAGTGATCGGAGCGATCCTTTGGCTCCTGGGAGCGGTCGGACACGCCGTAGGAGGCCGACGGCACTACTGGTAGCGAAGGGCCACGAGCCGCCGTCATCGACGGCAGGAGGAGGCGGCCAGGCGCGACATGACGGAAGTGGGATGCCGGACGCGAGATGCGGCGGCGACGCGAGATGCGAGCGGCCCGCCTAACGACGGGCGTCCGCGAAGGGGCTCGAGTCGATTTCGGCGAGCAGATGCCCGGGATCCTCGTATACGGCCAAGGCACCAGCACGGCGCAGATCGGCCCCCGGGACTCCACCGGACAGCAAGGCGACGCAGTCCACTCCCGCCTTGGCGGATGACTCCACGTCCCAAACGGTGTCACCGACGAAGACGGCGCGGGACGCGGAGACCCCGGCGCGGTCGAGCGCCCGCATGACCAAGTTCGGAGCGGGCTTACTGGCGTCCACGTCGTCCGCGCTCGTCGCCGCGGCGATGTACTCGTCGGCTCCGATGGCGGAGCGCATGGCGTTGAGTTCGTACTCGCCCGCCGAACTCGCGAGCATGACCTGCCATCCGCGCTGGCTGACCGTGCGCAGTAGGTCAGACGCGCCCTTCAGGGGGTGCAGGCGTTCGAGGTAGGTCGCGAAGAGCGCCTTGTGCGCCTGCGCGATCTCGGCGTCCTGTCCGCTGTCTCGCCCGTCGCCCAGCAGATGGGCGACGAGCTTGTCCGAGCCCATCCCAACTGCGCTGTGGATGGCCGTCATCGGCACCGTGTGCCCGGACTGGCGGAACGCCTCCCACCACGTGACGACATGGAGGTAGTTGGTGTCCACCAGCGTGCCGTCGACATCGAAGAGGGCGGCGCGGCCCGCGTCGTCCCGTTGTTCGTCGTGCGTTTTGACGGAATGCCTCGACACTGGCATCACCACCTTCCCGAACGTCGAGTGTGCATCGGGTACCCGCGAAGGAGGCCCCCAACCGTCCGTTCACGTCGGGGGGGGCGGGCGCGGGGCGCCGGGAGTGAGAGAACGCCGAGTCATGCGCGGAGCAGGGCGCTGGTGACATACTCTCAGGGAACACCAGCGCTTCCTCCCCGGTACACCGAGCGGTCCAGGGCCGCTCTCGGAGGCTATGAACTCTCTGCTTGAGATCTGCTTGAAGGCCGTCATCGGCGGCCTTTTCGTGGTCTGCTTCGCTCTTGTGGCGGAAGCCGTCCAGCCCAAGCGCCTGGCGGGAGTCTTCGCCGCGGCGCCATCGGTCGCGCTGGGGAGCTTGATCGTGACGGTCGCGTTCAAGGGGCACCACGATGCGGCACTCGCCGCACGGGCGATGGGAATCGGCGCCGTCGCCTTCACCGTGTACTGCCTCGTCAGCGTCCCGGCACTGGGCAGGCTCGGGGCTCTGAGGGGTTCCGCCACGGCGATCGTGGTGTGGATCGTCCTGGCCGGTGCCGTCGTCTTCCTCGTGATGCCATGACTTCATCGCCGAACGGTGAGCATGGTGGTGAGCAGGGCTCTGCCGACCGGGTCCGGTTGGACGTGCGCGCGGCCTTGCGCATGCCGCGCAAGGACTTGCTCATCCGCTTCGCGTTCGGCGTCGGCGTCTCCGCCGTGGCCGCGATCGTCTCGGCCGCGGTGGGACCGTTCCAGGGAGGAGCCCTGCTGGCCTTCCCAGCCATCCTGCTGGCCAGCCTGACCCTCGTCGCCAAGGAGGAGGGTCTGAGGCGAGCCCGTGATGACGCCCGCGGCGCCGCACTGGGCACCCTCGGGCTGCTCGCGTTCGCGGTGGTCGCCGCAGTCCTGCTGCCGCACCACTCCGCATGGCTCGCTCTGGGCGCCGCCACCGCGGCCTGGGTGGTCGTCTCACTGCTTGCCTACGGTCTGCTCCGTGCAGTGGGTCACGGCGGCGATGAGCGAGGGCCGAAGCGCTAGCCGTCGGCGTGTACTGACCGTCCGCGCGCCGCCCCTGAGCGGGAGACTGCGGTACGTCGACTCGGTGTGAACACGAGTGACGGCACGCCTGCCCCTGATCGCCGATTGACGCCGACGCACATGGGTACCGATACGGGTGTTGGGTAGGCGACGGTGCGGGATCGGAGCAAACAGCCCCCGCAGACTCCGGACGACCGCAGCACTGCTGGGGCGCCGAGAGGCATCGCCTTCTCCCGGGGTCCGCGCGCCTGTCATACGACGAAGCGAAACGCGAACGGCCAACACCCATGCAGGAGAAACCATGACTACTGCCAAAGAAATCATGCACCCCGGCGCGCAGTGGATAAAGCGCGAGGAGATGCTTGATCAGGCCGCGCGACTGATGGCGCGGCTGGATGTCGGCGCGCTGCCGGTCAGCGATGAGAACGAGCGGTTGTGCGGCATCATCACCGACCGCGACATCGTCGTGAAGTGCATCGCCAAGGGACGCAACCCGGCCGAGACCAAGTGCGCCGACCTGTGCGAGGGAACCCCGCGCTGGGTTGATGCGAACGCGGACGTCAGCGACGTACTGCACGAGATGGAGAGCCACCGGATCAAGCGGCTGCCCGTGATCGAGAACAAGCGACTGATCGGCATGATCAGTGAAGCGGACCTGGCACAGCACCTCACCGACGACCAGATCGCGGAGTTCGCCGAGACCGTCTACGGGAGGTAGGCCGACCGTCGAAGCGCTCAGCGCCGGTCACCCGGGACCGCTTGCGGCCAACGTCGCGCCGGTAAGTGTCCGTGGCGGCGGCAGGCACCGCCACGCTGGGTGAGCGCGCAAGTGACGCGGCCAGTGCCAGTCTGCGCACCGCGTGGAGCGCTCGGTTTGCTGCCACCTCTGGGCCAGACCATGCTGGAGAGCGAGCCGCACTCGCGCTGAGTGCTTACCAGCCGCTACCGACCGCCAGGAGGACGTCGTGGCCAGGGTGCTCGACAATGCCGAGATCACGGAGCGTATGTCCGACGCCCGCCTCAAGGACTGGCGGCGAGAGGGCGACACGCTCAGCCGGACGGTTGAGGCGCACGACTTTCCGACCGCGGTGCGCATCGTCGACAAGGTCGTGGTCGATGCGCAGAAACTCGACCAGCACCCCGACATCGACATCCGCGACAAGACGGTGCGCTTCGTGGTGCACTCCGACCGCGGTCTGACCGATGTGGACCTTGAGCTCGCACAACGCATTGAAACGGCGGCTGGTTCGTACACCCGCGGTCATGCCTGATGCCCGGTTCGGGATGAGCCAGCACGGTAGGTGCGGCTGAAATTGTGACAACCTCGCCGTTTACTGACCCGTCACATCGCCGGGGCCGGGTTCTGGTCCTGTCATGCCCAGCATCTCGCAGAGGTCGAAGAAGCGGAGCAGCCTGAGAACGGTTGGTGCGGTCACCCCGGTCACTGTGAAGTCAACCTCGGCACTTCGAGCCTGCTGCCGAGCCGCCAGGAGAAAACCCAGGCCACAGCAGTCACAGAAGGACACACCGGCGAAGTCCACAACGATCCGGTCGGGCCGCCCTTCCAGCGCGGCTTGGAGAGCCTGTTTCAGACCCGGACCGGTCTCGACGTCGATTTCTCCGAAAACGGCAACAGTGACCTGCCCGCCGTCCCAGGAGACAGCGGTGGTGAGTCCCCCGTCGGCGACGGTCATCGGCGCCCCTCGGAGGTGAGCGTAGTGGGGCTGGATCGCCTGCTACGACGGTAGTGCACTTCACTGTCGGTGAGATCCCCGAGCCCCGACGGCCTGGCAGCGGTCGCCGGGATCCCATACGCCAGAAGCAGGTCCTGGCACATGCGCCCATTTTATCGTCGGAAGCCCGTCCGGCCCCGCCGAGCGGCGCTCGCGGTGTTCCGGTCGGGGCCGCTGCCAGCCGGGGACACCCGTCGCAGCCGTATCCAGGGCAGCACGGTCGGCGCGCCGGAACACGCGCGGCGCTGACCATGGCCGAGGCGCCGTCCGGCGCCACGTCGACATCGTGGTCCGCGCTACGCGGCAGGCGACGACTCGCGCGGCGCCGGACCCGCATCCGGCCCAATTCCGCCGGTCCTGGCGTTATCCGCCCAGCAAGGCGGGAACTGGTGGCTCCGTACGATGTGACGGGGTGTCAGGTTTCTCGGAAGGGCAGGAAAGATGGAGCACAAACCCGACGTCATCGAGGAGTTGACCGCCGACCACCGCGAGGTGGAGGTCCTCTTCGAGCGGCTGTACGGCATGGCTCCGGGATGCGCGGAACGCAAGCTGACGTTGGACGCCCTGACCATCGAACTGGTCCGTCACTCAGTCGCCGAGGAGCAGCACCTCTACCCTGCCGTACGCGAGCACTTGGAGGGCGGCGATCTTTTGGCTGACAAGGAGATCGCTGATCACGGCCACATCGAGGAACTGCTCAAAGCCTTCGAAGGACGGGATGCCGACGACCGTGACTTCGACCAGCTCGTACGTCAGCTGCACACCGAGGTCAACGCGCATGTGGAGGACGAGGAACGCAACCTCTTCCCCAAGCTGCGCGACGGCGTCCACCCTTATGTCCTGGAACTTCTCGGCGACAAAGTCAGGGAGGCGAAGAAGACCGCTCCCACACGCCCTCACCCGCAGGCTCCCAGCACCCCGCCCCTGAACAAGCTCCTGGCCCCCGGACTGGGACTGGTCGACCGGGTCCGCGACTACGTCACCGGCCGCGGCCACAGCACCAGCGACTAGGATTCCACCTCCCTGGCCGCAACGCCGCCGAGAACCCGGACTGTCACGACGTACGGCCAAGCCCCTCTATCCGAATGTGGTTTGACGTTCAGTGGGGTTTCGCCGAGGTCGGGGAGGATGCCGGTGCCTTCCGCGGTGTGCGGGGTGACGCGGTCGGCCAAGCCGTGGTGGGCCAGGTGGCTGCGCGCGTGCCGGGTGGGGGTCGGCGGGTGTCGGTGCGCTGTTCATACGGGTTGTCCGATCGGTCGGATGGTGAGGGTGTTGAGGTCGACACCGTCGGGCTGGTCGAGAGCGAAGCGGATGGCTTCGGCCACCGGTTCGGCGGGCATGGCGAACGGGGGTGCGGTGCCGTCGGCCCAGAACGGGGTGTCGGTCATGCCGGGAGCGACGAGGGTGACGCCCACGCCGAGGGTGGTGGCATGCAGGCGGATGTTCTCCGCCAGGCCGGTGACGGCCCACTTGGTGGCCGAGTACAGGTTGCCCGGAGCGTTCTTCAGCCCGGCGACACTGCCGATGAGCACCAGCCGACCGCGGGTCTCCCGCAGGTGGGGCAGGGCGGCTTTGGCCAGCAGGGCGGGCCCGAGCACGTTGGTGAGCACCATGGGCGGCCACAGGGCGGGATCGCCGTCAGCGATGGGGACGGCCGTGGTGCCCAGGTGGTCGCCAGCGGTGAACCCGGCGTTGGCCACGGCGGCGTCAAGGGCGCCGAACCGCTCCACGGTCCGGTCGACGGCCGCCTGGGTGGCGTCCCAGTCGGCCGCGTCGGCGATGATGCCCAGCAGTTGGTCCGGGCACGCGACCGCGTCGACGAATGCGCGGAGCTTGCCTTCGTTGCGGCCGGTGACGGCCACGCAGTGGCCCCGTTCGATCAGCAGGCGTGCTGTGTGGGCTCCGATGCCGCTGGTGGCACCGGTGATCAGCACGGTCTTGCGGTTCATGGTCATGCTTGGCTTCCTTCGTGGTGCTTGCGGTAGGGGCCGGTTGCGTCAGCGGCTGGTCAGTGCGCTGTGCCCAACTCGGCGACGGCGGCCTTGGCGAAGTCGGTGATGCTGGTCCGGCCGCGCTCCGGGGTGTTCTCGAAGCGGATGTGGCCGGTGTTGAAGCCCTCCCACATCTCCTCCCAGCTGCCGACCGCCGCCGGTGGCAGACCAATGCGGGCCAGCGTCTGCCGCCACTGGTCGCGTTCGACGACCTGAGGGGCGACTGGCCGACCGAGAGTGTCCGCGAACGCGGCGGCGATGTCGTTGGGCGCGTAGTCGGCCGCGGCGGCCAGCTCGATGGTGCGGGTGCCGTCACGCTGTAGCTCACGCACGACGGCCGCCGCGATGTCCGGCACGGCTGCGTGCGGGATCGGCCGGTCGAGCGGGCTGAAGAAGCTGGGCAGGGCTGTCGCGCATCACCGGCAGGCTCGGTAGCCAGTTGGTCATGAAGTTCCCGGCCCGCACGAAGCTGGCGCCCAGCGGAGCCAGGGCCTGCTCCAGGATGTGGGTGGTGACGATATTGCCGGTGCCCTCGGCATGCTGGGCGCCGATCGAGGACAGGGCCACCACTCGGCTGCCGGCGGCCCGCAGCGCGGTGGCGTAGGCGGCGGCGACCGCGCGGGCCGAGGCCAGCATGTCGTCGCTGCCGTAGTCCGGTGGGTTGAGCACGTAGACCGCACGCGCCCCGGCAAACGCGGCCCCGAGGGCGTCGACGTCCCGCACGTCGGCGTGGGCGACCTCAGCCCCCCGGCTCACCCATTCCTCACGACCGCGGCCCGGCCGCAACACCACACGAACCCGCTGGCCCTGATCGAGCAGCTCGCGGGCGACGGCTCCGCCGGTCTTCCCGCTCGCTCCCATGACGACGTACATCGCGCACTTCCTCCGAAGGGTCTGAACGCCCCGGCACTCTCACTACGAGGCACCGGATTGCGTCCAACCCTGCGGACCAGGCACCCGCTGCGTCCAAGACCCGTTCCGCACCGCGTGATACCAGATCGACATCACCGCAGTTGAGGCCGGTCTTCCAGGCGGTTCAAGACAGTGCGGAGCGTTAGGGTCGGAGCATGGCCGAGAACATCGCGGACCTGGATCTGCGCATGGTGCGCTACTTCACCGTCGTGGCCGATCACCGCCACTTCGGCCGCGCGGCAGCAGCGCTCCACCTCGCGCAACCATCCCTGAGCCGACAGATCCGCCGCCTCGAGGAGCAACTGGGAGTACGTCTGCTGGACCGCACCCCGCAAGGCACCGACCTCACCGAAGCGGGACGCGTGTTCCTGCCGCGCGCAAAAGCACTGCTGCGCAGCGCGGCCCAGGCGGCCGCGGAGGCCAGAGCGGCGGCGGAGCCCACCCGGCTCACCGTCGGGTACACCACCGGCCTCATCGTCACCCCGGCGGTGCGTGAACTACGTCGCCGACACCCGGACGCCGACGTTCGAACCCTGCACCTGTCGTGGGACGAACCGCGCGCGGCCCTTCTTGACCACCGGGTCGACGCCGTGGTGGCCCGGCTGCCGTTTCCCACCGACCAACTGCATGTGACGGTCCTCTACGACGAGCCACGGCTGCTGCTCGTGCCCGCCGACCACCGCCTGGTCGGCAAGGAGTACGTCACCCTCGACGACATCGCCGACGAACCCCTGCCCCGGTTTCCGGACCAGGCGTGGAACGCGTTCTGGCGCGTCGACCCACGACCCGACGGCCGCCGCGCGCCCGAGGGACCGCTGGTGGAGACGGTGGAAGACAAACTCGAACTCATCGCCGCCGGAGATGCCGTCTCCATCGCCCCCGCAGGCTCCGCGGCCATCCACATGCGCCCCGACCTGGCCGCCATCCCACTGCAAGGCGTCGAACCTGGCCACGTCGTGCTCGCCACCCGCGCAGGCGACCGCGGTCGCCTGACAGCGGCCTTCCGGCACGCCGCCCAGACGCACCTCACCGGCCCGTCAGCCCCAAGCCAGGCCTGAGCGATCTCGGTGAGGCGCGGGACGATTACCTCTGCGACTCTGCGACTGCCGCGAAGCTGGAGAACGCCTGCCAGGCACGCTCTTCGCGGTGGGCTGGTGGTCAGGGCAGGCGCGATCGGGGAAGTAGCTGGCTTCGTCAGCACAGCGTTGTTCGATCACCGTTCCATGGTTCGCGACCGGGGCGGTGACGGAATCCGTCAGCGTGGATGGTCTTCGCGTGGTGGCGTTGCCGGTGAGGCGCGCGATTGCGGTGAAGGGCGATGAGGGCGGCGTCATCACCGAGGCGTCCGTTGGTGTGGGCGAGCAGGTCGCGGCGAATGTGGTGCATCAGTGCGGCGGGGCTGCTGTCGGTCCACTGAGTGGCCCGTTCCACGAGCGGATAGAAGTCGCCCTTCGTGTCGCGGGCCTCCACGACACCGTCGGTGTACAGCAGGAGGGTGTCGCCGGGCTCGAAGGAGAAGACGTCCAGGGTGTATCCCGGCAGGCCGACTCCCAGCGGCGGCGCGGGGTGCAGGCTCGGGACCGTGACGGCCTGGCCGGGGGTGAGCAACAGCGGCGGATGGTGCCCGCAGCTGGTCATCCTTGTGATGGGATCGTCGTCGGGGATCTCCACCAGCAAGGCCGTGGCGAACCGCTCTCCGGCTTCCTCCTCCGGTTCGAAATCGGCAAGATAGCGGCCGACGCTCTCCTCCAAGGCAGCGGCCAAATCCGGCAGGCTGGTGTGCCGGTGGGCCGTCTCGCGGAAGGCGCCCAGGAGCAGGGCGGCCTCGCCGATCGCGGCCAGGCCCTTGCCCCGCACATCGCCGATCATCACCCGGACGCCTCCGTCGGTGCGGGTCGCCGCGTACAGGTCACCGCCGATCTGTGCCTCGTCCTCGGCAGCCAGGTACATGCTCGCGATCCGCAGCGGACCGATCCGCTCCGGCAGCGGCCACAGCAGGACGTGCTGCGCGGCTTCGGCCACCGTCCGCACCTGGGCCAACTGCCGAGTGCGCCGCTCGCGCACCTCACACAAGATCACGGCCACTACCGAGAGCACAGCCAAAGTGGCGAGCTGCACCACATGATTCGTCGTCAGTAGCCCGCCGTGAAACACTCCGATGATCACCTGCGCGGCCAGGGCCAGCACTCCGATGAGGCCCGTCACCCAGGGACCGGCGAACGAAGCGGTGATCGCGGGCGCGATGACCAGGGCCGGACCCAGGTGGACATCCGGCGGAGAGTGAATGTCCACCACAGTGATCAGCACGATGAGCACAAGAGGGATCACCAGCAGCGAATGATGCGCTTGCCATGGCCGCCGAATACCCGCAAGGCTCTGCCGGAGCCCCATGCCTTCCACTCTGCCCTGCCCAAGAGGTACCCGCCAGTGCGACCAACCGCCCCGTGGCGGCCAATCTCGTCTGCCGCGGTAGTGCGACCGTGCCATCGGCGCGCTTAAGCAGGCTCGCTACCCAACTCACGAACGCCTACCCGCTGCCGCGCTTCGCGTGCCGGTGTCGTTGATCCGCCCTGGCCAAGGGGTACGGCGGGGCTCGCGAGGCCGCGTCGCACCGGCCAGCTCTGCTCGCCCGCTGGCTTCGGGGTGCCGCTGATGCCCTCGACTGTTGCATCCGACGCCGAGGCCGCGCCCAAGCGGCGCCTCGCAGCGCGCGGCATGGCGTGCCGAGTGCGGCAGCGAGCACTGCCGTGGCGGCCCAAATTGGGCCTTGGCACGTATGGAACGGCTACCTCTCGGATTCCTGAACGGATGGTTGCGGTCGACGCGTGAGGGCGCCGGAGACGGTCACCACAACCGGCCTCTCGGAAGAACAGGCAGGGGAGTTCGTCGCTGGGGAAGCGAGGACCGACCAATCCACGCGTTGGCGCCGATGCGGGGGAGGGGAATCCCCAACTCGCCGCCCCGGAAGATGAATTCTGACACCACCGCGGATGGCGTCGAGATCAGCCTTGTCGGCCACCAGATGACTCTCGGCTCGTCGCCCTTCGACAGGCGAGGCGCCGTCGGCTGGTTGCCGTTCGGTACGCGGACGCGGTGGCACACGAGCGCTTGGTGGAGCAGGCGCGGCGGCCGGCCCAACGGCAGCAGGCGGGTCGCCTCAATACGCACTGGCACGTATGTGCTAGTCGCCGCCGGATTGCAGGTCACGGCCGAGGACACCAGCGGCTTGAGCGACTCAGGGAGCGATCGGCAGCTGCCGCTTGTGCTCGGTGAGCCGGTAGCGTTGGACTATCGCCGCGAATGCGGCCTCATCGACGGGCTTGCCTTCCAGGAGGTCGTCGATGTCGTCGTAGGTGACGCCGAGCGCCTCCTCGTCGGGCCTACCCGGGTTCAGTGTCTCCAGATCTGCGGTCGGGGTCTTCCAAACCAGCGCGGGCGGCGCACCCAGCGCCTGCGCCATGGCCCGTACGCGTCGCTTGGTGAGACCGGTGAGCGGAACGACATCCGCCGCGCCATCGCCGAACTTGGTGAAGAAGCCGGAGACTGCCTCGGCCGCGTGGTCAGTACCCACAACCAGGCCTTCGTGCGCGCCTGCCACCGCGTACTGAGCGATCATGCGTTGCCGGGCCTTGATGTTGCCGTGCACGAAGTCCTGTTGGTGGGCGTCGCGGAAGACCATGCCGCTGGCCAGCACCGCCTCCAGCGCGGCGTCGCTGGCGGACTTCACATCGACGGTCAGAACCCGGTCGGGTCGAATGAACTCGAGCGCCAGTTGCGCGTCCTTCTCATCAGCCTGGGCGCCGTACGGTAGCCGCATCGCGAAGAACGTGGATTCCCGCCCGGCGGCACGGAGTTGCTCGACCGCGAGCTGGCACAGCCTGCCCGCGGTCATGGAGTCCACACCACCGCTGATGCCCAGCACCAACGAGCGCAGGCTCGTGGAGGTCAACTGGGCGGCGAGGAAGGCCACTCGGCGCTCGATCTCCTGCTGTACATCGAAGGACGCGCTCACTTGGAGGTCCCGGGCGATGTCTTGCTGCAGGGATATGGAGGTCAGGTCGGTCACGGTGGCTCCTCGGTCATCCCCGGGGCGTGGCAGGCGCGCGCCGCCGGGCGGGACCGTAGGCGGCCTGTGCGGCATGTGCGGCATGTTGGGACGGAAGCACTCTAGAGGAAGACGTCGAAGTCCTGCTGGACCAGGCGACTTGCCGCTACTGGACCCGAGTAGTTGGCAAAGCAGCGACGAAGCGTGCCGAGCGCGGCAGCGGCGGTCAGCCTGGTGCCCTCACGGGCGTGTAGGTGCCAAAGCTCCATACGTTGCCCTCGATGTCACGGGCCATGTAGTCGCGGGCCCCGTAGTCCTGGTCAGTCGGTTCCATCAGGACCTCCGCACCGGCCTGCTGGGCGCGCTTGAAGTGGGCGTCGGGATCCTCGACAACGACATAGACGCCGACTGGGCCAGCATCGCCGATCGCGTCGTCGAAGACGCCACCAGCGCCCCTCGTGCCGAGCATCACCGTGCCGTCGCCGTAGGACAGCTCGGCGTGCAGCACCGTGCCGTCCTCGCTCTCGTACACCGCACCCCTGGTGAAGCCAAAGGCCTCTGTGAGCTGCTTGATCGCGGCATGCGCGTCCCGGTACCGCAGCGTCGGGCAGATCATGGGAGCATCCGTCGTCGCGACATCATGGCATCACTGGTCCTCAATCAGGAGTCAGCCCGAAGTGGGCTGCCCCCTGTCCTACAGCCTGGCCGGAAGCGAGGCAACGTCCCACACCGCCAGTTGGCCGCGGCATCCGCTGCCCCCGTCGCCTGAACGCCAGCCAGGCAGATGGTCGTTGGCGTGGAATCCGTCGAATGTTCTCAGCTTCGAGGAACTCGACAAGATCGCCGGAGAGGTGCTGCCCGAGCGGACCGTCATGGGCATCGTGTCCACCGCTAGCGGACGTACGTACCCGAGCGGTATGGCAGATCAGGGGGTAGCGTTGCGGCGTGAAGTCAGTGTCGCCCCGGTTTCCGCCGTATCCGATCCGCGGCGTGCGCGTGCTGCATCAAAGGCTGAACTGCGGGCCGCACTTCGCGCAGATCGTGGTGGAGTTGTCGGGGCGGGGCAAGATTCGGGTACCCGCGTGGCAGGCGGCCGGGGGCGACGGGGACGCTGGCCAACGCAGTGATCCCCGGCCTACGCGGCGCCCGCGAGAGACGGTGCCGGTCCTGGCAGGGACCCGCCACCCTTCGCGTCTCAGGTCGCGAGGACGCTGATCCCGAGGGTCAGCAGCGCAGCAACTTTGGCCAACTCAAGAGCCACGTAGACCAGATGGGCCCGGGAACGCGGAAAAGTCTCTCCGGCGAGCACTCGGTCGGACCTGCGGTTGAGGAGAGGTCGGACGACGGCGAGCTGCACGGCCAGCAAAAATGCGGTGATGGCGGTCGCTGCACCCACCGATGCAGACGGGTGACCGACGGTGACAGCGGCCAGGATGACGACTGCGAGCACCGCCTCGACCGCATTGAGCGCCCGGAAGACAATGCGACCGATGCCGAGTCCGATCGGCACGTCCACTCCGGGGGCGCGGAACTTCAACGGCGTCTCCAGAAAGGAGATCGCCAGAACCATTCCGAGCCAGACGAAGGTGACCGCCGCGGTTACGGCGGCTGATGTGGCATCCATGGCTTCTTCGCCCTTCCGACGTGGGGTTAGCCCTCTTGTCGCACGGTCCTTGGCCACGTAGCGGCCGGGGATGGGTTGACTCACTGCTGGGCGAGCCAGTGGATCGGTCCGAACACCTCGCGGGGCCTGGAAGGCGCCCGTACCTCCACAATCTCGCTAATGATCTTCCAATTCAGGCCTGCGAACCTCTCAAACCCAACACGCGAGAGTTCACCCGGGGCGCTGGCCCACCAGCCCGACCAGTACCGGGCCAGTGGGCGGCGCCACTAGGTCAGACACGGTCAGCGGGTCGAGCGCGGCGTAGAACCTGTCCTGCGCCTCGCGTAGTGCTCGTCGGAGTCTGCAGGCCGCCCGGAGGGGGCAGGGTGCATCCCCTTCGCAGGAGGCGACATCACTTTCGCCCTCGAGCTCACGGGCCAGCCAGCCGACCGAGGCCTGTCGGCCCAGGCCGGTCAGTTCGAGGCCGCCGCCGCGCCCGCGCCGGGCCTCGACCACGCCGAGGTGCTGCAGTCGGGCGATCGCCTTCGCCATATGGGTGTACGGCACGTCCATGACCTCCGCCACACCGCGGGTGGGGTAACGGTCATTGGGCCCCGAGACCGCCAAGGACATCACAGCGCGCAGTGCCAGGTCAGTGAACTTCGTCAACCGCACGCCACGACGCTAGCAAATACGCATGCTAGATTCCAATTTGAACAGGGCTGGCAGCTGTGTGGATTCGGTCACGGGGGCGTGGCTTCGCTCCCTACGGCTCCCGCCTTTTGGTGAATCCCCGGCAACGCGGAGGCGGTTGCATCGCTTCGGTGCGAGGGTTCCAGGAGGCGGTGCCCGCGTTGGTTCGAGGCCAACGGGGGCTGGCCCGCACGGTTGTTAGGCACGCATCGGACGGTGACAACAGATGGCTGACGAACCTATCGGCCCCCTCGGCCCGAGCGGCGGCGCTCCGCTTCCGCGGCAGCTCTGCGACGTCAAGGCACTCGCGGCCCTCGACTCCGCGTCGGCTGGAGCGGTGTGGCGGCTGGCTCAGCCTGGACGGCAGCTTGACGCCAACCTTGTCCGACTCATGCCCGACGAACACATCGACACCCACGTCGAGCCGGACCTCGATGTCCTCCTTTACGTCGTTGCTGGAGACGGCACCTTGGACACGCCATGGGACCGGCAACCCCTCACGGAGGGCGGTCTGTTCTGGCTTCCCCACGGCTCCACCCGCGCTGTCACCGCGGGCAAGGACGGCATGTGCTACCTCACCGTGCACCGACGCCGCCCCGGCATGCGGATCCAGACCCGGCCCACACCGGGAACCAGCTGAGGGAACGTGCGTGCCGCAGGGCGGTCAGTGCCCCCGGAACGCCGCTAGCAGGCTCGGCGTGATGCACTTCTCCATGGCTGCGCAGGCACGCAGCCAGCAGTTGGAGCCTTGCCGTGGTGGCCGCGTCGGTCGGGCGCAGTGCGGAGGCCGCACGTCCCCGCGCAGGCCGCGGGGGCGTGGAACTAGGGGTGAGTGAGCAGCGCGGCGTCCAGCATGAGGTCTTTGGCTGGTTCGTCGGCGGCGGCGATCAGCGCCCGGAGGGCTTGGACGAGCCCGGTACGTTGGTGGGCGGGGAGGCGTTCCACGATCGTGGCGATGTCATCGTGCCGACGGGCCAGCACCTCGTGGACGAGGCGACGCCCGTCTGCGGTGAGTCGCAGGATGACCTCCCGGCGGTTGTCCGGATTGACCTGGCGGTCCACGTGTCCGATCGCTTCAAGCTTGTCGATCATGCGCATGGCCGTGGACGGGTTCACTCCGAGCACGGATGCGAGTGCGGCGAGCTTGACCGGGCTCTGGCTCTCGAGGACGACCAGTGTTCGCAACTGCGGCAATGTCAGAGCGGGATCGATGTCGGCGAGCGCGCGGGCGGAGATCGCCACGAAGAGCCGCGAGGCGACCATCACGGCGGCGCTGACTTCATCGACGGCGTCGCTGCCCGGCGGCACCACCGACTGGGGTCGCCCGTTGTTCTTCACCTGCTGCCCCATGGCCCCGTTCCATCATCCCGTAGCCGAACGCACCGTATGTTCGGAAATATGTAGATTTGTAGCGCTACCGGCATTATTGCGTGTTGCAATGGTATCCCGAATGTGAGGGGAGGGCCCAGGCGTGAGTGCCGTGGCGTCGCGCGCAGCGGGTGATCCCAGCGCACTCCCGACCACCGCCGCTGGCCCTTGCCGTCTGTCCGCTCTGCGACGGCAGCCGAAGAATCGGGATGGACGCGACCCGGCGGGCTGTAGTGTTGCGCCGTACCATCGGTCTGATCGCGTCTTCGACGCCACTCTGCGCCGCGCCCTGCAAACGGCGACTGTAGTTAAGTTGCCTGGTTTGGCAAGCTGTTGACCCGACTAGCAGTCGAGGGCGTCGCTCAACCAACACCCGAACTGCCAGCGTTGTCTAAGGGAATCAGTCCCGGACGTTGACGGCTTACTCGGCAGGGAGCGCTTCGGCCGCACGACCACGCCCGGTATCGGCCGTCAGCCGCCGGGCGTACGGGAACTGGATGTGTCCGTGTTGAGCGAACTCGGCCAATTGGTCAGGGCGTTGGGGGCTGACGCGTAGACGGTGGCACCACGGCCGATGAACTCCTAAATGGCCGCGGTAGGTGCACGATTCGAGGGTGCAGCCAGGGGCACCCGGGATCGAGCCCCAACCCGGTGGATGGCCATGGGTGCGTGATCGGGTCGCCCGCAGGCGTCATCGTCCAGCGCCTCCCGCTACGCGGCACCCAGGTGGCCATGGACCTCGTCCGAGCGGCAGCCGTGGTGTCGGTGCCCCTCGCAGCGGCGGCTGGGATGCCGCACATGGCAGGTAACGTCGTGTTGCGTCCGACCGGAATGCCACTGCCGCGCTGGTCAGTACCGCTCTCGCGCATTCATGAGGGAGGCTACCGAGTCGGTCGATCCGACGTATGCGAACCTGCACTCGAAACTACCTGACTGCCCCAACTCGGGAGATGGCGCTGATTCACCATCAAAATCAGTCGAGCATATCGGCGGCGCAGAGCCCGCACCCAGCGTTCCATGACGGAGCTCATTCGGAGTCTGTGTATCCCCGGCCGCCACGTCCGGGGTGGGCCTCCGTGTCTGATCGCTCTGGCCCCCGTTGGACTCGAGGGAGGTGCGTCCTGTGCGTCGTTGGGGTATGCGGGTGACCGCTGTCGTACTGGCGGGAGTGGTCGCGGTCGGCGGGAGCCCCGCCGGAGCCGCCGCTGCGGGGCAGGCGCGGTGCGCCGGGCCGGTGCTCACGTGCGTACGCTCGGCCGAACGCACCCTGACCGCGGTCCGGGACGGGCTGGCGTGTGACCACCGGGCGCCGTTCGCCTCGGTGTACGTACACGTCCAGCGGCAGCTCGCCCGCGCGCTGCGGGCACAGCCGGGTTACTTCAGCGAACCGTCCTGGCTGGCAGGCGATCTGAACACGGGCTTCGTCGACGCCTATCTCACCGCTCTCCGTCTCGACCGGGCAGGTGACCGTTCCGTTCCCGCAGCCTGGCGGATCGCGTTCGACGCGGCGCGGGGCCGCGGGACGAACGCTGGACAGGACGTGCTGCTGGGCGCGAACGCGCATATCCAGCGGGACATGCCGTTCGTGCTCGAGCAGCTGGGGCTCACGCGTCCCGACGGCCGTTCCCGCCAAGCGGACTTCGAGCGCTTCCAACTCGTCCTGGACCGCGCGTACATCCCCGCCGTGGAAGAAGTCGCCCGCTCCTACGATCCGGTGGTGGGCCTGGCCGACGCCCGGTGGGCGGTACTGCTGGCTTCGGTGCGGCTTCCTGCGCAGGACATCGTGCGCGATGCCTGGTGCGCGCGTGCGCACGCCGGAAGTCAACCCGTTACGCGGATTGCCGGTGTGTCGCCTTGAACCGTGGCCACCGCCTGGTGGCAAGGAGACCGACGCAAGCTCATTTTCTATCGGCCTTCCAGCGCTTCCGCCCTCGCAGGCCGTTTCCTGAGAGGAAGCGAATCGTATGCCGTACCGACCGCCGTCTGCGCCTGCTTTGCAGTACGTGCGGGTGACACTCGGCATGGCTTCCCGTCCTCTGGGACTCCTGATGTCAGGAAGGTGATACGGGAGTTGTCTTGTGAGCGTTCATACCGAAGGGGAGCAGTCCGGCGACAGTCAGAACGTACTGGCGTTGCTGGACCAGCGCCCACCGACGTCGTTCTACTGGTCGTTGACGCTCCTTGCCACCCTTGGCGGATTCCTGTTCGGCTACGACACGGCGAACATCGGCTCCGCCCTCAGCTTCGTCCCGTACCACCTCACCGGCTTCGCGCTCGGCTACCTGGTGGCCGGGGCATCGGTTGGAGCGGCGGTCGGGGCACTGTTGGCAGGGCCGCTGACCGACCTGTTCGGCCGCAAATCGCTGCTCATCGCGGATGCGGGCATCTACACTCTGGGGGCGCTGCTGTCGGCGGTGACCTGGCATGCCTGGGTCCTCATCGCCGCCCGTACGCTGATCGGCCTGGCCATCGGCGCGGACTCCGCGATCGCCACCGCCTACATCGCTGAATACGCCCCGGCGGACCGGCGCGGAGCGCTCAGCATGCTCCAGCAGTGGATGATCACCGTTGGCATTCTCATCTCGTACATCGTCGCCCTCGTGCTCCTTCGATCCCTGCCTGACCGCGCCTACGGGATCGACTGGCGGCTCATCTTCGGCCTGGGAGCCGTCCCGGCATTTGTCGGGCTGGTACTGCGTACGAGGATGCCCGAGTCACCGCGGTGGCTGCTGGAGAAGGGGCGCTACGCCGGCGTCAAGAAGGCCATGGGGCAACTGGGCGTCGAGGTGACGATCGAGCAGGTGGAACGTACGGCGGCGCAACTGCGTGTGGAGGAGCAGGCCCGCAAGGGAGACGCCCGGATCAGCGACTGGACTCCGGGAGTGCGCCGGGCGCTGGTGGTGATCTGCGGGTTCTTCACCTTCCAGCAGATCACCGGCATCAACGTGCCGCTCTACTACGGCCCACACGTGCTGGCACCGCTGTTCCAGTCGGGCGGCCACGGAGCGACGGTGGACTCGGCGATCGCCGGGGTGGAGGTCACCGCGATCATGTCGGCGCTCAACGTCGGTGCGACGTACTTCGGGTTCAAGTACATCGACCGGCTCGGCCGCCGCCTGATGTCGATGGGCGGCTACAGTGGTATGGCGGTATCAGCCCTGATCGCCGCTTTCGGACTGGGGCGTCTGCACGGTACGGCGCAGATCATCGTGGTGATGGTCGGGCTCAATCTGTTCATCGCCTCCTTCGCGGTGGGTGTCGGCGGCACAGGGTGGCTCATCCAGGGCGAGACGTTCCCGACAGCGGTACGCGGCCGCGCGGCCGCTATCGGGGCGGCTGTGGACTGGCTGGCGAACTTCGCCGTCATCGAGGTGTTCCCCACCTGGCAGAGCGGGATCGGCCTGGCCTGGGTGCTGGTCTGCTTCTCGGGCCTGGCCGTCATGGCGGTCGGCTTCATCTACATGTTCTTGCCGGAGACGAAGGGGCTCTCGGTCGACGAGATCATCCACCTGTACGAAGCGCAGGCGCGCCTCACACCCGCGTCACTTCGCCGTCGATCCAGCGGGCGGTGAGCCCATGGGGCGGTGCGGTCGGCCGATCCACTGGTACGCCTGCGCGTAGCGAGGGCGTACAGACGAATCGAGGCCAGCGCCCGTCTTTCGTAGCCGACAACCCGCCTGCCATCGACCGCGACGAGCGCCAGCACGCCTGGTGCGGTCAGGCTGGCCTTGCGAGTTCCGGATTGGCGGGGAGGTGAACCACCCCTCGTTCCAGCAGAGGTCCAGGACTCAAGGGAGGTGGCTAGAGCCGAAGGGGTCGACGGCAGTCATGGGAGTGATCGTCCTCGAAGCAGGTGGGATCGACCGCGGGCGGCGGCTGTCTTTCGATGACGTGCCCGAGGGTAAACGCCGGTGAGAAGCTGCCAGCACGCAACGACTTCTGCGTGGCGTGGTCCCTTCGGCAACACGCCTCAGTCGCGTTGAACCCGGATCACAGGGCTGTGGCGGATGGGAAAGTTCACCGACCGGGCGATGAAACACACCGAGTGCACATCACCGTGGAGCGCGAGAGCCTTCTCCACCATCGATGGGTCAGTGACGGTCACCTCAGGACTCAGAACAACCTCTGTGATCTGGCCGCCCCCGCCGCTCTCGTCCATGGTCATGACCCCGTGAGCGCGATCCTCGTAGTCAACGACGACCACGCCGTCGGTGGCGCAGAGGTGGAGATACCAGAGCATGTGGCACTGGGCGACGGACGCAACCAGCAACTCCTCCGGGTTCCAGCGCTTCCGGTCACCACGGAAGGCCGGATCGGATGAGGCAGCGATCGGCGTCTTGCCGTCTGCCAGGATCTCGTGATCGCGGCTGTATGAGCGGTAACTGCCGGTTCCCGAACCGAGGTTGCCCGTCCACTCGACCGTGACTTGATAGCTGTGTGTGTCGGCCATGGGACCAGCATATGGAGGAGGGCAAGCGCCGCAGCGGGACGGCCGCCGTGATGGTGCCTGCCGCGGGTGCTGTGTTCGGTTCCCTGTCACTCCTGCGCTGCTGGACATCTCTCCAGCAGCCGCCCCTCGACAGCCCATCCGGCGCACGGCGGGTCAGGAGGAGCGCCGCGCCAGAGTCTCCAGGATGGCTACCGCCTCGTCGGCGTTCTCGTAGGGCACGAACAGGTGGTCGTGGTGGAACCCGGCCACGACGTTGCAGCTCAGACCGGCGGCAGCTAGTTCCTTCGAGACTGCGGCGGTCAACCCGACCGCCTCAAGCGCGGAGTGGATACGCAATGTGATCCACCCGGATACGTAGTCGTACGCCAACCCAGCCGCATCCGCTTCTTCCTGGTGGGCGACCACGGTCAGCCCCTCCTGCTCTGCAACCGTGACCACAGGGGGGACGCCGGACGGCACTCGGCCCTCGACCGTGGTGAACACATACCGGCCCGGATTCAGCTCAGGGCGCATGCCGCTCAGCAACTTCTGCAGATCACTTTCGCCAGCCATGGTTCACCACCTTACGCATGACGCATCGCGATCGGCGCTCTCGCAACGCCCGTTGCAAGCCCCGCATCCAACGCCCTTCATCGGACGCGGAGTTGATTTGGGATCGCTGCACAGCTGATCGCTGCCCAGCCCCGATGCTTGGCGGAGGTGTGAGGATGCGAGCGGCATCAGAACCACCCGACCACGGTGGCGGAGCAGCAGGCGGCTGTCGTGTGTTGCACGCGGCCTGTTCATGGCGGGTAGCCGTGCTCACCATAGAGGCGTACGAAGCACGCCGAGGTGATGAACCGCGGAGATCCCAGGCCGTGCGCACCGCGCTCGTACCGCTCGACCGCCTCCTGGCCTCCCGGCCCTATCGGCTGAACGAGCCGTCCGCCGATCCGAAGCTGCTCGACCAACGGCGGCGGTACATGCGGGAAGGCGGCAGAAACGACAATGGCGTCGTACGGAGCGCGGGCCGCCACGCCGAGCGTGCCGTCGCCGACGATGATCTCGACGTTCTCCAGGCCCTGCCCGGCCAGGGCGCGGCGGGCCTCTTCGGCCATGTCCGGCCACCGCTCCACGCTGACGACCTCGGCCGCGAGGCAGCCGAGGAGCGCGGTTTGGAACCCATAGCCTGTGCCGACCTCCAGCACGTGTTCGGTGCCGGTGAGTTGCAAGGCCGCGACCATCTGCGCGGTGAGCGAAGGTTGGGTGGTCACCTGGCTGTGGGGGAGGGGGACCGGCACGTCCTGGTACGCCATGGCCTGGTGGGTGGCGGGGACGAAGGCGGCTCGCGGGGTACGGCGTAGCGCTTCGAGGACGTGCTCATCGGCTACGCCAGCAGCGCACGCGGCCCTTACCAGGTCCTCCGGGCCGGGCTCATGCCGTCCGTGGCAGTCATCCCTCACCCTTCAATACTCGGACGTGTCGGGCGGCCGTGCACAGTCGCGTCCTGCTGGGGCGGGGCTCGCCTATGCCCGGGCGCCTCGCAGACTTTCCTCCCTCGACCGGGCCGCAGGCCTGGTCCGCGCTCGACGTGGCGCACGCCGGGCGCCGCCACCGCCCTGCCACCGGGCGACCGTGCGGGTCGGCGGCACCGCGTGGCGGACAGCCGCGAACGAGCGCGAAGCAGCGAACGACCAGGAGAGAACGGCACGGCTAATGCCACGCCCAGCCCAACTCCCGTAGCGCGCTGGCACGTTGCAAAAGGGCCTCTATTCGAGTTGCCGCTTCAGTCGGCTCCCAGTAGTGGTCCGACGCCGTCGTCTGGTTGGGATGCTTGCGGTACAGCACGCTCGGCTCCGCTATGAACTCGCCGGGTGCCACGGCTTCCGCGGCAAGGAGCAGGGCCACGGTCTCGGCTCCGGACAACGCCTGCCAGCCGCCCAGCGCGAGCACTAGGCGCCGGTGGGCGGCGAATGTGACCGCCTGGACGGACAGGCGGCCTTCCATCACCTCACGGTAGAAACGCCCGGGCTCCACCGGGCCGCCCGGAGGATCGTAGGGGCCGGGTGCGGTGCTGCCATCCTCATGGAGGTCGACGCAGGCGGACACGCACCACGGAACGCGTTCGAGCGTCTCTATGTCCCGCTCCAGCGCACCCGGCAGCAGCATGTCGTCCGCGTCCAGCGTCCGGATCAGTTCTCCTGTCGCGCGGGCGAGGGCGTGAGTGCGCGTCACCGCGATGCGCGCTGGCAGTCCTGTGCCCAGCGTGATCCTGGGGTCATCGGGGAGGCTGTTCGCGGGAATACCGGATGTGCCGTCCTCCTGCACACACCATTGCCATTGCCAGTCGTCCGGTAGCTTTTGCTCGCGGAGGGATTCGTAGACGTCACCGAGGAACTGGTGGCCGCCGTTGTGTACGGCGGTGATGACGCTGATGGTTCGCATGGGCATGGTCCCCCTGGAGGATCGGCTGCCCCATGATCATGACATGGACCAATGGCCAAGGGCTCAACGGTCGGTGGCCGGTCCATGCCTTGCAACGCCACCGTGGAGGCCTCCGCGCCGCTACCCGCAATCCACCCGGAGACGTTCATCGGATCCATCCTGTGCCCCGGCCGCGATCCGAACTTGGTGGGCGGGCACAGGCGTTGGCCGACGCGGGTAGGGGGCGGGCGCGAGTCTGACCCGTGTGGTTGGGAGGAACCTTCCGCCCGGTAGCACCGGCCCGGTGGACGTGCCGCCCCGCCGGACTCTGACGTCGACATCCGCCCGCTGAAGCTCTGCCTGAAAACCCGGATCACAGTAGCTTGTTGCTTAAGGTCCTTGCTTAAGGTCCGGCATCGAACGCGTCCCGAACTTGATCAGTGCTTTCGCGGTTCGGCGGACATGAAGGCGGCTTCGTCTGATCCTGTGCTCCGTCACAGAGGCGCTGCCGCGGGGGGCGACGAAGGAGGGCCCGCTCCCGAAGACTGACTTGCGGGCGTTCCGCGCCGCTCTGTATGCCGCTGCCCGCCTCGCCGGAGGCAAAGTGGGTGAGGTGGAGGAACAGGCGTACCCCCGGACCTTCCACAGCGCAACGGTCGTCGGAGGCGCAGGCGAGAGGATCGTCCTGTGTCACGCCCATCACCCCTGGATAGCTTTCGCCCGTTTGGGAGCAGCACTATTGGGAGCCAGAGGTGACGGCGAGTCAGGTAGGGCTAGCAGGAGGTTCTTCTCCGCTTGACGGGGAAGAACGGCCTTGTCCTCCTCGCGGCGGTACGAACGTACCGGCGCCCTCTGACTCCTCGGCCTCGTCGATCGCGCTGACCTAGGTGTTGCTGGTCATGAGGTTCGGGCAGGAAGCAAGCGTTTAGCGGCGACAGGAAAAGACGGGCTCAGCGGCGGCTTGTGTCCTCCCGGTTGGCGCTCCTCGAAACGCCAGGAGTGGGCGCAGGCCCTCGGGTGGCGCGGCGGCCAGTCGTAGCCCCCCACAGTAGGGCGATCAGGCTTGCTGTGTGCACAGGCGTCATGGCGTGTGTAATGCCTCGCCGCCTCCCGACGAGGGCGAACAGCGTTCCGAACGCGGACCCCGCCAGCGCGCACCGTACCGAGCGCTGTGAGACCGGGTCGGCCGCCGCCACCGCGCGCAGGATGCGCCACACGTCCTCCAGGCCGGCCGCGCAGACCAGGTCCGCCGACCACGAGGCCTCGGCGCCGGGGGTTTCGGGCACCGCGACGGCGACATCCGCGGCGGCCAGTGCCTCGGCGTCCGTGCCCGAGACCGCCAGCACGCCCTCGCCCTGCCGCTGCAGGTCGCGTACCCGGTCGGCGAGGGGCTCGGCGGGATCGGTGATCTGGTCGGCCGCCGAGAGTAGATTCCCGATGCGGTCGTCATCGGTGAGCACGACCCGCGCCCTGCCCGAGCGCGCCGCGACCAGTACCGAGGCGGCCAGCGGGTTGAGCCTGCGCTCGGCGACTGGCTGGCCGTCGAGGAGAACGTCGGAGTCGATCACGATGGCGGAGACCAGGTCGAGCAGGCGGAGCACCGACGGGTCGAGCGGTACGACGCCGCGCCGGGCCAGGTCGCGTCCGACCGCCGAGGCGAAACCCTCTCGGCCGTAGCGTGCGGCCCGCGGCACGGCGGCGAGCAACGCGTCCGCCGCCCGTCCAGGGCTACCGGTCAGCACGAGTACCGAAGCCGCAGTGAGCGGGGCGAACGGCGCCAGCAACTGCTCCCACTGCTCGACGGGGCCGGGCGGCCGGGCCCTGCCGCGCATGTGCCTCGGCGGCCTGGTGTGCGGCACGCAGTTCGGACCCGGGCACAGGTCCCGCTCACGTCCCTCCCACACCTGACGTCGGGCCCTGGCCTCGCCGAGCAACAGCATCCGGTTGACCGCGTCGACCGCTGGCATGCCGATCCCATCGGACAGCCCGTTGACTGTCGTGCTCACCAGCGAGAGCAGGAAGTCGGTCTCGAACGGTCCGATGCGACGCACCAACGGCCCCCGCAGCTCCCGTTCCAGCTCCAGCGCGGCCACGAGTGCGGGCACTCCCCGGGGCAGCGATGGCAAACGGAAGATCCGCAGCACCGCCGCGGCGGATACCGCGGCACAGTCGACCAGCAGTTCCATCGCCGTGGCGGCGACTGCCGCGTCGTCGCCCGGAGTGACGGGCTGTGCCCACGCGAACTCATCGTCCTGGACGCCCTGTGCCTTCTCGGCGGACCTGACCGCCTCCAGCAACCGGTCGACACCGATCCGGCGTTCGTCGAACGACAGCAGCACCTGACCGGTCACGGCGTTGACCTCCGCCCAGCGCACCCCGTTCAGCCGCCGCAGCGACCTGGTCACCCCTGTGGCCAGCCGCTCCCGCCTGCGGCCTCCGTGCTCAAGACCCCGTACCTCGATGTGCGCACGGTCATGCCCCGTCCAGACGCGACGGGCGCGCCGCCGCGGATGAAAGTCGACCAGGGCGCGCCCAGCCCGCGCCGCGCGGCCAGGCATCCCCGCAGCCGTCGTGGCACCGTACCGGGCCGTCGACACCGCCATGCGCGCCGTCCCTCCCGCGGTGCGCAGCCCCGCCCTGGTCACCCCGGCCATCGCCCCGCCAGCCGTCTTGGCGGCCATCGTCGCAACGCTCCCGGTCGCACGGAAGCCTGCCCTGCCGAGCGCTTCCATCCCGCCAGTCCCTGCTCGGGTCACAGTCAACAGCGTGCCGCGCGCCTGATCCGTCGGAGCCAGACGGCCCAGCGTCCGAACCGGCACGCTCAGCAGCGACGCAGCACTTCCAGCCACCCCCTTCGCCTACCCGTGAAGCGCAGCCCACACCTCAGCTGTCCCGAAATCGTCAGGGCGTGATCAGGCGGGCGTTCCCCAACGCTCTGGAGTCACTGCACGTGAGCGCGCGTCATGGAACGCGAGCGAGCGAGCGGGCTTGCTTGGGACGATCAGGGGGTCAGAAGTCGACAAGAGTTCAGGGGGCGACGATCGGTTCAGAAATCGCCGAGCTCTATGTCGTCGATACGGCCCACCGAACGGCGGGCCGCCGGTCTGCCGACAGCCAGCAGTGGGCAGGACCCGCTCACCACCGCAGCCGCAGCGGTCCACCGCTACTGGGCCTGTTGTTGCGCGAGTGCCTGACCGATGATGCGTGCGCCGTCGGGGAACGCCCCGGGGTTCGGTCCGGCGTAGTTGAGCCGGAGGTACACGCCGGTCGGTTCGGCCGGGAACCACTCATTGCCCGGGGCGATGACGACACTCGCGGTTTCGCAGTCACGGACGAGTCGCGGCAGGTCAGTGGTGTCCGGCAGTTGCAGCCAGAGGTTCAGCCCTCCCCGGGGCACTGCTTCCAGGCGCGCGCCAGGCACGTGGTCCCGCAGTGCGTTGACGAGAAGGTCGCGGCGGGTGGCGAGTTGGTGGCCGAGGTTGCGCAGGTGTGTGCGCCAGGCGGGCTGGGTGACCACGTCGAGGGCGACCGCTTGCAGGAGGCCGCTGACGTACATGGACTCGGCCTGGGCGCTGGCGAGGATCCGCGTCCGGGCCGGGCCGCGGGCGACGAGACCGGCGATACGAACGGCCGGTGACACGCTCTTGGTCAGGGACCGTAGGTGGACCACATGGCCCCCGTCGTCGCGTGCGGCGAGCGGGACCGGGGCTGCTTCGATGCCGAAGTCGTGTGCCCAGTCGTCCTCGATCAGGAACGCGCCGTGCGCGCGAACGACTTCAAGTACCCGGTTGCCGAGCTCGGTTGACCACTGGGCGCCGGTGGGGTTGGCGAAGTTGGGTTGGGCGTAGAACGCTCGCGCTCCGGTCTGCTCGAAGGCCCGCGCCAGTTCGTCCGGGTCCGGCCCGTGAGCGCTACTGGGGATGGGTACGACCTGTACGCCTGCCTGCGCTGCGGCGAGGAGCGCACCCCAGTACGTCGGCGACTCCACCAGCAGGGGGCGGCCTGCGCCGACGAGTGCTCGGAACGCGGTGCTGAGGCCGCTTTGACTGCCGGGGAAGACGGTGACGTCGCTCGCTACCGGAGGCATGGCACCGGGCGACGTGACCGAGCCGAGTTCGGTGGCGAACCAGGCCTGCAGCTCCGGCAGCCCCGCGGCTGGCGGGCGGTTGACGGTGGCATCGCTGCGAGCCGCCCGGGTGAAGGCGGTCCGCACCAGGCGCTCGGGCAGCAGCTCCCGGTCCGGGTAGCCCGAGTGCAACGCGATCACATCGTTCGGGAAGGTCCGCAACGCCCGTGACAGCTGCGGAATGCGGTTGCGCGGTGACCCGAGGGCCGCCGTCTGCCACCCGTAGTCGTTCGGGCGAGCCGCCCTGGTCGCGCGGACGAAGGTCCCGACGCCGGGTCGGCTCTCCACCATCCCCTGGGCCGCCAGAGCCCGAAGCGCCTTCTGCACCGTGACCGGGCTTGCCGCGTACTGGGACACCAGCGACCGAGTGGACGGCAGCTTCGCACCCGGCGCGGCGGTCGCGATCCACTCCCGGAGTCCCGCGACGATTCGCGAGCTGCTATCGTCATGCATGAGAAATGATAGTAGCGCTACTCTCGCTGAGCCGCCGGTGCTATCGGCGTCGTCCGCAGGACTCGGTTGGGGGCTGCTCGGCGTCACGGCGTTCTCGTTCACCGTCCCGTTCACCCGTGTCGCCGTCGCCGGTGGCGGGATATCCCCGCTCTTCGTCGGCTCTGGCCGTGCGGTCATAGCCGCGTTGCTGGCGGCGGCTGCGCTGGCGATCACCAGGCAGCGTCTGCCCCGCGGCGTCCAGTGGGCCCGTCTGAGCGTCGTCGCCGCCGGTGTGGTCGTCGGGTTCCCGCTGCTGAGCTCCTTCGCGCTCACTACGGCCTCGGCCAGCCATGGTGCCGTCGTGATCGCGCTCCTGCCAGCCGCGACCGCGGTGATGGCGGTGCTCCGCGGGCACGAACGACCCCCGAGGGCTTTCTGGGCCATGGCGACCGTCGGCGCGATCGCCGCCGTGGGGTTCGCCTCGCTGCAAGGTGATGGGTTCGGTGGTCTGCACTGGGCCGACCTGCTCTTGCTCAGCGCCGTCCTGGCGGCCGGGACCGGGTACGCCGAAGGGGGGCTCCTCGCTCGCGAGCTCGGGGCCTGGCAGACCATCTCCTGGGCGCTCGTGCTCTCGGCACCGCTGATGATCGGCCTCGCGGGCGTCTCGATGGCCCGGCATGCTCCGGCCGGGACCCCGGTCCAGTGGGCGGCGTTCGCCTACCTCGGTGTGGTGAGCATGTTCCTGGGCTTCTTCGCCTGGTACCGCGGACTGGCGGTCGGCCCGATGGCGCAGGTCAGTCAGATCCAGTTGGTTCAGCCGGTGTTGACCATCTGCTGGGCCGCGCTGTTCCTGCGCGAGCAGATCACCTGGCCCACGATTCTCGGCGGCTTCACCGTGGTCGCCTGCGCCGGTACCGCCGTACGCACCCGACTCGGGCGCGCCGCGGACGCGAGGTAGGAGGCAGCCGACGCTCGCCGGGGTCTGGGTCTTCGGGTGGGCGACCGTCGCCCGGCCCGCGGACGCGTTGAGGGTCGTTCCGCAAAGCGGCCCACAGCGTGCGTGCTCAGCAGGTCAGCTGCCCGGGGCGCAGTCGTAGAGGGTGAAGCTTCCGTCCGAGGTCCGGCCGTACGCGCGCGGTGGTATGCGGGTGCAGTGCCTCTTCACCCAGACCGTTGCCGGTATGGACGGGCGGCGCGTGGTCAGTAGTGCGTAGCGCAACTGGTGGGCGGAGACCAGCGCTGTGAGCTGCGGCGCGGTTGGGTGCGGGGTCAGTCCGGTGAAGCCACCCATGACCAGCATGGGTTGAGGAGTGGCCCGCAACAACGGCTCGGCGCCGTAGGCGGCCTGGGTGGCGAGCAGGTACCTCTCCCGGGAGTGGTGTGCGGCGAGGTAGTGCAGCAGCGCGCTGTCCCGCGCGGACGGGGCGTTCAGGGCGTTGCGCTGGACCCTGGATGGGTGGTGGCGCATGTCGTGGTACCCGGCGCCTACCGGTCCGGCCAGCGGCGAGATCGACGAGCCGCCGTACAGCGGATCCAGGCACGCGGCCGCCCAGACGGCCGGAGCGAGGAGCACGGACGCCAGGCTCGCAGCGAGCGCACCGCACAACGCGCGCCGCGTTGTGCGCGGCCCACGCGACCACAGGCCGACGGCCCCGCACAGGCCGAGCATCAGCACCACCGGCAGCAGCCAGGGCGCGGATCCGCCGTGCGGGCCGTCGATCGCCGCGGCCCACAGTACGGTCAGTGCGACTCCGGCGGGCAGCGCGGCCCGGCGCGGCCCCCCATCGCGGTACTCGCGCCAGAACAGGGCCAGTCCACCGCCGGTCAGGGCGGCCAGAGCCGGGGCCAGTACGGCGGTGTAGTAGCCGTGGTTGCCGTTGGAGGCGCTGAAGACCACGGCATGCACGACCAGCCAGCCGCCCCAGAGCAGCAGTCCCGTCCGCAGTCTGTCGGTGCGCGGCTGCCCGGCACGCCACAACAGGCCGAGCACCAAAGCCAGTACCGCGAGCGGCAGGAACCAGGCGATCTGCGGTCCCACGGTCTGGTTGACGAGCATGGTCCAACCGGTGTTGCCGGTGCTGCGGCTGGCGGCGGTGCCCGCGACGGCGCCCAGTGCCTGCTGGTCGTGGCCGAAACGGCTGAGCCCGTTGTAGCCGAAGACCAGGGTGAAGGGGCTGTTGTTCGTGGTTCCGTCGAGGTAGGGACGGTGTGCGGCGGGAGTCACCCACACCAGCAGCAGCCAGGAGCAGGAGACGGCGAGCGTGGTGCAACCGGCGAGCAGCAACCTGCCGATCCGGTGCAACCGGGGGCCGGACGCGGCCAGTTGGTACACCACGGCGAAGACCGGTAGCACGAGCCACGCCTGGAGCATCTTGGCCTGGAAGGCCAGCCCCACCCATGCTCCGCAGGCGAGCAGCGGCAGCAACCTGTCGGTGCTGACGGCCCTCTGCAGTGATCCGGCCGCGAGGACCAGCAGCAGCACGAGCAAGGTGTCCGGAATGGTGTGCCGATCCAGTGCGACGGTGATCGGGGTGAGGGTGAGTACCAGGGCGGCGAGCAGCCCGGCCGGTGCGCCTGCCCAGGCGCGTACGATCCGGTGGAGTGCCCAGACGGCGAGTACGCCTTCCACCACCTGCGGCAGCGCTACAGCCCAGTTGTGCGGCCCGAAACACCTCACGCAGAGCGCCTGCGGCCACAGCGCCCCGGGGATCTTGTCCACGGTGACCGAGCCGCTCGGGTCCAGCCCGCCGAAGGCGAAGGCGTGCCAGCTCGCCGCCATCGACCGCACGGCGGCGCCGTAGTACGGGTGTATCGCGGCCCGGTCGATGCCCCAGGCGTAGAGCACCGCGGCCACCCCCAGGATCAGCAGCAGTGCGGGCAACTCCCAGTGGTCAAAGGCCGTTTGGCAGTGCCTGTCGCGGGTGAAGGGGCGCCGGTGGTCTCTCCGGTCCTGAGTGGTGGCCATGGCGGGTTCTCTCGTGGGAAACGGCAATCGGCCGGGGTACGACGACGGCTTCGGGCGGTTCACAGGCGGCGGGCCATCCGCAGCCCCTGGGCGTAGAAGCCGTCGCCGTCCAGCGTCGCGCGGCCCGCCAGGTCGCCCATGGTGGGCCCGTTGGCCCGGGAACGGCTGGAGTAGAAGCGCGGATGCCCCTCCTCGTCCGGCCCCAGATACATGCCGCAGTGGTCGATGCCGTGCGGTCGGCCGATGTCGATGGAGAAGAAGACCAGGTCGCCCGGTTGCAGCGGACTGATGTCGGTGGGCCGCCGACCGCTGTCCTCGATCAACAGCACACCCGGGGCCCGGGTGGCGATGGCGTAGGCCCGGCGTGGCAGGCCGATACCCGGGGCGTTGCTGGCGTGCATGGGATAGCCCATGCGGTAGCCCCAGACCAGGCGCATGAAGCCGGAGCAGTCCACGTCGCCGTAGCGCGCCTGCTGCGGGTACCTGCGGGTGCCGTCCGGAAAGGTCCAGGGGGTGCCGAGGTAGTCGTAGAAGTCGGACTGTTCGTCGAGGTAGTGGAACGATGTCGGCGACCGCCCGGGAACTCGTGGACCGAAGTGGGCCTTGCCCGCGTAACGCAGGCCGGACGCGGTGCGGTGGTCGTGCGCCCCGTCGCCGTACTCGAAGGCCACCCCGATGGCGTCCGGGCTGCGGTCGGCGAGGGCCTTGGGGAGCCACTCCCGGAACCACGGGGACTGCTCCTTGCCAGCCCGCCATGCGCCGGGCATCAGCCGTACCCATGCGTTGCTGCGCACCACCGCGCTGGTGGTACGCGGCTCGTCCCAGGTACGGGTCGGGCCGACCAGCAGCGCGGTGCGGGCACCGTCGGTGAGGGTGGCGACGACTTGGCCATCGGGGGCGTGTACCACCGTACGGGCGGGCGCGTGACGGCGCTCGAACCGGTAGCCGCTGGTCGGCACCGGGCCATCGCCGAAAGGGCCGCCTGGTCCGCCGCCGAGCAAGCGGTCCCACGCGTATCCGCCGACCGCCCCGGCGGCGGCCAGTCCGACGGCACCCAGGACCTGACGCCGACTGGGCCCACGGCGCGGGGTGCGATCGATGCCCACGGAAACCTCCTCAGGGGCGGGTGGATGGCGGACGCGAATGCCCCGGCTCGGTCAGCCCATGGGTAGTGCCCCCAGCAGCAACCCGGCGACGAGCACCACATAGCTGCCCAGGGTCACCGCGGTGGTGGAGATGGCGGTGGCCGCGACCGGCTGCCGGACCAGCTGATAGGCGATCAGCCCCGGCACGATGAAGCCAAGGGTCTGGGCGCCGTACAGCAGCGGGAACTCGTGCTGGAGCGCGAGCATCACCGTGGTCTGCAGCAGCACCGCGCACAACACCACGGCGGCGAACAGCCGCTTGCCGTACAGGATCACATGGCGCTGGAGGAGTTTGGTCGCGACGAAGGTGAGCGCCGTGACGCCGATCATCATCCCGGCCCGGCCCGTATCGGTGACCAGGGTCAGCGCCAGCCAGCCGGGGGTGATCATGCCACCGGGGGAGAGATTGGTGGTCAGATAGCAGACCAGCGAGAAGACCAGGCCGACGGCGATCCCCAGCGCGGCGGTCTGCGGGGTGACGTTGACGGGGATCACAACGGTTTCCTTGTCGGGTCGTGCGTGAGGTCGCGGTCCGCAGGGGTGGTTCGTGGGATGTGTGCGTCGAGCGCCGGACCGTCCAGCGAAGCCACCGAGGCGAACGGCTCCGGCTCGGGCGGACGGGCGCCAGCGGGCGGCTCCTTGGCGCTGTCCGGCGGCAGTGAGCCCAGCCGCTCCAGGAACAGTTCGCCCTGACCGTGGATGTTGCCGACGGCCACCAACGAGGAATCCGGGGCCAGTTCGGCGAGGATGGCGTCCGTCAGCTCCTGTGCGGCGCGCCGGTCACCGCCCAGGTCCACCACCCGCCCCGACGACCAGCGCGCGGGGATGCCGTCTCGGGCGCTCTTGGTGGGATGCCCGATCAGGAAGACCGTCTCCGGGTTGAGCTCGGGGACGATCGCGCCCATCTGCCCGTTGCGTTCCACCCGGTCGGGGCGGCAGTTGATGACCACGTTCAGCGGTCGGTGTATGGCGCCGAGATCCTCCAGCTGTCGGACGTTCATCAGGGTTGACTCGGGGTCGTTCGCGGCGAAGACGTTGGCGAAGCGCAACCGCTTGCCGTCTGGTGTGCGGTAGCGTTCGACGGAGAGCACGCCGGGGTCCGGCGGAGCGTCCCACATGCCGCGAAGCGCGGTCCGCCGGTCCACACCCAGCAGTTCCGCCACCGCCAGCGCGATGGCCACGTTCTCCTTGAAGGTGAACCAGCTGAAGCCGCGTAACTCGGCGTCGGTCACCGAGTCGGGATCGACCGCGACCAGGCGGCAGTCGCGCCGGTCCGCCTCCTCCTTGAGGATGTGCAGCCGCTCCCGCTCCGCGGTGACACAGACCCCGCCGACCGGCATCGACCGGGACAGCGAGCGAGCCACATCGTCCAACGTCGGCCCCATCTCGGCGAGATGGTCCTCGCGTACGTTGCACAGCACGCCGATGGTGGAGCGGATCAGCTTCTCCTGGTTGATCTCCTGAAGCGCGGGCATCACCGCCATGCACTCGATCACCAGGGCGTCCGGCCGGTACGCCGCGGCCCGTCGGACGATGCCTATCTGCTCGACGACGTTGGCGATCCCGAACTTCCGGTACACCGGTTCCTCGGTGGCGTCCGGGTGGATGAACCGGGCCGCGGTGCCGGTGGTCTTGGCGACGGTGGCCACATCACCGCCGCGCAGCGCCCCCGCGCACAACCGGGTGATCGAGCTCTTGCCCCGGATGCCGTTGACCAGCACCCGGGTCGGGATCTGCTCCAGCGAGGCGTAGTGGCGCCGCTGCTCCAGCACTCCGGCGACCAGCAGCACGGCACAACTCAAGAGCAGCACAAGGTACAGGAAGAGCACGTCAGTTGATCCTCCTACGGCTGCGGCGCGCTGTCGGGCGAGGATGACGGAGCCGAGGGGGACGCCGGGTCAGGTCGAGCGCGGCGATCCCGCTCGGCCAACGCCTGCCGGAGCAGTTCCAGACTGCGCGTCACCGAACCGCACTCATCCTGGTGGACCGGGTACAGCACGGTCCGGCGATCGCCACCAGCCAGCCGTTCCGCGTGCCCGGTGAGGGCCCGCAGTGGTCTGACCACCACGATGTGCAGCCAGCTCAGGCAGGCGACGCCCACGGTCAGGGCCAGCAGACCGGCCAGCATGGTGTGCGACCGGACCTGGTAGGGCGTCAGCTTGAGGGCGGCCGCGGGCTCGGCGGAGACCACCCGCCAGCCGAGCCCGGCGGCGGGTCCGAATCGCGTCAGTGGAGCTGCGGCCGCGACCGACGGGCCCGCGCCCGGTGCCGTCTCCGCGTTCAGCACGGCCGACGCCGGGCTGCCCGCGGTCCCGCCGGTGCTCTTTGTCCTGGCGGCGAGGCGTGTGAGGCCATGGCTGGGCAGGGACTGGAAGGCACGGAAGCCGACGCTCGCCGCGAGCACCTCATGGTGGTCGTCGACGAGCCAGACGTTACCGAGGCTCGGCCGGGGCAACAGGCTGTTCAGCGCGTTCACGTCGATCTCCGCGAAGAGCACGGCGGGGGCGCCCGTGGTGGTGGCCCTCGCGGACTTCGCCGCCGGGATCTGGGCATAGGCGGCGATCGCGGGGATCTTGCCCGAGGTGTTGACCTTGGTGATCCCGTCACCGGTCGGTGCGTGGACGATCGTGCGCAACGGCCGCTTGCCCACCCGCAGCACGATGGCGCCGGTGCGATCCAGCACGTACAGCGAACGATACTTGGGGTGTTCGGCAAGGGCGCGCCGCAGCGTGTCCGCCTCCCGGCCCCTCGGCTCACCGGAGATGCGCGAGGCCACCTCCGCCAGGTCGGTGTAGCTCTGGCCGAGGGACTGCCGCAGCCGGTCCGCCGCGGACTCGGTGCGTGCCTGCTGGTCGGCAACGGTCGTTGCCGGTATGGCCTTGGCCGCCTGCACGCGGTTGACCAGGAACATCAGTGGTACTCCCCACGCGGCGACCAGTAGCGCGCAGACAAGGACCAGCGGCCGTACACCCGGGCGGCGGCGCACCGGCCGAACAGTCTCCGGCCCGGCCTCGCCCAGGAGTTGACGGCGTATGGACTCAAGGGCTCGCCCGGCCCTGCGGGGCTCACCGAACGCGGGGACCGGCACCGGCCGATCCAGCCCCTCGCGCGCTTCCGTGTCGCAGGCGCCCTTGGCCAGCCGGGCGGCGGACAAATGGAGCCGCAGCAGTGGGTGCTGCACGGCTGCCCACAGAAGTAAGGTCACCAGCACGGCGATCACCGCCAGCGTGACTGCCGCGGCGAGCGCGAACCGGGTGTGGTCGGCGTTGCCCCTCGTAGGGGCCACGCCCTTGTACGTGAGCACGGTCAGGCCCAGATCGGCGGTGTCGTCCTTGCCGTGCGCCACGCTGATGGATGCCCAACCGGCGACGCGACGCAGTCCGTTGGCACTCTCGCCGAGCATGCTGCCGGAGGCGCCAGCGGTGTGCGGCACGGCCTTGGCGGCACTCGCCGCGGCGGCGGGCAGCGCGCGGTCGCCAGCACCGGGTGCCAGGGCCGTGCTGGCGGTGCCGACGGCGGCCAGCACCCTTCCGTTCCGGTCCACCAGTTGACCGGTGCGACCGGCGCCGAACACCGGGGGGGCGGTGATCTGCTCGGAGGCGACCAGCAGGAGTTCACGTTCGGGCGCCTGGTCCCGCACCAAGTCGATTGCCTGGTCCTGGTTTTCGTCCCGATTCCCGCTCGCTGCTGGCACGGTAACCCGTGCGAAGAGCAGCAGTCGGGGTTTGGTGGTACCCGAATGTGCCAGTCGGGGTGGCACGTTGGCGGTGCCAGCGTGGGCGAGTCCCGTCGTGTCCACCCCGGTCAGCGGCACCGGTTCCCCGGCTGCGGCCAGCGTTCTGCCCGTGTGCGGGTCGAGCAGCACACCACCGCGCACGGAAGTCATCTTCCGCAGAAGGGACTTGACCACGGTCGTCGGCGTCTCTTCGGCGGCGACCGGGGGCGACGCGGCAAAGTGGCGCAGCGAGGTGGCCTTGGCCCCTATCGAAGTCCCGACGGAAACCGCGGCATCCTCGGCGATCCGGCGTTCCGCGTCCCGTACCGCCTGCGGCACGTCCTGTTCATGGATGGTTTCGAAACCGAGCGCCGTGAACGCGGCAACTGCCAGCAGCAGGCAGGCCAGTGCGGCGATCGGTGGCCGTACACCGCCGAGCAGAGGCATGTCGGCCCGGCGTCGGGTGCGGTGTCTGCTGTGCGTGCGGGCGGCCGTGAGCAGGGCAGCGTCCTCTCGTGCGGGGATGGCTCTGCTGCTGCATACGGAGGAATTGACCTCGCAGAAGCTCGGCCAGTATGCGCACAAGCGAATCACAGGATTGTCACAGGAATGTCGACGAGATGTGCCCGCGTGCCGCTCGTGTGCCGAAACTCCGTGATCAACGCGGCGATATCGGGCGCACTTACCCGCCGCAGTTAGCCACTTTTGGCGCGAAACTGCCTACGGAGCCGCGCAGTTCACACTGCGGCGGGACGGCGCAGCCTCTCGATCCCGAGAGCAACTACCCTTGCCAGCACGGCACTTGCGCACCGACACCAGCGCCGCGCCCTCTCGCCGCACTGCCCGACGCACCTCGCCAGGTACCGCGTCAACACCTCACCGAACGCGAACTCACGGTCCCCACAGGGTAGTTGGTCAGGCATCGACGTAGGCCGCGAGGTGTTCGCCGGTGAGGGTGGAGCGCGCGGCAACGAGGTCGGCGGGTGTGCCCTCGAAGACGATCCGGCCGCCGTCGTGGCCCGCGCCGGGGCCGAGGTCGATGATCCAGTCGGCGTGTGCCATGACCGCCTGGTGGTGCTCGACGACGACGACCGACTTGCCGGAGTCGACCAGCCGGTCGAGCAGTCCCAGCAACTGCTCGACGTCGGCGAGGTGCAGGCCCGCGGTCGGCTCGTCGAGGACGTAGACGCCGCCCTTCTCGGCCATGTAAGTGGCCAGCTTGAGCCGCTGCCGCTCGCCGCCGGACAGCGTGGTGAGCGGCTGGCCGAGGGTGAGATAGCCGAGCCCGACATCCGCGAGCCGCTTGAGGATGGCGTGCGCGGCCGGTGTGCGCGCCTCGCCGGTGCCGAAGAACTCCTCGGCCTCGGTCACCGGCATCGCCAGCACCTCGCTGATGTCGCGGCCGCCGAGGTGGTAGTCCAGCACCGACGCGTCGAACCGCCTTCCCTCGCACTCCTCGCAGGTGGTGGCGACGCCGGCCATCATGGCCAGGTCGGTGTAGATGACGCCGGCGCCGTTGCAGTTGGGGCAGGCGCCTTCGGAGTTGGCGCTGAACAGCGCGGACTTGACGCCGTTGGCCTTCGCGAACGCCTTGCGGATCGGGTCGAGCAGTCCGGTGTACGTCGCCGGGTTGCTCCGCCGGGAACCGCGAATAGCGCCCTGGTCGATCGACACCACACCCGCGCCGGCCGGAATCGACCCGTGCACGAGCGAGCTCTTGCCCGACCCGGCGACCCCGGTGACGACGACGAGCACCCCGAGCGGGATATCGACATCGACATCGCGCAGGTTGTGCGCCGTCGCGCCGCGGATCGCAAGTGTGCCGGTGGGCGTGCGCACCGTCTCCTTCAGCGCGGCCCGGTCGTCGAAATGGCGGCCGGTGACGGTGCCGCTGGCCCGCAGCCCCTCGACGGTGCCCTCGAAGCAGACCGTGCCGCCCGCCGTACCGGCGCCGGGGCCCAGGTCGACGACGTGGTCGGCGATCGCTATCGTCTCCGGTTTGTGCTCCACGACGAGCACCGTGTTGCCCTTGTCCCGCAGCCGCAGCAGCAGGCCGTTCATCCGCTGGATGTCATGGGGGTGCAGGCCTGTGGTGGGCTCGTCGAAGACATAGGTGGTGTCGGTGAGCGAGGAGCCGAGGTGGCGGATCATCTTGACGCGCTGCGCCTCGCCGCCGGACAGCGTGCCCGACGGCCGGTCCAGCGAGAGGTAGCCCAGCCCGATCTCCGCGAACGAGTCGAGGGTGTGCTGCAGCTTCGCGAGCAGCGGTGCCACCGACGGCTCGTCGATGCCGCGGACCCACTCGGCCAGGTCGCTGATCTGCATCGCGCAGGCGTCGGCGATGCTGATCCCCTTGATCTTCGACGACCGGGCCGCCTCACTGAGCCGGGTGCCGTCGCACTCGGGGCAGTCGGTGAAGGTGACGGCCCGGTCGACGAACTCCCGGATGTGCGGCTGCATCGCCTCCCGGTCCTTGGAGAGCATCGACTTCTGGATCCGCGGGATCAGCCCCTCGTAGGTCATGTTGATGCCCGCGATCTTCATCCTGGTCGGCTCGCGGTGGAGGAAGTCGTGCAGCTCCTTCTTGGTGAACCTGCGGATCGGCTTGTCCGGGTCGAAGAAGCCCGACTCGCTGTAGAGCCGGTAGTTCCAGCCGCCCGCCTTGTAGCCGGGAACGGTCATCGCCCCCTCGGCGAGCGACTTGGAGTCGTCGTAGAGCTGGGTGACGTCGAGATCGGTGACCGTGCCCCGGCCCTCGCAGCGTGGACACATGCCGCCGGTGATGCTGAACTCGCGACGTTCCTTCACGGTCTTCCCGCCGCGCTCGACAGTGACCGCACCCGCTCCACTGATCGAGGCGACGTTGAAGGAGAACGCCTGGGGCGAGCCGATGTGGGGCTGCCCGAGCCGACTGAAGAGGATGCGCAGCATCGCGTTGGCATCGGTGGCGGTGCCGACCGTGGAGCGCGCGTCAGCACCCATGCGCTGCTGGTCGACGATGATCGCGGTGGTCAGCCCTTCGAGTACGTCGACATCGGGCCGTGCCAGCGTCGGCATGAAGCCCTGTACGAAGGCGCTGTAGGTCTCGTTGATCAGCCGCTGCGACTCCGCGGCGATCGTGTTGAAAACCAGAGAGCTCTTGCCCGAGCCGGAGACACCGGTGAACACCGTCAGCCGCCGCTTCGGGAGCTCGACGCTGACGTCCTTGAGGTTGTTCTCGCGCGCGCCGTGCACGCGGATCAGATCGTGGCTGTCGGCAACGTGCAGCGCAGACGACCGCGTGTCCGTCTTCTTGGCCATGCTGGGTGTCTCCATCTGTTGCGCGGGGCCGCCTTCGCGGTTCCCGTCGGCGTCGCCTGGCTCTCTGACCAGCTTCGAGCAGTCGGTACTGGGTCCCGGCCGGGGGCGCGTCCGGCCGGGCTTCGGACCAACGAGCGACCGTCGCGCATACTAGCTCGCGACCTGGCATCTCGTTCATCTCACGCCAAGCCGGGATGTGGCGCGAGGTGCGGGGATTTCGGCTGCGCTCGCCGGACCGCTCAGCGCAGTTCGTTGATGCGGATCAGGTTGCCCGCGGGATCGCGGAAGGCGCAGTCGCGGATCCCGTACGGCTGCTCGGTCGGCACCTGGACGACGTCGGCGCCGCTGGCCCGCAGCCGCGCGAAGGTGGCGTCGAGGTCGGCGGTGGCCAGGGCGATACGGGCGTAGCTGCCCTTGGCCATCATCTCCACGATGGTGCGGCGCTCGTCGTCGGTGATGCCGGGGGCCGCGGCTGGCGGCTCCAGGACGATGGACGTGTGGGGCTGTTCGGCGGGGCCGACCGTGATCCAGCGCATCTCGCCGTATCCGACGTCGTTGCGGACCTCGAATCCGAGGGTGTCGCGGTAGAAGGCCAGGGAGGCGTCCGGGTCGTTGTGCGGGAGGAAGGTCCAGTGAATGGCGATGTCCATGACGATCAGGCTAGGTGCGGCTCGGTGACCAGCGCTTCTCCATTCCTGATCGGTCTGCCCACCTGCCGCGCCAGGCACGACGGCATCTCCGCCGTGGCGTGCACCGGGGCGATCACCCCGGCCCTTCGTCCGCGATCTCCCGGTACCGCACTGCGGTGGTGTGGGAAACTGACCCGGTGAAACGGCAGGACCTCGAGGACCTCGTCCGGCTGCGCCGGGCCCGCGACCGGATGGACCGCGACTACGCCGAGCCGCTGGACGTACCGGCGCTGGCGCGTGACGCCCTGATGTCGCCGGGCCACTTCTCCCGCTGCTTCCGCGCTGCCTTCGGCGAGACGCCGTACGGCTACCTGATGACCCGCCGGATCGAGCGGGCGAAAGCGCTGCTGCGGCGCGGCGACCTCACGGTGACGGAAGTCTGCTACGCGGTCGGCTGTACGTCACTGGGGTCGTTCAGCTCGCGCTTCACCCAGCTGGTCGGGGAGAGCCCGAGCGCCTACCGGGCCCGCAGCCATGATCACGGCGCCGTCATTCCGGCATGCGTCGCGAAGATCCACACGCGGCCGGTCAGACGTGGAGGAGCGGACGCCGCTGCTCGACCGTAGTGTGAACGGCATGGACATCAGGCTTTCCGATTGCTTCATCGCCGTCGACGACCACGACAAGGCGCTCGCCTTCTACCGGGATGTACTCGGCCTTGAGGTACGCAATGACGTTGCGTTCGAGGGGATGCGCTGGGTGACCGTGGGGGCACCGTCGCAGCCGGATGTGAACATCGTCCTGGAACCGCCCTTGGCGAACCCGAACGCCTCGCCAGCCGACAAACAAGTCATGGCGGAGTTGCTGGCCAAGGGCCTGCTGCGCGGCGTCATCTTCTCGACCGACGACTGCGACGCCACCTTCGAGCGCATCAGCGCGGCGGGCGGCGAGGTACTGCAGGAGCCGATGGACCAGTTCTACGGCGTCCGCGACTGTGCCTTCCGCGACCCGGCCGGCAACCTACTGCGTTTCACGCAGCCGCTCGCGAAGTAAGACGTCGGCCGAGCTCGGTGAGCCACGCACGGTCCACGTGTGCTCGACCGCCGTCTGGTGGGCGCCGCCGATGCCCTCGGCAGCGCCCACGCCGAGTCCTTCAGCCTCCAGCCGACTGGCACGGTGCTGGGGGCATCGTCGTCACCACGGTGTGGGTGCGTAGTCCTTCAGGAAGCATCCGTAGAGGTCCTCGCCCTGTTCGCCTCTGATGATCGGGTCGTAGACGCGTGCAGCGCCGTCGACGAGGTCGAGGGGTGCATGGAAGCCAGCTTCGGCCAGGCGGGTCTTGTCGGGGTGGGGGCGTTCGTCGGTGATCCAGCCGGTGTCGACGGCGGTCATCAGGATGCGGTCGGTGTGGTACATCTCCTGCGCGCTGGTGCGGGTGAGCATGTTGAGCGCGGCTTTGGCCATGTTGGTGTGGGGGTGTCCGGCGCCTTTGTAGCCACGGCTGAACTTGCCTTCCATCGCGGAGACGTTCACCACGTACTTGCGCCTCGCCGACGACGCCGCCAGCGCCGGGCGCAGTCGGCTGACGAGTATGAACGGCGCGACGGAGTTGCACAGTTGGACTTCGAGCATCTCGACGGGCTCGACTTCGGAGACGGTTTGCACCCAGCTGTTGGAGTCGGCCAGATCAGGTATGAGCCCGCCCGCGTCGATGGCGGTACCGGCCGCGATCCTCTCCGGGGAGGCGGAACCGGTGACCAGCGCCAGCGCGGTGACCTTCTGCGCGCCCAGGCGGTCGTGTTCTCCGCTCGCCTGGCTGGGCAGCAGGGCTGGGTGCTCGATGCTGCCGCTGCCGAACCGGCCGATGACCTCGCTGGCGGGCAGCTGTCCGGCGGGCAGGGGCGCGGACTCGGCCGCGACGAGTTCGGCGTAGGCGGTGGGGGAGCGGCGCACGGTTTGTGCGGCGTTGTTGATGAGGATGTCCAGCGGACCCGCGGCGGCCACCGAGTCGGCGAGCGCGACGACTTGGGCCGGGTCACGCAGGTCGATCCCGACGATCTTGAGCCGGTGCAGCCAGTCGGCGCTGTCGGGCATCGCGGTGAAGCGGCGGATGGCGTCGTTGGGGAAGCGGGTGGTGATGGTGGTGTGCGCGCCGTCGCGCAGGAGCCGCAGCGCGATGTACATGCCGATCTTGGCCCGGCCGCCCGTGAGGAGCGCGCGGCGGCCGGTCAGGTCGGTACGCGCGTCGCGACGGGCGCGGTTGTGGGCGGCGCAGTCCTGGCACAGCTGGTGGTAGAAGGCGTCCACCTCGACGTAGCGCGCCTTGCAGATGTAGCAGGAGCGCGGGCGCTGCAGGATGCCTGCTATCTCGCCGGTGGTGGGGCTGGTGAGCCCGAAGACGCCCGCGGTCTCGTCGTCGATCCTGCCGGGCGCGCCGGTGGCGGTGGCGGCCGTGACCGCGCGGTCGTGGGCCGTCTTGCGCGCCCGGCTCTCTTGGCGGCGGCGCTGCTTGATCGTGCGGAAGATGTGGGCGACGGCTTTGCGGACGGTGATGGCGTCCGGGTGGTCGATGGGCAGGTCGTCCAGCTCGGCGAGGACCTCAAGGCACAGCTGCAGGCGCTTGGGGTCCAGGCCCGGCCCGAATTCGGGTGGGGTGTCGCCGTTCGTGGCGTCTGGCTGGTCGTCGGTGTGCTGGTGTTCGGCGGTCGCCGTCATGGCCGTGTGCTGCTTCCTCGTTCGTTGGGTCCCGCCCGATTATCCGTGACCGGCGGGGCGCGGTCGGCGGGGCACCGCATGGGCCTGGATTCGGGCCCGCGTGAGCGGTGAGGCCGGGCGCGGCCGCATGGCACTGTGCGTGCTCGTGGAGGGGCGTGATGGGGCGACCTGGCGCGCGGCGCTACGGTCCCCTGCGCTGGCGCCCTGGACCTGGCGCTCGCACCGTCCTCGGCGCGGTCCGACCACGGTGCAGAGGCCAGCACGGAGTGAGCAGGCCGGGCGAAGTCCGCTGCGGTTCGGCAGCGCCCTGAAGGGGCGCGGGGAACTACGCGACCAGCCACAATGGCGTGCAGGCGATCGACGGGACGTCGCCGCACTCCCAGCGGAGCGCTTGGCCCCGCGCGGCCACCGGAAGGGCGTTCCCGGCACCGCTGCGCGGCCGCCATGTCGCCCACGTGCGCATCATCCACGCGGGCGATGCGGCCGAGGGGGAACGACTGGTCGCCCCGCTGCGCGCGGTCGGGCCCCGCCTGATCGACACCGTGGCCGACATGCCGTACGGCGCCTGCGGATCCATCCACAACGAGCCGTCCCAGCCGATGAGTTACCACGCGAGCAGCACGCTCGTCCGCGAACTGGACGCCGACGCGGTGAACTCCCTGCTCGCTTTGGCAGGACCCGGCGCGCCCGACCGGTGCATCGTGGAGATCCGGCATCTCGGTGGTGCGCTGGCCCGGCGGCCCGCCGTACCCAACGCCGTCGGCAACCGCGATGCGCGCTACGTCGTGGGCTTCCTGTCGAAGCTCGCCCCGGGAACTGACCTCACCGGTGTCCTGGCCCTCCACGAGCGACTGCTCAAGGTGACACAGCCGTGGTCGGCGGGACAGAGCCTGAACTTCCTGTACGGCACGAACGCCACCGCCGACCAGGTGCGCGGCGCCTACGACCCCGCCGCGTACCGTCGACTCGCCGAACTGAAGGCCATTTACGATCCGGGCAACCTGTTCCGCCTCAACCACAACATCCCGCCGACCGCCCCCTGACGTGGCTGCCCCCTGGCCTTACGGCCTGAGGTGAAAGCACCTACTCGGGGAGGTGCTTGTGACTTCCAGGGCAGTGAGGCGGTCGAATGCTGCATGCGTCGCCGGACGTGGGTTCAGCTCTCGGATGGCGAGGCCGAACACCGGCCGCGCACGGCTCGGTCGCTCCGGGTCTGCCCTACTGCCCCCGCGCGTACCCAACGCAGATGAAGACCAGCCAGAGCACCGGCACCAGCAACCCCAGCGCCTGGGCACGCCTGAGCAGCGGCGCACCCGGGTCGAACTGCCTACCGTGCGTCCCCGGGGCGGGCGGCTGGAGCTTGTTGAGCTTGGCCCGCATGAAAAGGTTCCAGATGAGCGTGAACGGGGTGAAGATCACGAGCGACAGCGGGCTCCACCAGCCCTGCCAGAGCGTCCTGCCGGTCATGTCGCGGCGCACGGCCGTGCCGCAAGTCCGGCAGAAGAAGCCCCTTTTGTAGATGAACCGCATCACGACGAGCACACCCTGATGGCCGCGAATGGTGACGTTCACCGCCGGAAAGCCACCGCACACCAAGCAGTTGGCCACCTGACCGGGCTGCGGCGCGACGTACGGGCCAGGGGCGGCATACGGACCGGGGGCGCCGTACGGACCGGGGTTCGGTACGCCGTGCGGCGCGGGGTACGGGGCGAACTGCTGCGGGTGCTGCTGCTGGTACGGATTGGGGCCGCCCGGCTGTGCGTTGGGGCCGTACTGCGGCGGGTATTGCTGCGGAGGCATGGCCATGGATTTCCCCCGTGAGTGTCTGTGGACGGACAACGGCCCCTGACCCTAGACGATCAGGCCAGGGTTGACCGAATCGTGTCAGCGCGTGGTCCGCAGGCCCGTTCGGGAAGTGGGGGATGGGACGGCCTGGACGCGGGTGGCGGCGCAGGCAGTGGAGCGGCGGGCTGTGCTGGACACGGCGGACTGCGGGCGCCCCCGCGCCGTCGGCGAGCCCTCGGTGCGGCGCCGAACCCCGTGCTAACGGCTGGCCGTCGAGCTTGAGTTGAGCTTCCGGCTCCTCGCCAGGTCTGTGAGTACACCTCGGCGCCCCGCCGTCACCTGCGCCTCGTAGAGTCGCGTCGATGAAACACGACGACACCTCCAACGCCACGCACGCCCCCGACCCCGGCCTGCCCATGCTGACTTCCGCGCAGGCCGCGCGGCTACGGGCACTTGCCGCGCCCTACTCCCAGGACGGTCACCACCACTCCCTGCACAACTTGGCGCACAAGTGCCGCCACGCGCCGCAGGACCGTTGGCCCGACCTGGTTGCCGACCACTTCGCCGCTCTGCGGCGGGCAAGCCGGGGTGGCGAGAGCGCCGAGGAACTGCTGCGTGGCGTACACGCCCGGCTGCTGCCCGTCGAGTCGTTCACGCCTGAACTCGCCAACGCCATGCGCTACGCCCGCGTGGTGGCCGAAGGGCTTGTCTACGCCTACGCCCTCGACGGGCCGACCAGCGTGCGGATCCTCACCGACGAAGACGTGGAGCGCGCCGGGCTGGAGGAACTGGGGCAGGCGGCCTACGAGAACCTGATGCGCGTACCCGTCGAACACGAGGAAGTGTCCATCGAGGGGCGGGCGAGACTGCACTCCGTTTACGGAGACTCGCCGTTCACCGCCAGCAAGGCGCTGTTCCTGTCCGAAGTGGCCCAGCAACTGGTCGGCGAGCCGCTGCCGGACGCCGGTGCCCTCGTCGCCGTGCCGAACCGGCACCTGCTGGCATACCACCCGATCGCCGACGGCTCCGTGGCCGATGCCATCAACGGCCTTGCGGCATACGCGTTGCGCGCGCACGAGGACGGGCCGGGCGCACTGTCCCCGCGGGTCTACTGGTGGTACCGCGGCAGCCTGACCTCGCTCACCGTCATCGACCACGCCACCCGCACCTTCTCCCTGCAGCCGCCGCCGCAACTGCTCGGCCTGATGAGGGGCCTGGTCCGCCTCGACCGCACCGGCCGACTCGCCACCCGCGCCGCAGCCAAGGCTCCGAACATCGCCGAACTCACCAACGCCACAGCCGAGTCCATAGCACGCCTCACCCAGGACCCGGCAGGACTGGGCGACGCTTTCACCTCCGCCCTCGCACTCGCGCACGCCCACTGCGGCACCGATCCCGACGCCGCGCACCTGACCACCTGGGACGCCTGGGCCACCTCCGTACAACTCGGAACCGCACTGTTCACCGGCACGCAGCCGCAGGAATGCCACCTGGGCGAGGACCTCGTCAGGCAGTTGCCCGCCACGCCCGCCGAACCGCCCGCGAACGCCCGTGCCTGGCTCGACGCCCTCTACCTCGCGATCGTGTGCCGCCAGAAGGACCGGATCAATCGGCTGTGCCAGGTGCCGCTGACCACACTGCGACAGGACGATGGTGTCGACGAGTACGTTCTGCACTGGATCGACACCCTGCAGACCTACTTCTCCGGCCCCTCCATGGACGAGGTCGTGAAGAAGCTGCTCGCCACCATGGAGACATCGGTGCCCGGCTCCCTGACCCACGCGCCGAAGGACTTCGTCAACCGGATCGACTACCAGCCGGTCGCCCTGTTCCACCGACTCATCACGGGCGACCGCAACGCCTTCAGCCAAGCGCTCGCCGAAGCCCTTGCGGAGCACGGGAGTTACTGGGGTGAGTCGGCGGCGCCGCGCGCCCGGGTAGCACTCGGACCGCTCGCGATGGCGAGCCTTGCCTACGACTACGGTTTCCCCATCGACCCGAAGCAGCCGCATCTACCCACGTACCTGCTCAACCGCGAACGCATCGAGGAAATCCCCTGACACGACGGCCTCCTCGCCGTTCTGGGCTGTGCGCAAGGCACTGAGGCCTCAGGATTGCTGCGGCGGCGTGGTCGACAATGCGCCTGCGAGGTGGCCGTCGATGGCCAGGCGCATGCCGCTGGCACCGGGCGGGCACCCGTCACGGGCTCGTGATGAGGCGGGTGAGCCGCGGGGCCAGCCACGGCCTGCGGCCACCCGCTCGCATCTGGCCGCGCACGAGCGGTTTCCAGGCGGGCGTGCGCCGGAAGGCAACCAGCAGGAAAGCCAGAGGCGTCGCTGAGATCCGGCAGTCATAGGCACGCGGCGGCGCGTCCCGGACGACCGTCGCCGCGCCGCCGTCGATGACCACCGCGAGCCGTGGGCCGCCCCTGATGACGACGTCGTACGCGACGTTCACACCCCGCGCCCGCGACGCGTCCAGCGTCAGCGGCATCATCGTCGGCATCACCTGGCCCAGTACCAACCGCGCATGGTCCGATTCGATCGCCCACGCCAGCTTGCTACGGCGCGTGATGTCGAGTCCGTGCAGCAGGCTCTCGCTGAGCAGCAGCCCGGTGGCCGTCGCCAGCGTCAGCACCGTCCCCTGCCCGTACCACGGTGCGGCGAACGGGGCGTCCGGGCCGAGGCCTTCCGTCACGCGGAGGAAGGTCTCGCCCCGCTCGGCGACGAAGTCCGCGAGACGCCGACGCTCGTCCCTGTCGAAGAGGCGCACGGCTGAGGCGTTCAAGGCCGCGAGACGATCGCCGAACGTGCCTTCGTCCGGCGGCAGGATGCCCGCCCAGTCCTCGAACTCACCAGTGAGAGCGGAGCAGAACGCGAGGTACACGGTACCGAGGTGGGCGGCGACGTCCCCCACCGTCCAGATCGGCACCCCGGACGGTGCGTCCTGATCGGATATCTCACGCAGCAGGCGCGCCAGGCGCGCGATGGTGACCCGCAGCGCTGCACGGCACTTCGCGTGCTCGGCCCCAGGATCGAAGCCGCTCATGACGCACCCCTTGACATCCGACGGGCCCGCACCTTAGTGCCACCGGTACGCCAAGCACAGAGGGTCCCCCGGACTGGGCGTGGGGACCGGAGTGGGCTGTGGCCGTGCTGATCCACGGCGGGGCAGCGACCGCTGAACCGCTGATCCGTCGGGGCCGCGGACGGGCGAGGTGTAGCCGATGAGCATTCCGTGGGTTCGGGTGTTGGTCAGTGCTGGGCGCGCGGTTTCTTCGCACGGCCTGGTCGCTGTTCGAGGGGGGCAGGTGGGCCAGGCACAGCGACGGCTCGACGAACGGTTCCAGCCGGTCGACGCCCAGGGGGGCGCGGACCTTCTGGCTACCGCCCACGGCCGAACGCCCTTGCGGCTCGGTCACCCATCCGGCACCGCAGCCGCCCCTGGGGCCGTCAGCCATCTACAAGGCGGCGAACACCGGACTGGCCCATCACCCGCGCGACGCCGCAGGCCGGGAAAGTGCCGAAGATGTGCCATCCGCAGCTCTTCCTGGGCTCGTCCCCCGCGGCGGCCGATCAGCTCGGTGCCGGACGGAGGGTCACCCGGATGACAGGGGCCGGCTCCGACTCGGTCGGCTTGGCGATCAGTTTGGTGTCAGGGCGGGTAGGGCGCGTCAGCGTGCTGACGAGACGCCTTGGATACCGACAGAAGCCAGCGACAGGGTCGGGCGCATCGGAGGTGCGACTCTGAAGATCTGGGGGAGGCACCGCCGTGTAGCAGGGCACCGCGACCGGTGGACCCGACCGCCACCCGATCACCCTCGGAGGTAGTGATGAGCGAGTCCGTCTACCACCCGGCCGCACCAGAGATCGGCGCCCGGCGGGCGCAGCTGGCCCCGGCCGTCAACGAGGCGTTCGAGAACTTCAGCCGCGCGGTGTTCGCCGAAGGGGCGCTTCCCGAGAAGACCACGCATGCCGACGCGGACGAGCACAGCGAGCCGCGACGCAATACGCGTCACCGGGACTGCGGGCGCCACTCGAAGAGCAGGATGGTGGCGTCGTCCCGCAGTTGGTTGGGCTGGTGCTCCAGGATGGAGTGGATGAGCAGCCGCAGCACCTCGGCCGGGCACTCGCCAGCGGCGGAGGAGCGGATGATGAAGTCAGTGAACTTGTCGAGGCCGAACTCCGCACCGTCCTCGTCGCGAGCCTCCACGACACCGTCGGTGTAGAGCAGGACGCGGTCGCCCGGTTCCAGGTTTCGGCGTGTGGCCATCGCGGCGCGATTTCCCCGGCTGATCACGATGAGTGTGACCGTCAACTCCGGGTGTCCACTGGCGCATTCCTCACCAGTGGCCTCGCGCAACGGACACCGTCGCCCGTCCCCAACGCGCCTCCCGGTGCATACCTTCTCCTCGCTCGGGCAGGCGTTCGGCAGCCGATGGGGGTTCGCGAACAGGAATCGGTGCCCCCTAAACAGCACCCCGACGCGTGATCGATTGGGCGGAGGCATGACCACCACAGATCACCAGCACGACAACCGGCAAACCCACCAGCGCAGGCCGCGGGAGAACGGGACCCCGCTGGGCGTGGCGATGCGTGCCGCCGCAAGTCAACTGAGCGAACTACTGCAGTGCCAGGCGATTCAGGTGTCCGCGATCAAAGCCACCGAGGAGGGCTGGTCAGCGAACGTCGAAGTCGTGGAGATCGAGCGTATCCCGGATACCACCAGCGTGATGGCCTCCTACCGGGTGGCACTCGACAGTGACGGCGAACTCGTCAGCTATGAACGGACGCACCGCTATGCACGAGGCCAACTGGACCGCTAGGCGCGACACGAAACATGGGAGGGCAAGGGAGCCATGACGGTTGTTCCGCAACAAAATCCAGCAGTGGCCGGAAGTGGAACCGGCAACCTGTACGACATCCTCGAACTGATCCTGGACCGGGGGCTGGTCATCGACGCGTTCGTGCGCGTCTCCTTGGTCGGCATCGAGATACTCAAGATCGACGTGCGCGTCGTCGTCGCCAGTGTGGACACCTATCTGCGGTTTGCCGAAGCGTGCAACCGCCTGGACCTGGAGTCGGGCCGCAAGGCACCGACGCAGCTGACCGACATCGTCGGGGAGGCGACGGAGAACGGAGCGAAGGGCAAGTCCAAGGGCGCCCTGGCCGGAGCGGTGGAGGCGCTGGGTGATTCCCTGCGGCGGGGCGGCGATTCGGAGCCCGAGAGCCAGTCGGAGCGCGGCAGCACGGCGTCGTCGAGCCGTCGAACCGCACGCAAGCGGGAGGACTGAGCGGTGTCCACCTACGTCTACGCGATCACATCGGCGGACCACCCGCTCCGGCTCAACGGCGTGAAGGGCGTCGGGGATCCAGCCGGTGAACTGCGCGCCCTCGGGACGCAGGCACTGAGCGCGGTCGTCAGCGACGCCCCGGTAGGGCTGCGAGCCAAACGCCGTGATCTCGCCGCCCACCAGGGTGTGCTGGAACGGCTGCTCGCCGACGGCGCGGTGCTGCCGATGCGGTTCGGTCTGGTGGCCCCGGACGACGAGCAGGTGCTCACCGCGTTGGACAACCAGCGCGACGCCTTTGTGGAACGGCTGAGGGAACTCGACGGCTGTGTGGAGTTCAACCTCAAGGCCTCCCGCGACGAGGACGCCTTGTTGCGGGAGATCGTCGCCGAGTCGGAGGAGGTGCGTCGGCTCAACGAGTTCACCCGGCAGAACCCTGACGCGCACGAACAGAAGGTCGCGCTCGGCGAGCTGCTGTCCGCTGAGATCGACAGCCGAAACCTGGTAGAGGCCCAACGCATCGTGGCCCAGCTGGAATCCCTCGCGGTACGGCACCGCGCCGCCGAGCAGCAGGACGCGAACTTCCTGAACGTCTCGTTCCTGGTGAAGCGGGACAACGCGGAGCCGTTCTCACAGGCCGTGTGGGAAGAGGCCGAGCGGCGCGGAGCGGAGTACTCGCTCAGCCTGAACGGCCCTTTGCCGCCGTACAGCTTCGTCTGAGGCCTGCGCGATGGGCCTGGTGACACGGATTCTGACACTTCCGTTCGCCCCCGTGGAGGGGACGGTATGGGTGATCGACCAATTGGTACTCGCGGCCGAGCGGCAATGTTACGACCCGGCGCCCCTTCGGCGGCAACTTGCCGAACTGGAACGTCAGTTGATCGATGGGCGGATCGACGAGGCCGAATTCGACAGGCGCGAGGACGAGTTGCTCGACCAGATCGAGTGGCTGGAAGCGCGTCGCCGCGGCAGCGCATAACCCATTGCCCGCGCCAACCGCCTTGAGGGCTAAGGAGAACGAGGTGGACGACAGATGACCACCAACGCCAACATCGGCCTCGCCGTCGTCGGGGAATATTTCCTCGGGCACACGAAGAAGACCAAGACGGACATCGGGCCGGGCATGTTCCCAAAGGCATACGGGGACCGCACTGAGCGGGCCGACAGGAATGAGGCAGGGGCGTGGCGCGGCAGCGGGGTCAGCCGCTCGGTCGGGCGCGGCGGGATACGCGACCTGGCCGACGAGGTGGACGAGTCCAGGGAGCCCGTCCCGCACGAACACGACGGCGCGGCGGCGAGGCGGGACGGCGCGACGGCGCCGGTCGTGGCCGTACCGCCCGAGCGGAGCGCGCCCGCCGACGGTAACGAGCCGATGGGGCTGATGGCACATGGCTGACATGTTTCCGGGCCGCGCCTCCTCAAGCATGTCGCCCTACCACCAGCAGGGGTCGGGGGCGAACCTCGCGGACATCCTGGAACGGGTCCTGGACAAAGGGGTGGTGATCGCGGGCGACATCCGGATCAACCTCCTCGACATCGAACTGCTGACCATCAAACTCCGGCTACTGGTCGCGTCGGTCGACAAGGCAAAGGAGATGGGAATCGACTGGTGGGAGCACGACCCTTCCCTCTCCTCTCGCGCCCGCGGGGCAGACGGCGAGGTGACTTCGGGGTCCGAGCGACTCGCCGTGGAGAACGAGCGGCTGCGCGCCGAGGTGAATCGGCTGCGAGCGGTGGAGACAGAACATGAGCGATGACTGCGTGAGCTATGTGTACGCCGTCGGACAGCGCGGTCCGGCACTGGAGTCGGCCGCCGCCGCTGGCACCGCGGCATCCGGCCACCGCGGGCTGCGCGCGGTGTTCGGAGGCCAGTTGGGCGCGCTGGTGTCCAGCGTGCCTGCCGACCAGTTCAGCGAGGAGGGAGTCAAGTCCCAGCTGGAGAGCCTCGATCAGCTCGAAGCCATCGCCCGTGCACATCACGCCGTGGTGGCCGCGGCATGGGAGGAGACGACCGTACTGCCGATGCGGCTGGCCACGGTGTTCCTCGACGACGCCCGGGTCGCCGACATGCTGCGGAACCGTGCCGACGAACTGGCGCGGCTGCTCGGGCAACTGGAGGGACACGTGGAGTGGGGGGTGAAGGTCTATGCCGACCCCCATGGCGCGCCCACCCCCGCAGCACCGGTGCCCAGCGGCACGACCGGCGCCGGTCCCGGCCGGGACTACCTCCGGCAGCGCCGCGCGCGACGCCGCGTGCACGAGCACGTGGTGCACGCGGCGGAAGCGGTTGCCGCCAGGGTGGCCGAGGCCGCGGGCGAAGTCGCCACTGCGGGTGTCGCGCACCGCCCACAGCAAAACGGCGCTGTGGCCGCCGGGTCGGGTGAGAACGTGGCCAACTACGCGTTCCTAGTGCGTTCGCAGCACACGCAGCGGTTCCAACGGGCCGTGCGCTCCCAGGCCGACGGCATGGTGGGCGTCAGGATCGAGATCACCGGGCCGTGGGCTCCGTACTCGTTCTCCACCTCCACGACGGCCGCCCACGACGGTTCGACACCCGCGGACGCCCATGGGCATTGAACCAACCGCGCCGGGCGCGCCCGTCCGCGACGCCGACACCTGCGCCGTCGGTCGGCAGGTCGCGCTCATCGACCTGCTGGACCGACTGCTGGCCGGAGGTGTGGTGCTGGCCGGGGATTTGGTGTTGTCCATCGCCGACGTTGACCTGGTGCGGATCAACCTGCGCGCAGTCATCGAGTCGATCACTGACAGCGGTGTCGGCTCTTGGGAGGGGACTTGAGATGTCCGAACCAACCGAACCGAGTTGCCGGTGCCATCCCCACAGTGAGGCCGCCGAAAGACTCGCCCTAGACCCGGACACCGTCGAACGCGACCTGGTCAGGCTCGTCTTGACCGTCGTGGAGTTGCTCCGCCAGCTCATGGAGCGCACCGCGCTCCATCGCGTCGACATCGGCGACCTGAGCGAGGACCAGGAAGAGCGGATCGGTGTGACGCTGATGCTCTTGGAGGACCGAATGTCCGCGCTGTGCAGCCGCTACGGGCTGACGATGGACGACTTGAACCTTGATCTGGGACCACTGGGGTCGCTACTGCCGCGCACCGGTGACCATTCCCTCAGAGGTGACCAGTAGGCGGTGTCCAGCAGCGACAACAGGACGTTGGCACCGTTCAGACCTGGGCACATCCGCGGCCTCGTGGGCCAGTGCTCGGACGGGAACGGGAGCGGCCGCACGACGACGGCCCGGAGCGTGCCGGTCAGTGGTCGGCGATCCAACGGTCGACCTGGCCCCACTGGGTGAGCAGCCACTCCTCGCGGGCCCGGTCCCCGTCGGGCACATCAGCTGCCGGAACCCGCCACCAGTGCACGCGGACCGGTTCGCGAAGCGGAATCCCCGCCCACAGGGTGGGCAGCGAGACGATGGTGTCGAGGCCGGTGTGGGCGACGAAGACCACGTCAGCTCCGTGCGCCGCCGCCAGCGCCCCCAGCGTTCCCGCGGCGTGCGGTGGCAGCACATGACGCATGAGGGCCGCCCGCGCAGCGGTGCGGGCCTTGCCTCGCCGCCGCAGCGATGCCACGGCCCTGCGGTGCCGCCGCTCGCTGTAGTTGCCTCCTTCGGGAAAGAGCACCAGGGCGTCGCCGCGGCGCAGTCCACCCGCCAGCTTCCGCACCGCGTCCTCCGCGGTGCTGCCTCTGCGCGGTGGCAGGAAACAGTGCGGCAGCCGTCCGATGATCACGTCAAGGCAAGGGTCGAAGCGGAGCATCCGCTTGAGGACGGTGTGCGGGCGCAGCCCGGCCCGGTCGAGCAGCAGATGGAGCACGAGGAACGAGTCGCCGACCCCGGCGTGCCGCACGAGGACGATCACCGGGGGTGTGGCGTTGGTGGCTCGCGGTACAGCGGGCGTCACCCGCACCGCCAGCCCGAACATCGGCTCCGCGGCCAGCCGCAGCACCCGCAGCAGGCGGTCCAGCAAGGCGAAGGTGGCCGCCGTGCGCCGATTGCGGGCATCGCGCGTGCCGGGCGCGTACCGCAGCCACACCCACCCGGCCGCCACCACCCCGAACAAGTCAACCAGGAGGTAGAGCAGGGCGAAGGTGAAGATCCGCACCAGCCGCCAGCGACCGTGGCGCAACGCCGAGACGGGTGTGGTGAGCACGCTGACCACCAGCAGCAGCGCGGCCGTCACGGGCACCAGGCATGCCGTCAGCGTGGTGGTGACGATCCGGCGTATCCCGGTCAGCACCGATACGCGGGCGGCTCTGATGGGGCCATCGCCCCGGGCGCCGGTCATCGTCGCCCGCTGTCGAGGGGCAGAGCGCTCAGGTAGCGGGACGACGCGGCATAAGCGCGTTCGATGCGCTGTGCGGTCTCGCCGAACCTCCTGTACCGCAGCTGCCGAAGTGTTCCGCGCGGCTCTCCGACGAGAGCGCCGCTGGGCAGCACGTACACGGCCACGTCGGGCGGCAGGTCGGCCATGTCCCGTGCGAAGCGGTGGCGACGCGCGATCTCGAAGGCGACCATGGCGACCTGCCAGGGCAGTCGCGGCGGGCTGAGCGGAGACTCGATGCGGCCGACCTGGAGCACGTAGATCTCGCGTGCGCCGAGGGCTACCGCGCGCCCGACCGGGATGCTGTTGACGAGACCGCCGTCCAGGTAGTGCTCGTCGCCCACCCGCACCGGAGGCAGCAGCCCCGGCACCGCGCAGGAGGCGAGGACGGCGTCGGCCAGAGGGCCTTCGTCGAACCAGTGCTCCGCGGCGCGTTCGATGCTCGACGCCACGCACTGGAACGGCACCGCCAGGTCCTCAAGTCGATCAACGGGAAGGTGGGTCTCCAGAAGTGCGCGCAGCGGTGCCGCGGAGTGCAGGTGGGTACCGCTGCGGACGACGGTGCCGAGCCGCTCCAGCAGCGAGCCGGTGAAGACGCCCGCGTGTCCGAGCTTCGACCACAGGTCGGCCAAGCGGTCCACCGCCGAACACGCCGGATCGGCGGCGACCACGACTCCGTTGATGGCTCCGACGGAAGTGCCCACCACGAGATCGGGGCGCAGGCCGGCCTCCAGCAGTGCCTTCAGCATCCCCACCTCGTGCGCTCCCAGCGCCCCGCCGCCGCCGAGCACGAAGGCACGGGCGGGGCTCGCCGGCTCGCGCCCGGACGCCGGGTTCGGCGCCGCGTCGGCCTGCTGCGCGGCTGTGTCTGGACTGTCCCTCATGAACCGAATGTGCCCTCGGTGAGGGCCCCGCAGTCCACCGGACTCCGGTCACTCAAGCCAGGGGAATGATCGAGCCCGCACATCTCACGCCTCCGGCGAACGGGGCTGGCCCGAGAGTCTGGCCTACCCCGAGTGTGCCGCACCTCTCGTCCTCCTGCCGCAGGTGGACTCCTATGAGGGCCTGCCGCTCATATCGGATCGGGGAACCCGGACATATACCCGGACACGGCCGGACGGCACCTGGTGTGGGCGACCGAGGAGCGCACGCTCACCTGCCAGAAGACTGGCTTCCGGCCGGACGACGTCCCGTACGCCGGAATCCACGTCTGCTCCGCGGACCCGCGGCACCGGGCGTTGTCCTTGATCCACTGACGGGAATCGCGATGACGGGCATCGCGCACAAGCATGCGCGTCTCCTCCCGCAGCTGGTGGATGATGCGGCCCGCTATACCGCGCACTACGGACTGTCGCCGCCGAGGACGATCGGGGACGAGCTCAACCCCCGAAACCGAGACGGTTCCGGAAGACGCGCTGCCTCACTCGAGGCGGTCCACGCCCAGCGCCGCCTGGATTGCGGCGCCACTCGTACAGCCACTCTGCGTCGGGCCCGGACACATGCGCGGCTCGCGACGCCGTTGGTTATGGCACCTCACGCAGGTACAGCGCGCCGCAGGAATGACAGAAGGGCTCCCCCTTCGGGGTGCCCCAGGCGTCGGCAGGCTGTGTGGCAGCGGCTGGGTCCAGTTCCCGCCCGCACATCGCCGTGGTGCCCCCCAGACGCACCATGTGCCAAATCTTGACCGTAGCGCCTTCTTGCTGAGGGGATACGCCTTCCTCGTACTCCGCTCGCATTTCGTGTTCCATACCTACCTGCCCCTTCCCCGCGAAGCTTCCACGGCCTGCGCATACCTCGATGCCTCGCCCCAGCCCCATGGCTGCCCCCAGGCCGCGGATGTATGCCGCGCCATGCAGACGCGGCGCAGTCGGCAAGTGCTGGCAGTGAGGCGGTAGTTGAGTTTCGGCTGAGTCGTCGCTGAGGGTCAACGTCTTCAGCGGGAGCCCGGGCGACAAGCTCAGCGCTGATCCGCCGTCAGGTCGCCCCAGTGTTCGTCATCTACGACGATCCAGAACCTCGATCAAGGCCAAGGCGGCCTCTCTGCGTGCTACTTGGAGAGTGGAACACCCAACAGAGAACGGGCGCAGGAGCTCCCTAAAGCCCTGAACGAGTATGAGCCATAGACCAAGTACCAGTTACGACGTGGTCGGCGATTGAGGTTGGTGCGTGCTTGCCTGGTGGCGTGGCTGGTGTCGCTGAGCGGGCTGTTTGCTGCACGAGGACGAGTTCGGTGCTCGGTTTGCGGGTGGAGGTTCGGGTGGCAGCGCGATCGGAGACCAAAGCGGCGATGGCCCGATGGGTGTCCGCGTAGGTCTCCCGCCGTCCGGTGTACCGCTGGAGTGGGCGCCACTGCCTGTGTTCGGCGTTGGCGTGCTCGACGCAGATGCGGCGTGATGACTGGCGGCGCCGATACTCACGCCACGCGTACCGCCGGGCCGGGAGTGCAGGGCATCGTGCGGGAGCGGCAGCGCACCCCGCACTCGCCCTCGGGCGAAAGCGGTTCCCTCGGCGGATCGTTGCAGCTTGATCGATTGTTCGTGGACCTCCGAGCAGACTGCACTCGTGGGAACACCGGTCGGTGGACGCGAGGTGTGGCAGCTGTACCCCGTTCGGACGCGGTCTGTGGGCGCCTTATCCGTGGCATTGCGAGAGTCGTCTTTGAGACTGGTTAGGACGGCGAGGCGCGCGTGGAGTCGTTGCCGGCTGTGCGCGGCCGGTGCGCAAGACCCGCCAGCTCCCCGGGTTGATGACCGCATCCGTGCCTCTTGTCGCGTGCGGCATCCCCCAGGCCAGTGGACACGTTAGGACGGTTCTCAGGTGATAGGCAGGCGGAATTTCGGCAAGGCCCTGGGCATGGTCACGGTGAGCACAGCGGCTGCCTCATGTGGGAGGACGTCCGACCCCTCCTCGGCCTCGGCGGCCGTTCAGACGCGCGCGCCGGCGAGTGAGATTGACAAGACTTCACGTGTTCCGTCCTTCGGGGTGGTGGGGCAGATCCACGCCGGCGAGTTGAACATCGGCTACGCGGAAACGGGACCCGCCCATGGCCCCGTGGTGATCCTGCTGCACGGCTGGCCGTACGACATCCACAGCTATGTCGAGGTGGCCCCGCTGCTGGCCGGGCACGGCTACCGCGTCATCGTGCCCTACCTGCGCGGCTACGGGACGACTACCTTCCTGTCCGGCAAGACGTTCCGTAACGCGGAGCAGGTGGTGTTCGCGCAGGACATCATCGCGCTGATGGATGTCCTGCGGATCGAGCGAGCAGTCCTCGGCGGTTTCGACTGGGGATCCCGCGCCGCCGACATCATCGCCGCTCTGTGGCCACGACGCTGCAAGGCTCTGGTTTCCGTGAGCGGCTATCTCATAACCAACCGGAAGGCCCAGCAGCAGCCGCTGCCTCCGACGGCCGAGTGGGCGTGGTGGTACCAGTACTACTTCTCCATCGCTCGGGGCGAGCTGGGGCTCGCGAAGTACCGGGACGACTTCGCCAAGCTCATCTGGCGCAACGTCTCGCCGACCTGGCACTTCAGCGACGCCACCTTCAACCGCACGGCCCGGGCCTTCGACAACCCGGACTACGTTCCCATCGTGATCCACAACTACCGCTGGCGTCTCGGTCTCGCACCGGGCGACCCGCGCTACGACGGCCTCGAGGCGAAGCTCGCCGAAGGCCCGCCCGTTCACGTGCCCACCGTCACCCTCGACGGCGCGCTGGACCCCTTCACCCCTACTGGTAACGGAGCCGCCTACCGCAGCAAGTTCACCGGTCCCTACGCCCACCGCACGCTGCAGGGCGTCGGCCACAACGTGCCGCAGGAGGCGCCCGAGGCGTTCGTCCGTGCGGTCCTGGATGCTGACCGCATGTGAGACCTCGCGGCCCGAGCGCCTCACCTGCTGATGGCGTGCTCCGAGACGTCCCAGAGGCGCAATGCCGCCTCGGGGTCGAGGGCATGGTCGGCCACGCCGACAGGCTCCGGGCCGCCGTCGTAGGGCAGGGCCTGGTTGCAGTCCTCGAAGTAACGGCCGCCTATTTGCTCGAGCAGGGTGACGTGGCCACGAACACGGATGTCGCGGCTCCTTGTTCCGGGGTTTTGTACACAGCTGCAGGGTCCGTGCGAAAGCCCTCGATCACGTGTTCGGGCAGGTGGCGGACCAGGTTTGTCATGATCCCTCCGGGGTGCAGTGCGTTCGCGGTGATCCCGTCGTCAGCCCAGCGCCGGTTCGCCTCGACGGCGAAGAGCACGTTGGCGGTCTTGGACTGTCCATAGGCCAGCCACGGATCGTACGCGCGCTCGAGGAAGTTGATGTCGTCGAACATGACGGGCGAGCGCAGGTGGCCGCGGGAACTGACCGAGACGATCCGGGCGCCGTTCGCGGCCGCCAGGGCGTCGTGGAGGGCGTTGGCGAGTGCGAAATGGCCGAGGTGGTTGGTGGCGAACTGGAGCTCCCAGCCGGGCGCGGTCCGCGTCAACGGGGTCGCCATGATGCTCGGCGTTGTGGATCAGGGCGTGCAGGGGCTTCTTGTCCCACTCGGCGGCGAAGCGTCGCACCGAGGAGGGGTCTGCGAGGTCGAGCCGCGCGACCGTGACGCGGGGGGAGTCGAGGCCGGTGTTGATGTCGTCGGCCACGCCGTGGCCGGCCTCCGGGTTGCGCGCGGCGATGAGGACGTCGGCGCCGGCACCGGCCAGTGCGCGTGCGGTCTCGATGCCGATGCCGGAGGAACCGCCGGTGACGATCAATCGTTTGCTGTGGAGGTCGTTCCCGTCGACCACTTCGGCTGCGGTGGAGGCTGCGTTGAACGAGCTGGTGATGAGGTCGTGCGTCATGTCATCTTCCTGTGGTCAAGAGGGATCAGAAACCGGCCAGGCTGCGACGTGTAGGGGGCTTCCAGGCGCGCAGTCTCCGCATCCGTCAGGCGTACGCCGAGTGAGTCAATCGCGTCCTGGAGATGGTGCGGCTTGGTGACGCCGACGATCGGTGCGGAGACCACGGGGTTACGTGAGACCCAAGCCAATGCCACCTGGGCCCGGGAGACGCCGCGCTCGGCGGCGATGGCGGCGACTTCCATGACGATCGTCTTCTCGCTCTCTTCCTGCAGGTACAGGGTCTTGGTGAAGGCGTCGGCGCTGGAGCGGTGGGTGGTCTCGTCCCAGTCGCGGGTGAGCTTGCCGCGTGCCAGCGGGCTCCAGGGAACGGTGCCGATCTTCTCGTCGGCGCACAGCGGCAGCATCTCCCGCTCTTCCTCGCGGTTGAGCAGGCTGTAGTGGTTCTGCATCGACACGAAGCGGGTCCAGCCGTGCAGATGCTGCAGATGCAGGGCCTTGGCGAAGTGCCAGGCGTGCATCGAGGATGCGCCGATGTAGCGAACCTTGCCCGACTTGACGACGTCGTGCAGCGCCTCCAGGGTCTCCTCGAGCGGAGTCGTCTCGTCGAAGCGGTGGATCTGCCACAGGTCGATGTAGTCGGTGCCCAGGCGGGTGAGGCTCGCATCGACCTCGGTCATGATCGCTTTGCGTCAGAGGCCGCCGGAGTTCGGGTGCCCAGGCCGCATCGGGTGGGTAGACCTTCGTGGCGATCACAACGTCCTCGCGGGCGGCGAACTCGCGCAGCGCTCGGCCGAGGATCTCTTCGCTGGAGCCGTCGGAGTAGCCGTTGGCGGTGTCGAAGAAGTTGATCCCGGCCTCCACCGCTGCCTTGTCAGCGGTCGGCTGGCCTCCTCGGGCAGTGTCCAGGCGGGGTAGCCGCGGTCGGGCTCTCCGATGCTCATCGTTCCGAGGCAGATCGGGGAGATGTTGTTTCCGAGCTTGATGTAGTCCACGGTGGGACCGTCCTTCGGGATGGGTGAGGTGTGCGGATGGTGCCCCGGGTGGAAAGGTGCGTGCTGGCTCGGCGGAGCAGTGGCGGGTGGCGCCGTCAGGCGGTCGGTGCAGCGGTCGCGAGCATGTCGAGGGATGTCTGCCACAGGCGGGCCGCGCTCTGGCGGTCCATGGCGTGGGCGGCCACTCCCCGGCGGACCCCGGGGCGGTGCGGGCCGGCTTCGTTGCAGTCCTCGAAGTACCGGCCTGTCACGCCCTCGACCAACGAGGAGGCGGCCAGCAGCACCGAGGTGGCGGCACCCTGCTCGATGTCCTTCCAGGACACGTCGGTGCTGGTGGCCTCGAAGGAGGCCGGACTGTTGGAGATGTCCCCGATGTGGCGGCCGAGCCGGGTGCCGGTGATGCGGCCGGGGTTGAGGGCGTTCACGGCGATCAGGTCGGACGCCCAGCGGCGGGCCGCCTCGACGGCGAATAGGACGTTGGCGGTCTTGGACTGGCTGTAGGCCGCCCACGGCTCGTAGGTGTGCCGTTGGAAGTTGATGTCGTCGAAGAGGACGTCACCATTGACGTGGCCGACCGAGCTGACGGAGACCACGCGGGCACCCTGGGCTGCTGCCAGGGCGCTGTGCAGGCCGGTGGCGAGGGCGAAGTGGCCGAGGTGGTTGGTGGCGAACTGCATTTCCCAGCCCTCCCTCGTCCGCTCCAGCGGCGAGGCCATCACACCGGCGTTGAGGACGAGGATGTGCAGCGGCCTCTGCCATGCCTCGACAAACGCATGCACCGAGGTCTGGTCGGCGAGATCGAGCATCGCGGCGCACACTGTTCCCGGGCCGCTTGCGGGGGTGATCTCCTCGGCGGCCTGTGCGCCCGCTGCCGGGTCGCGGACGCCGATGGTCACCTCGGCCCCGGCAGCGGCCAGAGCACGTGCGGTCTCGCGTCCGATGCCGGAGGCTCCTCCGGTGACGACGGCGCGTCGGCCGCTGAGGTCGATGCCGTCCAGCACCTCGGCGGCGGTTGTCTGTGCTCCGAACGGGGTCGTGATGAGGTTCTCGGTCATGGGGCTCTTCCAGAAAGACGGTGGAACGGGGCGGCGAGCGCGCGGCCGGTGGCGCGGAGGCGAGGTGCCGCCGTAATCTCGTATCCGGAATTGGTTCCGGTTCGAGTTCGACAGTAAGCGGAACTGGTTCCGGTTGCAAGTGTGGCAGGAAGGGAGTCGTGAGTGACTGGCCACGAGGGGGACGCTGGGCAGCGCAGGCCGCTGCGCGCGGACGCGCAGCGCAACGAGGACCGGTTGCTGGAGGCGGCAGCGGCCGCCTTCGCCCGCGAGGGTGCGGCGGCCTCGGTCAAGGACATCGCCCGCGCGGCCGGCGTCGGTGTCGGCACGCTCTATCGCCGGTTCCCGTCCAAGGAACTGCTGATCGAAGCGATCTACCGGCAAGAAGTGCAGCGCCTGTGCGAGGCGGCACCGGACCTCACGGCCACCCATCCGCCGGTGGACGCACTGCGGACCTGGATGGAGCGCTTCATCGACTTCATGGCCACCAAGCACGGCATGGCCGAAGCGCTGGCCGTGGTGCTGACCGACGACAGTGAGAAGCTGCACACCCGGGCCCTGCTCGCCGACGCCATCGCCCACCTGCTCAGCGCAGTGGAGAGCGAGGCACTGGCGCGGCCAGGGGTCAGGGCCCAGGACGTACTGATGGCTCTCGGCGGGATCAGCCTCATCGCCGCCAGCGAAGATCAGCGTGACCTGGCCACCAGACTCATCGGCCTGCTCCTGCACGGCATCGTGGCGAGCTGAAGAGATCCGGACGCGCTCCCTGTATCGCGGGATTGCGCCATCGGCCCCACAAGGCCTGCTGCAGCCATTCCACAAAGGGGCTACCGGGGTCCTCGTGCGCAACGGTCTGTACGAACCGGAGTACGTAGGCGGCATTGGTCGGATGCGGTGCCAGCGGCGCGCCGTCGTCTCCGTCAACGCCACCAGGGCCCGAGCTTCGGCAGGCCTCCGGAGCGGTGCGTGGGCCTGCGCAAAGTCCACCCCAGATGACCGGCAGGGCCCGCGAAGGCGCGTTCGCTCGGCATGCCCGATTGTCGGTGCACGAGGTTGCTTTTCTCGCCAGTCGCGTACGGGCGAAGATCCCCGGCGGCTGTCAAGCCACACCGGTCTCCTGCTCGATGGCCATGAGGCGGGAACGGGGGCCGTGGGTGGACATCACTTCGCAGTGGTGCAGGAGGCGATCGAGGACAGCGGTGGCGAGGACCTCGTCATCGAAGGCCTGATCCCACTCGCTGAAGGTCTTGATCGACGTGCGGATGATCGAGCCTTTTTCGTATCGCTTGAGATGACCTGGGAGACAAGGTCCGCCTCGGCGCGTTCCAGGGGCGCCGGCCCGGCAGGCGGCGACCGCGGGAGCGACGGCGGGGTGCGTCTTGCCGAGCCCAAGCGGCCCCAGCAGAGCCGCGTCGGCCTCGGCCTCGACGCAAGACAAGGTGGCCGGGTCCTTCACCTCGCGCGGGCCGAGGTCGTGCTGGAAGGAGAAGACGTACTCGTCCGGCGTCTTGTGGTGCGAGGGCCCGGAGAGCCATAGGCCCTGGCGGAAACAGCGGTCCGCATCCTGGACGCTGCGGTCGCGGCGGACCACTTCGACGACGTCGGCCACGCTGGTCGTCCTACGTGCCGGCGAGTGCAGTCGCGTAGCCCGTCGGCCGGTAGTTAGCCTGAATTCGTACAGCGGCAGCGACATGGCGCCTGCCAGCGTGTGCTGCGCACCTGAGCGGCGGCAATTCCGAGGTAGCCGCTCACGTCGGGACGCCGGTCTCATACGTTCATCGCCGGGCACCGGGGCCGCCCGGACCATTCACGAGTTCCGGCCAGGGCGCACTCTCGTCGACCTGTGGGGGCGATGTCGCAGCCACCTGTCTGCGGGACGGGCGCGGAGGTCCCCGCCACCCCTCGACCTGTCGGCGGTCGTGGTCTGGAGCGTGTCCGCGTGACCCCGTCAGGGCCGACATGGCATTCGCTCAGAGGGAGATTCTCATGACCGAAACCCACGCGCGGACCCCTGCCACCCCCAGCGTCCTAGTGGATCCGCTGCGTAACCGTGACGTGGCCTTTACACCGGAGGAAAGGGCGGCCCTCGGTCTTACGGGACGCCTGCCATCCGGAGTGTTCACGCTTGAGCGACAGGCTCAGCGCGCCTACCAGCAGATGCAGGTACAAGGCAGCGACCTGGCCAAGAACGTGTATCTGGAACAGCTGCACGATCGCAACGAAACCCTGTACTTCAAGGTTCTCGCCGAGCACCTCGTCGAGCTGCTACCGATCGTCTACGACCCCACCGTGGGCGAGGCGATCGAGAAGTACTCCCACGAGTACCGACGCCCGCGCGGCATCTTCCTGTCCATCGACCGGCCCGACGACATGGAGAAAGCCTTCACCACGCTTCAACTCGGGCCCGAAGACGTCGACTTGATCGTGTGCACCGATGCCGAGGAGATCCTGGGCATCGGGGACTGGGGCGTGGGAGGAATCCAGATCTCGGTGGGCAAGCTCGCGGTGTACACGGCGGCCGCAGGCATCGACCCACGCCGCGTCGTGCCCGTCTCGCTGGATGTGGGCACGGACCGAGAGTCGCTGCTGGAGGACCCGTTGTACCTGGGCAACCGGCACCCCCGGGTCCGGGGCGCCGACTACGACGCGTTCATCGAGAAGTACCTGGAGACGGCATCGTGCACGTTCCCCGACGCGCTCTTGCACTTCGAGGACTTCGGCCCCAGCAACGCACGACGGATCCTGGAGCAGTACGGGGAACGCTACCGGATCTTCAACGACGACATGCAGGGCACCGGGGCCATCACGCTGGCCGCGGCCCTGTCCGCCGTCAAGGTCAGCGGTGTGCGGATGCGGGAGCAGAAGCTGGTCGTCTTCGGTGCCGGTACCGCCGGGGTCGGCATCGCCGACCAGTTGCGCGACGCGATGATTCGCGACGGCGCGGATCCGGAGCAGGCCGCCACCCAGGTATGGCTGATCGACAAGCAGGGCCTTCTCACTCGGGACATGGCCGATCTGCGTGACTTCCAGCAGCCCTATGCGCGCGATCCGGCCGAGGTCGCAGACTGGGCAAGGGGGAGCGACGGGAAGAACTCGCTACTGGAAACGGTGCGTCGCGTCAAGCCGACGATCCTGCTGGGCACCTCCACCGTGCACGGCGCCTTCACGCGTGAGGTCGTCCAAGCCATGTCCGAGGGGACGGAACGGCCGATCATCTTCCCCATCTCCAACCCCACATCCCGTATCGAGGCCATGCCTGCCGACGTCATCGCCTGGTCCGGGGGTAAGGCGCTCGTCGCAACCGGCATCCCCGTCGCGCCCGTGGAATACGACGGCGTGAGCTACCGCATCGGGCAGGCCAACAACGCGCTGCTGTACCCAGGCTTGGGCCTGGGCACGGTCGTCTCCGGTGCGTCCCAGGTAACCGCGGGCATGCTGCTCGCGGCTGCACAGGCTGTCGCGGATCAGGTCGACCCGTCGGGGCCGGGTGCCTCTTTGCTGCCGCCCGTGGACAACCTTCGAGAGTCCTCTGCGATCACTGCGACTGCAGTGGTCAAGGCGGCACTCGACGACGGCGTGGCCACCTCCAAGCCGATCGACACCGCACAGGCTGTCCGGGAGGCCATGTGGCAGCCGGTCTACACCGACGGAGCCACAGCATGAACGCGCGACACTCCACCGCCGACCGGGACCAAGCCCCGCAGATCCACGACATCCCCGTCGGACTGCATGCGACCGGCACCCGGCGGGAGACCGACTCCATGGGCGCCATCGACGTCCCCGCGGACCGCTACTGGGGTGCCCAGACACAACGCTCGCTCATCCACTTCTCCATCGGGGACGACCGGATGCCCAAAGCGGTCTACCACGCCTACGGCTACGTCAAGAAGGCCGCCGCCGCCGTCAACGGGCGCGCCGGCCGCTTGCCGGCCTGGAAGGCCGACCTGATCCAGCGGGTGGCCGACGAAGTCATCGCGGGTGAACTGGACGATCACTTCCCGCTGTACGTGTGGCAGACGGGGTCCGGCACCCAGTCCAACATGAACACCAACGAGGTGATCAGCAACCGGGCCATCCAACTGATCGGCGCGGAACTGGGCAGCAAATCCCCGATCCACCCCAACGACCACGTCAACATGGGGCAGTCGTCCAACGACACCTTCCCCACCGCCATGCACATCGCCGCGGCCAAGGAGGTCCACGAGCACCTCCTTCCCAGCGTGCAGGCACTGCAGCGCGCCATCGAAACCAAGGCACAGCAGTGGCACGACGTGGTCAAGATCGGCCGTACCCACCTGGAGGACGCCGTCCCGCTCACCGTGGGGCAGGAATGGTCCGGCTACGCCCACCAGCTGCAACAAGCCGTCGACCGGGTCACCAGGTCGGCCGAGGGCCTGTACGAGCTCGCGATGGGCGGCACCGCCGTGGGCACGGGGCTCAACGCTCCACCCGGATTCGGCGAGCAGGTCGCCGCCGAAATCGCCGACGCCACCGGCTACCCGTTCACCACCGCGCAGAACAAATTCGCCGCCCAAGGCGGCCTGGACGCCATGGCCGGCGCCTCCGCCGGGCTGCGGGCCTTGGCAGTGCCCCTGATGAAGATTGCCAACGACATCCGCTGGCTGGCTTCCGGACCCCGCTGCGGCCTCGAGGAGCTCATCCTCCCGGCGAACGAGCCTGGCTCCTCGATCATGCCCGGCAAGGTCAATCCGACCCAGTGCGAGGCGATGGTCATGGTCTGCATCCAGGTGCTGTCCGAGGATGCGGCCATCGCCTTCGCGGGCACACAGGGCAACTTCGAGCTCAACGCCATGCGCCCGGTCATCATCAACAACTTCCTGCACGCAGCCACCATCCTCGCCGACGCCTGCACGAAGATGCGCGATTACTGCATCGAGGGAGCCCAGCTCAACCGGGACAAGATCGAAAGCTACGTCGACCGGTCTCTCATGCTGGTCACCGCACTCTCACCCGTGATCGGCTACGACAAGGCCTCCGCGATCGCCCACAAGGCCAACGACGAGGACACCACCCTGCGCGAGGCCGCACTGGCCTCCGGCTACATCAGCGCCAAGGAATTCGACCGAATCGTCCAGCCCGCCGCCATGGTCGGCCAGACGTAGAGACTGCCAGCACCGATTTGCGCGGGGCAGGTTTCGTCCCGGTGCTGGCAGGCGCGGCCATCCGCCGCCTGTCGCAGGGCAGCACCGCGGTGGCGTGCGAGCCGGGATCGGCCGACGGCCGCGAGATGACCGAGGAACAGCAGCGCCAGGCGGCCGCGAAACTCGGAGGCGGCGCGGGCCTGCACGTCTCTCACCCGATGGCCGTCAACGACGCCCACGCTTCACCGGCGCGCGGGCTGTCCGACGCAGCACAGCCTTTCGGTGGCTGCCGGAAACGTTCTCGCCGCCGACAACGCCCGCCATGCACAGCCGCTGACCAGTACGTAGATGATGGCCGCGAACAGCGTCTCATCAGGAGTGTTCGCTGTTCCGCCGCCCTGCGGCCGTGTTCGTTGCTCCGGGATCAGCGGCTTGGCGATCTCCCACAAGCCGTCCGGCACGATCCAGCTCCACGTTCCCCGGTCCATACCGGGTCAACGTCCGCCTCACCATGTAGGACACGGTCTTAAGGGATTTGTCCGACCGCCTCGCCCAACCACCGCGTCAAGGTCTCGCGTACCTCGTCGGGATCGGGGTCCTTGGCTGCCCAGGCGGCGTAACCGTCGGGTCGGACCAGTAGCGTGGGGCGCAGGCCGGCTGCTGGGGAGGCGGTCACCACCCGCCCGTCCCACGGCGCGGCGACTGCGGCGGTGTCGCGGCCCACCAGTACGAACGTGCCTTGCCGCAGGGCCTCATACAGCCGTGCTGGTTCCCCTGCCAGTCGGAGGTCCGGTACGCGGCGCCCGGCAAGCGGGTGGGAGCCCCAGGGTGCGGGGTAGGTGATCCCGATGCCGGAGATGCTGCGGGATGCACGCGGCTCTATGACACGTAGCTGGTGCGCGATGGCGGCCAACGAGGCACGCAACGCGCGGACTGCTGGTGACCCGGTGATGACGGCCGTGAGGAGTGCGTGACTGACGTGCAGCACCCTTCGGGCCACCGGATGGCGCTCGGTGTGGTAGCTGTCCAGCAACTCGTCATCAGCCCAGCCGTGCGCAACGGCTGCCAGTTTCCAGCCGAGGTTGGCGGCGTCCTGCATCCCGGTGTTCATGCCCATGCCCCCGGCGGGCGAGTGGACGTGCGCGGCGTCGCCCGACAGGAAGACACGCCCTTGCCGGTAGCGGGGTACCTGTCGTTCGTCGCTGTGGAAGCGGGAAACCCAACGGGCATCGTGCATCCCGAGGTCGTCACCGATGGTCCGCCTCGTGATGTCCCGGACCTCCTCCATCGTGACCGGTGCATCGTCGGGCAGCTGCTGCTGTTGCCGGTCCCAGGCGATGACCCGGTACCAGCCGTCCCCGAACGGCGCGAAGAAGGTGAAACCGTGCTGGTTCGAGGCGAAATTGAAAGCTTCGTCAGGTGCGCGTTCAAGCAGTACATCGGCCAGCATCACGGAGCGGATGGCCGACTTGCCGGGGAACGGCATGCCCAGGCTCTGCCGGACAGTGCTGCTCGCTCCGTCGGCGCCGACCAGGTAGCGCGCTCGAAGCGTGGCCGTGGCACCGTCCGGATGGTTCGTCTCCACGTCCACGCCGCCTGGGTCCTGCCGTATCCCTGTAACCCGGGTCCCCCGCACTATCGTCGCCCCCGCTTCCTCGGCCCGGCGCAGCAGAAGGCGCTCCACCTGCCATTGAGGAACTATCAGCAGGAACGGAAAGCGTGTGCGAAGACCGGAGAAGTCGATACGGATGCGGCCGAACGGATGCAACGCCCGGACCGGTGAGCCGAGAGCGAGTAGTTCGTCGGCCAGGCCCCGGGCGTCGAGTTCCTCCATGGTTCGTGCGTGGATGCTGAAGGCGCGGCTCAGGTTGGATTCGTGATCGCGCCGCTCCATCAGCGTGACGTTGACCCCGGACTCGGCGAGGTCGCCCGCCAGCAGAAGCCCGGTTGGGCCGGCCCCGACCACCAGAACATCCACCACTGATGCTCCGTGTTGGCCCGAAGAGCCGCGAACCGACCGGCTGCTAGCATCCATATTTGTCAGTATCAGCCCCGCTTGTCGGATTCGCTATCGCGTGCGAGCTGGTTGTTCTCGGTACCATCGGAAATCCCGCTCTTGGGGTCACACCTCGGTGAGTCCGAGTTGGCGTAGCATGCCGAGTTCGTCGCTGCTGCCCCAGCGTTCGACGAGCTTTCCGTCGCTGTCGAAGCGGCTGATCCGCATGCCTCGGTAGCTTGCCTTCCTGCCGGTCGCCGGTCGTCCCATCAGCGGCCCCAGACGCGTTCCGGTGATGGTGTAGGCAAAGGCCAACTCGTCGTCGGTGGCCACCAGGTGCTCCACCGCGACGTGCAGGTCGGGAAAGGCTGCCCGCGGATCGGCAAACATGGCCTTGTACCCTTCGGCCCCCGGCAGCCGCCCTGGGGCTGGATCATGGTCGATCGAGTCGGGTGCGACGATCTCGTCGAGGGCTGCGAGGTATGACCGCCTCTGCGAAAGCGGTCTGTGCGGCGATGTTCGTTCGCTGAGACATGGGCACTCCTCGGACTCGTGTCGGCCACCGGTCTGTCGCCGACCGCGTGAACGCGGGAAGGCCGGTGAAACGACACCTGGTCGGTCAGCCGCGTGCGAATTCAAGGAGGTCGTCGTTGAACCGCTCCGCGAACTCCGGCACCATCGAGAGGCCGTGCGGGGCACCGGAATAGACCTTGAAAGTCACGTCCTTGACCAGTTGCGACGATTTTTTCGCGGATGCCACGATGGGCACAATCTGGTCGTCGTCGCCGTGAATGATCAGCGTGGGGACGTCGAACTCCTTTAGGTCCTCCGTGAGGTCAGTCTCAGAGAACGCTTTGACGCAGTCGTAGGCGCTCTTGACGCCCACCGTCATGCTCCAGAGCCAGAACTCGTCACGGGTCCCCTGCGACACGGTCGAGCCTTCGCGGTTGGCACCGTAGAACGGAGCGCTGAGGTCCTTGTAGTACTGGGACCGGTCCGTCAGCACACCTTGCCGGATCTCGTCGAAGACCTCGATCGGCAGCCCCTCCGGGTTCGCTTCCGTCCTGAGCATCAACGGAGGGATCGCGCCGAGCAGAACCACTTTGGCCACACGCCTCGAGCCGTGCCGGCCGATGTAGCGCGTCACCTCTCCGCCGCCCGTCGAGTGACCGACCAGGATGGCGTCGTGGAGATCGAGGTTCTCCAGGACCGATGCCAGGTCGTCGGCATACGTGTCCAGGTCGTTTCCCATCCACGGCTGGTCGGACCGTCCGCCTCCACGTCGGTCGTGGGCCACGGCCCGGAAACCGTTGTCCGCCATCAGCTTCAGCTGCGGATCCCACGCGTCCGCGATTAGTGGCCAGCCGTGGGAGAACACCACCGGCTGACCTGCCCCCCAGTCCTTGAAGTAGATCTGCGTGCCGTCCTTGGCAGCGGCAAAGCCCATGATCGCCTCGCTAGCACTTGTTCGGAACTCCACCCTTCATGGCCATTCAGCGCCCGATCCGGGCAAGTGAGTACCACGTCCGACCAGCAGTGAACGGCCGTGAGGGCGAGGGCGATATTGGTGAAAGGCAGCCGTTCAGTACGGCCTCCTCTCCACGCTACTCGGGACACCCCACCTCAGCACACCAGGGCAGGCCACAGTGCGCACACACCCGTGGCTAATATCGAACGGGGCATGGAGTCCGGCATAAAAGGCCAGGGTGGGCATCAGGAGACGGGCCACGACAGCATTACTCGGCCCGTCTCTGAGCTGTCCGAGGGTCCTCAACGAGAGCTTCGCAGGTTGGATCGCCCAGGGGCGGCTCTGGGGACGACCAGGCCGTCGCCAGCCTGACCAACGCTCAGGGAGCTTGGCCCCCCGTTCGCCGCCGGGGACTCGACGGTCCCATGGTGGAGGAGGTGGTTCGGTCGGGAAGTCAGACCGTCATGGCGCGATCAGTTAGGCGTCACGGCTCGACGTGGTGCGTCGGGCCCGTCGAGGTGCGCTGGCGAGCGCAGGGCCTCGGTCAGGCAACCGTCCTCGAATCGGGCGGCGGCCTGTGGGTCGGCAAAGAGCGGCCTCCAGCGACGCGCTGACCTGGCGCTCGACCTCGTCACTGAACCGGACACCGCGCTGGGCGGTCAGGTCTCGGGTGTGCTGCATGAGGGACTGGACGATCTCGCGGCGTTGGGCTGTCGCCGCCCGCATGCGGTCTCCGGATCGCTCCGCCTGGGCCTGGCGCAGGGTCTCGCCCAGCCGCGCAAGGTCCTCGGCTTCCCGTCGGTACTCGCGAACGAGTTGGTTGAGTACCCAGGCTCCATGAGTCGGGCGCCTGAGATGCGCGATCCGCCCCGCGAGAGCCGCCTGGCCTTCCTCCCATGCGTAGCCTGCGAGGTCGTCCCGCGCGGCCACGGTTCGGTTGTGGACCATTGGTCACCACCTTTGAGAGGTCCAGCGCTCGGGGGTTCAGGCTGCCGGGCCCAGGCCAGCCCCTCGATCACTCCCATCTCAGCCGACGGCGGGATCGGGTGCAGCTCCAGACGGACAGCCGCAGTACGGGTAAATTGGCCCCCTTGCGGGAACTCCTTGCGTCCAACCAGCGGGCGGTCGGCTCGCTGGAGGGTATCGAGAGGCCACAGATGCGCAGCCAGTAGAGAAGGGGTCCCCGTTGATGAGAATGGAGTTCGAGGTGACCAGCAGACCGGAGTTCTTCGACTTGGTGGATGCCACGGGTCGGATCGGCTCCCTGTACTACGCCCGCGCCGACGAGCGCGGTCCCGGCTAGGGCTGGCCGGTCATCATGGCCAAGGTGCGCGACATCGGCTGATGGCAGTCCGGCCCCCACCCGGCGGCGCTGGAGGCGGTGCGTGACGCGCACGAGCTGTACACGGAACTGCTGCACGAGCACCGGAGTTTGGCACGGTTCTACGGGAACCAGCGGACGCGGGTGGTCAGCATAAGGCGATCACCCCCCAAGTCATCTGGTGCTAGCTGCGGTTCGCCCGCCTCCCGCGCTGTGAGCGCATCGACAAAACGGAGCATCCGAGCCCATCCCGCCGCGTCCAAGAGAAGATGCCCCCCTGAACACTCTGCCTCGCCAACTCTCCGCAGAGCAGGATTGCCTGCTGCGCACCATCGCCGAACCGTTCGTGCGCGACGGCCGCTGGCCACTGTGGCACTACGTCGAGCGCAAGATGAGCGAACGCGAACTGGATGCCCACGACGTGCTGCGGTCGCTGCCGCGAGTTCCCGCAGGCAGCAGCCAAAGCTACGGGTTCACCATCTCCGCCCAACCCGCCATGTACGAACAGGCCCCGGCACGCCTGACCATCGCTGCCTGCCTGGTGCTGCCCGACTTCAACCTCGTCGTGGGTGCCCCGTTCCTGCGCGTGCTCCACCACGCCATCAAGGTGTATACTGACACGCCGGTTTCACCGCACGAGATCACCCGCCCGACAGTGACTTCCGCCTAGTCGCACGCCGACCTTCCGTGGCTGAAGCCGCAGTTCATTGCCGCACTCCCAGAGATCCTCGACTACGAACCGGCACTCGATATCGGCGGAGGCTCCTCAAACCGCGATACCTGGACCCGGTACGTCGGCCAAGGAGTGCTGCGGTTCCGCCAGGCCAAGACCATCGACAGCTACGTCGCCACCGTCTGCGACATCATCCTGAAGGCATCTCGCGCGCAGCCGGGCATCGCCCCACTCCTCGCCAGCGGCGGCCCGGCCGCCGCCGAGCCCGAGCGGGGGCATACGTGGACACAGACCTGCTGGATCGCCTGGGGGAGATCGGCGAGAAGACAACGTGGAGCCTGGACAAGCTCCTAGACCTGGCCCACGAGCTGAATGTCAACTACATCGCCGGACACCCCTACCCGTGCCAGGCCCTGGTTCGGGCGATCATCGATCACATCCCCCCAGCGTTCGGCCAGCGCACCTTTGCCGGTGTGGTCAGCAGCCACGGCTGGAGCAGTCAGACCGACGGCAGCCACGCCAAGCGGCTTGCCGCCTACCGCACCACCGGTGACGACGTGATGCACCGCCAGATACGCAACGACCCGAGCCTGATCAGCATGGACGACCTGCCACCGCGTACCCAACTCAACGCCGTCCTGCGTGAACTCCTCGTGGTACTGGAGAAGGAGACGGAAGGCGGCACGTCTAACGACGTGGTCGGCGATTGATCGTGTTGGGCCGTGACGTGACGGCGGCCGCATGGGTTCTTCGAGTGTGACCAAGAAGTGGGCCCGTGCGGCCTTGTCTCATCCTGCCTTCTGCGGCCTGTCTCGTGCACATCTCGGCGTTTTGATCGAAGAGTTGGCCGCTCCGTGGCAGGCCCGCAGACAGTCCGTGCTGCACGAGCGTCGCGGCGGTGCCCGTCGGCGTGCTGCCGGCGCTGGACCGAAGCCTGAGCTGACACTCACCGACCGCGTCCTGGTCACCATGGTCCATCTCCGTACCAACTTGCCGCACGCGGCCCTCGCTGAGCTGTACGGCCTGGGCCGCTCGACGATCAGCGAAGCGATCGCACAGATCCGCCCCTTGCTCGCCACGAGTGGATTCGCCGTACCCGACCGTCCAGGCCTGCGGCTGCACACGCTGGCAGACGTGTTCGCCTACGCCGAAGCCGAAGGCATCCACCTGCGCATCGACGGCACCGAGACCCAGGTCCGCTGCCCACCAGCACACCGCCCCGGACGCCGGGCCTTCATCTCCGGCAAGAAGAGGCAGAACACCATCAAGACCACCACGATCAGCGACGGGCAGGGACGAACGCTGTGGTCCGGGGCCGATCGACCCGGCCGGATGCACGACCAAACAGCGATGCGCTCCGAAGGCATCGCCGAGCAGCTTCGCCTGCGTCCCACCGTGAAGGCCGAGGTCGACGAGGGCTACCGGAGCCTGGCCAACCAGTTCCCCGACCAAGTCAACGCACCGCCGAAGAAGCCAAAGGACGACGCGCCACTCGGGGAGCGGTACGCGTGGCGTGAGTATCGGCGCCGCCAGCCATCACGCCGCATCTGCGTCGAGCACGCCAACGCCGAACACAGGCAGTGGCGTCCACTCCAGCGGTACACCGGACGGCGGGAGACCTACGCGGACACCCATCGCGCCATCGCCGCTTTGGTCTCCGATCGCGCTGCCACCCGAACCTCCACCCGCAAACCGAGCACCGAACTCGTCCTCGTCCAGCAAACAGCCCGCTGAGCGACACCAGCCACGCCACCAGGCAACACGCACCAACCGCAATCGCCGACCACGTCGTTAGCGCTGCGGGCCATGAGACGCGCTGATGCGGCATGACTGATGGGTGACCCGCGGGACCGGTGAACGGGCATCATCCGGCAGGATGAGTGATCGTCGCTCCGCGGAAGGAGGATCGGGTGGGTGGTCATCGGTCCGCGAGCCGATGATGGAGAGGGGGCGGACCAGTAGCGTCTGCAGGCATGGTGAGATTACGTAGGGTGGCGCGTGGTGTCGTGTCGCTGCTGGTGGTAGCCGCGGGTGTGGGTCCGTGGTCCGGGTACGCCGCGGCGGTGCCCTCCGCTGGGCCGTCCACGCCGCCGTTCGTGGCGGCCGCGCCGAAGTGGACCAAGTGCGCTGATGCGGCGCCGGGAGCGGGCCCCGCGCAGTGCGCGGACATTCGAGTGCCGCTGTCGTGGGCCCGTCCCCAGGGGCCGACCATTTCCCTGCGCCTGTCGCGGCTGGCGGCTCTGGATTCGAAACATCGGCTGGGGGTTTTGCTGTTCAACCCGGGCGGTCCTGGCGGGCCGGGTGCCGAGGTGATCTCCGAGAGCGGGCGGTCGCTGATGCCCGCCGAGTTGCAGCGGCGCTTCGACATCATCGGCTTCGACCCGCGCGGGGTGGGGGACAGTACCGCCGTGACGTGCACCGGCGCGGCGTTGTCGCCGAAGGTCGCGGTCTTCCCTGACTCCAAAGGGCAGTTCGCGGCCGTGCGGCGGCAGAGCGCGGCCTACGGTAGCTCCTGCATCAAGCATTCGGCGCCCGGCCTGGTCGCCAACGTCGACACCGTCAGCGCGGCCCGTGACATGGATGTGATCCGCGTCGCGCTGGGGCAGCAGAAGATCAGCTACCTGGGCGTGTCGTACGGTACGTTCCTCGGCCAGACTTATGCCCGCCTGTTCCCGCACCGGGTCCAGACGATGGTGCTCGACGGCGCGATGGACCACGCGGTCAGCCCGGCTGCCTTCCTGGACGAGGAGGCGTCCTCGCTGTCGGAGGTCTTCGGCCGGTTCGCCCGGTGGTGCACGGCGTCGAAGTCGTGCGCGCTGCACGGCAAGGACGTGACCGCGATCTGGGACGGGCTGCTGGCCCGCGCGGCCCGCACGCCGATCCCCGCACCGCACGCGGGGGGTGGTGCGACGACGGTCAACGCCGACGCGATCCGGATGGTACTGCCGAACCTGCTGCTGTTCGGGCCGACCAGTTCGCTGGTCCCCTCCAGTTGGCCGGAGTTGGGCAGGGCGATCGCCCAAGCACAAGCGGGCGACGCCTCGTTGATGGCCGAAAACTCCGACGTCGGTCAGCCTCAGGACGCCTATGCGGCAGTGGGCTGCATGGACTTCCCGACGCAGGTGCGTGGTTATGCCGACGCCGCCAGGCGGTTGAAGCAGGCCCGCGCCCTGTCCCCGCACACCGGCGCCGCCTCTGAGGCCTGGCTGATCACGGACCTGTGCGCGGGCTGGCCGCTGCCGTCCACCGATCCGTGGGGGCCGCAGAAGATCACCGGCACCCCGCCGATCCTGGTGGCCAGCACACGCTACGACCCGTCGACGCCACTGGTATGGGCGCAGGGGCTGCACCGCGAGATCACTGGCAGCGCCCTACTCATCGCCGATGTCACAGGCCACACGGCCTACTTCAACTCCGGCTGCGCCCGTAACGCGGAGACGGCCTACCTCATCACCGGCAAACTGCCCGTATCCGACCGCTGCGGCGCCTGACTGACTTCCCACCATGCGTACACGATGGGCCGCGGCCGCCCCCATCTTGGACCGCGACTCGTTCTACGTGATCGCCCGGCACCGCCAGCTTCGGTCGATGACCCCGGGCACCTTTCGCCCGGGGCCACCGCCTTTCGTCCGCACGCCGCGAACGAAGCCACGTGGCCCATGCGGAGAGCCGGTCCCACCACAAACCTGGCCTTCCCCGCCTCCTAGTGCCGCATCAAGCTACGTTCGCCCTGTTCACCACATCACGGAGGCGGTCGTCGGCGGCATGCTTGTTCCGCCAGATGATGTAGCGACGGATCATGCTTCCCTGCTCCTTGTGGCTGGCGTGGTCGGTGCCATCCAGTGCGAAGTAGCGCAGGGCGGTGAACTGGGCCTCGATCCGGTTGAGCCAGGAACTGGTGGTCGGGGTGTAGGCGATCTCCACGTTGTTCGTCGCCGCCCACGTGCCAACTCGCTGACACCGCCTCGTCGTCAGGTGTGGTGAGTAGTTGTCGCAGACGATCGCAATGCGTACGTCCATCGGGTGCAGCGAGCGCAGGTAACGGCAGAACTCCAGGAACTTCGACCTGTTCTTGGTCTTCTTTATGTGCCCGTAGAGCTGGTCCTTGACCAGGTCGTAGGCGGCGAACAAGTGCCGGACCCCGTGCGGGCGGGTGTAGGTCGCCCGGCGGCGAGGCCGGGGATCTCGGTGGGGGTCCTTGTGCCTGCCGCCGCGTTCGGCCCAGTGCCGGCCGGGGTGCGGCTGGAGGTTGAGCGGGCCGAACTCATCCACGCAGAAGATGACTTCGGGCTCGCCTTCCTCCGGTATGACCTCGCCATCGGCGATCGCGTAGAGGTGTTCGACACGGGCCTTCTTGGCCGCGTAGTCGGGGTCTCGTGAGGTCTTCCAGGTCTTCACGCGTTGAAACGAGACGCCCTCCTCACGGAGCAGGATGCGCAGGCCCTCGTGGCTGATGTCGTCGACCACCCCCTCGGCGACCAGGAAGTCGGCCAGCTTGGCCAGGCTCCAGGTCGAGAAGGGCAGGCCGTGCTCGGCCGGCTTCGACTTGGCCATCTTCTTGATCTCCCGGCGTTCCGGGAGGGTGAAGGTCTTCGGCCGACCACCCTTGTACTTGGGATAAAGCGAGTCGAAGCCGTCCGCGTTGAAGTTGTGGATCACGTCGCGGACTCGGTCCGGGCTGGTGAACGTCACCTCGGCGATCTTCGCCACGGGCATGCCCTGCGCGGATAACAGCACCATCTGAGCCCGCCGCCAGGTCACCACCGAACCAGTGCCTCTGCGGATGATCCGCAGCAACCGCCTGCCCTCGTCGTCATCAATTTCCCGGACCCGCACGCGTTCAGCCACGTGATCATTCTGGCCGTCTGGTACTTCCCGGCGCAGCAACTGAGCGACACATCACGACAGGGCGAACGTAGCTTGATGCGGCACTAGCTTCAGTACGGGGCCAGTCCCCGCCCGCGGACACCGAACAGCTGTGGCGCCAGGGGCCGCCGCGTTCACAGGACGCCCGCGGCGGGGTCCGGAAGCTCGACGGGGTCGGTGCCGAAACAGCGCAGCTGCCGCTCCACTTGGCCCGCGTCCTCATGCGGCCGTTCCAGGACTGCCCAGACTGCGTTTTCGTGTCGGAACACGTTCCAGTTCCACGATGTGTTTCCGCTGTTTCCGCGTTCCAGCGGTCTTGGAAAGCCTGGCCCTCCTCCGGCAGTGGGCGGATGCGTAGCCAGCAGGTCGGACGGGAGGACTCGTGGCCTTGTCGCCGATCATCCGGTGCCGCAACGGCATCAGTTACCTGCGAACCGACCTCGCCGGACGGCTTGCGTTCGCCGACATCACGCGAGCGGTGTCGGTGGTAGTGGGCGTAGTCGAGATGTGGAACCCACACGGGCAGTTGCACAACTTTTATTGCGCAAGTTTCCCTTCGTATCTAGGCTCGGCGCATGGCGAAGGAACCGACTCCCACCGTCACCGACCTAGAAGCGCTGAAAGTCTTCACGCACCCACTGCGAATTGCGCTCTACCGGGCGCTGCACGCAGCGCGTTCGGCGACCGCGTCGCAGCTTGCGGAGCAGGTCGAGGAAACGGTGTCCCTCGTCAGCTACCACCTGCGGAAGATGGCGGCGCACGGATTCATCGTCGAGGCACCGGAGCTGAGCACGGACGCGCGTGAGCGGTGGTGGAAGCCGGCCTCCGAGAAGGGCTGGAGCTTCCGCAGTTCTGACTTCGTTGGTGATCCGGAGGGTGCGGCGGTGGTCGGCCAGGTGACCCGGCAGTTGCTCGCGACGCGCGCCGAATGGCACGGCGCCTACCTCGACCAGCAGGCGGCGTGGCCGAAGGAGTGGACGGACGCGTCGTTCAGTTCCGAGTACCTGTCACGGCTGACGGCCGCTGAGTTGGCCGAGTTGGGGGAGGAGATCCACGCGCTCGTCCGGCGCTGGCAGAAGCGCGGCCGAGCGGCCGAGGCGGCCGGAGACACCGAAGGCCGCGAGCACATCGCACTCCATCTTTATGGATTCCCCTACCGGCCTTGAGGAGGCGTCAGTGACTGCGACAGCGACCACGCTGCAGGCACCACCGGACTTACCGCCCGCCCATCGGGACCCGAACGTGCTGCGCTGGCTGGGCGCGTTCGTCGCCTCGCTGCTGGGCGACAACGTCTACTTCCTCACCCTGTCCTGGGCGGCCACCCGCGCCGGTAGCCCGGCACAGGCAGGGCTGGTGCTCGCCGCCGCATCAGTGCCAAGGGCGGTGCTCATGCTCGGCGGTGGAGTGGTCGCCGACCGGTTCGGTCCTCGCAAAGTGGTGATCGGTAGCGATCTGATGCGCTGCGTGGTGATCCTGGCGGTGGCAGGAGTGCTGGCGGTGGCCCACCCCCGTGTGTGGCTGCTGATGGTGGTGGGGCTGGTCTTCGGCACCGTGGATGCCCTGTTCCTACCGGCGGTCGGCGCTCTGCCAGCGCGTATTACCACCCTGGACCAACTGGCCCGGGTGCAGGGCCTGCGAGGTCTGGCATCGAGGGTGGCCACTATTGGGGGTTCGCTCCTCGGGGGACTGGCCATGGCGCTGGGCGGCTCGCCAGTGGCCTTCGCCGTCGCCGGGACGCTGTTCGCCGTGTCACTGCCGTTGCTGATCACCGTGCGAATGGTGCCTCTCCCAGACCACCACCGCGCCGCCGCTGCGAGCACCCCCTGGCAGGACTTGGCCGCCGGTCTGCGGCACATCCGCCGCAATCGAGTACTCGCCCTGCTGGTACTCGTCCTGACGATCAGTGAAATGGGCTTCACCGGCCCGCTGAACATCGGCGTGACCCTGCTGACCGGTGAACGCGGCTGGGGTGCCGCCGGGCTCGGCTGGATCGTCGGCGGCTTCGGCGGCGGCGCGGCCACTGCCGCCCTCGTTCTGGCCGTACGCGGCCGGATCCCGCACGCCGGGCTGGTTCAGCAAGGGTGCCTGGCCCTCAGCGCCACCGCGCTCGCCGCGCTCGCCTTCGTGCCGTCACTGGCTGTCGCCGTCGGGGTCGCCATCGGCATCGGACTCACCGCCGGACTCAACAGCGCGCTAGGCTCGGCGCTCCTGCAGACGGCCGCCGATCCAGCATATTTCGGCCGGATCACCGCCGTGTCCAGCTTATTTTCACTCGGCATCGGCCCACTGACATATCCCCTCACCGGCGCAGCCATCGCCGCCTGGGGAACACGACCAGTGTTCACCGCCAGCGCCGCCATCGTGGCGCTCGGATCTGGCATCGGACTGTGCGCCCCGTCCCTGCGGCATGCCGAACTGCCTTGCTAGCGGCCGACTCAGGATGTCCCCTCCGGCCTTATCGGCACGCTGCCTTGCCAGACTCAAGGCCACGTCCGAAGAAGCCCTCGCGAAATGTGGTTCTGGTCGACAGCAAGATGCGGCCTGTACTCTTCAGCGGCAGAGGGCGACGGCTACGCAGAGGGTTATGCGCCTGGACGCGCCCCTGTCCGTCAGTCAGTTGACGCACTATCAAGTGCCTCCGCCAGGTTCAGTCAGGGTGGCATTGCGCCCATCCCGCGAGCACCGGCACGGTCGGGACACCGACAAACGACTCCCGTTCTCGCGCACAAAGCCACGCGCATGGACGTGCACCGGGAGCACCTGGTCGACTTCCTCAAACTCGCCCTGCGCCACCGGGATCCTGCCGTCCGCCGGTGGATGATGAGCACCCTGGAATAACCGGGGAGTCTTTCTTCGCCAACACCCCGCGGCTTGCACGTGCGGTCGAGCCGTCTGCGTCGCGGTCAGCCGTATCCGCTTCCACTGCTGGGTTGTGGGTTGGCCGACCTCGAAAACGCGGCTGTGGCCGGTCAGTTCCAAGCGGTAGGCGAAGGAGTCCAGCCCCCCGCCGGGGACCACGTATTGGTCGATGCCGGGCTGGCCAGTTGAGCGCGCCGGTCTCTGTATAGCGGCTGCGGTTGATGGCGGTCGTCCGGGCACCGGAAAGCATCTTCGTGCAGCGACTCGGCAACGAATTGCCACCCCAACCTCCTGTATCGACACGCCAATTCGCTCACCACAGGCCCGGCTACGGCCGACCCCGGCAGATTGCTGGTAAGCCCCTGACTGTCTTGATCGAAGTCGTGCTGCCTCCGGGCCGGTCGCCGCCGCTCCCTCCATCACCAGCGGCAGAACCACCAGCCCTGGCATCGGGCGAGTGGGTCATGGCTCGGAAACCAGCCGACAGCTGGATCCGCGCCATCGCCAGCATTGGCGAGTCCGTATCCCAGCTGCTCTCAGATGCAAAACCTCCCTGTCACCCCCCAGATCAACCGAGGCCATGGCACCACGACCGACGCCGAAGGTGAGAGAATTCCTCAACTCCCTTTCGGTAGCATGCCGATGGGGTTACCATCTCGATGATTCCGCGCATGCCCGATCGGCTGCTCGCCGTCCTCGGTGGCGTGGGCAGCGCGGGTCAGCGGCGCGGCCTGGTTCGGCGGTCGTGAACAGCTGAGGGGGCTGGGCACACCCGGCAAGGATGAGAGCGCCGCCGGGGACCATTTCCTGCCGCGCAGTCCGCGTCCGGCGGATCACGAGCACACGTCTGTCAGCCAGCGGCAGCGACACTCCGCGTCTAACGATGCTGGAACGAAAAGCGGACGTTGTTTCGGTTTGGCAATCTACGGAGCGTTAACCGGTACTTTGACGTATTTGCTCGGAGTATTCCCTTCATCGGCGATCGCCGACAGTTCCGCATCGTGATCGGCGAGGCTCTCGCCGCATCCGGCCATGAAGGGAATCTCTGGTATGTCCTACCGAAAGCACATCATCGCCGCCGTGCTAATGGCTGGCGCCCTGATCGGAGCGGGCGCACTTCCCGCTTCCGCCTCAGAGTCCGGCCACGAACATGGCTGTCACTACCGCAACTGCGATGACGGATGGAGGCACCACCCCGGCTGGCGCCACGACCGTGACGACTTTCGCCGCGGCGGATGGTGGCACGACCGTGGCGACTTTCGCCGCGGCGGATGGTGGCACGACCGCGGCCACTGGCGCTAAAGCCATGGCGGCCTCGACACTGAATGCACGATCGGTCCCGGCCGACTGACGAGGTCGCGATGGACCGTGGCGGCTAGCGCAGCGGTTGTTGGCGGCCACGGCCGATGGCTCCGGCGGAGACCCGCCGGAGCCATCGAACCGGGTTCTCCCCTCCGCTCGCTGATGTTTGTTGATGGCCAGCCGGGACTGCGACCACGGGGTCACCCTCCTCGTCTCCGCCCCGGTCGGTACGCACACGGGCGCCGTCGCCTACCGCACACGACGGGACCATCAACGCCCTCCGGCCCAGCGCCCAGGGACAAACGGGCGCCACCTTCTATGCCTAGGACCGGGGAGGACTCATCGGCTACTACAAAGAGCCCGTGCGTAGATCGCGTCACGGAAGCCGCGCCTGAGGTGGATCCGGTGCGGTCAATGGTTGGGTGCGGGACCCAGCCGTTGTCGCGCCCGCACTCGGTCAATGTCAGTGGTGTCCGCGAGAATTCACGCATGCACGATACTGCGCAGGTCCGCGAAACGGACGACTTGGCTCGCCTTCTGGCAGCCATGCCGGGGCTTTCCTCGTTCGCCCGCACCGTCGTCAGGCTCCGTCCGCGACGCGGCAACCCCGGCATACGGGAAAGCCATGTCGGCGGTCCGATGCTCTGGCCGGTCGACGAGCCCTGGCCGCACTGTGGGGACGCGGACCACGGAAGTGCGGTCGACGCGGTGCCGATGGTGTCCGTGGCCCAGTTGTACGCCGCCGACGTCCCGGAGATCGCCTTCCCCAAGGGCAGTGACGTGGTGCAGATCGTGTGGTGTCCCGAGCCGCATGACCTGCCGGAGCCGTCGTTCCTGGGCAAGGACTGCCGCGTCTTCTGGCGGCGCTCCAGCGAGGTCGTCCATGAGCCTACGGCGCAGCCCGACCCCTGGGAGCACTGGGACGCTGAGTGGGACGAGGTCCCCCGGCCGTGCGCCGTGCACCCCGAGCGGGTCGTGGAGTATCCCTGGTGGGAGGAGCTGCCCGCCGACCTTCGGCAACAGTTGGAGAACTCGGAGGAGTTGCGCGATCTGTACTGGGGCGAGAGCCTGACGGACGGCTGGAAGGTCGGCGGAAGCAAGTCCTGGGCCTCCAGCGACATGCCCGAGAGCCTGCACTGCCCCGAGTGCGCCGCGCCTCTCGTCCTGCTGCTCCAAGTGGACTCTTACGAGGGCCTGCCGCTCATATCAGAGAACCCGCACACGTATCTCGACACGGTGACCGGACAGCACCTGGTCTGGGGGACCGAGGAGTTCACGCTCACCCGGGAGGCAACCGGCTTCCGGGTGGACGACGTCGCGGAAGCCGGAATCTACGTCTGCTCCGCGGACCCACGGCACCGGGCGCTGTACTTCACCCAATAACGGGCACCGCGCGGAAGCGTGCTCATCGCCTCCGTTCAACCACCATCGCAGCGGAGCCTCCCGGTACGGCGGGCGGCACGTGAGGGCCCTGAATTGCGGGGGTCGCACTGTGAGGCGCGGATCGTCGGGGTGACCGAGAGGTAGGAGAGCCCGGGCGATCAGTGCGGTGTGGCACTCTTCGAGCACGGCACCCCACGCAGGCACGCGCTGACCAGGATTGCTTCCACGCCGCGAGACCAGCCACAGTGGCATGGTGGTGCGGTTGTCGGTACACGCCGTCTATGAGTTGGACAATCCCCTGTTGAGTTCGCAACCAACTAGGACGAAGAGCGGGCAGGAGATTTTCAAGGATCTGACCGCGGTTCCGTGAAACAGACGGTGGTGGAACGGCGGCAGTTGGAAGGGTCGGTCGTGACCGGCTGCGGTCTGGGAGGGGGACCGACCTGGCCTGTTGCCTCGGCGAGGCGTTCTTCTGACTCAGCGGCGAGTGCTGTCGTCCGTGTTACCGACTGCGGATCCGTACCGTTTCGGGGGGGTTCATGGCGCGCCGCGTACGCGTCCGTGGCGTGTGCCTTGCCGGTTTCGGCTCCGCCGCGCTCGCCGCCATCGGCGACGTCGCCCGCATACGGCGCCGCCGCGTCCGCCCGAGTCGGCGGCCCTGCTGCGCACTGGGGCGGCCGCCCGCGTCGAGGAGGGGATCGCCGTGGGCGATGGGGTGGTGCGGGGAGGCTGAGGCTCCGCCCAATTAATCGGTGTCTGCGATGATGTCCGCCCCGGTAGCGTCGCGGCCGTGACTCCAGCAGATCTCGCGGCCGTCATCTCCGACGGCGTTCACCTGGCCATCCAGTCCGGACGCATCTCGGCAGAGGTGCCCGAGGAGATCCGTGTGGAGCGCCCTCGCCACCGTCGCCATGGCGACTACTCGACGAACGTTGCGATGCAACTCTCCAAGTCCGCCGGTCTGTCCGCCCGTGCCGTTGCCGAAGTGCTGGCCCCACTGGTGAGCGCGGCCGACGGAGTCGCTAAGGCCGAAGTCGCGGGACCCGGATTCCTCAACATCACGCTGGAAAACTCGGCGATAGGCACCCTGGCGCGCGACATCGTCCTGGCCGGTGACGCCTATGGCCGTACGGACCGGCTCGGCGGCCTTCGGTTGAATTTGGAGTTCGTCTCGGCGAATCCCACCGGGCCGGTGCACATCGGAGGGGCCCGGTGGGCGGTGGTGGGTGACGTGCTTGCTCGGCTGCTCGAGGCCGCGGGTGCGGATGTGTCGCGGGAGTACTACTTCAACGATGCCGGGGTGCAGATCGACCGCTTCGCCCGCTCGCTGTTCGCCGCGGCGCACAGCTGGCCGGGGCCCGAGGACGGCTACAGCGGCGCGTACATCGAGGAGATTGCCGCAGCGGTGCTGCGTCGGTGGCCCGGGACTCTTGAGCTGCCGGAGGCGGAGGCCCTCGCCGCGTTTCGGACGGTGGGCACGGCGCTGATGTTCGACGAGATCAAGA